>NZ_JBIWPI010000002.1:1276013-2183949 GCF_044768185.1 Amycolatopsis sp. NPDC101161
CGGACGCGTACCGGGCGTCGCCCGTGGTGGAGGCGGCGTGGGGGGCTCGGGTCGAGCGGGGGCGGGGTTTGTGGTGTGGGGTAAACCGGTTTCCCACTCACGACGTCACGCTGCCGCTTGCCAGGCCAAGCCGTAGGCGCGCACGAGCCAGCGGTCGGCCCAGTCGCGGTCCGGCTCCTCCGGCAGCGGTGAACCACCCCGGACCAGCCGCTCGAGCCGGTCTTCCAGCTCGGCGGCGGCCGCGAGGGCTTCGTCCTGCGTGTGCTTCCCGCGTCGCAGATCGCGCAGCCAGGTCAGCCAGGGTTCGGCGATCGGCAGCGTCATCCGACCGGTCTCGAGCAGCTCGACGCCCTGCACGCCGAGGCGCACCATGTGCATGGCGTACTTGGTGTCGAAGCCGTACTTCTCGATGAGCTCCGGCCGGTTGACCTTGATGGCGCCGTCGAGCATCCGCTGCCGCTGGGTCCGCAGGTAGCCGGCGAACCGCAGGCCCGCCTGCCGCGACACGACCTTCGCCGCGTTCGCGCGCAGCTCGTGGCCGAGCTCGGTGATCCGCACGATTTCGTGGTCGGGCACGAAGAGCGGCAGCAGGACGGTCGGGTTCCCGGTGAGCGCGAGCCGCATCCACTTGCGCAGCGAGTAGACGATGAGGTCGAGATCGCCGGGCCCGGACCGGACGCCTTCGGGCTGGGTGCGGCAGGCCGACCGCCCGGGACCAAACGTCCCCCGCCGCTCCCAGGGGGCTGCCCCGTGTCCATCTTATCGGCGGCCACCGACAAAAGCCGGAAAAGCCGGGTCGGCTGCGCCGACCGTCCACATCACGGCCGCCCTGTGGACAAACCCACGAGAGCGGCGAACTCCGGGGTGTCGTGCTTCATGGTCCGAAGTTGTACCGGGCACCCCGGACCGGGAGCACCTGGTTTTCCCCGAGGCCAAGTTCAGGGTCGGGGTCCGGGCCGTTCCCGATGTGGCGGCACCCCGCCCGCAGACACCATTGAGCCATGACCAACAGCGTGTACACCCCGGAAACCACCAAGAAGCTCCGCCGCAGCACGAGCGACAAGATGCTCACCGGTGTCTGCGGTGGCTGGGCCACCTACCTCGGCATCGACGCCAGCGTCCTGCGCATCGGCATGGTCGCCGCCGTCTTCCTCTCCGTCGGCATCGCCATTCCCGTCTACGTCGCCGCCGCGATCCTGACGCCGGAAGAGGACTCCTGACGCCGGGCGGGCGCCGGCTCGCAGGGGGAGCCGGTGCCCGCCGGATGCCGGGGTGGCACTGAAAACGGGGGACGCCGCCGTCGGGGGACGCGGCGAGCCACGGCCCGGACGCCCAGGGGAGCGTCCGGGCCGTTCGGCGTAGATCCCTACTCCGACCAGCCCAAAAGCCCGACGTGAACCCCGTTCGAGGGGTTAGGGTTCGCGGTCGTGGATCAAGGCAGCAGAACGGCGGCGAAGATCGTCGTCGGGATTCTGGGTGGGCTTTACCTGATCGCCGGGCTGGGGCTGACCGCCTACGCCGCGTTCCTCGCGCTCGACGACCCCGGCAGCCGGTCCGCGACGAAGGTCGTGCTCTACAGCGCCGCCGCGCTCGCGATCTGGGTGCTGCTCACCGGCATCGGCGCGGTCGTCCTCGCAATGGAAGCCGAAGAAACGAGCACGGCCTGGCTCGGGGGTCTCTTCGTGCTCGCGCTCGGCGTCGTGGTCGCGGGCGCCTTCGCCGTGTGGTTCTTCACGAAGCCATGAGCTGTGTTCATAAAGAGAAAGCCCGGCCCGCCGAAGCGGACCGGGCTTTCCGATCAAGAAGCCGGACTCAGAAGTCCATGCCACCCATGCCACCGGACGGGTCGGCGGGAGCGGCCGAAGCCTTCTCCGGCTTGTCCGCCACGACGGCCTCGGTGGTCAGGAACAGCGCCGCGATGGACGCGGCGTTCTGCAGCGCGGACCGGGTGACCTTCGTCGGGTCCGGCACGCCGGCGGCGAGCAGGTCCTCGTAGACACCCGTGGCGGCGTTGAGGCCGTGACCCTGCGGCAGGCCCTTGACCTTCTCCACCACGACGCCGCCCTCGAGGCCGGCGTTGATCGCGATCTGCTTGAGCGGGGCCTCGACGGCCACCTTGACGATGTTGGCGCCAGTGGCCTCGTCGCCCTCGAGCTTCAGGCCCGCGAACGCGGCCTCGGCGGCCTGGATCAGGGCCACGCCACCACCGGCGACGATGCCCTCTTCCACGGCGGCCTTCGCGTTGCGCACCGCGTCCTCGATGCGGTGCTTGCGCTCCTTGAGCTCGACCTCGGTCGCGGCGCCGGCCTTGATGACGGCCACGCCGCCGGCCAGCTTCGCGAGCCGCTCCTGCAGCTTCTCGCGGTCGTAGTCCGAGTCCGAGTTGTCGATCTCGGCGCGGATCTGGTTGACGCGACCCTGGATCTGGTCGGCGTCGCCCGCACCCTCGACGATGGTCGTCTCGTCCTTGGTGATGACGGCCTTGCGGGCCTTGCCCAGCAGGGACAGGTCCGCGTTCTCCAGCTTGAGGCCGACGTCCTCGGAGATGACCTGGCCACCGGTCAGGATCGCGATGTCCTGCAGGATCGCCTTGCGGCGGTCACCGAAGCCCGGGGCCTTGACGGCGACGGACTTGAAGGTGCCGCGCATCTTGTTGACGATGAGGGTGGCCAGGGCCTCGCCCTCGACGTCCTCGGCGATGATCAGCAGCGGCTTGCCGGACTGGATGACCTTCTCCAGCAGCGGCAGGACGTCCTTGACGGTGGAGATCTTGGAGCCGAAGAGGAGGATGTACGGGTCCTCGAGCTCGGCTTCCTGACGCTCCGGGTCGGTCACGAAGTAACCGGAGATGTAGCCCTTGTCGAAGCGCATGCCCTCGGTGAGCTCGAGCTCGAGGCCGAAGGTGTTGCTCTCCTCGACGGTGACGACGCCTTCCTTGCCGACCTTGTCCAGCGCCTCGGCGATCAGCTCGCCGATGGTGCGGTCAGCGGCCGAGATCGAGGCGGTAGCAGCGATCTGCTCCTTGGTCTCGATCTGGACGGCGGCCTTGTGCAGCTGCTCGGTGACGGCCTCGACGGCCGCCTCGATGCCACGCTTGAGGGAGATGGGGTCGGCGCCGGCGGCGACGTTGCGCAGCCCCTCGCGGACGAGGGCCTGGGCGAGCACGGTGGCGGTGGTGGTGCCGTCACCCGCGACGTCGTCGGTCTTCTTGGCGACCTCCTTGACGAGCTCGGCCCCGATCTTCTCCCACGGGTCCTCGAGCTCGATCTCCTTGGCGATGGAGACACCGTCGTTGGTGATGGTCGGCGCGCCCCACTTCTTCTCGAGCACGACGTTCCGGCCCCGCGGGCCGAGGGTCACCTTGACGGCTTCGGCGAGGGTGTTCAAGCCGCGCTCAAGACCGCGGCGGGCGTCCTCGTCGAACGCGATCAGTTTGGCCATTGCGGTGTGGTCCTCCGGTATTGGGCGCCACCGCCGCGCTGTAGTGCTTTGCAGCGGCGGCAGCAGGACTCTTTCCTCGGCCAGGCTCGGTGCCCGCGACGGACGACTGCACCCGGGTGGGGGTCAGCCTCACCGTCCCGACCTTTGGCACTCGACGGCGTCGAGTGCCAACACCGTGTTTAGCACTCTCGGATGGAGAGTGCAAGAAGACCTGCTCAGCGCCGCACGATCTCGCGAGCCCGACAGTGGCCCGGTTCGGCAACGGAGATCACCGTCGAGGCGGCCCGCGGCCCGGGCCGGTCGCCCGGGAAGCGCTGGGGACAGCCCCGAAGAGCCGTTGGGCGTGCTCAAATCGGTCCGCGGCGACCTGGCTCCCGAGCAGATCACCACCGACCGCGCTCGCCGCGAGCCCCTCAGCTGCTCGGCTTGATGGGGATCGACGACGGGGGCGCCTTCAGCGACGAAGTCGGGTTGCCCTGCGAGCCACCCGGGCCGACCGGGATGTTCGGGGCCGTCGTCGTGCCGCCACCGCCACCACCGCCGTCGCTGAACAGGAAGATCGCGCCCACGACCAGGCCGGCCAGGACCAGCACGCCGAGGGCGATGAAGACCCACTTCTTGCCGCCGCTGCTCTTCGGCTGGTGGAACGCGCCCGCGCCGCCCGCGGGCATCGGGGGGCGCAGCCGCATCGGGTCCTGGCCGTAGCCCTGCGGGGGCATGCCCTGGGGCGGCATCCCCGGCTGCTGCGGGTAGCCGTAACCGGGGGGCGGGCCCTGCTGCGGGTAGCCGTACCCGGGCGGCGGGCCCTGCGGCGGCATTCCCTGCGGGGGCATCCCCTGGGGCGGCGGACCACCGGGACCGGGCCCCTGGCCGTAGCCGGGCTGCTGCTGTCCTCCGTACGGGTGCACGGGGGTCCCCTCTCCCTGCGGCGCGCTGTTCTGGTGCGGTCCCTGTTGTACCTGACCATGGCGCTGCGGCGCGGGGATTCCACCCGAATTGGACCCGGGTGGGCCCGGTGGGGTGTCCGACGCCGCCTGGGCGCCGAGCGCGCGGCGGGCGGCCGCGATCATCTCGACGCAGCTGGGGTAGCGGTCGGCCGGGTTCTTGGCCATGCCGCGGCGGACCACCTCGTCGATCGCCGGCGGCAGTGCGACCACCCGGGAGATCGACGGCGGCTCGCCGTTGAGGTGCCCCTTGATCACCGTCGGGACATCGCCCTTGAACGGTGGGCTGCCGGTGAGGCACGCGTAGAGGACGCACGTCAGCGCGTACTGGTCGGTGCGCCCGTCCAGCGGCTCGCCGCGCAGGTGCTCGGGCGCCGCGTACGTCGGGGAGCCGAGGAAGTCGCCGCCGCGCGTGCGGTGCCCCGTCGCGCCGCGGCGCGTCAGCCCGAAGTCGGCGACGTACACGTGCTCGCGCGAAGTCTCCTTCTTGGTCACGAGCACGTTGGCCGGCTTGACGTCGAGGTGGACCAGACCACGGTTGTGCAGCGTGTCGAGGGCGTCCGCGACCTGGTCGAGCATCGTCAACGCGCGCGCCGGGGCGATCGGGCCACCCGAGATCAACCCGGCGAGATCGCCGCCGTCGACCATCCGCATGGCGATGTAGAGCATGCCGTCGAGCTCGCCGAAGTCGTACAGGGGCACGACGTTGGCGTGGTCGATCGCGGACGTGTTGCGCGCCTCGTCGACGAACCGCTCGCGGAACTCGGCGTCGGCCCCGAGGTGGTCACCGATGACCTTCAGCGCCACCTTGCGGCCGAGACGCACGTCCGTGGCCTTGTAGGTCACGCTCATGCCGCCTTTGCCGAGCACCCCGTCGATGCGGTAGTTGCCCAGCCGGCGACCGGTGAGGTCCCCCGACACATCGCCTGTCACGCCCGGCAGCCTAACGTCCCAGGTTCACGGGCTGCCGGGGGTTCGCCAATCGGGTGATGAAGGTCCTCAGGAGACCTTGCGGACGTCTGCCGCCTGACTCCGCCCGTCACGCCCGGACTGGACTTCGAACTCGACGCGGTCGCCTTCGTCCAAAGTGCGGAATCCTTCGGCCTGGATGGCCGAATAGTGGACGAACACGTCCGGACCTTCGGTGGATTCGATGAACCCGTAGCCCTTTTCCGAGTTGAACCATTTGACGGTGCCGACAGCCACGGCGCCCTCCCTCAGCACAAAGGATCCGCTGGCCCGAGCGGATGCCAGCGGCGGAAGTGCCAATCACGCTACCGGAATTACCGCCCTCGGCAATGGGCAATTCGTTTGAAGATCACAGCGAAGAAAGGCGTCTGTTCCGCGCTTGCACGAGCACCGTCCCGGGCCCCGCGAAGTCGACCGCGAGCCCCTCGCCCGTGCGCAGCGACTGCGGCCCGCCGGGATCGAGCGCCCGCAGCCGGCACTGGACGGTGTCCGGGTAGGCCAGCAGGTAGTCCGGCCGGACGGTGACCAGCTCGCCCTGGCCGAGTTCGAACGCGTCCACCGGGCCGGGCGCGGCCAGCACGAGCGGCCCGGTTCCGCTGTAGTGCTCGAGGAACCCGGAGTCGGCGCCGAAGAGCTGCTGCAGCGGCGCCCAGCCCGCGTCGTGCCGGACCGACGACGGCCGGACCAGCACGGCGTCGCGGTGCACCGACCAGCCCGTGCCGCCACCGAGGTCGAGCGGGTAGACGTCGCCGGGGCGCAGCGGCGCGAAGTCGAGCCAGCCGCCGTCGGCGGGAGCGGTGTAGACGGTCGCCGTGGCCTTGCCCGCGCGGACGCCGCCGCGGCCCGCCGGCGCCTCGGTGACGCCGAACCGGCTGGCGAGCAACGTGTCCGGCGCGGCCTGCACCGACTCGCCCGGATCCAGCAGGACGCGGGCGACGCCGAAGCCCGGCGTGTGCCGGGTCTGGACGCGCATCAGCGGGACGGGACGTGCGAGACGATCCAGCTGACCAGCGCGGACGGGTTGCGCGTCTGCGTCATGATCTGGCCGGGACCGACGAAGTCGAAGACGAGCCCTTCGCCGCTCTTCATGGACTGGATGATGCCCGTCGCGACCTTCCGGATCTGGTACTGCACGGTGTCGGCGTACGCGACGACGTGCCCGGTGTCGATCGTCACCATCTCGCCCTGCTGCAACGTGATCGTCTCGACGGCGCCGTAGCAGGCGACGAGCAGCTGGCCCTGGCCGGTGGCGTGGGTCAGGAACCCGCCCTCGCCACCCATCAGGTTCTTCATGCCGCCCCACTTGGTTTCCGTCTGCACGCCGTGCGACGACGCGAGCCAGCAGCCGCGGGTGACGGCCCAGCCGGTGCGGCCGTCGAGGGTGATCACCTGGATGTCGCCGGGCAGGTTGGCCGCTACGTCGACCCAGCCGCCGTTCTGCGGCGCGGTGAAGGTGGAGATGAAGAAGGACTCGCCGGAGAGGAACGCGCGCCCGAGGCCCTTCATGATCCCGCCCTGGGCCTGCGACTGGACCTGCACGCCGTAGCTGGTGGCCATCATGGCGCCGGACTCGACCTGGCACGGCTCCCCCGGCGCCAGCATCAGCCGGGCCACGGCGAACGAAGGCTGTTGACGGACTCCGACCTGCATGCGTGCTCCCCTACTGCGTGCTCTCGACGGGGCAGAGTCTTGCACGCCCGGGAAAGCCGGGGAGGATGGTCCGGTGATCTCCGTCGACGACTACCGCGACGAGGTGGCCGCGCTCCTGGGCACCTCCCCCGCGACCGCCCTGCCCCTCGCCGCCGCGGCCGGCCTCGTGCTCGCCGAGGACGTCCGGGCCGGCGTCTCCCTCCCGCCCTTCGACAACTCCGCGATGGACGGCTACGCGGTCCGCGCCGCCGACGTCACCGCCGCACCGGTGACCCTGCCCGTCGCCGACGACATCCCGGCGGGCCGGGTCGACGTCCGGCCGCTCGAACCGGGCACCGCGCACCGGATCATGACCGGCGCCCCGCTGCCGCCCGGCGCGGACGCCGTCGTGATGGTCGAGGACACCGACGGCGGGACCGGGACCGTGACCATCTCCGCCGCCGCCCAGGAGGGCGCGCACATCCGGCGGACCGGCGAAGACGTCGTCGCCGACAGCGTCGCGCTGCACGCCGGGACCGTCCTCGGCCACTCCCAGCTCGGCCTGGCCGCCGCGGTCGGGCTCGCCGAGGTGCGGGTGCACCGGCCGCTGCGGGTGCTGGTCGCCTCCACCGGCACCGAGCTGATCGACGCGCCCGCGCCGCTGCGGCACGGCCAGATCTACGAGTCCAACAGCGTGATGCTCGCGGCGGCGATCCGCGGCCTCGGCTGCGAGGTCGAGGTGGTCCGCAGCGTCGTCGACGACGTCGAGGAGTTCCGCAAGGTCATCGAGCCGAAGCTCGCCGACGCCGACCTGCTGGTCACCTCCGGCGGCGTCAGCGCGGGCGCCTATGAAGTGGTGAAGGACGCGTTGTCCGGCCAGGGCGTCGAGTTCGCGAAGATCGCGATGCAGCCGGGCGGGCCGCAGGGCTGCGGGCGCTGGCAGGGCGTGCCGGTCGTGACCCTGCCCGGCAACCCCGTCAGCGTGCTCGTGTCGTTCGAGGCGTTCCTGCGCCCGGCGCTGCTGACGGCCATGGGCCACACGGACGTCTCGCGCCGGCGCGTGCGGGCCCGGCTTACCGAGGCGATGTCCTCGCCGGGCGGCCGCCGCCAGTACCGCCGGGGCGTGTTCACGCCGTCCGACCGCGAGGTCACCGGGGTCGTCGGGCCGCGCGGCGGGCCGGGTTCCCACCTGCTGGCCGCGTTCACGCAGGCCAACTGCCTGATCGTGCTGCCGGAGGACGTCACGTCGGCAGCGGTTGGCGACGAGGTGGACGTCCTGCTGCTCTGACCGGGAACTCCCGCAGCTTCCGGTAGGGCGCCAGCAGCGGCACGGCGAGGATGAGCACGCCGGACGCCACCCACAACGTCTCCCGGACGCCGATCGCTTCGCCCAGCGCGCCACCGAGCACCCCGGCCAGCGGGATCGTTCCGTACGCGACGAGCGAGGCACTCGAGGTGATCCGGCCGAACAGCTCGGGCGGGCAGTACTGCTGCCGGAACGTCGTGGTCAGCACGTTCGAGGCGACGACACCGGCGCAGACGCCGAAGACCGCGAGCACGAACAGCACCAGGCCCCAGCCGGGGCCGCTCAGCGGGCCGAGCAGCATCATCGGGGCCGCGAAGATCTCGCAGAGCAGGAACGCCCGCGCGGTGCCGAAGCGGGCGCCGAGCCGCCCGGCCAGCGCCGCACCGAGGACCCCGCCGACGGCGGCGAGGGCCAGGACCAGGCCCACCAGACCGGGGCCGGCGCCGAGGGTGCGGGACAGGAAGACGATCTGGATGGAGCTGTACCCGCTGAGCGCGAGGTTCGAGACGGCGGAGAACGTCATCAGCGACCGCAGGTAGCGGTCCCCGGCGACGAACCGCAGGCCCTCGGCGATCTGCGTGCGCAGCGGCGTGCGCGCGGCCGGAGCCACGGTCTCCCGCGCCCGGATCGCGCGCACGCAGAGCACGGAGACGCCGAAGCTGACCGCGTCCGCGAGGATGCCGCTGACCGGGCCGAACAGCTGGGCCAGCAGCCCGGCCAGCCCCGGCCCGGCGACCTGCGTCGCGGATTCGCTGCCGTGCAGCTTCGCGTTCCCTTCCAGAAGTTCTTCGTCCCCGACAAGAGCCGGGAGGTACGCGCGGTAGGCGAGGGTGAAGAACACCTTCGCGAAGCCGCCGAGCAGGGCCGCGGCCAGCAGGTACGGCATGGTCAGCACGCCGAAGGCGGCGGCGAGCGGGACGCTGCCGAACACCGCCATCGACACCGTGTTGCAGAGCAGCATGACCGGGCGCTTCGGCAGCCGGTCGACCCAGGCGCCGGCGGGCAGGCCGACGACCAGCCACGGCAGCCAGGCGACCGCGGTCAGCAGCGCGACCTCGAAGGTGCTCGCCCGCAGCGTGACCACCGCGACCAGCGGCAACGCCGTGCTCGCGACCATGCTGCCGAGCATGCTCGTGGTCTCGCCGGTCCAGAGCAGCCGGAAGTCCCTGTTCCCCCAGAGCCCCTTCACGGCTTGCCCAGCGAAGCCCGCGCGGCGAAGAAGACCGGACGGCGTTCGACGCCGTCGTCCGGCGGGGTGCGGTCCCGGTACTCGGCGAGCATGGCGACGATCCGGTCGTTCAGCTCGGCCAGTTCGGCGATGGACAGCCGGGTCCAGCCGTCGGCGCTGAACAGCGCCCCGCGCCACTCCTCGGGATAGCTGTCGCGCTTGGCCAGCCACTCGCGGGCGATCGCGTGCTGGTGGTCGAGGGTCAGCACCTCGGCCGCTTCGGCGATCGGGTCGTCGGGGAAGTCCTGCGCGCCCCACTTGATCGCGCTGGAGGTCCGCCGCCACCACCGTTCCCGGCGGTCCCGGGCCAGCTCGGGCGCCTCCTCGATGAGTTCGCTGGCCGCCAGCACCTTGAGGTGGTGGCTGATGTTCCCCACCGCCTGGTCCGTCTTCTCGGCCAGCAGCGACGCCGTCGCCGGGCCGTCGAGGTGCAGCAGGTCCAGCAGCCGGTGGCGCAGCGGGTGCGCGATCGCGGCCAGTGCCTTCGAGTCCCGGATCTCCCGGACGTTCTCTTCCCTCACCATGACGCACAAGAGTAGTTGTACAACAGCTCTTGTGCAATGACTCTTGTGCAACCGCTCGCGTAAGCTCCCGCCATGGGTTTCGTCGCATGGGTGATCTTCGGGGCGATCGTCGGCTGGGCCGCCAACCTGGTCGTCGGCGGCCGGGACCGGCGCCGGCAGGGCTGCCTGGTCAGCGTGCTCGTCGGCGTGGTCGGCGCGGCACTGGGCGGGCTGCTCTACCGGCTCGCCACCGGCCAGGCGAAGACGTTCGACTTCGACTTCCCGAGCTTCGGCGTGGCCATCCTCGGCGCCGTCGTGCTGCTGGCGATCCTGCGGCTCGTGACCGGTGTCGGCCGCCGCTCGGGTGACCGTTCGTAACTATTTGCCGGACGAACGGTGATCAACCGGCGATCGGCCGCTAAACTGCTTCCTCACGCGCGTCTCCCGGTGGCCGGGTGCATGCGCCGTCGGGGGGCGGATGCACCCGGCCCCGGTTTCCCTTCTTCGCCTCGATCACCACGTCGACGGCGCGCAGCGGGTCCACCAGGGACGGCAGCGGTACCTCGTCGATCTCCGCTCGCCACGCGCCCAGCAACTCGTCGAGGCGGGCGTCGGCTGGATCGAGGTGATCGGTCATCGTCCCCTCACAAAGGCTCTGGCGGGTGCGCGCGGCAGCGCCCCGAACGGCGTCAACTACTGAGAGTTGTCGCTGAATTCGACCAAGCGTTACCGGGATGTGGTGCCTCCCACCCACTGCGGGGACACCCTCGCGAGGGAGCCGACCAGGGGCACGCGGCGAGTCCCACCTGGGGCAGCGGTAGCGTGGTGGCGCCCGTACGCGGCCGCCGGACCCCGGCGCCGACCGTTCTTCCGACACGAAACCAGGGGACCCGACCATGAGCGGCACCCGGCCGGAGCCCGCCGGCAATCCCGTCGCGCACGCCGTCCAGCTCGCCCGCGAGACGCTGCCGCCGATGCACCCGGCCGGCCGCCCGTTCGTGGCGGGCGGGGTCGCCGCGACGCTGCTCGCCCGCCGGTTCTCCAAGCGCCTGGGCGTCCTCGGCGCGCTCACGACCGTGGCGATGGCCGCGTTCTTCCGCGAGCCGAAGCGGGTCCCGCCGCCGCGTGACGGCGTCGCGCTCGCGTCGGCCGACGGGCTCGTGTCGCTGATCGAGGAAGCCGTCCCGCCCGCCGAGCTGGGCCTGCCGGCCGAGCCGCGGATGCGCGTGTCGGTGTTCCTCTCGGTGTTCGACGTGCACGTCCAGCGCGTGCCGGCCAACGGCGTGATCGAGCGCGTCGCCTACCGGCCCGGCAAGTTCCTCTCCGCCGACCTGGACAAGGCCAGCGACGACAACGAACGCAACTCCGTGCTGATGCGCACCGAAGACGGCCACGAGCTCGTCGTCGTGCAGATCGCCGGGCTGGTCGCGCGCCGCATCCTCTGCGAGATCCGCGAGGGCGACAAGGTCGGCGCCGCCGCGACCTACGGCATCATCCGCTTCGGCTCGCGGGTCGACCTCTACCTTCCGCCGGGCTCGACCGTGCTGGTCAGCAAGGGCCAGCGCACGATCGGCGGCGAGACCGTGATCGCCGAACTCCCTGCCGCGCCTGCGAAAGGCTGATCGATGGTCCGCGTGACCACCCCGGGCGTCCGGCTGCTGCCCAACGCCATCACCGTGCTCGCGCTGTGCGCGGGGCTGTCGGCCGTGCAGTTCGCGCTGACGAAGAACTACGCGATGGCGATCGCCTCGATCGGCATCGCCGCGGTGCTCGACAGCCTGGACGGCCGGATCGCCCGCCTCCTCGACGCGACGTCGAAGATGGGCGCGGAGCTGGACTCGCTGTCCGACGGCATTTCGTTCGGCGTCGCGCCGGCGCTGGTCATCTACGTGTGGCAGACGGGCGCGGACCGGATCGGCTGGGTGGCGTCGCTGATCTTCGCCGTCTGCATGATCCTGCGGCTGGCGCGCTTCAACACGCTGCTGGACGACACGGAGCAGCCGCCGTACGCGAGCGAGTTCTTCGTCGGCGTCCCGGCGCCGGCCGGCGGCCTGC
This sequence comes from Amycolatopsis sp. NPDC101161, assembly GCF_044768185.1. Classification (NCBI taxonomy): domain Bacteria; kingdom Bacillati; phylum Actinomycetota; class Actinomycetes; order Pseudonocardiales; family Pseudonocardiaceae; genus Amycolatopsis; species Amycolatopsis sp. NPDC101161. The sequence goes on from NZ_JBIWPI010000002.1 coordinate 1,288,089, forward strand.
TGGCGATGCTGCCGCTGGTGGCGTACTTGCAGTGGGGTTCCGGCTGGTGGTCCTCGCAGTACGTCGTGTGGGCGTGGACGATCGCGATCGCGGCGCTGCTGATCAGCCGCATCCCGACGCTGTCGCTGAAGACGGTCAAGGCACCGGCCAAGGCGATCGCGCCGCTGCTGATCGGCGTCGCCCTGCTGGCCGCGGCGATCATCCAGTTCCCGCTGGTCGCGCTGATCGCGGCGATGATCCTGTACCTGGCGCACATCCCGTACTCGGTCTACCGGCACCGCTGGCTGGCGGCGCACCCGGAGGCCTGGACGGTCCCGCCGCGCGAGCGCCGCGCGATCCGCCGGGCCCGCTCCCCGCGCCGGCTGGGGCTGCGTCCCCCGCTGCGCCGCCGGGTGGCGGGAGCGGCGATGCGCGCGGTCCGCCTCCCCCGCACCGGCGAGACGGTCCGCACCCCGCGCGGCGCCTCGGAGAACGGCCAGGGGCCGCGCCGCCGCTCATGGCGCCAGATCGGCCTGCGCCGCAAGTAGCCCGCCGATCAGCAGGTCCAGCTGGTAGCCGAAGTCCTGCACGCAGTCGCCGGTCTCCAACGCGGGCAGCACGCGGCGCAGGCTCGGCAGTTCCTCGGCCGTGACCATCCGCCGGAAGTACGCGACCACCGGCTCCGCGCGGTCGGCCTTCGCGTCGCCGGTCCCGGCCGTGCCGGTGAGCACCGAGCCGAACAGCATCCCCAGCAGCGACCGGTAGCTCCGGGCCGCGGCTTCTTCGTCCAGGCCGGCGTCGAGCAAGGCGTGCAGCAGCGCGTCGATGACCTTCAGCGCCCCCGCCGAGCGCGGGTTCGCGTCCTGCGCCGCCAGGGCCCGGACCACGACCGGGTGCCGCGTGAAGCTCGCGTGCAGCTCCGCGGCCAGCGACCGCAGCCGGGCGTCCCACGGTGACGCGGGGTCCGGCAGCGGCACCTCTTCGAAGACCCGGGCGGTGAGCCCGTCGAGCAGATCGCCCTTGTTCTCGACGTGGTTGTACAGCGACATCGCCTCGACACCGGCCTCGGCCGCGACCTTGCGCATCGACAGCGCCGCCAGACCCTGTTCGTCGGCCAGCCGGAGGGCCGCGTCCAGGACTTTCTCACGGTTCAAGACCATACTTACAGTGTACGCATACACTGTAAGTATGGACGCCGAGACCGTACTGACCACCACTCGATCCGTTCGCCGCAAGCTGGACCTCGACCGGGACGTGCCCCAGCACGTCCTCGACGACTGCCTCCGCATTGCCCAGCAGGCTCCCGCCGCGGGCAGCATGGCCGATCGGTTCCGCTGGCTGCTCGTGCGCGACGCGGGCACCAAAGCCGCGATCGCCGCCTACAACCGCGAGACCGCCGAGGCGTCCTGGGCGAAGTACGGCCACCTCGTCGAAGCACGCGCCCTCGCCTCCGCCCGGCACCTCGTCCGCAACCTCCACCGCGTGCCCGTGCTGGCCATCCCCTGCATGATCGGCCGGCCGCCGGCGGACGCCTTCACGCAGTCCGCGTACTTCGGCTCCGCCTACCCCGCCATCTGGAGCTTCCAGCTGGCCTTGCGCGACCGCGGCCTCGGCAGCTCGATCTGCGGCTACCACCTCCAGGACCACGAAGCCGGCGTCGCCGCCCTGCTCGGCATCCCGGACGACGTCCTGCAGATCAGCCTGCTCGCCGTCGCCTACACGACCCAGCCCGGCTTCCGCCCGGCGGCGCGCGCGGCGGTGGAGGACATCACCTACTTCGACGCCTGGGGCCGCTCCGCATCGCTAGGGTGAACGGCGTGAGCCACCCGCAGATCACGCTGACCGTCCGGCACACGCCGTCCGCGCTGGACACCCGCCGCGGCGTCGTCCGGCTGCACCCCGAAGTCCTCGACGCGCTCGGCCTGCGGGCCTGGGACGCCGTGCACCTCACCGGCGCCCGGGTCAGCGCCGCCCTGGCCGCGCCGACCGATGAGGCCGACGTGCCCGGGATCGTCCTCACCGACGACGTCACCATGTCGAACCTCGGGGTCACCGAGGGAGCCGAGGTCGTGGTCGCGCCCGCGGACGTCTCCGCGGCGAAGACGGTCACCGTCGCCGGGTCGCGGCTGGCCAGCGTCTCGGTCAGCCCGCACATGCTGCGGCTCGCCCTCATCGGCAAGGTGCTCACCGTCGGGGACGCCGTTTCCCTGCTGCCGCAAGACCTCGCGCCGCAGCCGGGGTCCGACCCGGCGGGCCTGCGCGGTCAGCTGTCGCGGGCGATCGGCGCGACCTGGACCAACGAGCTGCTCACCGTCACCGCGACCGAGCCGGCGGGCACCGTCGCGGTCGGACCGTCCACAGTGGTCGTCTGGCGCGACGGCGCCCGGCCCGCCCCCGAGCCCGCCGCGCCCCGCACGGCGACCGCGCTCGTCCGCACCTCCGCCGTCACCGCGGCCGAGGAGTGGATCGACGCCGAGATCGTCGAAGACGAAGTCGCCGTCGTCGAGGAGGCCGCCGAACCGGCCGTCCCGCTGGCCGACCTGATCGGCGCCGAAGCCGCCGCGCGCAAGCTCGACGAGTGGTTCGACCTGGCGTTCCACCGCCCGGAGCTGCTGGCCCGGCTGGGCGCGCCCGCCCACCTCGGCGTCCTGCTGTCCGGCCCCGAGGGCGTCGGCAAGGCGACGCTCGTGCGGTCGGTGGCGAAGGAGGCCGGCATCCGCGTCGTGCCGGTGGCCGCGCCGAACCTCGCCGTGCTGGACCCGAACGTCGCGGTCGCGCGCCTGCGCGAGGCCGTCCGCGCCGCCGACGGGCCCACGGTGCTGCTGCTCACCGACGTCGACGCGCTGCTGCCCGCGGCCACGCCGCCGCCGGTCGCGACCGTCGTGCTGGAGGAGCTGCGGACGGCGTTGCGCCGCGAACGCTTCGCCGTCGTCGCGACGACGGCCCGCGCGGAGTCCGCCGACCCGCGCCTGCGCGCCGCCGACCTGCTGGACCGCGAGCTCAGCCTCGCGCTGCCGGACGCGAAGACGCGCCGCGAACTGCTGAACGTCCTGCTCCGCGACGTCCCGCTCGACACCGGCATCGACTGCGGCGTCCTCGCCGAGCGGACGCCGGGGTTCGTCGCCGCCGACCTCATCGCCCTGCGGCGCGACGCCGCGTTGCGGGCCGCGCTGCGTCAGCGCGAGGCCGAGGAGCCGCGCATCTCGCAGCAGGACCTGCTGGACGCGCTGGCCACCGTCCGGCCGGTGTCGATGTCCACTTCGGACAACCTGGCCACCGGCGGCCTGACCCTGGACGACGTCGGCAACATGGTCGACGTCAAGCAGTCGCTCACCGAGGCCGTGCTGTGGCCGCTGCGGTACCCGGACTCGTTCGCGCGGCTCGGCGTCGAACCGCCGCGCGGGGTGCTGCTGTACGGGCCGCCCGGCGGCGGCAAGACGTTCCTCGTGCGGGCGCTGGCCGGCACCGGCGCGCTGAACGTCTTCGCGGTCAAGGGCGCCGAGCTGATGGACAAGTGGGTCGGCGAGTCCGAGCGCGCGGTGCGGGAGCTGTTCCGCCGGGCCGCCGAGGCCGCGCCGTCGCTGATCTTCCTGGACGAGATCGACGCGCTGGCCCCGCGCCGGGGGCAGTCGTCGGACTCCGGCGTCGCCGACCGCGTGGTCGCGGCGCTGCTCACCGAGCTCGACGGCGTCGAGCCGATGCGCGAGGTCGTCGTGCTGGGCGCGACGAACCGGCCGGAGCTGGTCGACCCGGCGCTGCTGCGGCCGGGCCGGCTGGAGCGCCGCGTCTACGTGCCGCCGCCGGACGCCGAGGCCCGCGCCGCGATCCTCGTGGCCAGCTCGAAGAACACGCCGCTGGCGTCCGATGTGGACCTCACCGCGGTGGCGTCCACTCTGGACGGCTACTCGGCGGCCGACTGCGCGGCGCTGATCCGCGAGGCGGCGCTGACGGCGATGCGCGAGTCGCTGGAGGCCCGTGAGGTCACCGCGGCGCACCTGGAGAAGGCCCGCAAGACGGTCCGCCCGAGCCTCGACCCCGCGCAGCTCGCGACGCTGGAGGCGTACGCGAAGACGCAGGCCGGGGAGTGAGTGAAGGGGCCACGGCCCCTTCACATCAGCTGCCCTTGTGGCCGGACTGGTATTCCTTCGTCACGATCACTATCACGCCGGGGCTCGCGCTCTCGATGCCCGGGAAGCGGGGCTCGGCCTTGATGCCGAACTCCTGCGCGAGCTGCTTGGCGGCGGCTTCCTCGTCGGTGCCCGGGCGGTAGAACGCCGTCGTCGTCGGGATGACGCCCTGGGAGTAGTTGCTGACCTCGTTGACGTTCCACCCGGAACCGCGGAAGTCCTCCGCCGCCCGGTCCGCCAGGCCCTTGATCGTCGAGTTGTTGAACACCCGGACGGTCACCCACTTGTTGGACGCCTGCTGGTCACCGGGCTGGCCGGGCTGCCCCTGCGTGGGCTGGCCGGGCGCCGGGGTGGACGTCGGCGGCGGGGTGGGCGACGACGGGTTCGTCGAGGTCGAGGACGAGGGCGGCGTGGCCGTCGACGACGTCGCCGGCGGTGCCGACGTCCCGCCGGACGTGCCCGGCTGCGTCGCCGTGCCGCTCGGCCCGGCCTCGTTGGACCCGTTGTCCCCGCTCAACGCGGAGATCCCGCCGATGACCGCGGCGATGATCGCCACGCCGACCAGGGCGACGCCCGCGGCCTTCATCGGCCGGGACATTCCCGAAAACACGCTCATTTCAGCTCGATCCCCAGTCGCCGGGCGCCTCGTTTGCGCTGGCGGGCGGCGCGGGTCTTGCGCAGCCGCTTCACCAGCATCGGGTCCGCTTCGATCGCCTCCGGCTTCTCCAGCAGCTTGTTGAGCAGCTGGTAGTAGCGCGTCGCGGACAAGTCGAAGCGTTCGCGGATGGCGTTCTCCTTCGCCCCGGCGTGTCGCCACCACTGGCGCTCGAAGGCGAGGATCTCGACCTCGCGTTCGGTCAGGCCGGGTACGGGCTTCGGCGGCGACGGCTGCGGCTCAGCCATCGACTCCGCGGCGTCCATCCGAGTCCCTCTCAATCGGGCGTCATGGCGAATCAGACCTAGCTCTTCCGCGGGCGCCATTCAACCACGGAAGCGGCCGCCGACGTGGGCATCGACCCCGGCGCGTCACGGTCTGATGCAGGTCTACCAGAAGGGTCCGACTAAACTGGCTCGCCGTGACCATCCACCCCATCGTGATCGCCGGCGAACCCGTGCTGCACCAGCCGACCCGGGAGATCACCGAGTTCGACGACAAGCTCGGCACGCTCGTCGAGGACATGTTCGAGACGATGTACGCCGCCGAGGGCGTCGGCCTCGCGGCCAACCAGATCGGCCTCGACCTGCGGGTGTTCGTCTACGACTGCCCGGACGACGAAGGCGTGCGGCACAAGGGCGTCGTGGTCAACCCGAAGCTGGAGACGTCGGAGATCCCGGAGACCATGCCGGACCCGGACGACGACTGGGAGGGCTGCCTCTCGGCGCCCGGCGAGTCGTACCCGACGGGCCGCGCGAAGTGGGCGAAGGTGACCGGCTCGGACGTCGAGGGCAACCCGATCGAGGTCGAGGGCACCGGCTACTTCGCGCGCTGCCTGCAGCACGAGACCGACCACCTGGACGGGTACATCTACCTCGACCGCCTGGTCGGCCGCCACGCGCGCGCGGCGAAGAAGATGCTGAAGCACAACAAGTGGGGCGTCCCGGGCAACTCGTGGCTGCCGCCCAAGACCCCCGAGGACGACGGCGCCGTCATCTGACCGCCCGCCGGTCGTGAGTGAGAAACAGCGTTAGAACACTGTTTCTCACTCACGAGGGGTCAGCAGCCGAGGAAGTGGCAGCGGACCACCTTCGGCGTCTCCAGCACCGAACCCGCCTCGACGTCCCGGGCGAGCCGGACGTACTGGGCGTGCGTCCAGGCCAGCGGGGTCGCCGACGTGTTCGGCGTGCCGGTCGGGAAGCCCGTCTGGCCGGACGGCGGGTTCTCGTCCCACACCTGCTCCGGCATGGTCTCCGCCGAGCTGCTCACCCGGCCGAGGTCCCGCAGCCGCCGCGCGGCCGAGGCCGGGTCGCCGAGCGTCAGCTCGTACTCCCCGCGCTCGCCGGCCAGCAGCGGCCACAGCCGGCCGAACGTCGTGCGGCTTCCGGCCGGGAACGTGTAGTCCCACGGCGAACCGTCGGCCTGCTCGCCGTAGCCGTCCTTCGTGTACCGGTGCCAGAACTGGCCGGTCGGCGTCGTGAAGGCGATCTCCTTGTCGGTGACGCGCACGCTGTTGCGGATCACCGGGTCGTCCGCGCGGTAGACGCCGAGCCGGACGAGGTCGAGGAAGCCGGCGTCGGTGACCGCGCGCTGGTCCATCGTCACGCTCGAGTTGCCGAGGTTGTACGTCGTCCCCGCGTTCGCGTTGGCGTCCTTGGTCAAGCGGACGAAGTACGGGTCCTTCGACAGCGGCCCGTTCGTGGTGATCGTCTGCTTGGGCAGGTCGGCCTTCATCTTGTCGGCCGCGGCGAGGTACCGGGCGGCGTCGGCGGCCGCACCGCTGTGCGAGGCGAGGTCCGCCGCGCAGACCAGCCCGGCGATCACCGACGCGATGGTCGACGGGGACCAGCCGTCCTGCTCTTCCCAGCGCTCCTGCTGGGTGTACGGCGAAGCCTGCCCGTTCGGGCCCCGGTAGCCGAGGATGAAGTCGGCGGCCTTCTTGACGCCGGGCCAGAGGTCGGTGCGGCCGAGCTGCTGGGCCAGCACGATCGGGAAAGCGGTTTCGTCGAGCTGGACCGACGTCCAGTACGGCACGCCGTCGACGCGGCTGTTCTGCGGCAGGTGCCCGTCGGGCTGCTGCTGCGTGCCGAACATGTAGGACACCGCGCGGTTCGCGGCGGACGTGTCGCCGCCGGCGGCCAGGCCGGTCGCGATCTGGTAGAGGTCGCGCGGCCAGACCAGGTGGTAGGTGCCGGACGGCGACCACTCCGGGTCGTTGTTGCCGAAGCGCCACGGCATGCTCGGCGACGCGATGAAGGCGCCGGGGTGGTGCTTGTCCTCGCTCGCGGCGAGCGTCAGCATCGACGCCTTGTAGAGGTCGCGCTCGGCGTCGGTCTTCAGCGACGACGGCGGCTTGCTGACACCCCGCAGGTACTGCTCCCACCCGCGGTCGTAGGCGCGCGTGATGTCGCGGACGCCGCGGCGTTGCGACGCCTGCGCGCTGCCGAGCGCGTCGGCGGCCTTGGCGCCCATGCCGAGCGCGAGGGTGACGTGCCGGTTGCGGAGGCCGTCGGCGTTCGTCTGCCCGGTCAGCACGACGTTGCCCTTGGCGGCGGTGTCGTAGGAGGTCAGCTTGAAGGTCTTCGTGAGCTGCGTGTTCCCGTCGGACGTGCCCGCGTAGCCGACGCTCGTCTTCGTGAAGGCGGGCTTGGCGGTGAGCGCGGCGGCGTTGGCCGCGTCCTGCGCGGTGACGGCGTCGCCCTTCCGCGCGGCGGAGTCGTCCGAGCCGTCGTTGGTCAGGTCCGGGTCGGCGACCGCGTAGAGCTGGTACGGCCGCCCGGTGAGCGACTGGAAGTCGACGTCCACCAGCACGGTCGTGGCGGCCGGGTCGGTGACGTACGTCTTGCGCAGGCGCCAGCGGTGCTGGTCGTCGGTGACGGTCTGCTCGTAGGTCAGGCTGTCGTCGTCGGTCCGCCGGACCTGCTGGGACTTCGCGGTGTAGTCGGCGACGGCGAAGCTCCGGCCGTCCGTGACGACGAAGTTCATCGAGCGGACGCTCGGCGTCGACAGGTCCGGGTAGTAGACCTCGGACATCTGGCCGCCCTGGAGGGTGAACCAGACGTTGGACGAGCGGTCGTGCGCCGTGCCGAAGCCGGTCTTGTTCGCGGGCAGCCAGCTGGGATGGGCGCCCGGGGCGCCGGGAGCCTCGCCCTGGGCCGCCGCGATCCCCGGGATCAGGCCGGTGACCAGCAGCCCGGCGAGGGCGCCGAACATGAGTTTGCGCATATCAACCCCACAGAAGATCGCTTCTGCACCGTTACAGAAGCGCTTTGGGAGTCTGCCGCCGAATCTTCACCGGCGCATGGTCCGATCCGGTGAACCACTGACCGTCACTGGTCCGGTCGGCGGTTCACGAACAGCGAACGGACTTCCCCGATTTCCCGGCGCACACTTGAAGTACCTGCAACGGTGTAATCGAGGTGCCCTCATGGAAGACGCGATGGACGCCTACTCACGCGCGGTCAGCACGGTCGCCAAGACCGTCACCCCGCACGTCGCCGGGGTTCAGCTCGCGCGCGGGAGCGGGTCGGCCGTCGTCTTCGCCGACGACGGCCACCTGCTCACCAACGCCCACGTCGTCGCCGACCACCGCCGCGGCGTCGCGACCTTCGCCGACGGCAGCGAAGTGCCCTTCGACGTCGTCGGTGCCGACCCCCTGTCCGATCTCGCCGTGTTGCGGGCGCGCGGCGAGACGCCGTCGGCAGCGCAGCTCGGCGATGCCGACCGGCTCGTCGTCGGGCAGCTCGTCGTCGCCATCGGGAGCCCGCTCGGGTTCTCCGGCACCGTCACCGCCGGCGTCGTCAGCGCGCTCGGCCGGGCACTGCCGGTGCGCCACGGCCGCGCCGGGCGCGTGATCGAGGACGTCATCCAGACCGACGCTGCCCTCAACCCCGGCAACTCCGGCGGCGCGCTCGCCGACTCCGCCGGCCGCGTCGTCGGGATCAACACCGCGGTCGCCGGGTTCGGGCTCGGCCTCGCGGTGCCGATCAACGCGACGACCCGGCGGATCATCGACACGCTCGTCGTCGAAGGCCGGGTGCGGCGCGCGTACCTCGGCGTCGTCGGCGTGCCCGCGCCGCTGCCCGACGACATCGCCGAGCGCACCGGGCAGAGCGCCGGGCTGCGGGTGCACGAAGTCGTCTCCGGCGGCCCCGCCGACCGGGCGGGCCTCAAGGCGGGCGACCTCGTGCTGACCGTCGGCCGCACCCGCGTCTCGGACGCCCAGGGCATCCAGCGCCAGCTGTTCGCGGAGGTGATCGGCACCGCACTGCCGATCACCGTGCTGCGCAACGGCGCCATGGTCGACGTGTACGCCACTCCGGCCGAGTTGGTCGGGTGACTTGAGTATCGCGCTCCGGCGTGGCATGGTCGGTGGCACAACACCAACGCGGGAGCTCGCGCCATGGCGGGCTGAGAGGGTGACTTGCGTTTCGCAGGCGTCACCGACCGCATGAACCTGACCGGGTAATGCCGGCGTAGGGAGTGAAAGTCGTTGACGACTTTGGAAAACAAGCACGTCTCCGTCACCACGGGTCCGATCACCGGCTCGCACAAGGTTTACCACCAGACCGAATCCGGACTGCGGGTTCCCGCGCGCCGGATCGATCTGTCGAACGGTGAGCACTTCGACGTCTACGACACTTCGGGGCCGTACACGGATCCCGAAGCCTCGATCGACGTCCACAGTGGACTGCACCGGCTGCGCGCCGGCTGGGCCGACGGCCGCGAGCACAACACCCAGCTCGGCTGGGCCAAGCAGGGCGTCATCACCCGCGAAATGGAGTACATCGCCGCGCGCGAACGGGTTTCCGCGGAGTTCGTGCGGGACGAGGTGGCCCGCGGCCGCGCCGTGATCCCGGTCAACCGCAAGCACCCCGAGTCCGAGCCGATGATCATCGGCAAGAACTTCCTCGTGAAGATCAACGCCAACATGGGCAACTCGGCCGTCTGGTCGTCGGTCGAGGAAGAGGTCGACAAGATGGTCTGGGCGACCCGCTGGGGCGCCGACACGATCATGGACCTCTCCACCGGCAAGCGGATCCACGAGACGCGCGAGTGGATCATCCGCAACTCGCCGGTCCCGGTCGGCACCGTGCCGATCTACCAGGCGCTGGAAAAGGTCGACGGCGAACCGGAAAAGCTGTCGTGGGAGATCTACCGCGACACCATCATCGAGCAGTGCGAGCAGGGCGTCGACTACGTCACCGTGCACGCCGGCGTGCTGCTGCGCTACATCCCGCTGACCGCCCGGCGCGTCACCGGCATCGTCAGCCGCGGCGGGTCGATCATGGCCGCGTGGTGCCTCGCGCACCACCAAGAGTCCTTTTTGTACACGCACTTCGAAGAGCTCTGCGAGATCCTGCGACAGTACGACGTCACGTTCTCGCTCGGCGACGGCCTGCGTCCGGGTTCGATCGCCGACGCCAACGACCGCGCGCAGTTCGCCGAGCTGGAAACCCTCGGTGAGCTGACGCACATCGCGCGTTCGCACGACGTCCAGGTGATGATCGAGGGCCCCGGCCACGTGCCGATGCACAAGATCAAGGAGAACGTCGAGCTCGAGGAGAAGCTCTGCGGCGAGGCGCCGTTCTACACCCTCGGTCCACTCGCGACGGACATCGCGCCCGCGTACGACCACATCACGTCGGCCATCGGCGCGGCCCAGATCGGCTGGTACGGCACGGCGATGCTGTGCTACGTCACGCCGAAGGAGCACCTCGGCCTGCCGAACCGCGACGACGTCAAGACGGGCGTGATCACGTACAAGATCGCCGCCCACGCCGCGGACCTGGCCAAGGGGCACAAGTACGCGCAGGAGTGGGACGACGAGCTGTCGAAGGCGCGTTTCGAGTTCCGCTGGAACGACCAGTTCAACCTGTCGCTCGACCCGGACACCGCGCGCTCGTTCCACGACGAGACGCTGCCCGCCGAGCCGGCCAAGACGGCGCACTTCTGCTCGATGTGCGGCCCGAAGTTCTGCTCGATGCGGATCACGCAGGACGTCCGCAAGTACGCCGAGGAGCACGGACTGTCCACTGTGGAGGCCATCGAGGCCGGCATGGCTTCGAAGTCCGCGGAGTTCACCGAGTCCGGCGGCCAGGTGTACCTGCCGGTGGTGCAACCGTGACACCGCCGACCGCCCTCACCATCGCCGGATCGGACTCCGGCGGTGGTGCGGGCATCCAGGCGGACCTGCGGACGTTCTTCGCCCACGGCGTCCACGGGCTGGTGGCGCTGACGGCGGTCACCGTGCAGAACTCCTTGGGCGTGCAGGGTTTCACGGAGATCCCGGCCGACGTCGTCACCGCGCAGATCAAGGCGGTGGCGTCGGACATGGGCGTCGACGCGGCCAAGACGGGCATGCTCGCGACGGCCGAGATCATCCGCGCGGTCGCGAAGACCCTCGACGAGACCGGCTTCGACTTCCCGCTGGTGGTCGACCCGGTGGCGGCCTCGATGACCGGGCATTCGCTGCTGCGCGAGGACGCCCTGGAGGCGATCCGCACGGAGCTGTTCCCCCGCGCGACGCTGATCACGCCGAACCTGGACGAGGTCGGCCTGCTGACGGGCATTTCGGTGTCCGACACGGCATCCCAGCGCGCGGCGGCCGACGCGCTCCTGGAGTTCGGCTCCCGCTGGGTCCTCGTCAAGGGCGGCCACATGCAGGGGACGACGGACTGCGTGGACCTGCTTTCGGACGGCCGCGAGTACATCTCCCTCAGCGGGCCGCGGTACGAGACGGAGAACACCCACGGCGGCGGCGACACCTTGGCGTCGGCCATCACAGCATCGCTGGCCAAGGGCGCTTCGGTGCCGGACGCCGTCGCCGCGGGGAAGAAGTTCATCGAGAGGTGCGTGGCGGAGGCCTACCCGCTGGGTGCGGGTGTCGGCCCCGTCTCGCCGTTCTGGGTGCTCAGCCCCTCGGCAGGACCTGGGGCAGCACGGTCGTGAGCCCGGTCCAGTCCGACGTGATCACCGACGCGTGCTGCTTCGCCAGGTCGGCGACGCGCTGGTTGGCCTGCTCGACCGTCGGGTTGTGGGCGTCGATGGCCGGCGCGACGTTCTGCCCGTCGGTCATCACCAGGTAGTAGTGGTTGGCGTCGTACCACCACGGCCCGGTCTGCGTCACCCACGCGTTCGCGTCGCCGTCGAACACCACGAACCACGGCTTGAGGTCGGCGGTGTACTTGTCCCGCGGGTCACCGCCGGCCGCGCCGTGCACGGTCGGGAAGATGTTCGCGTCGCCGAGCTTGCCCGCGTTCTTGAGCCCGACCAGGTACTGCGCGTACTCGACGTCGGTGTGCAGCGTGTCGGTCGGGTTCCCCTCTTCGACCGTGCCCGGGATGATCTCGGTGATCACCCGGCCCCGCAACGCGTCGACCGACGGCCAGTTGTCCGCTTTGGACGCGTCGTCGAGCGTGGCGTAGCTCCCGAGCAGCTCGGCCGGGCGGAACGCGACGCTGCCGAGGTGCGCGCGGAACGTCGCGTCCAGCTCGTCCGGGCCCAGGCCCGTGTTGTCCGAGAAGCCCGTCTTCATCTCCAGCTTGAGCGTGATCGGCGTGTGCCCGGGGTGGGCGGCCAGCCAGATCCGGATGTCGTCGAGGCAGTACTCGAGGTTCTTGTTCTTGCCGCCGGTGTACAGCTGCGCCGCCGACGTGGCCGCGACGCAGTTGTTGTTGTTCCCCAACGGGTTCGAGTGGCTGACCTTCCACTCGTGGGTGAAGAAGTCCGGCCAGACGTCCAGCTCGATCAGCGACGAGCCGGCGTCGAGCGCCCGGGCCAGGTAGTCGTAGGCCGCCGGGTCGTACGTGTTGTGCACGCCGACCGTGGTGACGTGGGAAAGCTTCGGGCTGTCCGCGTGCGCCGCCGTCGCCCCCGAGAGCGCGAGCGCCGCCGTGAGGATTGCCACCGAGAAGAGCTTCATCCAGGCTCCTTCGAACGTGAGTAACGTTCACAATGTCTCACCGTGGTTGACTGTTGATGAAGCAAAAGAGGCTGATTGGCCTAGACCAGAAGTCGGGAAAACCATGATTCCTTCGGCGTTGACCATCGCGGGGTCGGACTCCGGCGGCGCCGCCGGGCTCCAGGCGGACCTGCGCACGTTCCTGACGTGCGGCGTGCACGGGCTGGTCGCGGTCACCGCCGTCACCGTCCAGAACACGCTCGGCGTGCACGACCGCGCCGACCTGCCGCCGCACATCGTGGCCGGGCAGATCGAGGCGGTCGCGGCGGACATGGGCGTCGGCGCGGCCAAGACGGGCATGCTGGCGTCGGCCGAGATCATCCACGCGGTCGCGGCCGCGTGCGACCGCGCGGAGATCGGGCGCGACGAGAAGATCCCGTTCGTCGTCGACCCGGTCGCGGCGTCGATGCACGGCCACCCGCTGTTCGACGAAGCGGGCCTGCACGCCCTGCGCGACGAGCTGCTCCCGCGCGCGACGGTGCTCACGCCCAACCTCGACGAGGTCCGCCTGCTCACCGGGATGACCGTCAAAGACCGCGAGGGCATGCACGCGGCGGCAGTGGTCCTGCACCGGATGGGCCCGCGGTACGTCCTGGTCAAGAGCGGCCACCTGCAGGCCGACCCGGAGTGCGTGGACCTGCTGTTCGACGGCTCGACGTTCGTGGAGCTCCCGGGCAAGCGCTACGCGACGCCGCACACGCACGGCGCGGGCGACACGATGGCGTCGGCGCTGACGGCGGGGCTGGCGAAGGGCATGCCGGTGGTCGAGGCCGCGCGGTACGGCAAGTGGTTCGTCTCCCACGCGGTCGAGCACGCCTACCCGATGGGGGCGAAGGTCGGCCCGGTCTCGGCCTTCTGGCGGCTGGCACCCGAGGAGCGCTGAGCACAAGCCCGGTTACCATCCCTGCGTTTACTGATTCTTGAACCAAGCAGGGGGCGGCCTTGACCGGACGCGAGCGCGTGGCGAAGGTCATCGAAGACCGCCGCTTCCAGAACTTCATCATCGCCGTGATCGTCTTCAACGCGGTCACCCTGGGCATGGAGACGTCGACGTCGCTGATGGCCGGCTACGGCGACCTCCTGCACGTCCTCGACCACGTGGCGCTCGGCATCTTCGTCGCCGAGCTGCTGGCGAAGTTCTACGCCTACCGCGGCGGCTTCTTCCCCGACAACTGGAACGTCTTCGACCTGCTCGTCGTCGGCATCGCGGTGATCCCGGCGACCGGGCCGTTCGCCGTCCTGCGGTCGCTGCGCGTGCTCCGGGTGCTGCGGCTGATCTCGGTCGTGCCGTCGATGCGCAAGGTCGTCTCGGGCCTGCTCGCCGCGATCCCCGGCATGGCCTCGATCGCCGCCCTGCTGGCGCTGATCATCTTCGTGGCCGGGGTGATGGCGACGAAGCTGTTCGGCGCCATCTCCCCGGAGAACTTCGGCGATCTCGGCACGTCGCTGTTCACCCTGTTCCAGGTGATGACCGGCGAGGCGTGGCCGGACATCGCGAAGACGATCATGGAACAGGCGCCGATGGCCTGGATCTTCTTCGTCGTCTACATCCTGGTGTCGAGCTTCGCGGTGCTGAACCTGTTCATCGCCGTGGTGGTCAGCGGCATGGAAGACGAGCTGCGCCAGGACATCCGCGAGGAAGAGGCGAAGCAGGCCGAAACCCAGGCCGCGGCGAACCAGGAGATCCTCGACGAGCTCCGGGCCCTGCGCGCGGAGCTCGCCGAGCTGCGCCGGACGGCCGCCTAGCGGAACGCGGCGACGTTGCGGGCGACCCAGTCGGCGAACGAGCGCGGGGCCCGGCCGAGCACCCGCTCGACGTCCGGGCTGACGCGCTGTTCGGCCGCGCTGGGGGCGCCGAGGATGTCCAGGGTGTCGTCGGCGAGCTCACCCGGCATGCTCCGCGTCATCCCGGCCTTGGCCTCTTCGCGGGTGAGCTCCTGGAACCGCACGGGCGTGCCGAGGGCGGCTTCGATGGCCGCCGCCTGCCCGCGTGGGGTGATCACCGCCGGTCCGGTCAGCTCGTAGGTGCCGCCGGTGTGGCGGTCGTCCAGCAGGCAGGCCGCGGCGACCTCGGCGATGTCCGCGGGGTCGACGACGGGCACGCCGGTGTCCCCGAAGGGCGCGGCGACGACCCGCCGCGTGCGGACGGACCCGGCCCACCACAAGGCGTTGGAGGCGAACCCGCCCGGCCGCAGGATCGCCCAGTCCAGGCCGGACCCGCGCAGCTCGTCCTCCAGTGCGCGCATCGCGATCCGCGTCGTGCCGAAGGGCCTGGTCACCACGCCCAAGGTCGACAGCAGCACCACCCTGCGGACCCCGGCGGCCGCGGCGCGGGCGATGAGGTCGGCCGGGTCGGCCCCGACGGCGTGCAGGTCGCCGGACAGCAGCAGGAACAGCGCCTTCGCACCGGCCAGCACGGGCTCGAGCCCGGCGGGCTCCGCCAAGTCCGCCACCACGTGCCGGACGCCCTCCGGCACCGCCGCCGCGTGCCGCGACACCGCCGTCACCTGCTGTCCGGCCTCGGCCAGCGCCCGCGTCAGCGGCCGGCCCACGTTCCCGGTCGCCCCGGTCACCACGATCATGAACAGCTCCTTCGTCCGGTTCCTTGGTGATCGGGACGGTAGGGAGCCGGGCTAACTCTTGGTAAGTACATACCTCTGGGTAAGCTCCGGACATGACCGGAGGCTCGCAGCTCACCCCGGCCGGCACCGAGGGCCGGTATGAGGTGTTTCACACCGACTGCGTCGCGCGGGACGTCGTCGGCCACGTCACCAGCCGGTGGGGCGTCTGGGTGCTGATCTCCTTGCAGCGCAACGACCTCAGGTTCTTCGAGCTGCGGGAGAGCATCCAGGGCATCAGCGAGAAGATGCTCGCGCAGTCCCTGCGCGCGCTGGTGGCGGACGGCCTGGTCTGGCGCCGGGTCGAGCCGACGACACCGCCGCAGGTCACCTACGGGCTGACCGAGTTCGGCCGGGACGTCGGCGAACCGCTGATGGACCTGTTCGACCGGATCACCCGGCGGCTCGCGGACTAGCTCAGTCGTCCGCGATCAGGGCCTCGAGCGCCGGGAGCGCCGCCGTGAGGGCTTCGCGGTGCTCGGGCGTCAAGCGGTCGAGACGGCGGTTCAGCTCCTGCACGCGCGTCGACCGGACGCCGGACACCAGCCGCTCGCCCTCTTCGGTCGCCTTCGCCAGCCACGCCCGGCGGTCGACCGGGTCGGACTCGCGGCTGACGTACCCCGCCTCGACCAGGGACGCGATGATCCGCGACATCGTCGCCGCGGCGACGCCCTCCTTCGCGGCGAGGTCGCCCAAGCGCAGCTGCCCGGAGATCACCAGCGTCGCGAGGGCCGAGATGGCGCCGTGGCCGGGGCCGGGGACGCCGGCCTGCCGCAGCGACCGGGACAGCCTGCCGACGGCCAGGTACAACCTGCCCGAGACGTCCTGGACCGATGTGCTCGTCACGGCTGGCTCCTTCTGCCCTGCCCCGCCGCGGGTGCGCCGGAAAGTGCCGTCCACCTTACGGGCTGCAGGTGCACACTCGACGTGAAGCCACCCCGGTTCACTTGGGTGGACTCGACGCCTGCGCCCAGAACCGCTGCGGCACGCGCCCCGCGCTCCTGGCCAGGTGACCGGCGACGACGGCCGAGCGCATGGCGGCGGCCATCCGCTCCGGGTCCGCCGCCCGGGTGACGGCCGTCGACAGCAGGACGGCGTCGCAGCCGAGCTCCATCGCCAGCGTCGCGTCCGACGCGGTACCGATTCCGGCGTCCAGGATCACCGGCACGCCCGCGCGCGAAACGATCAGCTCGATGTTGTGCGGATTCCGGATGCCGAGGCCGGTGCCGATCGGCGCGCCCAGCGGCATCACCGCGGCGCAGCCGGCCTCCTCCAGGCGCAGCGCGAGCACCGGGTCGTCGTTCGTGTAGGCGAACACGGTGAACCCGTCGGCGGCCAGCCGTTCGGCGGCGTCGAGGGTCTCGAACGGGTCCGGCAGCAGCGTCCGGTCGTCGGCGTGCACCTCGAGCTTGATCAAATCGGTACCGAGCGCCTCCCGCGCGAGCTGCGCGGTGAGCACGGCTTCGGCGGCCGTGCGGCAGCCCGCCGTGTTCGGCAGCAGCTCGATGCCGAGCCTTCTCAGGAGCTCGAGGACGCCGGAGCCGCCCTCGGCGTCGGCGCGGCGCATGGCGACGGTGGTCAGCTCGGTGCCGGACGCCACCAGCGCCCGTTCCAGCACGGCGAGGTTGGCCGCGCCGCCGGTGCCGATGATCAGCCGGGACGTCAGCTTGGCGGTGCCGATGACCAGCGGTTCTTCGTCCACTTCAGCCTCCCTGGACCGCGGTGAGCACGTCGACGCCCGCGCCCTTGGGCACGGTGGTGGCCGCCCAGTCGCCCCGGCGGACGACGACGCCGTCGACCGCGACGGCGATGCCGGGCCGCTGCCCGCCGGCCGCGTCGAGGACGTCGGCGACGGTGGCGCCGTCCGGGAACTCCGTCCACTTCCCGTTGAGCTTGATCTCCATCACACGTGCTCCTTCTGGTGCAGGCGGGCGGGTGAAGCCGCTTCGACGCCTTCGGGCGGCTTCTCACCCCCGAGCCAGGCGACCGCGGCGTCCGCGGTCACGGGGGCCATCAGCAGGCCGTTGCGGTGGTGCCCGGTGGCGGCGAAGACGCCGTCGTCCAGGACGCCGACGTACGGCAGCACGTCCCGGCTGCCGGCCCGCAGGCCCGCGGCGGTCTCGGCCAGCTCGTACTCGGTGATCGCGGGGAAGACGCGTTCGGCGCCTTCGATCAGCTCGCGCACGCCGCGCGCGGTGACGGCCTGGTCGAAGCCCGCTTCGTACTGCGTCGCGCCGAGGACGAGCTCCTGGTCGCCGCGCGGGACGAGGTAGATCGGCTTCCCTTCGACGACCGCGCGGACCGTGTGCGTGGGCGGCGGCAGGCAGCCGCGGCGGGGCCGGAGCCGGAGGATTTCGCCCTTGAGCGGGCGGACGGCGTCGGCCAGCTGCGGGTGCAGCCGCCCGGTCCAGGCGCCGGCGGCGAGCACGACGGCTTCGGCGTCCGGGATCCGTTCCACGCGTTCGCGGACGAACCGGACTTCTCGCTTCTGGCAGGCGGCGTACAGGGCTTGGAGGAGTTTCCGGTTGTCCACGGCCAGGTCGCCGGGCATGTGGAGTCCACTTCGGACAGAGCCGACCCCCGGTTCGAGGCGCTTGGTCTCCCGGCCGGTGAGCCGGTCGGCCGCGCGGCCGATCCGGTGCAGGTGGCCGGCCAGGATGTCCAGGTAGCCGGCGTCGGCGCTGTCGAAGGCGACGACGAGCGTGCCGTGTTCGGCCAGGCCGGGGTCGAGACCCTCCTGAGCGAGGTCGCTCGCGAAGCCGGGCCAGCGCTTCAGCGATTCTTCGCCGAGGCGCAGGACGTCTTCCTCGCCCGGCCAGGCCTCGGTGACCGGGGCGAGCATGCCGCCAGCCAGCCAGGACGCACCGCCGCGGACGGGCGCGGGGTCGTAGAGGGTGACCTCGTGGCCGTTCGCGGCCGCGCGCCACGCCGTGGACAGGCCGATCACGCCGCCGCCCACCACTGCCAGGTTCGTCATGGAATCACGCTCCCTGCGCCGGCATGACCCGGATCAGGTTCCACGGTCGGAGCGGCAGCTCCCTCTCAGCCCGTCCCTCGGGCTCCCGTGCGGACCAGTCCACCCTAGCTGGCGAGGTACGGTCGCCGCTATGCCCGCCCTTTCCGGTGACAAGATCCGCGCCCGCCTCGACGCGGCGCGCCTGTACCTCTGCACGGACGCCCGCACATCCCGCGGCGACCTGGCGTCCTTCGCCGACGCGGCGCTGGCCGGCGGCGTCGACATCATCCAGCTGCGCGACAAGACCGGCGCGTTGGAAGCCGCCGGCGAGATCGCGGCGCTGGAGGTGCTGGCCGAGGCGTGCGCGCGGCACGGAGCGTTGCTGTCGGTGAACGACCGGGCCGACGTGGCGCTGGCGGTCGGCGCGGACGTGCTGCACCTGGGTCAGGACGACATCCCGGTGCCGCTGGCCCGCCGGATCCTCGGCGACGAGGTGGTGATCGGCCGGTCGACGCACTCGCTGGACCAGGCCCTCGCGGCGGCCGCGGAGCCGGGCGTGGACTACTTCTGCACGGGCCCGTGCTGGCCGACGCCGACGAAGCCGGGCCGGTCCGCGCCGGGCCTGGACCTGGTGCGCTCGGTGGCGGCCTGGACCCCGGACCGCCCGTGGTTCGCGATCGGCGGCATCGACGGCGACCGGCTCCCCTCGGTGCTGGAGGCCGGAGCCTCTCGGATCGTGGTGGTCCGGGCGATCACGGAGGCCGAGGACCCGGAAGCCGCAGCGCGGGAGTTGCGCGCCCGCCTCCCCTGATCCGGGCGACGGTCGCGTCGACTGACGAATTGTTACCGCTCGAGATGAGATCGCCACCTGAACCACACCTAACCTACCCGAACGGGCCAACTGCATACTGCACGGAGTAACAGCGTTCGGCCGAACAGCGACCCTCGTGCGAACCCCGAGACCTCAGCCCCGGGTTCCGCATGGAGGATTCGCGACGATGTACGCAGACGAAGAAGAAAATGTGCTCCGGCAGAGACGGTCGCTCACCAAGAGCGCCCGGATCATGCTTTTCTTCGCGGGTGCGGTAGCGGCCTTTGTCGCCCTTCTCATCGTGCTCGTCCAGTGCCAGACACCGACCAAAAGCACGAACATCGTGTGGCTCGCAGAAAAGACCGACCATGCTCCCGGCGCCATTCCCCGGGCAGTCCGCGATCGCATCCGGACGATCGGGGCCGAGGGCGGCGGACGTCTCAGCGCGTACGCCGTCGGTGAGCGGGCGATTTCCGTAGCGGACGCCGTGGGCCTCGATCTCGACCGCGGGAACGGCAAGGTCGCCGACACCCGACAGCAGGCGTCCAATGTGGATCACGTTCTCAAGGACGTGGCCGGCAAGCTCGAAAAGGTCCCCGTGAGCAAGACCGGTTTCTCCTTGTACGCCGCACTGCAAGCCGCGGCGGATGAAGCTGAACGCGCCGGGAACGCCGAGGTCTGGCTGACCACGACCGTGCTGACCGGGTCTACCGAGCCGCTTACGATCTCCAAGCTCAGCGCAGGCGCCGAGCCCGCCCAGGCGGTGGACGAACTGATGAAGACACCGTTGAGAGACCTCAACCTCAGCAACGTCGACCTGCACGTCGTCCTGCTCACGCCAGTGGGAGAAGACCAACTTCCGCTCGACCCGAGATCGGAATCCTGGCGAGCCAAGTTCATTCAAAGCCTCGGGTCGCGCCTTGGCGCGACCGTCGCGGACCCGGTACACGACAACAGTACTTCCGACGCGTGGCCGAACAGTGCGCGAGTGCCCCCGATCACTCCTTTCTCTTCGCCACCGCCGTCACCTTCGCTGCAACCCCGAATCGACAATGCCGCATTCGCACCCGACAGTGCGGAATTGATCGACCGGCCGGCCGCAACCGCCGCCGCCGTCCAGGTCACGCAGCAATACCGCGCGAACAACGGGCACAGCCGAATCAGCGTCACCGGCTACTGCGCGAAATACGGCGATGCCGCCGGCGCCCGGAAAACATCAGCCGACCGGGCGGAAGCGATCGCCGCTTTGCTTCGCGAACAAGGCATCCCACCCGGTGACATCGACGCCGCCGGCGTCGGTTTCGACCAGCTGGCGACGCCCGGCCAGGACGCCACGTCGGCCGCGCAACGCGTCGTCGTCATCAAGCTCATCGCTCGCCCTTGAACGGAGAACCGTGACCGAGACACCCGAGCTCCCCCTGGACCCCTACCCGGGCCTCCCGAAAGGGGGGTTCCGCAAAGAAGACCTGCCACGCCAGGCGCGCATGGCGCTGGGAATCGCCGACGAAGGAGTCTGGTCGGCGGCGGTCGAGACCTACCTCAACGCGATCGACCCTGAGACCGGCAAGCCGGACCACGACCACCCGCTGGAAATCGCGGCCGCGAACGCCGTCCACAACACCGCGGCCGCATGCCAGGCGGTGGCGCTCGAGTACTCGGCTCCTACCGACGACCGCGCCGCGGCGCAGGAGGTCGAAGCCGCGAAGCACATCGCCGAAGCCGTCGACACCATCGAGTACGCCGGCGGGATCATGCACGAGCAGGTGACCGGGCCGGACGGCGAGAAGCTCGACGGCTCGCGGCTCCAGGCGATCCACCAGCGCGACGAGGCGCTGGCTCGCCAGCGCAGCTCCGAAGGCGACGCCCGGCACACGCAGCGCGGTTGGGAGAAGAGCTGGCGGCTGATCGCGGCGACGCTGCTGGGCGTGATGGACGCGCTACTGCTCTGGAAGCCTCTGCTGAACCTGTCGTTCGAGGGTAGCGCCGACAACACGTTCCGCTGGGCGATCGGCGTTGGCATGGTGAGCCTCCAAGTGCTGGCCATCGAATGGGCGGCTCGCACGTTCGTCAATGCCGAACGGCTCAGCGTGGACCGCCGCGGGGCCGCCGGCGACCACAACCGGCCGCTCACGAGCAGGCGGCTCATCGGTGACGAAGCCGCCCCCAGCACCGACGACATCGCCGAGGCGGATCGGCAGTACTCGCACGCCTACCACGCTCTCGTCGCAGTAGCGGCCGCTGTCGCGCTGGTGGGTGGCGTCCGGGTCGCGTGGCTCGGGCGGCAAGCCGACCTGCCCATCTACGAGGCGACCCTCTTCGGCATCGTGATCGGCTTGGTCCTCGGTTGCGTCGTGGTCCAAATGGCGCGCCTGTACTGCCGCGGCAATCTCCTGGGAGACCGCTTGCGCATCGAAGCGGAGGCGATCGACGGGCTCAACGCGCGGATCAAACGCGCCCGCGGCCGGGTGTCGAGCGAGCGGGAGGCCGCCCACAACGCGCTGGCGGCCGCGGAGGTGCTGGCCAACCACGCCGAGACGATCCGTCAGCAGACCTTGGCGGACTACCGACGCGCGGTCGAGTTGGCTTGGACTTGGTTCGGCCTGCCCCCGAGCGACCTCGACCAAGACGAGTTCGCTCGACGGGCACAACCGGTCTTCCGCGACCCGGCCACGAAGCGCGATGCCCTGCTGAGGCGGCTGGACATCGTGAACCAGTGGCTCGCCGACCGGGGATCGGGGTCGCCTTCGACTGGCGTCCGACCTCCCGAGATCACCGCCGACAGGGCCGGTGAGCAGCGCGACCCCGCGGATCCGGTCCGTCGGCCGGAGGGCAACCGCGTGGTCATCGTCGGGCGCTCCCTCGTCGAGATCCCCGAGCGGCCCAAACCACCTCACCGGCTGATGCTGATCGGAGCAGCGCTGACGATGGTTGCGACGGTCAGTACCGCGTGGCTCGCACCCGCTGTGACCGCCGGTTCGACGGAAACGGCGCAGGCTCGATTCGACTGGGTCGCGCCGACCGACTGAGCGCCGTGAATGGCACATTGAGGGATCTCGAGGTCCTTCAATGTGCCATTCAGCAACCCTACGGGGTCGGGGTGGTCGCCGCGCCCTTGCTGGTCGGCGGGGTCGTCGTCGCCGGGGCCGACGTCGACGGCTGCTGCTGCGTCGTCGTGCTCGGCGTGGTCGTCGGCGTCTCCGACGAGGTCGTCGGGGCCGTCGACGTGTCCGACGGCGTCGTGGTCGTGTCCGTCGGGGACACCTGGGTGTCCCTCGAGGTCGACGGCGTCGTCGACGGCGTGGTGTCCGTGTGGCCGCCACCGCCGTTGCCGAAGATCTTGCCGATGCCCGTACCCGTGCCGCCGCCGATCTGGGTGCCCGTCGCCGACTCGAACCCGACTATCGCCAGGATCGCCACCGCGAACGCCGCCACGCTGGTGCCGATGATCAACGGCCAGCGCAGCTTCCGCAGCCGCGACGACAGGCCCGAAGGCTCCGGTTTGGCCAGCTGCACCGTGGGCTGGTCGGTGATCGGGATTTCGACGGCTTCCCGCCGCCGGATCCCCGACGTCGCCAGCTGCCGCGCCTTGAGCGCCGCCTCGCGGGTGCGCTGCAGCGAGCGCAGGTACAGCTCGCTGCCGACCGTCGACACCACGCTCGCCACGCCCGCGCCGACGACCGTGCCCGCCACGCCCAGGGTCGATCCCAGCAGCGCCGCGGTCACCGCCGCGAGCGCCGCCGCCATCACCTGCGCGATCCGCAGGCCGGACTTTTCTTCCTTCGCCGTGTCAACCTCGGAAGCCGCTGCGTTCTCCTTGCTCATGATCCCGATCCGCTAGAAAGTCTTCTCCCCGTTCCCAACGTGTAAGGCGCGCGAGGAACTCCCCGCGTTGCCGGAGCGTGAGGAGGACCACTCCGACTGTCCACAATAGACACTCCACGTCGAACACTTTCTTGACATACTCGGCACATGGAACTGGTGACGATCTCCGACATCGAGGCCGCGGCGAAGCGCGTCCGGGATGTCGCCGTGCGCACGCCCCTGTTGCTCCAAACGTGGGATCCCCGCGAAACCCTGTGGCTCAAACCCGAAAACCTCCAGCCGGTCGGCGCGTTCAAGGTGCGCGGCGCGTTCAACGCGATCGCCACCCTCGGCGAAGAACGGCGTACCCGGGGTGTCATCGCCTACTCCAGCGGCAACCACGCGCAAGCGGTCGCGTACGCCGCGCAGCGGTTCGGCGTGCCCGCGGTGATCGTCGTGCCGGACATCGCGCCGCGGATCAAGGTCGAGGCCACCCGCGGGTACGGCGCCGAGGTGGTCGAGGTGCCGATCGGCGAGCACGAGGGGAAAGCGCACGAACTGGCCGCCGAACGCGGGCTGACCCTCGTCCCGCCCTTCGACGACGCGGCCGTCATCGCCGGGCAGGGCACGGTGGGCCTCGAGATCGCCGAGGACCTCCCCGAGGTCGACGTCGTGCTGGTGCCGGTCAGCGGCGGTGGGCTGGCCGCCGGCGTCGGCACCGCGATCAAGGCGCGCGCCCCGCACGCGACGGTCATCGGTGTCGAGCCGGCGCTGGCCGGCGACGCGACCGAGGGGCACCGGCTGGGCCGCCGGGTCGACTGGCCGCAGGCCGACCGCGCCCGCACGATCGCCGACGGCCTGCGCGCGCAGCCGTCCGAGCTGACGTTCGCGCACCTGCGGGCGGTCGTGGACGCCATGGTCACGGTCTCCGAGGACGAGATCCGCGAGGCGGTGCGCACCGTCGCCCGCAAGGCCCGGCTGGTGGCCGAGCCCAGCGGCGCGGTGGCGACGGCGGCGTACCTGTTCCACGCGGCCGAGCTGCCGGCCGGGAAGACGGTCGCGATCGTCTCCGGCGGCAACGCCGACCCGGCGCTGCTCGCGGAGATCCTCGCGGGCTAGGAGCCGGCGACCGGGGCCCCGCCGCGGACGTGCGTCGGCGGCCCCTCGACGCCGCAGTGGTAGCACTCGCCCAGGTGGGGGGACTCGTCGTCCGGTTTCCCGGCGGCCGGCGTCGACGGCGGCGCCAGGACGCCGTTGTGGATGCCCAGCGCGATCAGCCCGCCCACGACCGCCAGCGCCGCGCAGATGACCAGCGCCATCCGCCAGCCCGCGGTGAGCGCCACCGGGTCCGCGTACGCCTCGCCCGTCAGGCCGGCCGCCGCCGGCAGGACCGCGACCGCCAAGAGGCCGCCCGACCGCGCGATCGCGTTGTTGACGCCGGACGCGACACCGGCGTAGCGGTCCGGCGCCGCCGCGAGCACCGTCGCGGTCACCGGGGCCACGACGGTCGCCAAGCCCAAGCCGAACACGACCACCGCGGGCAGCACCGCGCCGAGGTAGGACGCGCCGGGCGCGATGCGCAGCATCAGCAGCATCCCCACGCCGACGACGATCGGGCCGACGACCAGCTGCGTCCGCGGCCCGATGCGCTGGGCCAGCGCCCCCGACCGGCCGGACAGCAGCAGCATGATCACCGTGAGCGGCAGCCCGGCCAGGCCGGCCGCGGTCGGCGAGTAGTGCAGCGACACCTGCAGCTGCATGACCAGCAGCATCATCACGCCGCCGAGCGCCGCGTACATGGCGAAGGTCAGCGCGTTGGCCAGGGTGAACGTCCGGTCGCGGAACAGCGACGGCGGCACCAGCGGCTCGCGCGCGCGGCGCTGGACGACGACGAACGCGGTCAGTCCCGCGATCCCCAGCAGGCCCGCGACCAGCACGATCGGGTCGCCGATGCCGCGGCCGGGCGCCTCCACCAGCGCGCCGGTGACGCCGGCCAAGCCGATCGCGCCCAAAGCCGCGGCGCCGAAGTCGGGGTGCCCGGTCGCCTGCGGGTCGCGCGACTCGGGCACGAACTTGCGGGCCATCAGCACGACGACCAGCGCGATCGGGACGTTGATCAGGAACGCGAGCCGCCACGACCAGACCTGGACGAGGAAGCCGCCCAGCAGCGGGCCGGCGGCCGCGGCGATGCCGCCGAGGCCGGACCAGGCGCCGATCGCGCGGGCGCGCGCGTCGTGCGCGAAGGAGGACTGGAGGATCGCGAGCGACCCCGGCGTCAGCAGCGCGCCGCCGATGCCCTGCAGGATCCGCATCGCGACCAGCATCTCGGTGGACACGGCGGCGGCGCACAGCCCGGAGGCGACGCCGAACCAGACGACGCCGATGAGGTACATGCGGCGCCGGCCGTACCGGTCGCCGAGGGAGCCGGCGACCAGGATGAGCGCGGCGAGCGCCAGCATGTAGCCGTCGAGGATCCATTGCAGCCCCGCGACGGAGGCGTTCAGCTCGGTGCCGATGCGGGGCAGGGCGACGTTGACGATGGTGCCGTCGAGCATCGCCATGCCCGAGCCGAGGATGGTGGTGGCGAGCACGCCCCGGGCGGCGTGCGTCCCCCAGCGGATCCCGGTGTCTTCCGTGGCGGTCACGGCATCAGCGTCGTGACGAACTTGTACCGGTCGCCGCGGTAGACCGAGCGGGCGTACTCGACGGGCTTGCCGTCCGTGGCGAACGAGTGCCGGGTCAGCCGCAGCACCGGCATGCCGACGTCGGCGCCGAGCATCTCCGCCTCTTCCGGGCCGGCGAGCGACGTCTCGATCGATTCCTCGGCGCGTTCCAGTTCGACGCCGTAGTGCTCGCGTAGAACGGCGTACAACGAACCGCCCGCCGAGACGTGCTTGCGCAGCCCGCGGAATCGGCCGGCCGGCAGGTGCGAGGTCTCCAGCGCCATCGGCTGCGAGTCCGCCAGTCGAAGCCGTCGAAGGCGAAGAATTTTCGCACCAGTACGGATTCCGAGCAGTTTCGCGAGGTCGCCCTCGGCGGGCAGCTCCTCGAGTTCGAGCAGCTTCGACGACGGCTTCAGGCCCTGCCGGCGCATGTCCTCGGTGTAGGACGACAACTGCAGCCGCTGCGCCAGCTTCGGCTCGGCCGCGAAGGTGCCCTTGCCCTGCACGCGGTGCAGCCGGCCTTCGGCGGTGAGGTCGGCCAGCGCCTGGCGCACGGTGGTGCGGGAGACCGTGAACTCCCCGGCGAGCGCGCGTTCGGTCGGGATCGGCGACCCGGGCGGCAGCACGTCCAGGAGGTCGAGGAGGTGCTGTTTCAGCGCCCAGTACTTGGGCTCGCGCTGCCCGCGCATCCCGGCGACGGCGCTCGCCTCGCCCGTGGTGGTGGTCTCCAACATGCCCGACTCCCTATGTCTTCCCTCATCGCACGCCACGTCCCCGTAAGAAACGTACCCTTTTCCCCAAACGCGCCGCCCCACTAACATTGGTCTAGACCTGACCGACGCCGCCTGAGTCCGGTACATAATGCCGGAGGTGGAGAGGAAAATGATGACCGAACAACGGCCCGGCGAGCACATGGCCGCGGAGATCGCCCAGCAGCCGGAGGTACTGGCGGGACTGGTGGAGCGTCAGGCGGAAATCGCGGAGGTGGCGGAAAAGATCTCACAGAGGCCTCCGCGCTTCGCTTTGCTCGCCGCGCGTGGATCGAGCGACCACGCAGCGTTGTATGCGAAGTACCTGATCGAGGTACTTCTCGGCCTTCCGGCTGGTCTTGTCTCCCCGTCCACGGCGACCCTCTACGGCGCGCGGCCCGATCTGCGGGACGTGCTGTTCGTCACGGTCAGCCAGAGCGGTGGTTCGCCCGACCTGATCGAGGTCACCGAGTCGGCGCGGCGCCAGGGCGCGCTGACCGTGTCCGTCACCAACACGCCGGACTCGCCGCTGCGCGCGGCGTCCGAGCTCGGCGTCGACATCGGCGCCGGCGTCGAGAAGGCCGTCGCCGCGACCAAGACGTACTCGGCGACGCTGATGGCGCTCTACCTGCTCATCGACGCCGTCCGCGGCGGCAAGGCGGCCGACGCCGAGAAGATCGGCGAGCTGGCGCAGCAGACCCTGGACGGCGCCGCCGAGGGCGTCCAGCGCGCGGTCGACCGGTACCGCTTCGTGGACCGGGTCCTCACCACCGGCCGCGGCTACTCCTACGCCACGGCGCTCGAAGGTTCGCTCAAGCTCGCCGAGACCAGCTACCTCGCTGCCCGCGCGTACAGCGGCGCGGACCTGCTGCACGGCCCGGTCGCGGCGGTCGACGGCGAGACCGCCGTCCTCGCGGTGACCAGCCGGGGCCAGGGCGGGCAGGCGATGCACGAGGTCCTCGACGCCGTCGGCAAGCGCGGCGCGGACGTGCTCGCGGTCGGCTCGGCCGCCTCGGAGGTGCCCGCGGCGCTGCGCATCGACGTCGCGCCGACGGTCGAAGAGCTGGCGCCGATCCTGGAGATCCTGCCGATCCAGCGGATCGCGCTCGGCTTGTCGCTCGCCCGCGGCGGCGACCCGGACAGCCCGCGCGGCCTGCTGAAGGTGACCAAGACGAGGTGAGCTTCGCGATCGGCGTCGACGCCGGCGGAACGTCGACCAGGGCCGCACTGGTCGACGCCACCGGCGTGGTGCTCGGCACCGGGCGCGGCGACGGCGCCAACCCCAACTCGCACGCGCCCGAAGTCGCCGCGGGCCGGATCGCCGACGCGATCACCGCGGCGCTGGGCGCCCGCGACCCCGGCGACGTGCGCGCCTGCGTGATCGGCATGGCGGGCGTCAGCAAGCTCAGCGACGTGCGCGTGGCGGCGGTGTTCGACGCGGCCTGGACGCGAATCGGGCTGACGAACGTACGGGTGGTCGCCGACGCCGAAGTGGCGTACGCGTCCGCGACGTCGGCGCCGGACGGGACCGTGCTCGTCGCCGGCACCGGTTCCATCGCCGGCCGGATCCGCAAGCGGCGGCTGGCCGGCACGGCGGGCGGCTACGGCTGGCTGCTCGGCGACGAAGGCTCGGCGTTCTGGCTCGGCCGCGAAGCCGTCCGATCCACTTTGGAGGCTCTCGGGCGCGGGCTCCCCCTCGACGGGCTGCCCTCGGCGGTGCTCGCCGCCGCGCTCGGACCGTCCGGTTTGGACGTCCGGACGGACACCGGCCGGCTCGCGGCGTCGCGCGCGTTGATCACGGCGGCCAACGCCGAGGCGCCGGTCCGGCTCGCCCGGTTCGCCCCGTTGGTGAGCGCGGCGCACGACGCGGGCGAGCCCGCCGCGCGCGCGATCGTCACCCGAGCGGCCGAACTACTGGTCGCCAACGCGCTCGCCGCGCGCGAGCCCGGCGAGTCGACGCCGGTCGTGCTCGTGGGTTCGGTGCTCACCGGACAAAGCCCGATCGGAGAGCTCGTCCGCCGCGGTCTGTCCGGGCTCGAGGTGCTGACCAGCTCCGACGGGGTGCTGGGGGCCGCCTGGCTCGCCGCCGTGGACGCGTTCGGGGAAGGGGTGGTTAGACCAGTATTTCCCCAGACTGGGCAAATCCCTTGCCAGGAACACGTCAAAACGTCGACTGAACCCGGGTTTTCCGGGTAACGTAGTCAGCGGCCCCCGGACCCTCCCCCCTCGCCGGGGGCCGCCTTATGTCCGGGGTACGTCGTCCGGGCCGGTTTCGGGGGCCAAGCGCAGCCCCGGGTGCTCCGGCGGCAGAGCCCGGTAGAGCACCCAGCCGCTCACCGCGACGGTCAGCGCGACCAGGGGCCACGACAGCACCGTGCGGGCCACGCCGAGCGCGATCACCTGGCCGGACCACCACAGCAGGCCGTAGACGACCACGCGCAGCGCGTACTGGCCGAACACCCACACCCAGCTGGCGCGCGAGTACGCCTTCAGCAGCACGGGGTCGCGGCGCCAGCGCGTCTTCTGGCCGAGCACCAGGCCGACGACGACGCCGAGCAGCGGCCAGCGGACCACGATGCTGGCCGCCCAGAGCAGCGCGCTGGCCACATTGGACATCAGCTGCAGCAGGAAGAAGTCCTGCGCGCGGCCGGTGTGCAGGGCGATCAGCGCGGCCGCGATGACGGCGGCCAGGCTGACGACCACCGCGCGCACCTTCCCGCCGCGCGCGAGCCGGTAGGCGCCGAGCGCGACGGCGACCAGGATGGCGGCGCCGGCACCCCAGGCGATGGACTGCCCGGCCGCGAGCCAGCCCACGACGAAGCCGACGGGTGGGATGCTGGCGTCGAGCGCGCCGCGACGGCCACCGAGGATCTGCGTGAGCGGCTCACGGGGTTCTGCGGACACCCCTCCAGCGTGCCGGATCACGTCACGGAGGCTCCAAGCAGGGAGATTTTCGCCACACCGCATGTGGTAATGGCCTTCGAGTGTGCTGTCTCACGGCATGCGGAAGGTGAAGACTGCGTAATAGGGGAGCGGAGAAGGCCGACAAGATAAGAGACTGTTACCGCAGGCTGAACGCGGGGGCGAACCCCGGATGGTTAGTTGTGGTGTACAACTACATGTCGGGGTGTCGGTTGCAGGACGGGAAGGGGACCCAACGTGTACGGATTCGACAGCTATGTGGCGATCGGGGACAGCTTCACCGAAGGGCTCAACGACGGGCTGCCGGACGGCTCGTTCCGCGGCTGGGCGGACCGGCTCGCGGAGATCCTGGCGGCGGGGCGGTCCGGCTTCCAGTACGCGAACCTCGCCCTGCGCGGCAAGATGATCGACGAGATCCTGGACGAGCAGCTCCCGATCGCGCTGGAGCTGAAGCCCGACCTGGTCACGCTGTGCGCGGGCGGCAACGACATCATCGTCCCGGGGGCGGACGTGGACGCGGTGGCGGCCCGCTTGGAGGAGGGCGTGGCGAAGCTGCGCTCAGCGGGCATCCCGGTGCTGATCTTCAACGGCCCGGACACGAAGGTCCTGTCGGTGATGTCGGTGCTGCGCGGCAAGGTGGCGATCTACAACACCCACCTGTGGGCGATCGCCGAACGCCACGGAGCCCGCATGGTCGACCTGTGGGCGATGGCACCCCTGCACGACCGAAGGGCGTGGAGCGACGACCGGCTGCACTTTTCGCCGGAGGCGCACCGCCGGATCGCGTTGAAGTCGGCGGAGGTCCTGGGAATCCCGGTCGAGGGCGACTGGCGCGAGCCGTGGCCGTCGGAGGCGACGCCGTCGCGCTGGATCGACTCCCGGCGGTCCGATTTGACGTGGACGAAGGTGCACTTGCTGCCGTGGATCCGGCGGCAGCTGCGTGGTCAGTCGATGGGGGACGGGTTGTCGCCTAAGCGGCCGCAGCTGGCGCCGTTGCTGCCGTTGGAGGTGCTCGAGGTGCCGGACAGCGCCCAGCCGCGGCAGCAGGCCAGCTGAGGAGTCGTTCGGACCTCGCGGCGCGGGTTTGCCGGCGGCGCGGGTTGGGCGGCGGCCGACGGCGTGGTGGGCCAGCAGCGTCGCGGCCGGCGGCGTGGGTGGCCAGCAACGTGAGCGGTCGGCGAGGGCATGGCCGGGTTCGCGGGCGGCTCCCTCGCGTGTCTTGACCGCCAAAGCCGAAGCGCGGCCGCGCGGCCGCGCTTCCTGAACGCCGCGCCGACTCACTGCGCAGCAGCCGACCCCACCCCCGAGACCCACAGACATCCCCCGCCACTCCCCAGGGGGGCGTCCCCGAGTCCATTCTATCGGCCCCCTCCGACAGAACGTGCCCAACCGATCACCGCCCCTCCAGTTGTCCACATGTCGACTCGCCTGGGGACAACTTGTGGAAGACCACCCTTCCCCAGCTCGCCAACCCGCCCCGCCCGGCTTACAGTCCCCTTATGTCCGGTGGTCGTCGCTGGATCCTCGTGGTCCCGATCGCGGTGCTGGTCACCGCCTTGCTCGCGGGGGTTGTCACCTGGGCGCAAGCCGGGAACATCCAGCGTGACCTGACCGCCGATGCCCAGGCCGCCCTGGCGAAAGCCGGCCTCGGCAAAGGCACCGTCACCTTCGACGGCCGGGACGCCACCCTCAGCGGCTTCGCGCCCGACCAAGCTCTCCAGGCCCTCGACGTCGTCCAGAACGTCGACGGCGTGCGGGCCGCGCAGCTGCAAGGCGACGTCGTTCCCGTCGCCCCGAGCGCGCCACCCACCACGAGCGCGCCGCCGCCCAGTACTAGCGAGCCGCCTCCCACCACCAGTGCCACCGCTCCGCCGCCTCCCACCGACAAGGCCGGTGTGCAGGCCGAGATCGACCGGATGCTCGCCGAGTCGCCGATCACCTTCGTGCCCGACAGCGCCCGGCTCACGCCCGAAGGCGAGCAGGCCGCCGTCGCCGTCGCCGTCGCGCTCGCCAAGTCGCCGGACACCTTCCGGTACCGCGTCACCGGCCACGCCGCCCGCGGGACCGGCAGCGCGAGCGGCGCGCTCAAGCTCTCCCGGGACCGCGCCAAGGCCGTCACGCGGATCCTCACCACCAACGGGCTCACGACCAAGCGCGTGACCTACCGCGGGCTGGGCGACACGCGCCCGTCCACCGGCGGCGACGAAGACCGGCGCGTCGAGATCACAGTCGTTTGAAGGGGTGAGTGAGCAGATGGTGTGGCTGTTCGGGCAGATCTGGCTGTGGCTGGTCGTCGCCTTCGCCCTCGGCGCGCTCACCTCGTGGCTCGTCCTGCGCACCGCCCAGCGCCCCAAGCCCGAACCCCAGCCCGAACCCGAGCCCGAGGTTCGCTACGAAGAGCCCTCGGCCACCGAGCAGACGCAGTTCATCCCCGCCGCCTGGATGCAGCCCGGCACCGAGCGGCCCGAGGACGTCCACGACGACGACGGACCCGAGCCCGCCGGCCACCGCGAAGGGCACCTGCCGCTGCCGCCCCAGCGCGGGGTCCAGGCCGAAGACTGGCCCACCGAGGAAGAACCCGCCTGGCCCGAGTCCGAAGAGGCCGCCCCGCAGTGGCCGCACCAGCCTGGGCGCGGTGGCTGACACCCATCCTGGTAAGTTCGGCTACGCACTGTGAGCGAGGCCCGAGGAGGGGGTGGCGTGGCGCTCCCCCATTGGACGCCCCAGCAGGTTCTGCCGCCGGGCCGCCACGCCTGCGACCTCGCCGACGTCTACGAACGCCTGGTCTTCGACGCCCCGCACCAGAACGAGCGCGAGATCCTCTTCAGCGCCCTCAACAGCTACCTCGGCGTCGCCCGGCGGATCATGCCGTCCGGGCGGGCCTGGATCGGCGGCGAGCTGATCACCCGCACCGCGCACCCGCCGCGCGGCCTCGACGTCGTCCTGATCCCGGACGAGTGGGGCGCGCTGAAGCGGCTCGACGACGCCGGCCGGTCGGCGCTGTACGGCCTGCTCACGCTGCGCGGGGTGATCGTCGGGCAGCCCGCGATGTACCTCGACCAGGTCCAGCCGGTCGGCGGCATGCTGGACGGCTTCCTCTGCCGTCCCGGCGACGAGGACGTCTGGGCCGAGGTCTGGGCCGAAGGCGGCAGGGGCTACCCGGAGATGGTCTGGTGAGGAACGAGTTCCGGCGCATCGCCGACGAGATCCCGGGCGGCACGTGGCTCGACGACCTGGCGCGCGCGTCGGCGATGGCCGCGAACGCCAAGTTCGAGCGGACGTCCCGCTCGCCGCTGCTGCACGTCTCGGTGATCGGTGAGCAGACCATCGACGCCTACACCTTCTCCGACATCAGCCGCGCGCTGCAGGACGCGACGGCGAAGATCGGGCACATCATCCGGAACCCGTCCGGCGAGGTCACCCAGGTCCAGCAGGCCGACCGCGACAAGGCGCCGCTGATCCAGCGCGGCCAGGCGGGCAATGCGATCTTCTTCGGCTTCCCGGAACCGGTGGCCGACGACGCGCTGATCGTCGACGGCATCGAGACGCTGTCCGAGCGCGCCGTCAAGGAGCTGTGCGACTTCCTGCCCGCCAACGGCTCGGACGACGGTGCGCTCGACGCCGTGCTGCTGCAGCGCGACACCGTCCGCAACGCCGTGAGCGACATCGTGAACGCCGTCGCGAAGAACGCCGGCATCGGGATGGCGCTGACGCCGACTGCGGGCGAGCAGGTCACCCGCAGCATGACCACCGACCAGGCGCGGATCCTGCAGGGCAGCCTCCGGGAGTCGCGGGAGGCCGTCGGCTACGAGACCGTGCGCGGGCGGCTCGACGGCGTCCGCACGCGGCGCCGGATCTTCTACCTCGACCGCGAGTCCGGCGGGACGATCCAGGGCGCGGTGGCGCCGGACCTGCTCGACGAGATCAAGGAGAACCTCGACCGCCCGGTGACCGCCCGGCTGCGCGTCGTGCGCACGACGACGATCGACGGCCGCCGCGGCCGGCCCGTTTTCGAGCTCCTCGAAATCACCCCCGAAGTGAGCCTTTTCGACTGAGAAGTCCGATGTGCGACTTTCGTCTTGAACAGCGATACCGACGCTCGTCGTAGGCTCGCCGGCGGTGTCCGGACGCCCGTACGGTATTTACGCTACCCGCTGCGAGGTCGGCAAACCTCGCGTCGAACAGTGGGAACTCCGATATTCTTCCCATTGATCACCGGGCCACACCCTGCGCGCGATGTCAGGAAATACCGGTACTCAGCGCAAAATGGTGGGACAATGACTTTTTCCAGAATGTAACAATTTCGTTCTCGGGCACTCTTATGGGTTAACGTCGTCGCACTCCCACCCGAAGGGGCCCGCATGATGACCGACCCGCAGTACCCGCCGCCGACCGCCGCGCGCCACGGACGGCCCGCGCCACCGGTGACGGCCACGGAGCGTCGTCAGGCCAACGCCAAACCCGGGCGGAACATCCTCGCCATCGTCGGCCTGCTGCTCGGCGTGGCCGCCCTGGTCGTCACGTTCGTCCCGGACGTCGGATTCGTCGCGTGGCCGCTGGGCGGGATCGGGCTCGTGCTGGCGATCACCGGGCTGGTCCAGGCCAAAAAGGGCACCGTGGGCGATCGCGGGATCGCGATCACCGCGACGGTTGCCACCGTCGCCGCGCTGCTGACGACGGCCGGGATGCTGCTGTACTCGACCTTCCTCGGCGGCGGCGAAGCCGGGCTGCACATGCCCGCGGTGGGCGGGGACAAGCACACCGTGACGTTCCAGGTGACCTCCGCCGGCGGCGCGACCGTGCGCTACGGCAGCCTTTCGGACCAGCGCACGGAAAACGCGCCGGCGAGCACCGACGCGTGGGAAGGCGGGGCGTCCTACAACAATGGTTCGTACCTGTTGACGCTGACCGCCGACACCCGCAATTCCAACATGACCAACGAAATCAGCTGCGCCATTCTCGTCGACGGCAAGAAGGTCGCGGAAAACAGCGGGACGACGATCGCGCTCTGCACGGCGAACGTGAGCTGAGCCGAGCCTGGCGACCGGCCGGCCTACCCCCACGTCGGCCGGCCGGGCCGCCACGAGCCGCTCCTGGCGGCTCCCGGCCCCGGCGGGGTTTTCCCGCACGGGGCCCGGCGCCGGCGTCTCAGCCTGCCCCTCCCCTAGGGCTCAGCCGGCCCTGCCGAACCTACGCGGACGGCGGCTGCGGGCACTAAGAATCCACTAAGGATTCACGCTGGTCTCCGCCGTCGTGATCCATTCGCAACTCTCTTCACGAATGTCGATCACCGGCGCGGAGTTGTCACGCGAAATCGTCACTGCAGTTCGGCGAGCTCGGCCCGCACCTCGCCGACGAGCTTCGGGTGCACCCTCTCGTAAATGCGCACCGACAACGCCAGCTGCTCCCGCGCGCCGTCGAGATCACCCCGCGCCCGCAGCACCCGCCCCAGCGTCAGCCGCAACGCGCCCTCGCGGGCCACGAACTCCCGGCTGATCGCGAGGTCGATCGCCTCCCAGACGTACCGCTCGGCCGCCTCCAGGTCGCCCGCGCGGAGGCTGAGGTCGGCCAGCTTGTCCAGCGCCACCACGACCCGGTCGTCGTCGCCGAGCGAGCGGTCGATCGCCAGCCCCGCGAGCTGGTGGGCGATCGCCTCGGCCAGCCGGCCCGCGCGCTTCTCCGCCTGCGCGCAGCTGCTGAGCGCCTGGCCGCGCAGCGTGACGTCCGGGGCCTCGGTGATCGCCTTCGCCAGCCGGTCGATCGCCTTCTGGTGCTCGCCGCGCCGGCTCAGCGCGCGGCCCAGGTGCAGGTCGGCCGACGTGACCAGCCGCGCGTCGGCGGACCCGGCCGCCAGCGCCGCCGCCCGCTCGGCGTCCCCGAACCCCGAGCCCGGCAGCTCGAACGCCAGCGCGATCTCGCACCGCGCGAGCCGCAGCCAGCACTGGCCCTCGACGTCGCCCGCGGCCTCCGCCGCCGCGACGCCCAGGTCGGCCAGCCGCGTCCACTCGTCCGGCAGCGGGCACACCACGCGGTAGCTGTGCCCCAGCCGCGCCAGCCGCCAGACGTCGTCGTGGCGGCCCGCCGCGTACGCGGCATCGAGGGCGGCGAGGAGGTTCGGCCACTCGGCCGCGAACCACTCCTGCGCCTCGGCGAAGCCGGTCAACGGCGGCATCGCCTCCTCGGCGAGCACCCCGGTGAAGTCCAGCGGGTCGGCGACGTACCCCAGCCGGCGCCGCGCCCGGTCGGCGACCGCCTGGTAGTAGCGGACCGTCCAGCCGAGCGCCTCGTCGCGCTCCTTCTCGCCCAGCTCCTGTTCCGCGAGCTCGCGCAGGTAGAGCCAGACGAGGTCGTGCGGCACGAAGACGTCCCGGGCGGTCTCCTCGAGGAGGTTGTGCGCGGCCAGCGCGCGCAGCCGGCGCCGGGCC
Source organism: Amycolatopsis sp. NPDC101161 (assembly GCF_044768185.1). Taxonomy (NCBI): domain Bacteria; kingdom Bacillati; phylum Actinomycetota; class Actinomycetes; order Pseudonocardiales; family Pseudonocardiaceae; genus Amycolatopsis; species Amycolatopsis sp. NPDC101161. The sequence continues at coordinate 1,323,758 of NZ_JBIWPI010000002.1, forward strand.
TCGGCGACCGGGATCTGCGCGACCGCGGCCATCAGGTGCGGCCCGACCACCACTCCGGGTACCGCGCCCAGCTGCAGGAACGTCTCGGCGATCTCGCCGGGCAGGCCGCGGAAGGAGACGTCGAACGCGGCGCGCACGCCGTCGTCGGCACCCTCGACCTGCAGCCCGGCCAGCCGGGTGCGTTCGTTGCCCAGCTCGTCGACCAGCTCCTCCGCGGTCCGTTGCGCGCTCGCCGACAGCCGCGCGCCCGCGATCCGCAGGGCGAGCGGGAGGTAGCCGCACAGGCGCGCCAGCGCGTGGTTGAGCTCGGCCGGCCCGGCGAGCTCCTCGATCAGCCGCACGGCGTCGTCGGGCGCGAGCGTGCCGAGGACGCGCTGCTTGGCCGCGTTCGACACGGCGAGCCCGTCCAGGCGCGACCGGCTGGTCACCACGGTCATCGTCCGCGCGCTCGGCGGCAGCAGCGGGCGCACGTGCTCGGCGCTGCGGGCGTCGTCCAGCAGCACGAGCATCCGGCGCCCGGCGATCAGCGACCGGTACAGCGCGACGCGCTCGTGCAGCAGCTCGGGGATCTTCGCGGTCTCGACGCCGAGCCCGAGCAGGAACTGCGTGAGCAGTTCGGCCGGCTCCAGCGGCGGGTGGTGCGGGTCGAAGCCGCGCAGCGACGCGAACAGCACGCCGTCCGGGAACCGCGACGCGACGCGGTGCGCCCACCACACGACCAGCGTGCTCTTGCCGACCCCCGCGGTCCCGGTGACGACGGCGATCGTCGTCTCGCCCGCTTCGGCGCGGGTCACCAGGCCGTCGAGCCAGGCGAGCTCGTCGGCGCGTCCGGCCAGGCTCGGCACCGCGGCGGGCAGCTGCGAGATCGCCTTCTCCGGCTCCGCGGCGGCCGGGGCGACGACGTCCCGCACCGGCAGGTCGTCGTTCAGGACGCGCTCGTGCAGCCACCGCAGCTCGGCGCCGGGCTCGACGCCCAGGGTGCGCAGCGTGGCGCGCGAGACGGTCCGGTACAGCTCGAGCGCGTCCCCGCGCCGCCCGGCGTGGTAGAGCGCCCGCATGAGCTGGCCCGCGGTCCGTTCGGCGAGCGGGTCGGCGCGGACGATCGGGCTCAGCTCGACGATCAGCTCGGCGTGCCGGCCGAGGTCGAGATCGGCGTCGACGCGGGCGCCGTGCACGGCGAGGCGCAGGTCCTCCAGTTCGGGAGCCCGCAAGGAGTCCGGCACGCCGCCCAGCGCCGGGCCCTGCCAGAGCGCGAGCGCCTCGGCCAGCAGCGCGGCGGCGGTCTCCGGGGCGGCGAGGGACGCGCGGTCCAGCAGGGCGCGCGCACGGTGGACGTCGACGCGCTCGGGGTCGACCGCCAGCAGGTAGCCCGGCGGCGTGGTCAGGATGCTCGGGCCGTCGATGTCGCGCAGCACCCGCCGCAGGTGGGACACGTTGCCGTGGACGATGGTGCGCGCGGTGGCGGGCGGGTCGTGACCCCAGAGGGCGTCGATGATCTCGTCGAGCCCGACGACCTTGCCGGGCTTCAGCGCGAGCAGGGCGAGCAGGCCGCGGACCCCGGGACCGCCGATCGGGACGGCGACGTCACCGGCGAAGAGCTGGACGGGCCCGAGCAGCTGGAACCGGCATTCGGCCATGCTCGCGCCCACCTCCCCGGGGGTTCACGGTCGGTTCGGCGTCTCCCTCGCCGAAAATCAACCTACCGTGGTCACCGGTTGTCGAGCGGGGCCGGTACCAGGAGTTTTGGGGCTTCTGCGAATTCCGTAGCGGTCAGCGGGAAGCGGTGCGACATCCACGGGCGGACATGGCACGACCCCCTGCCGTCGGTCCCGATCCGCGGGCAGGGGGTCGTGGTGGAGCAAACAGCCGGGCCGCCAGGGGGCGCGGTCCGCCTGCCCGTCACCGCAGGCGACCAGGCGGGTGAGCTCACCCCGAGCGAAGCACCCGCCGATCGTCCGCGAAGACGTCAGTTGCGCGGACCACACGCCCGCGCGGTGGCGACACGGTAACAAAGCGCACCTGGTCGGTCACCGGCGGGCTGTGATTACCGCGAGATCGGGGTCGAGTCGCGGCCGGCGATGAACGCGGGCCGCGGCGCGCTCGCCGCGAACGGCTCCCGCAACGCGTTCTCCACGCTGTTGAACACCAGGAAGATGTTCGAGCGCGGGTACGGGGTGATGTTGTTGCCGGAGCCGTGCATGATGTTCGAGTCGAACCACAGCGCCGAGCCCGCCTGGCCGGTGAACTGGTCGATGCCGTGCTCGGCCGCCATCTTCGTGATGTCGTCCTCGCTGGGCACGCCCACCCGCTGGTCCTTGAGCGAGCTCTTGTAGTTCGCCTCCGGCGTCTCGCCGGCGCACTGGACGAACGTCCGGTGCGAGCCCGGCATGATCATCAGGCCGCCGTTGAACGGGTAGTTGTCGGTCAGCGCGATGGAGCAGCTGACCGCCCGCGGGGACGGCATGCCGTCCTCCGCGTGCCAGGTTTCGAAGTCCGAGTGCCAGTAGAACCCGGTGCCCTTGAACCCGGGCATGTAGTTGACGCGGCTCTGGTGGATGTACACCTCGGAGCCGAGCAGTTGCCGGGCCCGGTCCAGCACGCGCGGGTCGCGCACCAGTTCGGCGATCAGGGCCGAGATCTCGTGGACGTCGAAGATCGACCGGACCTCACCGGTCTTCGCCTCGGTGATCACGCGCTCGTCCCGGGCGAGCTCCTCGTCGGAGGACATCCGCACCAGTTCCTGCCAGTACGTCTGCACCTCCCCGACGGAGAGCAGGTCGTCGACCACGGTGTAGCCGCGTGCCTCGTGGTTCGCCAGGGTGGCCGCGTCGATCGGACCGTCGGCTTCGGTACCCCACACCGTGGGGTGCACGCGCGGCAGGTGCTCCGGCGTACCGGTGATCCGGGTCGGGTAAGTGTCGTCGACCCGGGTGTCCGTCAGCGTCACGGGCTTCGCCTCCTGTTTCCTCTCCGGTGTTTACGAGTCCTCGGTGATCAGCGGGTACACGCCGTTCTCGTCGTGGACCTCGCGACCGGTCACCGGCGGGTTGAACACGCACACGCACTTGATCTCGGTCTTCGGGCGGACCTGGTGCTTGTCGTGGTCGTTGAGCAGGTAGAGGGTGCCGGGCTTGAGCTGGTGCACCTCACCGGTCGCGAGGTCTTCGATCTCGCCCTCGCCGGAGGTGATGAACACCGCCTCGATGTGGTTGGCGTACCAGAAGTCGTTGACCGTCCCCGCGTACAGCGTGGTCTCGTGCACCGAGAAGCCGACGCCCTCCTTGGCGAGGATGATTCTCTTGCTGCGCCAGTTCGGGGTCTTGATGTCGGCGTCGGTGTCGGTGATCTCGTCGAGTGTGCGGACGAGCACGGGCAATCTCCTTTACTTCTTCAGGACGGCCTTGATCGACTCGTCGATGATCGACAAGCCCTGCGTCAGCTCGTCGTCGGTGAGGGTCAGCGGCGGCAGCAGCTTCATGACTTCGCCGTCGGGACCGGAGGTTTCCATCAGCAGGCCGCGCGCGAACGCTTCCGCGCAGACGCGGCCGGCCAGCTCGCCGTTCTCGAACTCCAGGCCGCGCGCGAGGCCGCGGCCCTTGGCGACCAGGTTCGCCTCCGGGTAGGCCTCGACGATGCCGGAGAACGCGGCGGCGATGCGCTCGCCCTTCGCCTTGGTCGACTTCTCGAGCTCGTCGTCGCTCCAGTAGGCGTTGATCGCCTCGGTCGCGGTGACGAACGCGGGGCTGATGCCGCGGAAGGTGCCGTTGTGCTCGCCCGGCTCCCAGACGTCGAGCTCCGGCTTGATCAGCGTCAGCGCCATCGGGATGCCGTAGCCGCCGATGGACTTCGACAGGCAGACGATGTCCGGCTTGATCCCGGCGTCCTCGAAGCTGAAGAACGGCCCGGTGCGGCCGCAGCCCATCTGGACGTCGTCGAGGATCAGCAGGATGTTGTGGCGCTTGCAGAGGTCGTCGAGCCCCTTCAGCCACTCCAGGCGGGCGGCGTTGATGCCGCCCTCGCCCTGCACGCCCTCGACGATCACCGCGGCCGGCTCGTTGAGCCCGCTGCCGGAGTCTTCGAGCAGCTTCTCGAAGTACAGGAAGTCCGGCATCGCGCCGTCGAAGTACGCGTCGTACGGCATCGGGGTGGCGTGCACCAGCGGGACGCCGGCGCCGCCGCGCTTCATCGAGTTGCCGGTGACCGACAACGCGCCCAGCGTCATGCCGTGGAACGCGTTGGTGAAGTTGATGACCGACTCCTTGCCGGTCACCTTGCGCGCCAGCTTCAGCGCGGCTTCGACGGCGTTCGCGCCGCCCGGCCCGGGGAAGACGACCTTGTAGTTCAGGCCGCGCGGGTCGAGGATCTTGTCGCGGAAGGTCTGCAGGAAGTCGCGCTTGGCCACGGTGAACATGTCCAGGGCGTGGGTGACGCCGTCGCGCTGGATGTAGTCGACCAGGGCCTGCTTCAGCTTCGGGTTGTTGTGCCCGTAGTTCAGCGCGCCGGCCCCGGCGAAGAAGTCGAGGTACCCCTTGCCGTTCTCGTCGTACAGCCAGCTGCCCTGGGCGCGGTCGAACACGACCGGCCAGCCGCGGCTGTAGCTGCGGACCTCGGATTCGAGCTCTTCGAAGATGCTCATGACGTTTCTTTTCTCCTACTCGCCCGGCTCATTGCGCGGCTTCAGCGGCCCGATGCGGTAAAGCTCTTCGGGGAGGTGCCCGGCTTCGGGGAATTCCTCCCCGGCGAACAGCACACTGGTTTCCATCGCGGTGTTCCAGCGCTTCGCGAACGACGTGAACAGCCGGATGGACGCTTCGTTGTCCGGGGTGATGGTGGTCTCGAGGTAACGCACCCCGTCGTCGACCAGGCGCGTGTAGAGCGCGTCGAGCAGCGCTCCGGCCAGGCCCTTTCCGCGTTGCGACGCGTCGACCGCGACCTGCCACACGAGGGCTGCCTCCGGGTCGCCCGGCCTGCGGTAGGCGATGACGAATCCGACCGCCTTGCCGTCTTCACGCGCGACCACCGAGGACTCGGCGAAATCGCGGCACCACAGCATGTATGCGTACGGCGAGTTGAGATCGAGCTTGGCGGAATCGCGCGCGATTCTCCACAGCTCCGCGCCGTCCGCCTTGGTCGGGGATTCGATCAAGTGCGTTACGGACATACTCAGGAAACGTAACAGAGAATTTTCCGCTCGCCAGCGACGCAGCTCACGACCCCCGTGATGACCTGCGACGACGCGGAGTACCCGGTGAGCAGTCCCACAAACATGTTTGAAGTGGACCATGCTTGGGCACACGCGCGGCTAGGCCGCTCGCGCGTGGCCAGCCACCTACCCGCACGATGAACCCTCAGGCCTGTGATCGCAAGGCGACGGGCCGGGCCGGCCGCTCACGACGAGCGTTCGGGGACCGGTTCCGGTGCCGCCGCGTCCGGAGCGGGCACGGTGGCCGGGGCCGCCAGGACGACCGTCTCGGCCTTCGCCGACGGCACCGCCGGCCGCGCTCCCGCCTGAGCGCCGGCACGGCGGACCCGCCGCCACAGCGCGCCCAGCGGCGGCGTGACCCACGGCAGCAGCAGGACGACCACGAAGACGACCCACCAGACCGGCGCGTCACCGCGGGCCCAGCCGGCGACGACCGAGCCCAGCCAGCCGAAGAACGGCCGCGCGAGCACCGGCAGGAAGGGCGCCAGCACCAGGCCGAGCACCACCAGCAAGCCGAGCAGGTAGGCGCCGATCAGCGGCGACTTCTTCGACATCAGCAGCACGTTGACGACGACGAAGACCACCCCGCCGGCCAGCACGGGCAGGCCGATGAGCCCCACGATCGCGCTGCCGTTGCCCCCCATCAGCAGGCCCGCGATCATGGCCAGCGCCGCGGCGACGATGGTTCCCGGCGTCTTGAGCGCCATCGAGCCCCTGGTGATCCGCCAGGTGCTGCGGGCGGTGGCCCGGACGGCGGTGACCATCGACTTCGCGGCCTTCGGCGTCGACGGCGGCACCGTCGCCGCCGCCGCGTTGACCCCGGCCGCCGCCAGCTTGATCATGGTCTTGACCAGCAGGGGCGTGCCCCGCTCGTCGGAAATCCGTTCGGCGGAGACGGTGCACGCCTGGAAGGTCTGCTGCGTCTGGTCGGCACCGTCGAGGGGCAGCTCGGGCGCACCCGTCGCCGGGTCGGGCTTGGCCAGCCCGCGGAAGACCTTCGACCTCTTGTCGCTGCCCTTCTCCTTGACGACGTCGTTGTCCGCGTGGCGGCGCACGACCGGCAGCTCGGCCCGGGCGATCTCCAGCTGCCGCGCCCGGGCGAGCACGAGCGCCGTCACCGGCATGCTCGGCGGCGGCACGACACCGGCTTTTTCCTCGATCGGCTCCAGCCCGGAATCGAGGCCCAGGAAGGCCAGCTCCTGGTCGAGCTGGCAGATCAGCAGGTCGACGTCCGCTTTTCCGAGGTTGTCGGCCTCCCGCGGCGGGCACCAGCCGATCTCCAGGAAGGTGGCCCGGACCTCCTCGCGGAACGCGTCGCGCCCGGCGAGGTCCCGGAGGTTCCGCAGCCGGACGGGGTCGAGCAGCACCTGCATGAGCCAGCCCGCTCCGTCGATCCGGCCCCACATCCAGTCGTTCGCGCGCCAGGACGCCTTGTAGAAGGCGCCGAAGTAGCCCGCTTGCATGCCGGTCAGCTTGTCCCACGAACGCCGGCGGTCCATGTCGAGCAACGTCCGCGAGTCGGCGCTCACCTGCACGAGATCGGCCCGCTGGTCGACCGACGGCGCCTCCGCCAGCAGCCCGCGGCCGGCGACGTGGAGCGCGAGCAGCCGCGCTCGCACGACGTCGTCGTCGGGTTCGCTGTCGAGCGCGAGCCAGTCCAGCAGCGTCACCACGACGTCGCTTTCGTCCGGTCGGGCCGCGATCAGGCGCCGCAAGGAGGGTGCCGTGGTGCGCAGCGCCGCGACGACGGCCGACCAGGCTTCGGCGAGGCCCGCCGTCCGGCCGAGCGCCGCCCATTCCGCGGCCAGCCCGCCGACCCACGTGGCGAGGGTCTCGTCCGGGTCCGGCGCCGCGTGCGCCAGGACCCACTGGTCCAGCTTCTCCTCGCGCGCGGAGGCCACCCGCGCGTCGTGCAGCCCGGCCCTGGCCTGGTTGAGGACCTCCGCGTCGGCCGCTTCCGGGCCGAGGCGGAAGCCCGCGTTGATCAGCTGCAGCCCGGTGGCGACGGCGTCGGCGAGCGCCGAGGTGCGGTACGGGACGAGCGCCGCCGAGGACATCCGGGTCGACGGCGGGTCCGGCGGGACGTCCCGCGCGAGCCCGTCCGCCGCCGTCTGGCGCAGGGACTCCGACTTCCCCGTGAACCACTGCAGTTCCGGACTGTCCACACGGGACTGCGCGTACCGGCGGGCGGCGAGCTCGACCAGCTCGGCCGCGTCCCCCGCCGTCCGGCGTTCGAGGTAGGCGCGGGAAAGGCGCGGGTCGATCAGCGACTCGGCGCCGCCGCGCAACCCGAGCCCGGCCAGGATGACCCGGGTGTCCCGGGTCCGCGTGACCCCGGCGTTGTGCCGGGAAAGCTCCTCGAGCTCGGAGCTGATGGACTGGCTCATCACCGCGGTGACGACCTTGCCCATCGTGTTGGTCAGCATCGGGAAGTCGCTGGCGTCACAGGGTTTCGCCTCGGCCTCGCGTTCCCCGGTCGGCACGACGTACAGCAGCAGCCGCCGGACGTCGGCGGCGGCCGGCCGGGCGAAGATCTCCTGCAGGGCCGGGCGAAGCGGCTTGTTGAGCAGCACCCCGCCGTCGGTCACCCAGTGCGAGCGGTTGATGGCGGTGTGGGGACTCATGTCCGGGTGCTGCTCGTCCGCCTGCTCCGCGCCGATCGGCACCCGGGACAGCTCGAACGCGCCCGGGTAGGAGGCGGTGGACCGGGCGGCCAGGGCGAGCGGGCCGACCACCTTCGCCGTGCGCAACTGGTCGCCGTGGAACCGGAAGAGCATGCGGTGCTCGGTGTCGCGGACCAGGTTGCCCAGCGCGTCTTCGTAGCGGGTGCTCTCGCCGTCGATCATGGTCCCGGTGAGCAGCACGGTGAGGTCGGCGGCGCCCACCGCGGCCGGCTGCCCGGTCCGCACGATCTGCTCGAGCGCACCCCGGACGCCGTCGAGCAGGACGCGGTCGCCGTCGAGCAGCGACCGAGGGTCGGGCTCGGCGGGGTCGCGGGTCAGGTTGTCCAGCGAGCCGGTCGAGATCCAGGTGTCGCGCAGGGTCTCCGGGGTGGAGCCGAACGCTTCGGCCAGTCCGAGGCAGGCGGCGTTGATGCCCCCGGCGCTCGTCCCGGTCAGGACGTCGACCGAGAGGTCCGCCCGGAGCAGGCCGGTCAGCTTCCGGTAGAGACCGGCGGGGGCGCCGTCCCGCGCCTCGCGCAGCAGCAGGGACGTCTCGGCCGCGACCCCGCCCATCCAGACGGCGAGACTGGCACCGCCGACCATGGTCATCGCGAGCCGGATCTCCTGCCGCGGCAGCACGTCGGCGCTTTGTTCCGTCTCAGCCATGGGCTCCCCCGCCCGTCGTCGTCCTGACGCAGACTAGAGGCGCGAGGTGAGCATCGGGATACGTCCGGGTGTACGGCCGTTCGGGTGGAGTTGCTCGCCCTTCCGGGCTCAGGCCGCCAAGTGCTCCAGCAACAGCACCTGGCCTTCACCGACCGCGAACCCCAACACCGCGCCCGTGGCGATCAGGATCCATTCGTCCTGTTCGAAGGCCGGCCGCAGCAGGCGCTCGAACTCGTGCGGGGAGAGCTGCTTCATCTTCGACACCAGCACGTTGCGGATGTCCATCGCGTCCGCCGCGTAGTCCTCGATGTACCGCATCGTCTCCGGCAACCGCGACATGATCTGCGACGCGATCGCCAGCTTCACGTCCTGGTACTTGCGGCTCCCCACCGCGAACACCAGCAACGGCTTCGCGACGCTCCCGAGCTCGCGGTCCAGCTGACGCTGGATCAGCGCCAGGACCCGGTCGGACAGCGGCCCGTGCAGGATCGCCTCGATGACGTTGTGCGGGGTGATGATCTCCTTCGCGATCAACGACCCGTACGCCTCCGCGACCTCCGCGCGCCGCTTCAGGAACAGCCCCTGCCACGTGACGCCGAAGTACTTGCGCGGCTCGATCGGGTAGAAGATCATCCGCAGCGCCAGCCAGTCGGTGAACCAGCCGGTGAACAGGCCGAACAGCGGCATGATCAGCGGGAACTTGAACAGCACCCACGCCACCATCTGGATCACGCCGATCGCGCCGCCGAAGACCAGGCCGGAGCGGGCGATGAACTTGAACTCCTTCGCGCCCGCCTCCTGGAAGATGCGGTTCAGCAGGCGCTTGTCCTTGACCAGGCTGGTGACCACCATGCCCTTCAGGTCGAACACACTGTCCACATCGGACTTGATCAGGTCGAGCACGGCCGCGACCATGCGCGGCGACTCGTGCTGGACGCGCTCGATCACCAGCCGCTGGACGCGGACCGGCAGCGACTCCCACAGCCCCGGCTGGTAGTGCCCGGCCACCTCGCGGACGATGTCCTCGACGCCCGCCAGCAGCGGTTTCTCGATCTCCTGGGCGATCCGCCCGGCGTCCAGCCGTGCCACGACCTCGGCCGGCTTGATCAGCTGCTCGGTCATCGTGTCGCACGCGATGCTCGCCATCCGGGCCGCGCGCTTGGGCACGATGCCCTGCCAGCCCAGGAACGGCTTGACGCCGATGAACTCCACCGGCTGGAACATCATCCGGATCGCGACGAGCTTGGTGCCGTAGCCGATCAGCGCGGCCACGATCGGGATCGAGACGTAGAGGGGCCAGTGCTGCGCGAAGTCGGCGACGATGCCGTTGAGGAAGGCCCCCATCCGGCTACGCGAAACTCGGGTCGCAGGCCTGCCAGAACTGCGCCCCCAGGCGCGAGATGTGGATCGTCCGCCGGACGTACTTCGCGCGTTTGACGTGCTTCTCAGCGTCGCGCACGGTTTCGTCGGTCAGCAGGATCTCGTACTGCGTCTCCAGCGACGGCACCTCTTCGTCGAGGTCGACCAGGCCGAGCCCGATCAGCCGCGTCACGTACCCGGGCACCTGGTCGGGCAGCGAGACGCCGGCCGCCTTGCCGACCGTCGAGGCGTTGCGCAGCGCGACCCGGCCCGTGCCGCCGATGCCGGTCCGCTCGACGACGTCGACCGCGGGGAACGGCGAGCCGTCCGACAGCGCGGACAGGATGCGTGCCTCGTCGGGCGTCAGCTGGCGCAGGATGATCGCGTAGAAGTACTCGCGGGCGCGCTCACGGCCGAAGCCGATGGAGTGGTTGAGCAGCTCGGCCATCGCGGCGCGCAGCGGCTCGGCGTGGTTGTCGCGCGCGGGCACGAGCGTGACGCTGGCTTCGACCTTCCCGGGCACCGCCGGGCGGTTCATCGCCGACGCCGCGGTCAGCGCCGCGTGGTACGGGTCGTCGACCTCGTCGAGCCGGCGCCGCAGCTCGGCCAGCAGCTGGTGCTCCACCTGCCGCACCGTCCGTTCGGCGGTCTCGACGCCGGGGAGCTTGCGCCCGAGCGCGAAGCTGGTGCGCGCGGCCCAGCCCGCCAGCTGCCCGGCGCGGCGGGCGAGGTCGGCCACCTCGTCGCCGGTGCCCCGGCCGTTCGGTCGCTCTGCGTTCACCGGCGGACTCCCCTCTGCGTACGGGCTGATGCTACCTGCGGGTAGGCCGAACAGCGGTGTGACGACCGGCATTATGTGCGACATGAGTCCGACGCGCTGGGGCCCGCCGATCGACGTCCTCCCGTACTTCTCGAAAGAGGAGCAGGCGCTGATGACGCTGCTCGGCGCGCTGACCGACGAAGACTGGACGCGCCCGACGATGTGCGCGGGCTGGACGGTCAAGGACGTCGCCGCCCACCTGCTGGGCGACAAGGTCGGCCGGCTGTCCCGCGGCCGCGACGGGCACGCCGCGCAAGCCCCCCGTCCGGGGGAGGCCTTCCCGCGGTTCATCGACCGGCTCAACGAGGAGTGGGTCGTCGCGTGCCGCCGGCTCTCGACGGACGTGCTGCTCACGATGATGTACGAGTTCATGGGCCAGACGACGGAGTACTGGGCGAAGCTCGATCTCGACGTCGAAGGCGAGCCGGTGAGCTGGGCGGGCGACGAGCCGGCGCCGCGCTGGCTGGACGCGGCCCGCGACTATTCGGAGTTCTGGGTCCACCACGTCCAGATCCGCGAGGCCCTGGAGCACACGCCGCTGGAAGCCGAGTACGCCGAGCCGATCGCCGACACGTTCGTCCGCGCGCTGCCGCACACCCTGCGCGACGTCGACGCGCGCGTCGGCAAGCAGGTCGGCTACACGGTAACCGGCGCCGGCAAGTGGTACGCGCGCCGCGAGCGCGACGGCTGGACGCTCGACCGCGGCGCCCCGCCGTCGCGCACCCCGCTGGCCACCGTGACGACCGACCTGGACACGTTCTGGCGGCTCTGCACGAGGAACGCCGCCGACCTCGGCCGCGTCCGGACCACCGGGGACGAAAACGTTTGCGCGCAGGTCCTGACGATGACGTCGATCATCGTCTGAGGCTCAGCGGCGGCGCGCCTGCTTCCGCAGCTGCAGGATCCGGGCGCCGCCGATCAGCGCGACCAGCGCCGCGCCGCCGATGGCCGAGAACAGCATCGCGATGGCCAGCGGCAGGCTGCCCTCGGCGCCGAAGAAGTGCACGGTCACCGAGTCCAGGTTCTGCAGGATGAAGATCAGCAGCACGATCAGCACGACCAGGCCGGCGATGACCGCGACCCAGGTGCCGCTGATCCGCGTCGGCCGCGGCTTCCTGGCCGCGGGCCTGCTGGGTGCCGGCCGGACCGGCGTGACCTCCTCGGCGCCGGGCCGGACGTCGCCCGCCCGCAGCTCGGCGGGTTCGAGCGCACCCTCGGGCACCTCGTTCTCACCCAGCTGATGGCGGCCGCTTCCGGGCAGGTCGTGGCTGGTGGGGCCGGTGGGGCGGTCGGCCGCGCCCCCGCGCGCGTGCGTCATGTGCCCAGTGTCCGTCCGGCACGCGGGGAGCGCCGTGCCAAACCCCCTAACGGGCGAAGCCGTCGACCTCCCGCAGTACGCGGAGCGTGTTCTTGCCGGCCAGCTTCGCGCAGTCTTCCTCACTCCACCCGCGCTCGAGCAGAGCCGCGAACAACACCGGGTACTTGGACGTGTCCTCCAGGCCCTCCGGCAGCGTGCCGACGCCGTCGTAGTCGCCGCCGAGGCCGATGTGGTCGATCCCGGCGACCTCGCGGGCGTGCTCGACGTGCGCGACGACGTCCTCGACGGTGGCCTTCGGCTTGACCGGGCCGTCCCACTCCTTCACGAACTCGCCGCGCTGGGCGAGGTTGCGGTACTCCTGGCCGGCGGCCTCCATCGCGGCCTTCAGCTCCTGGTCCCACGCGCTGACCTTCGGCGAGATGAACGCCGGCACGAACGTGGTCATCGCGACGCCGCCGTTGCCGGGCAGCAGCGCGAGGACGTCGTCGGGGATGTTGCGCGGGTGGTCGTTGACCGCGAGGCACGAGGAGTGGCTGAAGATCACCGGCACCGAGCTGACCTCGATCGCCGCGCGCATGGTCGTCGGCGCGACGTGCGAGAGGTCGACCATCATGCCGATCTTGTTCATCTCGCGCACGACGTCGCGGCCGAACTCGGTGAGCCCGCCGTGGGCCGGCTCGTCGGTGCCCGAGTCGGCCCAGGTGGTGTTGAAGTTGTGCGTCAGCGTCATGTACCGGACGCCGAGGCGGCGCAGGATCCGCAGCACGCCGAGCGACTCGGCGATGCTGTGCCCGCCTTCGGCGCCGAGCAGCGACGCGATCCGGCCGTCGGCGAACGCGGCCTCGGCCTCGTCGGCGGTGTCGACCAGCCGGAGCCGGTCGGGGTAGCGCTCGGCCAGCTGGTGGACGACCTCGATCTGCTCCAGCACGGCGGTCACCGCGCTGTGGCCCTCGAACTCACACGGCACGTACACCGACCAGAACTGCATGCCGAGCTTCCCGTCGGCGAGCTTCGGGAAGTCGGTGTGCAGAGCGGGCTGCCGGACGGTCAGGTCGAGCGACGCGACCGCCTCGACCGGGTTCGGGCCGCCGTGCTGGCGCAGCTCCCACGGGAGGTCGTTGTGCCCGTCGGCGAGGATGACGGCGTCCAGCAGTTTCGTAGCACGCTGTAGTGCCTCGTTAGTCATCGCCCGATCGTAGGGCGGCCCGATATACGCTCCGTACAAACGTCAGCTCATGATCCACTTCGCGGCCGCGCGGACACCGTCGAGCGTGATCTGGTGGCCTCCGGGGTGGCGCTGCGTGAGGACGTCGGCACCGCGCTCGCGCAGCAGCCGGATCAGCTCCTCGGTCGACGCCAGCGGCGCCATCGGGTCGCGTTCGCCGTTGGCCAGGAAGACCCTCGTGGCGGAAAGGTCCAGCTCCGGAGGCGAAGGCACCGGTGACATCGCCGCGAACAACGCGGCTTCACGGACGACCTCCGGCCGCAGCAGCGTCACCGCCGCCGCGATGTTGGCGCCGTTCGAGAACCCGACGGCGACGAGCCGCCGGTCACCGAGGCCGTACTTCTCGCGGGCTTCGACGACGAAGTCCGCGAGCTCGTTCGCGCGCTTGACGACGTCCTCGTGGTCGAAGACGCCCTCGGCGAGCCGCCGGAACCAGCGCGCGGCGCCGTGTTCGGACACCGGGCCGGCCGGGGCCAGCACAGCCGAGTCCGGGCTCAGCTCGCGCGCCAGGCCGAGCAGGTCGTCCGGGCCGCCGCCGGTGCCGTGCAGCAGGAGCAGCAGCGGCGCGTCCGGCGAGCCTTCGACGTACTTGTGCTCGAGCGTCATGACAGCTCCGGGTTGTTCTCGGCGGGGAGGTTGAGCACGGGGAGCATGTGCTGGATCTCTTCGCGGCGCGGCTCCAGCCACGGCGGCAGCTTGAGCGCGCGGCCCAGCTCCAGCAGCGGCTCGTCGATCGCGAAGCCCGGCTCGTCGGTCGCGACTTCCAGGAGCGTGCCGCCCGGCTCGCGGAAGTAGATCGAGCGGAAGTACTGGCGGTCCAGGATGGACGTGACGTGCACGCCCTGGTCGACGAGCTCTTCGCGCCAGGTCTTCTGGGTTTCCTCGTCCGGCGCGCGCCAGGCGACGTGGTGCACGGTGCCCGCGGCGACCAGCCCGCGCGGCGCGTCCGGCGTCACGAGGACGTCGACCAGCGCGCCCGGCCCGCCTTCACCGGCGGCGAAGCGCAGGCGGTTGCTGTCCTGGTTGGCGAAGGTGAGGCCGAGGCCGTCGGTGAGCATGCCGGCGGTGGCGTCCTCTTTGGTCACCGACAGCGTCACCGAGTGCAAGCCGCGGACGGCGTGTTGGGCCGGGACCAGCTCGGTGTCCCAGGGGTCGCGCGGGTCGCCCTGCGGGTGCGCGACCAGGGCGAGCTTCAGGCCGTCGGGGTCGCGGAACGTGAGCGTCTCTTCGTCGTCGGCGTTGCGGACCTGCCCGGTCTCGACGCCGTTGGCGGCCAGGTGCTGCTTCCACCAGCCGAGGGACGCTTCGGGGATGGAGAACGACGTGGTCGTCGCCTGCCCGGTGCCGTGGCGGCCGCTCGGCGCGTCGGGCCACGGGAAGAAGGTCATCAGCGAGCCCGGCTTGCCGGAGCTGTCGCCGTAGTAGAGGTGGTAGGTGCCCGGGTCGTCGAAGTTCACGGTGGTCTTCACCAGCCGCAGGCCCAGGGTCCGCAGGTAGAAGTCGGCGTTGCGCTGCGGGTCGCCGCCGATCGCGGTGACGTGGTGCAGGCCGGACGTCTTGATCGACATGGTTGCCTCCTGTTGCCAAGGTAACCGCAGAACCTCTCGCGCGCAAGATATATTCCGTGCAGACTTTCGGGTAGGCTGGCGCGGTGGATCCGAAGACCGACGACGACGAGATCGTCACGTGGTGGGGCCTGGTGATCGAGGGCTACCTGGCCACGCAGGACAAGCTGCTGGGCGAGATCGCCGACCGCCTCGGCCTCGCGCCGGCGTCGTTCGACATCCTGCTGCGCCTGGTCCGCTCGCCCGAGCACCGGATGCCGATGACCAAGCTGGCCACCGAGGCCGCGCTGTCCAGCGGCGGTTTCACGAAGGTGGCCGACCGCCTGGTCGCGGCGGACCTGATCTGCCGCGTCCCGAGCCCGGACGACCGCCGCGTCACGTTCGCGGCGCTGACCGACCACGGGCTGGACATGGCGAACAAGGCCCGGTCCGCGGCGGCGGAGATCCTGCGCCGCATCGTGCTGACCCCGCTGGGTGACGACGCCGAGGGACTCGCGGAAGCCATGCGGACACTGCGCGCGTTCAACGCCTGACGTTGAAAAAGCTTCGCTGGTCAGCCGTTTCGGCAGCGCGCACGATGGGTCCATGCTGACCGAATCGACGATCACGACGATGCTCCCGGTGACCGACAGCGAACGCGCCGGCCACTTCTACGCGGACTCCCTGGGCCTGAAGCAGTCGGGGAAGGGCGAAGACGGAACGCTGTACTTCGCGGCGGGCGCGGGCGCGATCGGCCTCCGCGAGATGCCGGCGGGCGCGCAGAGCGAAAACACGGCACTGAGCTTCGAGGTTTCGGACCTCCCGGCCGAGATCAAAGCCTTGGAGGACCGCGGGGTGCGGTTCCAGGACTTCGAGATGGAGGGCCTGAAGACGGTGGCCCACATCGCCGAGCTGGGCAACGAGCGGGCGGCGTGGTTCAACGACTCCGAGGGCAATGTGCTTTGCCTGCACCAGGTGCTCGGCTGAGCCTCTGGGGGCGTGGGGGTGCCGGAGTGTCACCGGCACCCCCGCGTGCGAACCTCAGGCGAGCGACGGCATCAGCTTGATCGCGTTGCCCGACAGCACCCCGGTCAGCACGTCCTCCGGCAACCCCAGCCCGAGCAACGTCCGGACGTTCGCCGCCACCGACGGCACGCCGGGCCAGTCCGTCCCGAACACGAACTTGCCCGCCAACCGGGCGAAGTCGAACCGCTGGTAGTACTCGGGCAGCTTCTTCGGCGGCAACCCGGCCAAGTCGAGCCACACGTTCTCACGCGCCAACGCGAGGAACGCCGCCACGTCGTACCACCATCCGCGACCGCCGTGGGCGAAGACGAACTGCAGCGACGGGAAGTCTTCGACCACATCGGACATCAGCTCGGGATTCCCGAAACTCGTGCGAGCCCCGGGAAAGCTCGACGTTCCCGAGTGGAGGATCACCGGCACCCCGCGCTCCGCGCACAACGAGTAGACCGGGTACAGCTCCTTGTCCGCCGGCGAAAACGCGCCGTGCACCGGGTGGATCTTCAGCGCCACCGCGCCCAGGTCCAGCTGCCGCGCCACCTCCGCCGCCGGCGGGTGGTGCAGGTACGGGTTGACGTTCGCCACCAGCCGGAAGCGCGTCGGGTTGTGAGAAACCAGCGGCAGGTTGTCCTCGATGGACTGGATCCCCGTCGCCCGCGGGCTGTACTCGCAGAACAGCAGCACCCGGTCGACGCCCTCGGACTCCATCAGCTCGTCCATCGCCGACGGGACCACCGAGCCGTCGGAGGAGTACACCGAACGCCACGGGTAAGAACCCGCGAAGTCGTGCGCCCACTGGAGCCAGGCGGGTTTGAGCGTCGGCAAGCGCGGTGTGTGGACGTGCGCGTCGACCACGAAGTACCCGTCGATCACGGACTGGGCACCACCCGCAGCACGTCGCGGACCTGCTCGCGGATCACGTTGCGGCGGATCTTGCCCGTCGCCGTCTTCGGCAGTTCCGCCAGTTCGATCACTCCTCGCGGGCGCTTGAACGCCGCGAGGCCCTCGCGGCAGAACTCGATCAGCTCGTCCGGGTCCACCGTAACCCCGGGCGCGGCGACCACGCACGCCACCGGCTTGTCGAGCCCGTCGGCGTCCGGCGCGGCGACCACCGCCACCTCGGCCACCGCGGGGTGCAGGCGCAGCCGTTCCTCCACTTCGGACGGTGACACCCAGATCCCGCCCGCCTTCAGCATGTCGCCGAACCGGCCCAGGCAGGTGAACGTGCCGTCCTCGTTGCGCACGTAGCTGTCGCCGGTCCGCAGCCACTCGCCCTGGAACACCAGCTTCGTCGCGTCGTACCGGGCCCAGTAGCCGGTCGCCGTCGACGGGCCGGCCACGAACAGCTCACCCGGCTTGCCCGCCGCGTCGATCACCGCGCCGGCCTCGTCGCGGATCTGCAGGGAGTACCCCGGCACCGCGACGCCGGTGGTGCCCGGCCGCACCGCGCCGGGCCGGTTCGACAGGAAGATGTGCAACGCCTCGGTCGAGCCGATGCCGTCCAGGATCTCCAGGCCGAAGCGGGCGCGGAACCGTTCGAACAGCGACGCGGGCAGCGGCTCGCCCGCCGAAACCGCGTGCCGCACCGAGGCGAACGAGTCGTCCGGGACGTCGCTGGCGAGCAGCGCCGCGTAGAACGTCGGGACGGCGAAGAACAACGACGGCCGCTCCTCGCGCGCGCGTCTGGCGAACAACGCCGGCGTCGGACGCGACGGCTCGAGCAGCGTCGTCCCGCCCGCGCCCAGCGGGAAGAAGCACGAATTGCCCAGCCCGTAGGCGAAGAAGAGCTTCGGCACGGACAGGAACCGGTCGACCGGCGTCGTCGCCAGCACGCCGCGCGCGTACGTCTCGCACACCGCGCGGATGCTCGCGTGCCGGTGCATCGCGCCCTTCGGCTGTCCCGTCGTCCCGGACGTGTACAGCCACAACGCGGGCGAGTCCTCCCACGTCCGTCCACTTCGGAACGAGCCGGCCAGCGACGACCACCCGTGCGTCCGGACGCCGAACCCCGCCGCGTCCGCCCGGTCCAGCACGACGTCGGTGACCTCGGGCGCGAAGCCCAGCGCCGTCACGGCCTGCTCGGCGAACTCACCGGACACGCACAGCACGCGCGCGCGGGAGTCGGCCAGCACCTGGCCGAGCTCGAGCCCGGTGACCATCGTCGACACGGGTACGGCGACCGCGCCGGCGAGCATCGCGCCGAGGATGCCGGTGAGCAGCTCGACGTCGTCGACCATGCAGAACATGACGCGCTCTTCGGGCCGCACGCCGAGCTCGACGAGCCCGCCCGCGACGCGGCGGGACTCCTCGGCCAGCTCGGCGTAGGTGAGGGTGCGGCGGGGCGACACGACCGCGGTCGCGTCCGGGTGCCCGGCCGAAAGCAGGTACTCCGCGGCGTTGAACGCTGTCGCCACCAGACCTCCTACGTGAGGTACACGTACTCGTAGTCGAAGGGCTTCCCGTTGATGCCCTGCCGCGGCGGGGCCACCCAGCTCGCGATCTTCCCCCGCTCGTACACCGGGTGCATCAGCGAGCGGACGAACGCGAGGTCCTCGGTGGTGGGCAGCCACTTGCGTTTGCCGGCCTCCCAGGTCGCCTCGTCGACGATGGTGCCGTCGGGAGTGACGTGGTGGCCGGAGTTTATGCCGACTTCGCGGTTGAAGCCAGGGTGCGGCAACCGGAACACGTGGTCGATGCCGGCCTCGGAGAGGATCTTGTTCCAGCGGTTGACGCCGGTCTGGCAGTCGGCCACGTACTCGCTGCGCAGGTCGAGGTTGAGCAACAGGATCGCCTGCAGCTCCTCGGACGTCCACGTGCCGTCGGCGGCCGGCTTCTCCAGCGTGCGGGCGTCGTCGGTGAGCTTGTGGTCGTCCTTGCGGCGGGTCTCCTGCCAGCGGCCCTTGAGCCCGGCGGTGTAGTAGTTCGCCGCGTTCGTCGACGTCTCGCTGCCGAACAGGTCGAGGGACACGGTGTAGTGGAAGTTGATGTACTTCTGGATGACGTCGAGCGGGATCCCGCCGTGCGGGCCGATGTCGAGCGTGTCGTGCTCGCGGATCAGCTCGGCGCTGCGGATCACCACGCGGTCGACGCCGGTGGTGCCGACCATCATGTGGTGCGCCTCTTCCTTCAGCATGAACTCGCACGTGCGCGAGAGCGGGTCGAAGGAGGACTCCTTGAGCGTGCCGAGCTGGTACTTCCCGTCGCGGTCGGTGAAGTAGGTGAACATGTAGAAGGCCAGCCAGTCGGCGGTTTCCTCGTTGAACGCGCCGAGGATGCGGGGCGCGTCGGGGCTACCCGAGTTGCGCAGCAACAGCCCTTCGGCCTCGTCGCGGCCTTCGCGGCCGAAGTAGGCGTGCAGCAGGTACACCATCGCCCACAGGTGCCGGCCCTCTTCGACGTTGACCTGGAACAGGTTGCGCAGGTCGTAGAGGCTCGGCGCGGTGAGCCCGAGGAGCTTCTGCTGCTCGACGGACGCGGGTTCGGTGTCGCCCTGGATGACGATCAGCCGCTGCAGGTCGGCGCGGTACTCGCCGGGCACCTGCTGCCAGACCGGCTCGCCCTGGTGCTCCCCGAAGGCGATCCGCCGGTCCGGGTCGCGCTCGGCGAGGAAGATGCCCCAGCGGTAGTCCGGCACGTTGACGTGGTCGAAGTGCGCCCACCCCTCGCGGCCGACGCTGACGGCGGTGCGCAGGTAGACGCCCTGGGTCTCCAGCGTCGGGCCCATCTCGCCCCACCAGTGCATGAACTTCGGCTGCCAGCCCTCCAGCGCGCGTTGCAGCCGCCGATCCTCGGAGAGGTTGACGTTGTTCGGGATCTTGGCGTCGTAGTCGATCTTCTCGGGCATCTGCGCTAGACCCGCTTCCTGTCGAAGACGGCCTTCTGACCGGTACCGTAGCGGCGCAGCGCGCCCTCCGGCCCGGACGCGTTGGGCCGGGTGAAAATCCAGTTCTGCCAAGCCGCCAGCCGGCCGAAGATCTTGGTCTCGACGGTCTCGGGACCGACGAACCGGTGGTTGGCCTCCATCCCGGTGAGCGCGTCCGGCGACAGCGACGCCCGGCCTTCGAGCGCGATCCGGATCTCGTCCTCCCAGTCGAGGTCGTCCGGGGCGTCGGTGACCAGGCCGAGTTCGACGGCTTCGGCCGCGCTCAGCTCGTGGTCCTTCTCGCGCGCGAGCCAGGCGAGGTGGTCGTCGTCGCCGTAGAACCGGGTCTGCAGGCGGGTCAGGCCGTTGCCCATCGGGAAGGGGCCGAAGTTGGCTTCGGACAGCCTGATCGTGGCTCGTTCCTCGGAGTCTTCGTCGTCGATCGGCGGACCGTCGAGGATGTACTGGCGGTCGGCGGCCAGCGCGAGTTCGAGCAGCGACCCGGCGAAGCAGCTGCCGGGCTCGATCAGCGCGATCAGCGTGCGGCTGGTGACGTCGAGCCGCTTGAGCGTGCGCTTGAAGTACTGCGTGATCTCGTTGCCCAGCCAGTCCTTCGCGCCCAGCACGGCCTGTTCGTGCGCGAGCACCTTCTCCGGGTCGCCCTGCGTTTTCAGGATCCACGTGCCGGCTTCGACCTCGTTGGTGCGCAGCCGCAGGATGGCGTCGTCCAGCTCGCGGGTCATGGCGAGGAACCAGCCGTTCGCGCCTTCTTCGTGCAGGTCACCGGGGTCGTTCTCGGGCCCCTTGACGGTGATGGTGGCCTGGTCCTTCCCGACCTCGATGTCGACATAGCGATGTTCCAGCGGGGTCAGCTCGATGCCGCCCTCACCGGTCCGGTCGGACTCGCGCGCGATCTCCCGGGCCCGTTTCGCCACGGCCTCGCGGAACCCCTGGCGCGGCACCAGCTCGTCGACCAGCCGCCAGTCGACCGCCGTCTTGCCCTTGACGCCGTCGGGGCGCGTCGCGAAGACGTCGGCGAGGTCCTTGCGCACCCGCCGCTTGTCGACGACGCGGGTGAGACCGCCGGTGCCGGGCAGCACGCCGAGCAGCGGCACCTCGGGCAGCGCGACCGTCGAGGAGTTGTCGTCGATCAGGAGGATCTTGTCGCAGGCCAGCGCGATCTCGTAGCCGCCGCCGGCGCAGGTCCCGTTCACCGCGGCGATGTACGTCTGCCCGGAGTGCGCGGTCGCGTCCTCCATGCCGTTGCGGGTCTCGTTGGTGAACTTGCAGAAGTTCACCTTCCAGTGGTGCTCGGACGCGGCGAGCATCCGGATGTTCGCCCCGGCGCAGAAGACCTTGTCCTTCGCGCTGGTCACCACGACCACGCGGACCTCGGGGTGCTCGAACCGCAGCCGCTGGGTGGCGTCGTACAGCTCGATGTCGACGCCGAGGTCGTAGGAGTTGAGCTTGAGCTCGTAGCCCTCGACGAGCCCGCCCTGCTCGTCGACGTCCATTTCCAGCCACGCGACCTCCCCGTCGAACTGGAGGCGCCAATGGCGGTACTCGTCCGGACGACGGTCGAAGGTAACCGGTGTGGTGGTGGTCACTCACCCGATTGTCTACACAGGTCCGACGAACGTCAATGTTGTGTAGAAACTTGATCTCGCGAGGTCACCCGGTTGAGCACCGACCACGCCCACGTTACGAACACCCACAGGGCGAGCGCTGCCGCCGAGTCGGTGAAGATCGTGGCGAACCAGAAGGCCGGGATCCGCGGCACGCCGACCAGGAAGTGACCGGCGCTGGCCAGCCCGGACAGCGAGTAGACCAGCAGGAACGCGAGCGCGCGCGGGTAGCTGCCCCGCTCGTACGCGCGGTAGCCGAGCCAGCCGAACGCCGTGAACAACACCCAGCCGAAGGCCACGACGACCTGCGCGACCGGCACCGAGATCCCCGGGATCTGCGGGTAGTCCGCCGCGCGGATGACGTTGTGCGCATAGTGCAGCGTGGTGCTGAGCAGCGAGAAGCCGAGGATCACGCGAAGCGGCTTCAGCCCCTTCTCCTGCAGAACGTCCATCACGGGCCCCCTGTCCGACTTGATAGATCGCTCTAGCGACGGTACCGCTCGGCGGCCGCGCCGGGCAAGACGCGGCCGCCCGCGGTGTCTGTCACACCAGGTCGATGCGGTGCTGCGTCACCGGGTAGCCGGCCTTGGCGAACGCCTTGGCCATCGGGACGTTGCCGACGTCGGTGCCCGCGACGATCCGCTCCGCGCCGTACCCGACGAGGTCGTGCGTGGCCTCGACCAGCAGGTCGTAGGCGTAGCCCTTCCCCCGCTGCTCGGGCACCACGGCGATGTACCCGACGACCGGGTCGTACGCGTTGCGGCTGGGCAGCGTGAGCCCGACGAGCTCGCCTTCGGGCGTGTACGCCAGCCGCCACCAGTCCCGCGGCGCCGGCATCCACAGCATGATGTCGAGGTCCTCGCGGGCGGCCGCCTCGAGGCCGTGCTCCTCGACCGTCTTGCGGACGTGCGCGTCGAGGCTGCCGACGTGCACGCGCCGGAAGACGTCGAGGAAGACGTCGTCGTCCGGCTCGGGCCGGAACTCGAGCCGGCCCGGCTTCTCCGGCAGGCCGTTTTCCGGCGTCCAGCAGAACCGGTAGCGCTCGACGAGCTTGCGGTAGCCCGCCTTCTCGGCCGCGTCGACGCGGATGGCGACCTCGTGCGCGACGTCCGGGTCGTCCTGCCACGCGGGCGGCGTGGTCAGCGAGTACTCCGCGCGCAGCGGCGCGTTCTTCAGCAGCTCGACACCCGCGTCGAAGTCGGTGAAGTCGAACCAGTCGAGCGCGATCGGCGTCTCGTCCTTCGGCGTGCCCCACCAGGCGGCCCGCGCCACGACGACGTCGTCGCGCAGGGCGACCCAGACCCACTCGGGCCGGTACTCGCCCTTCGCCGCCACCTCGGTGAAGTCGTTGCCGAACAGCTTGCGGCCGACGAGACCGCGGTCGGGCAGGGAGGTGAACAGTGCTTCTTCGCCCGCTTCGAGCGGGCGGATGACCAGATCGGTCACGGGGGTCCTTCCAGGAGTACGCGCTCCCGGTCAGGTACCCGGCACCCTCGTTCCGAGGTGGGAGCGCGTGATCGGTTGGGTGATCATCGGTCCCACCTCCTTTCGCTGATCATGGGTGCCCGGGTGAAGTTAGGGGCCGGCCCGCCGCGCGTCAACGTATTTTCTGGAGGACGACCCGCGTGCTCAGCCGCGGCTGGTCGTAGGAGTGCGACGCCTCCAGGACGTACTCGCCGGCGATGTGCTGCCAGCCGTCGCGCCAGACCTCGGCCGACCTCGGCGCGATGACGATGTCGGTCTCGACGGCCTCGCCGGGCCCGGCTTCGACGCTCGCGAAGCCCGCGAGCCAGCGGGGCGGCCGGTCACCGCGCTCGGTCGGGGCCAGGTAGAGCTGGACGACTTCGCGCCCCTTCCGCGTTCCCGAGTTGCGTACGCGGACTCGGACGCGCGCGCCGCCTTCGTCGTCCGGGTAGACGTCGAGTTCCTCGTAAACCCAGGTCGTGTAGCCCTGGCCGTGGCCGAACCAGTACGCGGGCCGGGTTTCTGTGCGTGCCCAAGCGCTGTAGCCGATGTAGACGCCTTCGCTGTACTCGAGAACGCCGTCCTCCGGCGTCACGTCGGTGACCGGCGCGTCCTCGAGCTTCGCCGGCCAGGTCGTCGGCAAGCGACCGCCGGGCTCTTCGCGACCGAAGAGGACGTCGGCGAGCGCGTCGCCGCCCGCCTGGCCGGGGAACCAGGTGAGCAGGATCGCGGCGACGTCATCGCGCCACGGCAGTTCCACCGGGGAGCCGGCGTTGACGACGACCACGGTGTTGGGGTTGGCCTGCGCGACCCGGGTGACGAGTTCGTCCTGCCTTCCCGGCAGCGCCAGGGAAGTCCGGTCGAAGCCCTCGCTCTCGACCTCGGCGGTGGTGCCGACCACGACGACGGCGACGTCCGACTTCCCCGCCAGGGCAACGGCTTCGTCGAGGGCGGCGTCCGGGGCGGGGACCGGGCCGCGGTGGCCGAGCGCGAAGGTGACCCAGGCGAACGTGCCGCGCGCGAACTCCGCCATCTCCGACGGGATCCAGTACGTCAGGCTGACGTCGACGAGCTCGCCCGCGGTCAGCTCGACCTCGCGGCGCTGCTCGATCACCTGCATGATCGACGTGAAGACGTCGCCGCCTTCGGGCAGGTTGACGCCGTCGAAGAGGGTCTGGCCGCCGACCGTGAGGCGCAGGTCGCCGGGGCCGGTGACGGCGAAGGTGTGCGTGCCGCCGCGTTCCGGCAGGTAGGTGCCGTGGATTTCGACCGAGGCGAGCGTGGTCAGGTCGAGCCCTTCCGGCAGCTCGCCGATCCAGGTGATTTTGGCTTCCCTGAGCGGAAATTCAGCCAATCGGGTGCCGTCCGCGGCTTTGGCGGTCGCGCGGAGCCGGAAATTGTCGGTGGCCGGCGGTAGCGTCGTTCGCGGATCGGCACCGAGGGCGTACGCCAGGTCGGTGCCCGGGGGAACGGCCTTGCGAAGGCCGTCGAGAGGGGAGACGACGTGGTCCGGGAACACGGTGGCGCTGCCGCCGCCGAGGATTTTGGGGTCCGCGGCCAGCGCGCCGATCAGGGCGATGCTCTGCGGCTGCTTGAGCGGGAGGACGCCGGTTTCGTTGCTGATCAGCACGAACGACCGGTGCGCGACCTCGCGCGCGATCGCGTCACCATCCATAGTGGACTGTATTGCGCCGGTGCTGCCGCCGAGCGCGCCGGTCCGGTGGGCCAGCAGGAGCACGCGGCGGACCATGTCGTCGACGACCTCTTCGTCGACTTCGCCGCCGCGCACGGCTTCCGCGAGCTGTTCGCCGAAAACCGTGCGGGGGCCGGGCATCGCGACGTCGAGGCCGCCGTTGGCGGAGGCGACGGTGTCGCGCGCGGCCAGCCAGTCGGAGACGACGAAGCCGTCGAAGCCCCATTCGTCGCGCAGCACGCCGTTGAGGAGGCCGGCGTGCTGGGTCATCGTGGTGCCGTTGACACTGTTGTAGGCGGCCATGATCCCCCACGGCTTCGCCCGCCGGACGATGAGTTCGAAGGGCGCGAGGTAGAGCTCGCGCAGCGCGCGCTCGCCGACGTGGACGTCGGCTGTGAAGCGTTCGGTCTCGAAGTCGTTGGCGACGAAGTGCTTGACCGTGACGGCGACCCCGCCGTCCTGCACGCCGGTGACGTAGCCGGCGCCGATCATCCCGGTGAGGAGGGGATCTTCCGAGTAGCACTCGAAGTGGCGGCCGCCCAGCGGCGAGCGCTGGAGGTTGACCGTCGGGGCGAGTAGGACGTGCACGCCCTTGCGGCGGGCTTCCTGCGCGAGCAGCCGGCCGACGCGCACGGCCAGCCGCGGGTCCCAGCTGGCGGCGAGCGCCGTCGGGCTGGGCAGCGTCACCGAGGGGTCGTCCGGGCTCCACCGGACTCCGCGGACGCCGACCGGGCCGTCGGAGAGCACGAGGGAGTCCAGGCCGAGGTCCGGCAGGGCGGGCAGGCTCCAGACGTCCTGGCCGGCGAGGAGCCTCGCCTTGGCGTCCAGGTCGAGCCCGGCCAGCAGCGCGTCGACGTCGAAGCTCATGGGCGCCTACTCTACCTGGCGGCGAGTAGCGAACGTTACGGTTTCGTGACAGCGCGTCCCGTAGGCTCGGGATCATGACCCGGGCCAGGGGCGCCGACCGCCGCGCGAGCATCGTCCGAGCGGCGTTCGAAGTGATCGCCGAACGCGGCTACCGGGGCACCTCGCTGGCGGCGGTGGCCGACCGCGTCGGGCTGACGCAGCAGGGGCTGATGCACTACTTCCCCACGAAGGAGGACTTGCTGACGGCGGTGCTGGAGACCCGCGACGAGTGGGACTTGCTGCACTTCGGGCACGCCCCACCGGGCGACGAGTCGGCGATGACGGTCAACCAGCTGGCCGACCTGGTCGACTACAACGCGACGCGGCCGGGGATAGTCCAGACGTACACGGTGCTGTCGGCGGACAGCGTCACCGACGACCACCCGGCACGCGAGTACTTCCACGACCGGTATCGGCGAGTGCGCGCGGGCATGACGCAGATGCTGGAACGCCACCGCGACGAGCTGCCCCCGGGAACCACACCGGAGCAGCTGGCCCCGATCGCGATCGCGATCCTGGACGGCCTACAGCTGCAGTGGCTGCTGGACCCCTCGGAGGTCGACATGTCGGCGGGGTTCCGCACGTTCTTGACGCTGCTGGGCATCAAACCGGACTGACGGCTCTCGCCGGGCGGCGGTGCGACATCGGCGACCCGCGGGTTCTGTTCGGGCCAACCGCCGGCGGATCCGTTCCGGCCGCCGGTAGCCCCCGACTCGCCCGACCCCACAGCGGCAACGTGCCGAACCCCGGCCGCCCAGCGCGCCCGCCCGTCCCAGCCGACCGGCGCCGCCCGCCCCGGCCGCAGCCCACCCCGGCCGCCGAAACCGTTCCCCCGGCGTGATTGCGCCGAGCGGGAGCACCTGACACGGTGTTCCGATGCTGAAGCAGGTCGCCGATGGCGTTTGGGTCCGGCAGAGCGAGTGGGTCTGGAGCAACACCACCGTCGTGCGCGGGGACGATGGCTTGGTCCTCGTCGACCCCGGCATCACCGGGGCCGAACTCAACGAGCTCGCCGATGACCTGGACCAGCTCGGCCTCCCGGTGGTCGCCGGGTTCTGCACCCACCCCCACTTCGACCACCTGCTCTGGCATCCCCGCTTCGGCGACGTCCCGCGCTACGCCACCCCCGCCACCGCCCAAATCGCTACCGAAGCCCGGGAACGCGCGCAAGCCATGGCGGCGGAGACCGCGCCCGACATCCCCCTCGACCTGGTCGCCCTCGTCACCCCGCTGCCCGCCGACAACCCCCTGCCCGGCGAGCTGATCGAGCACGACGCCCACGCCGTCGGCCACGCCGCCCTGCTCCTCGCCGACCGGGGTGTCCTGCTCGTCGGCGACATGCTCTCCGACGTCCTGATCCCGCTCCTCGACCCCCGCCGCTCCGGCCAAGAGGACGCCTACCCGGCCGCGCTCGACCGGCTGGAAGAGGCCGCCCGGCACGTCGATGTCGTGATCCCCGGGCACGGCGCCGTCGCCGAAGGAAAAGAAATCGCGGCCCGCTTCGCCACCGACCGCGCCTACCTCGAAGTGCTGCGGCGCGGCGAAGAACCGGACGACGACCGCTGGGGCAAGCGCAAGTAGGTCAGCCCATCCCGACGCTCTGCCGCTCGACCTCGATCAGCCCGACCACCCGCACCTGCTCCCGCGGGTAGCCCTGCCCGATGTACTTCTTGGCGATGCGGTCGACGATCTCCCAGCCCGCGTCGCCGTCGATCCACTCGACCACGCGGCCGCGGATGACCACCGGCTCGAACGGGTTGTCCGCCGGGGTGAGGGACAGCGCCACCCGCGGGTCGCGCTGGAGGTTGCGGGCCTTGCGCGAGTCCGGGCCGGTCATGATCGCGATGTGGTCACCCTCCGGGTCGACCCAGACCGGGACCGAGTGCGGCGCCCCGTCGGGCAGGACGGTGGCCAGGTGCGCCACCACGTTCGTCGAGATGATGCGGCGGACGTCTTCGTTCAGCATGGCTTTCTCCTTCTGGCTGACTGCTGACTGACGGGGTTGCTCAGGCGACCGAGTAGTGGAGGTGGGTGACGCCGGGCGCGGGGACGGCTTCGATCAGCCGCAGCCGCACGCGGGAAGGCAGTTCCTGGAAGAACGACCGCCCGCCGCCGAGCAGGACCGGGACCTGGTGGAGGACGACCTCGTCGACCAGGCCCGCCGCCAGCGCCGACGTCAGGACCCCGCCGCCCATCAGGCCGACGTCCTTGCCGCCGGCCGCCTCGCGAGCGGCCTCGATGGCCTCCTTGATGTCCCCGACCAGCGTCTGCTGGGGAGTCAGTTCGGGCGCCGGCCGGTGGCTGAGGAGGAAGAGGCGGGCGCCCGGGTGCGGGCTGCCGCCGCCGAAGTGGTCCGAGTCCTCGTAGGTGTTCCGGCCCGCCACGATCGCGCCGACGCGCCCGGCGAGGTCGTCGAAGACGCGGGCGCTCGGTTCGCTGAGCTTGAAGAAGTCGAACACGCGGCTCTGCGTGTCGCCGTCGGTGTACCAGTCGAAGAGCGTCCCGCCGTCGCCGAGGCCGTTCCCCGGACGGGCGCCGCGGCCGGTGATGTACCCGTCGACCGACACTGCGTGGGCGCTGAAGACCTTGCTCATCGCGATCCTTTCGGAGTTCCTTGAGGAGACTCCGTAATCGTAGCAGCGCAAGTTCCCTAAGGGAACCCCGAATGCTAAAGTGACCTCATGCAGCGCACGAACTTCAGCGAACTGGCCCCGTGCTCGATCGCGCGCACGCTCGACGTCATCGGCGAACCGTGGTCGCCGTTGATCCTGCGGGACGTCTTCGCGGGGGTCAGCCGGTTCGAGCAGATCCAGGCCGACCTCGGGATCTCGCGCAAGGTCCTCACCGAGCGGCTCCACCACCTCGTCGACCAGGGCGTCCTCGAACGCCGGCCGTACGACCGGCGGCCCCGCTACGAGTACGTCCTGACCGAAAAGGGCGCCGAACTGGTCGACATGCTGATGGTCATGACCCGCTGGGGCGACAAGTGGCTCGCCGGCGAGGCCGGCCCACCGGTGCTCTACCGCCACCACACCTGCGGCGAGATCAGCAGCGTCGAACTCCGCTGCAACCACTGCGGCGAACTGATGAACGCGGGCAACGTCGACCCGCTCCCCGGCCCCGGCGCGGGCCGGTAGCCGCTACGGCAACCGCGGCTGCGCGACGGCCTCGCGCAGCCGGCGCAACGTCCGCAGCGTCGTTTCGAGGTCCTCCTGGGACACCGCGCCCGCCACGTCCTCCGCCCACGCCACCTGCGCCGCGCCCAGTTCGCGCATCGCCGCTTTCGCCCGCCGCGTCAACGACAGCAGCGGCGCCCGCGCGTCGGCCGGGTTCGGCAGGCGGTCGAGCATTCCGTTGCGCAGCAAGCGGTTCACCGTCTCCTGGACGCTCTGGCGCCGCAGCCCGCGGCGCCGCGCCACCTCGGCCGCGGTCGCCGGGCCGTCCTCGAGGAAGCCGAGGACCTGCCACTGCGCCGCCGTCAGCCCGACCGGCCCGGTCAGCGCGTCCCCCGCCGCCAGGAAGCCGCCGTTGCAGGCGAAGACCGCGTCGATCACCCGGGTGAACATCTCGGCTCGAGGGGATCGCATGCGTGCTACTCTCGCACATCGACAGGCACCTGTCGAAATGGAGACGACCATGGACATGCCCACCCTCGGCCCCGCGCACGACGCGCTGAAGGCTTTCGCCGGCGACTGGGCCGGCCCCGAGGAACTCGCCGCTTCGCCGTGGGCGCCGGCCTCGACCGCGCGCGCCGAGTGCCGCTATCGCCTGGAGCTGAACGGTTTCGCGCTCGTCCAGGACTACCGTCAGCTACGCGAGGACGGGACGGAGTTCCTGGGGCACAACGTCTTCACCGTGCACCCGCAGAGCGGCGAGACGCTCTGGTACGGCTTCGACAGCTACGGCTTCCCGCCCGAGTCACCCGCCCGCGGGGACTGGTCCGGCGCGACGCTCGTCCTGGAGAAGCGGACCGCCCGCGGAGTGGCCCGGCACCGGCTCGCCCCGGACGGTGACACCCTGACGCACGAAATCGACGTCCGGATGGGCGAAGACCGCGAATTCAGCCCATTTCTCCGCGCCCGGTACACCCGCGAAAACGGGTAGGAGGAAACAGGCGACGCCCCTCCCCCCTTGCACGCGGACGTCACCTGTTTCCGGTCTCTGCCACCACATCCG
The DNA here is from genome assembly GCF_044768185.1 of Amycolatopsis sp. NPDC101161. Classification (NCBI taxonomy): domain Bacteria; kingdom Bacillati; phylum Actinomycetota; class Actinomycetes; order Pseudonocardiales; family Pseudonocardiaceae; genus Amycolatopsis; species Amycolatopsis sp. NPDC101161. The sequence goes on from NZ_JBIWPI010000002.1 coordinate 1,353,305, forward strand.
CGGACCTGCCGACCCGGGCGGTCCCGCGGTGGGTCAATTTCACAACAATTATTAGTTATTCGGTGTTGCTCGATTCGGCGTTCTGCAGCGAGTGTGTCCCGGTAGCTCGCGGAGGCCCAGAGAAAACGATTACTTTCACCCGAACGGCCTAGCGCAGGCACCCGCTCACCGGTGCCTGCGCGAGCCCGCGAGCTCCGGAATTGTCGGACCCCCGGAGTAGAGATGGACGGGTGCGCAGACCCGCCGGAACACCCCAGGACGCCACGGAACCACCCCCGCTGATCGGGGTCGAGAACGTGAAGATGCCCGAATGGGCACGCGTCGACGAACGCGTGGCCGCGGCCGGCTTCGGCCAGGCCGTGCGCGCCTTGCCGGCCGCGATCGCCGTCGTGCTGCGGCTGGCCTGGCGCACGTCGCCGCGGCTGACGCTGCTGGCCGGCTTCGTGCACGTCATCTCGGGCTGCGTCACGGCGTTCGGGCTGCTCGCCACCGCGAACGTCTTCACCGCGCTGCTCGAACACGGCCCGACGCCGGAGCGGGTGCTGCAGTCGCTGCCCGCGATCGCGGTCGTCACCGGTTCGTACGCGGCGCGCGCGTTGCTCGACGCCGCCGTCGCGGCCGTCGAAGGCGCGTTGCGGCCACGCGTCACCGCGGCGGCGGACGACGCGGTGACGGCGGCGGTCGTGCGCGTCGGGCTGATCGCGTTCGAGGACGCGGACTTCCGCGAACTGGCGCGGCAGGGCGCGCGGTTCGGCGTCCGGTCGATCGAGACGAGCCTGCGCCGGGTGGCCGACCTGACGTCGTCGGCGATCTCGCTGGCGGCGGCGATGCTCACCGCGGGCCTGCTCAACCCGTGGCTGGCACCGGTCCTGCTGCTCGCCGCGGCGGCCGACGGCTTCGCCGCCGCGCGCATCGCGAAGCTGAACTACCGGCACTTCATCGACACGGTCGGGCGCAACATCCGCAAGTCGGTCGTCGAAGAGGTCGCCACCTGGCGGTCGATGGCGCTCGAACGGCACGCGCTGACGTTGCAGGAACCGTTGCTCGGCGAGTACCGGCGCATCTCGCGCAGCCTGATGCGCGAGGAGGTCCGGCTGGCGCACCGCAGCAACCTGGTGCGGACGACCGGGCGGGCGGCGGCCGGGTTCGGCACCGCCGTCGCGTACCTGGTGCTCGGCTGGCTGCTCTACTCCGGCGGGATGGAGCTGGCGCTGGCCGGCACGGCGGTGCTGGCGATGCGCACGGCGTCGACGGCGCTGTCCAACACCATGCGCGCGGTCAATTCGCTGTACGAGGACTCGTTCTACATCGGGTTCTACAACCAGCTGCTGGTGGAGTCGGTGCGGCGGCAGCCACCGCCGACGGCGCTGACCGCGCCGGCCGACCCGGGCGAGATCCGGCTGGAGGGCGTCTCGTTCACCTACCCGGGCCAGCCGAAGCCGGCGTTGCGGGACATCTCGCTGACGATCCGGCGCGGCGAGGTGGTCGCGCTCGTCGGGGAGAACGGGTCGGGCAAGACGACCCTCGGCAAGCTGCTGACCGGCCTCTACCCACCGGACGAAGGCGTGGTGCGCTGGGACGACGTCGACCTCGCGCACGCGGACCCGGCGTCGGTGCACGCGAACATCGCGGTGATCGCGCAGGAGCCCGCGGAGTGGCCGATGACGGCGGCGAAGAACGTCACGGTCGGCCGCCTCGGCCGCGCGGACCCGGACGGCCGCGCGTGGCGCGAGGCGGTCGACTACTCGGGCGCGGGCGAGGTGATCGAGTCGTTGCCCGCCAAGGAGAACACCGTGCTGTCCAAGAAGTTCGACGAGGGCCAGGACCTCTCCGGCGGCCAGTGGCAGCGCATGGGCATCGCCCGCGGCATCTACCGCGACGCATCGGTCCTGGTGGCCGACGAGCCGACGGCGGCGCTCGACGCCCGCGCGGAGGCGAGGGTGTTCGCCGGCCTGCAGCACGCGAGCGCGTCCCACAGCGGCAGGCGGACGACGATCCTGGTCACCCACCGGCTGGCGAACATCCGCTCGGCCGACCGGATCCTGGTGCTGGAGAAGGGAAGGCTGATCGAGCAGGGAACGCACGAGGAGCTGATCGAAGCGGGCGGGGTGTACCACGAGCTGTACGAAATCCAGGCGCGCGCGTACGGCGTGGAGGTGCCCTCGCCGCGCGTCACCGGCACGCCGTCGCCGCGAGAAGCGCGACGCCCCACACCAGGAACACCGGGTAGGTCGCCGTGAAGGCCCGCTGACCGGCGAGCGCGGCCTCGCCGACCACCCGCGGGCCAGGCCGGCGGCCAGCAGCGCCGGGACCGCACCCCGGGGCGGTCCGCACACGGCAGGCCTCGGCGGCGAACCCGCAGAGAATCCCGTCGGCGACCGGGACAAGCCTTTTCGCACTAGCAGTCCCATTGCCACGCGGGCTGCTCCGGATCACCGGTGCGGGTGAGCCGGCTCCCCCGTGCGCGGGTGGCATCGCGCACCCGCCCAGCGGATTTACCCCGCCGAGCCCGCGGGGCAGACTGGCCTGCCGAGCCCGAGGAGGCCTGATGCGCCAGCTCACCGCCCTGGACGTGCAGTTCCTCAACGCCGAGTCGACCACCACCACCGGGCACGTCGGGGGGCTCTCGATCCTCGACCCCCTGACCGCTCCGGACCGGACCCTCACCCTCGACGGCCTGCGCGAGCTCATCGGCTCGCGGCTGCACCTCGCGAAACCGCTCCGGTGGCGGCTGCTGCCCGTGCCGCTCGGGCTCGACCACCCCTACTGGATCGACGATCCGGAGTTCGACCTCGAGTACCACGTCCGCGAGATCGCGCTGCCCGCTCCCGGCGACCCGAAACAGCTCGGGGAACAGATCGCCCGCCTCACCGCGCGGCCGCTCGACCGGCGGCGGCCGCTCTGGGAGGCCTACCTCATCCACGGCCTGCAGGACGGCAGCAAAGCCGTCTACACGAAGGTCCACCACAGCGCCATCGACGGCGTCTCCGGGGCCGAGCTCATCGGCGTCCTCATGGACACGACGGCCGAACCGCCACCGCAAGAACCGCCGACGACACCACAGAAAGAGCCCATCCCCACGCCTGTCGCGCTCGCCCTCAACGGGACGAAGAAGCTCGTGCTGCACCCCGTCAAGGCCGCCCTCCAGGTACCGAAGCTGCTGCAGCACCTCGACGACGTCCCCGGCCTCGGGCGCTACCCCGGCGTCGGACTGCTCGCGAAGGCCGGGAGCGTCCTCAACCGCGTCACGCGCCAAGGTCCCGGACGGCACGAGGCCGCGCGGCCGCGGCTGGTCACGCCCGACACGCCGTTCAACGGGCCGATCAGCCCGCACCGCCGGTTCGCGTACGGCTCGCTGCCCCTCGACGAGGTCAAGCGCGTCAAGAACGCCTTCGGCGTCACCGTGAACGACGTCGTGCTGGCGTTGTGCGCGAGCGCCATGCGCCGGTGGCTGACCGATCACGACGCCCTGCCCGACCAGCCGCTCGTCACGCTCGTCCCGCTGTCGGTGCGCACGCCCGAGCAGGCGAAGGACGCCGGGAACCAGGTCTCCGTCATGCTCGCGCCGCTGCCGACGCACCTCGCCGATCCCGCCGCGCGGCTGGCCGAGGTCACCAGCGCGATGGTCGCCGCGAAGCAGCGGTACCAGCCGCTGCCCGCGTCGTGGCTGGTCGACTTCAGCGGGATGCTGCCGGCCGCGCTCGGCGGGCTCGCCGCCCGCGCCACGATGAAGTTCCTGGGGGCCACCGCGCCCGTCGTCAACCTCGTCGTCTCGAACGTGCCGGGCTCGCAGAAGCCGCTGTACCTCGCGGGCGCGCGGCTGCTCGCGAACTACCCGGTGTCCGCGATCACCGACGCGAGTGGCGGGCTGAACATCACCGTGATGTCCTACGACGGCAAGCTGGACTTCGGGCTGGTCGCCTGCCGCGAGCTGATCCCGGACGTCTGGGACCTGATCGACCACCTGCACGACGCGCTGGCCGAGCTCACGAAGCTGGCCGCCGAGCACACCCGGGAGGCCTGATGGCGGAGCAGGTCACCGAGGTCGGCGGCGTCGAGCTCTGCCACGAGACGTTCGGCGACGCGGGCGGCCGGCCGCTGCTGCTCGTCATGGGCCTCGGCGCGCCGATGATCTGGTGGGACGAAGAGTTCTGCGAACTCCTTGCCGCACAAGGGTTCCGCGTCATCCGGTTCGACAACCGGGACGCCGGGCGGTCGAGCCGGATGCGTGGCCGGGCCAACCTCGCGCAGGCGTACCTGCTGCACAGCGCGCCCTACTCGCTGGCGGACATGGCCGCCGACGCCGCCGGGTTGCTGGACGCGCTGGGCGTCCCGGCCGCGCACGTCGCGGGCGCGTCGATGGGCGGGATGATCGCGCAGACGCTGGCGATCCGGCACCCCGAGCGGGTGCTGTCGCTGACGTCGATCATGTCCAGCACCGGCGGGCGACTGGTCGGCCGCCCGAGCGGCAAGGCGATGTCGATGCTGCTCAGCGCGCCGCCGCGCAGCCGGGCGGAGTACGTCGAGATGCTCGTGCGGACGTTCCGGCTGATCGGCTCACCGGGCTACCCGTTCGACGAGGCCCGCATGCGCGACCGCGCCGAGCGCACGTTCGACCGCGGCGTCCACCCGGGCGGCACGCTGCGCCAGCTCGCGGCGATCATGGCCGAGCGCGACCGCGCCCCGCGGCTGCGGAAGGTGCGAGTACCCGCATTGGTGATCCACGGGGCGCGCGACCCGCTGGTCCACGTATCGGGCGGCCGCGCGACGGCGAGAGCCATCCCGGGCGCGGACCTCGACATCGTCCCGGGCATGGGCCACGACCTGCCCCGCGCGGTCTGGCCGCGGATCGTGCGCGGCATCTCGCGCATCGCCGACCGCGCCGAGGTCACCCCGAGAGCGTGATCGAACCCAGGTGGGAGAAGTGGGCCGCCACGCGGGAGCCTCGGCGGAGCGGGACCGCGTCCGTCATGCCGCCCGTCAGCACGATCCAGCCCGGCTCCAACGCCAGCCCTCGCGCGCCCAGTGCGTTCGCCGCCAACGCCAATGCCTCCGCCGGGTGGCCCTGGACCGCCGCGCCCGTTGCCGTGTCGACGATCTGGCCGTCGACCTCCAGCAGCGCCGCCTCCAGCGAAAGATCCAGCGCCACCGGCGGCAGCCCTACCGGTCCGACGCTGAAGTACGCCGACGAGCCGTTGTCCGCGACCGCGTCCGGGAGCGTGAAGCGGTAGTCCGCGTACCGGCTGTCGATGATCTCGATGCCGCCGTACACGCGGTCGACCGCGGCCAGTGCCGTCGCCGCCGTGACGCCCGGGCCCGTCAAGCGGTCCCGCAGCACGAAGACCAGCTCCGGCTCCGCGCGCGGGTGGATCAGCTGCGGCACGGGGACGCCCGCCGGCAGCACCATCGCGTCCGTCAGCCAGGCCAGCAGCGGCGCGTCGATGCCCATCCGCTCCTGCTTGGCCCGGGACGTCAGGCCCAGCTTCAGCCCGACCAGCGTCTCGCCGCGGGCCCGCCGCTGCCGCAGCGCCTCGTCCTGGATCGCGTACGCCGTGTCGACGTCCAGCTCCGGCCAGTCCTCCGACAGCGGCGAACGCTCCGAAGTCGTCCCCAGCAGCGCCGCGGCCGCCTCGCGCACGTTCACGATTCCTCCGAAAAGACCGCGGTGACACTGCCCAGGCCGGCGATGGTCGCGACGACCGTGTCGCCCGGCGACACCGGGATCGCGCGGGTCATCGAGCCCGGCAGCACGACGTGCCCGGGCTCGAGGGTGACGCCCAGCGGCCCGACCGTGTTCGCCAGCCAGACCAGCGAGTTCAACGGCGACCCGAGCACCGCGCCGCCCGCGCCGGTGGCCGCCACCGAACCGTTCTGGTGCAGCACGCAGCCGGCCAGCCGCAGGTCGGTGTCGCGCAGCGCCGTCGGGCGGCTGCCCAGCACGACCCCGCCGGACGACGCGTTGTCGGCGATCGTGTCGAACAGCGAGATCTTCCAGTCCCGGATCCGCGAGTCGACGATCTCCAGCGACGGCAGCACGAAGTCGACCGCCCGCACCGCGTCGGCGACCGTGACGCCCGGGCCGCGCAACGCCGAGCCGAGCACGAACGCGATCTCCGGCTCGATCCGCGGCCGCAGGAACGCCGACGTCGGGATCGGCTGGTGCTCGAGGTGGAACATGCTGCCGGTGAGGTGCCCGTAGTCGGGCTGGTCGACGCCCATCTGCCGCTGCATCGCGGCGGACGCGAGCCCGACCTTGTGCCCGCGGACGGCGTCACCGCCGTCGACCCACTGCCGCACCTGCTCCTGCTGGATCCGGTACGCGTCCTCGACCCCCGCGTCCGGGTAGGTCTTGATCAGCGGCTCGATCGGTTCGCGGGTCGCGTAGGCCCGCGCCAGTAGGGCGGCGGCCTCCTGCACCTTGCTGACGTCCACGTCCGGGACTCTGCCGTGCGGGCACCGCGCGCACAAGCCTCGTCGTTCCGTTCAACGGAACTCTCGCCAGGCAACCTCTTGCGCGCGAGATAAATGAAGCGTAGCGTCGACGACACCACCAGGAAGGGACGTGAGGGACATGGCACCGACCCAAGCCGAGGTCACCAAGCTCGCCGAGATCCGCGACGAGCTGCGCGAGCGCCACCTGCGCCCGGCCGCCGACCGACCGGCGACGAACGGGCGCGGCATCCACCACACCGCGCTGATCTCCAGCGACGTCGAGCGGACCATCGAGTTCTACCAGGACATCCTCGGCTTCCCGCTCACCGAGCTGATCGAGAACCGCGACTACCCCGGCTCCAGCCACTTCTTCTTCGACGTCGGCAACGGCAACGCCGTCGCGTTCTTCGACCTGCCCGGTCTGGACCTCGGCCCGTACGCGGAAGTCCTCGGTGGACTGCACCACCTGGCCCTGTCCGTCACGCCCGAACGGTGGAGCGCGATCAAGGACAAGCTCGACGAGGCCGGCGTGCAGTACCTGCTGGAGAGCAAGACTTCCATCTACCTGTCCGATCCGGACGGTGCCCGCGTCGAGCTGATCTCCGACCCGCTCGGTGAGATGTACGGCGAGAAGATCGGCTGAAAGCGTGTTCCGGGCGCCGCGCGGCGTTTAGCCTGTGCGCGACGTCTGGAGGTCCGATGCCCGACTGGTCGCTTTCCCGCGCGAAGGCCCGGCTCGATCGCCGTGAGCTGCTCGACGAACTCACCGCGCGCACCCGCTTCGAGGTCCGCCTGCACCTCAACGAGCCGGCGACGAACGGCGCGTACGACGAGCTGACGAGCATCTTCGCGATCGGGCACGGCGAGTGCGCCGCGCTGCTGGCGCACCACCGCCTGCTGCCGTGGTGGGAGCGCGCGCTGCTGTTCCGCTACGCGCGCCGCCTGCACGGCAAGGCGATCATGCGCAGTGTGGGCGTCGTGCCCGCCGAGGTCGCGCCGCAGGCCGCCCGCGCGTTCGGCGCCGAGATCGCCGAGCTCGCCCCGGACTCCGGCGACACCGGCGCGAAGTACGACCTGCAGGGCCGCGGGCTGCTGACGGTGTTCCGCATCGCCGTCGGCGCCAAGGGCGCGGTCTGGCCCGACCAGCACGAGGTCGCGACGACGTCCGCCCGCAACATCCTGACGTGCGCCGCCACCTTCGCCCGCCGCAAGCCGTGGCACGTGATCTGGCCCGTCTACCGCGTCCGCGGCCTGCGGCTCTGGAAGCTTTGACGCCCGCTGGGCGTTCTGATCGATATGAAAGCAGAGGAAATCCTCGAAGGCGCGAAGACCATCGCCGTCGTGGGCCTGAGCCGCGACCCGGCCAAGGCCGCGCACGGTGTCCCGGCCGTGCTGCAGGCGCACGGGTTCCGGATCATCCCGGTGCACCCGACCGCGACCGAGCTGCTCGGCGAGAAGGTCTACCGGTCGCTGAAGGACGTCCCGGAGCCGGTCGACCTGGTCGACGTCTTCCGGCCGTCCCCCGAGGCGCCGGGCATCGCGCGTGAAGCCGTGGAGATCGGCGCGAAGGCGCTGTGGCTGCAGCAGGGCATCGTCTCCGCCGAGGCGCGCCGCATCGCCGAGGAAGGCGGGCTCGAGTACGTCGAGAACCGCTGCACGGCGGTCGTGCGCGCGACGGCCGCGATCTCGAAGAACTAGGCGGCGCGCTTCGTCCGGCGGCCTATGCTCCGAGGCGATGACGACCTCACTCACCGAGACGCTGCGAATTCCCACCGACGACGGCGAGGCCGACGCCATCGCCGCCTACCCCGGCGACGGCGGGCGGCACCCGGGGGTGCTGATGTACCCGGACGGCTTCGGGATCCGTCCCGTGCTGCGGGACATGGCCCGCGAACTGGCCGGTCACGGGTACTACGTGCTCGTCCCCAACATCTTCTACCGGACCGGCCCAACCCCGGTGCTCGAGCTTCCCGAGCACATCGGGGAAGAAGCCAGGCCCGCGATCTTCGCGGAGCTCATGCCGTTGATCGAGGCCCACACCGCCGAACGCGTCCTGCGTGACGCCGACGCCTACCTCCGGTTCCTCACCACCCAACGCGAGGTCAGGCCCGGCCCCGTCGCGGTGACCGGCTACTGCATCGGCGGCCTCCTCGCGACGCGCACCGCCGCGGCCCACCCCGAGCAGGTGGCCGCCCTCGCCGCGTTCCACGCCCCGGTGCACGCCGCGGGGCCCGACGCTCTGCACCGGCTCACCGCCCGGGTCCACTTCGGCCACGCCGAATCCGACCTGACGCCTGAGGCGCTCAACGAGCTCAACCGGACTCTGGACGCCGCAGGGATCGACTACACATCCGAGATCTACCCCGGCACCGTCCACGGCTTCACGATGTCCGACACCGACGCCTTCGACCCCGCCGCTCTGCGGCGCCACTGGGACCGGCTGCTGCCGCTGCTGGCCGAACGCCCCTAGGCCGACGCTCCGAAGTGGACGATGCGGTGGTTCCCGGTTTCAGCCACCCAAACCCCGCCCACGCCGTCGTCGGCCATGTCCCTCGGGGAGCTGATCGGCTCGGTCGTGTCGGACAGCGCCGCGCCCGTGCGGGTGTCGAAGCGGGCCACGCGGCCGGTGTCATCGACCAGCAGCCGCCCCGCGTGGTCCAGTGCCAGCCCGCGCGGCCGGTCCAGGCCGCCGAACTCGCGCACGAACCCGCCCCACCACGAGAACTGCACCACGCGGTGGTTGCCCGTGTCGGCGACGTACACGTGGCCGGCCGCGTCGACCGCGACCCCTTCCGGCGCCTTGAGCCGCCCGGCCAGGACGCGCACGAGCGCGCCGTCACGGGTGAACGCCTGGACGCGGTCGTTGCCGGTGTCCGCCACCCACACGCGGCCGCGGACGTCGACGGCGATCCCGGACGGCGCGCGGAACTGGCCCGGCCCGGCGCCGGGCCCGCCGAACGCGCGTGGGAGCGACGCGACTTCACTGGTGGCCACGGCACCAGGATCGCCGACCGCGAGCCACGGCGGCCAGTGGCGAAAGGAGTGTTCAGCGACTGTTCGGCCGTCGCTCACCACGTCCACCGCGAGCACGTCCGCCGCTCCAGGAAGCTGTACGCCGGCAGCGGCCCGACCCAGTCGGCCTGGACGCCGCCGCGGGTGAGCCCGGTGACCGCGTCGCGCACGACGAGCAGGTCGCCCAGGCCGACGAGGAACGCCCAGCGCTCGTCGGCGGACTCGCCGGCCGGCAGCGCCACGGAGTCGCGGGCCCGCTCGGCGACCTCGGAGAGCAGCACGTCCGAGCGGGCGGCCCGCCACGCCGAGCCGGGCTCGGTGAACCGCAGGCAGACGTGCACCTCGGCCAGGCCGTCGAGCCGGTCGAGGTCGGCGCGGTAGGTGCCGGCCGCCGGCGCCAGCACGTCGGCGCGGACGGCGTCCTCGTCGTCGGCCACCGTGCCGAACCGGACCGGCAGCACCGGCCCGCCCTCGACCAGCGCGGACACCACCGCCAAGTGCACGGCCGGGTCCGGCTCGGGGTCGCCGACGACCATCGCCAGGTCCTCCCAGCCGACCGTCCGCGGCGCCCGCGGGTGCCCGGCCCGCACGACGCCGTAGAGCTGCAGCGTCACGGCTGGTCGACGGGGACGGCGGGCTCCACGGGTACCGCGACCGCCGGAGTCGGCGGCGGGGGCGGGATGAGCCCGGTCGTCTGCCCGAGCCCCTGGGAGATCTGCCCGGGCACCGGCGTGCTCTGCAGCCGCTGCATGGCTTCGAGGTAGCGGATGTAGGTGTCGACGCTGGCGATCACGATCCGCGCCTCGATCGCCAGCAGCTCGATCCCGATCACCGACACCCGCACCGAGGCGTCGATGACGAGTCCCTTGTCGAGCAGGATGTCGAGCGTGTCGGCGAGGCCTCCGCCGGTCTGTCCCGGTCTGGTCACCTAAAACCTTTCGTCGAGGACCGCGCGGAGCTCGGCGAACCGGGCGTCCAGCGCGATCAGGGCCTGGCCGAGGTCTTCGACCTGGGCGGGGGTGAGGGTCTCCATGCGCCGCAGCGCTTGGCGTTCGAGCACTTCGCGGAGGATGTCGAGCACGGTGACGACCAGGTGGCCGAGCCCGCGGCCGGCGTCGGCGGGGATCCGGACGGGCTCGCTCATCCTTCGAGCCCGAGCAGCAGCAGCCGCAGGTCGAGCCGGACCAGGTCGATCCCGGCGAGCGAGATGATCACGTCCCCGGTCACGACGGCGCCGCGGTGCACGACCCGGTCGAGCAGGTCGGCGACGGACTCCACGGCGGCGTCAGCCATCGGCCGCCACCCCGAGCTCGACGTCGGTGAACGAGTACGGCGGCCACGGCCCCGACGTCTCCACCGTCGCGCCCGCCGCGCGCAGCTCGCGGGCGAACCACTCGAACTCCGCGTGGAACGCGGCCTCCCGCCCGGTTTCGACCAGGAACGCGGTGTTGACCAGCACGCCGTGCGGCCGCGCCCGTTCCATGCTGTCGGCCGCGTGCCGGCGCAACGCGTTCTGGAGCCGCCCGGCCGCGCCGACGACGTCCTCGCGCGCCTGCTGGAGCGCCTTCAGCCGCTCGCGCCGCCGGACGAGGTACTGCGTGCCGGTCAGGCCCGCGGTGTCCGGCCGGGTCGTCGCGGCGGGTTCGGTGTGCCGCACCCGCACGCCCCATTCGCGGTGCCCCTCGACCTCGTCGAGGCAGTCCCGCGCCTGGTCGTAGGCGACCTCCAGGAGCCGTTTCACCGAGGCTTCGCCGTCGAGGACCGTGCCGAACCGCAGCGGCAGCACCGGTTCGTGGCGGAAAACCGCGCGCACGACGGCGTCGTGTTCGCGGGCCAGCTCCGCGAGCGCGCCGTCCACCGGGTCGAGCGTGTCGATGCGGTCGAACCGCGCCGGGCTCACCTCCGAGACGACGACGCCCAGGTCGCGGTAGCCGACGAGCCGGGGCGCCGCGCCGAGGTCCAGACCGTCGCGGTTGCGGGTGATCGCGTAGGCGCAGAGCCAGTCGCGGGTGGTCACCGGGGTTCTTCCCTCCCGCTCGGCACGGGCAGCCGAGCCTCGAGTTCGGCGACGCGCGCCGCCAGGTCCAGTTCTTTCCCGGTGGGGTCCGCCAGTTCTCCGCGCCGGGCGTTCGGCGCGAAGAACGGGTCGTTCGTCCACCAGTCCATGCCCATTTCCCGGGCGGTCTGCGCGGAGGCGATGAAGAGCCGGATCCGCAGTGTCAGCAATTCGACGTCGACGACGCTGACGCCGATGTCACCGGCTATCACGACGCCCTTGTCGAGCACGCGCTCCAGAATGTCCGCCAATGAATCGGACGAAGCGGCCAATCGTGTCACCCTTCCTTTCAGGAATCGGTGGTGCCCCGCGTGAACCGCCGCAGCCGTTCGCACGCGGTCAGCTCACCGGCGGCGTCGACGTCGACCCGGTAGGTGGCCAGCACACTGGTGGAGTCCGGGATCCGGGCCAGCTCGACGACGTCGACGAGCACGGACCACCCGCCGTCGGCGCGGGTCCGGACCCCGGTCACGGCGTGCGGGGTCATCCCCGTGACCACGCCGAACTGGGCCGTCGCTTCGCGGATGGCGTCGACGGCACGAAGCCGGGAAACGGATTTCCCGGGGCTTTCCGGTATATTGTTGTTTTGGGCAAGGAACGGCTCTGGCGATTCCGTCATCGCTTTCCTGGTCTCGGGTGGGTGCCCACCGTAGCAACGTGCACAACTGCGCGCAGGTGAGCAGCGGCACGGTATTTTTCACCGGTTCGCGGGAACGGTTGGGCAATCTGCGGCAACCTCTGACGGCAGATGGCGCAACAAGGGACACCCAGCGGCACCAATTCCGGGATCATCCCCGGAATATCACGATCGAGTAACGTCTACCAGCCGGTAGCCGACGCCGCGGACCGTCTCGATGGTCCGGGTGCCGAACGGGACGTCGATCTTGCGCCGCAGGTACCCGACGTAGACCTCGACGACGTTCTCGTCGCCGTCGTAGTGCGCGTCCCAGACGTGGCTCAGGATCTCGTTCTTCGTCAGCGCGGTTCCCGGGCGCCGCAACAAGAACTCCAGCAACCCGAACTCCCGCGCGGTCAGCTCGATCCGCGTCTGTCCCCTGTGGACGGTCCGGGCCGACGGGTCGAGCCGCAGGTCGCCCGCCTCCAGGACGGCGGGGCGGGCCGGCGCGCCGCGCCGCAGCAGCGCGCGCAGCCGGGCGATCAGCACGACGAAGGAGAACGGCTTGGACAGGTAGTCGTCGGCGCCGAGGTCGAACGCGTCGGCTTCGTCGTACTCGCCGTCCTTGGCGGTGAGCATCAGCACCGGCGTCCAGTTTTCGGCCGCGCGCAAGCGCTTGAGCACTTCGTAGCCGGACAGCTCGGGCAGCATGATGTCGAGCACGACGACGTCGTACTCCTGCTCGGTGGCCCGCCAGAGCCCCTCGCGGCCGGTGTGCGCGACGTCGACGGTGAAGCCCTCGGCGACCAGGCCGCGCCGCAGCGTCTCCGCGAACTCGCGCTCGTCCTCCACGATCAGCAGCCGCACTACTCCTCCTCGGGCAGTTCGAGCACCGGCAGTTCGAGCACGAACCGCGCGCCCGGCTCGTCCGAAGCGGCGTAGCGCGCGCTCCCACCGTGGCGCGCCGCGATGCCCGCCACGATCGGCAGGCCCAGCCCGGTGCCGCCGTGTTCGCGCTGCCGCGACGCGTCCAGCCGGACGAACCGTTCGAAGATCCGGACGCGGTCGGCTTCCGCGACGCCGGGGCCGTCGTCGCTCACCTCGACGACGGCGAGGTCGCCGCGCACCGAGCTGGCCACCCGGATGTGCGAGCGCGCGTGCCCGCGGGCGTTGTCGACCAGGTTCCGCACCGCCCGCCGCAGCTGGGCCTCGCTGCCGCGGACCTTCGCCGGCCTGGCGCGGACCTCGATGTCCAGCGCGCACTCGCCGCGGACCCGCTCGGCTTCGGCGCGCACTATGTCGTCGAGGTCGACCTCGGTGCGCGACGGCCGGTCGGTCGCATCGTCGGTGCGGGCGAGCATGAGCAGGTCGTCGACGAGCTCGCGCAGCCGCGCGGTCTCGCGGGCGATGACCGGCACCAGGTCTTGCGCGCTCTCCGGGTGCCGCCCGGAGACGTCGAGCGCGGTGCTGATCGTGGACAGCGGCGAGCGCAGCTCGTGGCTGGCGTCCGCGACGAACCGGCGTTGCGCCGCCTGCGCCGACGCGAGCCGCCCGAGCATCCCGTTGAGCGTCACGGCCAGCCGGTGCACCTCGTCGCCGCCCGGCGGCAGCGGGACGCGGGCGGCGAGGTCGCGCGTCGAGATCTCGGCGACGGTCCGGCGCATCCGCTCGACCGGGCGCAGCGCCGAGCCGACCGCGCGGTAGACGGCGAGGCCGGAGATCGCCAGCAGCGGGATCGCGATCAGGCCGAGGAGCAGCGTCAGGCGCGTCGACGCCTCGGTCACCGGCTCCAGCGACCGCGCGGAGATCACCGTGTACGGCCCGCCCGGTCCGTTGACCTGCTGCGACACGACGCGGTAGTCGGCGCTGTCGCCGTTGAGCCCGAGCGGGAGGGTCTCGATGCCTTCCTGCCCGACGGCCGGGCGGGCGGAGGTCAGCGGCGGGTGCCCGACGATCGCCGGGTCGCTCGCGATCGGCACGCCCCGGGCGTTCAGCACCTGGGTGACGGCCTCGGTGTCGCCGGTGCTGGCGACGTCGGACGCGCTGAGGTCGCGCGCGCCCTCGCGGATGAGCTGGATGGCGACCTGGCGGCCGGTGCTGCGCGCACTCTCGGTGACGCTGCGGTCGAGCGACTCCTCCAGCAGCACCACGACCACCGCGAGCGCGGCGGCGATGGCCAGCGCGAGCGCCAACACGGCCACCGCGGTCGTCCGCATCCGCACGCCGGTCGCGGCGATCACCCTGCCCAGTTTCACCAACTCAGCGTAACCACGGAGTGCGGCCACTACGAAGTCCGCCGCCGGCGCGTGGCGGTGAGCCGCTCCACGCGCAGGCGATCGACCTCCGGCAGCTCGAGCGGCGGCAGCGGGTGCCCGGCCGTCCAGGTGAGCAGCAGATCCGCCAGCGCGGGGTTGCGCGCGAGCGCCGGGCCGTGCAGGTACGTGCCGACGACGTGGTCGGTCACCGCGCCTTCGGTGCCGTCGCCGTTGCCGGTGCCGCGCACGACCTGGCCGAGCGGCTCGCTGCCGGTGCCGAGCTTGCTGACGCCGAGGTGGTTCTCGAACCCGGTGAGCGGGGCGTCGTCCAGCAGCCCGGACGACGTCGCGATCAGTTCGGAGACCGCGCGCCGCTCGCCGGGCACGGTGGTCAGGTCGAGCAGGCCGAGGCCGTCGTGGTCGACGCCGTCGAGGCCGCGGAAGCGGGTGCCGAGCACCTGCAGGCCGGCGCAGACGCCGAAGATCACCGTCTCCGGGGTCAGGGCCCGCCGGTACTTCCGGAGGTGGGCCGCGGCCAGCGCCTGGGCGCCGTCCTCGCCACCGCCGAGCAGGTAGAGGTCCAAAGTGGACGGTACCGGCTCGCCGAGCGCGACCGGCACGACCTCCGCGTCGAGCCCGCGCCAGCGCAGCCGCTGGCAGAGGACCTGCGCGTTGCCGCTGTCGCCGTACGTACCGAGCACCTCGGGCAGCAGGAGTCCGATCTGGACGATCGAGTCACGCACCGGGCAGCCTGCTCACCAGGTCGCGGAAGGCGGTGTAGTTGGCGACCAGCTCGACGCCGCCGGGCGGCAGCGCGTCGATGGCGGCGACCGGGTCGGGCTCGGACCAGTGCGCGACCTCGGCGTAGCAGAGCCGCACGGCGAGGTCGGCGCCGCGCTCGCCGGTGACGACGACCTGGCGTCCGCGCAGCCGTTCGAAGTGGACGTCCCAGAGCCAGGACAGGTCGCGGCCGTCGGCCTCCTGCGCGTTGACGGCGACGATGACGGGGGTGTCCTCGTCGAGCACGCGCAGCGTTTCGACCCAGCCGGCCGGGTTCTTGGCCAGCATCAGCCGCACGGAGTGCCGCGAGCGGCGGATGGTCCGGTAGCGGCCACCGATGTCGGTGATGGTCCGCAGCCGCGCGGCGGCGGTGTGCGGCGGCACGCCGAGCCGGTGCGCGGCGGCGAGCGCGAAGGCGGCGTTGGCGCGGTTGGCGTCGCCGGGCAGGCGGAGGTCCAGGTCGACGTCGCGGCCGCCGGGGGTGTGGACGAGGTCGCCGTCGAGGGTCCAGGCGGGCTCGGGGCGGGCGAGGCCGCAGGAGCAGCTCCAGTGGTCCTTGGCGTGGGTGATCAGGCCGTCGCAGCGCGGGCAGGCGGTCGAGTCGCCGGTCCAGCGCCGTCCGGTGCCGACCCAGAGCTGCTTGTCGGCTTCTGTCGCCGCGGAGGTGACGAGGATGTCGTCGGAATTGGCGACAATCGTGGTTTCAGGATGGTTCTTGATCGCTTTGCGCAGGTCTCGTTCGGTCGAACGGACCTCGCCGACGCGGTCGAGCTGGTCGCGGCTGAGGTTGAGCAGCACGAGAACGGCGGGGTTCAGCTGGTCGGCGACCCAGGGGACGTAGGTTTCATCGACTTCGAGAACGGCGTAGGGCGCGTCGGGGCGCGCGGTGAGGGCGGCGAGGACGCCGTCGGGCATGTTGGCGCCATCGCTGTTGGCGGCGACCTCGGCGAGGGCTTCGAGGGCCTTGCTGATCATGAGCGCGGTGGTGGTCTTGCCGTTGGTGCCGGTGACGAGCACGACGGTCCGGTTCCGGCCGACGCGCTGCAGGGCTTTCGGATCGAGGGCCAGCGTGATGCGGCCGCCGATGACACCGCCGTTGCCGAGGCCGGAGCTGCGCGAGAGCCAGGCGGTGAGACGCCCGGCGGACACGGACGCGCGAGTACGAAGGGGGCTGCGGGCAGTCACCGGTCGGATGGTGCTCGCCGGGCGCTGTGAGTTTGCTGAGTCCGTGACTCGGGCCACCGGCGGGTGGGTGGGTCGCGGGTGGGGTCGCCGAAACGTCCTGAATGAGTCGTTCGGGACCTTGCTGCGACGCCCGGGCGAAATGAACGAGTTGTCATGGCGTTGATGCCTTGCGCCGCCGAACTCACGCCCTCGCACGCGGGTTCGGCTTGGCGCTGTCGCGGCCGAGCCGAGCCGCGGCAGCGCCGGGCGGGCGGGCGGGCCGAGCAAGGCCGAGCCGCGCCGGGCCGGCAGAGCCGGGCGGATCGAGCCGCGCCGGGCGTCTTGAATGATCCATTCCGGCCTTCGGATGTCCCGCATGAGCCATTCGCGACCCGGGCCAAGAACAGCCTCTACTCCCTTCACAACCCATTCACGAATCTGAACACCCCAACTGTCGAACTCGTCGAACGAACCCGTCAACGCCTCCGCAACCGCCATAGGTAGGAAACTTAACCATCGGAGGTTGTACCAATTAGCGTCCACAAGTAACCGCATTCTCCCTGAGACGTTTCAAGATCTTCCGCACATACATCGGAGGTGTTACCGTCCAACCCCACCCAGCGGAAATGCGTACCGCTGAGCGGAAACCGGGAACGTCCAACGGAGGGCAGCGTGGGACCGGAGCGCGGGCTGGAGAACAGCGGAACTCTCGAACGCGGGCTCGCGGTGCTCGAGCACGTGGGTCGGCACCAGGAGATTTCCACCAATGCGATCGCGCGGCAACTGGGGCTTTCCCGGAGCGCCGCCTACCGGATCGTCGGCACCCTGAAGAGCCTCGAATACCTCGAAGCCGACCAGGTCACCGGGCGGGTGCGACTCGGGACTCGGCTCGTCGAACTCGGGGCGCGGGCCATGGCCGCCACTGATCTGCACCGCTGTGCGCCGCGGTACCTCGCGTCGCTCGCCGAACGGTCCGGGGAGACCACCTACCTCGCCGTTCCGGACAACGACACCATGGTCTACGTCGCCACCGAACGCAGTGCCAGCGCCGTCACCCTCGCCTGCCGGCTCGGCACGCGGCGACCGCAGCACGCCACCTCGCTCGGGAAAGCCTGGCTCGCCGCGCTGCCCGAAGCCGATCGGGCCGAGCGCGTGCGGCGCATGAAACTCGACTCGCTCACGCTCAAGACGATCAACGATCCCCTGCGCCTGCTCGACGACCTCGCCCGGACCAGCCGTCGCGGGTGGGCGATCGACGAGGTCGAGAACGAGCCGGACGTCGGGTGCGTCGCCGCCGCCGTGCGCGATCACTCCGGACGGCCCATCGCCGCCATCAGCATCGCCGGGCCCGCGCCGCGCGTGCTGCGCCGGCTCGACGAGCTCGGGGCCTCCGTCGCCGGGACCGCCGCCGCCCTTTCGCTGCGGCTCGGCTACGTCCGGGGGCAGCGGGGATGACCTGGCTCCAGGACTACCAGCCCGCGGGCGGCCTGTGGCTCTCCGCGCTGCTCGCCGCGCTCCCGATCGTCGTGCTGCTGGTCGCGCTCGGCGTCGTCCGGCTGTCCGCGCACCTTTCGGCCGCGCTCGCGCTGGTCACCGCGCTCGGCGTCGCGCTGCTGCTGTACCGGATGCCGGCCGGGCTCGCGTTCGACGCCGCGGCCATGGGCGTGGTCTTCGGCGTGTGGTCGGTGGCCTGGATCGCGTTCCACGCCGTCTACTTCCACAACGTCACCGTCGCCACCGGCCGGTTCGACGCCATCAAGCGCGTGCTCGCCGGCTTCAGCGAGGACCGGCGGCTGCAGGCGCTGCTCATCGCGTTCGGCTTCGGCGCACTGCTCGAAGGCGTCGCGGGCGGCGGGTCGCCGATCGCGATCACCGCGGCGATGATGGCCGCGCTCGGGTTCCCGCCGGTGAAGGCCGTCGTGCTGGCGCTGCTGGCGAACACCGCGCCGGTCGCGTTCGGCGGTCTCGGCAACCCGCTGATCGTGCTCGGCCGGCTGACCGCGCCGATCATGCACCTCAAGCAGGACCAGGCGACCGAGCTGTTCTCGGCGGCCGTCGGCCGCCAGGTTCCGGTGCTGGCGCTGATCATCCCCGCGTTCCTGGTCGTCGTGCTCGCCGGCTGGAAGCGCATGCTCGAGGTGTGGCCCGCGGTGCTGACCGCCGGGCTGGCGTTCGCGGCCATGCAGTTCGTCGCGTCCAACTACATCAGCGCGAGCCTCGTCGACGTCCTCGCCGCGCTCACCGCGATGGCCGCGCTGTGGGTCCTGACGCGGTTCTGGCAGCCGGCGTCGGTGTGGCGGTTCGAGGGTGAAGAAAGCGCTGTCAAGAGCCTGGGCGCGGCGCAGTCCGAACGCGGCGCGCTCTACGCGTGGATGCCCTACATCATCCTGATCCTGGCGATCTTCCTGTCCCGGATCGGCACGATCTTCAAGAACCTCCCGGCTTGGCTGGACCTGACGAAGCTGCTGCACAAGGCCGACTGGATCTTCGCCTGGCCGGGGCTGCACAACCACGTCGTCCAGCACCCGCCGATCACCGCGAAGAACGCGCCGTACGCGGCGACGTTGACGGTCGACTTCCTGTTCTCGCCGGGCACGGTCGCGCTGATCGCGGCGGTCATCGCCGGCTTCGCGATGGGCGCGCGGCCGAAGCTGCTGCTCAAGACGTACCGCGAAACGCTGTTCCAGATGCGCTGGGCGCTCGCGACGATCTTCATGATCCTGGCGATCGCGTTCGTGATGAACTACTCGGGCGCGACGCAGACGCTGGGCCTCGCCCTGGCGACGACCGGCGCGGTCTTCCCGCTGTTCTCGGCCTACATCGGCTGGCTGGGCGTGTTCCTGACCGGCTCGGACGCGTCGACGAACAGCCTGTTCGGTCCCATGCAGGTGATTTCGGCCCAGCAGCTGAACCTCAACCCGATCCTGGCCGGCGCGACGAACACGTCCGGTGGCGTGATGGGCAAGATGATCTCGCCCCAGAACCTGTCGATCGGCGCGACGGCGATCGGGCAGAGCGGCAAGGAAGGATCACTGCTGCGGCAGACTTTCCTGTGGTCCCTGCTGCTCACGGCGGTCGTCGGCGTGATCTCCCTGCTGCAGGCGACGATCCTGACGGCGATGATCCCGTCGCCCTAGGCTGGGCGGCATGAGTGCTGACGGTCTGGCGTCCTTCGGGTACGAACTGGGTCTGCTGAAACGCGTCCGGCGGTCGGGCTGGTGGCACGCGGGGGTCCGCGACCCGGAGTCGGTCGGCGAGCACAGCCTGCGGGCCGCCCAGCTGGCGGCGCTGATCGCGGCGGAGGAGGGGGCGTCGCCGGAGCGGGCGGCGTTCTTGGCGGTGTGGCACGACACGCAGGAGACCCGGACGGGTGACCTGCCGCTGACGGCCGTCGACTACTTGGAGAAGCCGCAGCCGCGGGCGATCACGGCCGACCAGACGGCTCACCTGCCCGACCGGTCACGCGAGCTCGTGCGGGACGCCGTGGACGAGTACGAGACCCGCGAGTCGGCGGAAGCGTTGTGCGCCAAGGACGCCGACAAGCTGGAGATGCTGCTGCAGGCGCTGGAGTACCGGGACGTCGGGGTGCGTCGGGTCGACGAGTGGATCGAGTCGGCGCGGAAGGGACTGACGACGGAGACCGCGAAGCGGATCGCCGAAGCCGCGTTGACGCTGTCGCCGATGGCCTGGCGGAACCCAGGACCGGGGCGATGACGACCGCTTCGAGCCACGCCGGCGCGGTCAGGTTCACGCACACCGCCACGGCGAGCACGGGCAGCGGCAGCAGGATGGCGTCGCGGAACTCGCTCTCCGCCTTGAACCGGCTGTACTCCGCGAACAGTTCGGGCTTCGCGACGATCAGCCGCGGCGACACGTGCAGGACCTCGCGCACCGCGTCGATGGCGATCCGGTCGACCTCGTGCGGGTTGACGCCGCGCGGTGTGGCGTCGGAGATCTGCTCCTGGCGCTGCCGGTGCTCCTGCCGGATCCGGCCGCGCACGCGCTCGACGGTCCGGCCGCTCACCGGCCGGAACACGGCCAGCGGGCCGCCCGGCAGGTGATCGAGGTCCGCCGCGGTGAGCCGGTGCAGGTAGGCCTGGCTCAGCCGGCCGAACGTCCCCGCGACGAGGCTGCCCGTCACCTCGCCGATCAGCAGGCACAGCACGCTGATCGCCGCGAGCCGCCCGCCCGTTCCGAACAGTTCCAGCAGCTCCACCGCCGGTTTGGCCAGCAGCCCGGCCGACGCCGGGTGGTAGTGGCCGATCAGCAGCCAGCCGGCGCAGAACCACAGGTACCCCGCGACCAGCGCACTCCGGACGTCCCGGAAACCCGGCAGCAGCGAGGCGAGCACGGCGTCAGCTGCTCACCGCCGTCGCGCGGTCGAGCAGCAGCGCCCGCTCGCGCGCGTTCTCCGTCATCTCCGCCGCCCGTCTGAACTCCTGCTCGGCCTCCGCCGTCCGGCCCAGCTTCTGCAGCAGGTCGCCGCGGACGCTCGGGAGCAGGTGGTAGTCCTTCAACGCCGGGTCGTCGGCCACCGCGTCGACCACCGCCAAGCCGGCCGCCGGGCCGTTCGCCATCGCCACCGCGACCCCGCGGTTCAGCTCGATCACCGGCGACGGCTGGAGCTTCCCGAGCCCCTCGTACAACGCCGCGATGCGCGCCCAGTCCGTTTCCGAAGCCGTGCGGGCGCGCGCGTGGCAGGCCGCGATCGCCGCCTGGGCCGAGTACGGGCCGTACGCGCCGTCGGCGATCTGCTCCGACAACGTCAGCGCCGCCAGACCGTGCTGGATCAGGAACCGGTCCCAGCGGCTGCGGTCCTGGTCGAGCAGCAGCACCGGCTCACCGTTCGGGCCGGTGCGGGCCTTCGACCGCGACGACTGCAGCTCCATCAGCGCGACCAGGCCGTGCACCTCGGACTCGCCAGGCATCAGCCCGGCGAGGACGCGGCCGAGGCGCATCGCCTCTTCGCACAGCGCCGGGCGCATCCAGTCGTCGCCGCGGGTGGCCGAATAGCCCTCGTTGAACACCAGGTAGATGACCTCCAGCACGGACGACAGCCGGGCGACGCGCTCGTCGCCCTCCGGCACCTCGAACGGGACCTTCGCCGCGGCCAGGGCTTTCTTCGCGCGCACGATCCGCTGCGCGATCGTCGACTCGCGGACGAGGAACGCGCGCGCGATCTCGTCCGTGGTCAGGCCGCCGAGCATCCGCAGCGTCAGCGCGACGCGGGCCTGCGTGTTCAGCACCGGGTGGCACGCGACGAACAGCAGGCGCAGCAGGTCGTCCTCGATGTGGTCGTCGAGGGCGGCGTCGAAGTCGGGCAGGACACCTTCGCCGACCCGCTCGCCGCGGCCGACTTCCTCGAGCTTCTCCGCGTACCGCTCGTTGCGGCGGAACTGGTCGATCGCGCGGCGCTTGGCGATGGTCATCAGCCACGCGCCGGGGTTGCGCGGCACGCCGGACTCCGGCCACTGCTCCAGCGCCGCGACGAGCGCGTCCTGCGCCAGCTCCTCGGCGAGCCCGACGTCGCCGCGGGCCATGCGGGCCAGGCCCGCGATGAGCCGCGGCGACTCGATCCGCCAAACCGTCTCGACCG
This sequence comes from Amycolatopsis sp. NPDC101161, assembly GCF_044768185.1. Lineage (NCBI taxonomy): Bacteria > Bacillati > Actinomycetota > Actinomycetes > Pseudonocardiales > Pseudonocardiaceae > Amycolatopsis > Amycolatopsis sp. NPDC101161. Next base: position 1,375,216 of record NZ_JBIWPI010000002.1, read on the forward strand.
TCCTCTGGGCGTCCGCAACCGTCACCCGGCCATTCGACAGGGTGATCGGGTGCGGTGCAACCCACTACTCGGCGATCGGCCGGATCTCGATGACACCGCCTCTCGCGTCGGGGTTCGGCGCGCGCCGCATCAGCGCGACGACGTCCTCGAGGGATTCCCCGTTCAGCACCCAGACCCCGGCGACGAGCTCCTTCGATTCCGCGAAGGGGCCGTCGATGACCTTCGGTTCGGCGTCGCCTTCGAAGAGGACGCGCACCCCCTCGGAACTCGGCGTCAGGCCTTCGGCGAAGACGATCCGGCCGTCGTCGAGCAGCTGCTCGTTGAACTTCGACATCGTCTCCAGCTCTTCGCGGCTGGGGCCGACGCCCGCTTCGGACTCCGGGGTCGACTTGACCATCACCAGGAAACGCATCACACCTCCCCCGCGCTCTGCGCGCGAAGCCGTCCCTCCAGCTCCTCGACCTCGGGCGTCATGTTCTCGAAGTCGGACGCCTCGGCGACGCGCCGGATCTCGACCACGCCGGCCTGGCCGTCGGGGTTCGGCATCCGCTTGATCCACTCGACGCACTCGTCGCGGTCGCGGCACTGGAGGATCCAGAACCCGCCGACGAGCTCCTTGGTCTCGGCGAACGGACCGTCGACGACCTTGGGGGCCTCGGTGCCGGAGAACACGACGCGCGCGCCCTGCGAGCTCGGCGTGAGGCCCTCGCCCGCGAGCAGGACGCCGGCCTTGACCAGCTCTTCGTTGAACTTCCCCATCTCGGCCAGCAGCTCGGCGCTCGGGCCGTGCCCGGCCTCGGACTCCTCGTTCGCCTTGACGATCACCATGAACCGCACCGCGGTCTCCCTTCGTTCGTTGCTGCCTACGCGTCGAACGGCCGCGCCCCGGATCGACAGCGTCCGCCAAAAAACTTTCGCGCCGGAAAAGTAGCAGCTCAGGCCCGGTCCGGGCGGGCAATTCGGACAGGGGAGAATCGTCAGCCGTGGCGGTACTCCCCGACGACCTCTCCTCCGCGCTCGACGACGAGCTGGCCCGGCACCCGCTGCCGCGGCTGACGCAGTCCGTCGACCGGCTCAGCACGCGCTACCGCCAAGGTGACGCGGCGACCTCACCGATCCTTTCCTCCGAAGCCGACGTCGCCGCGTACGCCGGCTACCGGATGCCGGCCACCTACGCCGCCGTACACGCTGTGCTCGCTGAAGCCGCTTCGCGCGCGCCCGGCTTCGAGCCGCGGACCCAGATCGACGTCGGTGGCGGCACCGGCGCCGCGGTCTGGGCAGCGGCCGCCGTCTGGCCGTCGCTCACCCGGTGCACGGTCCTGGAGCAGGTCGCCGGGGCCATCGGGCTGGGCAAGCGGCTCGCGGCGGGCGCGTCGCTGCCGGCGGTGCGGGACGCCGAGTGGCGGCGCGGGTTCGTCGACCCGGCCGCGCCGGCGCCGGACGCCGACCTCGTGACGCTCTCCTACGTGCTCGGCGAGCTGCCGGACGCCACCCGCGCGGACGTCGTGCGCTGGCTGGCCGGCTCGGCGGGAACGGTCGCCCTGATCGAGCCGGGGACACCGGCGGGGTACGAGCGGATCCGCGCCGCCCGCGCGCAGCTGATCGAGCTGGGCCTGCACGTCGTCGCGCCGTGCCCGCACGACGCGGCGTGCCCGATCGTGCCCGGCGAGGACTGGTGCCACTTCGCCGCGCGGCTCCCCCGCTCGGGCCTGCACCGGCGGCTCAAGGCGGGCACGCTCGGCTTCGAGGACGAGAAGTTCGCGTACGTCGTCGCTTCGCGGTCGGCGCCGGAGCGGCCGGACGCGCGGATCATCCGGCACCCGAAGAAGCACAAAGGCTGGGTCGCGCTGGATCTCTGCACGGCCACCGACGGGTTGACGCCCGGCGTGGCGGTTTCGAAGAAGCAGGGCCCGCGCTACCGAGCGGCCCGCGACGCGGAATGGGGGGACGGCTGGTGACGGTCATCGCGGAGATCAGCATGTCGGCGGACGGGATCGTCGCGGGGCCGGACATGAGCGCGGAGCACCGCCTCGGCCGCGACGGCGAGCTGCGGCACAAGTGATTGGTCGGAGGCACGGAAGCCGCCGGCGCGCCCTCGGTCCGGTTCCTAGACGGCACCGCCGCGTTCGCGACCGGCCGGACGTTATTCGCGCGGCCTAGGCCGAGGACGGCCGCCCCAAGGCAGCCCCCGCCCTCTCCGGGGGTCCGGCCCCGCATCCAGCGTATCGGTGGGGCCCGACAAAAGGCCCGGAAAGGCCGTGCAGGGGCTCGGTTGTCCACATCTCGACCCGGCTGTGGACAACACCGGTGGGCGGCACGACGTTGCGGCAGTACCTGCTGGCGGGGCTGGTCGACGAGCTGCGGCTGCACGTGGTCCCGCTGCTGTTCGGAGCCGGAGTCCGGCTGTTCGACGCCGAAGTCGGGGCGCACGTGAAGTTGGAACGCACGGCCGTCGAGGAGACGCCGAACGCGACCCACCTGACCTTCCGGGTCCTGAGCTAAGGCATCCGGACGGTCCGCAGGAACGCCGGCAGCAGCCACGGCCGCGGCCCGCCGATCCGCACACCGCCGCTCAAAACCGCACGAACTCGGGAGATCCGGCCGAACATCATCGGCACCAGCACCGCCGGGTCGAACGTCAACCGCACGTCCGCCGTGCCGTCCGGTTCCTCGAACCGCAACCGTCCGTGCTGCAACGCCAGCACCGAAGGCGACGTCAACGCCGAGCGGAACTCGACCGCGATCCGGCGCGGGGACGGCGTCGCGTCGTCGAGCAGGCGGCCCATGTCGTTGCGCACCATGCCGAACAGGAACAGCTCCAGGAACAGCGCCTCGTGCGCCGCCGGGATCGGCCACGGGCGGCGGACCGCGCGGGCGATGTCCAGGCCGTGGACCAGCATCTCGTTGACCAGGTGCGCGAGCACCCCGGCGACCGGCACGCGCGAGCCGCCGAGCCACCACACCGGCTTCTCCGGGTCCAGGTCCTCGCTGACCAGCAGCACTTCGGCGATGTCCGCGCGCAGCCGTTCGGCCAGCCGGACGGGGTCGCGTTCCGGGTAGAGCTCCAGTGCCAGCGCGTTCATCCGCGAAATCGTGTCGACGCTCGCCGCGTTGATCGGCTCCTCGAGGCCCGGCAGCGGTAGCGGACCGCCGTCGCCGCGGATCATCGCGGTGTACATCAGCGCGATCATCCCGACGTGCGACGCCGTTTCGGCGATCGTCCACTCGCCGAGCGAGGTCGCGTGCCCGTACCGCACGCCGGCCACCAGGTCCGCGAACCGGGCGCCGGTCTCCGGCAGCGCCGCGCGCACCGCCTGCCACTTCTCGAGCGTCACGGGTTCGACGGTAGGAGCCCGGACGCCCGTCCCGGATCTCCCAAGGTGCGGTTATCTTCTGGGCATGATCCGGCTCCTGCCCCGGTCGACCCGGTGGCGGGTCGCCCTCTTCGCCGCGCTCGCGACGGCGCTCCTCCTCGGCCTCGGGGCGTACTGGTTCGTGTCGACGCTGCAAGGCCCGCTCGAAGACAACGCCAGGGCCCGGGCGAGCGACAAGGTCGACACGCTGCTCGCCCTGCTGGACTCGGGGGTCGCCCCGGCCGACGTGCCGCGGCAGTACGCCAAGGGCGGCGGGTACCTGATCAGCCGGGAAGCGGCCGACTGCTCGCTCGGCCGGGCGAAGCGGTTCGCCGACGACGAGCCGGTCCGGGTCTACGCGCCGGACTGCGTCATCGTCCAGCCGTTCGGCTTGGACGACCAGCTCTACAGCACCGCGCGGACGAAGGACCGCCGTTACGCGGTCCTGGCGGCAGAGCAGGTCGACCCCCTCGGCCTCGAAACCGTCGCCACCGCCGAGCGGATCCTCTGGGGCGGGGTGCCCGCGGCCGCGCTGCTCGTCGGCGGGGTCGCCTGGTTCGCCGTCCGGCGGTCGCTGCGCGCGGTCGGCGCGATCCGCGCGGAGGTCGACGGCGTGCGCGCGGGCGACCTCGGCCGCCGCGTTCCCGTGCCGGACTCCGGCGACGAGATCACCGAGCTCGCCGTGACGATGAACGAGATGCTCGGCCGGCTCGACCGGTCGGTGCGGCGGCAGAGCCAGTTCACCGCGGACGCGTCGCACGAGCTGCGCACGCCGCTGGCCTCCCTGCGCACCCAGCTCGAGGTGCAGCTCGCCCACCCGGATCGCCTCGACTGGCGGCGCAGCTGCGAAAACGCCGTGCTCGACGTGACGCGGATGGAGACGCTCGCCGCGGATCTGCTGCTGCTCAGCAAGCTGGACGCGGACCAGCCGGCCGGCTCGGAACCGGTGGCGCTGGCGGACTTGGTGACCGCGCACGTCGCCGCGCGAGTCCCGTACGACGGCCTCGAGCTGAACCTCGAAGCGTCGCCGGTGGTGCGCGGCCACGCCGGACGGCTGGAGCGCGTGCTGCGCAACCTCGTCGACAACGCCGAACGCCACGCGAAGAGCCGCGTCACGATCACGCTCACCGCGTCCGGCGGCGAGAGCGTGCTGACGGTCCAGGACGACGGGCCCGGCATCCCGGCCGAAGAGCGCGAGCGCGTCTTCGACCGCTTCGTGCGGCTGGACGCCGACCGCGCGCGGGAGGACGACGGCGGCGCCGGACTCGGCTTGGCGATCGCCTCTGGGGTCGCGCGCTCGCACGGCGGCACCCTGCGTGTCGCGGACAGCACGTCGGGAGCGCTCCTGGAGCTGCGGCTTCCGCTTGCCTGAAGACGTCTTCAGCTTGCTTAAGCTCCGGTTCAGCGTGGCCCCAAGAGCATCCCGCCATGCTGATCGACTTCGCACCGGTCCAGGTGCGTACGCGCACGGTCCCCTTCTTCGTCGCCGCGGTCGCCTTCGCCGGGTATGCCGCCTGGTCGCTGCAGCGGTTGCGGACGTTCGACGCGAGCGGCTTCGACCTCGGGATCTTCGAACAGGTCGTCCGGTCGTACGCCCACGGGCACTGGCCGGTGGCGGACCTGCTCGGCGCGGGCGCGCCCGCGCTCGGCGACCACTTCCACCCGATTCTTGCGCTGCTGGCGCCGTTTTACCTGCTCTGGCCGTCCCCGGCGTGCTTGCTGGTCGCGCAGGCTTTCCTGTTCGCGCTGTCCGCGGTCCCCGTGACGCGGTGCGCGGTGCGGGTGTTCGGCACTCGCCGGGGCGCGGTCGTCGGCGTGGGGTACGTGCTGTCGTGGGGGTTGCTGTCCGCGGTGAACTTCGACTTCCACGAGGTCTGCTTCGCCGTCCCGATGGTGGCGTTCGCCGCCGAGCACCTGCTGCGCGAACGCTGGCGGGCGGCGGTCTGGTGCGCGCTGCCGCTGGTGCTGGTCAAGGAAGACCTGCCGTTGACCCTCGCCGCGGTGGGTGTCGTGCTGGTGCTCAACCGGCAGCGACGGCTCGGCTGGGCGGCGATCGGCTTCGGCGTGGCGTGCTCGGTGCTGCTGTTCCTGGTGGTCCTGCCGGCGCTGAACCCGGCCGGGGTGTACGCGCACGGCGGCGGCTTCGCCCCGTTCGGCGGCGCGATCGTCAAGGTCTCGATGCTGCTGGCGCTGCTGGTGCCGACGGCGTTCGCGGCGCTGCGGTCGCCGCTGCTGTTGCTGGCGGTGCCGACGCTGCTGTGGCGGCTGGTCTCGGCGAACGACCGCTACTGGGGCCTGGGCTACCACTACAGCGCGGTCCTGATGCCGATCGTGTTCCTGGCGGGCCTGCACGGCGCGCGTCGAGCGGCCCGGCTGCTGCCGGCGTGCGCGCTGGTCGCCGGGCTGGCTTCGCTGGGGTTGCAGGCGGCGCACCTGACGGACGGGGTGTGGACGCCGTCGCAGCGAGCCGGCATCGACGCGGTCTTGGAGCGCATCCCGTCCGGCGCCACGGTGCTGGCGTCGAACCGGCTGGCCCCGCGGCTGACGTCCCGCTGCACGGTGCTGTTCTTCGACGGCGTGACCGCGGAACGGCCGGAGTGGGTGGCGGTGGCCCGCCCGGAACAGTCGTGGCCGACGACGCTGGCGACGAAGGCGTTCGCTTTGGGCGAGCTGGAGGACACGGGGTATGCGCGCGTCGAGGAGACGGACTCCGTCGTGCTGCTGCACCGTGAGTAGAGGGGCCGCAGCGGTAACCGGCCAGTCGGGGGGCGTGCCGGCCGGTTACCGCCGCACGAAGAAAGAGGGAGCCCCACGCCAAGAATGACGCGCGGCCCCCCGCTTCACCCGATCGAGTGACGACTGGGCCGGGTCGGCGAGGATGCCGTCCGCGAACCCGGCGGGATTGGGTCCGGCCCTCGCGCCCGGCCGGAAGCCCCCGAGACAGCTCCGGCCCCTCCCACGGCCAGAGCCACCCCGGGGCCCGCGTCAAGCCGGGTCGGCGAGGATGCCGTTCACGTACGACCCCGGGTGCGTCGCCGCGTCTTGGCGCAGCACCGGCAAGTCCGCCGGCCACCGAGCGGTGAGTGCGGAAGTCGAACCCGGCGGGATCGTGTTCAGCTTCGCCGGTGTCCACGTCGGCTCGCCCGGCGACGGCTTGACGACCGTGATCGTCGCCGAGGCCGTCGTGCCCGGCGTCACCTCGTTGTACTTCACCCCGTTGTCGATGCGCGGCAGGTGGTACACCGGGCCGAACGTCGCGTCGTCGGGGCCGACCAGGTCGACCCCTGGCACGCCGTACAGGCCGCACGTGTGGTCCGTCTTGTTGCGGTACGTCAGCGGGATGTCGTACTGGCCCGGCGCGTCGTTCTTCTCCGCCGGCTTGCCCAGCAGGACCTCCAGGTCGGCCGTGGCGCACCGCGGCGTCGCGGTCGACGCCGCCGCGACCCCACCCCCGGACCCGCCCGCCGGAGCCTGAACGGCAGCCGGAGCAGCGGCCGGAGCCGTCCCGCACGCCGCCAGCGCGAACGCGCCCGCCGCCGTGCCGATCCCCATCAGAATGCGCTTCACGTGGGTTCCCCTCCCCGAACTCAGTTGCCGACCGGCGTGACCTGGACGGCGTCGCCCTTCACGGCCGCCCCCGCGGGCCACGCGACGCTCACCGGCTGGCCGAACGGCCCGGTCGGCAGGTCGAACGTCACGAAGTCCGGCGCACCCGACGGCGCCGCCGCCGAACGCTGGATGATCCGCGACTCGGCCGGGTGCCCGTCGCGCAGGTTCACCGGCAGCGCCTCGCTGCCGTCCGGCGTCGCCGAGACGGCCAGCCGCTGTCCGCCGGCCAGGAAGGACACCGCCGTCGGCGCGCCTTCGAGCTTGCAGTTCGTCGTCGGCGACGACGCGGTGTAGGTGAGCACGTAAGCCTCGTGCCCAGCCGCGTTCGACGGGTCCGGTGCCACCGACACGCGGACGTCCGAAGCCCCGCACGGGTGGTCGCTCGGCATGGCGTTCGCGGCCCCCGCCGCCAGCGCGAGTCCCCCGGCCACCAGACCCCCGGTGAGCAACGCGGTCGCAGTGCGCTTCATGGTCGTCCTCCCTCGTTCCGTGATCAACTGGACTCACCGGTAGAGATGCCCACGGGCCACCCGGGGATGCGCCGGGATGGGGTCGATCACCGGAAAGCAACCTCGGTGAACCCCAAGCGTCAAAAGGAATGTCAGCTGCGGCCGAAGCAGACGAACGGCATCAGCGGCTCCGCGTGAGCCGCGTCGGCCAGGGCACGCGCAGGGGGCGTGCCCGCCGACAGCGCGCGGTGGTAGGCCAGCATGACCCCGCCCGCCGTCCGGTCGTCGACCCGCGCCACGCTCGACACCACGGTCCGGCTGCCGCCGTAGAGCAACGCCGCCGTGAAGCCGAGGACCTCGTCGCCGGCCCGGACCACCGTCTGGCCGACGTCGCACGACGACAGCACCACCTGCTCCGGCGCCGTCGAAAGCTGCTGGACGTCGTAGGCCATCAGCGGCCCGTCGGCCAGGTTGAGCCGGGAGAACAGCACGTTCTCCTGTTCGTGGTGGCCGTGCGCGGCGAAGTGCGCGAGCCGGCAGCCGTCGAACGCCTTGAGCGTCGCCGCGACCGTCGCGTCCGGCCCGGTCAGCACCTCGGCCTCCGGGTAGAGCGGCGCCAGCGACGAAACCTCGGTCTCCGCGTGGGTCAGGTCCGAGCCCGCGACCAGCAGCGGCGCGCCGGCCGCCCGGCGCGGACGGCGGCCCGCGTCCAGCCACGCCGAGGACGACGGCGTGACCGTCACCGGGCGCCCGCGCAACGTCGGCAGCAGGCCCCACGGGATGGCCGAAAGCGCGCCGGTCGGCACGACGACGACGTCGAGGTCGCCCAGCCGGGAAGCCAGCGGCGCCAGCAGGATCGAGTCCAGCGCGGTGACCTGCGTCCGCACCGAGCGGCGGATGACCTGGTCGAGCTGGGGCGGCAGCTGGCGCCCGCACAACGCGTCGAGGTCGCTGTGCAGCCGCGCGACCGGTTCGGCGACGGCCGACGCCGGGCCCAGCTCGATCAGCGCGACCCGGTGGTTCGCGATCACCTGCGCGCACAACGCGCCGTGGTCGGCGAGGAAGCAGACCATCGCGCTGCCGGTTTCGGCGAGCTCGTCGCCGACTTCGCGCAGCTTCGCCTCGGGGTGGTCGACGTCGGTGCCTTCGGCCTGCCAGCCCTTGGCGCGGATCTCGCGTTCCAGCGCGGCGCACCGCTTCGCGGCCTGGGCGTCCGGTTTCCCGGACAGCTCGCCGGCGCGGATCTGCATCGAGAGGTACCGCAGCTCGGCGACGGCGTCGACGGTCTCGGGGTGCGCGGGCGGGCGCACCGGGCGGAACCGGAACGCCTGCGCGCGCGAGCGGTCGAGCCACCGGAACACGACGCCGGGCGAACGCTGGGCGAGCGCGGCGGCGAGGCCCGCGTCGGCGAGTTCCTTGCCCAGCGACGTCGTGCCGGTCAGCAGGTCGATGCTGCCGAACCGGCCGCGGTGGCGCTCCAGCTGCGTCAGCCCGGCGCGCGCGTTCGCGAAGGTGATGCGCCGGTCGCCGCTCGCGGCCCCGAGTTCGGCCAGCGCGAGCCGGCGCACCAGCCGGTTTTCCAGGGGTGCGGCCCGGCGGTCGCGGGGAGCGATGCCCGCCCGGGCGCGGTCGAGGTCGCCGAGGGCGATGCACGCGCGGGCGGCCAGCAGCGCCGCGATTTCGGCGTCGTTGCGCAGGCCCAGCCCGGTGAGCCGGTCGGCCAGCGCGGTCGCTTCGGCGGCGACGCGGGCGATCCGCCGACCGGCGGCGTAGTCCGCGCGCAGCACGGTCAGCTGCGCGACCGCGGCCCAGGTTTCGTTGCCGCGACGGCGAAATCTCCGTTCCGCGCGGCCGGCCCAGCTCCGCGCGGTGGACGGCTCGCCGCTCGCCAGCGCGGCCAGCGCGCGGGTCAGCTCGGCTTCGGCGTGCTCCTGGTTCATCCGCAGCCGCGGGAACTGCTCGAGGGCGGCGTCCAGTTCGGCCGCGGCTTCTTGGGGCAGCCCGGCGGCGAGCAGCGCGCGGGCCTTGTCGACGGCCAGCACCGGCAGCATCCCGACGCTCTGTTCGGCGTAGAACCCGCTCGCCGCGTCGAAGTCCCGCAGCGCGCCCGGGATGTCGCCGGTCAGGACGCGCGCCTGCCCGCGGCCGTGCGCGGCTTTGGCGAAGATCCGGGCCAGGCCCTCTTCTTCGGGTTGCCCGGCGCCGATCTGCTCGCACTGGTCGAGGTCGGCGAGCGCGAGCCGGACGCGGCCCGCGTACTGGTGCAGCATGGCGCGGTTGAGCAGCGTCCGGGCGAGCACGACGAACTCGCCGGCCTGGCGCAGCAACGGGATCGCTTCGTCGAAGCAGACCAGGGCTTCGTCCATCCGGCCGATCAGGATGAAGACGAGACCCCGTTGCTGGCGCAGGATCCCGCGCCCGGCGTCCGAGACGAGGACGTCGGCTTCGTCGAGCAGGGCCAGGCCGCGGGTGCTGTTCCCGAGCGCGGTTTCGACGGCGGCGTACGTGCCGAGCACGCGCGTGGCGAGATCGGTCCAGGCGGGCCATTCCGGCGGCGGTTGCGTGGCGGGCAGGCCGAGCAGCCTTGCGGCGGACCGGATCAGCCGCCCGCCGACGACGGGCTGGCCGTTGTTGGTCGCCGCGACCGCACGCCGATGCAGGTCGCGCACCCGGTCTTCCGCCCTCGGCGACGCGACCACAGGCTGCCCTTCCGGCCGGGGCCGTCCCCCTCGGCCGAGAAGGACGTCCCGGATCGTACCTCCGGGCCGTGGCGGTCCGGGGGTTTTCGCCGGGTGGACAGATTTTCACTTGTGGGCGCGGCAACCGGGCCGCTTCCGCCCTACAGCTCGACGGCCGGCGTGCTCACCGTCCTCGACCGCCCCAGGGTCCGCACCAGCACCTGGACCATCCCGTGCGGCACGCCGCTCACCGCGAACCGCCCTTCGGCGTCCGATGTGGTCGTCAGCGGGCCGCCCGCCGTGCGCACCTCGATCGGGTGCTCCGCCGGCGGGGTCAGCCAGCCGTCCAGCCGGATCGTCCCCCCGGGCTCGGGGCTCACGTTCACCATGATCGTCAAGCTCTCGCTGTCGAACGTGATCAGCCGGCCCTGCTCCGCGGCGCTTCGCGCGACCGCCAATCCCTCCTGTTCCCGGATCCGCATCACTTCGAGGTCGACGTCCTCCAGCTGGATCGCGAACCGGATCTGGTCCACCAGCGTGGCGGGCATCGGGTCGGCGTCTTCCCACAGCTCGCGCAATCCGGTCAGCAGCCGGAAGTCGAGCTCGTCCAAGGGCTCGTTCGCGCCGGGTGGTTCGACGGTGGTCACAGCCAATCTCCTTCGCCGTTGGCGAGTAGCTGCTCGCGCAGGCGCGCGAGGCAACGTCCCCTGGTCGGGCCGATACTCCCCCTCGGCATTCCCAGCCGGGCGCCCACTTCGGCGTAGTCCGGCCGGTGCACGAACGCCACGATCCGCAGCAGGCTGCGGCAGCGTTCGGGCAATGCGTCGACCGCGCGCCACAATCGCGCGCGCTGGTCGTCGCGCAGCACCCCCTCCTCGGGTGCCGGTGACGCTTCGGTCAGCCGTTCCGGAAGCTCCGGCAACGGCCGTTCGACCTGGCGTTTTTCCCCAGCCCGCCAGGCCTCCCGTTTGGTCACGGTGATCAGCCAGCCGGTCAGCGCGACCGGCGAGCGGATCTCCGCGAACGAGCCGAGCAGGCGCAGCCACGTCGTCTGCACGACGTCGCCGGCCTGATCGGCGTCCAGCCCCTGATCGCGCGCGACCTGCCAGAGCAGCGGCGTGAGCAGGGAAACCAGTTCGTCCAGCGCCGCGCGGTCGCCCGACCGCGCGGCGTCGAACAGGGCCGCTACCCGGCTGTGATCGGTCTTGGCCACGTTCACAGCGAGCCCAGCGCGGTCCAAGCGCGCTTGACGACGGTGTCGCGGTCGACCGTGGCCAGGTCGCCCGAGTGGAACAGGGCCTTCGCGATCTCGGCGGCGGCGAGCGGCGCCGCGAACGACGTCCCGTCCCAGACCGCGAAGCCGGCGCTGTAGTCGTCCGGGTCGAAGGAACCGCGGCCGGGCAGCTCGTGGTCGGCGGCCGCGCTGCCGCGGACGTCGTCCGGGTACGTGCTGACGACGCCGGCGCCCGTCGCCCAGCAGCGCACCCACGGGCCTTCGTTCGAGAACAGCGCCCGGCTGGTGCCGACGTCCGGGTTGAGCGCCCCGACGCTGATCACCTGCGGGCCGCAGCCGCTGCCGAGCGGCTGGTCGGCGAACGCCGCCGGGTAGAAGCGGCGGGTGGTGGCGTCGTTGCCCGCGGCCGCGACCACCAGCACGCCCAGGGAGAGCAGGTCGGCGATCGCCGCGCCGAAGAGGCCGGTGAACACGACGTCCGCCGGGTCTTCGACGTAGTAGCCCATCGAAATCGACACGATGTCGACCATGTCCTCGGGCCGGTGGTTCGCCTGCGCGTTCCGGACGCGGTCGGCCAGCAGGTGCAGCGCCAGCAGCACGTCGGCCTCGTACGCGACGCCGTCGCTGTGCACGACGCGGATCGCGAGGGTGTCGGCTTCGGGGCAGGCCTGCCGGATGATGCCGGCGATGAACAGGCCGTGCCCGGTGTCGGTGTCGATGTCGCCGATCAGCGGCTGGCCGGTCGTCGGCGCGTCCCAGTAGTCCGCGAGCAGCTGCGTCGGCAGGGTGCTCGACGCGAGCTCGGCCTGCAGGATCGCCGCCTGGATGTCCGGGGCGACGGCGAGGCCGCTGCCGGCGGGCGGCGGGCCGCTGCGGTCGCCCAGCCCGAACCAGCGGTGCGGGCCGATGCCGGTGTCGAGCACGGCGATGACCGGCCGCCGGTGCGCGGGCTTCTCGCTGCGGTAGGGCGGGTCCGCGGCCAGCGTCACCGGGATCCGGTTGACGCCGTGGGTGCGCCCGTACGAGCTGCCCGGGCCGAACCCGCTGGTCTCCCACGGCGTGCCGCCGAGACCGCTGGTCTCCCACGGCACCCCGCCGAACACCGGCGAGGTGAACAGCAGGTGCTCGACCGACACCTTCGCGACGATCTCCGGGTCGATCTCGGGCTTCTCGCCCGACGCGGCCGAGCGCAGCAGCTGCAGCGCCTTCCAGCAGTCGACGACGACGGGGTCGGAGTCCTCGCGGACGTTCAGCAGCGCGCGGGCGGGCAGGTCGTCCAGCTGCCGGGCGCGGGCGTAGCCCTTCGAGTCGCCGCCCTGGTCGGCGGGGACGGCGTAGACGCCGATGCGGGCGAGCACCCGGTTGATCGCGGCCAGGGTCTCCTGGTCGCGCAGGTACCGGTTGGGGAGCAGGAAGGTGCCCGGCCGGTACACGGTCGTGCGCGGGACCGGCTGCCCGGCGGCGACGACCGCCGTGGCCGGGTCGAGCACCCGGGCGCCGTGCCGGTCGAGCAACTGCCTGGGCGGGGTCGGGAGCTCGTTGAGCGTGCTCGCGTCCTCCGCCGCTGCTTCCGCGGTCTCGTCCCGCACGAACTTGACGACCATCGGGTCCACCCTCCGCCATTGATCACTGATGGCACCCGGGAAAGACCCGTGGGCCGCCACTGGGATACGACACCAACATCACGAATGGGTAACGACGACGGCAAACGGGTGAAGACGTATCTGACGGGCCCTGCTCACCCACTTGGCCCCCGGAAGTCACGAATGCATTCGGGGAGATCAGCATGGTTGTGCTCCGGTCGAGCGCGCAGGAGGCGGAACGGCCCGCGCCGACCCGGGGGCTGGGTGGCCCCTTCACCGCGGACCCGGCCACCGGCGGCGGCTGCTTCGCCGTACCGCTCGACCTGCCGCCGGGTCCCGGCGGCGTCGCGCCCGCGCTGGCGCTGCGCTACACGACCGGCGCGCCGAACGGCGTCTTCGGCGGCGGGTTCGCGCTGCCGCTGCCGCACGTCCGGCTGACCGACGGCCGGGCGGGCTCCGGCGCCGAGGGCAAGCTCGTCCGCCGCGGCGACGGCTTCGTGCTCACCACCCGGTCGGGGGTCCGGCACCTGCTCGGCACGACCGACGGCGGCCGGTCCGCCGGCACGGCCTGGTACCTCGAACGGACCGAGGACGCGTTCGGGAACGCCGTGGACTTCAGCTGGGCGCACCACAGCGGGCAGGCGTACCTCGCGCGCGTCTCCTACGGCCCGTACGAAGTCGACTTCACCTACGAGGAGCGGCCGGACGTGCTGCGCTGGGGCCGCAGCGGCACGCTTGTCACGACGGCGTTGCGCTGTTCCCGCGTCGACCTGCGGGTGCCGGCCGACGCGCGGCCGCTCGTCCGCCGGTGGCACTTCGGCTACGACGAGGACGACGTCACCGGGTCTTCGCTGCTGACGTCGGTCGCGCTCACCGGGTTCGACGCGCACGGCGCCGAGGTGGCGGCGCCGGTGCTGCGGCTGGCCTACGCCCGCGCGGAACCGCCGGCGCCGCGGCGGATCCACGTCGCCGCTCCGGCGCGGGCCGGCGGTGGGAGTGGCGGGGTGCTGCTGCTCGACGACTCCGTGCCGTCCTACTCCCTCGACCCCGCCGACCTCCCGCGCACCGGGCGGCTCAGCGAGATCGACAACGGCCTCGGGCTGCTCACCTCGGTCGAGTACGCGACCGTCGAGACGGTCCCGGTGGTCCGGCGCGTCACGCGGCACGAGGCGGTCACCGGGCAGACCGGCGTGACGGAGTTCGCCTACCACAACGGCCGGTTCCCCGGCTTCGGCCGCGTCGTCCAGGACGAGCTCGGCGACGAGTACGCGCCCACGCTGCGGACCGTGCGCTGGTTCGGCGACGGCGGCCTCCTCGACAAGGAGGAGGTCTACGGCCTCGACGGGTCCGCGCTGGAGGACCGGCCGTACCTCCGGGTGGAGCACGCTCGCCGTCCGAAGTGGACTCGCTCCGTGGCGGCCGACTTCGAGCGGCACGAGCGGCCGGTCTCGGTGACCACGACGGAGACGGACTTCGACCCCGTCGGCAACCCGGTCCGGGAGGTGCGGACCGTCAAGCGTCCGGGCCGCGAGCCGGTCATAAGCGATACCCGCACGACGTACGCGACCGCGCCCGAGCGCCGGTTCAGCTCCCTGCCCGCGCGCGTCCGGACGGTGGACGGGAGCGGGAAAGTCGTGTCGGACACGGTGTTCCGGTACGACGAGCGGCCCGACGGCACCGCCGGGTCCCACGGCCTGCTCACCGCGCGGGAGGAGCTGGCGCTCACCGACGCGCTCGTCGCCGGCGTCTACGGCCCGGTCGTGCCCGACTTCCGGCACCACGGCTACCACCGCCGTCCCGGCGAGGACGGCTGGTGGGTGACGACGTTCCACGGGCGGCTCGACACCGTCGCCGGCCTGCGCACCACGACGACCGGGCCGCACGGCCACACCCACGAGGTGCGGTACTCGGCCGACCGGTGCTTCCCCGAGGTGTTCTCGGACCCGCTCGGGAACGTGACGGCGACCCGGTACGACGTCCGCGTGGCGCGCGTGCGCGAGGTGACCGATCCGGCGGGGGCGGTGACCGCGGTGACGCACGATCCGCTGGGGCGCCCGGAAACCGTGGTGCGGCCGGGTGACTCGGCGGACCTGCCGACCGTCCGGTACCGCTACGACGGGGCCCGGGTGACGACCGAGCAGCGTGCGGTGTCCGGCGAGGCCGAGGTGCTCGTGACGTCGGAGCTGCGGGACGGCGCGGGCCGGCTGGTGCAGCGCCGGCACGCCGAGCTGCTCGGCGACGTCGTCGACGAGCAGCACGAGTACTGCGCGCGCGGCCTGCTGTGCCGGACGAGCCGGGCGTTCCGCGCCGGCGATCGGCCGGAGACCTTCGAGGAGTTCCGCTACGACGCGCTGGGCCGTCCACTGGGGACGTCCACATCGGACACACCGTCGACGGTCGTGCGGGACCTGCTGGGCCGGGAGCTGCGCGGCGCGGACGGCGTCGTGCACGCGAGGGACGCCGCCGGCAACGCGGTCGAGACGCGGACCGCGAGCGGGCACACGGTGTACCGCGTGCACGACGCGGCCGACCGCGTGGTCGCGGTGCTGGTCGACGACCCGGGCGGCACCCCGGTCACGACGTTCACCTACCACGACGGCGGGCTCCCGGTGCCGCTCGAAGCGGGGCCGCACAGCTGCGGGCGGCTCGTGCGCGTCGCCGACGAATCCGGCGTGACGCTGTTCGGCTACGACCCGCTCGGCCACCCGGCCGAGCGGCGCTGGCGGCCGGCGCACATCGCCGTCGAGTACCGGCTGGACGTCACCCGCCGGGCGGACGGGCGGCTGTCCGAAGTGGTCTACCCGGACGCGGGCGACGGCCGGCTGACCGTCCGCCACCAGTACGACGAGGTCGGACGACTGGTGAGCGTGCCGGGGTTCGTCGACGCGGTCCAGTACGACCTGCGCGGCCGCCGGACGGCGGTGCACTACGCGAACGGCGTCAGCGAGCACTTCACGCCGGAGCACGTCGTCCGGGGCCCGGACGGCCTGCTGCGGTCGATCGCCCCCGGGACGCCGGCGGAACCGCGGCCGGGCAGCGAGATCCGGGACGCGTTCGACCGGCTGCGCGGGGTCCACGGCGACGACGGCGTCAACGCGCTGTACGGCTACGACCACACGGGCCGCCGGGTCCGCACGCTGATCACGAACGGCACGCACATCCACGAGGTGCTGACCCCGGACGACCTGTACGCGATCGAGGACGGCGACTTGGTGGTCGTGGTGGCGGGCACGGTCCGCCGCCACGCGGACGGCCGCCGCGAGTACCTGCACTTCGACGAGCGCGACGAAGTCGCCTTGGTCACCGACGAGCACGGCGCGGTCAGTCGCGCCGGTAGTAGTGGCCGTTGACGCCGTCGTACCGGCCGCCGCTGCGGCAGCACCGGCGAAAACCTCCGCCCGGAACCGCAGGGACACGGGTCGTTGCCACCGAGCTTCTCGACGAGTTCGGTGTCTTCGCCGACCGTGCGGTCGCCGCGTTTGACGCGGGTCTCGCTAGAGGGAACCCCCGGCGGCGCTTGCTCGTCGGCTCAAAAGGACGGCTCGGTGTCGTGGTCGCGGTACATGGCAGGACCTCCATCCGCTCGGACGTCGTGGACGCGACCACGCTAGCCACGGGTCCGGTTCCCCTCCAGCGAATTCCGGTCAGTCCAGCACGGCCAGGTCGAGCCGCTCGAGGCGTGCCGGGTCGGCGAGGATGTCGATCTCCACGATCCGGCCGCCGGCCACCGTGAAGCCCAGCACCGAGAACGGCCGCCCCTCGCGTATGCCGACCACGCCCGCCGCGCCGTTGACCAGCGCCCGGCGGACCGTGCCGCCGCCCGCGCCGAGGCGGGAGAACGTCAGCGCCTGGTTCGCCACCGCCGCCGGGCCGCGGACCTCCACCGAGTCGCCGGCCGCACCGCGGTCGGCGCGCAGCACGACCTCCGGGTCGAGGACCGACACCAGCGCGTCGAAGTCGCCGCCGCGGGCGGCCGCCAGGAAGGCGTCGACGACTTCGCGCTGCCGGGACAGGTCCGGGTCCGGCGCCACCGGAGCACCCTGGACGCGCCGACGGGCGCGGCTCGCCAGCTGGCGGGTCGCCGCCTCGGACCGGCCGACGATCGGGGCGATCTCCTCGAACGGCATCGCGAACATGTCCCGCAGCACGAACGCCAGCCGCTCGCCCGGGGTGAGCGTGTCCAGCACGACGAGCAGCGCGAGGCCGACCGAGTCCGCCATCAACGCCTCGTGCTCGGGCCCGGCGTCCTCGCGGCTGATGATCGGGTCGGGCACCAGGACGTCCCACGGCTCCTCGCGCCGGGCCTTGCGCGAGCGCAGCATGTCGAGGCAGACGCGCCCGACGACCGTCGTCAGCCAGCCGCCGAGGTTCTCGACGGCGGCCGAGTCGCTCCGGCTCAGCCGCAGCCACGACTCCTGCACGGCGTCCTCGGCCTCGGTCAGCGAGCCCAGCATCCGGTAGGCGACGGAGCGCAGGTGGCTCCGGTGGGTCTCGAAGCTGCGGGCCAGGAGGTCGTCGTTCACGGGTCGGTCCTTTCGCGGTCGTCCCCACCTTGACGTATCCCGCGCCACCGATGTGACAGGTCTGACGACTGTATCCCGCTCAGCGGCATCTTCCCTTGACGTACGATATATCACCGCACAATCATCGGACCTCTCCGACGAAGGAGCGGCCCATGAGAGTCCGAGCCTGCCTCGCCGCGGTCATCGTGCTGCTGGCGACCCTGGTCACCCCCGCGCACGCCGAGCTGTACAACCCGCGCCAGGACTGGCTGCGGGCGTCGACGGCCGGCCTGTTCCTGCACTGGGGCATGTTCACCGCGCCGCGGCACACCGACTGCGCCGCCTGGGAGCACGACGTCACCGCCGGCGGCTGGACGCCGGACTACTGGATCGACGAAGCCACGAAGCTGGGCGCGTCCTACGTCGTCCTCACCACCTTCCACAGCCGGCTGGGCTACGCGCGGCCGTGGCCGTCGAAGATCCCCGGCAGCTGCTCGACGCAGCGCGACTTCCTCGGCGAGCTGATCGCGGCCGGCAAGGCCAAGGGCGTCCGAGTCATGCTCTACATGACCGACGATCCCCAGTGGCACAACGAAACCGGCCACAAGTCCCTCGACTCCGCCGCCTACTCGGCGTACAAGGGCCACCCCGTCGACCTCACCACGCGCCCGGGCTTCGGCGAGTACAGCTACGACCTGTTCGACGAGGTCATGGACCGCTACTCCGACCTCGCCGGCTTCTGGATCGACAACGACAACGAGTACTGGGAGCAGCACGGGCTCTACGAGCACATCCGCGAGAAGCGGCCGTCCTGGTTGCTGAGCAACAACAACGAGGACACGCCGATCATGGACACGGTCAGCAACGAGCAGAAGACCGGCATGACCCCGTCCTACGACTACCCGCAGGCGATCTACACGCCGATGCCGCGGCTCACCGAGGCCGACTACAAGCTGCCGACCAACGGCGACTGGTGGTACAGCGGCGGCGACCAGGCCGTCGACGTCCGGCTCTCCACCGGCCGCTACATCACGAACGCGGGCTCGTCGATCAAGTCGCTGATGGCCGAAACCGCCATGCTGAACGGGAAGTTCCCGCCGCAGCAGGAGGCGTTCAACAACTTCATGGCGTCCTGGACCCAGCCGATCAAGAAGACGCTGGCGGGCACCGAAGGCGGCGGGTACATGTACGGCGGGATGCAACCGGGCTTCTGGAACGACGGCGCGCACGGCGTCATCACCGTGAAGCCGGGCGCCAAGACGCAGTACGTGCACGTCGTCACGCGGCCGTCGACGAACCTGGTCCGCTTGCGCGACAACGGTTACCGCGTCACACGGGTGTCCGATGTGCGCACCGGCAAGCCGATGCGGTTCGCCCAGTCCGGCGGTTATCTGTCCATTCTGGACATCACGGACTGGGACACCTACGACACGGTGTTCGAAGTGGACACCGCCGGGCAGCAGTACTTCTACGACAAGAGCACGATCAAGGCGACCGCGTCGGCGTCGGCTCCCGGGCACCCCGCGTCGAACCTCACCGACGGCAGCTACCTGAACTACTGGGACGCCGGCGGGCAGCAGCCGGTGTCGGTGACGCTGGACCTCGGCAAGAAGCGATCGACGGCCTACCTCGCGGTGCACGAGCGCGAGTCGTCACCGACGACCGCACGCGAGTCCTTCGGCCGCGCCGAGGATTCCGCGCGGATCAAGGACTACCGCGTCTACGCCAGCGACGACGGGAATAACTGGGGCACGCCGGTGCGCACCGGCGCCCTGCCGAGCACCCGCGGCGTCCAGTTCGTCGACGTCGGCGAGGTGCACGCGCGCTACCTCAAGCTCGAGGTGCTGAACACGTGGTCCGGCCCGCAGGCCAAGCCGTTCTTCCACCAGCTCGCGCTCGACGAGATCGACGTCGCCTACGGCTACCCCGATCCCCACGGCGAAATGCCGCTGGAGGCCGAATCACCCCGCAACGGCTTCGAGGGCAAGGCGTCCCCGGTGTGGTGCGAGGCGTGCTCGGGCACGGCCGCGGTCAGCGGCCTCGACCGCGGCGCCGTCGTCTTCCGGAACGTCCAGGCCACGGGTCCGTCCCGGCTGCAGCTGGACACGGCCGGACCCGGGACGCTGTCGGTGAGCGTGAACGGCGCCGCGCCGATCACCGTCAACGCTCCCGGGGCGATCGCGGTGCCGTTCACCGCCGGGGCCAACACGGTCAAGGTGTCCGGCACGGCCGCGCTCGACCGGATCGCGGTGGCGCCGCTGCCACCCGAGTCCTACACCCCGAAGACGACGCTCACCGTCCAGCCCGCCGGCGTGCAATGGGTTTCGCCCGGGCAGCAGTCCCTGAAGATCACCGCTTCCCTGCGCCTGGACGTCGACGACCCGATCGACCAGGTCTCGCTGGCCCCGGTCGTCCCGGCGGGCTGGACGCTCCAAGGCGCCCCCGTGACCGCGGCGAACCTGCGGCTCGGTCAGGTCCTCAGTGGGTCGTGGACGGTGACCGCCACGGCCGCCCAGGACGTCACCATCCCGGTGACGGCGTCCTTCACGACGCTCGGGCGCGCGAAGTCGGTCAGCAAGCCGGTGCAGGTGAAGCAGCGTCCGGCGGACCGCGTGTTCATGCGCGAGGCGGAGGACTCGGCCAACGACATCGGCGACGCCGGCGTCACGAGCTGCTCGGCGTGCTCGGGCGGGCAGAAGGTGCGCAACATCGGCGGCAGCGCGGGCGCGGCCGTGACGTTCCCGGACGTCACGGTGCCCGCGGCCGGTCAGTACACGCTGTACCTCGACTTCACCGTCAACGGCGACCGGTCGTACTTCGTCTCGGTCGACGGCGGCGCGCCGGTGGAGGTCAAGGTCAGCGGCGCCGGCAACAGCACGCCGTACACCACTTCGGTCCCGGTGACGCTGACCGCGGGCGCCCACGCGATCCGGATCGGCAACGACGGGAGCGGGGCGCCGGATCTGGACCGGATTTCACTGGGTTAGCTCACGCAGCACCCGGGCCGGGTCGATGTCGATCGTCCGGCCCGGGTCGCCGTCCCCGGCGCTCCAGGCCACCGACACCCACAGCTCGGCGTAGTCCCCGCGCTTGACGCCGGGCAGCTGCCAGGTGAGCCGGGCACCGTCGAGCTCGACGGCGTCGGCCAGCTGCTTCGACCAGTACGGCGGCACGTGCTGCCCGGCGCGGGAACAGTGGCGCAGCTCTTCGACGCCGGGGCCGCCGACGCTCACCGCGGCCTCGGCGGTCTCGGCGGTGAAGGCGCTTTCCCCACCGCGGACGTCCCCGGGCGCGCCGGCCAGCTCGGCCTGGACGACGAACTCGCTGACGTCCTCCCGGGCCAGCACCCGGAAGATCGTGGTTTCGCGGGTCACCCCGGGCTCCCCCGAAGCGGTGGTCCCGGAGAGGACGTCGAGCCGGACGGCCTGGTGCCGCCACCGGCACAGCCGCGCCCCGGCCCCGACGCCCCAGGTGAGCTCGGGTCTCGCGGGCACGTCCCAGCCGGCGACGCGGACGGCGAACCGCACGTCCCCGAGCGGCGTGACCACGTCGAGTGCCCTCGAAGGTGCCTGCGAGAGGACTTCGGTGTCGAGCATGCAGTCATCCTTACCCCGCCCCGCGACCCGCGAAAATGCGCTGCGCGAACGTCACCCGTCCGTGGAAGATCGGACTCGTGAACAACGTCGTGCAGCTCCCGCCGGTGGGCGCGGTGGTCGAGCGGGACGGCCCCGTCGTCCGGACCCACTACGGCACGCACGGCGAGGTGAGCCACGGGCCGCTGCCCGAGGGCGGCCTCGACGCGCTGGTCGCCCGCCAGGTCGAGGCCTTCGCGCGCCGGAACGAGCCGGTCGTGTGGCCGGTGTACGGCGACGCCCGCCTCGCCGAGGCCCTGCTCGCCGCCGGCTTCGGCGCCGAGCCGGCTCGCTCGGTGCTCGTCTGTCCGATCGGGACGGACACCACCCCGCTCCCCCGGATCGGGCCCGACTGGGCCTCGCACCAGCGGGTCGCCGAGCTGGCCGCGGAGACCGGACCGCACCGCCGGCCGTACGCCGAGTTCCTCGCCGACGCGGCCCACCTGGACCGGTCGTCCGAGGTCTGCCTCGACGGCGACCGGGCCGCCTGGCTGGAGGAGATCGGCGACGCCATGGTCGTCGGCGGCGTGACCGACCCCGGCTTCGCCGCCGCGCTCGTCGACCACGACTGGGGCCGGCCCGAGGTGCGGTTCCTGCGTGCCGAGGCAGGTGGTCCCCTGCGTGAAGCGTTCAAAGCCGCCGGGCTGCGCGAGGTCACCACGGTCACCCGGTACCACCTGCCGTCACCCGGCGAGCCCGCGCGCACCCGCCCGGTCCGCCGGCTGTTCGCCGAGCCGGAGCACGACGAGATCTGGGCGCGCTTCTCCGAGGAGTTCGCCTTCCGGCCCGACATGCGGGACTTCCCCGGCATCACCGAACCGGCGCACTCGGCGACCTGGCACGTCGGCGACCTCGACGACGCGCGGCTCGACGCCCTCCCGGACATCGTCCACAAGGGACTTCGCGAGTCCGTTGTGGACGGCGAGGAGCTGTACTGGCTCGACTGGCACCACGC
The DNA here is from genome assembly GCF_044768185.1 of Amycolatopsis sp. NPDC101161. Classification (NCBI taxonomy): domain Bacteria; kingdom Bacillati; phylum Actinomycetota; class Actinomycetes; order Pseudonocardiales; family Pseudonocardiaceae; genus Amycolatopsis; species Amycolatopsis sp. NPDC101161. Next base: position 1,397,211 of record NZ_JBIWPI010000002.1, read on the forward strand.
CGGCTACCGCTTCGACCCCGCCCGGGTCGACGGTGCCGGACCGCGCTGGCCCGGCTTCGTCTTCCCGGACGGGGACTACCACATCCACCTGACGCCAGACCTCCGCCTCGGCACGTTCGGGCACCCGTGGGAGGAGACGGTCTGCGTCTTCGGCGACCTGCTCACGCGGATCGACGCGGAGCTGACCGCCGCGCTCGGCGCACCGATCCGGCGCTCAGAACCCTGAGGTGCCGTTCGGCGTGCCCAGCCCGGTGGGTCCGTCGTACCCGGCGCCCGCCGTGCAGAGGTACGTCCCGCCGCAGCTGCCGTTCGAGCCGGACGTCACGTCGTACAGGCCGCTGGTGTGCGCGTACGGGTACGACCCGGACGTCACCGAGTTGCCCGCCAGCGCGTACACGCTCGCGATCACCGGCGACGACAGGCTCGTGCCGCCGACCTGCACCCAGCCGTCCGCGCCCTGCGCGAAGCCCAGCGACAGCAGGAAGTCGCACCACGACGAGCTGCCGCAGCTGTTGTACGTGTCGTAGACGCCGAGCCCGGTGGCCGGGTCCGCGACCGCCGAGACGTCCGCGACCGTCCGCTTGGCGCACCCGGTGTCGTGCTGCCACGACGGCTTCGCCTCCAGCGTGGAACACCCGGACCCGCTGCCGCTCCACGCCGTCTCGGTCCAGCCGCGCGCGGTGCTCGTCGACTTCTTGAGCGTCGTGCCGCCGACGGCCGTGACGTACGGCGAGGACGCCGGCCAGCTCACGCCGTAGCCCGAGTCGCCCGAGGACGCCGTCACGGCGATGCCCGGGTGGTTCAGGTGGGCGTCCGCGGCCAGGATCGTGGAGTCCTCGGTGCCGCCGTAGCTGTTGGAGATGGCCACCACGCCCGGCGTCGCCGCGGCCGTGTCGACCGCCGTCATCAGCGGGTCGGTGTCCGGCGTGTTGGCTTCCACCAACAGGATGTGGCAGTCGGGGCAGGTCGCCGACACCGCGTCGAGGTCGAGGCTGATCTCCTCGGCCCAGCCGTAGTCGGGCGCCGGGAGCGGGCTCGCGGCGCCGTTCTGGTTGACCTTCTTGAAGCAGCCGTTGGCCGTGGTGCACGGCGAAAGTCCGCGCGCGGACCGGAACTTGGCCAGGTCGGCCTCCGCGGTCGGCGCGTCCTGAGCGTCCACAATGGCCACTGTGCGGCCGTTGGCGTGCAGCCCGCCGAGGTTGTAGGCGGCCTGGATCTCGGCCGGCCCGTAGCCGACCGGGGTCGAGACGACCAGCGGGCCGTTGCCGTTCGGCGACCGGATCGCCTTGCCGAGGCAGTGCAGCTTGCCGGAAGTGGCGCAGCCGAAGTTCACGACGCCGCCACTACGCATCGGCGCGGCTTCGGCGGTCGAGGTCGTGGCCACCGTGAGCGGGGCCGCGATCAGGGAGAGGACGACGAGGGACCGGAACAGCCGTGGAGGTGCCATGGCCTACTCCTCGGTAGGGGACGAGGTGAGGCAGCGGATCGTCGCATGTCACTAGATCGATTTCACCCGACAGAAGAAGGTTTCTCGGTTCAGTCATTCGCCCACCGTGGCGGGAACCTGACGAAGAGCGACAAACCACTTCACCCATTTGCGCATTGGTCCAGACAAGTGTTATCCAAACGTGATCGAAGCACCGCTGACCGGGAGCTACTTTGTTGCGACTGGCAACAAATAGCCTCGTGGATCCCCAACGGCGGAGGTGTCACGGCGTGAACCGGACCTTGGACAAGCTTCGACGGCGCCGGCGCGGCGCCGTCGCCCTCACCGCGGCGGCCCTGCTGCTCGGCGCCGGGCTGAGCGCGCCCGCCGCGCTCGCGGCCGACGACTACACCCAGAGCGTCAGCCAGCTGAGCTCGACGCAGGTGCAGATCAACTTCACCCCGACCACCCCCGCGCTGTACGTGGACGTCCACTACACCGGCGTCCCGGGCCTCGGCCAGCAGAACGTCCGGATGACCAACGGCTCCGGCACCTGGCGGACCACCGTCGGCGGCCTGAGCAGCGGCAACGTCCTCGACTACTGGTTCACCTACGAGAAGAGCGGCCCGCAGTACGACACCCCGCACTTCAGCTACACCGTCGGCGGCGGTGGCACGACGACGGTCGCGGCGCCGACGTTCAGCCCGCCCGGCGGTACGTACTCGTCCGCCCAGACGGTGACGATCAGCAGCGCCACCTCCGGCGCGACCATCCGGTACACAGTGGACGGCTCGACGCCCACCGCGTCCTCGACGCTCTACAGTGGACCGATCAGCGTCCCGAACTCCCGCACGGTCAACGCGATCGCGCTCAAGTCCGGTTCGACGGACTCCGCGGTGTCGAGCGCGACCTACACGATCGGCACCCAGGCCGGCTGCCCGACGCAGTCCGACACCCCGAACTTCGGCTCGAACGTGCGGATCTTCGACCCGAGCATGTCGGCGGCGACGATCCAGGCGCAGCTCGACACCGACTTCAACAACCAGAAGGACACGCTCACCGCGCAGTTCGCGGACCGGCGCGTCGCCCACCTGTTCAAGCCGGGCACGTACAACAACGTGCACGACAACGTCGGCTTCTACACCTCGGTCGCGGGCCTCGGGCAGAACCCCGGTGACGTGCTGATCAACGGCGACGTCACGGTCGACGCCTTCAACGCCTCCGACAACGGCGTCGCGCTGCAGAACTTCTGGCGCTCGGCGGAGAACATGGCGGTCAACCCCTCCGGCGGCAACGAGCGCTGGGCGGTCGCGCAGGCCGCGCCGTTCCGCCGGATGGACGTCCGCGGCGGGCTGCAGCTGTACCCGGCGAGCTACGGCTACGCCAGCGGCGGCTACATCGCCGACACGAAGGTGGCCGGCCAGGCCGCGTCGGTGTCGCAGCAGCAGTGGTACACCCGCGACTCGCAGCTCGGCAGCTGGAACGGCGGCGTCTGGAACATGGTCTTCTCCGGCACCAGCGGCGCGCCGGCGAACACGTTCCCGAACCCGCCGGAGACGACGCTCGCGACGACCCCGGTCTCGCGCGACGTGCCTTACCTCTACGTCGACGGCACCGGCAAGTACCGCGTGTTCCTGCCTTCGCTGCGCACCAACGCGTCCGGCCCGAGCTGGGCGAACGGCAGCACCCCCGGCACGTCGGCGCCGATGAGCCAGTTCTACGTCGTCAAGGCCGGTGACACGGCCGCGTCGATCAACAACGCGCTCGCCGCGGGCTGCGACCTGTTCTTCACGCCGGGCATCTACCACCTCAACCAGACGCTCAACGTGACCCGCGCGAACACGACGATCCTCGGCATCGGCTACCCGACGCTGGTGCCCGACAACGGCGTCAACGCGATGCAGGTGTCCGATGTGGACGGCGTGCGGCTCAAGGGCCTGCTCTTCGACGCGGGCACGACGAACTCGCAGGCGCTGCTCACGGTCGGCCAGTCCGGCTCGTCGGCGTCGCACTCCTCGAACCCGACGACGGTCCAGGACGTCTTCTTCCGGATCGGCGGCTCGATCGCCGGCAAGGCGACGAACAGCCTGGTCGTCAACAGCGCCAACACGATCATCGACCACATCTGGGCGTGGCGGGCCGACCACGGCAACGGCGGCACCGTCGGCTGGACCACGAACACGGCCGACACCGGGCTCCTGGTGAACGGCGCGAACGTGCTGGCCACCGGCCTGTTCGTCGAGCACTACCAGAAGTACCAGGTGATCTGGAACGGCCAGGGCGGGAAGACGATCTTCTTCCAGAACGAGATGCCGTACGACGTGCCGGACCAGGCGTCGTGGAACGCGCCCTCCGGGGTCGCGGGGTACGCCGCCTACAAGGTCGGCGCCAACGTGACCTCGCATGAAGCGTGGGGCCTCGGGAGCTACTGCTTCTTCGACACGAACCCGGCGGTGTCCAGCTACCACGCGTTCGAGGTGCCGAACAACAGCGGCGTCCGGTTCCACAGCCTGCTGACGGTGTCGCTCAACTACCGCGGCACGATCACCCACGTCATCAACGACACGGGCGGTGTCACGCCTTCGGGCACCGTGCCGGTCAACGTGGTGAACTACCCGTAACCCGGGTGAACGGCGAGCCCCGCACCGGACCCGACCCGGTGCGGGGCCTCGCTGTTTTCAAGCGACGTGCAGGATCGCGTCGGCGTTCTCGAGCAGCTCCCGGGTGAGCGGTGCGTACCGGTAGTCGGCGTCTTCGCGCGTGCGACCGGCCGGAATTTCCGTGGTCAGCTTCCAGGTCCTCGTTTCGCGCTGCAGGCGGCCTTCGTAGGTGTCCGAGGCCGGCTCGCCCAGGCCGAGGGCTTCGCTGTGGCCGAGGCTGCCGGCGACGAAGGCGTACCGGTCGCCGAGCCGAGCCGCGACGAGCGCCCCGGCGCCGGACCCGAGGTGGGCGTTGTGCGCGAACACCAGGGTCCGGCCGGGTTGCGAACCGTGGATGTCGAGGAGGTTCCGGGCCATGATGACCGCGCGGGCGCCCGCGAGGCGGGCGATCCTCGTGTCCCGATCGCCGGGTTGCGCCGAAGCCGCGTGGTAGCGCAGCAGATCGAGCCCGGCCATCGCGTGGATCCGCGCGCGGTTCGACTCCGCGGTCTCGACGCGGGCGTCGAGCGCCATGAGCAGGTCGTCCGCGATGACCCGCAGCTCGCGGGCCTCGGGTGATGCGCCGGGCGACGCCGCCGGGTCGAGGATCGCCTCGGACCGGCTCCACCGTTCGTCGTCCCCGGTCAGGGCCGCGATGTCGACGTCGAGGCCCAGGAAGTCGCGGGCGTGTTCGAGGTAGGCGCGCGGGCTGGGCGCGCTGAACATCTCCGTCGGGGCGTCGAAGCCGTGGAAGGCCAGCGGTTCGCCGGCGGTCTCGTTGTACTCGCGCAGCCAGTCGAGCAGCTGCCGGTTGGCGGCCAGTTCGCCGAAGCCGTGCGAGAACCCGCCGTCGAGCGCGGCGACGCGGTCGGTCTCCAGCGCGATCGCCCGGAAGCCGTGCTCGGCGAGCCGGGCGAACAGTTCGTTGCGGGTCCGCGCGAAGGCCGGTTCGAAGTGCGTCGGCTCGCCGAACGCGAGCAGTTCGGCGGTGAAGTCCGTGAGGTCCATGTGGTTGAATCGTATCCTTGAACACTCCGTTGAGACCCGCTGACCTCGCCCGCGAGCACGGCATCTCCACGCAGGCGGTGCGCAACTACGAGCAGGACGGCTTCCTCCCGCCGGCGTCCCGCACGGCCAGCGGGTACCGGATCTACACGCAGGTCCACGCATCCGCCCTGCGTGCGTTCCTGGCACTCGTCCCGGCCTACGGCCACGCGACCGCCGGCGGGATCATGAACGCGGTCCACGACGACGACCTCGGTCGCGCGCTGACGCTCGTCGACCGCGGGCACGAGCAGCTGCTCCGCGACCGCGAAACCCTCAACACCGTGCGGAAGGCCATCGGCCACCTGACCACCGGCGCGGCCCCCGAGCCGGCCGCGACCGGCTGGTCGATCGGCGAGCTGGCCCACCGCCTCGACGTCACGGCGGCGACGATCCGGGCGTGGGAGCGGGCCGGCATCCTGGTGCCGCGCCGCAACCCCGCGACCGGCTACCGCGTCTTCACCGCCGCCGACGTCCGGGACGCGGAACTGACCCACCTGCTGCGTCGCGGCGGCTACCCGCTGGAGCACATCGCCACGGTGGTCGAGCAGGTCCGCACCGCCGGCGGCACGGAGTCCCTGGTGGACACGCTCGAAACCTGGCAGGAAAAGCTCACCACGCGGGGCGTGGCCATGCTCGACGCGGCGGGCCTGCTCAGCGCGTACCTGCGGTCACGGCCGTGACTTCGGGTGCAGCCGGTCGTACTCGAGGGCGGCCGAGTGCTGGGTCCGCACGCGCAGGGACTTATCCTTGTCCTCGTCGTCGACCTCGTTGAGCCCGAGCTGGACGGCCTGCCGGATCTGCTCGCGGTTGTCGCGCACGACGGCGGAGAAGAAGTCGTCGATCCGCGGGTCGACGAGGACTTCGAGCAGCACGCGGAACGACGTGTCGACGACGGTCCGCACGATTTCGTCGTGGAAGGGCAGCCGCTTGAGCTTCCCGAGCTGCGGGTCCGCGGCGATCTTCTCGGCGATGATCGTTCGCAGCTCGTCCTTGTTGCCGTTGAGGGACTTGGCGAGGTTTTCCGGGTAGTTCCCGGTTTCGAGCACCTTGACGACCTCGTCGAGCACGGCGATGGTCACCGGCTTCTTGATCGCCTTCACGATCGGCTCGGACAGCTTGTCGACGAGCCGGTAGGTGAACTGCTCCCCGACGGCCCGGTCCGCGGCCCGCCCGATCCGGATCAGCAGCAGCACGACCCCGACGAACTTGTGCGCGGCCACCACGGGGTGCGCGAACGGGATCATGGCGAACAGCTCGTACCAGTTGCGCACGAGGAACTTCCTGGCCCACCGCCGTTTCCGCCACCGCCAGAGGAACTCGAGGAAGAAAACGCCGCAGATCCCGCAGTCGACGTAGAAGATCACCAGGCCGACGTCCCGAGCGGGCGGGCTCAGCAGCATGAACCCGAGCAACCCGACCGAACCGGCGGCGAGGACGAGCATGATCCAGTCGTCGGCCCGCACGTTCCCGGGCAGAACCCCGCTGTTGAGCTCCGGCTCACGGGTGTCGCGAAGGGTGGCCATGCCCGATGATGGCACGCACCGCCTTGATCAGCCGGTCAGCCACGGCGCAGGCGCCGCCCCCGGACCGCGAACAACGCCGTGCAGGCCGTCGCCGTGAGCAGCAACGCGCCGGCCGACCCCAGCCACCACGGCCAGTCGTGGGTCCACAGCCGATCCGGTGTTCCGGCCTGGGGAAGATCCACTGTGGATGCTCCGGCGGCGTAACCCCATCGGGCGGGAGCGAGCCAAGACAGCTGAGCCAGCACCGGCCGCCCGGCAACCGGGATCATCCCGCCGCACAGCACGAGCTGGGCCATCACCGTCACGACGAGCACCGGTGTCGTCTGTTCGAGCGATCGCACCAGAGCCGAACCGAGCAGGCTGAGCAGACAGGACGCCAACGCGGTCAGCCAGACGGCGACCGCGAGCTCGGCGACCGGCCGCGAGAGCAGTACGGCGGCGGCCGGCCCCGGTTTGACCGTCGTGACGACGCCGACCAGCACCGCCGACTGCACCGCCGCGACGAGCGTGAAGACCAGGGCCTTCGCCAGCGCGTAGGCACCGGGGCGGAGGCCGACGGCCCGTTCCCGGAGGAAGATCGCCCGCTCGGCGACGGCTTCCCGCGCCGACGCCGCCGCGCCCATGAACGCTGCACCGACGAAGATCAGCACGAGCATCTGCGCTGCTTCGGTCGGGTGTTCCGGCAGCGACCGCCGGAGTCCTTCGTGCCCGGGTACCGCCAACGCGAGCACGGCCAGGACGGCGGGGACGAGCAGCAGGAACAGGGCGTACCCGGGATCGGCGAAGATGAGCCGCAGGTGCCGGGCCGCGAGCGTGCCGGCCTGGTACCAGAGGCCCGCGTGCACCGGTGGCGGCTCGGCGGCCGGCTCGGACGACGGTGCCGGTCCCACCGGCGCCGGCTGGTGCGGCGGCGCGGTCCCCGAAACCACCCGCTGGAAGATGTCGGCCCAGTCGGCGGTGCCGAACCGCGCTCGCAGTTCCGCGGGCCGCCCGCTGAACACCGGCACGCCTCCGGGTGCGAGCAGCAGCACGAGGTCGCAGCCCTCGAGGTAGGTGAGGTTGTGCGTGACGACCACGACGGTCCGGCCGGCGTCGGCGAGTTCCCGCAGCCTGCCCATGATCTGCTTGTCGAGCGCCGGGTCCAGGCCGGACGTCGGCTCGTCCAGCATCAGCAGCGATGGTGCCGTCAGCAGCTCGAGCGCGATCGACACCCGCTTGCGCTGCCCGCCGGACAGCCGGTGGATCGGTGTGCGCGCGTGCTCGGCCAGCTCGACTTCGGCCAGCGTTTCGGCCACTCGGCGCCGGCGGACCGCCGCACCGGTGTCGTCTGGCAAGCGCAGCTTCGCCGCGTAGGACAGCGCGCTGCGCGCGGTCAGCCGTGTGTGGACGACGTCGTCCTGCGGCACGACGCCGACGCGGCGCGCGACCGCCGACCGCTGCCGGTGCATGTCGTACCCGTCGTAGGTGATGCGCCCGCTGGTCGGCGCGACCTCGCCCGAAAGGACCTTGAGCAGCGTCGACTTGCCCGCGCCCGACGGCCCCACGACGGCGACCAGCTGCCCGGGCCGCAGGTCGAGCGAAACACCCGACAGGAGCGACCGGCCCCCGACGGCGAACCCGATGTCGTCGGCCACGAGCCGGGTGCGTTCCCCGCCGGTCGCCACCAGGTTGTCGCCGTCGACCCGCAGGTCGGTGGCGCCGACGGTGATCCGGTCCCCGTCGGCGATCGGTGACCGCCCGGCGACCGGGACGCCGTTCACCAGCGTCGGGTTCCGGCTGCCGAGGTCGGTCAGCCGCCACGCCCCGCCGACGCGTTCCAGCCGGGCGTGGCGGCGGGAGACCTGCAGGTCGCCGAGCACGATGTCGTTGTCGGAGGCCCGGCCGATGGTGATCCGGACCCGGTTGCCGATCCACACGCCGGTCAGCTCGTCGTGGTCGGGGACGTCGGCACCTCGCCGGGGAGGCCCAGCAGCTCCGCGGTCCCGAGGACGAGGTAGCTGGCGTTGCAGCAAGCCCGCCGATTTCCCGTTACGCCCTCCCACTGGATCCGCAACCGGAGGACCCCGCTGATGTCCAGGTCGATCGGGACCGGACTGCCGTACGGCACTGGCTTGTTGAACACCTCGCGACCGTCGGCGAAAATCTCCAGCTGCATCTTCAACGACGAGTCGCCCGCATTGTCGTCAATGCCCGCAGTGGCGGTGAACCGGCGAAAGCCCTTGGCGATGTTGTACTCGATGCCTTGCGTTTCGGTGCTCACTTCCACCGAACTTCCGAGGGCGTGAAGGTAGTTCTTACCGGCAATGTTGGTGTTTTGAATGCTGCTGTTCCAGTCGCCGGACGCGGGACGGACGGAATCGAGGTAGACCAGCTGGGCCTGGCGAGCGACCGTGAGCTTGACCGTGTCACCGATCGCCGCACCGGCCGCCGGGTCCTGCGCGATCACCGTTCCGTCGTCGGCCGTCGCGTCGATCTTGTCCACTGTGGTCACTTGGATGCCCGGCAGCGCGTCCTGGGCCTCGGCGAGCTTCTTGCCCACGACCTGGGGCATCACGCTGGGCTTCGCCGTCGTTATCACCGAGGGCGAGTCGACGGCGGGCGCGACACTCGCCGGTGCGGAGGTGGTCGGCGCAGCATTCGTCGGTGCCGGACCGGCGTTCGACGACGACGGCCGGAAGGCGAACCAGCCACCGGCCAGCAGAGCCAGTACGACGAACAAGGTCAGGACGACCCGGCCCTTTCGGCGGCGCTTGGGTGGGGACACATTGGCTCCTGTCGGCGTGCTCGGCGAAGTGGTCGCGACGGGACGGCGCGGGGGTGGCGCCGGGGTGCCGTACACGGTCTGCGTGCCCAGGCCGGTTTCGTTGAGCGGCACCGGGGGCGGCGGAGTGGTGAGCGGGAGCACGAGCGGCTGGCTCATCAGCTCCAGCACCAGCGCGTCGAGGATGGTCGCGACCTGCTGGGCCGAGTCGGGCCGGTCGGCCGGCCGCTTCGCCATCAGCCAGGCGAGCACGTCCCAAAGCTGGTCGGGCACCCCGGCGGGCCGTCCCGGCATCGCGCTCTCGTGCAGCCGGATCACGGCGAACGTCGACTGCCCGGCGAACGGCGTGACGCCGCAGCACAGTTCGTACAGCAGGATGCCCAGCGAATACAGGTCCGATGCGGGCGTCGCTTCCAGGCCCTTGCCCAGTTCCGGCGCGAGGTACTGCGGAGTCCCGACCAGGAGCGACCTGCGGCCCAGGTCGGTGGCGGTCGCGAGGCGGGAGATACCGAAGTCCGTCAGGCGCGGCACGGTTCCGTCCATCAGGACGTTCTCCGGCTTGACGTCGCGGTGCACGACGCCGGCCTGGTCCACGGCGGCGAGCGCCGCGGCCACCCCGGCCCCGATGCGCGCGACTTCGGCCGGCAACAACGATTTCTCCGCGGTCAGCCGGGCCCGCAGGTCACCGCCGCCGACCAGGTCCATCACGATCGCCACGGTCTCGCCCTCGACGACCAGGTCGTGCACGCCGACGAGGTTCGGGTGCCGCAACCCGACCAGGATGGACCGTTCCTGCAGGAACCGCGCCACCAGTTCCGGGTCCTCGACGAGCTCGTCCCGCAGCACCTTGAAGGCATAGGCCTTCCCCTGCTCGTCGGAGCCGGCGAAGACCCGCCCCATCGCACCCGCGCCCAGCTGGTCGCCCAGCCGGTAGCGGCTGCCCAACGCCTTTTCCATGTCGAAGACCTCCAGAACGGTTCAGTCTTCTTCGGGCTTTTTCTTCCCGAAGAGGTTGTCGAGGTGGGGAAACAACTGCCAGACGAAGACCGGCAGGTTCATCAGCAGCCGGGTGATGCCGGCGCGGTTGCGGAGCTCGGCCCGCCAGCCGAGGGCTTCGCCGATCCGCTGCTCGGCTTCGGTCACGAGCGGTACCGCCGTGGCCTTGTCACCGGTCAGCATGAGCGCGATACCGAGGTCGAGCTGGGTCCGCATGGTGTCCGGGTGGTAAGGCCCGATGGATTCCCGCTGCCGATCCAGCAAGGGGCTCAGGACACCGGCGACCGTCTCGTACTGCCCGAGCTGTGCGTGTGCCTGCGCGGTCGAATAGCGCAGCCAGTGGTGCAGCGGGTGGTGGTCGTGGAAGACCGCCCCCACCCGCGGTTCGAGCTCCGCGAATTCCCGGAGGGCCCGTTTCGGCCGGCCGCGCGTGACGGACGTGCGCGCGCACCGGACGCCGGCGGCCAGCGCCAGCGGGCTTTCCGGCCCCAACAGCCCGGTCAGCTCGTCGCGAGCGGACCGCAGGTGCGCTTCCAGCGCGTCCCAGTTCTCGTCGCGCACCTTGAGCTCGGTGAGGTCCAGCGACATTTCGGCTTCGGCGTGCACACCGATCGCTTCCAGTCGCAGCGGGTGCCGCTCGTGGTCCGGCGTGTCGTGCGCGTGGATGACCGCTTCGGCGATCGTCCGCGCCGGCTTGAGGTCGCCGAAGACGATCCGCAGCCGGGCCAGTTCGAGCTGGGACCGCGGGTCCGGGTCGTCGGGGTCGAGGAGGGCGAGCGCGTCCTTGAACCGCCCGCGCATCCGCTTCGCGGCAGCGATGAACACGCGGGTCTCGGTCGGTTCGCCGTCCGGCACGGAGTCCGGCCAGATCGGGTCCGCTTCCGCGTACCGGCCCAGCTGGTCGAGTGCGCGGGCGCACGTGAGCCGGGCGCGGAACGCGTCGCCGGAGTCCACGAGCGGGCGGCAGACCTCGGCTGCCTCGCCGAAGTCACCGGCTTCGATCAGGGCCTCGGCCGCGGCGATGCGATCGGCCGGGCCGGCGTCCGCGGTCAGGATCCGTTCCGCCGCGATCCGCGCCGCCACGACGTCGCCTTGGCCGCGGAACCAGTCGAGGCCCATCCGGAGCAACCGGGCTCGCTGTCCGGCGGGCACGCAGCCGTGTTCGGCGAGCGCCGCTGCGTGCTGGGGGATGTACCCCGTGTCCGCCGCCGAATCGAGGACGGCCGAAGCGGTCTTGCGCGTGAGGTCGTCATCGACACCCGCCGCGTCGCGGACCAAGGCGTGGATGTCCCATTCGGACCCGAGGTGGATCAGCAGCGCGCGCCGGGCCAGCTCGGCGACCGCCTTGTCGATCGGTTCTCCCGGCAGCACGCGCCGCACGAGTTCGGCGGGCACGGGCGCGCGGGAAATCGCGGCGGCGATGTGGAGGATCCGTCGCGCGGTCACCCCGCACCCGGCCACCGCCTCCCCCAGCGCACCCGGGCCCTCGACCTCGTCGAGGACCTCGGCGAAATCGGCCGCGTCCACCGCGCCCCGGCGGTCGCGCAGCGTGGTGATCGCACTCGTCAGCACGATCGGGTGGCCGCCGCACCGGTCGACCAGGCGGCGCACGGCCGCGAGCTCCCCGGGGTCGTCGGATCCGACGATTTCCGTGTACAGCACGGAACCTTCGTCCGCGGACAGGCCGGTCAGGTCGACGACCGGCACGGGCCAATCCGGATTGCCGGACCTCGTGGTGAGCACCGTGCGGACGAGCGACGTCGGCATGACGAGCTGATCGAGCGCCTCGGCGGACAGCTCCGACGGCACGTCGTCGATGATCCACAGCTGCGGCTTCCCGGCGGCTTCGATGTGCCGCGCCACCACGGCACGGATCTCCTCCGGCGGCAGGTCACCGACGTCGGCGCCGAGTTCCCCGGCGATCGCCCGGACCTGGGAGTGGAACCGCGCGTCCTGCCCGAACAGGCCCAGCCACCGGACGCCGCCGGGGAACGCGTCCCGGAAGAGGAACGCGTACTGCTCGGCCAGGCTGCTCTTCCCGAGACCGGCGACCCCTCGCACGACGGCGAGCGCCGACGACGTCCGCGGCGTCGTGGCCGGCAGCTCGCGCGCGTGCAAGGCACTGTGGATCGCCCAGAGCTGCCGGTACCGGCCGACGAACCGCCGGGGCCGCAGCAGCCGGGACAGCACCGGCGCCGTGCTGCGCACCGCGCCCAGCGGAGTGTCCGCCGCCCGGACCATTTCGGCGATCCGCCTGACGGCGATCGCGCGTTCCCGGTCGTTCTTCGGCCGGGCGCAGTAGGCCGCGTCCTCCAGTTCGACCGGGGCGATGTGGTTGCCGTCGGTCTCGGGGTTGACGACGAGCACCCGGCGCCGGGGATCGCCGTGGCGCTGCGCGGCGAGGAAGGCCGACGTCAGTTCCCACTGGCAGGCGTACCGGGTCGGGAACCGGCGCGAATAGTAGGCGAGCAGCACTTTGGACTCGGCGAGCGCGTCGGCGAGCTTCTCCGTGATGCCCTCGAACCGCCGGATCTCGCGGTCCCGGAAGACCCGCAACCCGGCGGCCTCGAGGGCGTCCTGGAGCGCGTTCACCTCGACGCTGTCGGCCCACGTGAAGCTGAGGAAGATGTCGTAGCCCATCACGCACCGCTCCCCGCGCAAGTGGCGTCGTCCAGCCAGCCGATCCGGTGGAAACCGAACGCGTCGACTGCGGCGCGCGGTGACGTGAACGCTTCCGCCGTCTCCGCCCGCAAAACGAGTTCTCCGCCGACGTTGTGGACCGAGAGCGGTACCGTCACGCGGCCGGCGGCAGGCTTGCCGAGCGGCAGTTCGAGCGTGGCGCCGTCCCACGTGGACACGACGAGCAGGCCGGGCGGCGCTTGGGACGGCGGGAACACCGCGAGCACGACCAGCCGCACGAGCTGCCGCACCTGCCGCAGGTCGGCCGACACCGATCGCCGTCGCACCGCCAGGAACGGGGTACGGGTCGCCGTCGTCCCGGAGCCGAGGTAGGCGGACCGGCCGTCGGTGAGGTCGTACGCGCAGCCGAACGCCGCGGCCGCGCCCACCGCTTCGACGGTCAGCAGGCCGATCGCGCTCTGCCTGCGGTCCAGGGTGACGGCGGGGGTCTTCGGCCCGAGCTGCAACCGGCCGCGGGGCCGGACGCGGACCACCGGCCGTCCGGGCCGGCCGGATCGGCAACGGGGTGGTTCGGGCCGGGCATCCGGCACCACCGGCCGGGCGGCGACGTTCAGCGAGACGCCGGCGGGCACCGGCTCACCACCGAGGTCGAGCGAGACACCGCCAGGCGATCCCCCGCCGCGCTCGATCGGCGCATCGCCGAGGACCTGCGCCGCCGCGCTCGCGGGCACCGGCTCACCACCGAAGGGCGGCGCCACGCCGCCGGAGAGATCGAGCGTCCCGCCGCCGGACACCGGCGCGGCCGCCGGACGGCGGCGCCGCAGGAATCCCAGGTCGGCGCGCGGCGGCCCGCCCGGGGCCGTGAAGTCGAGGCTCATCGCAGGACCTCGTAGTCCTCGGCGAGCGCCGCGATGCCGGCCCGGTAGCCGTCGCCGAGCACCTTGAACTTCCAGCCGCCGTTGTGCCGGTACACCTCGCCCAGCGCCAGCGCGGTTTCGCCGTCGAGGGCCGGCGCGAGGTTCTCCGACCGGACCAGCTCGCGGTCGTCCCGGGGGTCGAGCCCGCGCACGGTCAGCGTCCGGAGCCTGCCGAGCCCCCGGCGCAGCCCGTTGCCTTCGTTGACGTAGAGCACCGCCACGATGCGGGAGACCTCGGCGGGCACCGCCGCGAACACGACCTCCACCTGCTCGGCGTCGTCCCCCGTCACCGCCACCGACCGGGTCGGCTCGGTCAGCTGGTTGAAGAAGACGAAGTGCTCGGCCGAGCGGGCCCGGCGCGCGCTGTCGCAGAGGATCGCGGCCATGACCAGGCTGTCGGCCAGGGCCGGTTCCGGGCCCGCTTCCCACCGCACACCGAGGACGATGCCGGGCAGGTCGGGGATTTCGCGGGTGAGCTCGACGTTCGAGCCGCGTCTGAGGGCAGCCATCACAGGTCCAGGTCGGAGTTCGAGAACTTCGTGCGGAGGAACGCCTCTTGGGTGCGCAGTGCGTCCGTGGCCCGGTCGTGTTCGGCTCCCTGGAGCGAGATCACCTCGTCCAGCAGCGATTCGAGCTGGTCGAGCAGCGATCCGGCCGGGCCGCCCGTCGCATCGCCGACGCGGAGGTACGCGTCCAGGGTCGTCGGCAGGTGGTCGTTGACGATCGCGGCGATCGCCACGCGCGTGCGGATGTCCGGCGTGCGGTCCTCGGCGACCAGTTCGGCCAGCACGTCGGTGATCTCGCGCGCGGTGACCGCGGCGGCGGGCGGCAGCCGGCCCGACCGCGCGTTCACCGACCGGATCAGCGACGCGAGCTCGGCCCGCAACGCCTCCGGTGTGTCGTCCGGAGGCGCCTCGGCGGACACCGGGAAGAGTCCGGTTTCCCTGCGCAGCCAGGCCATCGGCTCACCCCGCGCCCTCGAGCCGGCGGGTGCGCTCCAGGTACGGCTTGGCGCGGTCGAGCTGGCCCTGCAGCGCGGCCACCGTGTCCGCCATCGAATCCGTCGCCTGGGCCCGGAACGTGTCCAGGGCGTCCATGGTGGCGAAGACGTTGTCGAACGCCGCCTGCAGCTTCCCGATTTCGATCGTGGACGAGGCCGCCTGCCGGTTGATCTCGGCGCCCTGCTGCTGGAGCTGGCGGGAGGTCGCCTCGATCAGGTCCGACGTAGTCGCGTTCAGCGCTGTGACCTGCTGCAGAACGAGCTTCTGGCGGGCCAGCGCCTGCGAGACGATGACCGCGGTGCGCAATGCCGAAATCGTGGTCGTCTGCGCCCGGTCGACACCCTTGATGAGCTCGACGTTGTTGCGGCGGACCAGGTCGAGGGCCATGTACCCCTGCACGGCGACCGCCATCTGGGTCAGGATGTCCTGCCGCCGCTGCCGGACCCCGAACAGCGCGTCGGACTTGAGCGTGTCCGCCTCCTCGGTCCGGCCGAGCGCCTGCAGGTCCGAGACCTTCCGCTCGATCTCGGCGTCGAGCGCGCCGGCGAGCTCGTTGTACTCGGTGAGCTTGCCCATCGTGGCCCAGAGGTTGGCCTTCTCCGTGTCGATGCTCGCGTTGTCCTTGCGGAGCTCGTCCTGGCCCGAGTCGAGCGACCGGATGATGGCGTCGATGTGCGACTGCGCGGTCTGGTACTTGGCGAAGTACCGGTCGACGCGGTCACCGCCGGGCAGGAACTTCAGGAGCTTGCGCACGCCCTTGAGGTCGGCCCGGTTCGGGTCCAGCTCGGTGATCGTCGAACGCAGGTCGATGAGCGTCGCGGACACGCGGGTCTGCGCGTCGTCGCGGTGCCCGCCCTTGCCCGGCAGCTTGGCGGCGGGTCGGTCGAGCATCCGGTTCGACATCCCCGCCGCCGCCCGCATGTCCCGGTCGCCCATCGTCGTGATGCCCTGGACCCGCTGGGCGTAGGCCGGGGAGTGGAAGTCCAGTTCGGCCAGCTCCGCGACGAACGCGCGGGCCTTCTGCTGGAGTTCCGCGCGTTTGGCGGGGTCCAGCGGTACGGCACCGGCCGCGTCCTGCTGCTCGACGACCCGGACCTGGGCCGGCGGGGCGAGGAACAGCCCGCTCCCGGACGGCTGCGTCGCGGCCGGCGGTGACGGTGGCCCGCCGAGCTCGAGTTCCGACATCGGAACACCTCCTTGGTCTGGGTCGCCGGTCGTGGTCAGAGGTGCCGGGACACGGCGGGCAGCAGGTCGCGGAACGTCTTGCCGGTGGCCGCCGCGCCGATGGCGGTCATGGCCCAGCCGTCGGGTTCGCGCGTCAGCTTCGCCATGATCTGCGCGGTGTGGCGGCCGGAGCCCGAGAGGTCGTAGCGGGCGATCTCGCCCTCGTTCGTCTCGTCGACGAGCCGGCAGTACGCGTTCTCGATCTGGGAGAAGTCCTGGCCGGTGAACGAGTTGACGGTGAAGACGATCGTCGTGACCTGGATGGGGACCCGGCTGAGGTCGACGCGGATCGACTCGTCGTCGCCCTCGCCCTCCCCGGTGAGGTTGTCACCGGTGTGCCGAACCGAGCCGTCGGTGCTGTTCAGCTGCTTGAACCAGACCTGGTCGACGAGCCGGTCGGCGGCGTCGAAGAGGAGCGCGGACGCGTCGAGGTCGATGGTCTGGGCGCGGGTGCCGAACAGGCCGCGCTTGCGCATGGCGTCCCAGCCGAGGCCCATCCGGACGCGCGTCAGCGTCTGGCCGCCCGCTTTGGTCAGCGAGACGCGCTCGCCCTTGCTCAGTGTCACGGTCATTTCGTGTCCTTTCGTGGGTGGGCCGGATGGCCCGTGGTCAGTGGGCGGAGGTGAGCCGGGCCCGCCCGGGCCCGATTTCCGCGGTGGACGAGCGGGTCCGCGACAACCGCCGGTTGCGGATCACCGACGACAGCAGCGCGGTGCCGATGAACCCGATGCCGACCAGGCCCGTGACGACTTCCGGCACCTCGTACCGGATGGTGCACAGGAGCAGGACGGCGAGTGCGCCGATCGCCCATTGCGCACCGTGTTCGAGGTAGGCGTACTCGTTGAGCGTGCCGTTGCGGACCAGGAACACCGTGAGCGCGCGGATGTAGGCGGCGCCGATGCCGAGACCGATCGCGATGACGACCGGGTCGGAGGTGATGGCGAACGCTCCGACGACGCCGTCGAAGCTGAAGCTCGCGTCCATCACCTCGAGGTAGAGGAACAGGACGAACGCCGCCTTGCCGGCGACGGCCACCGGACGACTCCCGCTGTCTTCGCCGGCCGGTTCGAACAACTCGCTCAGCCCGCTCACGAGCAGGTAGGTGATGAGGCCGAGCGCACCGGAGACGAGAACGCTCACCGGCTTTCCCGCCGGGGCCAGGAAATCGGCCGTCAGCAACAGCGCCCCGGCCGCGACGACCACCGGCAGCTGCTTGAGGCGGCCGATCCGCGCGAGCGGGCGTTCCAGCCACGACAGCCAGGTGAGCTCGCGCTCTTCGAAGATGTAGTTCAGGAAGAGCATCAGCAGGAAGACGCCGCCGAAGGCCGCGATCGCCGGATGCGCCTCGTGCAGGACGAAGGCGTAGGTGCCCGGGGTGTGGATGTCTCCGCCCGCCATCGCCAGGTGAAAGGCGGCGGCCGGGGACAGCCTCGCGGTCAGGCAGACCACGACGACCGGGAAGAGCAGCCGCATCCCGACGACCGCCACCAGGATCCCGACGGTCAGGAACAGCCGCTGCCACTTCCGGTTCAGCCGCCCGAGAACGCCGGCGTTCACGACGGCGTTGTCGAACGAAAGGGAGATCTCCAGCACCGCGAGCACGGCGACGACGGCCAACCCGACGGTTCCGCCGTACCAGAACGCCAGCAGCAGGCCGATCGCCGTTATGGCGAACGAGCCGCCGAATGTCTTCAGCACCATTTCACTCCCGTATCCGTGAGAATCCCTTTCGGCCGCGGCCGTCGGATCAGGCGGCGTTGATGCCGTAGTCCTTGGCGATTCCCGCCAAGCCCGAGGTGTAGCCCTGGCCGACGGCGCGGAACTTCCAGTCGCCGCCGTTGCGGTAGAGCTCGCCGAAAACCATCGCGGTTTCCGTGGACGCGTCTTCGGACAGGTCGTACCGGGCCAGCTCGGCGCCGTCCGCCTGGTTCACGACGCGGATGAAGGCGTTGCGCACCTGGCCGAACGCCTGACCGCGGGAGTCGGCTTCGTAGATGGAGACCGGGAACACGATCTTGTCGATGTCGGCCGGCAGGTTCGCGAGGTCGACGGTGATCTGCTCGTCGTCGCCGTCCCCGCCACCGGTGAGGTTGTCGCCCGTGTGCTGCACGGCTCCGTCCGGTGTGGCCAGGTTGTTGAAGAAGACGAAGTGCTTCTCGGACAGGGCGTTGCCGTCCACCCCGAGCGCGATCGCGCTCGCGTCCAAGTCGAACTCCTCGCCGCTCGTCGTCCGCTCGTCCCAGCCGAGGCCGACGGTGACCGCGCTCAGCCCGGGCGCCTCCTTGGTCAGCGAAACGTTGCCACCCTTGCTCAAGCTCACGCCCATTTGTTCCTCCTCGGTCGCCGAAAAGCGGCGCGATGCCACGAGAATGCGCAGCACCCGCCGATGTCGACGAAAGAATGTTTCGCGTTACTGCCCGGAAGAGCGTTGCGTTTCCGGGTTCCGCCGATCGACGACGGATACGCACCTAGTCGCCGGATCCGCTCGGCACGTTACCGGCGGCAGGTCGCTTGACCGGATCGTCACCATTTCCGAAATGGTGATCCGAGACCGGGAAAGGACGTCATCCGGTCGGTGCCGGACAGCCGGGCCGAAGTGTCGTGTTTTTGTCGTGTGTCCGACGCGGCGTTCGCCGCCCGGATACGGCATCGTGGAGGAAGGCGCTCACGACGAGGAGGAGCATGGCGCGCACCCCGCGCGGCCGGTCAGCGGGCCGGCTGCCAGCCCACTCCGTACGACCTCGCGGGCTGCAGGTCGTGGAAGCCGGTGTGCACCTCGCCCGCGTTGTCGAGGAACAGGGGTTTGCGGGCCGGCGTCGGGTCGCCGGCGTCCTTGGAGAAGTCGCCGTCGATGCGCCAGACGCGGTGCGGCGGTTGACGACGATCGAACCGGACATTGAGGTCGAAACTCTCGCAGGGGAATTCCGGCGTGCAGCAGTAGAACGGCGCCGGAAGCTCTTCCAGCCGGATGCGGAAGAAGAATTCGTGCTGGTCGCCGGCGTCCAGGGGCTGCGGTGGCCGCAGGCGGAAAGCCACCCGGGTCGAGGACACCATTCGCACGGAATGCACCTCGCCGCCCGCGACGACGTCGATGCCGAGCCCGGAGAGATCAGGCTGGCCGTTCGTGCTGGCGGGCCGCGCGAGGGAGATCCCGTGCTCGATCTCCGCGAGCCCGGCGACGTGGCTGACGATCTGCCGGGTTTCGAACACCTCGGCCGCGGCACCCGCGAGGTTCAGCCGCACTGCCAGCGCAGACGTGTGCCACGGCCCCTGGCTGATCGGCGGCGAACCGCCGAACGCCGTCGGTGTCTCGTACGCGGCTTCGGCGATCAGGTAGATGACGTCGTCGGCACGGCGTTGCATCGTGCGGATGTTGCGGTCGGCGCCGGTGCCCAGCAGTTCGAGGCGTGCGGTGTAGCGCTCGTTCGCGCCGGCGCCGAAACCCAGCACGATCCGGGCCGTTTCCCGCTGCGGTTCGGGCAGCTTTTCGATCAACGCGCGAAGCGTGGCGACGACCTTGCCGCGAACCGTTCCCGGACTGTCGCCCTCGTGGACTCCACACACCGCGCGCAGCTCTTCGCCGACGTCTCCAGGCAGGTTCTTCGCCTGGACACCCAGGCCTTTGCGAAGCAGTTTCAGCTCCGTTGAGAGAGCGTTGATCTTCGCTTCGGCCGCCTCCTGAGCCAAGCCGCACCTCCGTCTTGGTCGCTGCGGGGAAGTGTACTCATGGTGCGCCGCGGCGGCCGCGCCGTCACCCGTTTCCGGCCGGTTTCCGGAACCGGGAAACAGCGCAGGCCGATCCGGTATCCGCCGTTTCCTCTTGACGGGCAACGGGAAACGCCTGTCCGCGCCGCATTCACCGGGTGATGCTTGTTCCGCCGAGCCCATTCGGCGAAACAAGGAATCCGCTGCGGAAAGGGGAAAGCGATGCACACGCACATCGTCATCGTGCTGGGCCAGCTGGTCTCGCTGCTCGGCTGACCAGGAACCGGCCGGCGGGCCCGGGCCGCCGGTCACACCTTCCCCCCGTTCGCCGATTACAGGATGATTGACCGATGCCGGACTTTGGAGCGGAATTGAAACGTCGACGGACGTCTGTCGGCATGTCCCTGACCGGACTCGCGGCGGCCGTGCATTTCACCAAGGGCTACCTGAGCAAGGTGGAGAACGGCAAGGCCCGGGTGAACCGGGAGCTGGCCAAGGCCTGCGACCAAGCGCTCGGCGCCGGCGGAGAACTGCTCGCCCTCGTCACGGAACCGGGGACGCCCGCGCGGCGCAGCGCCGGCGGCATCGCCGGCCTGCCGGACGCCGGCCGCTGGTTCGTCGGCCGGGAAACCGAACTCGACGCGCTGTCGGCGCTGCTGCTGGACCCGGACGACGCCCGGGTCGGCGTGGTGCACGGGATGGCGGGCGCGGGTAAGACGGCGCTGGCCGTCGCCGCGGCCCGGCGGGTCGAACGGTCCTTCCCGGACGGCTGCTTGTTCTTCGACCTCCGGGGCCACACGCCCGGCGCGGCCGAGCTGTCCGCCGGCGAGGCGCTCGGCCGGCTGCTGCGGCTGCTGGACGTCTCGGCCGACCAGCTGCCCGCCGACGAGGACGGCCTGGCCAACCTGGTCCGCGACCAGCTGCGCGGCCGCCGGATGATCCTCGTGCTCGACAACGTGCGGTCCGCCGAGCAGATCCGCGCGATCGTCCCGGGTGAGACGGCGTCGCGGATCCTGGTGACCAGCCGCGGCCGGCTCCCCGCGCTCGACGACGCCTGGCACTTCCCGGTCGACGTGCTGCCGCTCGCCGACGCCGTGCGGCTCCTGCGCTCGGTCGCGGGCGAGCACGCACCGGGCGACGAAGGCCTCGCGACCGAGATCGTCCGGTACTGCGGGCAGCTCCCGCTCGCCGTGCGCATCGTCGCCGCCCGGTTCGTCGCCGGCGGCTGGACGGCGGCGCGGCTGCGCGACCGCCTCGCCGACGAAACGACCCGCCTCGGCACGCTGGACGACGGCGAGCGCAGCGTCGCAACGGCGTTCGCGGTCTCGTACGAGTCCCTGCCCGGCGACCAGCGGCGGCTGCTGGGCCTGCTCGCCCTGCACCCGGCGACCGCGGCGGAGGTCGCGGCGGTCGAAGCGCTGGCGGGCCTCGGCCCCGGCGAAGCGGACCGCCTGGTCGACCGGCTGCACGACGCCCACCTGGTCTTCCGCGACGAGCGCGGCTACGTCGAGCTCCACGACCTGATGCGGATGTTCGCGTCCACGCATGCGCTGCCGGGCGTCGAGCCGGAAGATCGTTCGACGGCACTGGGCCGCCTCGTCGACCACGCACTCGCGACGACGCTGGCGGCCGACGAGCTGGCGGAGCCGTACCGCTTCCGCCCGGCCACCGGACTCCCCTCGGCCGCTGCCCCATTCACCGACGCGGCCGGCGCGCTAGCCTGGCTGGCGGCGCAGTGGCCGACGCTGGTGGAGATCGTCGATTCCGCGTTCCGCCACGGGTTTCACGACCGGTGCTGGCAGCTGGCGTTCGTGCTCCGCGCGTACTTCTTCCGCGAGAAGCTGTTCGAGCCGTGGATCCGCACGCACGAACGCGCTCTCGAGGCAGCACAGGCGATCGGCGACGCGAGCGCGACCGGCATGATCCTCAACAACCTGGGCATGGCGCACATCGAGTCGGGCCGGGTCGACGAGGCGATCCGCCTCCACAAGCAGGCGCAGGAGTGCTTCGCGGAGGCACGGGACGACCGCGGCGCGATCGACGCGCTGTCCAGCCTGGCGTGGGCGCGGCTGTACCGAGGCGAGGCGGAAGCGACGTTGACCGACCTGACGACGGTGCTCGCCGTTTACCGCCGGACCGGCCGGACGCGCAACGTCGTCATCGCGCTTCGCGGCATCGCGCTCGCTTCGACGGCGCTGGAGCGGTTTCCAGCGGCGTTGTCCAGTGCGCAGGAGGCGGTCCAGCTCGCTCAGTTGCCGGTGGACCGGGCGATGTCGGTCAATTGCGAGGCGTGGGTGCGGTTCCGCGCGGGTCAGTGGGCGGAGGCCGAGACTTGCTACCGCCGCGCGGCCGACCTGGCGGACGACGCGGGGAGCGAGTACGAGCGTTCCCGCGCGTTGACGGGTTTGGGCAACACTGCAGCGGCCCGCGGCGACCGGCAGGCGGCGGCTCGCTGGTGGGCGGAGGCCGCCGCATACCGGGTCACGCTGGATTCGAGGGTGCTCGGCGAGGCCGAGTACCGGGATCGGGTAGCGGTCGGCTGATCAGTAGACGATGAAGAAGATGAGCCGCTTCGCCTGCCAGGTCCAGATCCGCCAGACGTAGCAGAGGGTCACGACGGACAGGGCCAGGCTGATGAGTCCGCCGAAAACCGTGTCGTGTCCCAGCATGGCGAACCCGGCGACCGCCAGGACGACGGTCCACGCCGTCCACAGCAGGCTGTACCCGACCCGGCGGCCCTGGCTGTACGGGTGGACTTCGGTCGGCGGACCCGGCACCGGGCCCGCGGGTGACTGCGATTCCGCACTCATGGCTTCTCCTCTTCACGGTGAATTCGGCATTCCTGCTGGCCAGTCGCCCACCGTGCGGATGGTGTTGCGACGAACCACGCATTGTCCGGAATTTGACGCGTTCAGCAGGTACCGGGCTTCCGGATGGTGAGGTTCTCACTGCCGGAAAAATGACCAAATCGGACAGCCGCTCGGCAGGCCGCCTCACGCCTTCCGCAGCTGAAGGTTTCCCGGAACAAGCGGTTTCCGGCAACGGAAACAACTTGCCGAGACGGCGCACCGAAGCGCACCATCAATGCAGACCGAATTCCGCGAGCACTGCGGAATCACCAAAATCCCCCGATGATCCGGGAATTTCCGAGGAGCCTGTCATGATGGTCGTCTGTTCTTTTTCCGCACTCGCCCGCACCGCGCTGTTCCTCGTCACCGTGGCGTTGGTGGCCGGGTTGTCGTTGGCGAGCCCCAGCGCGCCGTCGAGCACGCCCGGGCAGGGGCCGGCGGTGTCCACCTCCGAACCCCTCGAGCACTGACCACCGCGATGGACTCGCTACTCGAAGAGCACGGGGTTGCCCCACGCGAGGGCCGGGAGTTTGTTCGACTGCCCGCCGGCGGCCAGCACTCCCGCCAACAGCGGGCTTGCGGTGGTACCTGGCCGGTATGCGACGAGCTTGAGCCGCAGCACGTTGATGACGTCGTACCTCATCCACGCCGGCCGCCCCAGCCGGACCTCGACCTGGTCCTGTGGAACACCGTCCAGGAAGACCTGGAAGTAGCCGACCTGGTCGGCGTCGGCCGCGTCGTCGAGCACACCGGCGACGGCCTCGAAACCCGTGTAGCGGCGGCCGAGGTTGTATTCGACGACCGCACGCGGCTCGCTCGCGAACAACGAGGGTCGGTACACGATGCTGTCACCCCGGTGCATTCCGTCGATCTCCGCGCCGGTCATGCGGACATCCGAACTGCAACTGGCCGGGCTCAGCACGGAAGTCAGCAGCACCGCCTTCGGCGTCGGCTTCGCCTTGCCGCTTTCGGGTCGCGCGCCCACAAAGGTGCCGATTTCGGGCAGCGCGAAGCGAGCCACACCGGTGAGCGCGACCAGCAGCTCCGCAACACCGGCCACCGTGAACTCCTTGATCTCGTACCGCGTGGTCGAATGCGCGTTGAGAAAAGACGGGATCTCTTCCACACGTCGGCCCGGCAACACCACGGGCAGGATCCGGCGGGTGGCCCGGGGAAGGTCCTGGGTGATGTTGTCGCGGATCATCGCGGCCTCGAACTGCGCACCACGCCCCAGGTGCGGTACCTCGGTGCCCTCCGCCCGGCGCTTGTAGTCGGGCGAGGCGATCACGAGCACGAAGTCCGCTTCGGCGAGCTGCTCGATCGCCCAGAGCGACCAGTCCCGGCGACCGTCGTCAGCCCATTGGTCGAGCCGGACATCGATTCCCACGTCGACGCGCAAAAACGTCGCGAACTCACGAACGAGCTTCCGATGCTGCTCGTTGTCGTGGGAATAGGTGACGAACACCCTGGGCGGCTTTCCCGCGTCCGGCGTGCTGGTTTCCTGTTGTTCCATCGTCATGACGTTTCCCTCGCGGCCACGGGTGCTTACCCCGATTGAACCCGAGGACGCGGACCGAGAAGGTCGCCGCGACGCACTGTCCACTTCTTGTCCGCGCATTGTCCGTATTGCGATGACTCGGCGACAACGACGCCGGTGAGTAACGAACCGCCGCGAACGCGGTGGCCCTCAGGTTGCCTTGTCCGCTCCCAGGTGTTCCACCAGTTTCGCCAGCTGGTCGGCGTACCGCTCCACGAACTCCGGGGAGTCCGGCGCCGTCCGGGTCAGGCCCTCGGCGACGTGCGGCAATGTCACCGGTGCCATCGCCGCCGCCATCAGCAGCACCGTCAAGCACTCCGGGTCGACCCACGCCGGCAGGCGGCCGTCGGCCTTCATCGCCGCTATCAGCTCCACCGTCCCGGCCAGGCGCTGCGTCCTCGGCGCGTGGTCGGGATCCGTCTCGGCGCCCTCGTACTCCAGGCCCGACCACGCCACCAGCCGCATTCCGTCGCGGCTCGACAGCGCGTGCCGGCGCACCTGTTCCGCCAGCGGCACGTCCGACGCGACCAGCTCTCGTTGCTGCTCGGTCCACTGCTCCGACAAAGCCCGGTACAGGCCCTCTTTGCCGTCGAAGTAGTACGAAATCAGCTGCTGGTTCACGCCCGCGCGGCCCGCGATCGACGCGATCCGCGCGCCCGCGTAGCCCTTCGCCGCGAACTCAGCGCCCGCCGCCTCCAGGATCAGGCGGCGGGTGCGTTCCGGATCCCGTTGCCGCTCTTGGGGTTTCGGCGAACGGCGAGGCTTCGAGGCGGTCACGCAGCGACTATACGTCAACCAACCGCTTGACTCTGCGGAACAGATGGGTGACGAGCCGGCAACGCCGCCGTCAGCGCGAGAGCCAGCACCAGCACACCCGTGCTGACCAGGAGCGCACCCGCCGTCGCGGACGCGTAGCCGCCGTCGAGCCGAGCGAAGAACACCGTGCCGAAGACAGCGATCCCGGTCGCCGTGCCGAGCTGGACGGTGGTGTTCACGACGCCGGACGCCGCGCCCGCCTGGTCCGGCCGGACTTCCGCCATCGCCGCCGCGAACAGCGCGTTCAGCACCGCCCCCATGCCCAGCCCGACGCCGATCACGGGCCCCAGCAACGCCCACCCGCTCAGCGCCGCGCCCTGCGTCAGCACCAAAGCGGCCACCACGACCAGGCTTGCCAGCAACACCACGACGGCGCCCGCGGCGAACGACCGCCCGAGCGTCGGCGCCAGCCGCATCCCCAGGACGTTGCCCGCGACGATGCCGAGCGTCGACGGCGCGAACGTCACCGCCGCTTCCCACGGCGAGAACCCGAGCCCCAGCTGCAGGTGCAGCGTCAGGACGAAGAACACGCCGACCCCGGTGTTGACGCAGAACAGGACCGCCTGCCCACTCGCCAGCCGCCGCACCAGGTCCGGCGGGACCAGCGGCTCGCCGCCGCGGCTCGCCTGGAACCGTTGGTACAGCGCGAAAACCCCGAACAGCGGGACGGCAGCCGCCAGCAGCGCGACCGACCACGCCGGCCAGCCCAGCTCGCGGCCCTGCACCAGCGGGTAGAACACGGCGACCAACCCGGCGGTCAGCAGCACGAGGCCACCGACGTCCAGGCGGTGCCGGAGGAACCCGGGCCGGCTCGGCATCGTCACCGCCGCACCGGCCAGTGCGAGCACGCCGACGGGCACGTTCACCAGGAAGATCGCGCGCCACCCGGTGCCGAACAGGTCGGCCTGGGTCAGCGCGCCGCCGAGCAGCGGACCGGCGAGCCCGCCGACCGGGAACGCACCCGCGTACCAGGCCATCGCCTTCGGCCGCTCGCGCTCGTCGAACTCCGCGTGGATGAACGAAAGCACCTGCGGCACCATCAGCCCGGACCCGACGCCCTGCACGACGCGCGCGGCGATCAGCACGCCGACGTGCCCGGCGAGACCGGCGGCCAGCGACGCCGCGGTGAACACGACCATGCCGGCCACGAACAGCTTCTTCGTGCCGTGCCGGTCGCCCAGGCGGCCGCCGGTGATCAGCGTCAGCGCGAACCCGAGCGCGTAGCCGGCCGAAATCCACTGCAGCGCGGCGCCGCCCGTGCCGAGCTCCCGCTGGACGGTCGGCAGCGCCACCGCCACGATCTGGTTGTCGATCATGTCCACCAGGACGGCCAGTACCGCGACCGCCAGTGCCCACCACCTGAGCGCGTGCTTCCCCACGACGTCCCCCTCGCTCCACGAGTGAACTCGACGCAGCAAGCATCAACCAGTCGACTTACTCTGTCAACCAGTTGTTTGATTCAGTTCGCCAGCGGGGTGACTATCAGCCTTCAAGCACCTCCCGGAGCTTCCGGGCGAACGCCTCGGGCTGGCCGGCGTAGCCGAACTCGCCGCCGAGGAAACCGCCGTGGTGGCTGGGGAAGATCGTCGCCTCCTGGCCGAGGCGGTCTGCGGTGGCGAGGGCGGCGCGCCCGGTCATGACGTCGAGGGACTCCTCCCCCACGGCGATCACGATCCGCGTCGGCGCGGCAGTCAGCGCGTCGACGTCGAGCTGGTAGGCGGTGACGGCCAGCGAGCGTTCGGTGAGCAGCGGATCGTCACGGCGGCCGTCATCCTCGACCGGCATGCCGAACTGGGCCGGGTCCGGTGCGGGCAGGGCGAAGTAGTCGTCGGTGAACTCGCCTTTCCACGACGTCATCGTCATGAAGGCCGCCATGCCGGCCCCGAAGCCCCGCGCCTGGTAGGCGTCCCGCATCGCCCTCCCGGCCCGCTCGGCCGCGGCGGCGTCGGGCAGTACTCCGACGAGCGGTGGCTCGTGCGCGACGAGCGTCCGGACGTCGTCGGGATAGGCGGTAACCAGCGCGAGTGCGGTGACAGCGCCCCCGCTGCTCCCGAACACCTCGACGGCGCCGACCCCGAGTGCCTCGATGACGCGGTGGAGATCACCCGCTTGGGTGGCGGGAACGTGGTCTTCCCGGCCGTCTTTGCGGACGCTGCGCCCGAGCCCGCGCGGGTCGTAGGTGACGACGGTGCGGTCGGGGAAGTAGGACGCCAGGGTGCTGAACCCGGTGGCTTCCATGGGTTGCCCGACCATGAGCAGCGGTGGCCGCGGGCTGTCTGCGGGCAACGGGCCGTGGACGTCGTAGACGATGTCGGCCTCGGGTGTTTCCAGTGTGTGCGTGGTCATGGTGCCTCCCCATTTCGGACGTTGGGGGAAGCGTAAACCGGGGCACCGACAGTTTCGGGTGGTCGCGCGCCGTGGTGTCGATCCACGTGGGCGGGGCGTATGAGACCCCGCTGGTTGCCGAACCGCGCGCGTGGGGTGGCCGGCCGGACTCGCACCGGCTTTTCCCGGGGTCACAACCCG
Source organism: Amycolatopsis sp. NPDC101161 (assembly GCF_044768185.1). NCBI lineage: Bacteria > Bacillati > Actinomycetota > Actinomycetes > Pseudonocardiales > Pseudonocardiaceae > Amycolatopsis > Amycolatopsis sp. NPDC101161. Next base: position 1,424,818 of record NZ_JBIWPI010000002.1, read on the forward strand.
GGGCCTCGTCTCCTTCGGCTTCGGCCACAGCAGCGCGTCCGGGAGTCGAACCCGGGTCCCCCGGGTGAGAACCGGGCATCCGTTCCACTGGACCAACGCGCCTTTCGGAAAAAGAGCGGTCGGCGGGCATCGAACCCACCGATCCGTGGTGGAGGAGGGAGTCGAACCCCCTGTGCCACAAGGGCGTCCGGTTTACAGCCGGCTGAGGCTCCACAGCCCCGTCTCCACCGAGTCCCCGGTCACGACGACCGGGGCGCACTCGCGTCCGCCGTACTCTTACGGCGAAGACGAGCGCAGAAAAAAGTCTCTGAAAAGCACACAAAAAAAGCCGCCCGGATCGGATACCCGATGGGCGGCTCCCGGTGCACGACGCGGTACTACGTCATGCCGAGGAGCCCCCGGAGGTGGTGTTCCCGCGTATAGCTCACGATGACTCCTCGGCTTGGTTCGTGTGGAAACATCATCACCTGCCCGCCGAACGGCGTCAACGCATTAACCGACCAGTCCCGTGCGGTACGCGTACACCACCGCCTGCACCCGGTCCCGCAGGTCCAGTTTGGTCAGGATCCGCGACACGTACGTCTTGACGGTCTCCTGGCTGATCACCAGCGCGGCCGCGATCTCGCTGTTGGACAGTCCGTCCGCGATCAACCGCAGCACTTCCAGTTCCCGCGGCGCCAACGCGGTTTCCGCCGACGACGCCGGGCGGATCCGCGCCGCGTACTTGCCGACCAGCCGGCGCGTCACCTCCGGATCCAGCAGCGCCGCACCGGTCGCGACGGTGCGGATTCCGTGCAGCAGCTGGGCCGGCGGGGCGTCCTTCAACAGGAACCCGCTGGCGCCCGCGCGCAACGCCTCGTAGACGTACTCGTCGAGGTTGAACGTCGTCACCACCAGCACCTTCACCGGCTGCGCGACCCCGGCGCCGGCGAGCAGGCGCGTCGCCTCGATGCCGTCCAGCACCGGCATCCGGACGTCCATCACCACGACGTCGGGCCGCAGCGAACCGGCGAGGTCGACGGCAGTGCGTCCGTCGCCGCACTCGCCGACCACCTCGAGGTCGGCCTGGGCGTCGATGATCGTCGCGAAGCCCGTGCGGATCAGCGCCTGGTCGTCGCAGACGAGCACCTGGATCACGACGCCCTCCCCGCGGGAATCCTTGCCTTCACGACGAATCCGCCGTCACGACGCTCCGCCGTGAACTCCCCGCCGAGCACGTCGACGCGGTCGCGCAGCCCGGCCAAGCCCCGCCCGCTTCCGCGCAACGCCACCGGGCCCGCGGGGGCGCCCCCGTTTTCCACGCTACCGGACGGCACCGACAGTTTCGGCGCCCCGGAAGTCACCTCCACGACGATCTCGTGAGCGCCGTGCTCCACGCGGACGTCGGTTCGGCTGCCGTGCGCGTGCTTGAGCGCGTTCGTCAACGCCTCCTGGACCACGCGATAAGCCACCGCCTCCGCACTCCCCGCCGCCGCGGGCGAGCCGACTTCGGTGAACTCGACCGGCTGCCCCGCCCGCCGCGTCTGCTCGACGAGCGTCTCCAGCGAGCCGGACGTGCGCGGCTCGGTCCCGTAGTCCGGGTTGAGCAGGTCGAGCAGGTGCCGCAGGTCCGTGATGGCCAGCCGCCCGGTGTCGGTGATCGCGGTCAGCGCCTGGTCGAGCCGCTCCGGCGCGGCGGTCAGGTAGCGCGCCGCCTCCGTCTGCACGACCATCGCCGTCACGTGGTGGGTCACGACGTCGTGGAGTTCGCGCGCGATGCGGGTGCGCTCGGCGGTGCGGGTCGTCTCGGCGACGTGACGGCGCTGCTCCGCCTCGGCGGCGCGCGACTGCCGCAGCCACGCGCCGACGCCCCACGCCAGGGCGAGCGCCAGGTAGAACGTCACGAATCCGGTCCAGCCCTCGGTCGACCCGCGCGAAGCGAGAGCGACGGCGAGCACCGCGTACGCCGCCGAACCGACGGCCACGGTCGTCCACCGGTACCGCTCCAGGTAGGCGGCCGCGCTCAGCAGCGCGATCGGCAAAGCCGAGCCGGAAACCGTGTGGTAGCCCCAAAGCTGGTCGACGGCGAAGCCGGCCGACACGAGCGCGAGGCAGCCGGCCGGCCACCGCCGACGCAGGGCCAGCGGCAGGCACTCGACGACGACCACCACGAGCGCGAAGGCGTCCATCGGCCGCGTCGGCAGGTTGCCGACCTGGGTCCCGTAGCCGCCGAAGGCCGGGACCAGCGCCAGGCCGGCGAGCAGCAGGCCGAACGCGAGGTCCCGGACCGCGACGTCGAGCCGCCGCCAGAGGTCGATCACGCGACGACAGTAGCGGTCGCGGCGGTGCGTCCGCGGAGCGGAACGATGTGGCCGCGACGGCGCGCCAGCACCATGAAGACGGCCGTCGTGACGACGCCGGCGACCACCGAGTACAGGCTCGCCTCGGGCCCGAACTCCCCGCCGGTGAGCGCGGCCGGCCCGGAGGTGACGGCGTGGAGCAGCCCCTCGGGAGCATCGGTGCCCGAGACGCCGGTTCCGAAGATCCCGCCCTCGGCGAAGTTCCACGCGAAGTGCAGCCCGATCGGCAGCCAGAGCGTCCGGGTGGCGGCGTAGGCGGCGGCGAGCATGCCCCCGGCCTCGACGGCGATGGCGACGGCGCCCCACAACGTGGCGTGGGCGTTGAAGAGGTGCGAGAGGCCGAAGAGCACAGCGGTGAGCGTCAGCGCGAGCCAGGTGCCGGTCCACCGCTCGACGAACCGGAAGAGGATGCCGCGGAAGAGGAGCTCTTCGGTGACGGCGGCGGCGGCGCTGAACCCGAACAGCGCGAGGGCCCCGCCGACGGAACCCCAGCCGAGCACGTCGTAGCCGCCGACGAGGGCGATGTTCCCGATGACGCAGGCGAACAGCCCGAAACCGATGACCAGCCCGCGTCCGAGGGCGGCGTTGTTCTTGGTGATCTCCCCCGGAACGCGGTGTTCGGTCTTCCGGACGATCCACCGGTAGGCGAGCACGGCGAGGGCGGCGCTGCCGAGCCCGAGAACGAGGGTGAGAGGGGTGTTCCACTGCACGGCGCTGACGGCCAGGCTGCCGGCGAAGGCAACGACCGCGACGGTGACGAGCTGCAAGAACAGTCGCACGACGACTCCTTAGCGAGAACCCGCGGCGGGAGTGCTGCGGACGTGGAGAACGCTAGGGATTTCGGCCGCTCGGGACGTCACCGTGGAGTGGACAGTTGTGAGTAGCTCGCAAGGGGGACAAGCCCGGGAAGATAGCGGCATGGACGACGAGGTGACGCCCGGCAAGGTGCTGTCGAACCGCGTGATCGCCTGGTGCGCGGCCGGGCTGGTGGTGGTCGCGGCCGCGATCGGGTGGCCGCTGCTCGCCGTGTACGGCCTCGGGTTGGAGGCGATCCGGACCGTCGGCACGATCGTGCTCGGCGCGGGCGGTGCCGTGGGCCTGCTGCTGGCCGCGCGCCGGCAGCAGACCGCCGAACAGGACCTCGTCGAGAAGCGCCGCGATCTCGCGCACAAGGAGCACGCCCAGCGGCACACCGAAGCCGACGCCGCCGAGCGCCGGATCACCGAGCTGTACGCGAAAGCCGTCGAGCAGCTCGGTGCGGACAAGGCCGCGGTCCGGCTGGGCGGGCTGTACGCCCTGGAACGGCTCGCTCAGAACAACCAGGCGCAACGGCACACTGTGCTCAACGTGCTGTGCGCCTACCTGCGGATGCCGTTCGAACCCGACCACGAGCAGGAGAAGCACGTGCGGATCGCCGCTCAGCGGATCCTCGCGCAGCACCTACGCGCGGAGCCGGACTCCGACGCGTTCTGGCCGGACGTCGACCTGGACCTCCGCGGCGCGACGCTCTTCGAGTTCCAGTTCCAGCGCTGCCGGGTCCGCTCCGCCCAGTTCACCGGCGCGAAGTTTGACGGCGACGCCGACCTGGGCGGCGCGACGTTCCTGGAACGCGCCGAATTCGACCGCACGACGTTCACCGGCCGGGCCCGCTTCAGCGACGCGACCTTCGTCAAGGACGTTCGGATCCGCACGGCGGAGTTCCGGGGCAAGGCCCGCTTCCGGGGCACGAACTTCCGCGACGAGGCCCGGTTCACCGGAACCCGGTTCCTCGACAACGCCTGGCTCGGCGAGGCCACCTTCCGCGCCGACGTCTGGTTCACCCAGACGCGCTTCGAGCAGGACGTCCGCTTCGACGGCGCGGTGTTCCGGGGCAGCGCCCGCTTTCACGACGCGACGTTCGCCTGGCCGGCAGAGCGACGACGGAGGATGTTCCGACGCGTGTGGATCCGCCCGTCGAGCCGTTCGCACTGGCCACCGGCCTGGACACCGGTCGCCGCGACGGACCGGCCGGCACCGGACACCGACGGCGTTTGGCGGCAGTTGCGGTACGAGGAGCCGGCGCAGCTTTGACCTACTTGCCGAGCAGCTTGGTCGCCGACTCGAGGGCGCTCGGGCCGTGCTGGGTCACCGGCGCGGTGACCGCGCTGGTGTTGTAGCGGCCCCCCTGGGTCAGCGGTGTGCTCCCGGCCGGCTGGGTCACGTTGGACGCCCCGCCCAGCGCCGGTAGCTGCGTGGTGACGGTCCCGTGCAGCGGCAGGGCCGGCCTCTCGGTTGCCGCCAGCTCACTGTCCGCCGATTCTACCCGCACCGTGCTCGGAATGATGGTCTGCACGCAGCCGACTCTCGACCGCTGCGCGAACCGGGATCGCCGAGGAGAGGGCGGCGAATCGCTCCCGCGGACCACCGCTCGCCGGCGCGCGCGTGACGTCGTCCGCCCCTGCGACACCGGTGACGGGCTTTTCGACGTGGCCGCGTGGGCGGTCGGCCGGCGGAACCAGCGCCGCCACGGCAGTGCGCTCGGCCTCGACGACAGTGGCCGGAACCGAAGCCACCACGCGGGTCGCGTGCACCCAACTCAGCTACAAGGTCATGGAATTCCGCCCCTTTTCCGGAACCCGTTCGAGGGGCTTTCGCATGGATCGCACCGTTTCCGGGGCACTCCCCGGCGGCACGACCAAACGGAAACCGGCTCAAGGACAGGAGAATCGCCATGCGACGCACCACTGCCACGATCGGTGCCTTGGTTCTGACGACCGGAGTCCTCGTCGGAGCGGCTGGAACAGCTTCCGCTCAGGCGACACCCGCGCCGGGGGTGCGGTGCGTGGGCAGCTCGCTCGCCATGTGGGCCACGACGGCCCTCTGCGTGGTCGAGCGCCAGTACCCCATCCTCATCGTCCCGGGCTCCTGAAACCCGCCCGGCGGACGGGCCACATTCACGGCCGGAAGCCGATTTCGGGCAGGGAATGACGAGCCACGCCGGTGATCGCGACCAGCAGCTCCTCGACGCCGGCCAGCGTGAATTCCGTGATCTCGTAACGCGTGGTCGAGTGGGCGTTGAGGAACGACGGGATCTCCTCCACCCGTCGACCCGGCAGCACCACGGGCAGAATCCGCCGAACAGCCCGAGGCAGGTCCTTGGTGATGTTGTCCCGGATCATCGCGGCCTCGAACTGCGCACCGCGCCCGAGGTGCGGCTCCTCGGTCCCCTCCGCCCGACGCTTGTAATCGGGCGAAGCGATCACGAGCACGAAGTCCGCCTCGTTGAGCTGTTCGATCGCCCACAGCGACCAATCTCGGCGACCGTCGTCGGCCCACTGGTCGAGCCGGACATCGATTCCCGCATCCGCACGCAGGAAGGTCGCGAAGTCGCGAACGAGGTCGCGGTGGTGTTCATCGTCGTGGGAATAGGTGATGAACACCCGGGGTGGCTTTCCCGCACCAGGGGTTGTCGGGGAAGCGGGCCGCGATTCCGCGCTCGGTGCGGCCCGCGACGTTTCGGCCTGCCGGACGTCGCCCCCGCGCACTGAACCGTGGACGGTGCCTCCGAAGATCACCGGCCCGGTGTTCGTCCCGGTGTTCGTGAAGGAGTTCTGCTCGGGCATGGAGGATCCTCAAATCCGGGGTGCCGGGGTGTGAGTTCCGCCGGAAACATCGCCTTCGACCACGCCGCCGAAGACCATCGGACCGGTGTTGCCGCCGTGGATGGTCACGTTGTTCGTCGTGACGGCGGCGACCCGGCGCTCGAACGACGCCGGCGAATACCCGGAATCGCTGAGCACCTTGCTGATCGCCGGCACCAGCCGGCTTTCCAGCAGCTTCGTGTACCGCTCGGCGTCGACGACCTGGAAGTAGTCGCGGGCGGCCTCGGCGGCGCCGAGCTCTCGCAACGTGCGCGCCGAGCCGTAGCGATCGGCGTTGAGCGTGTGCCCGTCGTGCGGCAGCGGCCGGATCACCTTGAGCGCGGCCCAGAACCGGCCCGGCCCGGTAACCGGGAGCTTCAGCCACCGGAGGACGCCTTGCCAGACCGGCCGCCACCAGTCCGCGGTCATCGTGTCGCCGGCGCGGAACTCCTGCCGGATCGGCAGGAGCACGCACGGCGTCCACTCGATGTAGAGAGTGCTTTCCTCGACGGCCGCGTGCAGGAAGGCCGAGAGGACGAGTTCACGGTTCCACGTCTCGACCTGGAAGCAGAGGTAGTACCGCGCCCACTCCCTCGGGCGGTGGTAGATCCGCTTCGCCTCCTCCGTCGGCAGGTAAAGCGCGGGCGGCTGGGAAACACCGGGCAGGTAAGGCTTTGTGATCGGTTCGTGCACGCGGTCGATCAGGCCTTCGGCCGGAGCGAACACCATGCCTTCGACCCGCAGGTCCCGGAGGCGTTCGTCCGGTGAGAGTGCCGCGTGCCGCTGCAGTTCCTCCACCGCCTTCCCGACTTCTTCGTAGAACCGCGCGGTGGTGAGCGCTTCCTCGGCCGACGGGTCGCGGTCGCCGAGCCGCTCCAGCGGCAACGCCAGTGACCACGGGGTGACGCTGGTCCCGGCACCGACGAACGGGTTGCGCCCCCGGTAGACGACCAGCGGTACCCGGGCGTCGGGCGACTCGGCGACGCGGCCGACGCGGTGGCGGTCGAGCGCCCGGCGGAGCCGGGGCGGGCTGCAGATGAGCGTGAGGCGATCGGCTGCCGGGCGTTGCACCGCGCCCGGAACCCGGGCCCGGCGGCCGAAGTACCGCCTGACGGTCTGCCAGACGACGACGCGGTCCGCGATCAGGATGATCAGCATCAGCAAGGCCGAGGAGCCGGAGATCACCTCCGCGTCCAGTCCGAACCAGCCGGGAAGCAGGTCGGCGAAATCGAACGGACCGGTTCCGGAGCTGACGCGGGCGGACCGGCTCGAAGAACTCTGCGCCCAGGCGACCAGTTCACCGATCAACGGGAGCAGCGTGGCGGCCGTGAGCAGCGAAAATACGGCCAGGAACTTACCGAAGACGAACAACCCCGAGCCGGGCCGGCCCCACCGGGCCGATTTCCAGATCGGTTTGATCGACAGCACCGCGGCCCAGGTCAACCACGCGCCCAGACCGGTACTTCCCAAGCTGGTCGTCACGAAGGCGATCGTCAGCAGCCCCAAAGCACCGTCGCGGAACTTGCGCCGGGTCCGCGCCGCGACGACTTCGGTCAGCACCGTGGCAGTGTCCAGACCGGGCGTCAACGGAACTTGGCGGGTGTCTTCGACCAGCAGTTCGCGAACGACGTCGTCGGCGTAACGGCGGTCCAGATGGGCTGCCGCGGCGAGGTAGCGGGTGTTGTCGTCGAGCGGTGGCAGTTCGGCTTCGGCGTGCTCGGCCGCGGCGAAGCGCGTCCAGTCGGTCGACGGCTCCTGGATGGTCACGGGCGGCTCTGGCCGACCATCGTGGTCAGCAGTTCCGGCATCGGCTGCCACGCCGAGTCCAATGCGGAAACGTACACGAAATACTCCACTCCTCCGGTGCGCCAGTAGATCGCGCGCACGTGCCGCGTTCCCTCCGTCGACGACTCCCAGGTGAACTCCCAGTCGACGGCTTCGTTGCCGCGCACGTCGGTCCGATCCATCCGGACGCGGTGCAGCCCGGAGAGCCGGGTAGCCGCGCTCTTCTCCGCGTCGACGTGTGTTTTGACCAGATCACCGCTCGCTTCGGTCGCGCCATAGCGGACGTAGTGCGATTCGTCGGCCGGATCGTTGGCCTGGAAGGAGCCCGGGTTCTTCGGTTCACTCCGCCAGCCTCGCGGGACGACGGTGCTGAAACCGTCGGGTGCGGTGACGGTTTCGTAGTCGTCGCCGACCGGCGTCGGCGTGCTCGGGTAAATCCCGGTGGCCGGCGGCGGCGATTCGTTTCCCGTGCTGGTTCCGGCCGTGACCGGATCCGTTGCGGAAACCGACTGGACGGTTTGCCCTTCGCTTCCGGTCACCAGCAGCAGTACCGTTCCAACCGCCGCGCAAACAAGGAAGTTCGCCGCACCGAGAACGGCTGCGAACCGGGTGTTGCTCGCGGACATTCCCAAGATCCTCCCCAAAACCGTGATCTGGCCGCGTCGCCGCGAGCGCAGACCGTAGCATGGTGCCCCGACCCGATGTGAACGCATTGGAGAATCCCCCTGTGAACAGTTCCCTGAAAGATCTTTTCGCCGACTTGCAACGTCTGGAAGACGCGATGACCGCAGATCCCGGCGATGCGGAAATCCGCGATCGTCTCGCGAGCGCGTTGGCGGAATCGACCGTGCGGGTGCGGAGCCTGACCCGCGATCGCCGTCCGGTCATGACCACGCCGGGTCAACGGGAGTTCTGCGCGGCCGCGGCCGATCGGATCATCGAGCTCGGTGCGGGCGGCGACGCCGTTCAGGCGGCGGCCCGATCGCTCAAGAAGGAGATCCAGGCCGGCGAGGTGTGGACGTGGCGCGCCCCGGCCACCGCGTTCGTGCTCGCCACGGCGGCCGCGTCGGTCGGCGTCGTCTGGACGGTCACCGGCGGTCTGCACGGCGACGTCGGCGCCGTCGCGACGGCCAGTGTCCTGAGCAGTGCGGCGCTCGTCGTCGTGACGCTGCGGCACCGGACGCGGCGCTGGCAGCTCGAAGCCGACCGGGTCGCGGCGCTCGTCTGCCGCAACGGCTTGTAGCAGCGGCGCCGAAGGCAACGCGCCGGCGAAGAAAGATCTGAGCCGCCAAGGGGGCTCGAACCCCTGACCTTCTGTTTACAAGCTGTCAGGTTCAGGGTTCACCACAGGTCGCCACCCGATCCCCCGCAGGTCAGGGGCGCTGCCCACCGGCGAACGGCCTTGGGTGACCTACCACGAATGAGACGACAATTGAGCCGGGCTCCGGGCCAGCCTTCCACGTGGGGTGGGCCGCCACGTTGCGCCTGTCGGCCATTAGACCAAGGACACAGGGTCTGGCACTACCGATCGTGAAGCACAACGTCCAAGTGCTCATCTAGTTTTTGCAAGAGTGGCAAGATGGCATCGACTTGCTTCCATTCCTCGTCTGGATCCTGCATAGCCTTCGCACGATTTACCCTGACATGCGCAGCAGCACCGCGCTTCTCCGCCAAGTCTCCCAGGCGAGTAAAAAGGATGTCGTCAAGCCCCGACTCGCGCACACCAAGCGGAACAACGAGATTTTTCAAGTTTGACGCACCTATTCCATGCTTATTTCCTACCATGTTCTGATAGACCTCTAGCGCAAGATCGATCTTCTCGTCGTGAACAATCTCACCTGAGGAGAGCGGGATTACGAGCTTCTCTTTCCGCACGAGGTACCACACCACTAAACACCCGCCGGTCCGCGTCGGCTGCCCCCTCTTTAGTCGATCAATCCCTATCTTCGCCACTTCCGAGCAGCGCTTCTCCGCGTAGTCTTCTAGGTGAGCACTCGCAAGAACGCGAAATCCGAGCGCCTGAGAATGCTCTGCCGGCGTATATTTATCATACTCTTTACCCGTTACGATTAGGTGTTGCCGTAAGGAGTTTAACGTTCCCTGCAGAGAGACAAACAGAGGAGAAGGCATTCTGACACCTATTCTCCGCTTCCACTGGTCGCAACCAAGGTCTTCACACGATCAATGATCCCCAGCTTCACGCCAAGCACTTCTTCTACCACGCCCCCGAATAGAACCACTCGATCAACCGTTGCCTTTGCAGTCTTGGTCGTCGACTTCAGTGCTGACTGAAAGCTATCGTTATTCACGCAAAGATTCTTGTAACCGTCAACGATTCGTGGTCCATTGTCACGCAAGGACGCGTCATCAATCTCAGGAGAACCCAGCACGAGACACATAGCGTCGAACACTGCGATGTTGAATCGACGCACATAGTCGTCTTCTGAGAATCGCAGAAAGCTATCGCGGTGACCAAATATGTCAATTGTTCGCTCAATTGCTAGTTCAACTTGCGTTGCAAGCTCCTCATAGTGCTCAGACCGAGCGTCCCACGCCGAGTTGCCTATTGAGCACATTTCGTCAAGGAACTTGCGCAAATCGCCCTGATATTCCTCGACTCGCTCATTGAAAGCCACCCCCCGAAGAAGCATCTCCGCATCACGCATTCGGAAATCTTCACTCTTTATCCGGCGCGCCTGATGGATGGGCGAACTTCCAGCCGACCGCGCATTAATCCACGAGTTGAATTCACCAGGAAAAAGCGCTTGACGCAACTCCTGCGGCGAGAGCGAGAGACTTCCCTGATTCAATCGTACGAAGATCTGATACAGAACTGCCGGAGTGCGCCAGTTCCGCACAACAATGGTACGAACTGGTTGAGCGAGCAGGTTCTCTACAAAGTCCGCGTGCTCTGCAGAGCCTTGAATCTGCTTGAAGCTTAGCCTATTGAGCTGAGTAAGGAACTCAAGGTTTCGCAGCTTAAAGGCCGGAAAAAGATCGGACGGCGCCGCGAATTGCTTCATCGTCACAAGTCGTTGCTTGCCGTCCAAAACAATGAAGCTACCCTTTTTCTTGTTGTCCTCGGCAAGGACAACCTGAGGAACCGGTAGACCCAGCATAAGAGATTCGATATAGCGACTCTTCTTATACACATTCCAAGCATCACGCCGCTGGAATGCAGGATTTATATCAAAAGTATTTCCAATACGCTCAAGCAGACTCTGCACACTCCAATCGAGTGTATAGAGCAGAACGTCTTGGACGTCTTCAACTTTCAGTACCGCAGCGCCCTCATCCTCTTCCTCGTCGATGTCATCGGGGAGTGCGATATCGTCATCCTGCGTCAAAGGACACCTCCATAAGCCGAAATACAGATACCAATGCAATTCTGAGCAAGATATCATGCTACAGAAGCAAGTGACAACGCCGAGTAGCCTACACAGCACATCGCTGGGCCTTGGCATGCTCCGAACCGCGCGGCGACAATGGATACGCGGGCCCTCTTCGAGCTTGCGAGGATTATGAACAGACACCGCCTCTGGGCGCCGACCTGGAGTCTGAAGGCAGATGTCGACGGTTGAGGCGGCGCAGCGCGGGGAGTCAGGTCCACGACGTACGCCTAGGAGGCTTCTGATCGCAGACCGTACTGCCGGGATCGCTGACGCAAACAAAATGACGCGCCGTGCCAGAGGTGGCATCATTGGCATGTTCGAAGACATCGCAATGGAGGAGTCACATGCACTACGCGAAAATAGCTCTCGGTACGAGCATACATTCAAGCAATGATTTCCTGGAAGAGGTCTATGCGACGAGGATTGCATCGGTCGCATACGAGGTCGTTCCCCCCAGGGGAAGTGTCGAAGATGAGTCTCTCTACGCGCCCACTGATTCCTGGAAAGATGATCGACCTTGGGGGATATATTATTCCAAGAAGGCTTTTGTGGAGTGCCTTGGTTTGATAGCCCAGGATCAGGATCTCACTTCGAGGCAACTTGACAAGGTTGCCGCAGCGCTTCCTTTATGGGTTGAGCTTTTGATTGGCTGGTTGAGTGTTTTATCGGATGATGTCGGCTCTTTTGTCTCTTCGTTTACGCCTACGATCGCCAGGACTGGCGACTTCGCAAATGGAATTCCTACGTATACGGAGCGGGGGGTGAATGTCCACAGCCCGAAGCTTGCGGTGGCTAAAGAGTGGAGGTATGCGTTGGAGAAAGCAGGAAATCTCGAAGAGCCGCCGATGGCGAGAGTTCTGTTGATTGCTTCGCGTCGTGCACTGTACGAACGCGAGTGGAGGACGGTCGTGGTTGACTGCGCGACCGCCGCCGAGGTTGCCTTAACGCGCGCCGTCACGGATGCGGTCAATGGTATGGCCGACGGGCGGGTGGCTGGACTTCTGTTGAGTAAGAGTATGACGCTGGGCGGCCTATTCGGCATGGCTGAAAAGTTGGACCTGAAAGTTCCGAATAACTGGAACAAGAAGTTGGTTCAAGTACGGAACACCGTCGTGCACGCTGGTCGACGCGTCACCGAATCCGAAGCTAAGGCAGCAATGGAAATCGCCGCCGACGTAGTTGATGCCTACAGTCCGCAGCCGAGGATTTAGGAGAAATTTCTGGTGACGTCTTCCATCTCACACGGTCAAAGTCGCTTTGGTTATGCACTTAGCGTGCGCGCGCTGCATTCGCTGGAATTTTGCCGATCATAAATGTCTTTACTTGTTCAACGGCAACGCCATAGCACAATTCGTTTGTTCCGGGTACAGTGCGGGCGGAGTGGGGGCTAATTATTGCACCTGGACAAGCCCACAGCGGATGGTCTTCGAGGAGGGGCTCCGGTTCTGTGACATCTAGCGCCGCGCGTAGGCGGCCTGATTGGAGCTCGGTCACGAGCGCATTCGTGTCGACTATCTTTCCGCGTCCCGCATTGATAAGCAGTGACCCGTCATCCATACTTGCAAGGAAGTGTTTGTCGACCAAATTGCGTGTCTGGTCATTTAGTGGCGCGGTGATAACGACGATTTCGTGCCCTTGGATGAGTTCTGGGATTTCGCCTGCCGCGTGAACTCCGTCGCGTCTCGTACTTGCGACTAAGGTGGACTCTGTGCCGAATACGGCGAACAACCGTGCGACGGCCAACCCGATGCTGCCCGCGCCGACGATAAGAGCACGCTTGCCGCGCAAGGTATCAGCGGCGAACTTCCGGTGCGCCCACACGTGCTCGTCCTGGAACCGCACCAGCGCCGGCCACTGGCGGTACTGGGTCAATGCGGCAGATAGCACCCACTCGGAGACGGGGCCCGCGTGCGCTCCCCGCGCGCCGGCGAGGACGACGCCATCCGGGACTTCGTTTACCCACTCGTCCGTGCCGGCCGCCGTGATCTGAACCATCCGAAGATTCGGCATCTGCGCCATCAACGCCATGGGGCGGTTGGTGCCCCGGTACGGCGGCACGAAGATCTCAGCCTGACGCTGCCGCTCGTCCAGGCTCGTCGTCGTGGGGTCGTACGGGATGACCTCGACGGAGTCGAGCTGACTGAACAGTTCCCGACCGATTAGGTCGTCCGTCTCCGAGCTAACGAGGATGCGTGTTGTCGCGGTCACTGCTGTTCCGAATCCTGACTGAGTACGGTGCTGACCAGGTTCCTCGCCTGGTCCTGCAGAGGCTTGCTGGATGCCGAGTTGTCGATGACGACGTGGGGAACGGGCGGCCGTAGCTCGAGGTCGATCCCGGCGAGGTAGCTCTCCCAGTTCGCAAGTTTCGTGGCGTCGCGCGCGGCGCCACGGTGGCGTACGTAGGTGTGCATCGTCTCCGCGTCGCAGTAGACCCAGACGAACGAGAGCTTGGCTCCCATCCCCTGGCATGTCGCCTGAATGCGTTCGACCCACGCCGGGTCGGAGAACTCTTTGATGAACGGCGCGGTCACGATTGCGCTGTTGCCGCACTGGACGTTCTCGGTCATTGCGCTGATCAGCGCTTCGTACTCGCGCGGCCGGACCTTGCCGAGGTACATCTCGGATTCGCGGTCGTTGGGAGACAGGCCAAGTAGCTCTAAGGCGGCCTCGACGACGGGGCGGGTCAGGGTGTCCTTGTCGAGCATTGGCCAGCCGGTCTCGCGGGCCACGACGCGGCCAAGCTCCGTCTTGCCACTGCCGGCGTACCCGCCGACCAGCAGGACGTGGGGCGCGCTGGGCTTCGGGCGCGTCTCTGCGGTCACATGCGGCGCGTTGACGACGCGGCCGGCGCGGGGCTTGCTGATGACAAGCCCTTCCTTGATCAGCACGTCCATCGCCTCGTTGATCGTGAACGGGCTGACGTTCCATTCGGTCGCCAGCTCGCGCGTGGTCGGCAAAGTCTGACCGTCGCGGAGTCGACCGGCTTCGATGTCGTTCCGGATGTTGCGGGCTACCTGCTGGTGCAGCGGGTCGGACCGCTGGACCCCAGAGCGCGGCCGGGACATGTGTGCAGCTCCTTCGGGTCGCCATTGCGACCAATCATCTGGATGGCTAGCAGATCAGACCATACCAGATGACCGGTGAAGTTCTCCCAGCTCAGAGGACATGACGCTAATCCATTCGAGTCAACCAGTTGACTGGTAAAAAAACCAACTGTTAGGTTCATGGTGTTCCGCAACACACCCACCGAAGGGCACACCATGAAGTCGGCACACATCACCAACCAGGTCGTCCGGATCGCTGCTGATGGCCTTGCCGCTGGTGAGGGCTACTACCCGGACGGTCTGGACGAGGCCGCCATCGACGCGCTGATCGCCGACGTCGACCAGGAGTTGACCGCCTCGACGGCCGTGGCGGAGACCCGCACCCGGTACGCGTTCACCGACCCGCAGCGCGCCCACCGAACCCGCCGGCGGACCGATCGGGCGACGCTCCGGGTTCTGCCGGTCCGGCTGGACACCGCCGCGTCGGCACCGGCGGGCGAGGCCGCATGACTGTCCGACTCGTCATCGCCGCATTTGGCCCCGACACGGCGGCTCACTCCGCCAAGAACGCGCACGCCGCGTCGGGTCTCCCGATCAACCACCACGCAGGTAGCTACTCGGAGAGGTCTCCCATGGTAAGCACCCTGACTCCCCGCGCCATCGAGCGTTTGGCGATCCGCCGGTTCACCGACACCGGCCGGTCGTGGGCCAAGGCCCCCGCCGCCATGCGCCAGACCTGGCTCGCGGACGTCGAGCCGATCATCCGCGCCGAACACGGCATCGCGCTCGACGCGGTTTGGCACGGCGGCGGTTGGCAGGCACCCGGCCAGACCGACCTGTTCGACGTGTCGGAGGTGGCCTGAGATGTCCACGCAGATGCTGATGGTCCTTGGCGGCCTCGCGCTGGTCGGCGTGTTCTCCGTGTGGCGCTCCGGCCGCAAATCCGCGGTACGAGCCCAGAGGGGCGTCCGCGAGGTCACCCGCATGACGGGCAACACGATCCGGCTGGTCCTGGCCACGGCGATCATCGCGTTCGTCCAGTGGCTGGTGATCGTGAAAATCCAGAACACGACCGCCACCTGGATCGCGCTGCTCGTCCCGGCCCTGCTGGCCGCCGCCACGATCGTGCGGCTGATGGCCATCACCGAAATCGTCCACACCACCCGTGGGGGTCGTCGCTGATGTTCGGCAAGAAGAAAACCGAAGACGAAGCAGCCTCCTGCGCCGTCGTCCACCTGATGCTCTCCCGCATGAAGCCCGAGCACCGCCAGGGCGTCCTGTCGGGCATGAGCGACGAAGACCGCCGCCTGGTCCTGGAGGCCGAGTTGGAAGGCCGCCAGGACCGCTGGAACCGCACGCACGACACGAAGTGGGGGGAGAGCTGATGAGCACCGACACCCTTGTCCCACAGGACGCGAAGCACCAGCCGCTAACCGATGCCGACAAGCTCGCGCAGGACGCCGCCACCGCCGCGCAGGTCCGTGCGCTGACCAACCACCCGGACGTGGTGGCGCTGCGAGTGGAGAAGGTCCGTACGCAGATCGACGTGGTGATCTGGCTCGGGATCTTGCTCGGGTTGGCGTTCACGATGGTCAACGTCCAGAGCTTCGCTGCCGCCGGCGCGGCCGCCTGGTCGCTCGGGTGGGTCGTTGGATGGCTGCTGGACCCGATGGTGTCGCTGGTGCTCGTGGCGGTGCTGCGGGCGGAGCAGGTGACCGCCCGGTACCAGGTCGAGACCGGGGTGTGGGCGCGTCGGACGAAGTGGTTCGGGTTCCTGGCCACCTACGTCATGAACACCTGGAAGTCCTGGACGCACTTCGACGTGGCCGGGGTGGTGCTGCACTCGGTTCCGCCGGTGCTGGTGTTCCTCGCGGCGGAGACTGCGCCGGTGCTGCGGGACATGCTCACCGAGGCCGTCATGGCCGCCGCCGGCACGGCGTTCACCGGACAGCCCGCCGCCGACGCTCCAGCGGCCGAGCCTGCTCCGGCGCAGGACAGCGTGGGGGAGAAGCCCGCACCCGTCGCCCGAACGCCTCGCCGTCCGGCCCGCAAGCCGGCCGCGAAGCCGGCGCGCAAGCTGCGCGGAGACTACCTAGCCGACGCCCGCGCCGCGTGGGCACCGGGCATCAAGATCACCCCGTCCTGGGTCCGTTCCGTGTGCCCGGAGATCTCGCGCGGCACCAGCAAGAACGTCGCCGACGACCTGATCGCCGAAACCGCCCGCCCGGCCGTCGCGCCGGTGCCCGCCCACCAGCCCGTGACCGTCGACCAGGAGGAGGCCGCCTGATGTCCACCACCGCCGACCACACCCCCGAGTCCGTGAACGGACCCGACCCCGAAAGGCCCCACACCGTGAACAGCACGCCCGACCCGTCCACGAACACCCCGGCCGACGCACCCGTGAACGCCACCGGCGACGACGCCGTGAACACCGCCGTCACCCGCGCCGGGAACGTCGTCCCGATCCGCCCGGACACCGCCCGCACCCCCGAGGAGATCCCGGAGCAGGACCGACCCGCCACCGGCGACGCGGCGGAGCCCGACACGGTCGTCCGGCTGGTCGACCCACCGGCGACGAAGCCGACGTGGTGGGAGTCCGCCGGCCACGCCACCGCCCGGCCGCTGGTCGCGCGCTGGCTGACCTCCGCCGAAGAGTTCCGCTCCCGCGCCCGGTTCCTGGTCCGCTACGCCGCCCACACCTTCGCCTTCCACGCGCTGCGGGTGCCGGTGTACGTGCCGACCGCGTTCCTGCGCTCGTTCCGCGCGACCGGCCGCCTGGTCGCCCGGCTGCGCGCCTGGGTGTACGACGCGGAGTCCCACCCGGTCCGCATGAACGCCCGCGACCGCGCCGACGCCGAGCTGTACATGAAGCTGCGCGAGATCCGCAACGAAACCGTGCGCCGCCGCATGGGACCGGTGATGTTCGCCGTGGTCGTGCTGCTGGCCATCGTCTACCTGTGCATCACGTTCGTCACGCCGTTCTGGAACTGGACCGGCCTGGTCGTCGCGATGACGCTCGTGGGCTGGTGGGGCGCACCGGCCGACAAGCCAGTCGCCGGCCGCGCCGTGGACTCGGTCAAGACACCCAAGCTGACGTCGTCGATGATCGAGGACGCGCTCTGCTCACTCGGCATCGGCGGCCTGAACCAGGCCTACGCCAAGGGCAAGCGCATCGAGTTCCCGAACCCGATCGCCCGCGACGGCGACGGCTGGCGCGCCGACGTCGACCTCCCGTTGGGGGTCACGGCCGGCGACATCATCGCCAAGCGCGACGAGCTGTCCTCGGCGCTGCGTCGCCAGATCGGGTGTGTGTGGCCCGAGGGAGACGCGAAGGTCCACGAAGGACGGTTGGTGCTGTGGGTCGGGGACATCGACATGTCCAAGGCCAAGCAGAAGCCGTGGGCGCTGGCCAAGCCGGGCGCGACGGTCGACCTGTTCAAGGCTCAGCCGTTCGGCACCGACCAGCGCGGCCGCTGGGTGCCCATCACGCTGATGTTCGCCTCGATGGTGATCGGCGCGGTCCCGCGCATGGGCAAGACGGTGACGCTGCGGGAACTGCTGCTGATCGCCGCCCTGGACCCGCGCGCGGTGCTCTACGCCTACGACCTCAAAGGCACCGGTGACCTCTCGCCGCTGGGGCAGTGCGCGCACGGCTACGGCGTGGGCGACGACCCCGAGGACATCGAACGCATGGTGGTCGAGATGCGGGAGCTGCGCGAGGAGATGCGCCGTCGCACCAAGGTGATCCGCAACCTGCCGGAGTCCGTGTGCCCGGATAACAAGGTCACCCCGGAGCTGGCCGCACGCAAGGATTTGCGGCTCGCGCCGATCGTGGTCGGGGTGGACGAGTGCCAGGTGTGGTTCGAGCACCCCGAGCACGGCGAGGAGCTGGAGGAGATCTGCACCGACCTGGTCAAGCGCGGCCCCGCCTTGGGGATCACGCTGATCCTGGCCACGCAGCGCCCGGACGCGAAGTCGCTGCCCACAGGCATCTCCGCGAACGCCATCCTGCGGTTCTGCCTCAAGGTGATGGGGCAGCAGGCCAACGACATGGTTCTCGGCACCAGCCAGTACAAGTCCGGGGTGCGGGCCACGATGTTCGCCCGCTCCGACCGGGGCATCGGCTACCTCGCCGGCGAAGGTGACGACGCGCAGATCGTGCGCAGCGTCTACAAGGACGCCACCGACGCCAAGAAGATCGCCGCCGGCGCCCGCGCCCGCCGCGAAGCGCTGGGCAACATCACCGGCTACGCCGCCGGTGAGGCCGTCGACGTCGAGGCCGCGCGGCTGGACCCGCTGGCCGACACCATCGCCGTGTTCGAGCGCGGCGAGGACAAGCTCTGGTCCGACGCCATCGTGACCCGCCTCGCCGAGCTGCGGCCCGGCCAGTACCGGGGCTGGACCGCGCAGAACCTCGCCACCGCGCTCAAGCCCTACGGCGTCAAGCCCAAGCAGGTGTGGAGCACCGACCCCGACACCGGCAAGGCAGCCAACCGCAACGGCTACACCCGCGACGCCCTCACCACCGCCAAGAACAACCGAGCGTAACCAATCTCAGAGGCTAGGGGCGGTGCGCGTCCTAGACCGGACCGCCCCTAGACCTAGACCCCTCCTCTAGACACCCGCAGCCGTCGTGACCAGCGCACTAGCGCTCTAGGCCCACCTCGCTCCGACCTGCGGAAACACCCTGAAAACCAGGCTAGTGCCCATGTCGCCCGGCCCTAGCCCTGGCCGAACACGCCCACACACTGTCACCCCGTGTGATCGACGTGAGGACCCGCCTTGACCACGCACACCACCGCCGCCGCCCCGGCCACCCGGGTCACCATCCCCTTCACCGAGTACCGCGCGCTCACCCTCGACGCCGCCGCCTGGCGGCTGCTGGCCACCAGCCCGCACGTCGTCGAACTCCTCGCCGAATGGGTCGAGTGGGACCGCCGCCGCACGCTGCGGGAGACCTCCCACGCGGTGTCGGCCGCCGCCGACTGGCGCGCCCTCGCCGCTGCGCCGACCTACGCCGAACTCGAACGCCGCCGCGCCGTCGCCACCCGGCCCGCCCTGACACCGCACCAGATCCACGCACAGGCCGCCGCGTCGTGGGCGCGGGTCGATGCCTGGATCGCTACGCGAGAGGCCGCCTGATGACCACCAGCACGCCTAACGACGAGGGAGTGCCGATGGGCACGTACGACATCGAACCGTCCACTCTGGACGGCGCCGCCCTGCTCGACTCGCTGCGGGCCGCGCTTACTCGCTACGTGGCCCTGCCCAACCCGGAGACCGCCGACGCCATTTCCCTCTGGATCGCCGCCACCCATGCGCAACCGGCGTGGGCGCACGCGCCCCGGCTGGTGATCCGCGCCCCGGAAAAGCGCTGCGGGAAGTCCCGGCTGCTCGACATCGTGGAAGCCACCTGCCATAACCCGTTCATCACGGTCAACAGCAGTCCGGCCGCCGTCTACCGGTCGGTGTCCGAGGACCCGCCCACCCTGCTCGTCGACGAGGCGGACACCATCTTCGGGCCGAAAGCGGACGGGAACGAGGACCTGCGCGGGCTGCTCAACGCCGGGCACCAGCGCAACCGGCCGGCCAAGCGCTACGACGCCACTAACCAGCGCGTCGAGTCCATTCCCACGTTCGCCATGGCCGCCCTCGCCGGCATCGGCGCGATGCCCGACACCATCGAGGACCGCGCCGTCATCGCTCGGATGCGCCGCCGCGCGCCCGGCGAAACCGTGGCCCCGTACCGGCACCGCCGGGACCGGCCCGCCCTGCGCGCCCTGGCCGACAACCTGCACGCGTGGCTGCGCGCCGACCTGTCCACATTGGAGACCGCCGAACCGGAGATGCCCGTGGAAGACCGCGCCGCCGACACCTGGGAACCCCTGGTCGCCGTCGCCGACCACGCCGGAGGCACCTGGGGCGACCGCTCCCGTGCCGCCGTGCTCGCTCTCACCGCTGCCGCTGACGAGGACAACGACAGCAACGACCGGCAACGCCTGCTCACCGACTGCCGTACCGCGTTCGCCGACGAACTCGCCTTGCCCACCGCCGAGCTGCTGCACCGGCTACGCGCACTGGACGAGTCGCCGTGGCGCGAGTACGGCGCGACCGGGCTCACCGCTATGAAGCTCGGCAGTCTGCTCAAGGAGTACGGCATCCGCTCGGACACCATGCGGTTCCCCGGTGCCGGGCAGGCCAAGGGCTACCGCCGTGCCGACTTCACCGACTCGTGGGAGCGCTACTGCACCGATCCGCCGGCCAAACGCGACGGCGACGCCGCCGCCGGGGGCGCTATTCCGCTCCGCCGGGCGCGGTCGGCCTGACACCGCCGGGCGGGGTAGCCGTACCAGCCGTACCAGCCTCATTTCCGCAGGTCAGCCCTGGTACGGCTTCCCCGCCTGGTACGGCTCAAGCCGTACCACCGTCACGGCCCTGGTACGGCTTGAGCCGTACCAGGAATCCAAGCCGTACCGCACCTGACCAGTCAAAACGAGGCTGGTACGGCTGGTACGGCTACCCCCTCAGCACCGACAACCACCCACACCAAAACCGAGGAGAGCCCATGCGCATCAACGCCACCCGCACCGCCACCCGAAGGGCTCACACCACCGATGGCTACCGCCAACGAACTCACCCAGCTTGCCGCCACCCTCGCGAAGCTCGCCGAATCCCTCGCCACGAGTGAAGCCGAACCACCACCCGCGCCCGTCCGGCAGATGCCGGAACGTGTCCTGCTGACAGTCGAGGAAGCCGCGGAACGGCTCGGGATCGGCCGAACCCTGGCCTTCCGTCTGGTCAAGACCGGCCAGCTCGAATCCGTTCAGATCAGCCGTCTTCGCCGCGTCCCTGCCTCTGCCGTGCGCGAGTTTGCAGAACGCCTCGTGACGGACGCCGCCGCCCAGAACTCAGCCGCCTGACCGAAGGGAACCAACATGCCTCGACGCAATCGCCCGGAAGGCACCCGCGCTCCCAACGGTGCCAGCAGCATCTACCTCGGCAATGACGGTTACTGGCACGGCCGCGTGACCGTTGGCGTGAAGGACAACGGGAAGCCCGACCGCCGGCACGTCCAAGCGACGACGGAAGCGGAGGTGACGAAGAAAGTCCGGCAGCTCGAACGCGCCCGGGACGCCGGATCGATTGAGAAGACCGGGCCGGACTGGACAGTCGAACGGTGGTTGCTGCACTGGTTCGAAACCATCGCCCTGCCCTCGGTCCGGTACAAGACACAGACCTACTACCGGACGGCAATCAGCAAGTACCTGATCCCCGGAATCGGCGCCCACAAGCTCAAGCGACTTGAGTCGGAACACATCGAGAAGTTGTACGCACGGCTGCGGAAGGAAGGCGCCAAGTCGGCCACCCTGCAACAGGTTCACATCACACTGCGCGCCGCGCTGAACGAAGCGGACCGACGAGACCGCCTCGGCAAGAACCCCATCAGCGCCGTTCGGTCTCCCAAGATCGACGAGACCGAAATCGACCCGCTCACCGTCGCCGACGCGAAGGCGATCTTCGCGTCAACGCAGGCACTGCGGAACGGTGCGCGCTGGGCCGTCGCGCTCGCGCTCGGACTGAGGCAGGGCGAGGCCCTGGGCTTGAAGTGGACCGATCTTCAGGTCGAGTGGCACCACGGTTGCGGGGAGCCGCGCTGCGCCGCGCGCACAGCGCAGGACTGCCCGAGCGCGCACGTCACCGGGCTGCTGGTTGTCCGCCGTGCCCTTCAGCGCCAAACCTGGCAGCACGGTTGCGGCGAACGGCCCTGCGGCCGCAAGCGCGGCGCTGACTGCCGCCAGCGGCACAGCGGCGGGCTCGTAGTGGTCGAGCCGAAGTCCCGCGCCGGCCGACGCGTTGTCAGCGTGCCACCGCCGCTCGTGCTGGCTCTGCTCGCGCACAAGGAGCAACAGGAGGCCGAACGACGGATCGCGGCCGACCTGTGGCACGACGGGCAGTGGGTGTTCGCGCAGCCCACCGGCAAGCCCACCGACCCGCGGGCGGACTACGGCGAGTGGAAGGCCGTCCTCAAGGCTGCCGGCGTGCGGGAAGCGCGACTGCACGACGCTCGCCACACCGCGGCGACGTTCCTGCTCGTCCTCGGAATCGGTGAGCGAGCCGTCATGGACGTCATGGGCTGGTCCAAGATCACGATGGCCCAGCGCTACCAGCACGTGCCCGACGAGGTCCGGCGCGGCATCGCCACGCAGCTCGGTGGGCTGCTCTGGCAAGCACCAGGAGACGACGACGGAGAGCCGCCGGCGGCCGCGCTCGTATCCGCGTAGGGCACCGAATGAGACGGAAACTGAGACGGAACGAGACCAGGGAGTCTTCCGAAAACGGAGACTCCCTGGTCAGAGATGAGCCGCCAAGGGGGCTCGAACCCCTGACCTTCTGTTTACAAGACAGATGCTCTACCAGCTGAGCTATAGCGGCCTGGTGCCCAAGGCACCGCCCCCAGTGTATCGGCCCCACCCCACCACCCCGTCAAGAGGCAAGATCACCAGCTCCAGGCCACTATGGAGCAACGTGGTCAACGCCACTGCAACGATGGACACACCGCCGTCGATGCACCCGGAGGAGGACGACAGAGCGAGGAGGTGGATCTTGAAGATCGACAGCACCGGGCACACCACGACCAGATGGCCCCTCCTCGAACCGCCCGAGCAAAAGCCGCGGACCCACCGCCCGAACCTCCTCAAGCGCCGCCCCTGGCACGTCCTCGAGGCACCCACCGGCGAGTTCCCCGCCGTCGATGCCGACGAGGCCATGGGGCCGCAGCTGCCCGACGAGGCCACCGTCAACTTCGTGCTCGACCTCTCCCTGCGCATCGGTGAGGTCCAGATGGCCAGCGGTGCCGGCGCCTCGGACGTCACCGCCACCATCATCGCCATCGCCGGGGCTCTCGGGCTGCCGCACTGCGAGGTGGACGTCATCTTCACCTCGATCACCGTCACCTGCCACCGGGGCAGTGACCTCTCGCCCGTCACCGCGCTGCGCGTCGTGCGGAGCCGGAGCCTCGACTACACCCGGCTCACCGAGACCGAGAAGCTCATCCGGCAGATCGTGCGCGGGAACGTCGGTGCCGAGCAGGCTCAGCAGGAGCTCGAGCGGATCACGCAGGCCTCGCACCCCTACCCGCGCTGGACCGCGACGCTCGCCTGGGGCGGGGTCGCCGCCTTCATCACCCTGCTGCTCGGCGGGGGCATCGACATCGCGCTCGTCGCCTTCGTCATCTCCGGCGTCATCGACCGGATCGGGCGGTTCGTGAACCGCTACGGCCTGCCCTTCTTCTTCCAGCAGGTCATCGGCGGCCTGGTCGCGACGCTCTCGGCCATGGCCATCGTCAGCATGAACGTCCTGACCACCGACAAACCGACGCTCGTCGTCGCCGCCGCGGTCACCGTGCTGCTGTCCGGGCTCTCCACCGTCTCCGCGGTTCAAGACGCCATCACCGGCTACAACGTCACCGCCGCCGGCCGCACCATGGAAACCGCGCTGATGTCCGCCGGCCTGATCGCCGGGGTCGTGCTCGCCCTGCGGATCGCCGTCATGCTCGGCCTGCCGCGGACGCCGCTGCCGGAGGTGCCGACGTCGACCGCGCTGCAGCTGCCGATGGTCGTGCTCGGCGGGGCCGGCGCCGCCGGCTGCTTCGCGCTCGCCAGCTACTCCAAGATGCGCGCGATGCTGGTCGCCGCGGCCGCCGGGGGGATCGGCGCCGCCGTCTACGGGTCGCTCACGCTCGCCCAACTGGACGGCGTCAGCTCGTCCGCCATCGCCGCGACGCTCGTCGGGTTCTGCGGTGGCGTGCTCGCCCGACGACTCGGCGTTACTCCACTGGTGGTCGCCGTGTCCGGGATCACTCCGCTGCTTCCGGGCCTTTCGACCTACCGTGGTCTGTATCAGATCGGGGTCGAGCCCAGTGGGAACATCTCGACGCTCATGACGGCCGTCGCGATCGGGCTTGCGCTGGCAGCAGGCGTGGTACTCGGGGAATGGCTCGCCCAGCCGGTGCGGACCGGCCTGGGCAGGCTCGAGCGGCGGTTCGCCGGACCACGCATGGCTGGTCCGCTCGAACCGACCGAACGAAGCTTGGAGTAACCCGACGGTCACCGGCTGTTCATCGCTCACGCGATAGGGTTTCACTCTGGGGCCGCGACCCAGGACGCGAGGAGCAGCAGCTGTGAGTGACAAGGAGAACGGGAACCAGGCCGACTTCGTCGTAGTGGCGAACCGGCTACCGGTGGACCTCGAACGCACGACCGACGGTGAACGCCGCTGGACGGCCAGCCCGGGTGGGCTCGTCTCCGCGCTGGAGCCGTTCCTGCGATCCCGGAAGGGCGCCTGGGTCGGCTGGCCGGGCATCCCGGACGTCGACGTCGAGGAGTTCGACGACGACGGCCTGGTGCTGCACCCCGTCTCGCTCAGCGCCGACGAGGTCCGCGACTACTACGAGGGCTTCTCCAACGCCACGCTCTGGCCGCTCTACCACGACGTCGTCGAGCGCCCGGTGTTCGACCGCGTGTGGTGGAACAGCTACGTCAAGGTGAATCGCCGGTTCGCGCAGGCCAGCGCCGACGTCGCCGCCCAGGGCGCGACCGTGTGGATCCAGGACTACCAGCTGCAGCTGGTGCCGGCGATGCTGCGCGAGCTGAGACCGGACCTGCGCATCGGCTTCTTCCTGCACATCCCCTTCCCGCCGGTCGAGCTGTTCATGCAGATGCCGTGGCGCGCCGCGCTCATCCGCGGCCTCACCGGCGCCGACCTGGTCGGCTTCCACCGCCCCGGCGGGGCGCAGAACTTCCTCTGGCTGTGCCGCCAGCTGATCGGCCTCGAGTCGACGCGCGGCGCGGTCGGCGTCCGGTCGCGGCCGGGCACGATGCAGGTCGGCGACCGGACCGTCCGCGTCGGCGCCTTCCCCATCTCCATCGACGCCGCCGGCCTCGACAACCTCGCCCGCACCAAGGGCGTCCAGGAGCGCGCCGCCCAGCTGCGGCGCGACCTCGGCAACCCCAAGACGGTCCTGCTCGGCGTCGACCGCCTCGACTACACCAAGGGCATCGACCTGCGGCTGCAGGCGCTGCACGAGCTGCTGCACGAAGGCCGGCTGCAGCCGGACGACGTCACGTTCGTCCAGCTCGCCACCCCCAGCCGCGAGCGCGTCGAGCACTACCAGCGGATGCGCGGCGAGATCGAGCAGATGGTGGGCCGGATCAACGGCGAGTTCTCCCGCGTCGGCCACCCGGTCGTGCACTACCTGCACCAATCGGTCGACCGCACCGAGCTGGCCGCCTTCTTCTCCGCCGCGGACGTCATGGTCGTGACGCCGCTGCGTGACGGCATGAACCTGGTCTGCAAGGAGTACGTCGCCACCCGGCACGACCTCGGGGGCGCGCTGGTGCTGTCCGAGTTCGCCGGGGCGGCCGCCGAGCTCTCTAGCGCATTCCTCGTCAACCCCCACGACCTGGACGGGGTGAAGGACGCTTTAGTAGCTGCCATTACGCTCGACCCGGCCGAGGGCCGTCGCCGGATGCGCGCCATGCGTCGCCAGGTCCTCACTCATGACGTCGACCGATGGGCGCGCTCGTTCCTCCAAGCTCTGGGTGCCGAAGCGGTCGACTGACATAGTCTTTGACCATGCACGAGCTCCTGAGGAGGAGTGTTGACTGCCGAGGCCCTGCCCGCCGAGCTGCGGCGTGCGATCGTCCAGATCGCTCGCACGCCGCGCCTGCTGGTCGCTTGCGACTACGACGGCACGCTGGCACCCATCACCCTCAACCCGGACGAGGCGCGTCCGCTGCCCGAGTCCGTGGGCGCCCTCAGATCGCTCGCCGGTCTGCACGAGACCACCACGGCGGTCATCTCCGGGCGCGCCCTGCGTGACCTGGCGACGCTGTCGCGGCTGCCCTCCGAGGTGAACCTCGTCGGCAGCCACGGCTCGGAGTTCGACATCGGCTTCATCCACGCCCTCGACGAGAAGGCGCGTGACCTGCACCGGCGGCTGGAGGCCGAGCTGGAGCAGCTCGTGCTGGACGTCCCGGGCGTGTCGCTCGAGGTCAAGCCGGCCAGCATCGCGGTGCACGTGCGCCGCGCCGAGCACGAGGCCGGGCGCCGCGTGCTCGCGGCCGTCCACTCCGGACCGTCCACATGGGAGGGTGTGTCGACCACCGACGGCAAGGAGGTGGTCGAGCTCGCGGTCGTCCAGACGGACAAGGGGCGCGCGCTCGACATCCTGCGCCACCAGGTCGGCGCCACCGCGGCGATCTTCCTCGGCGACGACGTCACCGACGAGAAGGCCTTCGCCCGCCTGTCCGGCCCGGACCTGGGCATCAAGGTCGGCGACGGCGAGACGCTCGCCGGGTACCGCGTGCCCGACACCGTCGACGTCGCGCTGGTGCTCGCGTTCATGCTGGAAGAGCGGCGCAACTGGCTCTACGGCGAGTCGGCGCCGCCGATCGAACGGCTGTCGATGCTGGCCAACGAGCGCTCGGTCGCGCTGCTGACGCCGGACGCGAAGCTGACCTGGCTCTGCCACCCCGGCCCGGACGCGCCCGCCGTGTTCGCCGACCTGCTCGGCGGCGAGGGGGCCGGCCACTTCTCCATCAAGCCGCACCGCAACGGCCTGCCGCTCGGCCAGCGCTACCTGCCGAACACGATGACGGTCGAGACGCGCTGGTCGCGCCTGCTCGTCACCGACTACCTCGAGCCGGAGAGCCCGCAGCACCGGACGGACCTCGTGCGCGTGATCTCGGGCGAGGCGGTCGCGAGCGTCCGGTTCGCGCCGCGCCCCGAGTTCGGCGGCGTGCCGGTGAAGCTGGAGATCACCGAGGGTGGTCTGCGGGTGCTCGGCACGTCCGAGCCGTTCGTGCTGTATTCGCCGGGCGTCGAGTGGACCATCACCTCCGACGGCCTGCACGACACCGCGAGCGCGCTGGTCCAGCCGACGCCGACCCAGCCGGTCGTGCTGGAGCTGCGCTGCGGCACCACCGACCTCGGTCCGCACGAACTGTCCGAAGTGGAGCGACGTGACCGCGCCGGCCGCTACTGGAGCGAGTGGACGTCGAAGCTGCAGCTCCCGAAGGTGCAGACCGACCTGGTGCTGCGCTCGGCGCTGACCCTGCGCGGCCTGGTCAACACCGACACCGGTGGCGTGCTCGCCGCGGCGACGTCGTCGCTGCCGGAGGAGATCGGCGGCGTCCGCAACTGGGACTACCGCTACTGCTGGATCCGCGACGCCGCGATGACCGTGCGGGAGCTCGTGCACCTGGGCTCGGTCGAGGAGGCCGAGGGCTACCTCAAGTGGCTGCACGGCGTGCTCGCCACGCTGGCCGGCCCGGAGCGGCTGCACCCCCTGTACACCCTGGCGGGCAGCGTGATCGGCGCCGAAGCGGTCATCGAGTCGCTGCCCGGTTATGCCGGTTCTCGCCCGGTTCGGGTCGGCAACCTGGCGAACCACCAGGTGCAGCTGGACGTTTTCGGCCCGGTTGTCGAGCTGGTCGGCACGCTGGCCGCGGCGCGCAGCGACCTGCGCGACGAAGACTGGCAGCTGGTCCGCGCGATGGCGGAAGCCGTGACGCGGCGATGGAACGAGCCTGACCACGGGATCTGGGAAGAGCGGCACGTGCCGCGCCACCGGGTCTACTCCCGCGTCATGTGCTGGGTGACCATCGACCGCGCGATCAAGCTCGGCGAGCAGTACGGCCGCGAGATCCCCGGCAACTGGCAGGGATTGCGCGAGGAAATCAAGCACGATGTCCTCACGCACGGTTGGAACGACGAGGTCCAGGCCTTCACCACGGCTTACGACGGCACGGACCTCGACGCGGCCTCGCTGTTCGTCGGGCTCACCGGCCTGATCGACCCGGCCGACGAGCGGTTCCAGCAGACGGTGACCGCGATCGAGGCGGAGCTGCGCAGTGGGTCCACTGTGTACCGTTACCGCCGCGACGACGGCCTTCCCGGTGGTGAGGGCGGTTTCCACATCTGCGCGGCGTGGCTGATCGAGGCGTACCTGCTCACCGGGCGGCGCACCGAGGCGCAGGAGCTGTTCGACCAGATCGTCGCGGCCGCCGGCCCGACGGGGCTGCTGCCCGAGCAGTACGACCCCATCGCCGAACGGTCCCTCGGCAACCACCCGCAGGCTTATTCGCACATCGGGCTGATCCGGTGCGCCAACTTGCTGGCGGCCAGTTAGCCCTTTCGGTCTGAATCTCCGTGAAGGCCACCTTGGGGAACCACAAGTTCCTTATGGTGGCCTTCACGGCGTTCGGAGGTGAGGTGGATGCAGGGCACTTCCGGCCAGGTCGAGTACGTCCCGCTGCCGCCCCGGTTCGCCGAGCGGGTGCGCGCGGGGTCGGTGGTCGTCGGGTGCACGATGATCGCCGCGATGGTGCTGCTGTTCGGCCTCACGACGTTCCTGGAGAGCCTCGCCCGCGGCCACGCGCTGCCGGATTCGCTGATCGGGAAGGCCGCGGTCGTGCTGCCGCCGCTGGGCGTGCTGGCGATCGCGGTGCTGGTGCTCTCGTCACGGCGGTGCCTGCGCGGCGACTACCTGGTGGTCGCGACCGCGGCGGCGGCGCGCACCACGCTGCTCTTCACGTACGTGCTGACGCTCGCGCTGATTCTCGGGCTCTTCGCGGCGCCGATCGTGTTCCGGCTGCGGCCGGACCTGCTCACGACGCTGGCGACGTTCGCCTTCGCCACGCTGGGGTACGTGGCCGGGATGTTCTTCGTGCGGCCGTCGGTGCAGACGCTGCGGAAGTTCAGCGATCACCCGATTTGGTGAGGAAGGCCGACCAGGCGGCGGGGCTCAGGTGGAGTTCGCCGTGGGGTGCCTTGGAGTCCCGCACGCCCACTCGCTCACCAAGGTCAACCTCAACACAGTCACTACCCTGGCCATCGCCGCTGTAGCTGCTCTTGACCCACCGTCCGTCTACAGTGGACACCGCAGCCTCCCCGATCAGAGCCGTTCGATCAGCGCGATCGAGTCCTCCTCGTCCAGAGCCCGATCGGCGAAATCCTTGAAAGCCAGCCTAGCAGCGGAGACCTCTGCCTCCTTCTCAACGTGAACCGACCCGAAGATGTGCTCGACGTAGGCGATGTCCGGCTCCTGGGGGTCGTCGAAGCTTGCGACGATCAGGTTGCCGAACTGGCCGGGATAGGCACCGATCTCCTCCGGCACGACCTGCACTTTCACATTCGGCTGCCGCGCCCGCTCGACCAGGTGCTGCAACTGCTCCTGCCGGTCCGCACGACCGAGGACCGGCCGCCGCAGCGCGTGCTCGTCGATGATCGCGTGGAGCTGCAGGATCGGGTTGTCGGTGAGCCGCAGCTGCCTCAGCAGCCGCACGGTGACCTGGTTCTCCAGCACCTTCGGCTTCATCTGCACCCGCGCCGCGGCGAAGACCTCGCGCATGTACGCCTCGGTCTGGAGCAGTCCGGGGATGTAGCCGAACTGGAAGACCTTCACCGCGCTCGCTTCGGCCTCAATGGGCAGGAAGCCGCGATTCCCCACCCCGTAGTGGTGCCACCAGCCCTTCGCCTTGGCGCGGTCGTAGGCGGCGATGTACTCGCCCCAGTCCGAAACGACCACGTTGTACCGGTCCAGGAGCGCGCGGAAGTCGTGATAGGGCGGCAGGTACCCCATCTCGATGCGCGACATCTTGCTCGTCGACATGCGCAGTGGCGCGCCGGCTTCGTCCTGCGTCATGCCGAGCCGTTCGCGCATCCGCTTCAGCTGACGCCCCATCTGCCGGGCGGGCAGGTTCGGCTCACCCACGGCGTCTGACCCCTCGGAACCACATGGGCACGGATAGTAAGGCCCGGGTCCGACAATCTGGGATTCCCGCGTGCAGAACTTTCTTTGCACAACTTTCTTTGCACGGCTACAGTGGCGTCGTGACCAGCGCTCCACCGCCCGAAGAACTGGACCCGGACGTCCTCAAGGCCGTCACGCACCCGTTGCGCCGCCGGATACTCGGCGTGTTGTCCGCGGGCCCGGCGACAGCCACGAAGCTCGCCCAGACGCTCGGCGAGAACACCGGCGCGACCAGCTACCACCTGCGGGAGCTGGCGCGGTTCGGGTTCGTCGAGGACGTCCCGGAGCTCGCCAAGGGCAAGGAACGGTGGTGGCGGACGCGGCCGCGGGACATCCGGTGGCCGCGCCGCAGTTCGCAGAGCGCCGAATCCCGCGTGCTGTTCGACGACATGCAGCGCCAGGGGTTCGAGGACGACCTCGAAAAGCTGAACCGGTTCGCGGAGACGCGCGAGGAGCTGCCCGGCGACTGGCCGGACGCGCTGCTCTACGCCCGCGGCGGCACGTGGCTCACCGCGGAGGAACTGAAGCGGTTCTGGGACGAGTACATGGAGCTGTTCCGCCGGTACTGGCGGCCCGAGGACGACCGGTCACCGGAAGCGCGGCGCGTGCTCGTGCGCCTGCTCGCGTTCCCGGACCCAGGGGAACCGACATGACAGGGGGATTCACATGCGAAGAGGGGCTCTACTACTGGCCGGGGTGATCCTGGCGGGCACGGCTTGGGCGCCGCCGGCTTCGGCCGACCCGGGCGACGTGACTTTCACGAACGGCGGAGTGACGTTGCACGGCAGCGTCGTCGCTCCGCCCGGGGGAACGAAACTGCCGGGCCTGGTGATGGTCCACGGCTCGGGGGCGCACAGCCGTGAGGACTACCGCGACCAGGCGGAAGTCTTTGCGCGGCAAGGGATAGCGACCCTGATCTACGACAAGCGGACCGAGGGGTACTCGCAGTTCTCGCGGTCGTACTCGACCCTGGCGGACGACGCGCTGGCGGCCGTCGAGGCGTTGCGGAAACGGCCGGAGGTGGATCCGTCGCGGGTCGGCGTGTGGGGGTTGAGCGAAGGCGGCTGGGTGGCGCCGCTGGCGGCTTCCCGGTCCGCTGACGTCGCTTTCGTCGTGACGCTGGGGGCGAACGGCGTCGAACCGTCGCGGCAGCAGGCGTGGGCGGTCGAGAACCAGCTGCGGCAACTGGGGATGGACGGCTCGATGGTGCGGATGGCGTCGTCGACGATGATGCGCCAGCTGGTCGGCGGCGGCGTGTTCCCGGAGGCGTACTACGACCCGGTGGCGGTGCTGAAGAGCCTGCGCCAGCCGGTGCTCGGGCTGTGGGGCGCGAAGGACGTCCTGACGCCGCCGGGGGAAGCGGTCCGGATCTTCCGGGAGTCGTTGGCGCACTACACGTTGCGGGTGTTCCCGGACGCGCAGCACCAGCTGCGCCGCACAACGGACGGCTACGACAAGCTGCCCGGCTACGCGCCGGGATACCTGGAGCTGGTGGGCACGTGGGTGCACGACTTGCCCGCGGCTTCGTCGGCTGACGCGCCGCCGCAGCAGGACCGGCCGAGCACCGCGGTGACACCGTTGGCCTGGTACGAGTCGACGTGGCTCCAGCTGGCGGTACTGCTGTTCCTGCTGGTGACGTTCGGCTTCGGCCTGCGCCGCGGCACCCGCCGGCTGGGCGTGACCGGGCTGCTGACGGTGGTCGGGTTCCTGGTGGTCGACGTGCTGATCCAGACGACGATGGGCAAGGGACTGGGCCCGGTGGTGCTGGGCCGGCCGCTGCCGTGGCTGGCGTTGCAGCTGCTGGCGGTGGGCACGGTGGCCGCCACCATCGCCACGGCGCTGACGTGGTGGCGCCACCGAACCCCCCGCCTGGGTGTGGCCCTGGCCGGCGGCGTGGTGTTCGTCCCGTGGGCGGTTTATTGGGGCCTGCTGGCGATCTAGGCGGAGTAGCCCTTCGGCGGGATCTTGACGGTCATGCCCCAGTTGCGACACTGGTCAGTTAACGCCTCACGAGGATGATCGGGATCACGCCGAAAGGTGGTCTTTGACCTGTTTCAGCCAGTCGAGGCAGGTCAGGCCATCGCGGGCGGGGTCATAGCTAGCCCAGCCCTCGACGATCCAGATCCGATGCGCGACGACGTCGTCCATCCCGGCGGCGAACAGGGCCTCAAGGTCGGCCACGATGGCCCGCACCTCGTCGGCCCGGCCCACGGCGTAGGCGTCGACGACACCGAGGGCCGTGTCGGCGACCACGTCGTAGTCCTGGTGGAAGTGCTCGGCCAGATCGACGAGCGCGGCGAAGGGAGGCGTCGCCTCGACTGGCAAGGAGCTGGTCCGGGTCTGCACCTGCCGGGCGAAGGCCCGCAGGGCGTCCTGCCGCAGTTCGACCAGCTCCGCCATGGTCGACTCGGAAGCGGCCAGTTCCGGGTAAGTGAGCACCAGCTCGTACCCCGCTCCCCGGCCGGCTCGCCACCCGGCCGGCACCGCGCTGCCGAGCACTTCGAACACGCTCGTCGCGTACCACTCCGGGTCGCGGTCGTCGTTGCGGACGAGGACGGCCGGGCCCTTCTCGAACAGCGCGAACCCGTAGACCTCGTACTCCCGTCCCCTGGTCAGCCCGAACTCGGGCGGCAGGACGTAGGTCAAGCCGTAGGCGGGCGCCACCCGCTGCCCGCCGGATTCGGCGGTGCACTTCACGATCATCGAAACTCCATCGGAACGGGTTGCCGCGACCATCCGGTCCGGGCAATCCTTTCAGGTTGCGGACCAGCACCCGTCCCTCCGTTCCGCTGTGGCCAGGTCGTTGAACGTTGGCGCTCGGTCGATCTTGCGCGCCGCGAGCTGGGCGTAGGTTCGCTCGTGAACGCTCGCGGGCGCTGCGGGCAACTGGGGGCATGCAGGTGATCCACGAGGGGTCGGAGATCTGGGGGCACGACCGCCCGGACCTGGGCGGATCCGAGCCCGGGCCGGCGTTCGGGCGGCTCTTCGACGCCCACGCCGTCGCGCTGCGGCGGTACCTCGCCCGGCGCGTCGGGCCCGAACCGGCGAACGACCTCGTCGCCGAGACCTTCCTCGTCGCTCTCCGGCGGCGGGAGTCCTACCGGCCCGAGCTCGGCACCGCGCGGTCGTGGCTCTACGGCATCGCCACCAACCTGCTGCGCCACCACGTGCGGTCCGAGCTGCGCGGGCTGCAGGCCACCGCGCGGCTCGCCCGCACCGGGGAGCACACCCACGCCGGGCACGACGGCCGCGTCGCCGAGCAGGTCGACGCCCAGGTCCGCGCCGCGCAGCTGGCCGGGGCCCTCGCCAAGCTCAGCCCCGCCGACCGCGACACGCTGCTGCTCGTCTCGTGGGCCGGGCTCGAACCGGCCGAGGTCGCCGAAGCCCTCGGCATCCCGCCCGGTACGGTCCGGTCCCGGCTGCACCGGATCAGACGCTGGCTCAGGACGAACGCCCCGGCTCAAGAGGAGGTGCAGGACCTTGCGTGAAGACAACGTCCGGAAGATCTGGTCCGACGCCGAACTCGACGCGGCCCTGTCCGACCTGCACGACGACGTCGACGAGGAAGACGGCCTCGCCTTCGCCCGCGCGTCCCTGATGGCCGCGGCGGGCACGCCCGAAGCGCCGCCTCAGCCGCGTCGCCGCGGGACGTGGCGGTGGATCGCCGTGGCCGCGGCCGTCGTCACGCTGGTGGGCGGGCTCGGGATCGTCGTCTCGCTGCGGCCGCCGGCGCCCGAGCCGGCCCGCCCGGGCGCGTCGCTCGCCTACCTGGACCGGCCGCTGGCACCGGGCGAGTTCCACTACGCGCAGAAGCTCACCTGGGTGCCGGAAACCGTGCTCGGCAAGCAGGTCAACGTGCAGCGCAAGGTGGAGCTGTGGATCCCGGCGGACCCGAAGGGAACGTGGCACCGCCGCACGATGTGGACGGGCGCAATCGACGGCCTGCCGCCGGCCGAGCACGCGGAAGTGAACCGCGCTCCGAAGGACGAGTACGGCCCGGCCGGCGTGTTCCCCGGCGAACCCCGCATGACCGGCATGACCCAGCCCGGGTGGAACACCCCGCTGAAGAACTGGCTGTCGCCCGACGCCGACCTGGTGACGTCACTGGTCCCGGACCGGGCGAAGCTGACCAAGCGCCTGCTGTTCGACACGATCGACGTCACCGACGACGGCCGGGCGCACAGCGCCACCGAGGCGCTCACGATGGTGCGGATGGTGCTGGAGCTGGGCCTGGCCCCGAGGCCGGTCCGCGAGGCCCTGCGCGACGCCCTCAGCGGCATCGACATGGCGTTCGCGGTCCCCGGCCAGACCCCGGACGGCCGCCCGGCCACCGTGGTCGGCGTGAAGGACACGGGCCAGCACCTGTACCTCGACCCGGCGACGGCCCAGCTGCTGGCCTGGGACTTCCCACCGGGCACCCCGGCGACGACGCCCACCCGCCCGGACGTCCCGCTGACCGTGCCCGTGGCACCACCGACCCCGGTGGGTCCACCGACCGCGACCACCAAGAACGAGGTGCCGTTCGCGCCGCAGCTCCCCCCGGCACCGGCGACGCTGTACTCCTTCGCCATCACCGGGACCTCGGGGTGATCAGCGGGCGTGGTTGGCCGCGTTCAGCGCGTCCGCGACGTTCGCCACCTCCAGCACGCGGATCCCCGCCGGCGGCTTCCCGGAGTCCGGCGGGACGAGGGCGTGCGTGAAGCCCAGCCGGGCGGCCTCCGCCAGCCGCCGGCCCACGCTCGGCACGCGGCGGATCTCACCGGCGAGCCCGACTTCGCCGACGGACACCAGCCGTGGTGACAACGCGACGTCTTCGAAGCTCGACGTCAGCGCCAGCACCAGCGCGAGGTCGATCCCGGGCTCGGTGATCTTCATGCCGCCGACGGTGGCGGTGTAGACGTCCTTGTCGCCCAGCTTCAGCCCGCCGCGTTTCTCGAGCACGGCCAGGACCATCGCCACGCGCGCCGAGTCCAGCCCGCTCACCGCGCGCCGCGGCTGCGGCGCCGACGTCGAGGACACCAGCGCCTGGACCTCGCCCAGCAGCGGCCGCTTGCCTTCCAGGGAGACGGTGATCGCCGTACCGGGAACCGGTTCCGCCGTGCGGCTGATGAACAGCCCGGACGGGTCCGGCACCCCGACGATGCCTTCTTCCTGCAGCTCGAAGCAGCCGATCTCGTCGGCGGCGCCGAAGCGGTTCTTGATGCCGCGGACCATCCGCAGCGTCGAGTGCTTGTCGCCCTCGAACTGCAGGACGACGTCCACCAGGTGTTCGAGCACGCGCGGGCCGGCGACCGAGCCGTCTTTCGTGACGTGCCCGACCAGGACGACGGGCAGGCCGCGCTCCTTGGCCAGCGCGACGAGCCCGGACGTCACCGCGCGGACCTGCGTGACGCCGCCCGGTGAGCCGTCGACCTGCGGAGACGCCATGGTCTGCACGGAGTCGACGATCAGCACGCCCGGTTTGACGTCGTCGACGTGCCCGAGGATGGCAGACAGGTCGCTCTCGGCGGCCAGGTACATGCGGTCGTGGACGTTGCCCGTTCGCTCAGCGCGCAACCGGACCTGGCCCGCCGACTCCTCGCCGGTGACGTACAGGGACCTGTCGACGGTCTTCGCCCACTGGTAGGCGACTTCGAGCAGCAGGGTCGACTTGCCGACGCCGGGCTCACCGGCGAGCAACACGACGGCGCCCGGGACGAGACCTCCACCGAGCACCCGGTCGAGCTCGGAGACGCCGGTGCGGCGGGCGCGCGCGGCTTCGACGTCGACCTCGCCGATCGGCCGCGCGGGCGCACTGGGCGCCCCGGCGGCGACGCGCTGGATGGCCGGCTTGACCGGCGCCCCGCGTTCCTCGAAGGAGCCCCATTCCTGGCACTCCGGACACCGGCCGAGCCACTTGGCCGCTTCGTACCCGCAGCTCGCGCAGCGGTAGGTGGTCCCTTTCTTCACCCCGCGAGGCTATCGGCGACCACCGACAAAACCGGGGACCTACTCCTTGACGTGCGCCGGAGCCGCGACGGGCAGCTCCACGGTGACCGGGCCCGCGTTCTGGAACACGAACGTCACCTTGATGGTCTGCCCGGGCCACAGCGGCTGCTTCAGCGGCGGCAGCGTGACCGTGGCCTGGCCGACCTTCTCGGGCGCCGTCGGCGTCGCGGCCGGGCCGGACGACGGGGCCTCGGACGTCGACGACGCCGTCAGGCTGCCCGGCGTGTTGGTCTCGGACTTGGTGGGCGTCCCGGTCGACGACGGGGCCGTCGAGGAGGAGCTGGGCGCGCTCGGCGGTGTGGTCTGCACCTCGTTGGTGGACTCGACCGCGTCGTCCGGGCCGATCACCAGGGAGTGCCCGGCGACGACGGCCTTCGAGCCGCTCACGGTCGCCTGGGTGCCGTCTTCGGTCGTCACGGAGACGAGCGAGTCGTCCTGGGTGCCGATGTTCACGACCGTCAGCGTGAGCGACGGGGTCGCGCCGGCCGGGTAGCCGGGACCCGACGTCGGGTACTGCACCGCGGCGTCACGCAGGACAATGGTCTTGACCTGGGCATACGTGCCGTTGACGGCGGGCTGCTGCGTGTCGGTCTGGGTGATCTGGCCGGCCCCGCACCCGGCGAGCACGAGCGCGGCACCGAGCGCCAGCACGCCCGCGCCGAGCACGCGACGATTCTGCAGCCTCACGTCGCAGTCCTTCCAGTTTCACGGCCTCGTCCCCGCGAAGACTAGCCGGGCGCGATCTCCCGGGCGGAACCGGTCCGCGTTGCGCCCAAGATCAACCGTCCACAAAGGATTTCGTACTACGTCGGGAAACGCGTCCCGGTCACCTGCATGAGCATGGGCGTCGGACGTTTGTCAACCCCCGCCCAGGCCGCTGACCTGCGAGGACGAGTCCGGCCCGCTAGGTGGGCACTGGCGGACCGTGCTAGGATGGAGTCAGCGAAAGGGGCAGAGGACACATGGTTTTCAAGGTCGGAGAGACCGTCGTCTACCCGCACCACGGTGCCGCACTCATCGAAGCCATCGAGACCCGCGTGATCAAGGGCGAGGAGAAGAAGTACCTCGTCCTCAAGGTCGCGCAAGGGGATCTCACGGTTCGCGTGCCCGCTGACAACGCCGAGATCGTAGGCGTGCGCGATGTCGTCGGGCAAGAAGGACTGGACAAGGTCTTCGACGTTCTGCGTGCTCCGCACACCGAAGAGCCAACCAACTGGTCTCGTCGGTACAAGGCCAACCTCGAGAAGCTCGCCTCCGGCGATGTGAACAAGGTGGCCGAAGTGGTGCGCGACCTCTGGCGGCGAGAGAAGGACCGCGGGCTTTCGGCAGGCGAGAAGCGCATGCTCGCCAAGGCGCGGCAAATTCTGGTCAGCGAGCTCGCGCTCGCGGAGGGCACCGACGAGGACAAGGCTGAAGTCCTCCTCGACGAAGTTCTGGAAACCGCGACGGTCTGAGCCCAGGGCATTCGCCCGACGGGCGGGTGAGTGCCTCTACGATCGCGAACCGATGAACGTCGTCGTGATCGTGACCGTCGCACATCATGCCTCCGACGGAGAGCTCGCTCTCACGCCGGTCCATGGTGAGCCGCTACTCACGCACACCGTGCGGGGGCTGCTCGGCGTACCGGAGATCGATCTGGTGCTCGTGGCGGCCCCCCAGCGGTGTGCGTCGTCGTTTTCGGAGGCCCTCGAGGGTCTCCCGTGCCGGGTCGTCCCCGGCTCGCTCCGGCAGGCGTTCGCCGCCGTCGAGCCCGATCTTCCCGGTGACTCAGTTGTACTCCTCCACGACGCTCTGCGTGCCTTCATTCCTGCGGAGACCGTGCGTGACGTCATCAACGCGGTAGGTGACGCTCCGGTTGTCGTCCCGGTGCTGCCGATGGCGGACACGGTGAAGGTGACCGATTCCTCCCTGATCGTCGGAACCGAGGACCGGACGCGGCTGCGCACGGCCCAGACCCCGATCGGCTACACGCTCGAGGCGTTCCTCGCGGCGGCCGACCCGTGGGACGCGACCGGCGCGGCGCTGGTGGACGGCCACCCGGACGCGATGCGCGTCACGACGGATTTCGAACTGTCCCTGGCCGAGGCGATCGCGGCGGCACCGAAGAACGAGGAGACGCTGTGAGGATCGGCAACGGGGTCGACGTCCACCCGGTCGAGGCGGGCCGCGAGTGCTGGATGGCGGGGCTGTTGTGGCCGGGCGTGGACGGCTGCGCGGGCCATTCGGACGGCGACGTAGCAGCACACGCCCTGTGCGACGCGCTGCTGTCGGCGGCGGGCCTCGGCGACCTGGGAGCGGTGTTCGGCACGGGCGACCCCCGGATGGACGGCGCCCACGGCGCCGACATGCTGGCGGAGGTCCGCGGGCTGATCGAGGCGGCCGGCTGGCGGGTGGGGAACGCGTCGGTCCAGATCGTGGGCAACTCGCCGCGCGTGGGGAAGCGGCGCGAGGAGGCGCAGAAGGTGCTGTCGGAGGCGGTGGGCGGCCCGGTGAGCGTGTCCGGGACGACGTCGGACGGCCTGGGGCTGACCGGCCGCGGCGAGGGGATCGCGGCCTTCGCGACGGCCCTGCTGCTGACGGCGGAATAGGGTCCGGCCCGCGCCGGTTCGGCGTGATATGGCCCTCACCCTCTCGGACGACGTCCGCGCGCTGATCGACGGGAAGAACTTCGCCACCGTCGCCACCCTGGACCCCGACGGCGGGCCGCAGACCTCCGTGGTCTGGATCGCCCTCGACGACGGCGAGCTCGTCTTCAGCGCGACCGAGGACCGCCGGAAGGTCCGCAACCTGCGTCGCGACCCGCGTCTCAGCGTCTCCATCACCGACGCCGATGACCCGTACCGGCACACCCAGCTGCGCGGCACCGCCACGATCACCCCCGACCCCGGCAAGACCCTCCCCAAGACCCTCAGCCACAAGTACCTCGCCCAGGACCCGCCGCCCGAAAGCGAAACCACCGAGCGCGTCATCGTCCGGCTGAAGGTCGACAAGGTCGCCGGCAACGTGAAATAGGGTCCGGACCATGTTCAACGAAGCCACCAAGGCCCTGCTCGACGGCCGCAACTACCCCGTCGTCGCCACCACCAACGCCGACGGCTCGCCGCAGAGCTCCGTCGTCTGGGCCAAGCGCGACGGGGACACCGTCCTCTTCGTGACCGTCCAGGGCCGGCGCAAGGAACGCAACATCCGGCGCGACCCCCGCGTCTCGCTCTCCGTCTTCGACCTGGCCGACCCCGAGAACTACGTCGAGATCCGCGGCCGCGCCGAGGTCACCGTCGAAGGCGGCCGCGAGCTGAACGACGAGCTGGCCCGCAAGTACACCGGCACGACCTTCCCGCCCGAGCCGCCGGAGGTCGTTCGGGTGCTCGTGCGCGTTGTCCCCGAACACATCACAGGGCATTCGGCCTGAGGGTCCCGTTAGGCTGGAAACCATGACGATCAGGGCCGTGTTGTTCGACTTCTCCGGCACGCTCTTCCGGCTCGAGCAGGACGAGTCCTGGCTCACCGAACTGACCGACCACGAAGGTGAGCCGCTCGACATCGAGGCGCAGGCCGAGCTCATGCGCCGGATGACCGCCCCGGTCGGGCAGGTCGTCGAGCTGGACGCCGAGCACGTGCACGCCTGGCAGCACCGCGACCGCGACCCCGCGCTGCACCGGAAGGTCTACCTCGAGGTGCTCAAGAAGTCCGGCGTCCCGCACTTCGACCAGGCCGAAGCGCTCTACAACCGGCTCATCGATCCCAGCCAGTGGACGCCGTACCCGGACACCGAAGCCGCGCTCAAGGCGGCGTCCGAGCGGGGCCTGAAGGTCGGCGTGCTGAGCAACATCGCCTTCGACATCCGGCCGGCCTTCACCGCGCGCGGGTGGGACGCCTACGTCGACGAGTTCGTGCTGTCCTTCGAGGTCGGCGCCATCAAGCCGGAGCTGGAGATCTTCCGCAAGGCCGTGCAGGCGCTCGGCGTCCCGGCCACCGAGACGCTGATGGTCGGCGACAGCGAGGAGGCCGACGGCGGCGCCCGCGCGCTCGGCTGCGAGTTCGCGCTGGTCGACCCGCTGCCCACGGCGGAGCGGCCGGACGCCCTGCTCACGGCGTTGCGCACGCACGGCGTCGGCTAGGGGCTGCGACCTCGCTCACGCCCACCCCGTACCCTTTGAGGGTGGCCCTTCACCTTTTCGACACAGCGACCCGGAGCGTGCGGGAGTTCCACCCCGTCCGTAGCGGAACGGCGTCGATCTACGTGTGTGGTG
Organism: Amycolatopsis sp. NPDC101161; assembly: GCF_044768185.1. Lineage (NCBI taxonomy): Bacteria > Bacillati > Actinomycetota > Actinomycetes > Pseudonocardiales > Pseudonocardiaceae > Amycolatopsis > Amycolatopsis sp. NPDC101161. The sequence goes on from NZ_JBIWPI010000002.1 coordinate 1,465,050, forward strand.
CCACCGTGCAGGGCGTTCCGCACATCGGGCACGTCCGCGGCGCGCTGAACTACGACGTCCTGCGCCGCTGGCTCGTCCACAGTGGACTCGACGTGCTGCTGGTCCGCAACGTCACCGACATCGACGACAAGATCCTGACCAAGGCCGCCGACGCCGACCGCCCCTGGTGGGAGTGGGCGGCGACGCACGAGCGCGCCTTCGAGACCGCGTATGAGCAGCTCGGCTGCCTGCCGCCGTCGATCAACCCGCGCGCGACCGGGCACGTCACCCAGATGGTCGAGCTGATGGAACGGCTCATCGAGAGCGGCCACGGCTACGTCGCGGACGGCGACGTCTACTTCTCGGTCAAGTCGTTCGACGAGTACGGCAAGCTGTCCGGCCAGGTCCTCGAGGACGTCCAGCAGGGCGAGACGCCGACCCGCGGCAAGCGCGACCCGCGCGACTTCACCATGTGGAAGAGCGCGAAGCCGGGCGAGCCGTCGTGGCCGACGCCGTGGGGGAACGGCCGGCCGGGCTGGCACCTGGAGTGCTCCGCGATGGCGACGGCGTACCTCGGCGCGGAGTTCGACATCCACGGCGGCGGCATCGACCTGGTCTTCCCGCACCACGAGAACGAGCGCGCCCAGTCGAACGCGGCCGGCGACGCCTTCGCGCGGTTCTGGCTGCACAACGCCTGGGTGACCATGTCGGGCGAGAAGATGTCGAAGTCGCTGGGCAACACCGTGGCGATCCCGGCGATGCTGGAGCGCTACCGGGCCGCCGAACTGCGGTACTACCTGGTGCAGCCGCACTACCGTTCCAACATCGAGTACTCCGACGCCGCGGTCTCCGAGGCCGCGCAGGGCTACCGGCGGATCGAGACGTTCCTGCGTCGCGCCGCGCAGTCTGGCGAGGTGGCGCTGGGCACGATCCCGGTGGAGTTCGCCAACGCGCTCGACGACGACCTCGCCACCCCGCAGGCGTTCGCCGTGGTCCACACCACGGTCCGGGACGGTAACGCCGCCCTCGACGCGGGCGACACCCCCAAGGCACTCGAACTCGCCGCGGCCGTCCGCGCGATGACCGACGTGCTCGGCCTCGACCCGCTGTCCGCGCGCTGGTCCGAGGCGGGCGGTTCCGACACGCCCACCAAGGACGCGCTGTCCCGGATCGTCGAAGGGCTGCTGGCCGAGCGCCAGCAGGCCCGCGCCGAGAAGGACTTCGCCCGCGCGGACGCCGCCCGTGACCGCCTCTCGCAGGCGGGCATCGTGGTGGAGGACACCCCCAACGGTCCTCAGTGGACAGTCAAGTCCGACTGATCCCGTTACACAGCAAGGAAACTTTCACCATGGCAGGCAACTCGCGGCGTCAGGGCGCGATCCGCAAGACGGGCACCAAGAAGGGTGCCGTCGTCGGCTCGGGCGGTCAGCGCCGCAAGGCTCTCGAAGGCAAGGGGCCGACCCCGAAGGCGGAGGACCGCCCCGGGCACAAGGCCTACCGCCAGGCGAACGCCCAGACGAAGCGGGACCAGGCGCGGCAGAAGAAGGCCGACAAGCCGGAGCTGATCGCCGGGCGCAACCCGGTGGTCGAGGCGCTGCGCGCGGGCGTCCCGGCGACCGCGCTGTACGTCGCGCTGAACATCGAGATCGACGACCGCGTGAACGACGCCGTCCGGCTGGCCGGCGACAAGGGCATCTCGATCCTGGAGATCCCGCGCGAGGAGCTGGACCGCAAGACGAACCGGGCCGTGCACCAGGGCCTGGGCCTGCAGGTCCCGCCGTTCGAGTACGCGCACCCGGACGAGCTGATGGCCGCGGCCCGCAACTCGGGCGAGGTGCCGCTGTTCGTCGCGCTCGACGGCGTCACGGACCCGCGCAACCTGGGCGCGGTGATCCGCTCGGCGGCCGCGTTCGGCGCGCACGGCGTGCTGCTGCCGGAGCGGCGCAGCGCGGGCATGACGGCGGTGGCGTGGCGCACGAGCGCCGGGACGGCGGCGAAGCTGCCGATCGCGGTGGCGACCAACCTCACCCGCCAGCTCAAGGCGTGGGCGAACGAGGGCCTGATGCTGGTCGGCCTGGACGCCGACGGCTCGGTGGACATCGACGAGCTGGAGCTGGCGGCCGACCCGCTGGTCATCGTGCTGGGCTCGGAGGGCCGCGGGCTGTCGCGCCTGGTCCGCGAGACGTGCGACGCGACGGTGTCGATCCCGATGGCGGCCGGCGTCGAATCGTTGAACGCGTCCGTGGCGGCCGGCGTGCTGCTCGCGGAGGTGGCGCGGCGTCGCCGTGTCGCCGGTCGGGTCTGACCCGGCCACCCACTCGGGTTAAGGTCACCATCGGATAAAGCCGAGGGGACCCGATGTCGTTCGTATCGCCACTGTTCCTGTGGTACTTCATGCCGGCGGTGCTCGTCGCCGTGCTGGTGTTCCCGCGGAACTGGCGCAACGGCATCGTGGCGGTCGGCAGCCTGCTGTTCTACACGATCGGCGCGGGGCCGTTCGTGTTCCTGCTGCTGGGCTGCATGGTGGTCAACTTCCTGGCCGGCCCCCTGCTGGCCCCGAACCCGTTCGACGTGAACGGCGTCCGGCGGCGCCGCATCCTCATCGCGGTGGTGTCGCTGGACGTCACGGTCCTGCTGATCTGGAAGTACGCGGGGTTCGCGACCCAGCAGATCGCGGCGGTCGCGCACTGGTTCGGCGGCAGCGTGCCGGTGGCGAGCCTGGTGGTGCCGATCGGCATCTCGTTCTACACGTTCCACCACATTTCGTACGTGGTCGACATCTACCGCGGCGAGCGCCAGGCGTTGCGCAACCCGGTGTCGTTCGCGGCGTACATCGCGATGTTCCCGCAGCTGGTGGCGGGCCCGATCGTCAGATACCGCGAGATCGCCGACCAGCTCCCGCAGCTGCGTTCGCACCGCTTGGACGACATCGCGGCGGGCTTCCCCCGGTTCGCGTTGGGGCTGTGCAAGAAGACGATCATCGCGGACTCGCTGAGCCCGTTGGTGGAGGCGTGCTTCAAGGTCCCCCCGGACGAGATGACGTTCGCAACGGCCTGGCTCGGCGCGATCGGCTACACGCTCCAGCTGTTCTTCGATTTCTCGGGCTACTCGGACATGGCGATCGGCCTTGGTCGAATGCTGGGTTTCAGGCTCCCGGAGAACTTCGCGAGGCCGTACTCATCGGTGACGATCACGGAGTTCTGGCGCCGCTGGCACATGAGCCTGTCCCGCTGGTTCCGCGACTACGTGTACATCCCGTTGGGCGGCAACCGAAACGGGGCGGCGCACACGTACCGCAACTTGTGCATAGTGTTCGTGCTGACGGGTTTCTGGCACGGAGCGCAGTGGACGTTCCTGGTGTGGGGTTGCTACCACGGAGCGTTGCTGGTGATCGAGCGCAGGTTCGGCTTCGACCTGGACCCGGCAACCCCGTGGAAGCGCTACACCCGCCGAGCGCTGACGATGCTGTTGGTGGTGTTCGGCTGGGTGTTCTTCAGATCGGCGGACCTGGGCCACGCGCTGTCGATGATCGGCCACATGCTGATCCCGGACTTCGACGGTTTGGGAGCGGGGGTCGAAGAGGCGTTCACGAACCAGCGGCTGGTGTTGTTGCTGGCGGCGCTGGCGGTGTTCCTGCTCCCGGCCCACCCGGTGACGGGACCGCTGCTGGAGTCGTCCCGCAGCCGCCCGGCAACGGCGTTGCGCATCGGCGTGATGACGGTGGGGTTGGTGTACGCGGCGATCCTGATCGCGACGGGGACGTTCAGCCCGTTCTTGTACTACCAGTTTTAGGGCCCGAGAGGGCCATCGGCCACACCTCCCCCGGAACCCGATACGCAGCGCCCGTCGAGCGTTCGGGTCGGTGGGACACCACCAGCATGATCAGAGACAATCGCGAGATGAGCGAGCCGACCGACCTGGCCAGGACCCCGGGAGTGATCCCCTACGTGGACCACCACGCAGGCCAAAGAAGACTCCTCACCGTCGACATCCCCCACCTCGGCCACACGGTCCGCGCCTACGCCCCCATCGCCAGCATCGACGGCCGCCAATACGTCGTGTCCTGGGGCGCCGTCAGCTTCGAAATCCCCGCCGACCGGAACGTTCACGTCAGCGTCCACCTGCACACCAACAGCGGCTACGACCACACGATCACGCCGTTCGCCTCGACCGTCCTCCCGCCGCACCCCGCACCGATCCGGCTGCTCGCCCAGTTCGCGCCCCGCCAAGGTCCCCAGGGTGCGCTCGTCCCCGTCGGCTGATGCTCGCCACGCGCTACCTCTTCCTCACCCGCCACGGCGAAGCGGCCCCCACCGGCGAGCTCACCGAAGCCGGTCGTCGGCAGGCGCTGCTGCTCGGCCGGCGGCTGCGCGAGATCCCCGTCAACGCCGTGCACCACGGCCCGCTCCCGCGCGCGAGCCAGACCGCCGCCCTCATCGCCACCCAGCTGCCCGGCGTCCCGATCTACGTCGACAAAGCGGCCGACGACTTCGTTCCCTACACGCCGATGCGCGAGGAGCTTCCCGAAACCTCGGGCGACCTCCTCCACTCCTTCGCCCGCCAGCTGCCGCCCGCCGACGAGGAGCTCGCCGCCGAGGCCGAACGGCGGTTCACCGGGCCAGTTCCGGGTGCCGAGACGCGGTACGAAGTGCTCGTCACGCACAACTTCCTCGCCGGCTGGCTGGTGCGCGCCTCGCAGGACGCGCCGCCGTGGCGGTGGCTCGCCCTGAACCACGCCAACGCCGCGCTGACCGTGATCCGCTACTCGCCGGGGCGGCCCGCCGCATTGCTGACGTACAACGACGTCGCGCACCTGACCGCCGATCTGCGCTGGACGGACTTCTCACCCGACTTTTACCTTCCGTAATCGGCGAACGCGGAGCGTCGCCGCCTCGGAAAATGGGGTTCGCCCGAATGGCCGTACCTGTCAGGATGGCCGGATGAGTCCCGTTCCGTCGCCCACCTCCGTTCGGCTGAGCGACTACCTCGTCTCGGACGCCGTCGTCGATCACGAGCACCCGTCGATCCGCGCCCAGGCCGCCGGTTTCCGCGCGGCCGGCGACGATCCCGTCGGCGGCGCCGAGGCCGCGTTCCGGTTCGTCCGCGACGAGATCGACCACGTGCTCGACGCGTGCGACCCGCGGGTCACCTGGCGGGCGTCGGACGTCCTTCGCGAGCGCGTCGGGATCTGCCACGCGAAGGCGCACCTACTCGCCGCTTTGCTGCGCGCACAAGGGATTCCGGCCGGGTTCTGCTACCAGGAGCTGTCCGCGCTGCACGGGCTGAATGGCGTGTACCTGCACGGCAAATGGACGCGTCTGGACGCGCGCGGCAACCGCACGGGCGCGCGCGGGGAGTTTTCGCTCGGCGAGGAGAAACTGGCCTGGCCGGTGGACTTCGCGCGCGGCGAACGCGATCACCCGGAGATCCACCCGGCCCCCGCGGCGGTCGTCGTGGATTTCCTGATGACCGCCGAACCCGGGCCGGGCTGGTACGGAAAGGGGCTCCCGGCCACGCTCTGAAGCCGGTTTTCCGTGATTTACGAAAACCTCGCCGAGCTGGTTAATTATTGCCGAGAGTGACGTCTGTCCGTCATCCTTGTCCCCCGAACTTCTTATTTCGCGCGCCCCGTATGGCGCGTAAAGTGACTCCCCGCGCTCGAACAGACACTTTACGCATACGTCCGTTCGGGTGGTTCGAGGGAGGTGAAGCACGTGGTCGCGGACGGCGGATCCCGCCGCCGTACCCCACTGCAGGAGATCTTCTGGACCAGGACGAGCTTGCTCCTCACGGTGCTCGTCGTCGTCGCCGGCCTCAGCCTGTGGCTCGCCGGCCTGATGGACCCCGGCACCGGGAAGAACCTGGTGACGTCGCTGGGCACCGGCACCCTGATCTCCGCGATCGTGGGGTTCGGCACCACGCTGATCACCGCCAGCGCGTCGCAGAAGGCGCTGGTGACCCCGGTGATCGAGGAAAGCAGGCGCGCGCTGGAGGACCTGAGCGCCGAATACCGCGCGCTGAACAAGGAGTTCTTCCCCACCGACGTGTTCGAGGCGACCACGGACCCCGACCCCGGCTTCAACCGGTTGCTGATGGCCGACCTCAACGCGACCCGGCAGTACTTCTTCCGCGGCTTCTCCGGGCGGCACGCGGCCGCCCGCTTGTTGCTTTCCCGCACCGAACGCGAACTCCGGGCCGTCATCGCCGATCCGCGTGACGCCAGCTCGATCAGCGGGCGCGCCCGCTACCTGCTGCGCCGCGAAGCGGGCGACGTCGACTCCGAACAGATCCAGACCCGGCTCGACGAAGAGATCCGGATCGGGCTCGTCGGCCTCTTCCTGGCGCGCAGCCGCTGCGCGCAGGTCGACATCACCGTGGTCGCCGACCCGCCGCTGGACCGGCTCGAGATGTTCGACGACAGCGTGTGGGTGTCGCTCTACAGCGACGTCCGCGGCGCCACGAAGCTGTACCCGCGGTCCCTGCGGTTCACCGAGGGTTCCTTCCTCTACAACATGGAGCGCGCCGAGTTCGTGCGCGTCTCGCAGTCCCGGACCGGCCGCCACTTCCGCATCACGTCCGCGACGACGCGGACGGATTTCCTGGCGCTGTTCGAAAAGATCACCGGATCCCCCCTGTCCGAGGAGCAGTTCCGCGAGCTGGAAGGCAAGTTCCACGCTTTCCGCGCGGAGTTCTCCGAAGTCGCCGAGCTAGGGAGCTGACCTTGCTCACCCGCCTGTCCCCCCTTTCCGAACTCGCCGTGCGCCTGCGCGCGGCCGAGTTCCCGCTGGCCGCCGGCTGGCGCGCCGTCGACGAGTGGTTCCGGCCGTGGGCCGCCCAGCCCGGCCTGCGGGACGAACTGCGTTCGCAACTGCGCGGGCTGTCGTCCGCGCAGGCGGCGAAGGTGCTGCGCTCGTCCCGGGAAACGACCACGCACTTCGCCTGGTGCCTGCTCGATTCGCCGTCCGACCCGTTTTCCTTCTGGCTGCACGAATACAAGGCGCAGGAGGACTGGCGGGAGGGGTACGCGGATTCCGTGCACAACCACAGGTACCACTTCTGCACCACCATTCTCCGTGGTGACTACCTGCACGAGAGATACGAGACGACGATCGACACCGGAACCGGCCTGATCGCGGCCGCGCGGCTGCGGCGCCGGACGTTGTGCCAGGCCGGGGCCTGCGCCACCATGCTGGCCGACGAATTCCACCGCATCCCCGAAGCGGCCGACGGCACGATGACGTTCCTCGTGAAATCACGCCCGGTGAGCAGTTTCAGCCTTTCTTTCGACCCGGCCACGGGAATCGGCCATCGTCACGTTCCGGTAGAGGTCCGATTGGGGGAATTGGCCGACCGCATCTAGCTACCCACCGGCGTCACGGCGCTTACCATTACTCCACCCGTCTGAAACCACGGCCGGGATCGGAGAGGTGTATGCGCACGCAGGAAAGCACGATCGACCACGTCATCGTCGACGCCGTCGCGAACCGGGTTCACCGGCTTTGCCGCCGTTATGCCGAACGGTTGCCGTTCCACGGCTGGCACCACGTGAGCTTCGTCCGCGCGAAGGCCGCCGGCTTCGCCCAGCACAACGGCGCCGACCGCGCGGTGGTCGAGGTGGCGGCGCTGGTGCACGACGTCAACTACCTGGTGCTCCGCAACTCGCCCGCGGCGGCGGGCCGGAGCCTGCGGCTGGAGATCCTCGCGGAGTGCGGGGTGCCGTCGGGCGTCGCGCGGTGGATCGACGAAATCGTCGACGAAGCCGAAATGGCCACGCGCGGCCGCGACATTTCGCTGGAGGCGCAGGCGCTGAGCGACGCGGACACGCTGTTCAAGGCGCTGCCGGTGACGCCGGTGGTGCTCGCGCACCGGTACCTGCGCGAGAACGGGCTGAGCCTGCGTGAGCTGGCGGACAAGATCGTCGGCGAGCAGTGCGACGTCCACGAGGAGGGGTACTACTTCTACAACCCCGAGGCGGCGAAGACGTACTCGCGCTGGGCGATGGCGAACCTCCAGCTGTGGCAGTGCATCAAGGAGGCGGTCGACGACCCGACGGTGGCGGAGCTGCTGGACGCGGTCCACGCCGTCGACGCGCTGGCGTCCTAAGTTTGGCCGTAGCCGCGCAGCAGGTCGACGACCTTCGCCACCTCAGGCGGCGGCAGCAGCGCGGGTCGGCCCGCGCCCTGCGCGAGCAGCCAGACGCGGCAGGCCCATTCGAGCTGCTGGGCCCGGTGGTAGGCGGCCTCGAGGCCGTCGCCGTAGGTGAGGGTGCCGTGGTTGGCCATGAGGCAGCCGCGGCGGCCCTGGAGCGCCTCGAGCACGGCGGCGGCCAGCTCGGGCGTGCCGTAGGTGGCGTAGCGCGCGACGCGCACCGAAGGGCCGATCGTGGCGAGGATGTAGTGGATGGGTGGCACCTCGCGCACGAGGGTGGAAACGGCGGTGGCGTGCGGCGAGTGCGTGTGCACGACGGCGGTGACGGGCTCGCTGTCCGGATCGCGCACGTCCCAGTAGACGGACAGGTGCATCGGGAGCTCGCTGGTCGGCTTGAGCGAGCCGTCGACGACCTGGCCACCGAGGTCGACGACGGGGACATCGGCCGGGTTCATGCTGGAGTAGGGAACGCCGGTCGGGGTGACGGCGACGAGGTCACCGGCCCGCAGCGAGACGTTCCCGGAGGTCCCGACGACGAGGCCGTCCCCGACCATCCGCCGCGCGTAGGCGCACACGGCGGCCCGTTCGGTCTCGAGGAGCATGCGGCGGGTCCGTTCTCGTGGGTGATCAAGCAGCTGTCATGCAGACTGCCAGCCACCCACGAGCCACGGCCACCTCTCGGCCCAAAGACAGCCGCCCCGACGAAGTCTTCGGCCTGGATGCGGGACGGGCACCGCACCCCGGATCATGGCCGGCGCGCGCAACCTCGCGACCAGCGCACACCGACAAGCCGGGCACCAACATCGCCCACGCGCTCCGCCACACCGCCCGCAGCGCCACCCGAGCCCATCCCCGGGGGACGTCCCCTGCCCAGTCTATCGTCGCTGAGCTGCGAAAACAGCGGCTCGCGAAATCTGTGGACAACCGAGCCCGATGTGGATAACCGAACACCTCCGAGGGAGGGAAAGCGACAGCGGCCGCCGGAACCGCCGGATCGAGATTGGCCCGGCGCCCCTCGATGAGCCGAGGGGCGCCGGCGTCTTCGGGAAGCCCGTCAGGCCTTCGCCGGAGCCGCGGGAGCGGGCGCGGGAGCCGCCTTCGCAGCAGGAGCCGGGGCCGGCGTCGGCTTCCGGTCCCCGTTCTCGGCGGCGGCCGGAGGCTCCGGAGCCAGCAACCGCATGGCCTCCTGCACCGCGACATCCGTGGCCGCGATCCGCTCGGCGACCTTCGTCCGCAGGTCCAGCGCCAGCTTGCGGTTCCGGTCGGCTTCCGCCTGCTGGGACCGGGCCGAAGCCAGCGCCGCCTCGGTCTCCTGCTTCTTCCGCGCGTGCTCCTCGTCGAACGCCTTCTTGCGCGCCGCCAGCTCCTCCGCCGCGACCCGGTCCGCCTCGGCCCGCGCCTCGGCCGCCGCCGCCTCGGCCGCAGCGTCCGCTTCCTTGCGGGCCCGCTCGGCCGCTGCCGCCAGCTCGACCCTCTTCGCTCCCGCCGCCGCGTTCAGCTTCTCGATCTCGCCCTTCGCCTCCGACAGCAGGCGCGCGCGCTCTTCCTCCGCGTCCTTCGCCAGCTTGTCGGCCGTGCGGCGGGTCTCGTGCGCGTACTTGTCCGCCTGGTCGCGGGTCGACGCCGCGTCCGCCTCCGCCGCCGCGCGCAGGTCGGCGATCTCCTCCTCCGCGAGCTGCATCATCATCCGGACGCGCTCGGCCATCGCACCGGCGCCGGACGGGCTCGAGCTCATCCTGGCCAGCGCGGCCTTCGTCTCGGCGAGTTCCTTCTGCGCGTACGAGAGGGCCTTGGAGAGGTCCGACGACGTCGCGACGGCTTCGTCGCGGCTGCGGGACGTCTCGCGCAGGTCCTTGTTCAGCTCGGCGAGGCGTTCGTCGACCTGACGCTGGTTGTAGCCGCGGACACCCACGGCGAACTGGGCTGTCTTCGGGGCGGACTGGGGCTTCTCAGGCGCGACCATCGCGCCACCTTAATGAGCCGGGACCCATCCGGACGTACCGCCAAACGGATGCATCACGATTTCGGTAACCCCCGGTGACGCATGGCATTCTGACGTCGGTTGACCAGCCGGTTGACGCGAGGAGGCCATTGTGGACATACAGGCCGTCCTCGCGGACATCGGCGCGCACTGGCACGTCTACGCCACCATGCCGCTCATCGCCGCCCTGATCGGCTACCTCACCAAGCGCGTCGCCATCGAGATGATGTTCCGGCCCCTGGAGTTCGTCGGCATCAAGCCCGTCTTCGGCTGGCAGGGCGTCATCCCGGCGAACGCGCGGCGGATGGCCACCACCGCCGTCGATCTGCTGACCCGCAACCTCGTCGACCCGCGGGAGATCTTCAGCAGGCTCGACCCGGAGGAAATGGTCAAAGAGCTCGAAGCGCCCCTGCTCAAGGCAGTCGAAGACGTCACGCGCGAGGTGATGGAGACCTACCAGCCCAGGCTTTGGGAGATGCTGCCGTCGCGCGCGCAACGGCTGCTCGTCGACCAGGTCCGCGCGCAGGCACCCGAGGTCGTCAAGCGGCTGCTGCGGGAGGTCTCGGCCAACATCGACGACGTCCTCGACGTCAACGACATGCTCATCGGCGCGATGGTCCGCGACAAGTCGCTGACCTGCCGGCTGATCCGCGAGGTCGCCGCGCCCGAGTTCAAGTTCATCGCGCGCTCGGGGATCTGGTTCGGGTTCGTGATCGGGCTCGTCCAGTTCGTCGCGTGGGCGCTGACGAAACAGCCGCTGATCATGCCGATCTTCGGTTTCGTCACGGGCTTCGTCACGGACTGGCTCGCGCTCAAGATGATCTTCTACCCGCGCGAGCCGCGCGGGTTCGGCTTCTTCCGCTGGCAGGGCATGTTCCAGAAGCGCCGCCAGGAGGTCGCCGCGGACTACGGCGCGCTGATCGCCGACGAGGTCCTCACCGTCCGGAACGTCCTCGAAGCCGTGCTCACCGGCCCGCGCTCGGACAAGCTCTTCGCGCTCGTCACCCGCGAGGTCCAGCGCACGATCGACGCGCAGGTCAGCCTGGTCAAGCCGGTCGTCGCCCTGACCATCGGCGGCCGGCAGTACCAGGAGATGAAGCGCGCGGCCGCCGCCAAGGTGATCGAGTACCTCCCCGAAACGGTGAAGCACGTGGAGAGCTACGCCACCGGCGCGCTCGACGTCCGCAACACGATCGTCGACAAGATGCAGCAGCTGACCCCGCTGGAGTTCGAGGGCATCCTGCGCCCGGCGTTCAAGCAGGACGAATGGAAGCTGATCGCCGTCGGGGCGGTCATCGGTGGCCTGGTGGGTGAACTCCAGGTGCTGCTCCTGCTGCATTGACGCCGGGCCGATAGCGTGCGCGCGTGGACTTCGGCACGCACTGGCAGGTGTACGTCACCATGCCGTTCATAGCGGCGCTGATCGGCTACGTCACCAAGCGCGTCGCGATCGAGATGATGTTCCGGCCGCTGGAGTTCGTCGGCGTCAAACCCTTCGGCTGGCAGGGCGTGCTGCCGGCGAACGCCGAGCGCATGGCGGCGACGGCCACCGAGATGCTGACGACCAACCTCGTCGACCCCAAGGAGATCTTCGCGCGGCTCGACCCGGAGCAGGTCGCGAAGGAGATCGAGCAGCCACTGCTGCGGGTCGTCGAGGACGTCACGCGCGAGGTGATGGAGACCTACCAGCCCAGGCTCTGGGAAGTGCTGCCGAACGGCGCGCAGCAGCTGCTGCTCAAGCGCGTCCAGGCCGAGGCGCCGAAGGCGATCACCAAGATCATGCGGGAGATCGCCGACAACATCGAGGACGTCCTCGACCTGCAGCACATGGTCGTGACGAACCTCGTCCGCGACAAAGCGCTGCTCAACCGGCTGATCCGCGACATCTCGCGGCCCGAGATGCGGTTCATCGCGCGCTCGGGCATCGGGTTCGGGTTCATCCTCGGCTGCGTCCAGCTCGTGGTCTGGGCGCTGACGAAGTCGCCGATCGTGCTGCCGCTGTTCGGCCTCGGCATCGGCTGGCTCACCGACTGGCTGGCCCTGAAGATGATCTTCCTGCCGCGCGAACCGAAGCGGTTCTTCGGGCTCTACACCTGGCAGGGCATCTTCCAGAAGCGCCGCGACCAGGTCGCCGCCGACTACGGCGACATGATCGCGCGCGAGATCATCACCATTCCCAACCTGCTGGAAGCCGTGCTGCGCGGGCCGAAGTCCGACAAGCTGTTCGCGATGATCACGCGCGAGGTGCAGAAGACGATCGACGCGCAGGCCAGCGTCGTCAAGCCGTTCGTCGCCCTCGCCGTCGGGACGAAGAAGTTCCAGGAGATGAAGCAGACGGCGGCGGCGAAGGCCGCGGAGCGCGTCCCGGAGACGATCCGGTACGCCGAGAACTACGCGATCAACGCGCTCGACGTGCGCAACACGATCGTCGACCGGATGAAGAAGCTGAGCGCGCTGGAGTTCGAGCAGCTGCTGCGGCCGGCGTTCCGGCAGGACGAGTGGAAGCTGATCGCCGTCGGCGCGGTGATCGGCGGGCTCGTCGGCGAGTTGCAGGTGCTCGCGCTGCTCGGGTAGCCGGTACGGTTCCGTTCTCGGCATGAGGAGGTCGGAGTTGGACGCGGTCCTGCACGACCTCGCCCTGCACTGGCCGGTCTACGCGGCGATGCCGTTCATCGCGGCGCTGATCGGCTACGTCACCAAGCGCGTCGCCATCGAGATGATGTTCCGGCCCCTGGACTTCATCGGGATCCCGCCGCTGCTGGGCTGGCAGGGCGTCGTCCCGAAGCACGGCGGGCGGATGGCGGCCGTCGCGACCGAGCTGCTGACGGCGAACCTGCTGGACCTGCGCGAGGTCTTCGCGCGCGTCGACCCGGTGATCATCACCAGCGAGCTGGAGCAGCCGCTGCTGCGCGCGGTCGACCACATCGCACGCGAGGTGCTGGCCGAGCACCACCCGCGGCTGTGGGAAGTCATGCCGACGCTGGCGCAGGAGATGCTGATCAAGCAGGTCCAGGCGTCGGCACCGAGGCTGGTCCGGGAGTTCCTCGACGACGTCCGCGAGAACCTCGACGAGGTCCTCGACGTCCAGCACATGACGGTCCAGCGGCTCACGCGCGACAAGGCGCTGCTCGTCCGGCTGATCCGCGAGACGTCCCGGCCCGAGATGGCGTTCATCGCGCGGATGGGCGTCTACTTCGGCTTCGGGCTCGGCCTGATCCAGACGATCGTCTGGGCGTTCACGCGCGAGCCGTGGATCCTGCCGGCGTTCGGCGGCGTGATCGGGCTGTGCACGGACTGGCTGGCCATCAAGCTGATCTTCGTCCCGCGCGAGCCGGTCCGGCTGGGCCGGGTGATCTTCCAGGGCAAGTTCCAGCGCCGGCGCGCGGAGGTGGCGCGGCAGTACGGCGAGCTGATCGCCAACGAGGTCCTGACGGTCCAGAACCTGCTGGACGCGGTCCTGCGTGGCCCGCGCGCCGACCGGCTGGCGGCGCTGGTCGAGAACGTCGTGTCGGAAGCGGTCGACAAGCAGGTGCCGCTGTCCTTCGCGGTGGGCAGCACGCGCCTGCGGGAGATCAAGCACGCGGCGGCCCGGAAGGCCTTGGAGCAGCTACCGGACACCGCGCGCTACGCCGAGGGGTACCTGACCGAGGCGATGGACGTCGCGAAGATGATCGAGCAGCGGATGCTGGCGTTGACGCCACTGGAGTTCGAGGGGCTGCTGCGGCCGGCGTTCCGGCAGGACGAGTGGAAGCTCATCGCCGTCGGCGGGGTGATCGGGTTCGTCGTGGGTGAGCTGCAGGTCCTGCTCATGCTCGGCTGATCCAACCCCACGGTTGGAATGTTCTAGGCTCCGGCCATGGCTTGGGACACCGAGGAGACCCGACGACGTCTGAAGGAAGCCGCGATCGTCGAGTTCGGCGAGCGCGGGCCGGACGCGACCATGGCCGGCATCGCGAACCGGGCGGGCATCAACAAGGAGCGGCTGTACAACTACTTCGGCGACAAGCGAGCCCTGTTCCAGGCGGTGCTGTCCGAGCAGCTCCAGCAGCTCGCGGTCGCGGTGGGCGAGCCGGAGGGCGGCCTGGAGAACATCGGCGAGTTCGCCGGCCGCACCTTCGACCACCACCAGGAACACCCGGAGCTCGTCCGCCTGCTGCTGTGGGAGGCGCTGAGCCGGGAGCCGCCGGTCGACGAGGCCGCTCGCGGTGCGCACTACCAGGACAAGGTCGCGCGGTACGCCGCCGCGCAGCGCGACGGGACGCTCGACGACGAGATCGACGCCGACTACGCCATCTTCATGGTCGTCGCCCTCGCCGCTTGGTGGGTCGCCGTTCCCCAGCTCGCACGGCTGCTGACCGGCGCGAACCCGGACAACCCCGCGGAGCGGGCCCGGCGCCGCGCGGCAGTGGTCCGCGCCGTGGAACGCATCATGCTGCCCGTCGAGAAGGCGGTTGCCGACGGAGCGGGCGATACCGTAGCTTGATTTCCAACCCTGTGGTTGGAGTTGAGCGGACGGAGTCAGAATGCCGGGTTCAGGATCCGAACCACGCGTTGTCATCGTCACCGGAGCCGCCCAGGGCATCGGCGCCGAGGCCGCGTGGCGGTTCGCCGAGGACGGCGCCAAGGTGGTGCTCACGGACCTGGTACCGGACGGCGCCGCCGAAGTCGCGGCGAAGATCGCGGCGGCCCACCCCGGTTCCGACGCGATCGGGCTCCGCACCGACGTCACCGACGCCTCGGCCTGTGACGAACTGGTGGCCACCACCGTCGCGCGGCACGGCCGGCTCGACGTCCTGGCCGTGGCCACGGTGACCGCACCACCGCGGACACCGCTCAAGGACCTCCCGCCCGCCGAGTGGGACCGGGTCATGGCGGTCAACGCCAAGGGCCCGTTCCTGCTGTCGCGCAGCGCGATCCCCGCCATGACCGCGCCGGGCGGGAGCATCGTCTACGTCTATTCGGGGCACGCGCAGCTCGGTTCCCCGGAACGAGCCGTCTACAGCGCGTCCAAGGGCGCGCTCGGTTCGATGATCAAGAGCCTGGCGCTCGAACTCGCACCGGACCGGATCACCGTCAACGGCGTAGCGCCGCTGCACATCGACGCACCGCTGAACGACGCCGGCTTGAAGACCGCGGCGGCCGAAGCCGGGATCACGGTGGCGGAGGCACGGGCACGGCGGGACAGCGCGATTCCCCTCGGCCGGGCGGCAACCCTGCGGGAAGTCGCCGACGCCATCGCCTACCTCGCCGCGCCGGAGGCCGCTTACATCACCGGAACGATCCTGGACATCAACGGCGGCGTCCTGATGCGGTAGCTACCCCACCGGGGCCAGGTCAGCGGGCGACGCCGGTTCCACCGCGCTCACCCGCGTCCGGCGGTCGCGCTGCCAGGCGATCACGCGGCAGACCACGTAGATCAAGAACGAAATCGCCGTCACGAACGCGCTCACCGGGAGACCCGGGGCCAGCGACAGCACGATCCCGCCGATCGCCGACACCTCCGCGAAGACCACGGACAGCACCGTCGCCTTCCACGGCGACGCCGTCACGCGAGCCGCCGCGGCCGCCGGCGTCACCATCAAAGCGACCACCAGCAGCGACCCGACCACCTTCACGCTCAACGCCGTCGAGACGCCCACCAGCAGCGCGAACACCACCGTCAGCGTCTTCACCGGCACCCCGCGCGCCACGGCCACGTTCCGGTCCACCGAAGCGAACAGCAACGGCCGGTAGACCAGCGCCAGCACCGCCAGCACCACCGCCGACGACACCACGAACAACGTCAGGTTCGTCGAGTCGATCGTGATGATCTGGCCGGTGAGGATGCCGAACTTGTTCCCGGACCGTCCTTTGTAGAACGACAGGAACAGCACGCCCATGCCGAGGCCGAACGACAGGATCACGCCGATCACCGAGTCGCGGTCCGCGTCACGCGCGCCCAGGATGCCCAGCAGCAGCGCCGCCACCACCGCGCCGATCAACGCGCCGTACTCGACGCCGATGCCCAGCAGCAAGGCCGCCGCGCCGCCGGTGAACGCCAGCTCGGACGTCCCGTGCACCGCGAACGACATGCGCCGCATCACGATCAGCGGGCCCAGCACGCCGGCCACCAGGCCGAGGATCAAGGCCGCCAGCAACGCCGTCTGGACGCCCTCGAGCTCGGTGATCAGCTCCCACGTCTTGCCGAAGTCGAACAGATCCAAGACTCAGCCCACTTGCTCTTCGACGTCGTGTTCGTGGTGGTGCGGCTCTTCCTCGCACAACGCGCTCTGCGCGCCCGCGATGTGGATCTGCCCGCCGACCTTCAGCACCTCGACGCGGGTGCCGTACAGCTCCGACAGCGTCCCGGTGGTCATGACCTCGTCCGGCTTGCCGATCCGGAACTGGCCGTTGACCAGGTACAGCACCCGGTCGACGAACGGCAGCACCGGGTTGATCTCGTGCGTCACGAACAGCACCGCCGTGCCCGCCGTGCGCCGCCGGCGGTCGATCAGCTCGCTGATCGCGCGCTGGTGCGCGAGGTCCAGGGACAGCAGCGGCTCGTCGCAGAGCAGCACCTCGGGGTCGCCGACCAGGGCCTGCGCCACCCGCAGCCGCTGCTGCTCGCCGCCGGACAACCGGCCGACCGGCTGCTTCGCGTACCGAGTAGCCCCGACCGCGTCGACCGCCTCCGAAACGAGCCGACGCCGGGCCGCCATGCCGAACAGGCCCGGGCCCCAGCGGTGGCCGTCGAGGCCCAGCCCGACCAGGTCGACGCCGCGCAGCGTCAGCGACTCGTCGATCGCGCGCTGCTGCGGGATGTAGCCGACCTTGCGGTTCGCGCCGCCCGGGCGGCCGCCGGCGATCTCGACCGAGCCCGCCGACAGGCCCTGCATGCCGAGCAGCGCCTTGAGCAGGCTGCTCTTGCCGGAGCCGTTCGGGCCGAGCACGGCGAGGAACTCCCCCGGCTCGACGACGAGGTCCAGCCCCGACCAGAGGGTCCGGGGTCCGAACGCGAGGGCCGCCCCGCGGACCCGGACCGCGGGACGTACGTCGTCTGAAACGGGAGCCATGCCTACTTCAACGCTCCTGCCAGCGCGTCTACTTCCCCGGTCATCCAGCCAATGTAGTCGGTCACACCCCGCGGCAGCGTCTCGGTCACGTCGACGACGCCGATCCCGGCGGCCTTCGCCTGCCCGACGACGTCCTTGGTCAGCGGGGTCACCGTCTGCGCGTTGTTGATCAGCGCCTTGACCTGCTTGGTGGCGATGAGCTGCTTGTACTCGTTCACCGCGCCGGCCGGGACGTCGGTGTCGTTCTCGACGGCGTCGGAAAACGCCTTCGGCGTCGCGTCCGTCAGCTTCGCGCTCTGGAGCAGGTAGTGCGCGACCGGCTCGGTGACGACGACCTTCGCCCCCGGGTGGCTGGCGCCCAGCTCGCCGAGGCGCTTCTCCAGCGCGTCGACCTTCGCCTTGAACGCGGCCGCGTTGTCGGTGAACGCCTGCTTCGACGCCGGCTGCAGCTCGCCGAGCTGCGCCGCGACCTGGTCGGCGACCTTGTCGACGCCCGGCAGGTCGTACCAGACGTGCTCGTTCTCGTCGCCGGTCGCGGCGATGTCGTAGGCGACGAGCTTCTTGGCGTCCCCGGCCTGCGCGGTGAGCTTGTCGAAGAACTCGTCGTAGCCGCCGCCGTTGGACAGCAGCAGCTTCGCGTCCTTCGCCGCCAATGCATCATCAGCCGTCGTCTCGTACGAGTGCGGGTCGGCCGACGGGTCGTGGATGATCGCCTTGACCTCGACCTTGTCCCCGCCGACGGCGCTGACGACGCTGCCCCAGACGTCCGTCGAGGCGACGACCTTGAGCTTGCCGTCCCCGCCGGCCTGCGCTCCGCCGTCGGAGGTCCCACCGGAGCATGCGGCCAGGGCGAGCACGGACAGGGCCGAAGCGGCGGCGAGCACGCTCCTGGTGCGGCGGGAACTCATCTGAAGAACTCTCCTGACGACACTGAGACGCTAATGGAAACCGTTGTCAGATTCACCTTACCCCATCCGGATGACTTCCTGGCCATCCGATCCCGGTTTGGTGTATGCGAGTTCGTGCATGCGGATCGAGACATCGACCACCCGGGGTGTCTCTTCAAGAAAGTGATCTGAACCGTTACGGTTTGCTGATGGGACGTCCTATTCGCACCCGGAGGCAGGCGACGCTCGCGTCGCTCGCGGCGGAGCTCGGTGTGTCCAGGACCACGGTGTCCAACGCCTACAACCGGCCGGACCAGCTGTCCCCGGAACTGCGCCGCCGCGTCCTCGAGACCGCGCGGCGCCTCGGCTACCCCGGTCCCGACCCGGTCGCCCGCTCCCTGCGCACGCGCAAGGCGGGCGCGGTCGGCCTGCTGCTCACCGAGAACCTCTCCTACGCCTTCCGCGACCCCGCCGCCGTCGGCGTGCTCGAAGGACTGGCCCTGGCCTGCGAAGACGCCGGTGTCGGCCTGCACCTCGTGCCCGCCAGCCCCGGCCGCGAGGACGTCGCCGCGGTGCACCGCGCGGGTGTCGACGGCTTCGTCGTCTACTCCGTCCCGGACGACGACCCGCACCTGGCCGCCGTGCTGGAGCGCCCGGTGCCGACGGTGATCATCGACCAGCCGAGCCTCGAGGGCATCGACCGCGTCGGCCCGGACGACGCGGCGGCCGTCGGCAAGATCGCCGAGCACCTGGTCGCCCTGGGCCACCGGCAGGTCGGCGTCATCTGCATGCGGCTGGCCCGCGAACGCAACGACGACTTCGTCTCGCCGGCGCGGCAGAGCGGCGCGCACTTCCACGTCCAGCGCACCCGGCTGGAAGCGCTCGCCGTGGCGTTCTCGGCGGCCGGCGTCGACTGGGCCGGCGTCCCGGTGGTCGAGCGCTTCGACCACACGGTGGACGACGGCGCGTCCGCCGCGCGGCAGCTGCTCGACGCGTACCCGCAGATCACGGCCGTGATCTGCACCTCGGACATCCTCGCGCTCGGCGCCATGGCCGAAGCCGAGCGGCGGGGGCTGCGGGTGCCGCAGGACCTGACCGTCACCGGTTTCGACGGCATCGCCGAAGCCGAGCGGATCGGCCTCACCACGGTCCACCAGCCGGTGCTCGAGAAGGGCAAGACGGCCGGCCGGCTGCTGCTCGGCTCGGCCGAGCGCAGCGCGCCGAAGGTGATCACGCTGCCGACCGAACTGCGCGTCGGCCGCACGTCGGCACCCCCTAGGACGGTCGAGGAGCCCTGGTTCGGGGGCTGACCCGTGACATAGCTCGTAGTGCATTGCTCATCGGGGTACCCACCGGGTCAAATGGAGTGGCACGCCCGCGCCGCGGGGCCACTGGCCGGAAGGTGACCGATGACCTCGATCGACGTACTGCTCAAGCGCAACCAGGAACTCGGCGAGGTGACGCCCGGCGACCGGTCGTCCCCCAAGCCGTCGCTGCAGGTGGCCATCCTGACCTGCATGGACGCCCGCATCCGGGTGTTCGAGCTGTTCGGCCTCCTGCAGGGCGAGTCGCACGTCCTCCGCAACGCGGGCGGCGTGGTGACCGACGACATGATCCGCTCGCTGGCGCTTTCGCAGCGCAAGCTGGGGACGCGTGAGGTGCTGATCGTCCAGCACACGGAGTGCGGCCTGTCGCTGGTCACCGAGGACGACTTCAAGGACGAGCTGGAGAGCGACACCGGCCTGCGGCCGACGTGGTCGGTCGAGGCGTTCCGGAACGTGGAGAACAGCGTCCGGACGTCGGTCGAGCGGGTGCGGCGCAGTGCGTACCTGCCGCACACGGAGAACGTCCGCGGGTTCGTCTACGACGTGAAGACCGGGAAGCTCACCGAGGTCCAGTAGGCCTTGCTCGTCCTCTTCGCCGGTCTCGCGGCACCTGGCCACACCTACCCGATGGTCCCGCTCGCGGTCGCGGCGCGGGACGCCGGGCACGAGGTGCACTTCGCCGCCGGTGAGCACGTCCACGGGCCGCTGGGCCGGCTCGGGCTGAACCCGTTCCGGCCCGCGGACTCGTTCTACGAGATCTACGCCGAGGACCTCGAACCGGACCTGAAGCGGCTGCGGCCGGACCTGGTCGTGCACGGGTGGGGTGTCCCGGAGGTGGCCGTCGCCGCGGGGCGCGCCGGGATTCCCGCGCTCTGGCACGGGTTCGGCCGGCTGTTCCCCGAAGGGATCGGGCTCGAGCGCCCGGCCGGCGGGACGCACCTGGACATCTGCCCGCCGTCCCTGCAGGACGCGGGCTTCCGGGCGACCGCCGACCGGATCGCCCTGCGCCCGGTGCCCTTCGCCGAGCCGGGCGACTTCCGGCGGCCCCTGGTCTACCTGACGCTCGGCACCGCGTTCGGCACCCCGGAGGTCCTCGAGACGGCGATCGAGGGACTGGCCGCACTCGGCACGCACGTCGTGGTGGCCACCGGCCGCGTGGCCCCCGAAGACCTCGGCCCGCTGCCGACCCACGTCACCGCCCGGGCCTGGGTGCCGCAGGCGGCGGCGATCTCGCAGGCGGACCTGGTCGTGCACCACGGCGGCAGCGGCACCACGCTGGCCGCGGTCGCCGCCGGCGTCCCGCAACTGCTCCTGCCGCAGGGCGCCGACCAGTTCGCCAACGCCGACGCGCTCGTCGCCGCGGGTGCGGCACTGCGGCTCCTGCCGGGCGAACTGACCGCGGACGCCGTCGCCGAACAGGCCCGGAAGGCGTCCTCCTGCCGGGAGGCGGCCCGCGGGATCGCCGAGGAGATCGCGGAAATGCCGTCGCCGGACGAGGTCGCCCGCGAGCTGCCGAAGCGGGCGAAGTAGCCTCCCGGCGTGGCTGTGGACGCTGACGTACTGCTCGACTGGTTCTCCACGCACGGCCGGGACCTGCCCTGGCGCGAGCCGGACTGCTCGGCGTGGGGCGTGCTCGTCAGCGAGATCATGCTCCAGCAGACCCCCGTCGCCCGCGTGCAGCCGATCTGGCACGAGTGGATGGCGCGCTGGCCGGTGCCGTCGGCGCTGGCCGCGTCGAGCCAGGGCGAGGTCGTGCGGGCCTGGGGCAAGCTCGGCTACCCGCGGCGCGCCCTCCGGCTGCACGAAGCCGCCGGCGTCATCGCGCGGGACCACGGCGACGTCGTTCCGTCCGATGTGGACACCCTGCTCGCGCTGCCCGGGATCGGGGCCTACACCGCGCGGGCCGTCGCCGCGTTCGCTTACGGGCTGCGGGCGCCCGTCGTCGACACCAACGTGCGGCGGGTCGTCGCGCGGGCCGTGCACGGGGCCGGGGACGCCGGGCCCGCGTCGAACACCCGGGACATGGCCGACGTCGAGGCGCTGCTGCCCGCCGAAGACGCGCCCGCCGCGAAGTTCTCCGCCGCAATCATGGAGCTCGGGGCCCTGATCTGCACCGCGCGGTCGCCGAGGTGCGCGGACTGCCCGATCTACGACGAGTGCGCGTGGCAGCTCGCCGGGAAGCCGGAGTACGCCGGGCCGGCCAAGCCGGTCCAGAAGTTCGCGGGTACCGATCGGCAGGTCCGCGGCCTGCTGCTGGACGTCCTGCGCGGCAGTGAGGGTCCCGTCGAAAAGGCGCGCCTCGACCTGGTGTGGCACGACGGCGGCCAGCGCGACCGCTGCCTGGACTCCCTGCTGGTCGACGGCCTGCTGGAGCAGACCAGCGGCGGCCTCTTCGCCCTGCCAGGTGAACACTAACGCGCTACAACCAAAGTTGGTCAATAGTTGTCATCGGCGCGATGCGGAGTTACCTTTTCTCGCATGGTCACTGTTGACCGCCGGACCCTGCTGAAGGCGGGGGTGACCGCTACGGCGGCCGGCGCACTGGGGATGACGACCACGGGGACGGCCGCCGCGGCCGTGCCGACACCGACGATCCACGGGTGCTCCGAGTGGGGCGCGCGGCCCGCCAGCGGGCCGATCGTGGTGGAGAACCACAAGCCGACCTACATCGTCGTGCACCACGCCGTCGATCCGCCGATGAACAACGACTTCTCGCTGGCGCGCGCGTTCTACGTCGCGAAGTACATCCAGAACCTGCACATGGACAAGAACGGCTGGATCGACAGCGGCCAGCAGTTCACGAACAGCCGCGGCGGGTTCGTCACCGAGGGCAGGCACCGCAGCCTGGAGATCCTGCGCGGCGGCACGCAGCACGTCCAGGGCGCGAACGTCGGCAACCACAACAGCGAGGTCATCGGCATCGAGAACGAGGGCCTCTACAGCACGGTCGACGTGCCGCAGGCGCTGTGGGACTCGCTCGTCGGGCTGGTCGCCTACATCGCCCACCAGTACGGCATTTCGCCCGAGTTCATCAAGGGCCACCGCGACTTCAACACGACCGAGTGCCCCGGCACGGTGCTCTACAACCGGCTCCCGGAGCTGCGGACGGCGGTCGGGCGCGTCCTCGGCGTCTCGGTGGCGCGCGCCGAAGCCGAGTGGCCGCTGCTGAAGCCGGGCGACACCGGCAAGCGGGTCCAGCTGGCGCAGCGGTTCCTGCGGTCCGCCGGGTTCGGCGTGCCGACCGACGGCGTCTTCGGGAAGTCCACAAAGGACGCCGTGGCCGCGTTGACCGTCCAGGCCGGGCTGCCGCGCGACACGTGCACCGCGGCGCGGGCGGCCGACGAGACCGGCTTCCTCGGCGCGGACGTCTGGCCGCTGATCGTCCCCGCCGACCGCTCGACGGCAGCCTGGCGGGCGGACCTGGCTCGCGCGTGACCAGGTGGTCGGTGCACCGGGCTCAACGGCGCGCTCGGTGTGCCGTCCGCCTGGTCACGCGTGGTTTCACCGGCTGAGCACGCCGCTCAGGAAGGCCTCGACCGCGCCCCGGTAGATCTCCGGGGCTTCGTCGTGGGGCAGGTGGGCCGAGCCGGGGACCACCAGGTGCTTCGCGCCTGACACTCGGTCGGCAACGAGTGCTTGCTGGCCGGGCGGCATCGCCGTGTGCTCGCCCTCGACCAGCAGCAGCGGGCAGCGGATCGCGTCGACGACGTCCCAGTAGTCGCGCCGGCCCCATTCCGCGGCGATGACGTACAGGTCCTCGAGGTCGGCGACCAGGTGAAACCCATCGGAACGCTCCTCGACGCAGTCGGCGAAGTACTCGCCCGCGTCGCCGAAGAACTCGCGGACGTGGTCCAGCGATTTGAACGGCACCGGCCAGCTCTCGAAGTACCCGCGCCACGTCTCGACGGTCCGGCCGCGCTGGTCCGGCGCGAAGTCCTCGGACACGACCGCGCGCACCAGCTCCGGGTACTTCGCGGCGGTCGTCCACGCGTGCAGGCCGCCCATCGAGTGCCCGATGAGCACCGCCGGCCCGGCGTCGAGGGTCCGCAGCGCGGCGGCGACGTCGTCGGTGAACCGCTCGGTCGTCCAGGGGCCGACGCGCGGCGCGCTGCCGTGGCCGCGCGCGTCGAGGGCGTACACCGCGCCGTAGGGCCGGAGCCACTCCGCGACCCGCGACCACGTGCGCGCGCGGCCCATCAGTCCGTGGAGCAGAACGATCGGCACACCGGTGCCGCCGAAACAGAGCACGCGGCCACCTAACCACAAAACCGCAGGTGCGGAACGTGACCAAGTGATCGCAATCCATCACCTATGGTGGTGGGTATGCGCCGCCGACTCGCCGCCCTCGCCGTCTGCGCCGCCGCGGTCCTCGCCGCGGCGTGCAGCGGTGACGCCGTCACGGCGCCGCCTCCGCCGCCGCCCATGCACCCGGTTCCGGGCGCGGCCGGCGCCGGTGATCCGTATTACCCGGACGACGGCAACGGCGGCTACGACGCCCTCGGCTACCAGGTGGGCGTGACGTACGACCCGCCGAGCGGCCACCTCGACGGCGATACGACGGTCACCGCGAAAGCCACCCAGGACCTCAGCCGGTTCGACCTCGACCTGCGCGGGCTGGACGTCCACAGCGTCGAAGTCGACGGCCAGCCGGCGCACTTCACCCGCGAGAAGGCCTTCGAGCTGGTCGTCACGCCGGCGTCGCCGATCCGCGCCGGGACGACGTTCCGCACGCGGGTGCGCTACGGCGGCGACCCGGCGAAGACCCCGCACGACGGCGGCAGCGAGAACGGCTGGCAGCACTCGGCCGACGGCGGCGCGTACATGGTCGGCGAACCGCACTCGGCCGCGTTCTGGTACCCGGTCGACGAAACCCCGCGCGACAAGGCGACCTTCACGCTGACCGCGCACGTCCCGCCCGGCTGGACGGTCATCTCGAACGGCCGCGAGGGCCCGCCGGGGACGTGGACCGAGCCGAACCCGGTCGCGAGCTACCTGACGACGATCGCGATCGACAAGTTCAGTGTCGACAGGTCGACATTGCCGGACGGCACCCCGGTGGTCTCGGCGTACGCGCCGGGCGCCGAGCCCCGCCGCGCGATCGGCGACCGCCTGCCCGAGGTGCTCGGGTTCCTGAGCGGCAAGTTCGGGCCGTACCCGCAGTCGGCGGCGGGCGGGATCTTCCTGAACGAGGACGTCCGGTTCTCCCTGGAGACGCAGACCCGGCCGACGTACGCGAAGTGGGCCGACCTGCCGACGCTGGTGCACGAGAACGCGCACGAGTGGTTCGGCGACTCGGTGTCGTTGGAGAACTGGTCCGATATCTGCCTGAACGAGTGCTTCGCGTCGTACGCGCAGTGGCTGTGGGCCGAGCGCGAGGGCCAGAGCCTCGACGACCGCTATCGCGCGGCGATCGAGATCACCCGCGGCAGCACGGACTTCTGGGCGCAGAAGCTGGTCGGCATGGGCCAGGGCCACGAGTTCGAGGGCGTGTACAACAAGGGAATCCTGGCGCTGCACGCGTTGCGAAGGCAGATCGGCGACCCGTCGTTCGACCGCCTCCTGCACGCGTGGCCGGCGCGCTATCGCCACGGGAACGCCTCGTGGGCTGACTTCGAGAAGATGGCTTCGCAGGTGAGCGGGCAGAACCTGAAGCCGTTCTTCGACGAGTGGTTCCGGGGGACGAAGCTCCCCGCGGACGCCGACCTCTTCCCCGGCTCGCTGCGCAGCTGACGTCAGTAGGCTGGGCCCATGAGTGTCGTGAAGATCAACGCGATCGAGGTCCCCGAAGGCGCCGGCCCCGAGCTGGAGAAGCGGTTCGCCGCGCGGATGCACTCCGTCGACCAGCAGCCCGGCTTCCTCGGGTTCGAACTGCTGCGCCCGGTGTCCGGCGAGACGCGCTACTTCGTCTACACGAAGTGGGAGACCGAAGAGGCCTACCAGGCGTGGGCGAAGGGCGGCCCGGCCGCGGCGGCGCACTCGGGCGAGCGCGCCAAGCCCGTGTCCACCGGGGCGAACCTGCTGGAGTTCGAGGTCGTCCTCGGTTCGAAGCCGGGTGAGTGACGCCCTCGAACGGGCCGCGGAGCTCCTGGACGGCGCCGGCGCGCTGCTGATCTGCGCCGGCGCCGGGATGGGCGTCGACTCCGGGCTGCCGGACTTCCGCGGCGGCGAAGGGTTTTGGCGCGCGTACCCGCCGTACGCCCGGCTCGGGCTGCGGTTCGAGGAGCTGGCCGACCCGCGCCACTTCGCCGACGACCCCGAGCTGGCCTGGGGTTTCTACGGCCACCGGCTCGACCTGTACCGGAAGACCGTGCCGCACGAGGGTTTCCGCCTGCTGCACGGCTTCGCACCCTCCGTACGCGTCTTCACGTCCAATGTGGACGGCCAGTTCCAGAAGGCCGGGTTCGAGCACGTCGCCGAGGCGCACGGCTCGATCCACCACTTGCAGTGCCTTTCCCGTTGCAGCGACGAAATCTGGTCCGCTTCGGACGTCGACGTCGTCATCGACGAAGAAACCACGCGGGCCGTGCCGCCGCTGCCGTCGTGCCCGCGGTGCGGCGGGCTCGCGCGGCCCAACATCCTGATGTTCGGGGACTTCGACTGGGTCCCGGACCGCAGCCAGGCACAGCTCGACGAGCTGACGGCGTGGCGCCGGACCGCGCGCGACCTCGTGGTGGTCGAACTGGGCGCGGGCCAGGCGGTCCCGACGGTCCGCCGCTACAGCGAACTGGCGAGCGCGGCGACCGGCGCGCTGATCCGCGTCAACCCGCGCGAGCCGGAGATCCGCCACGGCCGGGGCGTCTCGATCGCGGCCGGAGCGTTGGAAACGCTCACCGCGCTGGCCGCAGCCACAGGTCGCGGTTCCCCGCGAGCATGACCCGGCCGTCGACCAGCGTCGTCGCCACCCGCACCGGCCACTCCGCGCAGCCCAGCTCGCCGCGCTGCCAGCCGGGACCGTCCCGCACCAGCACCGCCGAGCAAGAGCGCGGACGCTGGTTGCCCCGGTTCGGTTCGATCGTCCGCGTGGCCAGCACGAGGTTGCCACGCGCGTCCAGCGTGCCCGCCACGACACCGCCGGGTCCGGGCGTGTCCACTGTGGACCAATTGCCCGGTTTCCCGGTGACCACGAAGGGTTTCTGCGTGTAGCCGTTCGTGGTTTCGCCGTAGATCAGCCACTGCCCGGCGACCGGCAGGATCCCGTACACCAGAGTTTCGTCCGACGGCGTCGCCAGCTCCGACACCGTCCAGCTGCCGCCGCCGTCGTGCGAAGCCCAGAGCTGCAGCCGCGGGTTCGAATAGCCGGCCGCGAGCAGCTCCGGCCCGGCGGCCGCCACCGACGACGGCCCGTTCGCCCCGGTCACGCCCGCGGCGAGCGGCATCACGACCGTGCGTTCCGTCTTGCCCCCGTCGTCCGACACCCAGGCCACCGGCCGGGTCGTCCGCCCGTCCAGGAACGCCGTCCCGACCGCCACCAGGCCGGCACCCGAACGCGCCAGCGCCCGGACGTCCCGCCGGCCGCGCAGCTCGCCGAGCTCGGTCACGGTTCCGCCGGGGTCCCGGTGCGAGAACTTCGCGCCGGCCCCCAGCACCGAGCCGTCCGGGTCCGGTACCGCGGCCACCGCCGGGAGGCCGCCGCCGATCGGGCCGATCCGCAACGACGTGCAGTCCGCCGAGCCGGTCCAGTTCGCGTTGAGCATGCGGTTGCCGGTCGCGTAGTCGCCGATGCCGAGCACGCAGCTCTTCAGCGGGACCAAGGCGTTCAGCCCGCCGGTCGTGGGGATCCAGTCGGTGTCGGACGGGAACTCCACCGCACCCGCGTGCGCGGTGAAGCCGAGCGCGCTCTTCGGGCCGTCGTCCGCCGGAGCCGCGTCGGGCTGCCCGCAGGCGGCGGCCACCAGGACGAGGGCGAGCACGAGTCTTCGCATACCGGTCAGCGTGCCAGGGACGACGTCACGGCAGGCGCACTTCGGCGAACACCGCCCGGTGGTCGCTGCCCGCGACGTCGAACACGCGGTAGTCCTGGACCGCCGCGCGGTTGTCGACCACCACGTGGTCGATTGTCACCACCGGAGACGACGACGGCCACGTCGGCGTCAGCCCCGAGCCGCGCTCCTCGGCCGCGTCGTTGTAGCCGCGGGACAGCACCGTCCGGAACGCCGCGTGGTCGAGCGTCGCGTTGAAGTCGCCCGCCAGGATGCGCAGGCCGTGCTCGCCCGCCGCGCGCGAGAGGTCCTTGATCTCGCGCTCCCACTGCGGGGTGTCGACGTCCGGGGAGATCGGGTGGACGGCGACGATCTCCGCCACCACGCCGTCGCCGAGGTCGGCCTGCGCGCCCGGCTGCTTGGCCGCCGAATCACCCGTCAGGTTGACCTCCGTCAGCGGGAAGCGCGACACGATCCCGGAGCCGAACGCGCCCGCCGCCGGGTGCAGCACCCGGTACGGCAGCAGCTGGAACAGCCCGGCCGCGGTCAGGCCGTCGACCGCGCGGGGCGTCAGCTCGACCAGGTTCAGCACGTCGATCCGCTGCTCGCGCACCAGGTCGACGACGGATTTCGGGTCCGCCTGGCCGTACAGGAGGTTCGACGCGAGCACGCGCAGTGTCTTGCCGTGCACTTCGCGCTGGTCGCTCGCCGACAGCCGCGGCAGCACGAGAACGGCCAGGGCGACCGCCAGCACCAGCGCGACCCCGCCGATCCACCAGCGCCGCAAGGCCAGCGCCAGCCCGCCGAGCAGCAGGCCGGCGGCCGCCGCGAACGGCGTCAGCGCCAGCGCGACGAGGGTGTACCAGTCGCCGTCGAAGCCGATCAAGCGCAGCGCGGCCACTCCGGCCAGCAGCACCAGCGGCACCACCAACAAGGCCGTGACCAGCGGATTCTTCCGCCGGACGCGCGTCTCTTCCGCAACCGTCATGGTGCCGAGTATGCCGAGGTGATCGCCGGCCGGCCCGGGGGCCGACAACTCCTCCACAAGATCTCCACCAGCGCCTGCCAGCCGCTGCCAGCGCGCTGTGCGCGTGCTGCCAGCGCGTCCGGTCACAGTGTCCTCAGAACGCGACAGCGAAGGAGGACGCCCATGTCGCACGCGATCCAGGCCGAGGGCCTGGTCAAACACTTCGGGGACACCAAGGCGCTGGACGGGGTGGACCTCGAGGTCCCGTTCGGGCAGGTCGTCGGGGTACTCGGCCCGAACGGCGCCGGCAAGACGACCGCCGTCCGGATCCTGGCCACCCTGATGAAACCGGACGCCGGCAGAGCCACCGTCGGCGGCTTCGACGTGGTCACCGACCCGGTGCGGGTCCGCAGCCTGATCGGGCTCACCGGGCAGTACGCGTCGGTCGACGAGGACCTCAACGGCATCGAGAACCTCGTCCTCATCGGACGGCTGTACGGCCACTCCCGCGCCCAGTCCAAAGCCCGCGCCACCGAGCTGCTCGAGCGGTTCGAGCTCACCAAGGCGGCCAAGCGGCCGATCCGGACCTACTCCGGCGGCATGCGACGGCGGATCGACTTGGCCGCCAGCCTCGTCGGCCGGCCCGAGGTGCTCTACCTCGACGAGCCGACGACCGGCCTCGACCCGCACGCCCGCAACGAGGTCTGGGACGTCGTCCGCGGCCTCGTCGCCGAGGGCGCCACGGTGCTGCTGACCACGCAGTACCTGGAAGAGGCCGACCAGCTGGCCGACAAGATCACCGTGTTCGACCACGGCCGCGTCGTCGCCGACGGCCGCGCCGACGAGCTCAAGCGCCGCGTCGGCGGCCAGACGCTGCAGGTCCGGCCGACCCAGCTGTCCGACATGGACGCCGTCAACCGGATCCTGGGCGACCTGTCCGGCGTCCGGCCGACCCGCGACGACGCGACGGGCCTGCTCACCGCGCCGGTGAACGACCCCGTCCTGCTGTCCACTTTGGTCCGCAAGCTGGACGAGGCCGGCATCACCGCCGACGAGCTGGCGCTGCGGCTGCCCAGCCTCGACGAGGTGTTCCTCGCCCTCACCGGGCACACCGCCGAAGAGTCCATTGCGGACAAGACCTTCGAAGGGAGCCTGGCATGACGACGCTGGCGCTCGACCGCCCGGCCCCGCCGCGGCACATCAGTCCCGCCAAGGGCTTCGGCCACGCGCTTTCCCTCGCGTGGCGCGGCATCCTGAAGATCCGCAAGAACCCCGAGCAGCTCGCCGACGTCACCCTGATGCCGATCATCTTCCTGGTGATCTTCGTGTACCTCTTCGGCGGCGCGCTGTCCGGTTCGACCGACGCCTACCTGCAGATGGTCGTGCCCGGCATCATCGTGATGAACATCCTGCAGGCGTGCCTCACCGTGGGGACCAACCTCAACACCGACGTCACCAAGGGCGTCTTCGACCGGTTCCGCAGCATGCCGATCGCCCGGTCGGCACCGCTGATCGGCGCGGTGCTGGCCGACGTCGTGCGCTACCTGGTCTGCCTGACGGTGCTGATGATCGTCGCGACGCTCATGGGCTACCGGATCGCGACCAGCCCCGGCGAGTTCGCCGTGGCGATCCTGCTCGCGCTGGCGTTCGGGCTCTGCTTCTGCTGGAGCTCGGTGTTCGTCGGCATGGTGATGAAGTCGCCGGGCTCGGCGCAGGCGCTGATGTTCGTCTTCATCATGCCGCTCACGTTCGGCAGCAACGTCTTCGTCCAGACGTCGACGATGCCGGGCTGGCTGCGGGCGTGGGCCGACATCAGCCCGGTCAGCCTGATGGCGAACGCGCTGCGCGGCCTGATGAACGGCGGCGCGGTCGCCGGCCCGCTGGCCGGGGCGCTGGCCTGGATGGCCGGCGCGGTGATCGTGTTCTTCCCGCTGGCCACTTGGGCGTACCGCCGGCGGGTCTGAAAAAGGGCGCGCGACACGGGGGTGAACCGCGCCAGGGGGAGCTGAAGGGGACGTTCGCCGGGGGCGAGCGTCCCCTTCAGCCGATTTCGGTCAGGAGCCAGGCGATGGTGTCCTGTTTGGACACAGCGCGGAGCTCTTCGTAGCGCGAGTCGTAGTCCGGCAGGGCCGCGCGCAGGTCGTCGATGAGGGCCCGGACCTCCGGGCTGCCGAGGTCGATCCGCCCGCGGATGACGGCGGACGCGGCGAGCACCCTGGTTGCCGTTTCGAACCGGCCCTGCGCGGCACGGATCAGCGCCAGCAGCTCCACCACGCCGGCCAGGTCCGGCATGTCGCCGCGGTCGTTCGTCGCCCGGATCGCCTTCGCCACGTGGGCTTCTGCCTCGCCGGGGCGGTTCACAGCCAGCAGCAGGCGCGCCTCGAACGCGCTGATCCACTCGTCGCCGATGCCCCCGGCGAACCACTCGTCGTCGTCGGCCTTCGAAGCCACGCGATCGAGCAGCGCCCGCGCCTCGGCTAGCCGGCCGGTGCGCAGCAGCAACTCGATCCGGCCGAACATCAGGATCGCCCGATGCTGCGGGTTCGTGATGTCCGCGCCGTAGCGTTCGGCGGCTTCCTGGTCGCGCCAGGCGCCATCGAAGTCGCCGCTGCGCGCTCGTTCCACCACCAGCCGCCACCAGTGCTGCACGGCGTCTTCGCCCGATTGCAGCTCCAACGAGAGCGCCAGGCCCTCCTCGTAGATCTCGATGGCCTTCGCGCTGTGGCCGTCCTGCGAAAGCGCGTAGGCCTTGAAACTCAGCGTCATCGCAATGCCCCAGCGGTCGCCGACCTCGGTGAACCCGCTGTGCGCCCGGTCGCGCGCCCGGTCGGCGCCCTCGACGTCCCCAGCGTCCTCGAGCAGAAAACTCTCCACCCAGAAGCCACCCGCGCGGGTCCACGGATCCGCGCTCTGCTCGGCGCGGCGCACCTCGCGCGCGGCGACTTCGCGGTCGCCTCCGAGGAAGGCCAGCATCGGCAAGGCCACCGAAAGCCCGGCGTAGCGGTCCATCGCGCCGGTACGCACGCATTCGTCGACCAGCTTCAGGATCTCGCCGCGGTCCGAACTCATCGGGATGACGTCCATCAGGTAGAGGATCGCCCGGTAGGCGGCCGCGGCCGCGGGCGGCAGCCGGTCGCCGAACGCGAGCGTCTCGCGGACCAGGCCGCCGACCCGGCCGCCCTGGCCGAGAATGGTGAAGTACCAGAAGACCCCGTCCAGCAGGGCGACCGCGCCGTCCACATCGGACAGCTCGATCGCGCCGCGCAGGGCGTCGATCATGTTGGCGCTTTCGGCTTCGTACCGCTTGAGCACGGGCAGCTGGTCGCCCGTGCGCAATACCGGCTCCCACCGGGCCCCGAGCTCGGCGTAGTGGGCCGCCATCGCGCGGCGCATCCGGTCCTGCTCGCCCGACTCGATCAGCCGCTCGGTGGCGTACGCACGCAGCGTTTCCAGCATCCGGTACCGCGGCTCGCCGCGGCCGCCGTCCACGGTGTCCACAATGGACTTCTCGACCAGGCTGCCGAGGACGTACGGGACGTCGGCAGCCGGCAGCCGCTCGTCCGCGCAGACGGCCTCGATCGGCTCCAGCTCGGCACCGCCGGCGAACACCGCGAGCCGCCGGGCCAGCACCAGCTCGGCCTCGGTCAGCAGGTCCCAGCTCCACTCCACGACCGCGCGCAGCGTCCGCTGCCGCGGCAGCGCCGTGCGGCTGCCCGAGGTGAGCAGCCGGAACCGGTCGCCGAGGCGCCCGGCGATCTGCGCCACCGTCATCGACCGCAGCCGCGCCGCGGCCAGCTCCAGCGCGAGCGGCATCCCGTCGAGCCGGCGGCAGATCTCGCCGACGTGGTCCACAGTGGACTCGTCGAGCACGAAGTCGGGCCGGACGGCGGCCGCGCGGTCGAGGAACAGCCGCGTCGAGTCGAGCTCGGCGGCCTCCGCGGGCGCGGCGCGCTCCGCGGGCACCGGCAGCGGGCCGAGCGGGCAGAGGGCCTCCCCGGTGATCGCGAGGGGCTCGCGGCTGGTGGCCAGGATGCGCAGCCGCGGCGCCCGCTGCAGCAGCTCGTCGGCCAGCCGGGCGGCGGCGTCGACGACGTGCTCGCAGTTGTCCAGCACCAGCAGCGCTTCCGCGCCGCCGAGCACCTCGAGGGCCTGCTCGACCGGCTCCAGCGGCCGGCGGATCTCGGTGTCGGCGCTGCGGATGTCCCGGATCTCCAGCGCGCCGAGCAGCGCGCCGCCGAGGTCGTCGGGGTCGCGCACGCCGGCCAGCGCGGCGAACCAGACCCGGCCCTGCTGGTGCGCCGGGTGCCGCGACGCCGCTTCGGTGGACAGCCGCGTCTTGCCGGCGCCGCCGGGCCCGGTCAGGGTGACCAGCCGGGCGCTGCCGAGCAGCTCGGCCAGCAGCTTGAGCTCGTCGTCGCGGCCGATGAACGTGGTGAGCCGCGTCGGCAGCCGGTCGGTCACCGGCGACGGCGGCGCGAACTCGCCGCGCAGCGCGGCCAGGTGGATCTCCTGCAGCTCGGCCGACGGGTCGACGCCGAGCTGGTCGGCCAGCGTGCGGCGGATGCCGGAGTAGACGCCCAGCGCCTCCGACTGCCGCCCGGCGGCGCAGAGCGCGCGGATCCGCAGCCCGGCCAGCCGTTCGCGCAGCGGATCGGCGTCGGCCGCGGCGGCGAGGTCGGCGAGGACGCCGGCGTGCTCGCCCAGCCGGATCAAGGCGTCGAAGCGGTCTTCGGCCGCCTCGGCCCGCAGCTCGGTGAGCCGGCGGGCGGGGGCCGGCGCGAACGGCGCGTCGAGGACGTCGGCGAGCGCGCCGCCCTGCCACAGCGCGAGGGCCTCGGCGAGCAGCTCGGCCGCGTGGGCGTTCCGGCCCGCGGCCAGCTCGCGGCGGCCGTCGGCGGCGAGCCGTTCGAAGCGCTCGGCGTCGACGTCTTCGCGGGCCACGGCGAGCCGGTAGCCGCCCGGGCCGGACTCGACCGCCACCGGCAAGGCTTTGCGCAGCCGCGAGACCAGCGACTGCAGGGCGTTGGCGGCGTCGGCGGGCGGTTCGCCACCCCAGAGGCCATCGACGAGCGCGTCGGCCGGGACGGCGCGCCCGGCGTCCAGCGCGAGCCGGGCCAGGAGCATGCGGAGGCGGGCGCCGCCGATGTCGATCGGCGTGCCGTCGTCGTTCACCGCTCTCAGCGGCCCCAGCAGCGCAACGCGCATGCGTCCAGCTTTCCAGACGAAGGCCGGGCAGCGGGGCGGGCCGACGGAAGTGCTGATTATCCGGACAAAAGCGACTTACCCCTTCGAACCATGCAATCGTGGCGATACGTTGCGGGCGAGGTCCATCCGATAGGGACAGGAGCGTTCATGAGGGGAAAGAAACCGGCCGTGGTCGCGGCCGCCGTGGTCGCCAGCCTGTGCCTGGGCACCGGTGTCGCCGCGGCGGGCGACGGCTGGGGTCCGGCGCAGCCCGGCAGCGACGGCGCCGGGGACAGCTACTACCCGCAGGACGGCAACGGCGGCTACGACGTCGCCGACTACAACCTCAAGGTCGGCTACGACCCCGCGTCGCACCAGCTCACCGGCGACCAGGACATCACCGCGCGCGCGACCCAGTCGCTCAGCTCGTTCAACCTGGACCTGCGCGGCCTGACCGTCGACTCGGTGAAGGTCGACGGCCGGACCGCGCGGTTCACGCGGACCGGCGACCACGAGCTCGTCATCACGCCGGCGCGCAGCCTGCGGCGGGGCCAGGACTTCCGGGTCAAGATCGGCTACCACGGCGTGCCGGCGCCGATCAGCGACCCGGCGCTCGGCAACAACGGCTGGCAGTACGCCCAGGCGGGCGGCGCGTTCGTCGCCGGCGAGCCGAAGTCGGCGACGACCTGGTACCCGGTCAACGACACCCCGCTCGACAAGGCCACGTTCCACCTCGCGATCACGGTGCCCGACGAGTGGGGCGTGATCGCCAACGGCCGCGAGAAGCCGTCGGTCAAGGCGCCGGGCGGCACCACGCACGTCTGGGCCGAGGAAACGCCGATCGTGCCGTACATGACGACGGTCGCGATCGACAAGTGGACCTTCGACCGGCAGAAGCGCAAGGACGGGACGCCGGTCGTCAGCGCGTTCGCCCCCGGCGTCCCCGACTCGACGAAGCAGGCCGAAGCGCGGCTGCCGGAGATCCTCGACTTCCTCGAGTCGAAGTTCGGCAAGTACCCGATCGACGCGGCGGGCGGCATCTTCCTCAACGAGCAGATCGGTTTCTCGCTGGAGACGATGAGCCGGCCGATCTACTCCGCGGGCTGGGCCGGCACGGTCCCGACGATCGTCCACGAGAACGCCCACCAGTGGTACGGCGACTCGGTGGCCGTGGCGCACTGGCGAGACGTCTGCCTGAACGAGTGCTTCGCGTCCTACGCCACGTGGCTCTGGGACGAGGGCAAGGAAGGCGTCGACCTGAACAAGCAGTACGCGGACGACGTCAAGAAGGCGTCGACGACGTTCTGGAACGGCAAGCTGTACGACATGGGCGCCGGCAAGGAGTTCACGTACGTGTACTCCAAGGGCCCGATGATGCTGCACGCGCTGCGCAACTACGTCGGTGAGCAGGCGTTCTCCCGGGTCCTGAAGACCTGGCCGTCGCTGCACCGCGACGGGAACGCGAGCATGCAGGAGTTCCAGCGGTACACCGAGCTCGTCGCGCACAAGAACCTGCAGGGGTTCTTCGACGCGTGGGTGTACGGCACCGGCAAGCCGGCCGACCAGTACCTCTTTCCCGGTGGGCTGAAGCCCGCCGCTTGATCCGATGTCCGTGAAGGCCACCCCGCGGTCGTAGGGTGGCCTTCACGGCGTTTCGGAGGTGGGCATGGCCAGGGTGCTGATGACGGGGTTCGCGCCGTTCGGCGGCGAGCCGGTGAACCCGTCCTGGCAGGCGGTTTCGCTGCTCGGCGCGCGCCGGGACGACATCGCGGCGGTGGAGCTGCCGTGCGAGTTCGCCGCGTCGCTGCCCGCGTTGCGCGCGGCTTTCCTCGAGCACCGGCCGTCGCTGGTGGTGTGCGTCGGGCAGGCGGGCGGCCGCCTCGAGGTGACCCCGGAGCGCGTCGCGATCAACCTGGTCGACGCCCGCATCCCGGACAACGCGGGTGAGCAGCCGGTGGACGTCCCGGTGGTCCCGGACGGCCCGGCGGCGTACTTCACGACGCTGCCGGTGAAGGCGTGCGTGGCGGCGATCCGCGCAGCGGGCGTGCCGGCGTCGGTGTCCCACACGGCCGGGACTTACGTGTGCAACCAGGTTTTCTACGGGCTGATGCACCTGCTGGCGGAGTTCCCGGGGGTGCGCGGCGGGTTCGTGCACGTCCCGTTCAGCCCGGAACAGGTCGCGGCGTCGGGGAAGGCCGCGCCTTCGCTGGGCGTCGACCGGATCGCGGACGCGCTGGAAGCGTTGGCGGACACGGCATCGGCCACGGTCGAGGACATCGCGGTCAGCGCGGGCGCGGAACACTGACGACCGTCAGGCCGGCTTGACCTCACGGGTGAAGCCGGCGATCAGCTCGTCGAGGTGGCTGGGGTGGTCCGGCACGTAGGACGCGACCGCCCGCTGTCCGTCCACGCCGAAGGCCAACATCGACAATTTCTTGCCGGCACTGGCGATGTACTGGCCGTGCAGCCCGCCGCCGTCCCAGGCGCCGCGGCCGACGGCGCTGTCGGGAGACGGCAGGTTCACGTTCACCGCGAACTCTTCGAGGGTCACGCCCTGGTAGTAGCCGACGATGCCGCCCGCGAACTCGCACATGACCGTGGCCTGGAGACGCAGCAGCTGGGCCATGTGGTCGTTTTCCCGGCAGGTGCCCCGCTCCGGGACCGAGCCGGCCAGTGAGCGCAGGCACGGGGTGAACCCGGTCCGGTCGCGGTGCGCCGTCGACGTGCAGTCCGGCGCGGCCTGCGCGGATCCGGCGCGGATGACGAACACGACGACGGTGGCGACGACCGCCGCGACCACCAGCACGACGAGCGCGAGGAACCACGGTTTGCGCCGCCGGCGAGGCGGCGGTGCCGGGTCCGACGGCGGTGGCGCGGGCCGGGCGGGTTGCTGCTGCCACGGCTGGGGCCGCGGCGGCGCCACGGGCGGGCGGACCGGCGCGAACGCGGGCACGGTG
Source organism: Amycolatopsis sp. NPDC101161 (assembly GCF_044768185.1). Lineage (NCBI taxonomy): Bacteria > Bacillati > Actinomycetota > Actinomycetes > Pseudonocardiales > Pseudonocardiaceae > Amycolatopsis > Amycolatopsis sp. NPDC101161. The sequence continues at coordinate 1,501,449 of NZ_JBIWPI010000002.1, forward strand.
AGGTCGGAGTTGCCCAGCGGCACGTGGTGCAGCCCGAACGCGACGGCCGTCTCGGGCTGGTCCTGCGTGGTCGGCGTGACACCGAGCTGGCGCGCGAGCAGCGTGGCCAGCAGCGGCATCCGGCTCGGGCCGCCGACGAGGTAGACGCCGGCGAGCTGCGCGGGGCTCAGCCCGGCCCGGCGGATCGTCGCGCCGAGCAGTTCGGCGCTGCGGAGCAGGCTGGGCCGCACGAGCGCTTCGAGCTCGTCCCGGCTGACCAGGACGTCCCCGAACGGCTCGGGCATCGGCACATGGGTCTGGGTGTGGCGCGAAAGGCTTTCCTTGGCGTCCCGGACGTCCTGCAGCAGCGCGCGCCGGGTGCGGCGGTCGGCGGTGGACTGCGGGCGCAGAAGCCGTTGCCACTGCGCGGGATCGGCGTGCGAGACCGACCGTCCGATGTGGACGAGCAGCGCCTGGTCGATGTCGAGGCTGCCGAGATCGGGCAGGCCGTCCTCGGCGAGCACGGCGAAGCCCTGCTGCGTCGCCCCGACGACGGCGCAGTCGAAGGTGCCGGCACCGAGGTCGTAGACGCCGATGGGCCCGGAGTACCGGTGACCGATGCTGGCGTAGTGCGCGGCGGCGGCCACGGGTTCGGGGATCAGCCGCACATCGCCGAGCCCGGCCTTGGCGGCGGCGGTCCGGACGACGTCCTGCCGGGTGGCACCCCAGCCGGCGGGGTGCGAGATCCGCGTCTCGGCCGGCGGGTGGCCGAGCTGCCGCACGGCTTCCTCGCCCATCCGCCGCAGGACGGCGGCGAAGGCATCGGTGATTTCGACGGTGGTGCCGCCGAGGTCCAGGGTGCCTTCATCGATGCGGCGCTTGGGGTTGGGCTCGAAGCGGCTGGGATCGAGCCGCGCCCGCCGTTCGGCATCCTGCCCGACGACCAGGAGGCCGTCATCGTTGACGAAGACGGCGGAGGACATCGTGACGGACCCGTCGACTTCGATGGCCCGCGGCCCGCGCCCGAAGGCGGAGAGGACCCCGACGGTGCTGGAAGTCCCGAAGTCGATCGACAGCACGTCCACAGCGGTTCCCCTCCCAAGCCCCGCGGGCATCGTCTCATGCGCCCGGAGCGGGAAAGCCGAAGGGCGGCTCCCCTTCCGGGGAACCGCCCTCCTGACGTACCGCTCAGCCGATCACTCGCTCTCGGCTTCGCCGCCCTGCTCTTCGTGGCCCGCGCCGATGCTGACCGGCGGGGCGTCCGGGACCGACGACGGCTTGCGCTCACCGCGGAAGGTGAACCGGGCCTGGTCGTCCTTGTCCTCGGGGTTGCCGCTCCAGCCCTCGACGTCGACCAGGATGATCTGGCCGGGCTCGACCTCGCCGAAGAGGATCTTCTCCGACAGCTGGTCCTCGATCTCGCGCTGGATCGTGCGGCGCAGCGGCCGCGCACCCAGCACCGGGTCGAAGCCGCGCTTGGCCAGCAGCGCCTTCGCCTTGGCCGTCAGCTCCAGCTCCATGTCCTTCGCGCGCAGCTGCGTCTCGACGCGGCCGATCATCAGGTCGACCATCATGATGATCTGTTCCTGCGTCAGCTGGTGGAACACGATGATGTCATCGATCCGGTTCAGGAACTCCGGGCGGAAATGCTTCTTCATTTCCTCGTTGACCTTCTGCTTCATCTTCTCGTACCGGGTGCCGGTGTCGTTGGACCCGGCGAACCCGAGCGAGACGGACTTCGAGATGTCCGACGTGCCCAGGTTGGACGTGAAGATGAGGACCGTGTTCTTGAAGTCGACCGTGCGACCCTGACCGTCGGTCAGGCGGCCGTCCTCCAGCACCTGCAGGAGCGTGTTGTAGATCTCCTGGTGCGCCTTCTCGATCTCGTCGAACAGCACCACCGAGAACGGCTTGCGCCGCACCTTCTCGGTCAGCTGGCCGCCCTCTTCGTAGCCGACGTAGCCCGGAGGGGCACCGAAGAGCCGCGAAGCGGTGTAGCGGTCGTGGAACTCGCCCATGTCGATCTGGATGAGCGCGTCGTCCTCGCCGAACAGGAACGAGGCCAGCGCCTTCGACAGCTCGGTCTTACCGACACCGGACGGGCCGGCGAAGATGAACGAGCCCGACGGGCGCTTCGGGTCCTTAAGACCGGCACGCGTACGGCGGATCGCCTGCGAGACGGCCTTGACCGCGTCCTCCTGGCCGATGATGCGCTTGTGGAGCTCGTCCTCCATGCGCAGCAGCCGGGTGGTCTCCTCCTCGGTCAGCTTGAACACCGGGATGCCGGTCCAGTTGGCCAGCACCTCCGCGATCTGCTCGTCGTCGACCTCGGCGACGACGTCGAGGTCGCCGTCCTTCCACTGCTTCTCCCGCTCGCCCTTCTGGCCGAGGAGGGTCTTCTCCTCGTCACGCAGGCGGGCGGCCCGCTCGAAGTCCTGCGCGTCGATCGCGGACTCCTTGTCGCGGCGGACGTTCGCGATCTTCTCGTCGAACTCGCGCAGGTCCGGCGGCGCGGTCATCCGGCGGATGCGCATCCGGGCGCCGGCCTCGTCGATCAGGTCGATCGCCTTGTCCGGGAGGAACCGGTCGTTGATGTACCGGTCCGCCAGGGTCGCGGCGGCGACCAGCGCCGAGTCGGTGATCGAGACGCGGTGGTGCGCCTCGTACCGGTCGCGCAGGCCCTTGAGGATCTCGATCGTGTGCTCCAGCGACGGCTCGCCGACCTGGATCGGCTGGAACCGGCGCTCGAGGGCCGCGTCCTTCTCGATGTACTTGCGGTACTCCTCGAGCGTGGTCGCGCCGATCGTCTGCAGCTCACCGCGGGCGAGCATCGGCTTCAGGATCGAAGCCGCGTCGATCGCGCCCTCGGCGGCACCCGCCCCGACCAGCGTGTGCAGCTCGTCGATGAACAGGATGATGTCGCCGCGGGTCTTGATCTCCTTGAGCACCTTCTTCAGGCGCTCTTCGAAGTCACCGCGGTAGCGGGAGCCGGCGACCAGGGAGCCCAGGTCCAGCGTGTAGAGCTGCTTGTCCTTGAGCGTCTCGGGCACCTCGCCCTTGACGATGCTCTGCGCGAGGCCCTCGACGACGGCGGTCTTGCCGACGCCGGGCTCGCCGATGAGCACCGGGTTGTTCTTGGTCCGGCGGGACAGCACCTGCATGACCCGCTCGATCTCCTTGCCGCGCCCGATGACCGGGTCGAGCTTGCCCTCGCGGGCCAGCACGGTCATGTTGCGGCCGAACTGGTCCAGGACCAGCGACGACGACGGGGTGCCTTCACCGCGGCCGCCGGAACCGGTCTCGGTGGACTCCTTGCCCTGGTAACCGGACAGCAGCTGGAGCACCTGCTGGCGGACGCGGTTCAGGTCCGCACCGAGCTTGACCAGGACCTGCGCGGCGACGCCTTCGCCCTCGCGGATCAGGCCCAGCAGGATGTGCTCGGTGCCGATGTAGTTGTGGCCGAGCTGCAGCGCTTCGCGCAGCGACAGCTCCAGCACCTTCTTCGCCCGCGGCGTGAACGGGATGTGCCCGCTCGGCGCCTGCTGGCCCTGGCCGATGATCTCTTCGACCTGCTGGCGCACGCCCTCCAGGGCGATGCCCAGCGACTCCAGCGCCTTGGCGGCGACACCCTCACCCTCGTGGATCAGACCCAGGAGGATGTGCTCGGTGCCGATGTAGTTGTGGTTGAGCATCCTGGCCTCTTCTTGAGCCAGGACGACCACCCGCCTCGCGCGGTCGGTGAACCTCTCAAACATGTGCACTCCCTCGACTGCTGCGCCGGCGGCCCGTTTCCATCGTGCTTTCACCGCGATGGATTCAGCACCGTGAGACCACTCTAGTAGCCAACTCGTCGCGCTGGCGTACCACTGGGGCTCTTCGTGGCCTTTTCCGCACCCGGACGTGGGGTCTTCCGGATGCTTCCATCTTCAGGTTGCCCTGCACCTTTACGTCAACCCCAACGTGCGAGTCCCCACCCGGATTCCGCCGTTCGCGCGGTGTCCGCTCACCGCGAACAGTCCGCAAGCTGGGAGTACCGGTTTCGATCGCCACCCGATTGGCGCAGCACCGGCGAGCCTGTAAGGTTAGGCACGCCTAATCCGTTCCGGCTGCCGAGGGGGCCGCGATTGAGCCAGCAGCGGTCCTTCCGTGACGCGCGCGAGGTCGGCGACGGCCTCGCGTCGTCGCTCCTGCGGGTCTCCGGCCTGCAGGAACGCACCGAGCTGCGCCGCGACGTCCCGGCCGGCTGGATCCGCTGTTCGGAGCTGCTGGAGACGCCGGCGTACTTCGGCGAGTGGCGCGCGCTCCTCGGCGACTGGCTGCTGCGCGAGCACGACGCGACCCCGGCCCGCACGACGGCGAGCTGGGTGATGACCTGGTACCTGCACGTCCCGGCGTACGTCGGCGCGCTGCTGCTGCACCACGAGCGGCGGGTGCCGTCGCTGAAGCCGGCGGAGCTGGCGTTCCGACTGGCGGACGACCGCCCCCACCCGGACGGCATGGCGGTGCTGGGTGACGCGTTCCACTGCCTCCCGACGGACCCGGGCTCGGCCCGCCCGGAGGCGACGGTGGTCCGCGACGAGCGCGCGCTGGCGGCGGTCCTGCGCGCCCGCTACCTGGCCCACGCGGCATCGTTCGTCCGGGCGTACGCCCCGGTGAGCGAGCTGGGCCGCCGCACGCTCTGGGCGGCGGCGACGGACGCGCTGGAGAACTCGCTGTGGTGGGCGGGCCGCCAGGGCGGAACCCCGGAGGCGGAGGGCGCGGGCGTCGCCGACGCGGCGCTGGTCCTGGACGCGCGGTACCCGCCGTTGACCTCGGCCTCGACGTTGCGCATGACGGAGGGCCCGGACGGCCACCGCGAGTGGACCCGGCGCCGCGAGAGCTGCTGCTTTTCGTACTTGCTCCCGGCCGAGTCCGAGTGCGACGGCTGCCCGCGCACCTGCGCCCGCTGAGTCAGGGCGTCCAGGCCGGATCGCGTCCCGAGGCGCCCAGGGCCCGCTCCAGCGGTGAAGCCCCCTCCGGCACCGCCACAGCCTCCCCGTACACCCCCATCGCCCGCGCCTGGTCGCCCATGGCCACCGCGGACTCGTACACCGCCGTCGCCGCTTCGGGCGCCCACTGCGGCTCCTGGCCGCTCGCGCGGGCCAAGTCCCAGCCGTGCAGGACGAACTCGCCCAGCACCATGTCGCCGACCACCGCCGCCGGCAGCTCGGCCGTTCCCAGCGCCGTCATGCCCTCCCAGGCCGCCGGCGCTCCGAACACGTCCACCAGCGTCTCCGTCTGCTTCTCCAGCGCCGCCCGCCAGTCCGCCGTCACCAGGCCCGCCGATGCCTCGGCAGCGGCCGGCACCGGCGGCTCCTCGCGGCGGCCCGCGGCGAGGAGCCACGGCCCCCAGTACAAGAGGTGGTTGAGCAGCCCGCGGACGTCGTAGCCCGCGCACGGCGTCGGGGCGGACAGGTCGGTCACCGCGTGGGCGACCCGGAGGAACCCGGCCGCGGCGGGCCGGACGAGCGAGGCGTTCATGACCCGATCCAATCGGGGCGCCGCGGGGCCGTCTTGAAGGAACGCGACAGCTACCGTTGGCCCGTGGGCGAGCACCGGATCCCGCGCGGCATCGTGGCCGAAGCCACCGCGCGCACGATGTTCACGCTGACCCGGTACGCACCCGCGCCCGAGCTGGCGGAATTCGTCGACTACCACTGGGTGCTGCACTGGGACCTGCGCGGCAAACCGGCCTACGACCAGCGCGTCCTGCCGAACCTCGCGGTGCACGTCACGTTCTTCCCCGGCGCGTCCGGCGTCCACGGCCCGGCGCACGACGTCTTTTCCCACCGCCTCGAAGGCCGCGTCCAGGGCTTGGGTGTGCGTTTCCGGCCCGGGTGCTTCCGCGCGTTCCTCGGCCGCCCGGTGAGTGACATCACCGACCGCGCTGTCCCGCTCGCGGACGTTTTCGGACGGAAGGCGATCGAAGCCGCGGAATCGGTGCAGAACGCGGCCGACGACACGCAAATGGTCCACGCGGTCGACAACTTGCTGATCGCAAATCCCGTCGAGCTCTCGCCGGCCGCGCGACGGGCCGCCGAGGCCGTGGAATCAATCGCACGGGATCCCGGAATTACCCGGGTGGCGCAACTGTGCGCGGATACTGGACTAACCACCCGGTCCGTCCAGCGGTTGTTCGCCGAACACGTCGGCTGCACGCCCAAGTGGGCGATCCGGATATACCGCCTCAACGACGCCGCGCAACGGATCACCACAGAAGGTGAGCCCGATTACGCCGGACTGGCGGTTCGGCTGGGCTATAGCGACCAGTCGCACTTCATCCGCGATTTCCGGGCGGTGACGGGCCAGCCGCCCGCGGAGTACGCCCGCACGGCGCGGGCGGACAGCGAACGGACACCGGACAGCGACCGGACATGAAGAAAGCCGCCGGGCGAATTCGCCCGGCGGCTTCGGCTGAACCCCGCTTCGAGGAGTTTCCGGCCGGCCCGGTGACCTGCGCTCACCCGGTCCGGCGGAAGGGTCCTCAGTTCTTCTTGTGGTAGGCGTCGACGACCTCGGACGGGATCCGCCCCCGGTCCGAAACCGCGTAACCGTTCTTGCGCGCCCACGCCCGAATGGCCTGGTTCTGCTCACGGTCCACGGCGGCCGGACGGGACGGGCCCTTGCCCGCGACCGGACGCACCGAAGCGCGCTTGCGGCCACCCGCGCGACGGGCGTGCTCGACGTACTGGGCGAGCGCGTCCCGCAGCTCTTCGGCGTTTTCCGAAGAGAGGTCGATCTGGTAGCTCACGCCGTCCAAACCGAACTCGACGGTCTCTTCCGCCTCGCTGCCGTCCAGGTCGTCGACCAGCGAGACGAGCACCTTCTGTGCCATCCGATTCCTCCTGCGGGGACTTGCGCAATGATCTGGTTACGGGGCGGGCCCCGGACAGAAGACTTTGTCTAGAACATTAGTACCCGCTTCTGGAGGACAGCGCAAATCTCATTGCGGTAAACGACACTGCCGGGTTATTCGGGCCGCACGAGCGGGAAGAGGATCGTCTCCCGGATACCGAGACCGGTCAGCGCCATCAGGAGCCGGTCGATCCCCATTCCGACACCGCCGCTGGGCGGCATTCCGTACTCCAGGGCGCGGAGGAAATCCTCGTCGAGCCGCATGGCTTCGCTATCGCCCTGCGCGGCCAGCCGGGACTGTTCGGTGAGCCGTTCCCGTTCGACGACCGGATCGACGAGCTCGGAGTATCCGGTGGCGAGTTCGAATCCGCGCACGTAGAGGTCCCACTTCTCGGCGACGCCGGGCCGCGAGCGGTGCTGCCTCGTCAATGGCGACGTCTCCAGCGGAAAATCACGGACAAACGTCGGTGCGTGCAGGTGATCTCCGACGAGGTGTTCCCACAGTTCCTCGACGAGCTTCCCGTGCCCGAGCTTCGGATCCACTTCCAGGCCCCTGGCCTGCGCGAATCCGTGCAGTTTGGCGGCGGGCGTCTCCGGCGTCACCTCTTCGCCGAGGGAATCGGACAACGACTCGTACATTCCGAGTGTGGTCCATTCGCCGGAGAGGTCGTACTCCGAACCGTCGGGCAGGGTGACGACCTGGGTGTCCAGCACCGCCTGCGCGGCCTCCTGGATCAGCTCCCGCGTCATCACCGCATTGGTGTCGTACGTGGCGTACGCCTCGTAGTACTCGAGCATCGCGAACTCCGGCGAGTGCGAAGAGTCGCTGCCCTCGTTCCGGAAGTTGCGGTTGATCTCGAAGACCTTTTCGATGCCGCCGACGACGCAGCGCTTGAGGTAGAGCTCCGGCGCGATCCGCAGGAACAGCTCCATGTCGAACGCGTTCGAGTGCGTGACGAACGGGCGGGCCGCGGCGCCGCCGTGCAGCGTCTGCAGCATCGGCGTCTCGACCTCGGTGAACCCGCGGCGGTGGAACGACTCCCGCAGCGACCGGACCACGCCGGCGCGCGTGCGCACGACGTCCCGCGCGCGCGGGCGCATGATGAGGTCGACGTAGCGCTGGCGGATCCGCGTCTCCTCGGCCAGGTCCTTGAAGGCGTTGGGCAGCGGGCGCAGCGCCTTCGACGTGATGCGCCAGGAATCGGCCATCACGGACAGCTCGCCGCGCTTGGAGGTGATGACCTCACCCTGCACGAAGACGTGGTCGCCGAGGTCGACGTCGGACTTCCACGCCGCCAGCGCGTCCTCGCCGACCTTCGCCAGGCTGATCATGGCCTGCAGCTCGGTGCCGTCGCCCTCGCGCAGGCTCGCGAAGCACAGCTTGCCCGTGTTGCGCAGGAACATCACCCGGCCGGTGACGCCGACGGTCTCGCCGGTGGCGGTGTCGACGGGCAGTCCGTCGTGCGCCGCCCGCACCTCGGCGAGCGAGTGCGTCCGGGGGACCTCGACCGGGTACGGATCGGTACCCTCCGCGAGGATCCGGTCGCGCTTCTCCCGGCGCACCCGCATCTGCTCGGGCAGTTCGTCTTCGGCGGGCTCGCTGGTGGGAGGAGGCTTTTCGGTCATGGCCCATAGCGTACGAACCCGGCTGAGCGCTACGCCAACCGGATTACCTTTCCTTTCCCTCCATTAACCTGGCCCCGTGAGTGATCCCTCCCGCGCCGAGCGCGCTTCCTCCTTCGGCAGCCGCGCCGCCGCGTACGCCGAGCACCGGCCCGGCTACCCGCGGGAAGCGATCGAATGGGGTCTTTCGGGCGCGACCGGAACACCGCGCCGGGTGCTCGACCTCGGCGCCGGAACGGGCAAGCTCACCCTCGGGCTCGCCGAGCTCGGACTCGCCGTGACCGCGGTCGAACCCGACCCGGAAATGCGCGCCGAACTGGGCCGGGTGGTGCCGTCGGCGACGTCGCTGGCCGGTCGCGCGGAACGGATCCCGTTGCCCGACGCGGACGTCGACGCGGTTTTCGTCGGCCAGGCGTTCCATTGGTTCGACGTGCCGGCGGCGGTGACGGAGATCGCGCGCGTGCTGCGCCCGGGCGGCGTGCTGGTGCCGATGTGGAACTACGAAGACGAATCGGTGCCGTGGGTGGCGAAGTTCACCGAACTCGGCCGCGAAGGCGCCCGCAGGCCGGCGTCCACGGAAGATTTGCGGCAGGTCGAACACCCGGAGTTCGAACCGTTCGAAAGCGACTCGTTTCACCATGTGCAACGGCGCACGGCGGAGAGCCTCCTGGAAACGATCGCGACGTATTCGATGGTGATCGTGTCGGCACCGGAAGAGTCATCGGCGCTGTTGACGAGGCTGAGCGCGTTCCTGGCGGCGAATCCGGCGACGGCGAGCGGCGAGTTCGACCTGCCGTTGGTCACGTGGGCACTGCGCGCCCGGCGGCATTGACCTCGATCGAACTGGAGGTTCGATACTGCGGGGATGAGCAGGAAATCGTTGGGGCGAGCCCTGATCTCGCTGACCTCACTCGTGACCGCCGTCGGCCCGTACCGCGCCGACTGGAACGAAACCCACGTGCACAACCCCGCGTGGCCACCGCACGCGAAGTTCCACAACGGGCAGACCATGAGCCTCGGGCTCGCGCTGGGTGTCACCAGCCTGTGGCAGCTGTGGCGAGCGCCGGCCCGCGCCGGGCTCGACGCGGGGGCCGCGCTGGCGTCGCTGTACTGGCTGACGCAGATCTCCGCCCTCGCCTACCCGGGCTCGAAGGCCGTGGACCCGCCGGGCGAAGGACGGTTCCCGCAGGCCAAGGTGGCCTTCCCGGCGTTGGCGGTGACGGCGCTCGGGTACGCCCTCGAACGGCGGCGGCTGACCAAACTCACCGCGGGAAGTACGGCCGCAGCGTCGCCGCGGTGATCCGATCGAGCACCCGATCCGGCAGGACGCGCACCAACCGCGTCAACACCCCCGCGTCCCGCCCGATCGCGTAGCGCGTTCGTGACCGGCGCGCCGTAGCCGCGTCGGCCACGATGCGCCCGGCCTTCTCCGCCGGCATGCCCGCGCGGGTGAACCGCAACGAATGAGCGACCACGGCCTCGACCAGCCCGCCGTACCTGCGTTGATGCTCCGCGCTCATCTCCGAAGCGAGACCGGTCGCGGTGGCCGCACCCCGCGCGCCCATCTCGGTCCGCACCGCGCCCGGCTCGACCACGACGACTTCCACCCCGTGCGGCGCCAGCTCGCGGCGCAGCGCGTCACTGACCGCCTCGAGCGCGAACTTCGTTCCCGCGTACGGCCCGTAGGTCGCCATCGCGACCTTCCCGCCCACCGAGCTGATGTTCACGATCCGCCCGCCGCTGGAGTGCAGGAACGGCAGCAGCGCCTGCGTCACGGCGACGTGCCCGAACAAGTTCACGTCGAACAGCCGCCGCCATTCGTCGAGCGGCAGGGCTTCGACCGGCGCGTTCACCGAAATGCCCGCGTTGTTGATCAGGGCGCGCAGCGGCAGTCCCGCATCGGACACCCGCGCAGCGAGGGAAGCGACGTCGGAAGGCCGCGTGATGTCCAGGATCACCGGCGAGATGCCCTCGGCCCGGATAGCGGACGCGTCGGCTTCACGACGGACGCCCGCCAAGACGTGGTAGCCCCGAGCGGAGAGCGAACGGGCGGTCGCCAGACCCAACCCCGTCGAAGCCCCGGTGACGACCATGAGTTCATGTGACGTTGTCATACGAACCACTGTCCAGAACTCATGTGACAATGTCAACCATGGTGACCCGAGCGGAAAGCGCGGCCGCGACCCGAGACGCCCTCGTGCGCGCCGCCTCCGAGCTACTCGACGAAGGCGGACCCGACGCCGTGACGCTGCGCGCGGTGGGCGCCCGCGCCGGCGTCTCGCGCGGCGCGCCGTACGGGCACTTCGAAGACAAGGCGCACCTGCTGACCCAGCTCGCCGTCAACGCCTGGGACTTCCTGGCCGACGAGGTCGAACACCTGCGCGCCGCCGCGGACGCGACTCCGGCCGAGACGCTCGAACGAGCGCTCCTGGCGCTCATCGGGCTCGGGCGGCGGCAACCGCACCTCTACGCGCTCATGTTCAGCACCCCGGCCGACGCTCCGGACGCCGCCAAGGCCGCGAGCCGCGTCGAGCACCAGTACCTCGACGCCGTCGCCGACCTCGTCGGGGAGGCCGATGCCCGCCGCTACGGCGCCCTGCTCATGTCGAGCGCGCACGGCATCGCCGGGCTCGAACTGAGCGGCCACCTGGCCGCGGAGAAGTGGGGCGTCGACGGCGAAGAACTCGTGCGCACGCTCGTCGACGCGATCAAGCGCTAAGGCCGGATGTTCCGCTCGTAGACCAGCCGCAGCCCCAGCAGCGTCAGGTCCGGGACGTGGTCGGTGATCGTCTCCGACTCGCTGATCACCAAGGGCGCCAGGCCGCCGGTCGCGAGCACCGCCACCGGTTCCGTCCCGCCCGGCGACAGCTCGCGCACGATCCGCTTGACCAGCCCGTCCACCTGCCCGGCGAACCCGTAGAGGATCCCCGACTGCAGGCACTCCACGGTGTTCTTCCCGATCACCGACCGCGGTGGGACCAGCTCGACCTTCCGCAACGCCGCCGCGCGCAACGCCAGCGCGTCCACCGAAATCTCGATCCCCGGGGCGAACGCGCCGCCGAGGAACTCGCCGCGCGCCGAGATCGCGTCCACGTTGGTCGACGTGCCGAAGTCGACCACCACGCACGCCGTGCCGCTGTGGAGGTGGTGCGCGGCCAGCGTGTTCGCGAGCCGGTCCGCGCCCACCTCCTTCGGGTTGTCCACCAGCAGCGCCACGCCCGTGCGGACGCCCGGCTCCACCACGATCTTCGGAATGGCCGCGTAGTACCGCGAAAGCATCACGCGCAGTTCGCGCAGCACCGCCGGCACCGTCGACAGCGCGCTGATGCCCGTCACGGAATCCGCGTGCGGGCCCAGCAGGCCGCGCACCGTCAACGCCAGCTCGTCGGCCGTGATGCGCGCGTCCGTCCGCATGCGCCAGTCGCCCACCAGATCGTGGCCGGACCAGAGCCCCAGGACGATGTTCGTGTTGCCGACGTCGACGGTGAGCAGCAAGCGGGTCAGCTTTCCGCGTGCAGCAGCGCGTCGAGGCGGCGGGCGTCGGCCGTCTCCGCGACCGGGAACACCGCCGTCTCCTCCTCCGGCGGCAGCGTCACCGTGCCGGACAGCAGCCCGGACCCCTCCGGCGCGTAGCCGGGATCGGCGTGCCGGTGGACGATCCGGTTGTCGGCGTCGACGAACACCACGCGCGGTTCGTACGTCGCGGCTTCGGCGTCGTCCATCTGCCCGTAGGAAATGAGGATGACCAGGTCGCCCGGGTGCACCAGGTGCGCCGCGGCGCCGTTGATGCCGAGCACGCCGCTGCCGCGCTCGCCCTTGATGACGTAGGTCTCCAGCCGCGCGCCGTTGGTGACGTCCACAATGGACACCTGTTCGCCCGGCAGCAGGTCCGCGGCCTCCATCAGGTCCTCGTCGACCGTCACCGAGCCGACGTAGTGCAGGTCGGCCTGGGTCACGGTGACGCGGTGGATCTTCGACTTGAGCATGGTGCGGTACATAGTGGACTCCTATTCCCCTGCGTCCAGCCGCTCCGGGTGCTCGACGGCGGAGCCGAGCAACACCGGAACGTTGTCGATCAGCCGGGTACTCCCCACCCGGGCCGCGATCAACAGTCGTGCCTCACCGTCGACGGGCGCGGGCCCGAGGTCGGTTCCCCTCAACTCCAGGTAATCCACCTCGACCGCGGGCCGCGCGGCGAGGGTCTTCCACGCGGCCTCGAGGACCGCCTCGGCACCGTCGCGCCCGACGAACGCGCCCGCGGTGAGGGCGGCCGACAGGACCACGGCGTCTTCACGCTGTTCGGGCGTCAGGTAGACGTTGCGCGACGACAGCGCCAGCCCGTCGCGCTCCCGCACGGTCGGCACGCCGATGACGTGCGTGTCGATGTTCAGGTCGCGCACCATCCGCTTGATCAGGACCAGCTGCTGGTAGTCCTTCTCGCCGAAGAGGGCGTAGTCGGGGCGAAGCAGGTTGAACAGCTTCGCGACGACCGTCAGCACGCCGGCGAAGTGGCCGGGCCGGACCGCGCCCTCCAGCTCGTCGCCGAGCGGGCCCGGGTGCACGGTCACGACCGCGCCCTCGCCGTAGAGGGCGTCGGCGCTGGGCGTGAACGCGATTTCGACGCCGTCCTCGCCCAGCACGGCCAAGTCGGCCTCAAGCGGACGCGGGTAGGCCTCGAAGTCTTCGCCCGCCCCGAACTGCAGCGGGTTGACGAAGATCGAGGTGGCCACGACGTTGTTCGGCAGCCGCTTCGCGCGGCGGATCAGCTCACGGTGCCCGGCGTGCAGCGCGCCCATGGTGGGCACGAGCGCCAGCTTGCGGCCGACGCCGTGCAGGGCCCGGCTGACCTGGCTCATCTGCTCCGGCGACGCGAACGTGTTCAACGTGCCGCGGCTGAATTTCGGTGTGGTCACTGGTCTTGGTGCCCTTCGGCGGGATCGTCGAGGAGTTCGGTGAGGTCTTTGGCGGCCGCGGTGTCCAGCAGCCCGGCAGCCGACGAACGCGCCACCGTGCGCCTGGCCAGCGCGCGATAGGCCGGCTCCACCTCCGGCGCCCGGTCCGCCAGCACCGCGAGGTGCTTGCGGACGGTGCCGAGATCGCCACGCGCGACCGGCCCGGTGAGGGCGCGGTCGCCGTGTCGCAGCACATTATCCAACGCCGCCGAGAGCAGTGGTGCGACCAGGCGTTCGGAATGCCCGATTCCCGCCTCCCGCAAGACTTCCGCGCAGTCGGCGACCAGCGTCATCAGGTGGTTCGCGCCGTGGGTCAACGCAGCGTGGTAGAGCGCTCGCGCGGAGTCGGGGATGCGCACCGGCTCGGCACCCATCTCGACCGCGAGGGCCTCGCCGACGTTCCAGGCCGCTTCGTCGTCCGCCGCGGCCGTGACGCCGATGCTGCACGCCGCCAGCCGTTCGAGGTCTTCTTCGCGGCCCGTGAACGTCATCACCGGGTGCAGCGCGAGCGCCAGCGCCCCGGCTTCGGCGGCGGGGGCGAGCACGTCGATGCCCTGCGCGCCGGAGGTGTGCACGACGATCTGGCCGGGCCGCAGCGACTCGGTGGCGACGAGCCCGCGGACCATGCCGGCCAGCGCGTCGTCGGGGAGGGCGAGCAGCACCAGGTCCGCCCGGCGGACGGTTTCGTCGGGCGGCAGCAGGGGGACGTCGGGGAGGAGGCGTTCGGCACGGCCCAGCGACGCGGCGGACAGCCCCGAGGCGGCGACGACGGTGTGCCCCGCCCGGGCCAGCGCGGCACCGAGCACACTGCCCACCCGGCCGGCGGACACGACGCCGACCGCCAGGCGAGCGGGCCTCATCATGGCGTGCGCCTGTGGACGCTCATGGTTGGCAGACTCCCTCTGCTCTCGTTCCAGTCCCTTTGCGGGTACCGGACGAACGGCGCGAGACTAACTCGATTGAGCGCGAAGCGTTGAGCCCGGGTGACCAGCTTCACCCGGACTGGGTCACCCTCGGGCGGCCTCGTCGGCCAGGCGCGTCGCCTCCGCGCGAGCGGCCTTCAACGTGCGCAGCAGCTCCTGCTGGCGCTGCCGGTCGTCGTCGGTCGTGAGCTCCCGCCGGTCCAGGAACGCGAGCTCGGTCACGCTGGCCTGGTAGACGGCGACGGCCTTCGCGGCGCGCTTGCCGGACTGGCGTTTCGCCTGCCGCCGCCAGGCCCGCCGCCCGGGCAGGCTGGCCAGCAGGTCGACCTCCGACGGCGCGATCCAGCGCGCGGCGGCCATGTGCGGCAGCGCGGTGGCGATGATGCGCTGCTCCCGCCGTCGTTGCAGGACGACCAGGTAGAGCACGCCGAGGAACAGCGGCAGCATGATCAGGAAGTAGACGGTGAGGAACTTCGACCCGCCGAGCAGTGCGGCGCTGTTCCACAGCGCGTGCAGGCAGACGGCGGCCAGGTAGCCGGCGATCGGGGCGAGGACCTTCAGCCCCTTCGTCGACGTCCGCGCGGCGATGCCGATCCCGATGCCGGTGAGCACGGCGAACAGCGGGTGCGTGAAGGGCGCGAGGACGCCGCGGAGGAAGAAGGCCGTGATGACGCCCTGGCTGTGCCCGTCACCGAAGCCGTAGTCGGCGAACGCGCGGCCGAAGTAGTAGATGTTCTCGGTGAACGCGAACCCGGCGGCGCTGAACCCGGCGTAGACGACGCCGTCCACGACGCCGTCGAACTCTTCCGAGCGGCGCCAGAGCATCAGCACGACGAAGAGGGCCTTCGCGGCCTCCTCGACGACCGGCGCGGAGATGAGCGCGGCGATGGTGTTGCCGCTGCCCTTGCCGAGCAGCTCGTCCCCGACGGCCTCGGCGGTGGTGTTGATGAGCAGCGCGGTGATGGTCGCGATGCAGGCGCCCCAGGCGAAGGCCAAGAGGAGGAACTTCGCCGGTTCGGGCTCCCAGCGGTCGACCCAGAGCAACCCGGCGACGACCCCGGCGACCGGCACGAGCGCGGCCAGGACGCCGATGGTGACGGCGAGCGGGCCGACCCGCGCGGTGGCGAGGCCGAAGAGGAACAGGCCGCAGAGGGCGACCACGATCAGGCCGAGCACCGGCAGCAGCACGGTGATCCGGCGAGGCCGCCGTCCCCGGTCGAGTCCCGTCGCGGGCGAGAGGGTTCCGCTCACAGCCGGTCACCCTACGCAGACCGGACAGGAACGTGAACGCCACCTGGCACACACGGCGCCGGTTTCAGCCTGCCGGGCGCCCGGAAGCGCCTCAAGGTGGCCTTCGGCGCGTCTCGTGCTCCGAAGGCCACCTTGGGGCGCTTGGACCCTGACTTGCGCCGGGCCTCAGTCCTCCGCGCGGCGACGGCGGCGGGGCGTCGAGCCCGTTCCGCCGTTCGCGGCCAGCAGCTCGCTCACCGACCGGCCCGCCGTGTGCGAACCGCTGCCGGG
Organism: Amycolatopsis sp. NPDC101161; assembly: GCF_044768185.1. Taxonomy (NCBI): domain Bacteria; kingdom Bacillati; phylum Actinomycetota; class Actinomycetes; order Pseudonocardiales; family Pseudonocardiaceae; genus Amycolatopsis; species Amycolatopsis sp. NPDC101161. The sequence goes on from NZ_JBIWPI010000002.1 coordinate 1,517,341, forward strand.
GGGCGCCTCGGCCGACCGGTGGCCGTTGCGGGCGTGGCCGTTGCTCGCGCCGTTGTGGCCGTTGCCGTTCTGCTCCACGTCCGCCGGGTCGACCGGGGCCATGTTGCGGCGCGACATCGACGCCCGCTCGGCGACCATGCCCTCCCACGCCGGCGGCTCGCCGTCCGGGCGACGGCGGCGGCCACCGCCCGTCGGCTCCGGCGCGGCGGGCACGGCCGGCATCTGCTGCGACTCGTCCGGCTTGCGGCGACGGCCACCCGAGCGGCCCTGGTAGTTGCGGACCGACTCCGGCAGCGTCGGGTTCACCAGCGGCGCGTCGGCCTGCGCGGCCTCGGAGGGCGCGCGGTGCGAACCCCCGTGCCGCGACGCCGGCTCGTCGAGGATCGGCGACATGTCCGCCCGCGAGAACTGCTCCAGCCGCGACGGACGGCGGCCGTCGGCGGCCGGGACCGGCGTGGTCGGCGGCACCACCGGCGGCAGGTTCGTGCGCGACGGCTGCCGCGAGGCCGGCGGGTTGTTCGGCACGGGTGTCGTCGGCGGGACGACCGGCGGCAGGTCGCGACGCGACGCCGAGGCGTCCCGTGGCATCGGCGGGGTCTTCGGCTCCGGCGGCTTCGGCCGGTTCGGCCGCTGGCGCTCGGCGAAGTCGTCCCGGTTCTGGAAGGCGGCGCTCAGGTCGGTCACCGGCCGGATGTCCGACCGCGACATCTCCGACGGCTTCACCGGCGGGGCGGGCCGGGCGGGCGCCGGGCGCGGCGGCTCGGGCGGCTTGCGCGGCCCGTTGTTGCCGACGCGCGGCAGGTCCGGCCGCGACATCTCCACGCGCGGGATGTCCGGGCGCGACATCTCGACCCGCGGGATGTCGGGACGCGACATCTCCACCCGCGGAATCGCGGGCATCGAACGTTCCACGCGCGGGATGTCCGGACGCGACATTTCCACCCGCGGAATGGCCGGCATCGAGCGTTCGACCCGCGGGATGTCGGGCATCGACCGCTCGACGCGCGGGATGTCCGACCGCGAGACCTCGCCCGGCCGCGGCGCCTCGACGCGCGGCAAGTCGGACCGCGAAACCTCGGCGGGCCGCATGGCCGGCCGCGACAGCTCCGCGCGGCGCGCGGGCGGCGGCTCGGGACGGCGGATCTCCGTCTTCGGCTCGGGACGGCGGATCTCGGTCTTGGGCTCGGGCCGCGGCACCTGGCGCGTCGGCTCGACGGCGGCCTCGGGACGGCGTTCGGGCTTCCCGACCTCTTCGGGCTTCGGCAGCCGCATCGGCTGCGACTCGGCCTGGCGGCGGGCCGCCTCGGCGCGCAGCTCGGCGGCCTTCAGCTCGCGCTGCGCGGCGTTCAGCGCCGGGTCCACCGCCGGCACCGGCGGGCGGCGGTCGCTCAGCGGCGTCGGCCGCGAAATCTGCTGGGTGCTCTGCACGGAGACGTTCGCCGGTGCCTTCGGGACCGGCTTGCCGCCGAAGCCCTTGCCCTTGCCGAGGCCCTTGCCGTTGCCGGGCTTCCCGCCCGAGGCCTTGCGGCGGCGCTCGTCGAGCACGCGGTCGATCAGCTCGGTCGGCCGCTCGCCCGGCTCGGCCGGCTTCTTCCCGGCCATCAGCTGCGCCGGCTTCTTCTTCGGCGCGGCGTCGGGGATCATCCGGTTCTCGTCGGAGACCTTGCGCATCCGGGTCGCCTGCGCGGTCAGCGCGACGCGCTCGAGCAGCACCTCGCCGCCGAACAGCGACTGGAGGCTGTCGCGCAGCGCGGAGACTTCGGCGCGCAGCGCCTCCAGCTCCTCGCGGCCCTTGGAGTCGGCCGTGCTGCGGTTCTCGGCCTCCACCTCCAGCTCGAATTCACGCCGGGCCGCGATCTCGCGTTCCAGCTCCAGTTCGTACACAGCCTGCGCCTCGGCGACCGCGTCCTCGCTCTGTGCCGCGTGCTTGCGGTACTTCACGGCGAGAAAAGCGCCGATCAGGGCGGCCCAGAGGGCGGCGACGATCCCGAGCCTGAGGTAGCGGAGATCGTCGCTGAGCACCAGTGCGAGGGTGGCTCCGATGGCGAGGACAAAGCCGACGACGAGCCACGGCCTGCCCAGTAGGCGGCCGCGCGAGTCGTCACCCACGCCGGTCATGCCTGACACCGTACCTGCTCGTAATCCGAACGAGACCTACTCGGTCCCGCGAGCGGTGGGATTCCAGCGCTAACCGGTCGTCCCGCGGGTGTGCTCCCGATCTTGGTCGCGCGGGGTCCGGCAGCAGTGTTCGAGCCACAAACCCGCTGCTACCAGGGCTACGGAGGACACGACGCCGACCACGCCGGCGCGGGTGTCGAGAACCGCGGCGACGAGTTCGTCACGTCGCGGGAAAACGTAGGCGAGCGCGGCCAGCCAGGCGCCGCCCATGAACGCTCCGGCGAGTGACGAAGCCTTCGCCAGCGCCACCGACCGGGCGATCCCGATCGCGGCGACGACCCGGCCGTTCTTGATCCGGGAGCGGATGGAGAGCGCGAGCCCGGCCTCGACCAGGGCCAGCACGGCGAAGGTGACGCCGGCGAACGTCGGCAGCTGCGGCAGCGAGCCGTAAGCGACGACGAAGAGGAGGTAGCCGAGGACCAGGCCGAGCAGCCCGGCCACCACCAGGTCGCGTGGCCGGGTGAAGTGCATAGGACAACCGTACCGAGCTGTGTCGTTCGGGGCTTCGCCCCGGGCCGGGGCTTCGCCACCCGGACCCCCTGAAGATTAGATTTGACTCTCCCCCAACTGGAGAGTTCACGATGCGTCTTGTGGGCACCACCGCGACCTTCACCATCGGCGAGCTGGCCCGGCGGACCGGCCTGCCGGTCAAGACGATCCGCTTCTACTCGGACGAGGGCCTGCTGCCCCCGACCGAGCGGACCGACGCCGGCTACCGCCTCTACGACGCCGCGGCCATGGCCCGGCTCGAGCTGGTCCGCACCCTGCGCGAGCTGGGGCTGGGCCTCGCCGACGTGTCCGCGGCGCTGACGCAGTCGGCGACGGTCGGCGAGCTGGCGACCCGGCACGTCGAGGCGCTGGACGAGCAGATCCGGCGCCTGCGGCTGCGCCGGGCGGTGCTGCGCGCGGTGGCCAAGCGTGATTCCGAGCTGGAGGAAGTGAAACTGATGAACCGTCTCGCGTCGATGTCCGACGAAGAGCGCAAGCGGCTGGTCGACGAGTTCTGGGACGAAATGGTGTCCGGGCTCGAGATCGACCAGGAGTTCTACCAGCGCATGCGCGCGGGCAAGCCGGAGCTGCCGGACGACCCTTCGCCGGAGCAGCTGGAGGCCTGGATCGAGTTCGCCGAGCTGGTGCAGGACCCGGAGTTCCGGGCGCTGATCCGCGGCATGAGCGAAACCCAGGCGGCGCAGATCAAGTCGGGCGAGTTCCAGCAGCCCGCGGAGGCGTGGCGCGAGAACTGGGACGCGTGGGTCGCGCGGGCGACCGAGGCGCTGGCCGCGGGTGAAGCCCCCACGTCAGAGGTGGGGCAAACGCTTGCGGCGGACATCGCGGCGACCTCGGCCCGGCCGGACCAGGACCCGGCGTCACCCGAGTTCCGCCGCGAGCTGGCCGACCGCTTCGCCACGAGCGGCGACGCGCGAGCCGAGCACTACTGGAAGCTGCTGGGGATCATCAACGGCTGGCCCCCGTTCCCGACGACCCGGCCGGCCGTCGGCTTCATGATCGAAGCCCTGCGCGGCTGACCGCACCGGAACGACAACTCGGCGACGGGCCGGGGGTGACGGGTAACGGACACCCCCGGTTCACCGATGAGCCATGTTTCAGCGGAGCTCGAAGTCCGTCCGGCGGACCGTCGCCACCTCGTCGGCCGGGCGGGACTTCAGCAGCTCCGCGATCGGGCCGTGGCCCGGCAGCACCGCCGCCGGCTCGATCTCCACCCACGGCACCAGCACGCTCGCGCGGTCCGGCGTCCCCGGGTGCGGCAGCAGCAGCTCCGGGTCGGCCGACTCGACTCCGTCCACCGTGACCACGTCGACGTCCAGCGTTCGCGGCCCCCAGCGCAGCTCGCGGACCCGGCCCGCCGCCTGCTCCGCCGCCTGGCCCGTGCGCAGCCACGCCCAGTGGTCGCGCGCCGGGTCGTCGACGACGCACACCGCGTTCAGGAAGTCCGGCTGGTCCTCGACGCCCCACGCCTTCGTCTCGTACACGCTCGACACCGCGACCAGCGCCGGCCGCACCGCGTCCAGCGCCAGCTTCAGGAACCCGAGCCGGTCGCCGAGGTTCGAGCCCAGCGACAGCACCGCGCGGCTCACCGGTCGCGCCGGACCGTCACCGCGACGTCGTCGAACGTCAGCGGGATCGGCGCCGACGGCTTGTGGACCGTCACCTCGACCGCGCCGAGCCGCTCGTCGCGCATGACCTCGTCGGCGATCTTGCCCGCGACGCTCTCGATCAGGTCGTACGGCTCGCCCGCGACGATCCCCGCCGCCAGCTCGGCCAGCTCGCCGTAGTGCAGCGTCTTCGTCAGGTCGTCCGACGCGGCGGCCGGCCCGAGGTCCAGCCACACCGTGACGTCGACGACGAACTCCTGCCCGTCCCGCTTCTCGTGCTCGAACACGCCGTGGCGGCCGAACACGCGCAAGCCGGTCAGCGTGATCCGGTCAGACATCCGGCGAACCCTTCCACCAAGCAGCGGCCACGGCGACCGCGTCCAGCGACGCCCCGACCTCGTGCACCCGCACGCCCCACGCACCCGCGGCCGCGGCGAGGGCGGAGATGGCGGCGGTGGCGTCCTCACGACCGTCCGGTGGCCGCGGTGTGCCGTCCTTTTCGGACAGCAGCCGGCCGAGGAACCGCTTGCGCGAAGCCCCGACGAGCACCGGGAACCCCAGCGACAGCAACGAGTCCAGCCCGCGCAGCAACGCCCAGTCGTGCTCGGCGTTCTTCGCGAAACCCAGGCCCGGGTCCAGCACGATCGCACTCTCGGCGACCCCGGCGGCGAGCGCTTCGTCCACTCGGGACAGCAGCTCGGCCCGCACGTCGGCGACGACGTCCTGGTAGGACGCCAGCGCCTGCATGTCCTTGCTGTGCCCGCGCCAGTGCATCAGCACCCACGGCACCCCGCTGTCCGCGGCGACGCGCGCCATGTCCGGATCGGCCAGCCCACCCGAGACGTCGTTGACGATGTGCGCCCCGGCTTCGAGCGCCGCGGCGGCGACGGTCGCGCGGGTGGTGTCGACCGACAGCGCGATCCCTTCGCCGGCGAGGGTGCGGATGACCGGCAGGATGCGCTGCATCTCGGTGTCGGCGTCTACCCGGGCGGCCCCGGGCCGCGTCGACTCGCCACCGACGTCGATCAGGTCGGCCCCGCGCGCCCACATCTCGCGCGCGTGCTCCAGGGCTTGATCGAGCCCGAGGTAGCGGCCACCGTCCGAAAAGGAATCGGGCGTCACGTTCAGCACGCCCATCACGACGCACCGGCCGGGAGCGGGAAGCCCCACGCTCACCGGCGCGCCTTGATCAGGTCGAGCGCCTCCGCCCGCGAAGACGGCGAGTCCTTCAGCTGCCCGCGCACGGCGGAGGTGGTCGTGCGGGCACCGGGCTTCCGGATGCCGCGCATGGCCATGCAGAGGTGCTCGGCTTCGATCACGACGATGACGCCGCGCGGTTCGAGCTTCCGCACGATCGCGTCGGCGACCTGCGAGGTCAGCCGTTCCTGGACCTGCGGGCGCTTGGCGTAGAGGTCGACGAGCCGGGCCAGCTTGGACAGCCCGGTGACCTTCCCGGCGGCGTTCGGGATGTACCCGACGTGCGCGACCCCGTGGAAGGGCACGAGGTGGTGTTCACACTGGCTGAACATCGGGATGTCCGTGACCAGCACGAGTTCCTCGTGGGACTCGTCGAATGTCCGGTCCAGGACCGAGTCCGGCTCGGTGTACAGCCCGGCGAACATTTCGTGGTAGGCGCGGGCCACCCGGGCGGGGGTCTCCTTGAGACCGTCCCGCTCCGGGTCTTCGCCGCATGCCAAGAGGAGCTCGCGGATCGCCTTCTCCGCCCGGTCCTGGTCGAAGACCGGGCGGTCGGCGTCACTGGGGCTTGTCTTGTCCATCCACGTCACGACGCTCCCCCTCGCTCTGCTGGTTGCCGGCTTGGTCGGCGAACCAGCCGTGCTCACGAGGGCGTTCTTCACCACCGGGCCGCCACGACTGGCCCGGCTGACCGCCCGGCGAGGTCGCGGGCGTCCAGCCCGGAGGGGCACCGTAGTTCGGGGGGCCGCTCTGGCCGGGCGGGTAGCTGCCCGGCTGCTGGCCGCCGTAGTTCTGCGGCCAGTGCGCCGTCCCGTTGGGGCCACCGTTCGAGCCGCCGTACGGACGGCCGCCGTTCGGGTAGGCGCCCGGCTGCGGCGGGGCGTACGGGTTGGCGTTCGGGTCGGCCGGCGCCGGGTACGGCGGGCCGCCCGGGAGGTCGCCCGCGCCCTGGGCGGTGCCGACCGGGGTCGGCTCCGGCTTCAGGACCGGCTTCTCCTTCTCCGGCGGGGGCCACGGCTCGCCGCGCTCCATCGCCAGCTCGCCCGGGGTCTTGATCGGCGGCTTGTCCGACGGCGTCCGCTCACCGAACTCGTTGAACACGGTGATGTGCGGGCGCTTCTCGACCGTCGCGAAGATCCGCTCCAGGTCCTTGCGGGTCAGCGTCTCCTTCTCCAGGAGCTCGATGACCAGCTCGTCGAGCACGTCGCGGTAGGTGTTGAGCACGTGCCACGCCTCGGTGTGCGCCGTCTCGATGAGCTTGCGCACCTCCTCGTCGATCTCGTGCGCCACCTCGAGCGAGTAGTCCGCCTGACGGCCGGCCGAGCGGCCCAGGAACGGGTCGCCCTGCTCCTGGCCGTACTTGACCGCGCCGAGCCGGGCGCTCATGCCGTACTCGGTGACCATCGCGCGAGCGATCTTCGTCGCCTGCTCGATGTCCGAGGACGCACCGGTGGTGGGCTCGTGGAAGACGAGCTCCTCGGCCGTGCGGCCACCCATCGCGAAGACCAGCCGCCCGATCATCTCGGAGCGGGTCATCAGGTCCTTGTCGTCCTCCGGGACGAGCAGCGCGTGCCCGCCCGTCCGGCCGCGCGGCAGGATCGTCAGCTTGTACACCGGTTCGATGTCCGGCATCGCCCACGCGGCGAGCGCGTGCCCGCCCTCGTGGTAGGCCGTGATCTTCTTCTCCTTCTCGGAGATGATCCGGCTCTTGCGCGCCGGGCCGCCGACGACGCGGTCGACCGACTCCTCCAGCGCGACGTCGGTGATCACGTGCCCGTTCTGGCGGGCGGTGAGCAGCGCGGCCTCGTTCAGCACGTTCGCCAGGTCGGCGCCGGACATGCCGACGGTCCGCTTGGCCAGGCTGGTCAGGTCGGTGCCCTGGGCGATCGGCTTGCCCTTGGCGTGCACCTCGAGGATCGCCTTGCGGCCGCGCAGGTCGGGCGCGGACACCGGGATCTGCCGGTCGAACCGGCCGGGGCGCAGCAGCGCCGGGTCGAGGATGTCGGGCCGGTTCGTCGCCGCGATCAGGATGATCCCGCCGCGGGCGTCGAAGCCGTCCATCTCGACGAGCAGCTGGTTCAGCGTCTGCTCGCGCTCGTCGTGCCCGCCGCCGAGGCCGGCGCCGCGCTGGCGGCCGACCGCGTCGATCTCGTCGACGAAGATGATGCACGGCGCGTTCTGCTTGGCCTGCTCGAACAGGTCACGCACTCGCGAAGCACCGACACCGACGAACATCTCGACGAAGTCCGAGCCGGAGATCGTGTAGAACGGCACGCCTGCCTCGCCGGCGACGGCTCGCGCGAGCAGCGTCTTGCCGGTACCGGGCGGCCCGTAGAGCAGCACGCCCTTCGGGATCTTCGCGCCGAGCGCTTGATATCGCGCCGGGTTCTGCAGGAAGTCCTTGATCTCGTACAGCTCTTCGACGGCCTCGTCGGCACCCGCGACGTCCCCGAAGGTCGTCTTGGGCATGTCCTTGTTCAGCTGCTTGGCCTTGGACTTGCCGAAGTTGAGGACGCGGTTGCCGCCACCCTGGGCGTTGTTCATCATCCACATCAGCAGGCCCAGGACGAGGGCCAGCGGGATGGCGAAGATGAGGATCTGCGTCAGTACGCCCTGCTGCGTCACCTTGGTGGTGAACTTGATCGGCTGGCCGCCGTTCTTCGCCGCGATCAACGAGTCGTAGATCGGGCGGGTGGCGTCCGAGGGGTACTGCGAAATGATCTGGGTGACCTGCTGGCCGTCCACGTCGACAGGCTTGTTCAGCAGCAGTTTGAGCTGCTGTTCCTTGTCCTCGAGGCTGGCTTCCTTGACGTTGTTCGAGGAGATCTGGGAGTTCGCCACCGAGATGGGTGCCTGGGTGTACCCACGATCACTGTCGAAGATCGTGTTGTACGCGAACAACGCCAGCAACCCCGCGACGATCCACAGCAGTGGGTTCCTGAGCACGCTCTTCCGGTTCATACGACTCGGCCCTGGTGGCCTCGACCCTCCCTGGTTGGGCGGCTCCTGTGATACCCGCCATCACGATCTTGACAACCCGTGGTGCCCGGGCTGCCGTCCCATCAGGGTACCGTCCGCTGCCGCGTTCATCCCCTGTGAGCCTCTCGCAGGTCAACGGGCGATACCGCGCCCGGGTTCCCGGCCGGCGTCCGCCGTGGTCACGCTAGCGCGTGCCGTCGGACACACTGCTCACCATCTCGCCCAGCCGGGTCCGCAGCGTCGCCGGGTCGGCGGGGGCGACCGTGACCCACTCGCGGCCGTCCGTACCTGCGCGGGAGAGGCTGAGGTAGCGCCCGGTCGCGGTGTCGAACCAGGCCAGCACCCGGGACCGTTGCTTGGCCCCGACCTGCGAACGGCTGTTCGCTGCCAGCTGACCGCCGCGTTGCCGCGGCTGCCCGGAGATGCGCCCGTAGGCCTCCTTCGGATCCGCTGTCACGCGTTCGCTCAGCGGTGTCCGCCGCGCCCGCCCGCGCTCCTCACCCGGGTTCGAGGGGAGGGACACGGGCACCCGGATCGGCGCGGTGCGCAGGGCTTCGTCCAGCGGAAGTGTGACCGACGCCTCGCTCCCGCGCGGCCCCGGCGGGAGCACCCCGACGACGGCGGAGACCAGCCCGTCCTTCGGGACGTCCCGCAGCCAGATGCCGTCGGCGTCCTGCACCGCGAGCACGCCGAGCGTGTCGTCGGCCGCCGCGAGCACGCCGATGGTGGGCGCCTCGAACTGCGGGATGTGCAGGGCGTCGATGGTCAGCGGGGCGAAGGCCAGCAGGTGCAGGGCGTCCTCGATCGGCGGCGCGAGCCGGCCGCGCGGGTCGCGGATGCCGCGGGCCTTCAGCTCGGCGTCGACGCGGTGGCGCAGCGAGACGCGCTCGTCTTCGGTCGCGCCGTGCGACTGGACCAGCAGCGGGTACGGCAGCTCTCCGACCTGCGCCGACTCCCAGAGGAAGTCGAACGCGAGCGGCGAGAAGAACTCTTGCATCACTACTCTCCCGGATCGGACTCTTGCTCAGCGTAGCCCGCACCACCGACAAAAAATCATCGCCGGACGAGCACGCTCGGAGAAAGCCGGAGCCCGATCTTGGCAGAGACGACGGAGCGGCCGTCAGACCGTGCTGGTCTGCGCGGCTCCCGCGAGCATCTCGCCCAGCCGGTGCCGCAGGGTCGCCGCGTCGGCGGGAGCGATCGTGATCCAGTCGCGGCCGTCGCGGCCGCGGGTCGCCTGGGTGAAGTAGCGGCCCGTCTCCGTGTCGAACCAGCTCAGCACCGGGGTCCGGGTGCGGCCGCCCACGCGCGAGCGCGCGTTGGCCGCGATCTGGCCGCCGCGCAGCCGCGGCTGGGCGTGCAGCTTCGCCAGCGCCTTGCGGTCTTCGTCGGCCGACGCGCGCTCGTCGCCGTTGCCGCGGCGGGACAGGAAGTCGACGCCGTGGGCGCCGACCAGCTGCTCCAGCGGGACCGTCACGGACTTCTCCGTGCCGCGCGGGGCGCCCGGGAGCAGGGAGACGATCGCGCTCGCCAGGCCGTCCACCGGGCACGGCTGCAGGTGCAGGCCCCGCGTGTCCTGGACCGCCAGCAGCCCCTGGCCGCCCAGCACGCCGGCGATCGCCAGCAGCGGCTCGGCGTCCGGGGCGATCAGCTGGACCGCGTCCAGGCTCAGCTCGGCCTGCGCGAGCACGCCGAAGTAGTCCTCGACGTGCGGTTCCGGTCGGCCGCGGCCGTCGGCCAGCCCACGTGCGGCCAGGCCTTCCAACGTGCGCTGACGCAGCAGTGACCGCTCGTCGACGGTCTCGCCGTGCGAGCGGACGCGCAGCGGGTACGGCAGCTCGCCCAGCCCGGCGGACTCCCACAGGAAGTCCACCTCGACCGGGGTGAGCAGCTCAGCGTTCGGCATCGAGCCACCCCCAGGAGAAACGGGCCGGGCGCGCGGTCGGCGTGCCCGGCCCGGAAAGGATCAGCGGTCTTCGTCGTCCTCGGACCACGCGCCGATCACCGGCGGCGGGGTCGCCTGGTTGGCGCCGAAGGCCTCGTCCGGGTCCGCCTCGATGAGGAAGGACGCGTGCGTGTGCTCCTCGTCCTGCTCGCCCTGGGCGCCGTGCGGGGCCATGCCGCCCATGCCCGGGCTCATCGGCGGCGGGGTCTGCCCGCCGATCGTGCCCGCGGACGAGACGAGACCCTGCTGGGGCGCCTGGGCCGACGCGGCGCTCTGGCCCTCGGCCGACGCCAGCGACGTGTCGTTCGCCTTCGCGCCCGACTTGCCGCCCTTGCCCAGCGCGCGCGAAGCGAGCGCGCCGAGGCCGCCCGCGGCCCCGCCGATGCCGAGGCCCATGCCGATCTTGCTCAGCGGGTTGCCGCTGCCCTGGTGGCCGGCACCCGTGGTGACGTGGCCCGCGCCGGTGGTCGTGCCCGTGCCGGTCCCGGTGGCCGTGCCACCCGGGCCGGTCGTGCCGTCGCCGCCGAGCGCCGCCGCGTCGTGGCCGAAGCCGCCGGCACCGGCGCCGTGGACGCCGTTCGGGCCGACCGCTGCGTGCTGCGCGTCGAACGCGCCGCCGTGGCCGCCGAAGCCCGCGCCGCTCGAGGCGAACACCGCGCCGCCCGCGCCGGACAGGCCCTGGACCGGGCCGGTGCTGCCGACGGTGCTGATCCCGCCGAACGACACCGAGTTGTGCGAACCGGTCGGCTTCATGCCGAGCGACTCCGGGCCGAAGCTCGGGGTCGAGCTGTCGACCTCGCTCATCGACTTGGTGTAGGCGTTGAAGAACGCGACCTGCTGCGCCTTGACGTCGTTGGCCGCGTCGGCCTGCGCCTTCTGGTCGGCGATCAGCGCCGCCGGGCCGCCCGCCAGCGCGGCCGCCATGGCCTGCTTCGGGTCGTAGTCCTTGGGGGCCGGCATCTTCTTGACCTCGGCGGCCGCCGCGGCCTGCCGGGCGAGCCGGTCGGACATCGTGTGCGCGGCGTCGGAGGCCTGCGAGCCCGAGTTGGCGATGGCCACCAGCGCGCCCTGCGCACCCGCGGCACCGCGGCCGACCCAGGCGTTGCCCAGCTCGGAGATCGCGTTGTACAGGTGGTCCGACGCCTGCTTCAGCTCGGAACCGTGGTGCGCCCAGGCGTGCCCGGTCGCCTCGGCCGTGCCGGGGTCGTTGTTGTTGACCGCGCCGTTGTAGAGCTGCTGGCTGGCCTGCGCGTTCCAGTTCGGCGGGTTGGCGATCGCGCGGTCGCTGCCCATGTCGAAGCCGCCGGCGCTGCCGCGGGCGTTGTCGACGATGTTCTGCGCCGCCCCGTTGTCGCCGAGCGGGACGAGCGAGCCCGGGTCGGTCGTCGTCGCCGCCGCAGGCTGGTTGCTGTGGTTCGGAGCCATGATTTCGAAATCCCCCTCTGGGCTCAGGCGTTGCGGAACGGGTCGGCCGCGGCCTGGTCGATCTCGTGGTACCGGGACATCGCCGTGACGATGCCCTCCTCGGCGGCGGTGTACTGGTCGAGCAGGTTCTGCAGCGCGGCGGCGTAGGAGTCGTTCCCCCCGTCCGCGCGCTGGACGAACTTGGCCGCCATCGCGTTGCCGACCGGGTTGTCCCCGAGCTTCGGCGGCTGCGCGAGCGTGCCCGCGCCGCTGAGCAGGGCCTCGACCGCGTCCTTGCCGGTGCGGATCTTGTTCAGCACGGTCTGCGCGGCGTCGGGGTCGATCCCGACCTGACCCGCCGCGGCCGCGGCCTTGAAGGCGTTCGCGTCGGCAGCGCTGCTGTTCCCCATCTGAGCTCTCTCCCGTTCCCCCGACCCGGTCACCGCGGGCACGAATGGTCTTCGCATAGGTTAACGCACGTGATCAGAGCGTATGACGCGATCTCGGGCCGTGGGGTTCCGCAAATTCGGTAGTTGCGGTGAACGGTCGGTGAACTCCGCCGGTGGACTACGACGTGTAGACCTTCGGGTCCAGCGTCCCGATGTACGGCAGGTCCCGGTAGCGCTCGGCGTAGTCGAGGCCGTAGCCGACGACGAACTCGTTCGGGATGTCGAAGCCGATGTACTTCACCGGGACGTCCACCTTGACCGCTTCCGGCTTGCGCAGCAGCGAAACGACCTCGAGCGACGCGGGGTTGCGGCTCGCGAGGTTCTTCAGCAGCCACGACAGCGTCAGGCCGGAGTCGACGATGTCCTCGACGATCAGCACGTCCCGGCCCGCGATGTCGCGGTCGAGGTCCTTGAGGATCCGCACGACGCCGGACGACGACGTCGCCGAGCCGTACGAGGAGACGGCCATGAATTCCAGCTGCGTCGGCAGCGGCAGCGCGCGGGCGAAGTCGGTCATGAACATGACCGCGCCCTTCAGGACGCCCACCAGCAGGAGTTCGCCCTGCCCGTTGGGCGGGTAGTCGGCGGCGATCTGCGCCGACAGCTCCGCGATCTTGTCCTGGATCTGCTGCTCGGTGACGAGCACGGAGGCGATTTCGCCCTCGTACACGGGTCATTCCCCTCGGGTGGTGGGTTGGGAGACGACGCTGAGCCTGCCACGCGCCCGCCGAGCCTCCAAGTTGCCGGGCAACCAGACACCGCCCTGACCACGCCACCGGGCGACCAGGTCGTCGACCGCCCGCAGGTGCGCGTCGGTGAGCTCGCGCACACCCGATTGCAGCAACCACCTGCGGATAACCCGCCGCCGCAACGCCGCGGGCTCGGCCCCGAGGACGCCTGCGTCCAGCCCTTCGGCTCCGCCCGCGCGGGTGAAGATCATGTCCGCCACTGTGTCCAGCGCCTCACTGTCCTCACGCAGCTGCGCGGCCGTGCGGGCGAGTGCGCCGGCGACCCCGCCGTTGAGGACGTCTTCCAGCAACGGCAGGACTTCGGCGCGCAACCGGACGCGGGTGAAGCGCGGTTCGGCGTTGTGCGGGTCCTCCCAGGGCTCGACGCCGAGCTCGGCGCAGGCGGCCCGGGTGGTGGCCCGCGGGACGGCGAGCAGCGGGCGGCCCCACGGCGGGTCGTGCGGGCGCATCCCGGCCAGGCTGCGCGGGCCGGAGCCGCGGCCGAGCCCGAGCAGGACGGTTTCGGCCTGGTCGTCGAGGGTGTGGCCGAGCAGGACGAGGTCGTGGCCGGCCAGCGCGCGGTAGCGGGCCTTGCGCGCGGCGGCTTCCGGACCGCCGGGGCCGGTGACGTCGGCCCGGCGCACCTCGGCTTCGTCGGCGCCCAGCGACTTCGCCGCCGCGGCCGCGTCGAGCGCGATCTTCGCCGAGCCCTCCTGCAGGCCGTGGTCGACGACCAGCGCGCGGACGCGGTGGCCGCGGTGGTGCCCGACGTACGCCGTGGCCTCGCACAGCGCGAGGGAGTCGGCGCCGCCGGAGACCGCGACGCAGAGTTCGGCGGGCGCGTCGGCCGCGTCCAGGAAGGCGCGGACGGCCCGGCGGACGGCCGCGACCGCCGGCCCGGTCATCCGTGCAGGCGCCGGACCCACGCGGCCGGGTCGGCGATCTCGGCGCGCGAGGGCAGGGTGTTCGGCGAGCGCCAGACGGCGTTGAAGCCTTCCATGCCGACGGCGTCCACGACGTGCTTCGTGAACTTCGCGCCTTCTTCGTACTGACGGATCTTCGCGTCGACGCCGAGCAGCGCGCGCAGCAGCCGGTCGAAGACACCGCCGCCCTTGCGCCGGGCGGTGAACCGCGCGCGGATCGTGTCGACGCTCGGGACGACCTGCGGGCCGACGGCGTCCATCACGAAGTCGGCGTGGCCTTCCAGCAGCGTCGAGAGCGCCAGCAGCCGGTCGAAGACCGCGCGTTCCTTCGGCCCTTGGAGCAGCTCGGCGAGGTTCAGCTTCGGCCCCTGCTTGATCGCCTCGGGCAGCCGTCCGACGAGGTCGGCGAGGCTGTCGGAGCCGCCGCCCGCGAGCCCGGCGACGAGCCGTTCGACCTCGTCGGCGAAGTAGTCGCGCAGCCAGCGGACCGCGGTGAACTGGAGGCGGTGGGTGCATTCGTGCAGGCAGACCCAGAGCCGGAAGTCGCGGCCGGGGACGTCCATCGCGCGCTCGGCGGCGACGACGTTCGGCGCGACGAGCAGCAGCTGCCCTTCCTTGTCCGGGCCGCCGAACGGGTCGTACTGGCCGAGCACGCGGCTGGCCAGGAAGGCGAGCACCAGCCCGGTCTGCACGCCGGCGCCGCCGGCGAGGATCGGCCCGAACGGACCGCCTTGCCGCGGCAGCGCGCGCCCGGTGAGCGCGTCGAGCCCGCCGGCCGCCGAGCGCACCCAGCCGGGCCGGTCGACGACCTCGCCGGGCAGCAGCGGCAGGTCGAGGCCCAGGTTCGTCAGCTCCCGGACGTGCCCTTCGGCTTCGATGGTCAGCTCACGCAGATCGGTGACGGCCGCTTCGGCCTCTTCGCGCGGAACCTGCGGGCCGCCGCGCACGAGCAGGGCGCCCGTCTGCGCGGCGAGCGCCCAGTCGACCATGGACCGGGTGTCGGTTTCCTGACTCACCCTTCCGACGCTACCTGCCCGGTGTGGGTTTCCGGCCACGATCTTCGTACGGTTCGGCGTCCGAGGGGGGCACGGCTACGAGCACCCGCACTTGCGCAGGCTCGTCGCGAGGGCACGGTGCGCTGCAGCCGCACCGCGCGGGCCAGCGGGACCGAGCGCGCCCGCTACGAGCACCCACACTCGTAGAAGCTCAACGAGCGCACGGTGACCGGCCGCGCGTCACACGGCTCAGCATCCGGCGCCCCGCGCAGCCTTATGGCGCCGGAACGGCAGGCCGCAGCCGCACCGCGACCACCGCGTCCGCGGCTACGAGCACCCGCACTTGCGCAGGCTCGTCGCGAGGGCGTCGATCGCGTCCCGGCCCGGTTGCTGGTCCGAGCCGTTCGACATGAACGCGAACACCAGGACCCGCCCGTCCTGGTCCAGGACCAGCCCGGCGAGCGCGTTGACGCCGGTCAGCGTGCCCGTCTTGGCCCGCACCCAGCCGCGGCCGGCCTGCGACGCCGGTGTCTCGAACCGCTTGTCCGCGAGCGTGCCGGAACCGCCCGCCACCGGGAGGCCGGCCAGCATCGCGCGCAGCTTGCCGGTGTTCGGGTTCTTGCCCTCCGGTGCCGCCGCGGCCGCCATCAGCTGGGTCAGCAGCTTCGCCGGGATCTTGTTCTCCGTCGAGATGCCGCTGCCGTCGGACAGCTTGACGCCGGTGGTGTCGAAGCCGTGGTCCTTGAGCACCTTGATGGTCGCCGCCGCACCGCCGGCGAATGTCGCCTCCTGGCCCGTCGCCAGCGCGACCTGCCGGGCGAGCGCCTCGGCGAGGACGTCGTCGGACAGCTCCATCGTGTCCGAGACCAGCTCGGTCAGCGGCGCCGACTTGACCTCGGCGAGGACCTTCGCGTCCTTCGGCGCGGTCGCCTGGCCGCCCGGCGACGCGCTGAGCTTCGACGCGATCGTCGACGCCAGCGCGCTGCCCGCGTTGGGCACGCGCTGCGAGGTGTTGTTCTTCGGGTCCAGGCGCCCGGCGTCGGCCATCACCGAGCCGATCTGGGTGGCGAACGTCGACGGCGCGTCGCCCGCGGCCCAGCCGGGCGCGGTCGTCGCGCCCTTGAACAGGCTCAGGTCGACCTGCACCTTCTTGACGCTCGGGTTGGCCTTCTTCACCTGCGCGACGAGGTCGTCGACGTGCGCGGCGCCCGGGTACAGCGGCGACTCGGTGCCCAGCGGCAGCGAGGTCAGGGTGACGTCGCCGCCGCCGACCAGGATCACCGTGCCCGGGTCGGCGCCCTGGACGATCTTCGTCGACAGCCGCGTGTTCGGGTCCAGCGCCAGCAGCGCGGCCGCCGTCGTGAGCACCTTCGTCGTCGACGCGGGGGTCACCGCAGTCGACGCGCTGTGGTCCCACAGCGTCGTGCCGGTCACCGGGTCGACGACGCTGCCGTTGAGCTGGCCGAGCGCGCTGTTCCCCGCCGGGCCGGCCAGCGCGGACTTGACGCCGTTCGCGCTCGGCGCCTGCCCGGCCGTGTCCGGTCCCCGCAACTGCCGCGTCGCGGCGGCCGGGTCCGGGCTGTCGCCCTTCGGCGCGTTCGGCGCCCACGGCAGGCCGAGCCGGTTCGACACCTTCGGCATCGCGGCGGCGACCCCGCCGCCGGCCAGCAGCAGCACGACGACCGCGACGATGGCGATGATCTTGCCCTTGCGGCGCTTCTTCGGCGGCTCCTGCGCGGCCGCGGGCTCGGCTGGGGGCGGTGGCTCCGCGGGCGGCTCGGTGCGGGGCTGGGGCTGCTGCTGGAAGGCCCCGGGGAACTGGGTGGGCCGCTCGATCCCGACGGTCGCCTCGGCGTCGAACCGCTGCCCGTCCGGCTCGATCCGCATCGGCCGGGCCAGCGACCCGGCGGACGCCGACGGGACGACCCCGCGCGGCGGCTCCGGCGGCAGCCCGGCCCGCCGTTCGGCCGGCTCGGCGGTGCGCTCCGGCGCCTCGGCGGTGCGGTTCTCCGGCTCGTCGAGGCGCTGCGCCCAGGGCGCGTCGGACCGCTGCTGCGGGGGCTCCTGGCGACGCTGGGCCTCCCCGCGTTTCAGCTGCTCTTCGCGGCGCTGCTGCTCCTCGCGCCAGAGCTGGAGCTCCTCGCGCCACGGCTGCGCTTCGGCCTTCTCGGACCGCGGCTCGTCGTGCCGGTCCCGCTGCTCGGCGGGCCAGACGTTGCGCTCCACCGGCACCACCGGCGTCTTCTGCGGCGCCATCTGCTGGGTGCTCTGGGTGTCCGCGGGCTTCGGCTCGGCCTCGATGTACTGGGTGCTCTCGGCCTTCTTGACCTCGATGAACTGGGTGCTCTCCGCGACCGGCGCCGGCTCGGGCTCCGGCTTGGACTCCGGCTTCGGGTCGGACTCCGGCTTCGGGTCGGACTCCGGCTTCGGGTCGGACTCCGGCTTCGGCTTCGGTTCGCGGGACCCGAGCCGGTCGGCGAGGTCCTGCTTCGCGGCGGGCGGCGAGGGCGGCGGCTCCTCCGCGGGCGCGTTCAGGCCCGGGACCGGTTCAGGCGCGACGTTCGGCGCGAACCACGATCCCTTCGGCGGCTCACTGCCTGTGACCTTCGGCACGCCGGGCCCGTCCGGAGCGCTCGCCGGCGGGTCGGGCAGCGCCATCGGCGTGGTCTCCCGCGCACCGGACGACGAGCCGTCTTCGTCCGACGACGGCCACATCGGCTGGTCGTTTTCCGGCACCCACCACTCCTTCTCACCTGCCCCGGAAGGGGCCAAGCTCACATGCCCCGGGGCCGACATCGATGCGACCCCGACGCAGGGCGTAGTCCACACTAGGAGACGTCAAGACAGTCATGAAGGTTGCCGCCCGCGACGCGTGGCATGCCGAGACCTATGAAGAAGCAGTGAGGACAGGCGTGGAGTTCGACGTCACGATCGAAATCCCCAAAGGGGAGCGCAACAAGTACGAGGTCGACCACAAGACCGGCCGCATCAAGCTGGACCGGACCCTGTTCACGGCCACGCAGTACCCGGCCGACTACGGCTTCATCGACGACACCCTCGGCCAGGACGGCGACCCGCTGGACGTGATGGTGCTCGTCCAGGAGCCCACCTTCCCGGGCTGCCTGATCCGCTGCCGCGCGATCGGCATGTTCCGGATGACCGACGAGAAGGGCCCGGACGACAAGGTCATCGCGGTCCCGTCGAACGACCCGCGCCTCGAGCACCTGCGCGACATCCACCACATGAACGAGTTCCACCGGCTGGAGATCCAGCACTTCTTCGAGGTCTACAAGGACCTCGAGCCCGGCAAGAGCGTCGAAGGCTCGTCCTGGGTCGGCCGCACCGAGGCCGAGAACGAGATCGCCCGCTCGTACGAGCGCGAGACCGACCGCCTGGCGAAGGAAAAAGCCGACGGCGGCCACTGACGGCGTGAAAAAGGCCCCCTCGGGATTCCCGAGGGGGCCTTTTTCACGCCGTCAGTGCGCCAAGGCGAGGGCCGGAGCGGCGTCCGACTCGGCCTCCGCGCGCTGCTCCATCGCCGACTTGTCCGAGAGCGGCTTCTCCTTGAGGAACCACACCAGGACGAACCCGACGGTCAGCACGATCCCGCCGACCAGGAACACCGTGCTCATCGACTCGGCGAAGCCCTGCAGGATCGGCCGGGCCAGCGTCGGGTCGAGCGTGGACAGGAACGACGTGTCGTTGACGTCCAGCCCGCCCTTCATCTGCTGCGCGAACTCCGGGTGCTGCGCCAGCGCCGTCACGTAGGCCGGCGTGGTCATCGCCGAGCGGATGGCGTTCGCGATCCGGTCGCCGACCGTGCCGAACAGGATCGACAGGAACACCGCGGTGCCCGCCGTGCCGCCGATCTGCCGGAAGAACGTCGCCGCCGAGGTGGCGACACCGATGTCCTGCGGGCGGACGTCGTTGGTCGCGGCCAGCACCAGCGTCTGCATCGAGGCGCCGAGGCCGAGGCCGATCACGAAGGCGATGACCATGACCAGCGCCAGCGAAGTGTCGACGGTGATCGTGGACAGCGCGAACAGCGCCGCCGCCATCAGGCCGATCCCGGCCACCGCGAACATCTTGTAGCGCCCGGTCTTCGAGATGAGCCGGCCGCTGGTCAGGCTCGCGGACATGATGCCCAGCGTCAGCGGCAGCATCTGCAGGCCGGCCTGGGTCGGCGTCGCGCCCTTGACGATCTGCAGGTAGAGCGGCAGCGACATCATCGCGCCGAACATCCCGGCGCCCTGCACGACGGTGACGAGCGTCGACATCCGGAACACGGGCCGCTTGAACAGGCGCAGCGGCAGCAGGGCGGCGTCGCCCATCCGGCGTTCGATCCAGACGAACGCGGCCACGCCCAGCCCGCCGACGACGTACATGGCGATCGAAGCGGCGGAGCCCCAGCCCCACTCGCGGCCCTGCTCGGCGACGATCAGCAGCGGCACCAGGCCGGTGGCCAGCGCGACGGCACCCCAGTAGTCGACCTTCTGGTCCACGCGGGTGTGCGGGAGGTTCAGCACCTTGGTGACGACGACCAGCGCGGCGAGCGCGATCGGGACGTTGACCAGGAAGACCCAGCGCCAGCCGGTGATGCCGGCGAAGGTGTCGATGCCGGCGAAGAACCCGCCGACGACCGGCCCGGCGACGCTCGAGATGCCGAACACCGCCATGAAGTAACCCTGGTACTTGCTGCGCTCACGCGGCGCGGTGATGTCGGTGATGATCGCCAGCGCCAGGGACATCAGGCCACCGGCGCCGAGGCCCTGGAAGGCGCGGAACGCGGCGAGCTCGTACATCGACGTCGCCATGCCACTGGCCAGCGAACCGACCAGGAACAGCGAAATCGCCGTCAGGTACATGGGCTTGCGGCCGTAGAGGTCGGACAGCTTGCCGTAGAGCGGCGTCGAGAGCGTCGCGGTGATGAGGTACGCGGTGGTGGCCCAGGCCTGCAGGGACAGGCCGTGGAGCTCGTCGGCGATGGTGCGCATCGAGCTGGACACGATGGTCTGGTCGAGCGCGGCGAGGAACATGCCGAGCATCAGCCCGGACAGGACGGTCAGGATCTGGCGGTGGGACAGTTTGCCGTTCGTAGCGGCTGCTCCTTCCGCCGTGGTGGTGTCGCTCATGGTGGGTCTCCCTCAGCCTTCGTGGTAGTTGCTTGTACCCGTCAACTACTTGTCTCAGCCAAGTATTCCCAGAGAGCTTGCATCGTGCAATCAAATTTTCTGTGAGCCGCGTCTCCAGGCCCCGGACGCGCGGAAGGCCACCTCCGACCTGCGGAGATGGCCTTCAGCGAACGAAGATCAGGCCGAGTAGCCCGGGATCGGGAACGGCGCCAGGAACTCGCGGATCTCCGCGGCGATGGTGTCCAGCGCGGCCTCGTCGGACGCGGCCGCCGCGGTGATCGTGCGGTCGATCCACGCCGCCACCTCGACCTGGTGCTCCGGCCGCAGCCCGCGGGTCGTGATCGCGGACGTGCCGAGGCGGATGCCGGACGGGTCGAACGGCTTGCGCGGGTCGAACGGCACGGTGTTGTAGTTCAGCTCGATGCCCGCGCGGTCCAAGGCCTGCGCGGCCGGCTTGCCCGCCACGCCCTTGTTCGTCAGGTCGATGAGCAGCAGGTGGTTGTCGGTGCCGCCGGACACGAGGTCGTAACCGCAGGCGAGCAACGCGTCGGCCAGCGAGCGGGCGTTCGCGACGACCGTGTGCGCGTAGTCGCTGAACGACGGCTGCTGCGCCTCCCCGAGCGCGACCGCGATCGCCGCGGTCGTGTGGTTGTGCGGGCCGCCCTGCAGGCCCGGGAACACCGCCTTGTCGACGGCCTTCGCGTGGTCGGCGTCGGACAGGATCATCGCGCCGCGCGGGCCGCGCAGCGTCTTGTGCGTCGTCGTCGTGATGACCTGCGCGTGCCCGACCGGCGACGGGTGCGCGCCGCCCGCGATCAGCCCGGCGATGTGCGCGATGTCGGCGACGAGCACCGCGTCGACCTCGCGCGCGATCTCCGCGAACGCCGGGAAGTCGATCGTGCGCGGGATCGCCGTGCCGCCGGCGAAGATCAGCTTCGGCCGGTGCTGGCGCGCGAGGTCGCGTACCTGGTCGAGGTCGACGCGGCCGGTCTCCTTCGCGACGCCGTAGCGCACGGGGTTGAACCACTTGCCCGTCGCGGAGACGCTCCAGCCGTGCGTGAGGTGGCCGCCGTCCGGCAGCGCCATCCCGAGCACGGTGTCGCCCGGCTGCGCGAAGGCCAGGTAGACGGCCAGGTTCGCCGGAGACCCGGAGTACGGCTGGACGTTCGCGTGGTCGGCGCCGAACACGGCCTTCGCGCGCTCGATGGCCAGCTGCTCGATCTGGTCGATGAACTGCTGGCCCTCGTAGTAGCGCTTGCCCGCGTACCCCTCGGAGTACTTGTTGGTGAGCACGGTGCCGGTCGCCTCGAGCACGGCCTGCGAGACGTAGTTCTCCGACGCGATCAGGCGGATCTTGTCGTGCTGGCGCTTCGCTTCGTCCTCGACGAGCCCGGCGATGGCGGGGTCGGCGGCGGCGAGTGCGTTCAGTTTCGGCTGGTGTGTCATGGCGTACTCCGGCTCTGGAGTGGCCTTCACCCAGGCGCGCGGTGCCGGCCTCGTGGTTCGCTTCCCGGTGGTGCTCCACCTCGATGGCGCCAGTCGCTGCTGCGCGTAAGAGCCTAGTCCACCGCGCTCGAGCCTCGGCGGTGTTCGGCGCACCACTTGCGGGTGCACCCCGAAGTGCGGTCGCAGAACGGCCGGCCGCAGGTCGCGCACCGCTTGACCCGCCGCCAGCCGCCGACCGTGACGAGTTCGGCAAGCCCCGCGGCACCGGCCGCCAGCTCGCTTTCGCCGGCTCGCGGCGTCACGTAGACGATCCGCCAGGCCGCGCCCGTGTCGACGAGCCGCGGCCGCGCCCCGGCCTCCGCCAGCACGGCGTTGAGGCGGCGCGCGGCCGCGGGTTCGTCAGGCAGCTGTGCGACGATCCCGCACAGCTGCGGGTTTCCCTTGCGCAGCAACCGTTCCGCCACCCCGAGCTCGGGGTCCAGCGCGCGGAACGGCGGCACGACCGCGTGCTTGCGCACCTCAGTCGACGACCACGACGCCCATGGACCGGGCCGTGCCCGCGATCGTGCGCATCGCCATCTCGACGTCCGAGGTGTTGAGGTCCGGCAGCTTGCGCTCGGCGATCTCACGCAGCTGGTCCGTGGTGATCTTCCCCGCGACCTCGTGCCCGGGCCGCGAAGAACCCTTGTCCCCCAGCGCTTTCTTGATTAGGAACGACGTCGGGGGCGTCTTGAGCCGCAGCGCGAACGAGCGGTCCTCGAACACCGAGACGACCACCGGCACGATGTCGCCGCGCTGGGCCGCCGTCGCCGCGTCGTAGGCCTTCTTGATCTCGACGAGGTTGACCCCGGTCTGCCCCAGCATCTTGCCGAGGTCGACGACCGGGGCGTTGCCCGCGCTGAGTTCGAGGGTGACCTGGTGGGTGAGTTTCTTCGGAGCCATGCCCCGAAGCTAGAGTCTCCAGTTACTGGAGGGTCAACTTCAATCCAGGGGCTCGATGCCGGCCTTGTGACGCTTCGCCAAGTCCTGGTAGACGGGCGCGTTGTGCTCGACCCACAGCCGCGCGGAGTCGGTCAGCGGGACGAACTTCTTCGCCGGGCTGCCCATCGCGACGACCTCGGACGGCACCTCGGTACCCGGCGTCACCGTGGCGCCGGCCGCGACCAGGGTCCGCGCGCCGATCTTGGCGTCGTCCAGGACGGTCGAGCCGTTGCCGATCAGGGCCTGCTCGCCGACGGTGCAGTCGTGCACCAGGCACTGGTGGCCGACGGTGGCGTTCTTGCCGATCTCGCACACCTTGCCGATGTTGACGTGCACGACCGAGTTGTCCTGGATGTTGGCGCCCTCGCGGACGATGATCTTGCCGAAGTCGGCGCGCAGCACGGCGCCGTACCAGACCGAGGCGTCCTTCTCGACGACGACGTCGCCGATGAGGGTGGCGGTGGGGGCGATGAAGGCGTCCGGGTGGACCTGCGGGCTGCGCCCTTCGAACGAGAACTGAGGCATGCCCAGACCCTAAACCGCCCCACCCGCCTCAGCCCGTGATCGCCGCGTTGATCAGGATGTCGACGGCCTGGTCGTTGCGGGTGGTCTGCGGCACGATCTGGGTGTCCCGCGGGTAGAAGCCGGGGCTGCTGCCCTTCGGGTACATCTCGAAGGTGAAGCTCCAGATCTTGTGCGTCGCCCACATCCAGTCGTTGACGCTGCCGTCGGTGATGTAGAGGTCGCTGGACTGCTCCGGCGTGTAGCCGTTGGTCGCCGCCATCTGCTTGCCGAGCGTCTGGAACTTCTGCGCCTCGGCCGCGGTCAGGCCCGGCGCGGTGTCGGCGTAGGTGTAGCCGAATGGCCAGAGCACCAGCTCGGAGTAGGTGTGGAAGTCGATGTGCGTCTTGATCTGCTGGACGCCGCCGACGACCCGCGAGTTCACCCAGTTCGAGACGGCCCGGGTCTCGGGCGCGGAGAACGCCGCCGTGCCGCGGTAGGTCTCGCTGGACGTCGAGCCCGAGGAACCGCCGCAGCAGCCCCACTTGTAGCCCCAGTTGCGGTTGGTGTCGGTGCCGGGGCCCTGGCGGTTCTTGCGCCAGCTGTGGAACGTGCCGCCGGAGATGTCGTACTCGGAGCCGTCCGGGTTGACGCTCGGGATGACCCAGATCTCCGTGCTGTCGACGAGTCGCTTGATCGCCGGATCCGTCGCGTACCCGCTGGTCAGCCGCTGGACGATGTGCAGGCACATCTCGGTGGTGAGGTGCTCGCGCGCGTGCTGGTTGCAGGTGAAGAGCACCTCGGGCTCGTTCTCGTCCGTCGCGGCGTTGTCGGAGATCTTGATCAGCGACAGCGCGCGGCCTTCGTACGAAGTCCCGGCGCTGCCCAGCTTCGTCAGCGACGGGTAGTTCGCGACGGCTTTCTGCAGCTCGGTCTGGGTTTCGGCGTAGGTGTGGTAGCCGGTGTAGCCGGCCGGGAAGTCCTCGACGGTCGCCGAGCTCTGCGGCCGGTTGACCGCGCCGAGCGCCTTGACGCCGAAGCCGAGCGCGCGCAGCTGGGCGGCTTCGCCCGGGTTGGCGATGACGGTCGTCGTCGCGCCTTCGACGTCGAGGATGTCGGCGCCGGTCCTCGCGACCTCGGTGCGCTGCTGGGCCGTGCCGGTGCCGGTCACCTCGTAGACCTGGGGTCCGGTGGGCTGGGCGGCACCGGCCTGACCGCCGGTGGTGAGCATCAAGAGGGCGGCCGCGGCCGCCGCCAGGCACGTTCGTGGGCGCATAGCGTCTCCTGCTCTCGGGGGTTTCCCGAGCGTGGCCGGAGCCGGACGTAGTGCGCAATCCGTACGTCTACGGATCTAAAGGGCGTTGCTAGCCGTAGTTGGCGAAGCAGAGCGCCTCGATGTCGCCGCGCAGCGCGGCGAACGGCCGCGGGCGCACCCGCTGCTGGACGACCGTGCCGAGCAGGTACGACAGGAGCGCGCGGGCCCGCGCCCGCGGGTCGTCGACGTCCAGCGGGGCGAGCAGCTCGGCCATGAGCTCGGTGAGCGACGTGAGCATGGCGTCGATGGCCTGCGGGTGCTGCGCGCGGCCGGCGGCGATCCAGTACTCGAACCAGAGGAACGCCGCGTTGGGGTTGGCGGCGAACACGCTCAGGTACTCCTCGAGGACGGCGAAGAGGCGCTTACGCGGGTCGCTGTGCTTCGCGGCGACCTCGCGCAGTCCCGCGGCGAAGGCGGTGATGTGCGCGGCCATGGCGCGGTCGATGAGGACGTCGATGTCGGCGAAGTAGTAGTGGATCGCGCTCTTGGTGAGCGGGCCGGCGTCGGCGATGGCCCGCACGGTGCACCCGGCGAGCCCGTCGCGGGCGAGGACGATCCGCGCGGCCTCGACGATCTGCTCCTGCTTGGCCAGCTGGTTCGGGGAGAGCCGGTCGCTGCGACCGGGGACTGCGCTCACGGTGATTCTCGTTACCTTCGGACTGGACGGCAGCCCCGAATCCTAGGGCAGACGTCCCGCGGATGACCTTCGGGTGAAAAACCGGATTGGCCACCCCGGTCTGCGCAGCGGACAATGCCCGGCATGGTGATCTCAGGGGACAAGGGGCTCAGCTCGGCAGCGCGCAGCCAGCTGGAGAAGGAAATCGCGAACCTGCGCGCGCAGCGGGAAGCCCTCGCGCCGCAACCCGGCGAGCAGGAGCGCACCGGTGACGCGGCGGACCAGGCGGACGTGATCGACCGCGCGGAAGCGGCGGCCCGGCTCGACCGCCAGATCGCGGACCTGGCCGCGAAGATGGAGCACGGCGGCTACGGCAACTCCCAGCTCCCCGACGGCACGGTGGTGACCCTCCGCTTCTCGGACGGCGACGAAGAGACGTTCCAGGTGGTGACGGTCCCGGGCGAAGACGCGGACGCGATCACCTCGGACAGCCCCCTGGGCCTGGCCCTGGTAGGCCGCAAGGCGGGCGACGAGATCACCTACCGAACCCCCCGAGGCGACGCGAAGGCCACCGTGGTGAAGGTGACGCCCCCGAAGTAACCCCTGTCATCCCGAAGGCCCCCAGCCACAAGCTGGGGGCCTTCGCCATCCCAACTTTGACCCGTAAGGGTGGTTCTGGAAAAGAAAAACGGCCAAGAACCTGCCAACCCGGCCACGCGGGGGGCCGGGGGCGGAGCCCGCCGGGCGGGGCGCGGGGCGGAGCCCCGCAAGATACGCGAAGCCAAAAAACGGCCCCTGCCCTCAAGGGGCAGGGGCCGAGCATTGGCTGAGCCGCCTGGGGGAATCGAACCCCCGACCTATTCATTACGAGTGAATCGCTCTGGCCGACTGAGCTAAGGCGGCATGTCTCCGGCTCGCGCTGGCGACGATGGCAAGTGTAGCGGAGGCTGTGCGCGTCACTTTCCGGGGGGACCGTCGTTAGGGCCCTATGACGTCGGTCTCACTCCCCGGTCGACCTATCTGGAGGCTCTGGCACATGCGGCGAAGACTGCCCCGTTCGGTGGCCCTGCCGGCGGCTGCGGCGTTGCTCCTGTTCAGCGCGGCGCCGGCGAACGCCGATCCGACCTATCCGACGACGCCGATCCCGCAGCCGGCGAACCCGGGGCAGGCGCCGATCTCGGCGCCGATCGGGCCGCAGCCGCTGGGGCAGGCCGTCGGGGACGCCGGGACCGCGCTCGGGATCATCCGGCTGCTGCCCAACGCCGTGCCGACGAGCACGATCCTGCCCGGGTTCGGGGAGACGCTGCCGAAGCAGTCGGCGCTCGAGGCCGGGATGGGCCTCTCGAGCGCGTCGGCGAACTCCGACGCCTACCTGAGCTACGAGAAGGCGATCGCGCAGGCGTCGCCGTTCGGGCTGTCGGTGGGCGGGAACGCGCCGCAGACGCCGGGCAGCGTCGTGCAGACCGCGTTGCCGGACAACCCGCAGCCGATCAGCGGGGGGCTCAACGCGCCGTCGAACCCGCTGCTGAACGTCGGGCTGCTGAACGGGAGCGCGCACGCGCGGTGGAGCCCGACGCTCGGGCCGTGCGTCGACACCATCGCGGACGCGAGCACGTCGGTGGCGAGCCTGTCGCTGCTGAACGTCGTCCCGTCGATGCCGAACCTCGGTCTGGACGCGCTGAAGCCGAAGCTCGACCCGAACTCGCTGGCGAGCGGGTTCGACCTGACGAAGGGCCTGCAGAGCCTCGGTGGCCTGCTGCAGGGTGGCGGGCAGACGCCCGCGAACGGCACCGGCTCGCTGCTGAGCCTGCCGAACACGCTGTCGTCGCGGTCGCAGGTGAAGCTGGTCGACATACCGGGCTCGAAGAACAAGGCCGTGCAGTCGACGTCGACGCTGCAGGCCGCGGACATCGAGATCCTCAAGGGGACGCCGCTGGCGCTGAGCCTCAAGGTGGCCAGCCAGCCGACGCTGAAGGTGACCTCCACCGGCGACGCGAAGACGTCCAAAGTGGACTACACCGCGCCGGTGCTGACCATCGAGGCCGGCGGCAAGACGCTGTACACGCTGGACGCGGCGCACCCGACGAAGGACATCCCGATCGGGCTGCCGCTGAAGGGCCTGAGCGACCAGTTCGGGCAGCTGAACGACATCCCGGTGGTCGGTGGGCTCGTCTCGACGCTGACCAACGGCATCCAGCAGGTCGGCAACACCGCGGGCACGGTGCTGGACCTGGGCGTCCTGCGGCTGAGCATCGCGGGGCTGGACCAGAAGTCGGCGAACATGACGACGCCGTTCAAGGGCTTCCAGCTGGGCGCGTCGGCGCGGTTGTTCGACCTGCAGCTGCTGCCGACGGTCAACCTGAAGAACCTGCTGCCGGCCGACCAGGCGAAGAACCTGCCGTCGTCGCTGGCCCAGCTGTCGCTGGGTGAGCAGGTCGCGCGGGCCTACGCGCCGACCGGCGGCGTGGTCTGCGGGTCGACGTCGACGCCGCCCGCGGGCGGTCAGGCACCGAAGGGGCCGGTAAAGAACCTCGCCTACACCGGCGGCGCGTACGACACCGTGCCGCTGTTCTGGTCGGGCACGGCGATGCTGCTGCTCGGCGTGGTGATGGTGGCCGCGATGCCGGGCACGCGCCGGCGTCCGCTGGCGGTCGCGGTCGAGGAGAAGCCGTTCAAGCCGTCACCGCGTCCGCGCGAGTGACCCGAGGGGTGTGAAGGAGCCCGCCAGGCGCGCCTGGCGGGCTTCTTCGTCTTCAGCTGCCGAGGGCGGCCATGACCTTGCGCACGGCTTCGACGACCGGGGCGCCGACCTGGCCGACCATCATCGCGACACCGGAGACGGCGCCGAGCGCGCGCCGCAGCCGGGCCGGTTCCGGCCGCGGCGCCTGGAGGGTGGCCAGCGACTCGTCGATGACCTGGCGGTCGGTACCAGCCACCTGGGGCCGCAACACCTGAACGGCGGCGAGCAGCTCCCTGAACGCCGCCTGCTGGTCGACGGGGCCCTGGTGGACGATCTTGCCGATGCCCTGGTCGTGCACTTCGAACTTGTCGCCGCCAACCTGGTCGCCGTAGTAGTGGGTACCACTCATCAGCCGGTCCTTCCCGCTCAGTGCACGATCTTGCCGATGCCGTGTCCACCGACTTCGAACTTGTCCCCGCCGATGTTGTCGCCGTAGCGGGTGTAGTTCACGGTCTTGTGGAAGACCACCCGCGGATCGTCGACAGCCGCCATGATCGCGTGCACGATCTCGTCGAGGATGTGTCGTTCGGTGGTCGCCAGCGCGGTGTACGGATTTCCGGCCGTTTCGATGACCAGCGCGAACAGCGCCGGGCGCAGCAGCAGGTAGACCAGCCGGACCGCGCTGATCCCGATCAGCACCGCCGTCGCGATCACCACGACCTGGCCGAGGCTCTTGTCCACGTGCGCGCCTTGGCTCCGCGCGGCGCGCAAACCCAGGGTCGCGCCCATGCCGAGCACCAGCCACAGCAGCGCGAAGCCGAGGAACCGGCCGAACGCGGCCGCCCGCCGGATCGTCAGCCGTACGACCCGCGCTCGCGCGATGTTGCGGACCGGGTAGGCCTCGCGACCGACCCAGAGGACCTGGTTCTCGACCTTGACGCCGATGACACCGCTGCGCTCGGACATGCTCCGGTCCTCCCCGTGCGGCCGACGTGACGGCAACCAGCGTCACCCGGGGGCAGGCCCGCGACAATGTCCTTTCGGGCGGACCTCAGCCTTGGCGAAGAGTCGTGACCATCGCTTCGACGGCGATGCGCGGCTTGACGTTCAAGTCGATCGCCTCACGGCATTCCAGCACCGCTTCGAGCCGGCGCAGCGTCGACTCCGGCGTCCACGCCTGCGCCGCCTCGCGGATCTGGTCGGCGTGGTCGGGGTGGTTGAGCGTCGCGCCGGAGCGGGTCGCCGTCACCAGGACGTCGCGGTAGAAGGCGGCCAGGTCGATCAGGGCGAGGTCGAGCGTGTCGCGCTGGGTGCGGGTCGCGCGGGACTTCTGCTTCTTCTCCAGCTGCTTGACTGCCGCTTCGGCGGCTCGCTTGGCGCCGGCGACGCCCTTGCCGACGCCGTCGCCGCCCATCGCCGTCCGCAGCTCGTTGCGCTCGTCCTCGTCGCGGCCCTTGCTCGCCTCACCCGCGTCGGCCTCGGCCGCGCTGATCAGCTGGTCGGCGCACGTGAAGACGTCGCTCGGGCGCCTGAGGCCCAGCGGGATCCGCAAAACGGTGGCTCGCCGCTGCCGCGCGGCCTCGTCCGTCGCGAGCCGGCGCGCGCGGCCGACGTGGCCGCCGCACACCGAAGCCGCCCACTGCGCGCGCTCGGGGTCGACGTGGTCGCGGCGCATCAGGACGTCCGCGATCGCCTCCGGCGGCGGCGTCCGCAGCGTCACCAGGCGGCAGCGCGAACGGATCGTCACCGAGACGTCGTCGGGGTGGTCCGACGGCGCGCAGAGCAGGAAGACCGTGCGGTCGGGTGGTTCCTCGACGGCCTTCAGCAGCGCGTTCGACGCGCCTTCGGTGAGCCGGTCGGCGTCCTCGATGATCACGACCTGCCAGTGGCCGGTGGTCGGGCGGCGCGCGGCCGCTTGCACCAGCGCGCGCATCTCGGCGACCGAGATGGACAGGCCTTCCGGCACCACGAGCCGGACGTCGGCGTGGGTGCCCGCCATCACCGTGTGGCAGCCGGGACAGGCGTCGCAGCCGGTGCCGGTGCTGCACTGCAGGGCCGCGGCGAACGTCCGCGCCGCCACCGAGCGGCCGGACCCGGGCGGGCCGGTCAGCAGCCAGGCGTGCGTCATCGCGCCGGGCGGGGCGGGCTCGCCGGCGACGATCTTGGCCGCGGCCGACGCGGCCGAGGCCAGCGTCTCGACCGCGGGCTCCTGGCCGACCAGCTGGTTCCAGACGCCGATGCGCTCGATCGTCGTCACTTCGCCTCCACGCGAGGCTCTTCCGGGACGGGGTCGCCGAGGTCCAGCGGCAGGGTCGACGGCTGGTCCGTCGCCGGCGCGCCGGTGGTCGCCGGGACCGCGATGGCCGGCCCGTCCGTCGCCGGCGCGAGGGCGGACAGGCGGCCGACGAACACGGCGCGCAGCGCGGTGCGGATGCGCGCGGCGACCTCCGCGTCGGTGCCGTCAGCGTCGATCACGACGTACCGGTCGGGATCGGCCGCGGCCATCTCGGTGAGCAGGTGCTGGACGCGCCATTGGTCGTTCATCGTGGTGGACCGGTCGCGCGGCGCGCCGTGCGGGGCGGAGTCGAGCAGGACGGTCAGGTCCGGGCGCAGCCGCCCGGTCGCCCAGTCGGCGAGGCCTTCGAGCTCGTCGCTGTCGAGCCCGGCGACGGCCGACAGGTGCGCCAGCGGCGAGTCGACGAACCGCTCCATCACGACGACCGAACCGGCGTCGAGCGCCGGCTGGACGTGCCGTTCGACGATGTCGGCCCGCACCGCGGCGGCGGCCAGCGCCTGGGCCCGCGCCCCGGTCAGCGAAGCGCCGGAGACGAGGGCGGTGAGCCGCTGGTCGTCGAGTGCGGGGTCGGCGGCGACCACCACGGGCCGGGTGCCGCCGCGCATCCAGTCGGCGAGGTTGACGGCCTGGATCGCCGTGTTGATCGCGGTGGTGCCCTCGACGGCGATGAGGAAGCCGTTGACGCGCCGCGGCGTGCGGCGCAGCGCGTTGCGCAGGTCGGAGAGGATCGGCTCGGTGCGCTTGTCGTCCATCTGCCGGTAGGCGAAGAGGCCCGCGACCAGCGCGATCGCGGCGCCGGCGAGCATGATCGGCCGGGTGCCGTCGATCGTGACCGGGCTGCCCCAGACGTTGATGGTGTGCGGCGCGACCACGCCGACCAGGACCGGGACCGTGACCGTCGTGCCGAACAGGACCAGCTTCATCATCAGCTGGTAGATCGCGTTGATCCGGCCGCGGATGGCGTCCTCGACGCGGGAGCCGATGATCGTGACACCGGTGAGGAAGGCCGTCCCGGCCCAGAAGCCGACCAGCACCACGGTGATGAGCGAGATCGACAGGTGCGGCGACAACGCCACCAGCGCGAGCGAGAGCCCGGCCGCGATGATGGAGACGCCGAACAACCGGTCGTGCGGGAGCCGTCGGGAGAGCTTGGGCGCGAGCGCCATCCCGGAGGCCAGGCCGAGGAAGACCGCCAGCACCAGGAGGCTGAACGCCGAGTCACCGGCCAGCAGGCTCGAGGAGTACGGCTTGGCGGAGCCGATCACCGCGCCGCCCGCGGCGAACGCGCCGAACGCGCCGACCAGCAGGCCGCGCACGAGCGGCGTGCTGCGGATGAACCGGAAGCCGTCGGCGATCATCGTGCCGACGCCGAGCTTCTCCTCGTCGGCCGGCTTGACCTTCTGCTCCGGCAGCGCGTGGACGTTGCGCAGGGAAAGTTCGGGGATGCGGGTGGCGATGAGGATCGCGCTGGCCAGGTAGAGCAGGCCGGTGATGATGACGACCAGCTTCGCGATGCTGAGGCTCGCGCTCTCCCCGGGGAAGAGGTGGAAGGTCGTGTTGACGCCGGTGATGATCGCGTTCGCGCCGGCCGCGGTGATGACGGCGAGGCCGTAGGTCATCACCATGCCGAGCTGGTTGGCCGTCTCAACCTGGTCGGGGCGGCGGAGCAGGTTCGGGACCGCGGCCTCTTTCGAGGGGATCCACATGCTCGCCGCGCTGCCGACGAGGAAGTTGCCGACGAGCAGCCACCACGGCGCGCTGACGAAGGCGATCGACAATAGGAAGCCGCAGCGCAGCAGGTCCGCGACCACCATGACCTTGCGGCGGTCGAACCGGTCCGCGAGCAAGCCGCCGACCGGGGCGAACAGCAGCCCCGGCGCCAGGCCCGTCAGGACGACGCCGACGAAGGCGAAGTTCTGCGCGAAGTAGTTGTTCGTCAGCTTCGTGGCCAGGCCGGTCAGGGCGAGGATGTTCAGCCAGTCGGCCACGCTGCACAGGTACGTGACGCCCCAGAGGCGCCGGAACGGTTTGATCGCCAGTACCCGCCGGACCCGGTTGATCGTGGACGCCTCGGCGCCCGACGACCCACCCGGGCCGGCCCCGGGTACCGATCGCACGCCCTCGCTGATACGCCCACCCCACTAGTCACCGCGATGCCGGGCGCCGTGGTGAGGTCGCCCGACCGTGAAGTCAGGGTAGCCCGATCGGCCCTTGCCGCGCGGACGGCCCCGAGGTCCCGGCGGGACGGGGACCAGCGAGCGAACGCTAGTCGAACAGTGCGGACACGCTGCTGACCAGGCTCGACACCATCTCGATGGCGACGAAACCGAACACGATCAGCAACGCCACGGCGAGCATGACCCCGGCCGCACTCGACGACGGCCGGTTGAACGCCGGCATCGCCATCGACGGCAGCCGCCGCCGCTTGACGGGCACGACCTCGAGGTCTTCGTCGAAGTCGTCGTCCACCGGCGGCCTCTGCCGCACGGGCCGCTGCAGCGGCGGCCGGTTCGGCCAGGTGCGCCGCCGGTTCCGCTGCCGCGGGAGCAACCCCATCGGCGGCGCGGCTTGTTCACCGGCGGTGCTCGTGGTGCCCGCGGGCGGGATGGCGTCCGGGGTCTTGGCCTCCTCCTCCCGGAGGGTTTCCTCGACCATCCGGCGCACGGCCTCTTCGTCGTGCGGCACCGGCCCGGCCACCGGGATGGCGGCGGGCTCGTGGCCATTCGCGACCGCGGTGCGTGGCTCGGGGTCGGCCGTGACCAGTCCCGAGACGGGGTCGGCGAACATTTCGCCGGGTACTGCGGACAGAGTGCCGTCGCGCTGAGTGAGCTCGGGGGCATTGAAGAAGGGAGCCTCACCGTTCGCGCTCATGGTGACCACCTCACTACTGAATGTCCTCGCCTTTCCAGGGTAGCGACGATGGCGGATAACGCATCCGCCCAATGGCTCTGTCTGAATTGGAGGGACGGTCACGCAGCGCAAGCCCGTGCCCGAACCCCCTGCAGTGTCCAGTCCGCCGGAGGTCCGGTCGACCGCCAATGGTGACGGATCGTAGTGAGTCCGATCACAGCGGCCGTCGGCGGGAGGGTGGCCAGGCAGTGGACTGTGGTGACCAGTTTGCCGGTTTCGGGTCGAGTTGGACATGGGTTCGCGGCTCGGTGGAGGCAGGTTGAGGGGTCCGGTTGGGGGTGTGGGCGGGCCGGTTGGAGCAGCGGCCGGGGTTGGGACGAACGGCGGCTGCCAGCGAGCTTGCCTGAGGCTCGCGGCATCGCGCCGGCGGTGGGGCCGCCGGCGGCGGTCCAGGGCCGCGCTGAAGTCGCTGGCGGCTGGCAACGCACCAAGTCGACTCGCAGCAAGCCGGCCCGCGCTCAGCAGGCAGTGCGGACTCGCCAGCCAGGCTCACCGCCGACGGACCGGCCACGCTCGGCCGAGGCGGCGAACTCCGGCGGGACGCGGCCCGGCCCGCGCTTGGGCCGGCCGCCGCACCCCGCCTGCACCAGGTCAGCCCGCACTCAGCCGACCAGCCGCGGCCCAGTCCGCAGGGTCGGGCCGGGGCAAGTCAGGGCCGGAGCGGGGGCGGGCAGGGCCGCGGGCCGGCCCGCGGCACCGCGCTCAGCCCACCGACCGCACCCCAGCCCATGCCGCCGCACCTTCCGACCGCGCGTCCGCTGCGCTTAGGGCACCTCCTCTTGGCCCAAATCGATCATCTTCCGGCACCAGTCGCGGAGCATGCCGCGGCTGAAGGGGCTCAGGACCAGCTGGCGGAGGCCGTCGCCGCGGTCCAAGGCCGCCAGGGCGAACCTGCCCAGGTCCGTGTCCACCAACACGAACCCGTGGTCGGGGAACTCCGCGCACAGTCCTCCGAACGCCAGCATGTCCAGGACCGCCGTTCCCGAGCGGGGCCGGGCCAGGAGCTCGCGCATCGCCCAGACGTCGTCGTCTTGACCGTCGTGGACCAGGCCGTCGTTGTCCACCGATACCCAGATCGCGCGCGGGGATGCTCCGAACGGGACCTCCGGCAGCTCCGCCACCAGCATCTCCGGCAGCTCCTCGAAGTCGGCCAGGTGGATCGCCGTGCGGCCGGGGAGCGAGCCCATCATGAACGCCCGCTCGCCGTCCGCGTAGCAGCGGATGTCCGCCGTCTCCGGCTCGCCGTCGAACACGCCGCACAGCGCCGCCCGCACCGAGCCGCGCAGCATCAGCGACACCACCTCGAAGCCGAGCTCGTTGAGCTCGCCGTCCTCGCCGAACGGGGTGCCGTCGATCCAGGCCGCCCACGCCGTGTGCCGCTCGACCTCGGCGACCAGGTCCGCCGGGTCGTCCGACACCGGGCCGTGGACCAGGATGTCGTGGTCGCTGACGTCCGGGTTGTAGAGCCGGTCGACCGGCTCCCGGTCCGGCATCGCCGCCAGCACCGGGCCGGCGGCCAGCTCGAGCAGCTCGCGCGCCGCCGTGCGTTCAGCCATGCCGCCGCCTCTCACTCTCATCGGGCTCCTCCCCCGGCCCGGCCGCCTGCCGCGGCTCCGGGACGCCGCTGTTCAGCTCGGCCGCCTCGAGGATCGCGTCGCGCACCGTCAGGTCCCGAGGGGCCGCCGCGACCACCCTGTCCACTCCTTCCCCGGCCGTCGTCCGCACCGCCGCGTGCTCAGGCATGGCTCTGCACCGCCTCGACGATCCACTGCTCGGCCGTGCTCCGCGAGGCCGGACCCCACGTCACCGTCCAGCGCCCGGTCCGGCCGACCGCCGCGCTGAACTGGTACCGGCCCAGGTCGTTGTCCACCAGCCCGAACGCGCCGTGCGGGTACTCGGCCAGGATCGCCTCGCGCACCGCGAGGTCGACCAGCACCGTGCCAAGCCGCGGCCGGGCCGCGCACTCCCGGATCTGCTCCACCGCCCGCTCGCACCGGCGCGGGATCAGGCCGCCCTCGTCGGTCTCGATGCGCAGGTGCGGCCCGGGCCCCGGCGGCCGGTCGGGCAGGCCGTCGAACACCCAGCCCGGCAGCTCGCTCAGGAAGCCGGACCGCAGCCGCGCCCGGTTGCCCAGCTTGTGCAGCACCGTGGTGTAGTCCTCGTCGCCGAAGAACCGCACCTCCCACGGCTCCTGCCGGGCCGGGAAGACGCCGGTGACCACGCCGCGGATGAACCCGCCGCGCAGCGCCCGGTACAGCCCGACCGCTTCCGCCGTGACCTCGCCACCCGGGGCGAGGCCGATCGCGGCCATCCCGGCGACGAACCGGGTGTACTGCTCGACCTCGTCGGCAAGGCTCGACGCCGGCGCGGAGCGCCGCCCCGGCAGCGGTTCGGTGTCCGCCAGCACCGGCGGGATCTCGAACTCGGGGTCGTAGAACTCCATCACCGAGGGCCGCTCCGGCACCTCGGCCGACAGCGGGGCGATGACCTCGTCGATGACGTCGAAGACGGCGACTGAAGTGTTCACCCCTAGATTGAACACCCTGGCACCGACAATTTCTCGCACATATGTTCGAGATGGTGATCCCCATCGGTGAACGGTCGGCGAGCGGCTCACACATGCTCCGACACCCGCCCTTCGACGAACTCCGCGAGCCGGCCGACACTCCCGGGCACCCACCAGAACCGGCGCCGGCCCAGCGCCGCGAGGTGCCGGCCACGGTCGTCGTCGACCAGCGCGAGCATCTCCCACGGCCGCCTCGAGCCGTCGCGAACGACGTCGAGCTGCACGGTGCCGAGCCGCGGCCGGCTCAAGTCCTCCGCCAGATCGAAGAGCAGGCACTCCTGCTCGGGCTCGAACACCCCGCGCTCGTCCACGTCGAGCCACAGGCCGGCACCCGGCGCCGGCGGGCGTGGCGGCAGCCGCGTGAACGCCAGCCGGAGCAGCTCCGCCGTCGAACCCGGAGATGGCCCGCAAAGCTCCAGGCCGTCTCCGGCGACGGCGAAGCTCTCTCGGTCGTCGAAGAAAGCCGAAGTCCACGGCTCGCCGGACATCGCGACGGCGACGCCGCAGACGCCGCCGGTGCCGATGAAGCCGGTCAGCGACTCCATCACGGTCATGGCAGTGGCACTGCCGGCGGCCGCCGCCCGGACCGGCTTGAGGATCTTGGTGGTCACCGTGCGCACGGTGCGTGGTGTCTTGGTCACGCGTCCATGAAACCCGGGACCACCGACAATTTCCCGAACATCCGTTCGAGACGTCACTCGAAAGTGTGGCCGGACGCCATGAAGGCCCCCGGCGTACCAGGGGCCTTCACGAGCGGTCTTACTTGGCCTTCGTTGCGGTCGAGCTGCGCTTCGTCGTCGTGGACTTGGCGGCCGCGGTCTTGGCGGTCTTGCTCGTGCCCGCCTTGACCGTCTTCGCCGTCGTCGAAGCCGGCTTGCGCGCCGGCGCCTTCCGCTTCGGCGCCGGACCCTTGGCCCGCTTCTCGGCCAGCAGCTCGGATGCCCGTTCCGCGGTCAGCGACTCGATCTCGTCGCCCTTCCGCAGCGTGGCGTTGTACTCGCCGTCGGTCACGTACGGGCCGAAGCGGCCGTCCTTGACGACCATCGGCTTCTTCGAGACCGGGTCCTCGCCGAGCTCCTTGAGCGGCGGCTTCGCCGTCGCGGAGCGCCCACGCTGCTTCGGCTCCGAGTAGATCTTCAGCGCCTCTTCGAGCGTGATCGAGAAGAGCTGGTCCTCGGTCGAGAGCGAGCGCGAGTCCGTGCCCTTCTTCAGGTACGGCCCGTAGCGCCCGTTCTGCGCGGTGATCTCGTCACCGGACTCCGGGTCCTTGCCGACTACGCGCGGCAGCGAAAGCAGCTTCAGCGCGTCGTCCAGCGTGATGGTCTCGATGTCCATCGACTTGAACAGCGAGCCCGTACGCGGCTTCGGCGCCTTCGCCTTGGCCGCCTTCTTCTGCGCGGCCGTGGCGTCTTCGGGGATCTCGATCTCCGGCAGCACCTCGGTCACGTACGGCCCGAAGCGGCCTTCCTTCGCGACGATGTCGTGCCCGCTCACCGGGTCGGTGCCCAGCGTGCGGCCCTCCTGCGGGGTCGCGAACAGCTTCTCCGCGATCTCCTGCGACAGCTCGTCCGGCGGCAGGTCCTCGGGCAGGTTCGCGCGCTGCGACTCGCCGTTGACCTCGCGCTCGAGGTACGGCCCGTAGCGCCCGACGCGGACGACGACCGTGTGCCCGTCGGCGTCACTGAACAGCGGGATCGAGTTGATCTCGCGCGCGTCGATGTCCTCGACACTGCCCTCGACCAGCTTCTTCAGCCCGCCCAGGCGGCCGATCGAGCCGTCGACGCCCATGTCGCCGCCGAAGTAGAACTTCGACAGCCACTGCGCGCGCTGCTCGTCACCGGCCGCGATGCGGTCGAGCTCGTCCTCCATGCCGGCGGTGAAGTCGTAGTCGACGAGCCGCTCGAAGTGCCGTTCCATCAGGCCGATCACGGCGAACGCGACCCACGACGGAACGAGCGCGGAGCCCTTCTTCCAGACGTACCCGCGGTCCTGGATGGTCTTGATGATCGACGCGTACGTCGACGGGCGGCCGATGCCCAGCTCTTCCAGCTTGCTGACCAGGCTCGGCTCCGAGTACCGCGCGGGCGGCGAGGTCGTGTGGCCGTCCGGGGTCAGGTCCGACGCGGTGAGCGCCTGGTCCTTCTCCAGCACCGGCAGGCGGCTTTGCTTGTCGTCGGCCTCGCCACCGGTCTCGGTGTCGACCGCCTCGACGTACGCCTTGAGGAAGCCCGCGAAGGTGATCGTGCGGCCCGAAGCGGCGAAGGTGCACTCCTCGCCCGAAGTCGCGTTGCCGACGATCCGCACGGACATCGTGGTGCCCTTGGCGTCCGCCATCTGCGACGCGATCGTGCGCTGCCAGATCATCTCGTAGAGCCGGAACTCGTCGGTGTCCAGCTCGCCCGCGACCTGGCCCGGCGTGCGGAAGACCTCGCCCGACGGCCGGATCGCCTCGTGGGCCTCCTGCGCGTTCTTGACCTTGCGCGTGTACTGGCGCGGCGACGGCGAGACGTACTCCTTGCCGTACAGCTGCGTGGCCTGGCTGCGCGCCGCCGAGATCGCCGACTCCGACAGCGTCGTGGAGTCGGTACGCATATAGGTGATGTAGCCGTTCTCGTACAGCTTCTGCGCGATCCGCATCGTGCGCTCGGAGGTGAACCGCATCTTGCGGCCGGCCTCCTGCTGCAGCGTCGAGGTCATGAAGGGCGCGTACGGCTTCCGCGTGTACGGCTTCTCTTCGACGCTCGAGACCTTGAAGTCACGCTGCTTCAGCGCGTCGGCCAGGCGCCGCGCGTCGGCCTCCGCGAGCACGCGGACCTCGTTGTTCGAGGCCTTGAGCTGCCCGTCCGAGCCGAAGTCGCGGCCGGTGGCCAGGCGCGCGCCGTCCACGGCGACCATGCGGGCCGAGAAGTTCCGCGGCGAAGCCTCCTCGCCGGCGTCCATCGTGGCGGAGACGTCCCAGTACGACGCCGAGGTGAAGCGCATGCGCTCGCGCTCGCGCTCGACCACGATCCGGGTCGCCACCGACTGCACGCGGCCCGCCGAGAGCTTCGGCATGACCTTCTTCCACAGCACCGGCGAGACCTCGTAGCCGTAGAGGCGGTCGAGGATGCGGCGGGTCTCCTGGGCGTCGACGAGATCGGCGTCCAGCTCACGGGTCGAGTCGGCGGCCGCGCGGATGGCCTGCTCGGTGACCTCGTGGAAGACCATCCGGCGGACCGGGACCTTCGGCTTCAGCGTCTCGAGCAGGTGCCACGCGATGGCTTCGCCCTCGCGGTCGGGGTCCGTGGCGAGGTAGAGCTCGTCGACGTCCTTGAGCAGGCCCTTGAGCTCGGTGACCTTGGACTTCTTGTCCGGGGTGACCACGTAGAGGGCCTTGAAGCCGTTGTCGACGTCGACGCCGAGGCGCGCCCAGGACTCGCCCTTGTACTGGGCGGGCACGTCGGCAGCGCCACGCGGCAGGTCGCGGATGTGCCCGACGGAGGACTCGACGACGTACCCGCCGCCCAGGTAGGGGGCGATCTTGCGGGCCTTCGTCGGGGACTCGACGATCACCAGCCGCCGGTGCCCGGCGCCGTTGTCCGCCGAGGCTCCGTTCTTCTTGGTCCGTGCTCCTGCCACGCTGTCCTGCTCTCCGCTCATCTCGTCCCGCCAGGCGGAACTGCACCACGTCCCTGCCCAGGGCCCGCGTCTCGACCTGCCAGTGTGCACGCTGTTCCGGCCCGGACGGCGTGGAGGTGGCCCAACACGCCGCCGGTCCTGTGCCCAGCGCATCGCCGCTGACCTCGACGATGTTTCCCCAACGTACCCGCCACGTGATTTCGGCCACGTCCCGCGCAGCCTAGCGCGTGACCGTCCGGATACCCTCCGTTCGACGGTGGTGGGCGCGGGGACGTCACCGCTTCACTGGTTTCCCCGTCCAGCCGAAAGGATCCGCCATGACCCGACGCCTCCTCGGCGCCCTGCTCACCGCCGCGACCGCCACAGTATTACTGGGGACCACTCCGGCGAGCGCGGCCGCGGCGAACTTCGCCGGCACGGTAGCCCTCTCCAACTGCTCGGGCTCGGTGGTCAAACCGGCCGCGACACCCGACACCGCCCCCGCGCTCGTCATGTCCAACGGGCACTGCCTCGAGACCGGCTTCCCCGGCCCCGGGCAGGTCATCACCAACCGGTCATCCAGCCGGACGTTCACCCTGCTCAACGCCAGCGGCGGCAACGCCGGCACGCTGCGCGCGAAGAAGATCGTCTACGGGACGATGACCGACACCGACGTGTCGCTCTACCAGCTCACCACCACCTACGCGCAGATCAAGTCGAGCTACGGGATTTCGCCGCTGGAGCTGTCCAACGCGCACCCGACGGCCGGCTCCGCGATCGACGTCGTCTCCGGCTACTGGAAGCGGATCTACTCCTGCAACATCGACGGTTTCGTGTACCGGTTGAAGGAGGGCAGCTGGACCTGGAAGGACTCGATCCGCTACACGTCCGCCTGCCAGACCATCGGCGGCACGTCGGGGTCGCCGATCGTGTCCGGCGGCAAGGTCGTCGGCGTGAACAACACCGGCAACGAGGACGGCGCGCGCTGCACGGAGAACAACCCGTGCGAGGTCGACCAGGCCGGCAACGTCACCGTGCACTACAAGACGAACTACGGCCAGGAGACGTACGGCATTCCCGCGTGCCTCACCGCGGCCAACGAAATCGCCCTCACGCAGGCCGGTTGCACCCTGCCGCGGCCGTGACGCGCCGCCCGCGCCCGGTCAGGCCGTGCTCGTCACGGCC
Source organism: Amycolatopsis sp. NPDC101161 (assembly GCF_044768185.1). NCBI lineage: Bacteria > Bacillati > Actinomycetota > Actinomycetes > Pseudonocardiales > Pseudonocardiaceae > Amycolatopsis > Amycolatopsis sp. NPDC101161. Next base: position 1,557,478 of record NZ_JBIWPI010000002.1, read on the forward strand.
TCCGGGTGCGGGACCGGCCGCGGTGCCGCGCCGGGCCACGCCGCTTCGGCGCCCGGTGGTGGTTCCCCGATCAGTTCCAGCAGCGCCTCCAAGCGGCGTTTCCCGGTGACCTTGACGGCCGGGACCTCGGCCTTCGGGCCGGTCAGCTTCGCCGCGACGCCCAGCGGCGTCAGCGCCTCGACCAGCCGCTCGTGCATTCCCGGCGCCAGCGGGTCGACGCCCAGCAGGTAGCCCTGCGTGCCGGGGCGGCCGCCGGCCAGCACCCACATCCGCAGCATCGCCCCGCTGAGCCGGAAGCCGTCGGGCACCGCTTTGCCCGAGTCGTCCTCCGCGGGGCCCGCGCAGCCCTCCCGCAGCCATCTCAGCGCCAGCGGGAGCAGGTCGACGCGGAAGGAGGTGCGCACCTGCGGGTTGCCGCAGTCGGCCTTCGAGACCTGGGCGTCGGCACCGCGGCAGCGGAACTCACGCGCCAGGACGTGCGCCCGCCACGGCTCCTCGACGACCACCGACAGGCGGGCGGCCGTGCGCCCGAAGCCGGTGATCTGGCCGTGGCAGCACAACAGGCCGGCCAGGTCGCCCAGACCCGGCCCGCTGGCCTCGGCGGAGAAGAGGGAGATCGTCCGATCCACCGCGCCATACTAGAACACAAGTTCGATTCGTGGCGATAGTCACGCCGATCTTCACCGAGGCGGTTGATCGAGCTGACGGCACGCCGGAGCGCGCTGCTCGGCCGCGGCCAGCGCGGGGACGCCCTTGAGACCCTTGAGGTAGTCGAGGGCGTCGATGCGGTCGAGCGTGGCCTTGGCCTCGCCGAGCGCTGCCTTGGTCGCCTCCGCGTCGCCGCGGACCGCGTCGATGCGCTGGCGGGCCTGCTCGGCCTGCGTGCGGATCTCGGAGAACTGGCCGATGACGTTCTCGCGGCCGCCGTCCGCGGACGGCACCGGGGGCGCGCCGAGCGCGGTCAGCCCGGCCAGGCTCCGGTCGAGTCCGCCGACCACCGAGGAAAGCAGGTCGCTGGACGTCCGAGACGCCTGCTGCGGCGTGCTGGGGTCGACGGTGGGGAGTTCCGCCAGGGTGCGGACGAGGTGCGTCACCGCGCCGCAGTAGGCGTCCGCCCATCTCGCCGCGGGATCGGCCTGCGGCACCACGGTCGTCACCGACAGACCCTGGTCCCGCGCCGGTGACTGCGCGGGGGCTTGCTGCCCGCAGCCGGCGAGGCCGATCGTGATCGTCGTGGTTAGGGCGGCGAAAACGGTTGACCGCGGCCGCACCTGTGCACCTCCTGCTCGACGACGTCCCGGAAGGGCCGACGGTACCGATTCGGTGCTGCTTCGCAAGTCGCCGAGCCAGTGTGGGATGGCCTGACACGTCCCGGGCCCGGCACGCGACGCTGCGTGCCGGGCCCGGGAACGGTGGTGCGTCAGGCCTTGATCTCCGTCGGGGTGTCGGAAAGGACCGTTCCCCGGCGCTTCGAGACCACGATCGCCGCCACGATGATGGCGACCGCGACCAGCGAAATGATGATGCGCACAGCGGCGTTCTCGTCGGGACCGATCGAGAACTGGACGACGGCGGGCGCGATCAGGACCGAGACCAGGTTCATGACCTTGATCAGCGGGTTGATCGCCGGGCCGGCGGTGTCCTTGAACGGGTCACCCACGGTGTCACCGATGATGGTGGCCTCGTGCGCGGACGAGCCCTTGCCACCGTGGTTGCCGTCCTCGACCAGCTTCTTCGCGTTGTCCCACGCGCCACCGGAGTTGGCGAGGAAGATCGCCATCAGGGTGCCGCAGGCGATCGCGCCGGCCAGGTAGCCGGCGAGCGCGCCGGTGCCCAGGCCGAAGCCCACCGCGATCGGGGCGAAGACCGCCAGCAGACCCGGCGTCGTCAGCTCACGCAGCGAGTCGCGCGTGACGATGTCGACGACCTTGCCGTACTCGGGGCGGGTGGTGCCCTCCATGATGCCCGGGATGTCGCGGAACTGGCGGCGGACTTCGTAGACCACCGCGCCGGCCGCGCGGGAAACCGCGTTGACGGCGAGACCCGAGAACATGAACACCACGGCCGCACCGATGATGACGCCGACCAGCGTGTTCGGGCTGACGATCGCGTTGACGAACGACTTGGCCGCGTCCATGCCGGTGACGACGCCGTTGCCCATACCCGCCAGCGTCTTCGTGATCGCGTCCGAGTAGGAGCCGAAGAGCGCGGTCGCCGCGAGGACGGCCGTCGCGATCGCGATGCCCTTGGTGATGGCCTTGGTGGTGTTGCCCACCGCGTCCAGCTCCGTGAGGATCTGCGCGGCCTTCTCGTCGACGTCGCCCGACATCTCGGCGATGCCCTGCGCGTTGTCCGAAACCGGGCCGAAGGTGTCCATCGCGACGATGACGCCGACGGTGGTCAGCAGGCCGGTGCCGGCCAGCGCCACGGCGAACAGCGCGACGCCGCCGCCCAGCAGGTACGCGCCGAACACGGCCGCGCCGATGACCAGCGCGGTGTACACAGCGGACTCGAACCCGACCGAGATGCCGGACAGGATGACGGTCGCGCCTCCGGTCTCCGACGTCTGCGCGACGTCCTTGACCGGCTTGTACTCGGTGCCGGTGTAGTAACCGGTCAGCTTCAGGATGACCGCGGCGAGCACGATGCCGATGATCACCGCGATGGTCGCGATGACCGCCGGGTTGCCGGAGTTTTCGTAGCCCGCGCCGAAGTCGGAGAAGCTGCTCGGCAGGTACACGAACGACGCGATCGCCGACAGGACGGCGGAGATGACCGCGGAGATGTAGAACGAGCGGTTGATCGTGACCAGACCGCCCTCACCCGCGCGCGCCTTGGTGATGTAGACGCCGATGACCGCGGTGATGACACCGATGGCCGGCACGATGAGCGGGAAGATCAGGCCGTGCACGCCGAAGGCGGTGCTGCCCAGGATCAGCGCGGCGACCAGCATGACGGCGTAGGACTCGAACAGGTCCGCGGCCATGCCTGCACAGTCGCCGACGTTGTCGCCCACGTTGTCCGCGATGGTGGCCGCGTTGCGGGGGTCGTCCTCCGGGATGCCCTGCTCGACCTTGCCGACCAGGTCCGCGCCGACGTCGGCGGCCTTGGTGAAGATACCGCCGCCGACACGCATGAACATCGCGATCAGGGCGGCGCCGAAGCCGAAGCCCTCGAGCACCTTGGGCGCCTGGCCGGTGTACACCAGCACGACGACCGCGGCACCGAACAGGCCGAGGCCGACGGTGATCATGCCGACGACACCGCCGGTGCGGAACGCCACGCGCATGGCGACCTCGCGGCCGCCTTCCTCGCGCGACGCGGCGGCCACGCGCAGGTTCGCCTGCGTCGCCAGCCACATGCCGAGGTAGCCGATCGCGAACGAGAACGCCGCACCGACCAGGAAGAAGATCGAACGGCCGATCTTCTCGTTCCAGTCGTCGGCGGGAAGTGCGAAGAGCAGGAGGAACACGATCACGCCGAAGATCGCGAGAGTGTTCCGCTGCCGCTTGAGGTAAGCGGCCGCGCCTTCCTGCACCGCCTTGGCGATGTCCTGCATCTTGGCGGTGCCCTGGCCTGCGGCCAGCACCTCCTTGAGCAGGACGTAGCCGATGACGAGTGCGGCAAGCGCGACCACGGCGACTACACCGACAATCGTGTAGCCACCTCCGGAGAGCGTGATGGACCCGCCCTCCGCGAGGAACTGCCGTGACATTCGTCCTCCAGGAGACGTCGCCGATCGCCAGCGTCGACGGCGAGCCGAGGGTTCGACACTGCCGACGCTGGCATGGACCCTGTACCGAGCGACACGCTAGCCGTGCGGCGATGCACGTCTCGCATGACGCTCACCACAGAGGGTGTGGATTGCGGGAGTGTATTGGTATCGCAACCAGCGCCTTTAAGGCGTCCCCGGGACAGCACATTCCGTTACCTTGTGAGCCTCCTCACTTGATCGATCCCTCTGGCCGGATTCCGTTGGGGTTCCGGCGATCTCCGGAACTGTCGTACCCCTGTGCCAAGCTCGGCGGGTGGACGAATCACGGGGGCGGCGGCTGCTGGGGCGGGTGACCGCCGGCATCCCCGCGCGCGAGGACCCGGTCACGCACGTCGCGGACCTGCCGGGACGCTCGGCGACGTGCGTGCCGTGGCCGTCGTGGGCCGATCCGGCCGTGGTGAACGCGTTCGGTGACTGCGGGGTCTCGCTGCCGTGGGCGCACCAGGCGGAGGCGGCGGCGCACGCGTACGAGGGCCGGCACGTCGTGGTTTCGACCGGCACGGCGTCGGGCAAGTCGCTCGCCTACCAGCTGCCGGTGCTGTCCCGGCTGGCCGCGGGCGAGAAGGTGACCGCGCTGTACCTCTCGCCGACGAAGGCGCTGGGGGCGGACCAGCTGCGGTCGGTGTCCTCTTTGGACGTTCCGGGGGTCCGGGCGGCGTCGTTCGACGGGGACACGCCGATGGTCGAGCGTGACTGGGTGCGCGCGCACGCCAACTGGGTGTTCACCAACCCGGACATGCTGCACCGCGGGATTCTTTCGCAGCACGGGCGGTGGGCGGCGTTCTTCCGGCGGCTCGGCTGCGTGGTCGTCGACGAGTGCCACAGCTACCGCGGCGTCTTCGGCTCGCACGTCGCCTTGCTGCTTCGCCGGCTTCGGCGCGTAGCCGAGCACTACGGCGCTTCGCCGGTGTTCGTGCTCGCCTCGGCGACGACGGCTTCGCCTGCTTCGTTCGCTTCGCGGCTCACCGGTGTTCCTTGTGAGGCCGTGACGGAGGACGCGTCGCCGCGCGGCGCCCGGACGGTGGCGCTTTGGGAGCCGCCGCTGCTGGAGGAACTGACCGGGGAGAACGGCGCGCCGGTCCGGCGTTCGGCGGGCGCGGAGACGTCGCGGATCCTGGCCGACCTGGTCGTCGAAGGCGCGCGGTCGCTGGCGTTCATCCGGTCCCGGCGGGGCGCGGAGCTGGCCGCGCTGGGCGCGCGTCGCATTCTGTCCGAAGTGGACCCAGCGTTGACGGACACCGTTGCGGCGTATAGGTCCGGCTACCTTCCGGAGGAGCGTCGCGCGTTGGAAGCGGCGTTGTTGTCGGGCCGTCTGCTGGGCGTCGCGACGACCAATGCCTTGGAGCTCGGAGTCGACATCGCGGGGCTGGACGCGGTGGTGCTGGCCGGCTACCCGGGCACGCTCGCGTCGTTCTGGCAGCAGGCCGGCCGGGCGGGTCGTTCCGGCGACTCGGCGCTGGTGGTGTTCGTCGCGCGCGACGACCCGCTCGACACGTACCTCGTGCACCACCCGGCGGCGCTGCTTTCGCGACCGGTGGAGACGGCGGTGCTCGACCCCGCGAACCCGTACGTGCTGGCACCGCAGCTGGCGTGCGCGGTGGCGGAGCTGCCGCTGACCGTCCCCGAGCTGGAGATGTTCGGCGGCGCGGCGGCCCAGGAGGTGCTGGCCGAGCTGGCGGAGCAGAAGCTGCTGCGCCGCCGGTCGAGCGGCTGGTACTGGACGTCGCGAGACCGCCCGCACGCCGAGGTCGGGATCCGCGGGACGGGCGGCGAGCAGATCGCGGTGGTCGAGTCGGACTCCGGGCGGATGCTGGGCACGGTCGACCCGGGGTCGGCGTGCTTCGCCGTCCATCCCGGCGCGGTCTACCTGCACCAGGGGTCGTCGTACGTCGTCGACGAGCTGGACCTGGACCAGGGCCTGGCGATGGTCCACGCGGAGAACCCGGACTGGACGACGACGCCGCGCGAGATCGTGGACATCGCGGTGCTGAGCACGCAGGAGAAGCAGCAGTTCGGCGGGGTGAGCGTGTGCCTCGGCGAGGTGGCGGTGACGTCGCAGGTGGTCGGCTACCTGCGACGACGTCCGTCGGGTGAGGTGCTGGACCACACGCCGCTGGACCTGCCGGAACAGAGCCTGCACACGCGGGCGGTCTGGTACACGATCTCGTCTGCGCTGCTGGGGCCGGCCGTCGCCGCCGGCGGACGTCCGCGGGCTTCGGCCGGGGTTTCCCACGGATCGGAAGCCGATGGCGAGGCGGGGACCGGGGGCCATCGGGTGGGGACCGAATCTGCGGGGCCGGTGGGGACCGGGGAGGAACCCCTGGCGAACGGTCGGGGGCCCGTTCACGAGGGTGGCAGGGCACCGGGGAGTGCCGGATTGGTTCCGGCACGAGTCCCCGGTGCCCTGCATGCCGCCGAGCACGCGGCGATCGGCCTGCTACCGCTGTTCGCTACGTGCGACCGATGGGACATCGGCGGGGTGAGTACCGCGTGGCACGAAGACACCGGGGAGGCGACGGTGTTCGTGCATGACGGCCATCCCGGGGGTGCGGGATTTGCCGAACGCGGTTATGCCGCGATTGTCCCGTGGCTGGCCGCAACGCGGGAGGCGATCGTCTCCTGCGAGTGCCCGACGGGATGCCCGTCCTGCGTCCAGTCGCCGAAGTGCGGGAACGGCAACGATCCGCTGGACAAGGCGGGGGCAGTGGCTGTCTTGGGAACCGTGCTCGGGGCGTTGCGTCAACACGGTGCCTAGACGGCCACTTTGGTGGTTCATGGAGTTGTGTCGTACTCCGCCTCGGCCGGGCTGGGACCGGCCGGCGGCGGTGGTTCCGGGTGGCTCAGGCCGCGGTGGACTGGACCAGCTGCGGGGCTTCGGCACCGGCCAGCGCGCGGACGAGCACGTCGTGCACCTCGGCGGCGTCCGGCAGCTGCCAGCCGCAGACCTCGGGCTTGACGCGCCAGTGCACGACACCGTGCTGGAACGGCGACGGCGGCAGCGGGATCCAGCTGTCCTTGCCGTGCCACTGGATCGAGGAGCGCGTGGCCAGCTCGGCCGGGATGCGGTCGGCGACGGTGGTCAGGAACAGCCACCGGCCGTTCGGCAGCGCGATGATGGGCGCGGGGTGCCCGAGGGCGCGCAGCAGGCGGCAAGCGCGCTTGCCGAGCTCGTCGTCGACCTCGATGGCGTCGAGCACGGTGCCGGTGGCGACGAGGAGGCTGTGGGTCCGGTCGGAGAACCAGGTGGCGACCTCGTGGGCGTGGGTGCCGATCTGGTCGCGCCAGGCGTCACTGGCCGGGACCGGACGGCGCCAGGTGAGGTCGTCGCCTTCGGTGAGCGGAGCGGGGTTGACGCCCGGGAGCACCGGCCAGCCACGCCAGGCGAGACCGATCGCCTCCGCCCGCAGTTCGATGCGGAAGGCGCCGCGCCAGCTGTCCGGCCAATTCGCGTCCAACATTGTCTTTCCTGCCTTAGGTTCCGGTTCTCCGCGACCTACCCGCTAAACCCTGCCGTGGTGTCGCACATCTCACTTAACGGCAAGTTGCACATTGCCCGGAACCCCCACGCGACAACCGGTGGTTACGCGGCGATGAACGCCCGGTAGTCCCTACCGCCCGACCGAACCCGGCGGCAGCGGATCGACGGTGAGCGGCAGCCGCCCACGGACCGTTCACCGCTGGATCCCCAGGATCGGGAGCCCGCGAGCCGGGCGAACGGCAGCCGAGCCGGGGGGTATCGGCCCAGGTGAGCAGCTTCTTCGACCGCTCACCGTGCACTACCGACCGCTGCCCGTGACAATTCGCCACTTATCGTCCGCCCCGCGGATCAGCCGGTCACCGTGGCATACCGACCGGTCGGCGTCCGGCGAGCGGCCGGCGCCCGGGTGTCCCGCTGACCGGTCACGGTGGCCGCCCGGTGGGTCCGGCGCGAGCCCGGGCGGACGGGCCGGGCAGTCCGCCGAGCGCCAGGCCCGGCGCCTGAACCTCGACGAAGGCATCCAGCCGTTGCCACCTGCAGGCCACGAGGGTGACCGCCATCCGGTCCGCGACCCACTTGGCGCGCTCGCAAGCCCGGACCGGGCCCTCGACGGCGTGCGACGCGGCCGCGAGCGCGCCCAGGTCGGCGGCGGTCTCTGCCCGGTGACGGGCGAGGACCGCGGTGGCGAGCCAGCAGCCGAGGACCGCGACCCCCGTCAGCGCGGCCACGGCCAGCGCTGTCCAGATGGTGGCCACGCCGCTGTCCGAGCGGGGTTCACCGCGGCGCATCGGCGGCCTCCGTTCCTGGTTCGGCCACCGCGTACGCCGTGGCGTTCAGGTCGAGGTTCGGCAGCAGGCCGCCTGCCGGGTGGGCGCTCACCTCGACGGTTATCGCGTCGCCGTCCTGGCGGATGGCGAGGTTCGCCCCGGGTGGGGCGATTTGGTGGACCGCCGACGCGGCCTCGTGGGGCTGGCCCCTGGCCAGGAGCCGCGCGGCCTCGCGGGCGGCGTCCGTGCAGCGGAGCTGGCTCGTCAGGACCGTGAGGCCCGCGACGAGCAGGACCGTCACGACGGTCAGGCCGGCGAGGCCGAGCGCGGCTTCGACCGTCACCGCGCCTTCGTCTCTTCGGCTCACGACGGCACCGTCAGGGCCTTCATGACCAGGTTCGTCAGCCACGAGACGACCGAGTCGCCGGTGAGGAGGGTGTAGAGGACGGCCGCGAAAGCCGCGACGGCGACCGTGACGATCGCGTACTCGACCGTGGTGGAACCGTCGTCCGAGCGGGGCGCGCGCATGGGTTTCCCTTCAGTGCTTGTCGGTGGGTCATCGGTGGGTCAGAAGAGCGGGCCGAGACGTCCGGCCAGGCCGAGGACGACGGGCAGCACGCCCAGGCAGAAGAAGGCGGGCAGGAAACACAGGCCGACGGGCAGGGCCAGCGCCACCCCGGCTCGTTCCGCGCGTTCCTCCGCTTCGGTGGCAAGTTCCTCGCGGAACCGTCCGGCGAGGTCCGCGGCCGCCGTGGCGAAGGCGGCGCCGGACCGGGACGTCCGGATCGCCGCGGCCGCCAGTTCGCCGAGGCCGGTTCGCGCCCAGGCCTCCTCCGCGGAGGAACCGAGGGCGAGTAGGCCGGCGGTCGAGCGGAGGGCCGCGCCCGCCTCGGCCGGCGCGGTATCGGCGACCGCGTCGAGGGCCGAGGGGACGGGCAGGCCGGCGCGGAGGCAGGCCGCGAGGAGATCGAGCGTCCGGGCCAGCCGGAGCTTGGCGGCCAGGTCCAGGGCGGGTGCCCGCGGCTGCCGGGTCCGGCGGATGGCCCACCACCCGGCGGCGGTCACCAGTGTCCCGACGACCACTCCGGGGAGTCCGCCGATCAGGACCGCGGTCGAGATGCCGCCGAGGGTGGTCGCGAGGTGGGGGATCGCTCGGGGCCATCGGCGGGGTGCGGGGGTCGGGGCGCCGGACAGCCAGGTGAAGCGCCTCGCCGCGGCTTCGTTCGGCCAGATGAGGAGAGCCGCGGCACAGAGAAGGAGGGCGGTCGCGGTCATCGGCTGCGCCTCCGGCCGCTCAGGGGACCTTGCGCGGCGGAAAGGAGTGCGGCCGCTCCCGGCCGATCGAGGAGAGGGCTGGCAGGGCGCGGGAAGGGCCGCCCAACCAGGGATGACACTCGCCGGCGCTCGAGGTGGCCGCGGGCTGCGCGAAGGGTGGTCGCGGTCATCGGCTGCGCCTCCGGCCTCAGGGCACATTGCGTGACCAGCCGGAGCGCGGTCGCTCTCGGCTGGTAGGCGCGCGGCCGCTCGAGTAGAGCGCCGGCACCGTGCGAAAAGGCCCGTCCGACCAGGGGTGACGCTCGTCGGCACCCGAGGTGGGCGCGAGCTGCGCGAAGGGCGGTCGCGGTCACCGGCTGCACCTCCGGCCGCTCAGGGGACATTGCGCGAGGGAACAGAGGCCGGCCGCTGCCGGCTGGTGGGCGCGCGGCCGATCGAGGAGAGCGCCAGCAGCGCGCGAGGCGGCCCGGCCGATCAGGGATGACGCTCGCTGGCGCCCGAGGTAGGCGCGCGCTGCGCGAAGGGCGGTCGCGGTCGTCGGCCCGCTCAGGGGATGTTGCGTAGCGAGTGACGTTTGCCGGCGCTTGAGGTGGGTGCGGATGGCGCGTGACGTGGCGGTCGCGGTCATTTGAGGTGCACCTGGCCCGTCAATGCTCGGCACCAGGCTGTTCCTGCCCAGAGCAGGATGCTGCCCGCCACCAGCAGCAACTGGCCGGGCGCGCTCGCCGTCAGGACCTTCAACGGGGATGCCCCCATCACCTCGCCGAGTAGTACGCACAGGGCTGGGAGGCCGGTCAGGACCGCCGCGCTTGCTCGGGGGCCTGCCAGCTTTGCCCGGGTTCTGCGGGCGAACGTCAACGTTGCTTCCGCGTCGCGGCGAGTTGACTGCAGTACCTCGGCCAGGGGGAGGCCGTGGCGCTTGGCCAATGTCCACGCCGTCGCCAATTGCGGGAGGACTGGGGCCTTCAGCTCGCCGTCGAGGCGGGCTGATGTGGCCAATGCCCGCAAGTCGCCCGCTACCGCTGGTACCACCTCGGCCGCTGCCTCCGCTGCCGTTACCGGGTGGGCGCCGGAACGCAGCTCGGAGACCATCGTGCGCAGTGCCGTTGCCGTGTGGGTTGCCAGCTCGATGTCCGCCGTCGTGCGGTGGTGGGCTTTTCGCTCCTGGTGCCAGGCCAGCGTCAGTACGCCCGCGGCTATCGCGCCTCCCGCGCCCGCCAGCAGGGCCGCCGCGGCGGCCGGGAGCAGCCATCGGAGCGCTGCCCACACGTCGGGGAGGCGGAACGTTGTCGGGGACTCGAGCGCGGCCTGGAGCCGGGTCGGCGCGGCGGGCCAGCACGCCAGGGCCGCTCCCAGGCACAGCGGGAACCATGGCGCGAGGAGCAGGCTCAGCATGCGATTGCTCCCGTCGGTGCGAACAGGTGGCGGTCGACCGTCCAGCGGCCCGCTCGCCACACCGGCACCACTCGCGCGCGGCCGTGTTCCGCTCGGAGGACGCCCACCTCCGCGAGACGGCGGCGGCCGCCCGGGTCGCGGCGCATGTGGAGGACCACGCGGATCGCCGCGACGAGCTGGCTGTGGACCGCGTCGCGGCCCAAGCCGCCGAGTGCGGCCAGCGCCTCCATGCGGGCCGGTACTTCGGCCGGGGAGTTCGCGTGGACCGTGCACGCGCCGCCGTCGTGGCCCGTGTTCATCGCCGCCAGCAACGCGCCCACCTCGGCGCCGCGGACCTCGCCGACCACCAAGCGGTCGGGCCGCATGCGCAGCGCCTGGCGGACGAGCTCGGGCAGGCCCACTGCGCCCGCACCCTCCACATTGGCCGGCCGGGCGACGAGGCTGACGAACTGCGGGTGCGCCGGCTGCAGCTCGCCGGCGTCCTCGACGCACACGATCCGCTCGGCCGGGTCGACCGCGCCGAGCAGCGCGGCCAGGAGCGTCGTCTTGCCCGCGCCCGTGCCGCCGGTGACGAGGAACGCCATCCGCCGCGAGACGACCGCCCGCAGCACCTTCGCGCCGTTCTCGTCGAACGCGCCGAGTTCCTGCAGCTTCGCGAGGTCGTGCGTCGCCGGGCGCAGCACGCGCAGCGACAGGCACGTGCCGCTCGCCGCGACCGGCGGCAGGACGGCGTGCACGCGGATGCGGCCGTGGGGACCGGCCCCCGGGAGCCAGCCGTCCACATAGGGCTGTGCGTCGTCGAGCCGGCGCCCCGCCGCGAGCGCGAGGCGCTGCGCCAGCCGGCGGACGGCTTCTTCGTCCTGGAACCGGATCCCGGTGCGGGTCAGGCCTTCCGGGCCGTCCGTCCAGACCTCGGCCGGGCCGGTGACGAGCACGTCGGTCGTCGCCGGATCCTCCAGGAGCGGGGCCAGCGGGCCGGCGCCGACGAACTCGTCCCGGGCCCGGCGGGCCGCGTCGAGCACCGCGTCGTGGCCGAGGGCGCCGCCCGCTTCGGCTCGGACGGCCGTCGCGACCGCGACCGGATCGGCCTGGCGGCGGTCGCCGGCGAGGCGGTTGCGGACGCGGTCGACGAAGTCGGTGGTCACGGTCGCACCGCCCTGGGCCTGGTGTCGCCGGAGCAAGCGGTCACGCGGGTGCCCGCCAGCACCGTCAGAAAGTTCTCCGCGCTCACTGGGCCGCGCCCGGCGAGGGCCAGGACCGTCGGCAGCAGCAGCTCGGCCACCCTGACCGGCGGTGCCGGTGGGCGGAGGCCAGCGCTCATCGGGCCGCCGCCCGGGCTTCGCGGCGCGCTACCGCCAGGACGTCCGCGGCCGCGGACGCCAGCGGGCCCGCCGGTTTGGCCGGGAACTCGCCACGCTCGATCGCCGCCGCCAGGCCTCGCTCCGGCGCCATCGACGCCAGCAGCGGCGGGCCGAGGAGGCCGGCCGTCTGGACCGGCGTGACGCCGGCCCGGGACCGTCCACACGCGACCACTCCGAGGCGGGCCGTCAGCGCCGACAGGGACCGCAGCACCTGTTTCGCCGCCATGCAGGCGCGGAACTCCACCGGCGCCACCAGCACGACGAGGTCGGCCACGGCGACCGCTTCCGCCGCCGCGTCGCCCAGCGTGCGCGGGAGGTCGCAGACGACCGTGCGGCCCGACCGGCGGCCGGCCGCGAGGACCGCCGACAGCGATTCGACCGCCGGGCCTTCGCCCTCCCGGCCACACGCCAGCACCGGCAGGCTGCCGCCGCGATGTCTTCGCTGCGGGAGCGCCGCCGCCAGCGCCGGTACCGAGACGCGGCCGCTCAGCCGGACCTCCGACCAGCGCGGTCCCGGTGTCTTTTCCAGTCCCAGCAACAGGTCCAGGCCGCCGCCGAGAGGGTCGCAGTCGACCAGCAGGGCGCCGCCCGGGTCCCGGTCGGCCGCCAGGGCCAGCGTCGCGGCGAAGACGGACGCGCCCGCGCCGCCCCGGCCGCCGACCACGCCGAGCACGAGGCCGGCCTCTTCCGCCGGGGTCTCGACGACGTCGGCGAAGGCGCCCGCGAGCTCGGTCTCCTCGTCCGGCAACGAGATCACGCGTTCGACGCCGGCGCGGAACGCGCTCTCCCACGTCCGCGGCCCCGGGTTGCCCTTGCAGACCAGGAGGATCCCGCTCCTTCGGGGCAGCACGGGTGGCAGCCGGGCGGCTTCTTCGTCGAGGACCACCAGCGGCGCTCGGGCCCAGTGGCCGCGGGCGGCCGTCAGGTCCGGTGCCCGGTCGAGCTCGCAGCCCGCTACCGCGGCCACGCGCAGGATCTCGTCGAGCACGGTTTCGTCCGCGGCGACCACGAGCGGTCGTTCCCCCGTCATGCGTTCCTCCCCCGTTGTCGGTGGGGGCCGTGGGTGGCCCGGGTTCCACCGTCGCGGGCGGCGGCTCGGGGGCGCAACGGGGCGGATGGGCGGCTGTGGACAACCGGGGTGTTGTGGACAACCGGCGTCCGGCACGCGGCTCGCGAGCAGGTTCTGTCGGTGGGCTGTGACAGGATCGCGCCCGCCCGCGACGCACGTGCGGCGGAAAGCGCGACGGATATCCGCATTCGATGGTTTCGACCGAATCCAAGAATGCGCGACCCGGCCTGGGGAAAACGGAATCGAGAAAGGTTAGCCGAAGGCAAAACGGCCTGCGCGGAAAGCGCGGCCAAAGGTAAGAGGAAAGTTAAGAGGGCGGCCCCCGCCAGGGGGGAGGGACGGGGGCCGCCGTGGGTTCAGCCCCGGGGGGTCGGACTGAACCGGCCCGGTTGGACACCGGGCTCCCTCACTGTAACTCCGCCCATGGCCGCTTCGCGCGCCGGGCGAGGCATACAGTTCGATAACGGCACAGCGCGCCGGAAGTGCCTTGCTGTCATGGATTTTCCGCCCGCCGCGCCGCGCGGGTGGTGGATCAACGGGACGCGCCGCGATCAAGCTCCTATCCTGGGCACGTGGCCGAACCGAGCAGCGCCCCGTCGCGCATCCGGAAGCCGGGCCCGGAGCACGCGGTGGCCGCGTTCTTCGACCTGGACAAGACGATCATCGCCTCGTCGAGCGCGCTGGCGTTCAGCAAGCCCTTGTTGAAACAAGGATTGATCAACCGTCGCGCCGCGTTGCGGAGCGCCTACGCGCAGCTGGTGTTTTCCCTCGCCGGTGCCGACGAAAACAAGACCGAGCGGCTGCGGGCCGAAGTTTCCGCGCTGTGCGCCGGCTGGGACGTCGCCCAGGTTTCGGCGATCGTCCGCGAAACCCTGCACGACGTCGTCGACCCGCTCGTGTACGCGGAGGCGGCGGAGCTGATCGCGCGCCACCGCGAGGACGGGCACGACGTCATCGTGCTGTCGGCGACCGGCGAGGAGGTCGTCGCGCCGGTGGCGGAAATGCTCGGCGCGACCCGCAGCGTCGCCACGCGGATGCAGATCGTCGACGGCCGCTACTCCGGCGAAGTCGACTTTTACTGTTACGGCGCCAACAAGGCCGTTGCCGCGAAGCAGCTCGCCGCGACCCACGGCTACGACCTCGCCGAGTGCTTCGCCTACACCGATTCGAGCACGGACATCCCGCTGCTCGAGGTCGTCGGGCACCCGCACGCGGTCAACCCGGACAAGCTGCTGCGGCGCGCGGCCCTCGAGCGCGGGTGGCCGATCCTGGCGTTCGAGCGGCCGATGTCGCTGCGCAGCCGGCTCCCGGTCCGATCGGCGGGAATGGTCGCGCTCGGCGTCGGCGCGGTGGCGGCCGGGGCGACTTGGTACGGCCTCAATCGTCGCCGTCGGTCCCGATAGCCGCACGGTCGCCACCCACACGGCCGCAGGGCCCCGGCTTTGCTTGGCCCAGCCCCGAATTGTCCGTCGCGCAGGGTGCCGGTGTCACCCGATCCAGCCTCTGTACCGGTGCACCCATCCGCGCACTTGAAGTGACCGGGCTCACGGCGTAGAAAGTAGGTGCGGACGTTCGGTCGGCCAGGGAACAGGTAGAAGAGAAGCCTGTTCCACCCCGGCAAACCTCCGTGCGCGGACTCCGGGTACCCACGCGCAGCGCGCCGCGGGAGGCTCGTCGTCTAGGGACTGCGTAGTGGGACGCCACACGCCGAGTCCATGTAGGTACGACCAGAGTTGCACGCTTGGTCGCCCGAGAAGTTCGCGCTTGCAGGCGGCGCCCGTCGACCCTCCGGGGTCACGGGCGCCGCCTCGTCTATGCGGAAAGTCCGGCAGCGAGGCAAGGCGGTACAGCCCACTAGCCGAGGTGGTCCGCCACCCATTCGGCCGCCGCACATGTTGCGAACGGCGACTTTCCTACCGATCCGGGTACGACTGGACCGTTCGTGCGGTCGGTCGATGGACATCGACGGATTCGGTGAGTAGCTTCCCGATACTGGCGCCTCCGAGTGGACTTCTCACGTCCGCCGGGCGCCCGCAACTTTCTGGGAGGCTGGTCGTGACGACCCGAAATCGGAGGTTCCATGCGCTCGCCCTGCCCGTCGCGGGGGTGCTCGCCCTCACCGGTGTGGGTGTCGCGACCGCGGCGAGCGCACCGCGGGTGAGCGCCGACGCGCAGGCGGAAGCCGCGGCGACGCAGGCGCTGCGGGGGCTGACGCTCGAACAGAAGGTCGGGCAGCTGTTCGTCACCTGGGTGAACGGCAAGTCCGCCGACGAGGTGAACCCGAAGAACCAGACCGACTTCGGGGTCGACACCCCGGCTCAGGTCGTCCGGAAGTACCACCTCGGCGGCGTCATCTACTTCAACAACGACACCCGCGACAACTTCGACGACCCCGTGCAGGTCTCGAAGCTGTCGAACGGCCTCCAGATGGCCGCCGTCACCAGCGGGGCGCACATCCCGCTGCAGGTCGCCGCCGACCAGGAGGGTGGCACCGTGACCCGGATGGGCGCGCCGGCGACCGAGTTCCCGAACGCCATGGCCATCTCCGCCGGGCGGGACACGAGCCGCGCCACCAAGGCCGCGACCATCCTCGGCCAGGAGCTGCGGGCCGTCGGCATCAACCAGGACTTCGCGCCCGACTCCGACGTCAACTCCAACCCCGTGAACCCCGTCATCGGCGTCCGGTCCTTCGCCGGGCAGCCGGGCCTGGCCAGCGACTTCGTCACCGCCGAGGTCGGCGGCTTCCAGAAGTCCGTGGCCGCGACCTCGAAGCACTTCCCCGGCCACGGCGCCGCGCCGACCGACAGCCACACCGGGCTGCCGCGGATCGACAGCACCGAAGACCAGTGGCGCGCCACCGACGTGCCGCCGTTCAAGGCCGCCATCAAAGCCGGCATCGACTCGATCATGACCGCGCACATCCAGTTCCCCAGCCTCGACCCGTCGCTCGAGCCCGCGACGCTGTCGAAGCCGATCGTCACCGGGAAGCTGCGGGGCGAGCTCGGCTACAACGGCGTCGTCATCACCGACTCCCTCGAGATGCAGGGCGTGCGCGAGATGCACAGCGACGCCGAGATCCCCGTCCTCGCGCTCAAGGCCGGCGTCGACCAGCTGCTCATGCCGGTGCACCTCGACGTCGCCATCAACTCGGTGCTCGCCGCCGTCAAGTCCGGTGAGATCCCGATGCAGCGGATCGACCAGAGCGTGCTGCGCGTGCTGAAGCTGAAGTTCAAGAGCGGCATCCTCTTCGCGCCGTTCGTCGACCCGAACCGCGTGATGAAGACCGTCGGCACGCCGGCGAACCTCGCCACCGCGCAGGACATCGCCGACCGCGGCATCACGGCCGTCGCGAACGACGCCGGCCTGCTGCCGCTGAAGCAGAAGCCCGCCACGGCGCTCGTCACCGGCTGGGGCGTCTCCACGACGGCGACGCTCGCGCAGAAGCTGACCGCCCACGGCACGGCCGCGACGGCGTACCCGACCGGTCAGGCTCCGACGGACGCCCAGATCGCGCAGTCGGTGGCCAACGCGAAGAACGTCGACCTGGTCGTCGTGCTGACCAACAACATCGGCGGCTTCCCCCTGCAGACCAAGCTGTTGAACGCCTTGCAGGCCACCGGCAAGCCGGTCGTCGCGGTCGCCGCGCAGATCCCGTACGACGCGGGTTACCCGAGCGCCGCGCAAACCTGGCTGGCGACCTACGGCTACATCGGCCCGACGCTCGAAGCGCTGACGAAGGTCATCCTCGGCGAGACGAAGCCGGTCGGGAAGCTGCCGGTCGACATCCCGGCGGGCGCCGACGTGCACACCGTCAAGTACCCCTTCGGCCACGGGCTGACCTGGTGACCCTGAACCGGCGCCACTTCCTCGGCGCGGGCGCGCTCGCGGTCCCGGTCCTCGCGGGCGGCTCGGCCGTCGCCGGCGCCCAGCCCGAGCCCCAAGGCCGTCCGACCAGGGTGCTCACCGGCGCGGAACAGCTGGCCGCCCAGGGCTGGCGGTCCTTCAAGGGCCGCAAGCTCGGCGTCCTGTCGAACCCGACCGGCGTCCTGCTGAACGGCGACCACATCGTCGACTCGATGGTCGCGGCCGGCGTCAAGCCGGTCGCGGCCTTCGGGCCCGAACACGGCTTCCGCGGCAGCGCGCAGGCCGGCGGCTCCGAAGGCGACTACACGGACCCGCGCACCAGCGTCCCCGTGTACGACGCGTACGGCGCCGACGCGACGAAGCTCGCGACGCTCTTCACCAAAGCGGGCGTCGACACGGTCGTCTTCGACATCGCCGACGTCGGCGCGCGCTTCTACACCTACATCTGGTCGCTCTACACCGCCATGGTGGCCGCCGCGAAGACGAACGCCGCTTTCGTTGTACTCGACCGGCCGAACCCGATCGGCGGCCGGGCGGCCGGCCCCTTGCTCGACCCGAAGTTCGCCTCGGGCATCGGCAAGAAACCGATCGTCCAGCAGCACGGCATGACCGTCGGCGAGCTGGCCCGCTTCTTCGCCGAGGAGTTCCTGCCCGGCGAAGGCGTGCAGCTCCAGCACCTCGAGGTCGTCCAAGTCCGCGGCTGGCAGCGCGACACGCTCTTCGCGCAGACCGGCCTGAACTGGGTGCTGCCGAGCCCGAACATGCCGACGCCGGACACCGCACTCGTCTACCCCGGCACCGGCATGTTCGAAGGCACGGTGTTCTCCGAAGGCCGCGGCACGACCAGACCGTTCGAGATCATCGGCGCGCCCGGGCTCGACTGGCGCTGGCGCGAGAAGCTCGAAGACCTGCGGCTGCCCGGAGCGAAGTTCCGCGAGATCTACTTCGTGCCGACGTTCAGCAAGTTCGTCAACCAGACCTGCGGGGGCGTGCAGGTGAGCGTCGACGACCCGCGCGTCTTCGACGCCGTCCGCACCGCGGTCGCCATGCTCGTGACGGCGAAGGCGCTGCACCCGGACGTCTTCGCCTGGCGACCGGACAACTACATCGACAAGCTCTCCGGGTCCGACCGGCTGCGGACCATGGTCGACGCCGGCGCGGGCGTCGACGAGGTCACCGGGGCCTGGCGCGCCGAGCTCGCCGAGTTCGACCGGAAACGTCGTCGCCACCTGCTCTACCGCTGAGGGGGAACTCGTGCGTGCTAGGAAGGTCATCGCCGCGGCCGCCGGAGTGCTGGTCGCGCTGACCACGTTGACCTCGGGAGCCAGCGCCATCGGACGCCACGACGACGCGGGCCGCTTCGACCGGCCGCAGCAGGGCTTCGCCGCGCCGTGGACGACCCTGCGCGACGGACGGCCGCAGGAGGTCAACCTCGACCCGGCGCCGCTCAAGGCCGCCGAAGACTTCCTGGCGAGCTGGACGAAACCGGACACCACCGGGCACCCGCACTTCTCCGGCGCGGTCGGCCTGCTGGCCCACGACGGCGTGGTCGTCGACCGCCACGCCGTCGGCGGCGCGCTGCGGTACGCCGACGCGACGGGCACCGAACTGCCCGCCGACCAGCAGGTTCCGATGCGCAACGACACCATCTTCGACATGGCGTCGATCTCGAAGCTGTTCACCTCGATCGCCGTGCTGCAGCTGGTCGAACGCGGGCAGCTCACCATCGACACCCAGGTCAGCCGCTTCTTCCCGGAGTTCGCCACCGGCGACAAGGCCGCCATCACGGTCAAGATGCTGCTCACGCACGTCTCGGGCTTCGACGCCGACCCGATCCCGTCGCTGTGGGCCGGCTACCCGGACATCCCGTCGCGCCGGCAGGCGGTGCTCGACAGCCCGCTGAAGAACAAGCCGGGCACGACCTACCTCTACTCCGACATCAACCTGCTCACCCTCGGCTTCATCGTCGAGAAGCTGACCGGGCAGAGCCTCGACAGGGTCGTCCACGACCGGATCACCGCGCCGCTCGGCATGGTCGACACGGGCTACAACCCGCCCGCGTCGAAGCTGAACCGGATCGCCGCGACGGAGTACGAGGCCAACCCGCCCCGCGGGATGGTCCGCGGCAGCGTGCACGACGAGAACGCGTGGTCGCTCGGCGGCGTCGCCGGGCACGCGGGCGTGTTCAGCACCGCGAACGACATGGCCATCCTCGCGCAGACGATCCTCAACGGCGGCAGCTACCGCGGTCACCGGGTCCTGAACGGCGAGACCGTCCGGCAGATGCTGACGAACTACAACCAGCAGTTCCCGGACGACGCCCACGGCCTCGGCTTCGAGCTCGACCAGCCCTGGTACATGGGCGCGCTGGCGTCCCCGGTGACCGCCGGGCACACCGGCTTCACCGGAACGACGCTGGTCATCGACCCGGAGTCGCGCTCCTTCGCGATCCTGCTGACCAACCGCGTGCACCCGACCCGGAACTGGGGCTCGATCAACACCGCGCGCCAGGTGTGGGCGACGTCCCTGGCCAGGGCGATGGCCGTCGAACCCAAGGTGGGAAAGGACGCCTGGACGAGCACGCTGGGTAACGCGAGCGTCGCCACGCTGAGTACCGGCCCGTTTACTACGCAAAGTGATCAAGCGCGCGTGTCTTTTTACGCCTTCGTGGACACCGAAGGAAGCACTGATCCACTTCAGCTGCAGGCGACCACCGACGGGGTGAACTGGCAACCGATCGCCCTATCGGTTTCCGGGCCGGGCGCACCCTCCGGAGATGTGACGTCGCTCTCCGGACACGGGCACCGTGCCTGGTGGCGGGCGGCGGGCACGCTGCCGCGCGGCGCGTCGGTGAGCCTGCGCTGGCGTTACAGCACCGACCCGAGTTACACGGGTCGCGGTGTTTCGGTCGACGGTGTGAAAGTCACCGAGAGCGGCCGATCACTCCTCGACGGTGAACGAAACCCCGCCGCGTTCGTCGCGGAGGGTTGGCAGTTGAGCTCAAGGTGACCGCGCTGTCGCCGACCGTCGAACTTCGGGCCGAATTTACCGTCTGCTTGCCGTTTGCACCGCGACACTAAGTTGCCAAGTCGTTAGCTTGACCTCGTTAACAAGACCGACCTGGTTGGCGACTTTCTGGTCAGTGATTAATCGCAAATCCAGATCCGCAGACACGGACGGGTTGCGATCCGACCGAAGGGTGTGGGTAGCCTTGTCGCAGATGCCAACGGTTAGTAACTTTCCGACGGTGAGTGATAGCGAATCCGTAGTCGGCACGGCACCGTCCGAGCCCGTATCGGTCCAGCCGACCGTGCGGGACGCGGACGCGAGCCCGCTGGTCCGGATCCGGTCCCTGCTCCCCGGCCTGGCCCGCGCCGAGCAGCGCGTGGCGAAGGTGGTGCTGGAGGATCCCGCGCAGGTCGCGAGACGCAGCATCACCGAAGTGGCCTTGGCGGCCAACACGAGCGAGACGACGGTGACGCGCTTCTGCAAGGCGGTCGGCGTCGGCGGGTACCCGCAGCTGCGCATCGCGCTGGCCGCGGACACCGCGCGCACCGAGGCGCGCACCACGCGCAACCTCGGCGGCGAGATCGGGCCGGAGGACGACCTCGCGGCCGTCATCGGCAAGGTCAGCTTCGCCGACGCGCGTGCCGTCGAAGAGACGGCCGACCAGCTCGACGTCGCCACGCTCGAGCGCGTGATCGAGGTCGTCGCGAACGCCGGCCGCGTGGACGTCTACGGCGTGGGCGCCAGCGCGTTCGTCGCCGCGGACCTGCAGCAGAAGCTGCACCGCATCGGCCGCGTGTGCTTCTCGTGGTCGGACACGCACATCATGCTCACCTCGGCCGCGGTGCTGAGCCCCGGTGACGTCGCGATCGGCGTCTCGCACACCGGCGCGACCACCGACACCGTCGAGGCGCTGCGGGTTGCCCGCGAGCACGGCGCGATCACCATCGCCGTGACGAACTTCCCGCGGTCCCCGATCACCGAGGTCGCCGACTACGTTTTGACGACGGCAGCGCGGGAAACCACGTTCCGTTCGGGAGCGACGGCCAGCCGCATCGCCCAGCTCACCGTCATCGACTGCCTGTTCATCGGCGTCGCGCAGCGGCACATGGACGCGTCCGTCAACGCCCTGGACGCGACCAGGGACGCCGTCGGCTCGCACCGCTTGGGGGTCAGGCCGGACGGTCGTCGCCGTCCGCGGGAAACCGGCAAGTAATGCCCGGAGAAAATGTGAGGCGCATGATGACCGTCCCCACGCAGGCGGTGCACGTCGATTCGCCGACCGAAACCCGCAACCCCCGCACCACGGACATCGACCTGATGTCCACCGCGGGGATCCTGGGCGCGATCAACGCCGAGGACCGCACGGTCGCCGGCGCCGTCGCCGCGGTGCTGCCCCAGGTGGCGCGCGCGGTCGACTACGCGGTCGAGGCCCTGCGGGCGGGCGGGCGCGTGCACTACGTCGGCGCGGGCACGTCGGGGCGCCTGGCCACGCTGGACGCGGCCGAGCTGGTGCCGACGTTCAACGTGCCGGCGGACTGGTTCATCGCGCACCACGCCGGCGGCGAGAAGGCCCTGCGCAGCGCCGTCGAAAACGCGGAGGACGACGACGGGGCCGGCGCGGCCGAGATGGCCGCCATGGTCCAGCCGGGCGACTTCGTGCTGGGGCTGACGGCGTCGGGCAGGACGCCGTACGTGCTGGGTGCGCTGGCCGCGGCGTCGCGCCAGGGTGCCCACACCGGGCTCGTTTCGGGCAACCCGAAGGCCGCCAAGCCCGCCGGCGTCGACGTGCTCATCGCCGTCGACACCGGTCCGGAGGCGATCGCCGGCTCGACCCGGATGAAGGCGGGCACGGCGCAGAAGATGATCCTCACGTCGTTCTCGACGGCGACGATGATCAAGCTGGGCCGGACCTACTCCAACCTGATGGTCAGCATGCGGGCGACGAACGCGAAGCTGCGCGGCCGGACCATCCGGATCCTGCAGGAAGCCACCGGCATGACGATGGCGGACTGCTCGGACGCGCTCACCGAGGCCGGGGGCGACCTCAAGGTGGCGCTGGTGCACTTGCTGTCCGGGGAGGACGTCAAGAGCGCCGCGAAGGCACTGCACGCGTCCGGTGGGCACGTGCGCAAGGCGCTGGACCTGGTGCGGGTGCGCGCCAGCTAGAACTTCATTGCCTGTCATCTGTTCACCTGTCTAACCTCTCAGATGAGGAAGGGCGGGCGGCGATGGCGGGCACGGGTACGGAAGACGACTCGCGGCGCGGGCTTTCGCGTCGCGAGTGGGTGTCGATCGGCGGCATGGCGGGGTTCGTCCTGCTCCTCAACGTCGTGGGCTGGGTGGTGCTGGCGGCCTTCGTCGCACCGCACCACTACGCGCTGGGCACGACGGGCGTGTTCGGGATCGGGCTGGGCGTAACGGCGTTCACGCTCGGCATGCGGCACGCGTTCGACGCCGACCACATCGCGGCGATCGACAACACCACCCGCAAGCTGATGGCCGACGGGCAGCGCCCGCTCTCGGTCGGGTTCTGGTTCTCGCTCGGGCACTCGACGATCGTGTTCGCGCTGTGCCTGCTGCTCTCGCTCGGCGTCCGCGCGCTGGCCGGCCAGGTCGAGGACGACTCCTCGGCGTTGCACAACGTCACCGGCCTCATCGGCACTTCGGTGTCCGGCGTGTTCCTGTACGTGATCGCGATCCTCAACCTCGTCGTGCTGGTAGGCATCCTGCGGGTGTTCAAGAAGATGCGCCACGGCGAATTCGACGAAGCCGCGCTGGAGCACCAGCTGGACAACCGCGGCGTCATGAACCGGCTGCTGCGCGGCGCGACGAAGGCCGTGCGCAAGCCGTGGCACATCTACCCCGTCGGCGTGCTGTTCGGGCTGGGTTTCGACACCGCGACGGAAATCGGGCTGCTGGTGCTGGCCGCGGGCGCGGCGACGTTCGCGCTGCCCTGGTACGCGATCCTCGTGCTGCCGATCCTGTTCGCCGCCGGGATGAGCCTGTTCGACACCGTGGACGGCTGCTTCATGAACTTCGCCTACGGCTGGGCGTTCGCGAAGCCGGTGCGCAAGATCTTCTACAACATCACGGTGACGACGCTGTCGGTCGCCGTCGCGTTCGTCATCGGGACCATCGAGCTGGTGTCGATCCTCGCCGACAAGCTGGCCATCACCTCGGGACCGCTGGCCGCGATCGCGTCGGTGAACCTGGACTACGTCGGGTTCGGGATCGTCGGGCTGTTCGTGCTCACCTGGGTCGTCGCGCTGGCCGTGTGGCGGTTCGGGCGGATCGAAGAGAAGTGGTCGGCGAAACTGTCCAATTAGGACGCGGCGTCCGAAATGGACTTCGCTTCGCGCGCACCCGCTTCGAACGCTTCGCAGCAGAAGAGCAGCCACTCGCGCACGCCTTCGGGTTTCCCGCTCGCGAAGCCTTCCGCGGCCTCGAGGTACTTCGGGACGCGGCGGAAGAACGCCACTTCGGGGACGCTCAACGCCTTCGGGTCCAAGCCGGTCGCGACCATCGTCAGCCGGGCGCCCGCGCGGGCGACGACGCCGTCCGCGCTGCCGAACGGCTTGAGCGCCAGCAGTTCCCCGTGCACGACCGCCGTCAAGACGGGCCCTGGTACCGACGTCGCGCCCGTGACGAGCTGGGCGAGCAGTTCCAGGCGACCACCGCCGGAATGCGGGCGCCCCAACGCATCCAGGTCGTCGACGAGGTCGGCCGCGGCGAGAACGTGCAAGCGCGCCAGGGCTTGCAGAGGCGCTCGGCGCCACGTCGGGAGCAGCGTTTCGAGCGTCTCCGCTACGCGCAATGCGCCGGCCAGGACCGGGTCGGCGACCGCGCCGTCGGCGGGCAGCTCGGGGTTCGCGCCCTCGATTCCAGCGGACGCGCGGGCCGCGCGGACCGACGCTTCGGCCGCGGTCGCCGCGCCCCCGCGAAGGTTGGCCGGGAGGCGGTGGACCGCGAACACGGCGTCCTGCGCGGACTTCGCGGCCGCGGCGACGCCTTCGAGGTCGAGGAGGGGCTTCAGCGGGTCGCTCACGCGTCGAGCACCTGTCCTTCGCGGGCGACCACGGGCGGCAGCACCGACCACGGGAAGTTGATCCACTTTTCGGTGTGGCGCCAGACGTATTCGCACTTGACCGTCGAGTGCGGCTTTTCGTAGACGACGGCCGAGCGCACCTCGGCGACGTGGTCGAGGCAGAAGTCGCGGACCAGCTTGAGCGTGGCGCCGGTGTCGGCGACGTCGTCGGCGATCAGCACCTTCTTGCTCGTCAGGTCGACGAGGTTCGGCACGGGCGGCAGCATCACCGGCAGGTCGAGGCGCTGGTCGACGCCGGTGTAGAACTCGACGTTCATCACGTGCAGGTTCTTCACGTCGAGCGCGTAGCCGAGCGCGCCGGCCACGAACAGGCCGCCGCGGGCGATGGACAGGATGAGGTCCGGCGCGAAGCCGTCGTCGGCGATGGTGTGAGCCAGTTCACGGCTCGCCGTGCCGAACAACTCCCAGCTCAGCTCTTCGCGCTCTTCGGCCATCGATCTCGCCCTTCGTCGTCGTCAACCGAGCATAGGCAACGTCGAAGTGGACTGTGGAAACGCTCCGAAATTGGCTATCAGAGACAGCCAAAGCCGTCCTTACGCTGATCACGTGAGCGACTGGAGCACCCGACCGACCCTGTCCGGCGAGCACGTCCGCCTGGAGCCGCTGACGCCCGAGCACGCCAAAGGCCTGTTCGAGGCGGGCGCCGACCCGGGCATCTGGGCGTGGCTGAGCATCCGTCAGCCGGGGGATCTCGCCGCGGCGGAGCGGATGGTCGAGCAGGCGCTCGCCGAGCCCGCGCGGCAGCCCTTCGCGCAGATCGACGTCGCCTCCGGCCGCGTCGCCGGGACGACGTCGTACTACCAGGTCGTCGAGGCGCACCGGATCCTCTCGATCGGGCACACGTGGATCGGCGCGGCCTGGCAGCGCACCGGGCTGAACACCGAGTCGAAGCTGCTACTGCTCACGCACGCGTTCGAAACCCTTGGCGCGCAACGGGTCGCGTGGGAGACCGACATCCGCAACCTCCGCTCGCAACGCGCCATCGAACGCCTTGGCGCGCTTCGCGAAGGCATCCTGCGGGCGCACCGGATCCGGCCGGACGGCTCGTCGCGCGACACCGTCACCTATTCGATGGTGGCGCCGGAATGGCCCGCCGCCAAGGCCCGGCTGAACGAACGCTTAGTCACCGGCGCTCGCCTGCCTCGGTGAAACGACAGGGCAACGTGGGTGCAACCTTTTACAAGGCGGACTAACGTCGCTAGCGTGCCGCTAGCCGTCATGTCGGCGCACTACAGGAGGCCTTGCAACCATGACCGAGCAGTCCCCAGCCCTGGACAACCTGCTCACCGAGAGCCGCACGTTCCCGCCCAGTGACGAATTCGCTGGCCAGGCCAATGCGAAGGCCGATCTCTACGCCGAGGCGGACGCCGATCGCGAAGCGTTCTGGGCCAAGCAGGCGGAGCGGCTGACGTGGGACACGAAGTGGACCACGGTACTGGACTGGACCAATGCGCCGTTCGCGAAGTGGTTCGTCGGCGGCAAGCTGAACGTCGCGTACAACTGCGTCGACCGGCACGTCGAGTCCGGGCACGGCGACCAGGTCGCGATCCACTGGGTCGGCGAGCCGGGTGACACGCGGGACATCACCTACGCCGAGCTGAAGACCGAGGTTTCCAAGGCCGCCAACGCACTCGCGTCCCTCGGCGTCACCGCCGGCGACGTCGTGGCGATCCAGCTGCAGATGGTCCCCGAGGCCATCTTCGCGATGCTCGCGTGCGCGCGGATCGGCGCGCTGCACAACGTCGTCTTCGGCGGCTTCTCGCCGACGGCGCTGCGGGCCCGCGTCGACGACGCCGCCGCGAAGGTCGTGATCACCTCCGACGGCCAGTTCCGCCGCGGCAAGGCCGCGCCGATGAAGGCCAATGTCGACGAAGCGCTCGAAGGCGCCGAAACCGTCGAGAAGGTCATCGTCGTGAAGCGCACCGGCGACAAGCTCGAGGGCGACGTCCCGTGGACCGACGGCCGCGACCTGTGGTGGCACGAGCTCGTCGACGGACAGTCCGAAGAGCACACTCCCGAGGCGTTCGACAGCGAGCACCCGCTGTTCATCCTCTACACGTCCGGGACGACCGGGAAGCCGAAGGGCATCCTGCACACCTCCGGCGGCTACCTGACGCAGACGGCGTACACGCACCACAACGTCTTCGACCACAAGGCCGGCGAAGACGTCTACTGGTGCACCGCGGACATCGGCTGGATCACCGGCCACAGCTACATCGTCTACGGCCCGCTCGCCAACCGCGTCACGCAGGTCGTCTACGAAGGCACGCCGAACACCCCGCACGAGGGGCGGCACTGGGAGATCGTCCAGAAGTACAAGGTCTCCCTCTACTACACGGCTCCGACGCTGATCCGCACGTTCATGAAGTGGGGCGCGGAAATCCCGGAGAAGTACGACCTGTCGTCGCTGCGGGTGCTGGGCTCGGTCGGCGAGCCGATCAACCCCGAGGCGTGGATCTGGTACCGCGAGAACATCGGCGCGGGCAAGACGCCGATCGTCGACACGTGGTGGCAGACCGAGACCGGCGCGATCATGATCTCGCCGCTGCCGGGCGTCACCTCGACCAAGCCGGGTTCGGCGCAGAAGGCGCTGCCGGGCATCTCCGCGAAGGTCGTCGACGACACGGGCACGGAGGTCGGGCCCGGCGGTGGCGGGTACCTGGTGCTCGACAAGCCGTGGCCGTCGATGCTGCGGGGCGTCTGGGGCGACGAGGAGCGCTTCAAGGAGACGTACTGGTCGCGCTTCAAGGACCAGGGCTTCTACTTCGCCGGCGACGGCGCGAAGTACGACAACGACGGTGACGTCTGGCTCCTGGGCCGCGTCGACGACGTGATGAACGTGTCCGGCCACCGCATCTCGACGACCGAGGTCGAGTCGGCGCTGGTTTCGCACCCGACGGTGGCCGAGGCCGCGGTCGTCGGCGCGACCGACCCGACGACCGGCCAGGGCATCGTCGCGTTCGTCATCCTGCGCGGCAACGCCGTCGACGGCGGTGAGGAGGCCATCCAGGCGCTGCGCAACCACGTCGCCAAGGAGATCGGGCCGATCGCGAAGCCGCGGCAGATCATGGTCGTGCCGGAGCTGCCGAAGACGCGTTCGGGCAAGATCATGCGCCGCCTGCTGCGCGATGTGGCGGAGAACCGCCAGGTCGGCGACGTCACCACGCTGGCCGACTCGTCGGTGATGGACCTGATCTCGTCGGGCCTGAAGTCGGGCAAGTCGGAGGAGTGAGCTAGCGTTACGCTCCGTCAGAGCCCTTCCGGCTTCGCGCCGGGAGGGCTCTGTCATGACCCCCGAGTGGCACGGCTCGAACGCATGTTCTACGCTGTGCCGCGAACCACACCCCCTTCCCCGGGCAAGGAGACGACACGACGATGACCGTGGATGTCCTGACGCACGACGAGGAAACGGCTTCGGCTCCGGCCGAGGCTCCGGCTTCGACTCCGGAGGTTTCCGCCGACGAGGCGACCGTCACCGAGTCCGCGTCCCCCTCTTCGGAAGGCTCGGCCGAGCCCGCCGCCGAGGAGGCCCCCAAGCCCAAGCGCGGCCGCCCGAAGGGTGCGACGGCGTCGACGGCGAAGAAGACCCGCACGGTCGAGCTGATCCTCACGGTCACCGGCACCGCCGACGGCGAGTGGCAGGCCGAGCTGAAGAACGGCTCGAAGTGGGTCGCGAAGGGCCTGGAGATCCCCGCGGCGGCGGTGTCGCGCGCGGCCAAGGAGCTGCACGCGGACCTGTCCGGCCCGATCGACGAGGTGATCAACCAGGCCCGCGAGGCGCAGGCGGCGAAGGTCGCGGCGCTCGAGGCCGAGCTCGAGAAGGCCAAGCAGGCCCTCGCCGAGCTGGACGCCTGAGGCTTCACTCCAGGAAGCGCCCGGTTCCGCCTCGAGCGGGGCCGGGCGTTTCCGCTTTCAGGCGATCGGCGGGTTACCCGGCAGGGGTGACTTGAACTCCACCCACATCGAGTCCGTCAGCGCCTCCACGTGGTGGGCCACCCCGCGCGGGTGCAGCACCGAATCCCCTGGCTCCAGCTCTGCCTCCACCCCGTCCACCGCGCCCCGCAGGCGGCCCGACAGGACGTACACGATCGAGTCGTGGTCGTGCGCGTGCGGCGGCGAGGCCACCCCCGCCGGGTAGTGGATCAAATACGCCAGACCGCTCGACGCCGTCTCCAGCAGCCGGAAGCGGCCCTCGCCGCCGTTCAGCGGGAGGCCCTCCACCGTCCGCAGCGGCTGCCACACCTGATCCTCCATACCCGCCATGATGGCCCATGCCGGCTGAGAGTCCACACAGGACGGCTTAGGTAAGGCAGACGTTAATTAGGCGTACCTGACAAAAAGAACAAGTCTCGCCACGATTCCCCGTTCGTGTTTCACTTGTCGGGTGACCGAAACGATTGACGGTGACGCCGTGGAGCACACCCACGAACCGCACCAGGACGTGGGCGGGAAGCTGAACTGGCTGCGGGCCGGGGTTCTCGGGGCCAACGACGGGATCGTGTCCGTCGCCGGCATCGTCGTCGGGGTCGCCGGCGCGACCACCGAAAGCACCACGATCCTCACCGCCGGAATCGCCGGGCTCGTCGCCGGCGCCTTTTCCATGGCCGGTGGGGAATACGTCTCCGTGAGCACCCAGCGCGACACCGAACAGGCCTTGATCCGGCTGGAAAAGCACGAGCTCAAGACGATGCCGGAGGCCGAGGAGCGCGAGCTCGCCGAAATCTACGAGGGCAAGGGGCTCTCGCCGGACCTCGCGAGCCGGGTCGCGCGCGAACTGACCGAAAAGGACGCCCTGCAGGCGCACGCCGAGGCCGAGCTCGGCATCGACCCGGGCAACCTGACCAGCCCGTGGCAGGCCGCGTGGGCGTCGCTGCTCGCGTTCTCGGTCGGCGCGCTGCTGCCGCTCCTGTCCATCGCCTGGGCCGGCGTCTCCCTGCGGGTGTGGGCGTGCGCGGCCGCGGTCGTCGTCGGCCTCACGCTGACCGGGTGGGTCAGCGCGAGGCTCGGCGACGCGAACGTGGGGCGCGCGATCCTCCGCAACGTCGGCGTCGGCGCCCTCACGATGGTGGTGACCTACTTCGTCGGGGTGATCTTCGGGGTCACCGTCGGCTAGTGGACGCCCTTCATCAGCTTGCGGATGAAGGGGATGCCCAGGAACAGCAGCACGCCGACCCCGATGGCAACGCCGCCGACGGTGCTGAAGTACGGCGCTTCGTCGTCGACCGAGTAGTACTCGGCGAGCTTGCCGGACATCGCGGTGCCGAACGAGATCGACAGGAAGTTCAGCGCCACCATCTGCGTCCGGAACGCCTCCGGCGCGAGCTTCGTCGACAGCGACAGCCCGACCGGCGAGAGGCACAGCTCGGCGATCGTGAAGACGAACAGGATGCCGACCATCGCGAGCATCGGGCTCGCGTTCTTGCCGCTGCCCACCATCGGCAGGAACAGCAGGAACGCCGCGCCCATCAGCACGGTGCCGAGGACGAACTTCATCGGCGTCGACGGCTGGCGCTCGCCGAGCTTCGTCCACAGCGCCGCCAGGATCGGGGCGAAGACGATGATGAACACCGGGTTGATCGAGTTGACCCAGGACACCGGCATCTCCCAGCCGAACAGGTTCCGGTTCAGCCGCTGGTCGGTGTAGGCCGCGACGACCGTGAACTGCTGCTGGTACAGCGAGAAGAACACCGCGCTGGCGATGAACATCGGGATGAACGAGAACACCCGGCTGCGCTCGACGGCGGTGATCTTGCTGCTGGTCAGGATGACGAGGAAGTAGACCACCGAGATCACGCCGACCACCCACACGACGACGTCGGCGAGGTTGCCCGGGTTGACGACCCCGGTGACCACCAGCACGACGATCGCGGCGACCAGCACGAGGGCACCGCCGACCGCGAGCGCGCGCCGCGACGACGGCAGCGGGTTCGGGATCTCCTTGGCCTTCTCGCCGAGGTTCTTGCGGCCCAGCGTGTACTGGATCAGGCCGAGCGCCATGCCGATCGCCGCGAGGCCGAACCCGAGGTGGAAGCCGACCTCGGTCTGCGCCAGCCCGGTCAGCAGCGGGCCGACGAACCCGCCGAGGTTGACGCCCATGTAGAAGATCGTGAAGCCCGCGTCGCGCCGCTCGTCGCCGTCGGCGTAGAGCGTGCCGACGATCGCCGTCGCGTTGGACTTCAGCCCGCCGCTGCCGACCGCGACGCACACGAGGCCGACGCCGATGCCGGCCAGGCCCGGCAGCAGCGCCAGGCTGATGTGGCCGATCATGATCAGCACGGCGCTGTAGAACAACGTCCGTTCCGAGCCGAGCAGCCGGTCGGCCACCCACGCCCCGACGACGGCGGAGAGGTAGACGAGACCGCCGTACGCGCCGACGATGCCGAGCGCCGACTCCTGCGCCAGGCCCAGGCCGCCCTGTTCGACCTTGTAGTAGAGGTAGATCGGCAGGATGCCGAGCATCCCGTAGTAGGAGAAGCGCTCCCACATCTCGACGCCGAAGAGGTTCGCCAGCCCTCGTGGGTGCCCGAAGAACCTCGTGTCCTGCTGGACCTCGGTGGAGGTGCTCACAACTCTGTCTTCCTTTGTCTCGGACTTCGTTGTCGCTTGGCATGCTATGAGCCCACCTGGTGACTCACCACCGATACCCCGTGTGGCGATGGCCATAACGATCCGTGACAAAAAGTACTAAAATAACGTCAAGGTGCGCCGGGAAGTCTGGTCGGCAACGGTGATCGACGACCCCTGGAGCCGCCCGTGTCCCGCCCGCTGACCGAGTTCGCCCGCTACCTCCGCACCGAGACGACCGGCGGCTTGATCCTGCTCGCCGCGACCGCCGTCGCCCTGCTCTGGGCCAACTCGCCGCTGAGCGACAGCTACCACGCGCTGCGCGACTTCCGGCTCGGCCCGGAGTTCCTGCACCTGAACCTGACGCTCGGCGACTGGGCGAAGGACGGCCTCCTCGCGCTGTTCTTCTTCGTCGCCGGGCTCGAGCTCAAGCGCGAGCTCGTCGTCGGCGAGCTGTCCCGGTTCAAGCAGGCGATCCTCCCGGTCGTGGCCGCGGCCGGCGGCATGGTCGTGCCCGCGCTCGTCGCGCTGTCGGTCGGCTGGGGGACGCCCGGAATCGAGCGGGCCTGGGCGATCCCGGTCGCCACGGACATCGCGTTCGCGCTCGGCGTGCTGGCGCTGACCGCGTCGAACCTTCCCTCGAGCGCGCGGGTCTTCCTGCTGTCGCTGGCCGTGGTGGACGACCTCGGCGCGATCGTCGTCATCGCCCTCGTCTTCACGACCGGCTTCGACCTGGTCGCGGCGGCCGTGGCGGTGGCCGGCCTCGCGCTGTACGCCTTCCTGCAGCACCGCCGGATCCGGACGCCGTGGCTGTACGTGCCGCTCGCGCTGGTCGTCTGGGTCGCCGTGCACTCGGCGGGCATCCACGCGACGATCGCCGGTGTCGCGCTGGGCCTGCTCACCCGCGTCCGCGCCGACGAAGGCGAGGCCGAGGCGCCCGCGGTGCGGCTCGAGCACCGGCTCCAGCCCTGGTCGGCGGCCGTCGCCGTGCCGGTCTTCGCGCTGTTCGCGGCCGGGATCTCGGTCAGCGGCGACGCGCTCGGCGCGGTGTTCACGACGGCGCTGCCGCTCGCGGTGCTCGCCGGGCTGCTCGGCGGCAAGGTCGTCGGGATCCTCGGGGCCGGCGCGCTCGCCGTGAAGCTGCGCGTTGCGGAAAAGCCGCGTGGCATGGGCTGGCGCGACATGGCCGCGTTGTCCGTGCTCGGCGGGGTCGGGTTCACGGTCAGCCTGCTGATCGCGGAGCTGGCGTTGCCGGAAGGCGCGAGCGAACTGGCCAAGGCGGCGGTGTTGATCGCGTCGGCGGCGGCGTCCCTGCTGGCGGCGGCACTGCTACTGCGCCGTAGCAAGGTGCACGCCCGAATCTCCGACACACTGTGACGCCGCCGCGCCCTGATTCCGGACACATGGCACGATGACCCGGTGAGCAGCCCCAAACACGAACGCACCGGCCCCGACGGCGTGGGGGCCGTGCCTTACCTCCCGCTGTCCTCCGACACCGACGTCCCCGGCGACCAGTCGATCGGCAGGCTCGTCGGCGACGCGACCCAGCACATCTCGACCCTGGTCCGGGCCGAGATGGAGCTCGCGAAGTCCGAGCTGGTCGGCGAGGTGAAGAAGGGCCTCAAGGGGGCCATCTACTTCCTGATCGCGCTGACGGTCCTGCTGTACAGCTCGTTCTTCTTCTTTTTCTTCCTGTCCGAAGGCCTCGCGGACTGGTTCCGGCCGCTGCACCGCTGGGGCGCGTTCGGCATCGTGTTCGTCCTGATGCTGCTGGTCGTGGCCGCGGCCGGGTTCCTGGGCTACCGCAAGGTGAAGAAGTTCAAGGCCCCCGAGCGGACGATCGCCAGCGTCAAGGAGACGGCCGCCGCGCTCAAGCCGCACAAGGCGCCCGACGCCGACCTGACGACCACGCGCGACTGAGTCGTTGCACCCGTCCCCCGACCCGTCGAGCGTCCGGCTCGACGGCCCGTGGGCGCACCGCGACGTGTCCGCGAACGGCATCCGGCTGCACGTCGCCGAGCTCGGCGAGGGGCCCGTCGTGGTGCTGCTGCACGGGTTCGCGGAGTTCTGGTGGACCTGGCACCACCAGCTGCGGGCGCTGGCCGACGCCGGGTTCCGCGCGGTCGCCGTCGACCTGCGCGGCTACGGCGACTCGGACAAGCCGCCCCGCGGCTACGACGCGTGGACGCTCGCCGGTGACGTCGGCGGCCTGATCAAGTCACTCGGGGCGCGCCGCGCGCACCTCGTCGGGCACGCGTGGGGCGGCCTGCTCGCGTGGACGGTCGCGGCGCTGCACCCTCGGCTCGTGGCTTCGGTGACGGCGATCGGCGCCGCCCACCCCCTCGCGCTGCGCTCGTCGGTCCGCCCGTGGCGCGGCCAGGGCCGCGCGGCCGGGCACCTCTTCCGCTTCCAGGTGCCGATGGCGCCGGAGAAGTGGCTCGTGAAGGACGACGCTCAAGCCGTCGCGGACCTGTTCGGCGCCTGGGCCGGGAGTGGCTGGCGGTCCACTTCGGACTTCGACCGCAGCGTCGGGGCCTTCCGGCAGGCGATGCTCGTGCCCGGCGTCGCGCACAGCGCGCTCGAGTACTACCGGTGGGCGTTCCGGGCCCAGTTCCGCGGTGAGGGCCGCCGGTTCACCGACGCCGTGGGCGGGCGGATCGCGGCGCCGACCCTGCAGCTGCACGGCGCCGAAGACACCTGCATCCTCCCCGAGACGGCGGCGGCGTCGGTGCGCTGGGCGGGCCCGCACGCCGAGCCGGAGCTCTGGCCGGGCGTCGGGCACTTCCCCCACCTCGAGGCGCCGGACCGCACATCGGCGGCGCTGGTGGACTTCCTCAAGTGAGATGGCGTTCTTCAGCCACGCCCAGGGCATGGCGGTCCACCTGGAACGCGAGCAGAGCGCGCTGGCGTCGTCCGGGCTGACCGAGCCCGGCTACGACCAGGGCCTCCCGCTGCGGTTCGGGCGTTAGGCGGCACAGGAACCGGTGGACACCCTCGCCGACTGCGAGGGCGCCGCGTCCACTTCGGCCCGCACCTGCTCGGCGGTCAGCGTGAAGCCGGTTTCCGGGTCCTCGACCGCGGCGCCGAACACGACGCCGATGACCCGGCCGTCCGGTGTCACCATCGGGCCGCCCGAGTTGCCGCTGCGGATCTCCGCGCGGACCGTGAAGACGTCCCGCTGCACGGTGTTCGCGTCGTAGATGTCCGGGCCGCGCAGGTTGATCCGGCCGCGCACGCGGGCCGGCGTCGCGCGGTACGGGCCGTCGAGCGGGTAGCCGAGCACGATCGCGCTGTCGCCCGCCGCGGCCGTCTCGGACGCGAACTGCAGGGCCGGGGCGCGCAGCCGCGGCACGGCGAGCACCGCGATGTCGACCTCCGGGTCGAAGTAGACGACGCTGGCCGCGTAGTCGCCCTGGGTCGTCTCGATGCCGACGGTGTCGGTGCCGGCCACGACGTGCGCGTTCGTCATCACCCGCTGCGGCGCGATCACGAACCCGCTGCCTTCCAGGGACCGCGAGCACGAGCTGGCGCTGCCGCGGATCTTGACGACGCTGCCGTGCAGCTGCTGGACGGTCCCGCTGCTCTGCAGCGCCGGGTCCGGGGGCGAGGTGTCGGCCGTCGGGGCCTTCTGGAACGGGTCGACGATGGAGGGGAAGCCGGACGCGTCGAGCAGCTTGCGCAGCTGGCTCGGGAAGCCCTGCGCGGCCTCCGGCATGGCGTCGTTGACCTTGCCGAGCACCACCGAGCCGTTGATCGCCTTGGCGAGTCCCGGCACGCCGGACACGGTCGTCAGCGGCGTCGCGATCAGCCACGCCACCACGAAGACGACGAGGGCCTGCACGACCGCGCCGAGCGTCTTGTCGATGCCGGACAGCTTGTCCGGGTTGATCTTCTGGCGGAGCCGGCGGCCGGCGTAGACGCCGATCGCCTCGCCGAGAGCGACCAGGAAGACGACCGTCGCGACCGCGAAGGCGACCTTCCAGACCGGGTCGTCGAAGAACGCGACGACCACCGGCGCGAGCTTGATGCCGACGAGCGCGCCGAGCACGACGCCGACGAGCGACGGCAGCGCGACGATCACGCCCTGGTATGCGCCGGACACCGCCGCCAAGACGGCCAGCAGCAGGACCAGCACATCGACCCAGTTCACCGCGTCACCCTTCCGTCAACCGCGCCTGGTACGCGGCGAGCGCTTCGTCGAGGTCCCGGACGTCGCCCGAGTCCCATTCGCGCTCCCAGCCTCCCAGGCCGAGCAGGACGGACAACAACCCGGCGGTGAAACCCCAGACGAACAGGCCGGACACCTCGAACGCCGGGCCCTTCCACGGCGCGCCGGCCTTCTGGACCATGAACCGGTTGGCCGGGTCCGCCAGGTCGGCGAGCGCGACGCGGGCGACGGACGCCGTCTCGCCGGGGTCCACGGCGTGCACCGGCGACGGGACGTCCCAGTGCGCCAGCACCGGCGTCACGGCGAACTTCGAGACCGGGACGAACAGCTCCGGCAGCACCGCGACCGGCCGGACGCCGGACGGGACGACCCCGGTCTCCTCCTCGGCCTCACGCAGCGCGGTGCCGATCGGGCCACCGTCGCCGTCTTCGGCGCCGCCGCCGGGGAAGGCGACCTGGCCCGCGTGGGAGCCCAGGGTGTCGGCGCGGCGCTGCAACAGGACGTCGGGCTCGCCGTCGGCCTCGCGCTCGCCGAAGAGGATGAGCACCGCGGCGGCGCGCGTGTAGCTGTCCTCGGGCGGGCTGAACCGGGTGAACGTCTTCGAATCGACCTCGCCGCTGACCTTGACCAGCGGCCGGAGCCACTCGGGGACGGACTCCGGCTCGACCAGCGGTCCGATCATGAAGTCCCTCCCACTGCCGCACGCACCTGGTCAGTGTTCCCGAACGTGCGGGGATTCGCGATGAACCGCACCTCACCGGCGGCGGTGACCAGGTAGGACGCCGGCAGCGACGACGGCACCTTCAGGGCCGTGCGGACCGGCCCGGTCTGCCCTTCGCCGTCGAAGACCGACGGTAGGTGCACGCCCAGCTGGGCGAGCAGGTTCAAGCCGTCCTTCGCCGGGCTCTGCACCTGGACGCCGAGCACGCGCACGGCACCCGGCTGCTTCGCGTACTCCTGGAGCACGGGCAGCTCGGTCCGGCACGGCTCGCACCAGGACGCCCACACGTTGACCAGCACCGGAGCCCCGGCGAGGGCCTTGCCGACGTCGACGCTCGCGCCGTCGCCGAGGCAGTCCGCCGTGACGCCCTCGAGCTGCTTCACGGGCTGCGCGGGACTCGGCGCCGGACACGCTTGGAGCGCCGCCGCGGACCGGGCCGGGGCCAAGTCCTCGGACGGCTTCGCGGCGCTGTCGCCACCGCCGCGGGGCAGCAGCGCGACGATGAGCGCCACCGCCAGCACGGCGGCGGCCAGCGCCCATTTGGTGACGGTCGTCACCGGGGCGCCGCCAGCGCCAGGATGTGGTCCTTTTCGACGCCTTTGACCAGCTTCGCGGCTTCCTCGAACCCGGTCGGGCCGGTGCCGTAGGACGGGCAGTCCCTGGCCAGCGGGCAGGCGCCGCAGGCGGGCTTCTTGGCGTGGCAGACGCGCCGGCCGTGGAAGATCACCCGGTGCGAGAGCATGGTCCACTCCTTGCGGGGGATCAGCTCGCCGACCGCGTGCTCGACCTTGACCGGGTCGTCCTCGGCCGTCCAGCCCCAGCGGCGGACCAGCCGGCCGAAGTGGGTGTCGACGGTGATGCCGGGGACGTCGAAGGCGTTCCCGAGCACGACGTTCGCCGTCTTGCGGCCGACGCCGGGCAGCGTGACGAGGTCCTCGAGCTTGCCCGGCACCTCGCCGTCGAAGCGCTCGACCAGCGCCGCGCCCAGGCCCATGACGGAGTTCGCCTTGGCCCGGTAGAAGCCGGTGCTGCGGAGGTACTCCTCCAGCTCGGTGCGGTCGGCGCCCGCGTAGTCGGCGGCGGTCCGGTAGCGCTTGAACAGCGCGGGCGTGACGAGGTTCACCCGGACGTCGGTGGTCTGGGCGGACAGCACGACCGCGACCAGCAGTTCCAGTGGAGTGGTGAAGTCGAGCTCGCAGTGGGCGTCGGGATACACGTCGTCGAGGCAACGCTTCATCCGCCTGGCGCGTCTCACCAGAGCTAACCGGCTTTCACCAGCGCCCTCACGGGGGGCGTTCGTGGTGGCAGGTGGCACCCCGATAGCCTACGGGCGCCGTCGGACGAGCCGGTCAGTGCACCGGTGGACGACCGACACGCCAGAGCACCACCTCGGCGCAGTTTTCCGGCCGCCATGAGCGAGGATCTGGAGTAGATGCTTTTCACTGAGTGTTTCGGGGTCCGGTCATGACCGTCTGGTTCGTCATCCTGGTCCCCCTGGTGATCATGTTCTTCGCGCTGTTCATGGAGCGCGTGGAGAGCCGGCTCAAGCACGTCGCGGTGCAGGAGAACGAGGTCGAAGAGTTCCTCGAGCAGGCGCAGCCCAACGAGGTCAGGGCGCTCTACGGGCACGGCATCGGCCGCGCGCTGGAGCTGTTCCGGCTGCGTAGGCTGGGCGGACGGGCAGCCAGGCTACGCGCGCGTCGCGTGCGGAGTTAGGCTCCACGTTCGAACGAGATCATCCGGCGGGCGCGCGCGTCCGACGGGCGATCTCGTGAGTACGCCCTAGACTGACGCGCAAGTGATCGGCGTCACGCTCTTCCACACACGGGAGGGCGTGAACGTTTCTCGACGAGGAGGCACCCGAGGTGGACGAAACCCTGGCCCGTGCGGGCATTTTCCAGGGTGTGGAGCCGGCAGCGGCGGAGGCGCTGGCCCAGACCTTGGAATCCGTGGAGTTCCCCCGCGGCCATGTCATCTTCAACGAGGGTGAGCCCGGCGACAAGCTGTACATCATCCAGTCCGGCAAGGTGAAGATCGGCCGCAAGTCGCCCGACGGCCGCGAGAACCTGCTGGGCATCTTCGGCCCGTCCGACATGTTCGGCGAGCTGTCCATCTTCGACCCCGGCCCCCGGACGTCGAGCGCGACCACGGTCACCGAGGTCCGCGCGGTCACCATGGACCGCCCGGCCCTGCGCCAGTGGATCTCGACCCGGCCGGAGATCGCC
The DNA here is from genome assembly GCF_044768185.1 of Amycolatopsis sp. NPDC101161. Taxonomy (NCBI): domain Bacteria; kingdom Bacillati; phylum Actinomycetota; class Actinomycetes; order Pseudonocardiales; family Pseudonocardiaceae; genus Amycolatopsis; species Amycolatopsis sp. NPDC101161. The sequence goes on from NZ_JBIWPI010000002.1 coordinate 1,595,254, forward strand.
GAGCAGCTGCTGCGCGTGGTCGCGCGCCGACTGCGCCGGACGAACAACATGGTCGCGGAACTGATCTTCACCGACGTCCCGGGCCGCGTGGCGCGGGCGCTGCTGCAGCTCGCGCAGCGGTTCGGCAGCCAGGAGGCGGGCCTGCTGCGGGTCACGCACGACCTGACGCAGGAAGAGATCGCCCAGTACGTCGGCGCGTCCCGCGAGACCGTCAACAAGGCGCTCGCCGACTTCGCGCACCGCGGCTGGCTGCGGCTCGAAGGCAAGAGCGTGCTCATCCTGGACCCGGAGCGCTTGGCTCGCCGGGCTCGCTGAGTTCTCACGTCGAAGGCCCCCTCACCCTTCCGGGCGAGGGGGCCTTCTGCGTTGGTGACCCAAAACAAAGAGCCGGGCGCCACCCCCGACGTGGCGCACCGGCTCTTCGTTTGTCGCGCGGACCATCCCCCGACGATCCGCGCTCCCCGCCCTCCGGGATCAGGCCCCGACCCAAGTGCCGGAGGGAGCTGGGTTCTGTGCTGTTGTTCAACCATCACGGCCCATACCCACGAATTCAAGGCCATTCACTCTCAAGGACGCCGTCCCGGTCGTTTCGTTGCACGAGTTCACGGAGAATATCGTCAGTGTTACCCGATCGAGACCTGGTGACGCAGCTGACCGTAAAATAACTGGTACTCGCGTACCACTCTGCGGCACACTAGTACGCGTGTCCCACTCCGAAGGTCGTACGTCTCTGGCCGACTACCGCGGCGCGCTGACGACCCGCGCCGCCCGGTGGCCCGCCGTCGCGTCCGTGCTCGCGCGCCTGCCGATCGCCATGATCGGCATCTCGGCCCTGCTCTACGTCCAGCGCGAGACCGGGTCCTTCGCCGCCGCCGGGCTGGTCTCGGCCGGCTCGCTCGTCGGCGTCTCCGTGGGCGCGGTGATCCAGGGCAGGCTGATCGACCGGTTCGGCCCGACGCGGCCGCTGCTCGTCGTCGCGGCCCTGCTCGCGCTGTCCATGACCGCCCTGGTGACGGCCATCGAGTCGCACGCCCCGACGACGGTGCTGGTGGCGTTCGCCGCGGCGACCGGGCTGTCGGAGCCGATGGTCGGCTCGGCGTCGCGCGCCCTGTGGACGCGGCTGCTGCCCCCGGGCGGCGCGCGCAACGCGGCGTTCTCGTACGAGGCGATCAGCATGGAGGTCTTCTTCATCCTCGGTCCCGGTGTCGCCGGGCTGCTGGTGCTGGCCCCGTGGGCGGGCACCGGCCTGGTGCTGGGCGTCGCGGTGCAGTTCACCGGCGCGGTGCTGTTCGCGCTGAGCCCGGCGGTGCGGGCGTGGGGTCCGTCCTCGGTTTCGTCCGGCTCGATGCTGGGCGCGCTGGCCAGCCCGGGCATGCGGACGCTGGCGCTGGCGGCGCTCGGGTTCGGCGTGGTGATCGGGTTCGTCGAGGTGGCGGTCCCGGCGTCGGCGACCGAAGCCGGCGCGCCTTCGTTCGGCGGGTTGCTGCTCTCGGCGTGGTCGCTGAGCTCGGTGGCGTTCGGCGTGGCGTACAGCCTGCGCCCGTGGCCGCGCCGGATGGGTCTGCGGCTGCCGGCGTTGCTCGGCGGCTTCGGGGCACTGGTGGCGTTGCTCGCGTGGCCGTCGTCGCTGTGGGGCCTGGCGCTGATGATGCTGCTGGCGGGCGCGTTGATCACGCCCCAGTCGACGGCGCACTCGTCGGCGATCGAGCTGGTCGCGCCGTCCGGAACCGCGGCGGAGGCGTTCGGCTGGGTGCTGACGGCGGTGACGCTGGGGCTGGCCGCCGGGCAGTCGGTCAGCGGGTACGTCGTCGAGCACGCCGGACCGTCGGCGGCGTTCTTGACGGCGAGCGTGGCCGGGCTGGTGCTCGCTCTGCTCGTTTGGCTGCTGCGGGGGACGGTCCGGGAACCTCAGCCGGCCCCCGCGGCTCCGGAGCTGGTCAGCGCCCGGTAAGCATTTCCGCAGGTCAACGGCCGTGCGCGGCGTTTTTGTCGGTGGTCGCCGCTAGCTTGCGGGAATGGACGTCACCGCGCCTGCCCACCGCCTCTCGGCGGCCGTTTCCGCCGCTTCGCGGCTGCTGCCCGCCCGCGCCGGGCTGCGGCTGCGGGCGGACGCGGCCGGGCTGACGGTCGCCGGCAACGACCCGGACCTCGCCGTCCGGTTCGACTGCCCGGCGACCGCGCACACGCACGGTTCGGTCGCCGTGCCCGCGGCGCCGCTGGCCGAGACGTTGAAGATGCTCGACTCCGAGTTGGTGCGCTTGGCCGTCGAAGGCAGCCGCTTGGCCCTGCGGGTCGACAACGCCCGCTTCGCATTGCCGCTGCTGTCCACCGAGGCCGGCCCGCCGGTCCTCGAGCTGTCCCCAGTGTCCGAAGTGGACGGTTTGGCGTTCGCCTCGGCCCTGCGGATCGTCGCGGGAACGGCGTCGAAGGACGACCCACTCCCGCTGTTCACCGGCGTCCGGCTGCAGGCGGACGACCGGCTGACGCTGACGGCGTCGGATCGCTACCGGATGGCGGTGGCCCGGCTGCCGCTGCTTTCCCCGGGCTCGTTGGACGTCCTGGTCCCGGCCACGCTGCTGACCGAGGCGGCACGCCAGGCTAGGGGCACGGTCGGCCTGCACGCGGGCCCGGGCCGGTTCGGGCTGAGCTGGCCGGGCGGCCTGGTGGGAACGGCGGTCCTCGACGCGGGCTTCCTGTCGGAGGACTCGATCCCGTCCTCCGCGGTCGACACGAGGGTGTCTTTGAGTGCGGACGCCCTGGCGGCGGCGGTCCGCAGGGTCGGGGTGTACGCGGAGGACCGGCGAGTGCTGACGGTGGAGGTCGGCGACACGCAGGTCCGCCTGGCGAGCGCCCGCCAGGACGCGGGCGAGGCGGAGGAGACGCTGAAGGCCGACGTCAGCGGCGGCCGGACGTCGCCGTCGTTCCAGGCTCGGTACCTGCTCGACGCGTTGCAGGCGTTCGCGGGCGAGCGGGTGGAGCTGTCGATCCAGCCGGGGATGCGGGCATGCATCCTGAAGTCGGCGGAGCCCGGGGAGGTGGAGCTGACGTACTACCTCATGCCGATGCTGCCCCGGTAGCGAGGCGGCTCGCTGCCCGGTGCGCTCAGCTCGCCGAAGCTGCCTTGACCGCGGCTTCGACCTCGGCGAAGGACGGGTTGACCATCGCGGTCGACCCGACGATAACGGTCGGCACGGTCTCGTTGCCGTTCGCGACCTCTCGCACGCGCGCGGCGGCGGCCGGGTCCTCCCAGATGTTGATCTTGCGGATGTTGAAGCCACTGCGCGACATCGGGCGGTCCAGCGCCGCGCAGAACCCGCACCCCGGGCGCCAGTAGAACTCGACCTCGACGTTGCTCATCCCTGCTCCTCCGACCGCAAGTAGTCCAATTGCGCTTGCACGCTCAGCTCGGCCGGCGCCCACAGCACCCGGTCGACGTCGGCGTACACGACTTCGACGACCTGGCGCGGGGTGGCGTCCGCCCCCAGCGTCTTCAATGCCGAACGCACCTGGTCCAGCCGCTGTTCCCGGTGGGCGAGGTATTCGCCGGCGGTCGCGGCCAGATCGGGGAGCTCCGGACCGTGCCCGGGCAGCCCCAGCGTGCCCGCCGGCAGCTCGATCAGCTTCCGCAGCGAGCGCAGGTAGTCGCCGAGGTCGTGCAGCACGGTCGTGCCGCGGCCGAGGATCGTGTCGCCGGTCAGCACCTGGCCGTCGAGCACCAGCGACACCGAGTCGTCCGTGTGCCCCGGCGTGTGCAGGACCCGGAGAGCGAGGCCGCCCGCCGAGATCACCTCACCGTCCACAAAGGACGAAGCGCCGAGGCACAGCGACGGGTCGAACGCCCGCACCGGCGCGCCGACGCGCTCGGCGAACCACGGCGCGCCCTCGGCGTGGTCGGGGTGGAAGTGGGTCAGCAGGACGAGCTCCACCGACCCGACCGCGGCGAGCAGTTCGAGGTGCTCGAGGTCGCGGTAGCCCGGGTCGACGACCACGGCCGGGCTCGACGGCGTCGCCCGCAGCACCCAGCTGTTGGTGCCTTCGAGCGTCATCGACGACGGGTTGTTCTCCAGCAGCACCGACGCCGTCTCGGACACCTGGCGCAGCACGCCGTACGCGGGGGCGCTCATCGCTTCTCCAGCACGACGCGGACGTGGTCGTTCTCCCGGATGAGCGTCGGCGCGATGCGGACGATCTCGCGCTGCTCGTTCAGGATGTCGTCGGCGGTCGCGAACTTCGCCAGCTCGCTCAGCGTCAGCCAGGTCGGCGGCATCAGCATCCGGCGGCCTTCGCGCGCGTCGGCGATCGCGTCCTCGGGACGCTGCCAGCCGGAGCTCGACGCCTCCGACGTGGCGCCGTCGGCCTGCTGCCCGTCCGGCAGCTTCGCGACGTAGAAGCGGGTGTCGTACCGGCGCGGCTCCTGCTCGGGCGTGATCCAGTGCGCCCACGGGCGCAGCAAGTCGGCTCGCAGGGTCAGGCCCGCGTCGGCGAGGAAGGCCGCCAGCGACACCTCCCGCGTCTCCAGGGCCTGGCGGGCGGCCGCGTACGGCGTGACGTCGGTGAGGACGGCGTCGGCGCTGCCCGCGAGCAGCACGCCGGACTCCTCGAACGTCTCGCGCACCGCCGCGCAGGTCAGCGCCCGCGCGAGCGCGTCGTCACAGCTGAACCGCGCGGCCCACCACGACGGCTCCGGACCGGCCCACGCCACCGACGCGTCGGCGTCGCGCTTGTCGACCCCCCCGCCGGGGAAGACGGTCATCCCGCCCGCGAACGGCATGCCCTTGACCCGGTGCTGCAGGAAGATCTCGACGCCGTCGGCGCCGTCCCGGACCAGGATCACGGTGGCCGCGTCCTTCGGCGTGGCCGGCGGGCCGTCGGCGTTGGCCCGCGTGGCGACGCCGGCTCCCACCGGGATGTCGAAGACGAACTCCGTTGGCTGCTCCACCCGGGAAACATACCTCCGGACCCCGACGCCCCGTCGCGCAGTTGTGGCACGCCGGACACGACAAAGGCGGAGCCTTCACGGGAAAGCTCCGCCTTCGCCGAAGATCGACCTAGGGGGCGGTCCAGCCGCGCTGGTCGCCGCCGGAGCGGGAAGCGCCGTTGAGCCGCATCTTCGCCGCCTCGGCCCGCTCGCGCTCGGCCAGCTCGGCGTGCAGCTCGCGCAGCAACGCCCGGTCGCGCTCGCTCAGGCTCGGGTCGTCCAGGTCCAGCGCGGGCAGCTCGACGACCTCGTGCATCGACGGCTTGCCCGCGGCGATCTCGCGGCCCTTCTCCGGGTCCTCGGCCAGCGCCTGCCGCAGCTGCGCGACCTCGGCCGGCGTCAGGTCGGCGGTGCGCTCCGCCCGCGTCTCCGTCCGGTCGGACGACCGGTCCGCCCGCGACTGGCGCGGCGGCTCCGGGGCGGGCGGCGGCGACACGATCGGCACCACCGGGGCCACCGGCTCCGGCGGGGTCGTCGTCGCGGTGCTCGACCGGATGCTGTGCCGGCTGCCCGACGACTCCGCGACCGGCTCGGCCTTCACCACGGCCGGCGGCTTGACCGGCTCGGACGGCCGGTACGCCGAGGCGGACGACGTCGTGTTCCCGGTCACCCACGCCGGTGACGCGGCCGCCGCGGCGGCCTGGTGGTACTCCGAGTGCGCGACGCCGGGGCCGCTGACCTCGACGACGGAGTGGATCCCGGCCCGGCGCAGCGCCGTGTCGACGCGGAACGCGACGGCCGGCGGGTTGCCCTCCGGCCCCAGCTCCACGAGCACCACGCGCTGCGGCAGCGCGCCCGGCACGCTGCCGGCCGGCGTGTTGCGCCACACCGCGTGCACCGACCGGACGTCCGGCAGCACCTGCAGCGTCCGGTCGAGCGCCTCGGCGATGCCGAACTCCGGGGAGTTCTCGCCGGTGAACCGGTGCGCGTTGATCGGCTCGGCCTCGTCGACCAGCAGGTCGTTCGCCAGCGTCGCGTCCGACCGGCTCATCTCGAGGACGAGCGCGAGCTCGCGCTGCTCGGCGGAGCTGACCGGGATCCGGCCCGCGATGAGCGTGCCGGTGGTCAGCTCGACCGCCTCGTCGATGTGGGCCCGGGCGATCAGCTCACGCGCTTCGGTGAGCGCGCTGTCGTCGATCCGGCCCGCCAGGGCCAGCAACAGGTTGTGCAGGCGCAGGGGCACCGAGAACCCGTCCATGGGCGGGCCGTCGTGGACCTCCACCATTGCCTTGCTCCCTCCCAGCTCGCTGGCGGGCGAGCGTTATGCGGCTACTAGCCGGTTCCCCGTCACCGCGCCCACGCAGACCAGTTCCGAATCGGCCAGCGCGGCCCGGTGGTACTCCGGCAGGTCGAAGCGCGACGGGATGACCTCGACGCTGGGCTCTTCGTCGCCCAAGACGCGCAGCACCCGCTGCAGCTCGCCGGTCAACCTCGGCAGACCGTTCAGCGCGGTGATCAGCAGGACGCGCTTGGCCGTGCCCTGCCCGACCACACCGACGTGTCGCCAGCTCTGCCGCACTTCCCCCACGTCCGGGCGCCCTCGCAACGTTGCGTGGATCAACACGGACACGGAGTCGACCGAGTTAACCCATTCGGGCGCACTCGCCGTGAATGTGTACCGGTTCTCGGCAACGTCGTCTACCCCCAGCGTCGAACTGACCTGGTGCCAGTCGGCGCCGTGCGGGATGAGACCGGCTACGAGCAGGCGGTACTCCGTCTGGTCGAGGTCAATCCTGTGCTTAAGCAAAGACCTCGGCAGGGTCCGGGCGAGCGTGCCCATGGCGCCCTCGCCGAGCCAGTCGCGGAACCGCCACAGCAGCTGGTCGGGCAGCCGCCCGGCCAGCCGGAGCAGCAGCTCGTGGGTGGACTGCTCGATGTCCGGGTCCATCACTGCACCTCCACGATCAGTTCGACCTCCACCGGCGACCCGATGGGCAGCTCCGCGACGCCGACGGCCGAGCGGGCGTGGATGCCCGCGTCGCCGAAGACCTCGCCGAGCAGCTCGGACGCGCCGTTGACGACCGCCGGCTGGCCGGTGAAGCCCTCCGCGGAAGCCACGAAGCCGACAACCTTGACGATCCGCGTGACGTTGTCAATGCCCACCAAGGCGTGCACGGCCGCGAGCGCGTTGAGCGCCGACGTGCGGGCGTGGCCCTTCGCCTCTTCGGGGCTGATCTCCGCGCCGACCTTGCCGGTCGCGGCGAGCACGCCGTCGACGAAGGGCAGCTGGCCGGAGGTGTAGACGTGGTTGCCGCTCTGGACGGCGGGCACGTAGGCGGCCAACGGGGCCGCCACGCCGGGCAGCTCGATGCCGAGCTCCTTCAGCCGTTCGCTCCAGCTCACGCGGATCAGCCCTTCGGACGCTTGAGGTACGCGACGTGCTGTTCGCCCGTCGGGTTCGGCAGCACGGTGACCAGTTCCCAGCCGTCCTCGCCCCACTGGTCGAGGATCTGCTTCGTCGCGTGGATCAGGAGGGGGACGGTCGCGTACTCCCACTTGCTGGCGCTCATGGAACGGGAGCGTAGCCAAGCGGGCAAGACCGGCGGGGGCCACCGCCGGGTTAACGCGCGCGACGCGCCGGGGTGTGGTCCATCTCACGCCGCTAGCGTGGGCTCGTGGAAACGTGGCGCGTGATCGCGACGGCGCTGCTCGCGGCGGCCGGGCTGCCCCTGGTGCTCGTCGTGATGGCGAAGGTGCGCGACCGGACGCAAAGCTCCGGGCAGGTCGCGCTCGGCGGCGTGATCACCTTCACGCTGCTGGTCGTGGTGGGCGTGCTCACCCTCACGGTGCTGCCCGGGCTCGTGGCCTGGGTGCTGGTCGCGGCGGTCGCCGCTGCGGTCAGCGTCATGCTGCTGGCCAGCTGAGAGCTGATTTAGGGTGAAGAAGTGACCACTCCCCATGCCGGCTGGACCGACGAGCTTGCCCGCGCCCGGCTGCACTTCGTCACCGGCAAGGGCGGGACCGGCAAGACGACGCTCGCCGCGGCGCTCGGCCTCGCGCTCGCCCGCGAAGGCCGCCGGGTGCTGCTCATCGAGGTCGAGGGCCGCCAGGGCATCGCCCAGCTCTTCGACACCGAGCCGCTGCCCTACGCCGAGCAGCGCATCGCCGCCGTCCCCGGCGGGGGCGAGCTGCGCGCGCTGCACATCGACGTCGAAGCCGCGCTGCTCGAGTACTTCGAGATGTTCTACAACCTGGGCTTCGCCGGCCGGACGCTGCGGCGGATGGGCGCGATCGAGTTCGCGACCACGCTCGCGCCGGGCCTGCGGGACGTCCTGCTCACCGGAAAGATCAAGGAGTGCGTCGGCCGGACCGAGTCCGACGGGCGGCACACCTACGACGCCGTCGTCGTCGACTCGCCGCCGACCGGCCGGGTCGTCAAGTTCCTCGACGTCACCAAGGCCCTCACCGACCTCGCGAAGACCGGCCCGATCCGCGGCCAGGCCGAGGGGGTCGTGCGGCTGCTGCACTCCGGCGAGACGGTGATCCACCTGGCCACGCTGCTGGAGGAGATGCCGGTCCGCGAGACCGTCGAGGCCGTGGCCGAGCTGGACGGCGCCGACCTGCGCCCGGGCGCGGTGCTGGTCAACCGGGTCCGGCCGCCGCGGCTGCCCGCCCGTTCGGTGACCGCCGCCGCGGACGGGCGCGTCGACGCCTCCCGCGTCCGGACCGGGCTGGCGTCGGCCGGGCTGAAGCTGCCGCAGGAGACCCTGGACGCGCTGGTCGACGAGACCGTCGAGCACGCCGTGCGCGTCGCGGCCGAGCAGCGGGCGCGCGAGCAGCTCGCCGAGGCCGACCTGCCGACCCTGGAGCTGCCGGACCTGACCGACGGCGTCGACGTCGCCGCCCTCTACGACCTGGCCGAGGCCCTGACCGACCAGGGGGTGCGGTTGTGACCACCATCGACATCGACGCGCTGCTCGACGACCCGGAGAGCCGCGTGATCGTCTGCTGCGGCTCCGGCGGCGTCGGCAAGACGACCACCGCGGCGGCGCTGGCGCTGCGTGCGGCCGAGCGCGGCCGGCAGACGGTGGTGCTGACCATCGACCCCGCGCGCCGGCTCGCCCAGGCGCTCGGCTTGCGCGAACTCGGCAACCACCCGAAGCAGGTGCAGGTCGAAGGGTTCGAGCCCAAGGGCGAGCTGTGGGCGATGATGCTCGACATGCGCCGCACGTTCGACGACATGGTGCGCGTGCACGCCGGCCCGGAACGCGCCGAACAGCTGCTGAAGAACCCCTTCTACCAGACCATTTCCACGTCGTTCTCCGGCACGCAGGAGTACATGGCGATGGAGAAGCTGGGCCAGCTCGCGGCCACCGGCGACTGGGACCTGATCATCGTCGACACGCCGCCGAGCCGGTCCGCCTTGGACTTCCTGGACGCGCCGACGCGGCTGTCGTCCGCGTTGGACGGCCGGATGATCCGCCTGCTGACGGGCCCGGCGAAGGCCGGCGGCTGGGGCCTGCGCAAGGTCGTCAACGCGGGCTTCTCGATGTTCGCCAAGGCCGTGTCGACGATCATCGGCGGCCAGCTGCTGACCGACGCGTCCGCGTTCATGCAGGCGTTCGACAGCATGTTCGGCGGCTTCCGCGAGCGCGCCCGCAAGACGGCGGAGCTGCTGCGCTCGTCCGGGACGTCGTTCCTGGTGGTGGCCGCGCCGGAGCCGGACGCGCTGCGCGAGGCGTCCTACTTCGTGGAGCGGCTCTCGTCGGAGTCGATGCCGCTGGCGGGGCTGATCGCGAACCGGACGCACCCGGTGCTCGCGAAGCTGTCGGGCGCGGAGGCGCGCGCGGCGGCGGAGTCCCTGCAGGACGGCGACACGAACGCGCCGCTGGCCGAGGCGGTGCTGCGGCTGCACGCGGACCGCGTCGACCTCGCGGCTCGCGAAGAGCGGCTGCTCGCGCGGTTCACCCGGGCGCACCCCGAGGTGGCCCTGGCCCGGGTGCCCGCGCTGGCCGGTGACGTGCACGACCTCGAGGGTCTGCGCGACATCGGCGTCAAGCTGGCCGGCTGAGCGGCGCGGGGGACGCGGCGGCAGGGCCGCGCCCACCCGCCCCGGCTTCAGCCGACTTCGACCCGCTCCTCCGCGTCCCTCTTGGCCGCTTCGAGCAGGTCAGCCCAGCTCACCACGTCGGGGCGGCGGCGCAGCAACGCCCGCCGCTCCCGCTCGGTCATGCCTCCCCACACGCCGAAGTTGATCCGGCCGTCGAGTGCTTCGGCGAGGCATTCCGTCCGGACCGGGCAGCCCATGCAGACCGCCTTGGCCCGGTTCTGCTCCGCGCCCCGGACGAACAGGCCGTCCGGGTCGGCGTCCCGGCAGGACGCGTTGATTCGCCAGCTCGACTGGTTGGTTTCCATACCCCCAGCTCCCTACCCTGGTGATCGACGCACCAGCGGGGAAAGGCACTGCGCTCCCTGCCCCCGCGAGCGTGTCTCCCTCTGCTCACGTCGGTTCCGGGCACCTCCCCGGTGCCGGCGCCGCCGTTCGGACCACGCGAGCTCCCACCCGCGTTGATCCATCCGACGGCTTTTCTTCGTGAGACGTTGACGGACTGTAGGGGCCGTCGGTTCCCCCCGCCAAGACCTAGAATGCCTTCCGTTACCAGATGTCACCGAAGGGGGTCGGTTTTGTCACTGATTTCACACCCTCGGAGACACGGCGTCACCGGCGCCTGACCCGCTCCGGGTAGCCTGGCCCTCGTGCGAAAAGCGGATGGTTTGTTCAAGCTCATCGGCCTCTGTCTGCTCGCGGGGGTGCTCGTCGCCGGCATGCTCTTCCCCGTCGTGGGGGCTGCCGGTGTCATGTCCAACCAGGCCAGCGAGACGGTCGAGAAGACGTCGTCGGACCTCGCCGACATCCCGCCGCCGCTGGTGACGACGGTCACCGACAGCACCGGCAAGCCGATCGCGACCCTGTACGACCAGTACCGGCTCCCGATCACCCCGGACCAGATCAACGAGGCCATGAAGTGGGCCCTGGTCTCGGTCGAGGACAAGCGGTTCTACGAGCACCACGGCGTCGACTGGCAGGGCACCCTGCGCGCGGCCGTCAGCAACAGCGCCGGCGCGGACACGCAGGGCGCGTCGACGCTGACCCAGCAGTACACCAAGAACTACCTGATCAACGTCGTCTACCGGAACGACCCGATCGGCCAGAAGAAGGCCCAGGAGCAGTCGATCGCCCGCAAGCTCAAGGAAGCGCGGATCGCGATCCAGCTCGAGACGAAGCTGACGAAGCAGCAGATCCTCGCGGGCTACCTGAACATCGTCGAGTTCTCCCGCCAGATCTACGGGATCGGCGCCGCCGCGCACGCGTACTTCGACACCACCCCGGAGAAGCTGACCGTGCCGCAGGCCGCGTTGCTGGCCGGGCTGGTGAACAACCCGATCAACAACGACCCGTGGAAGCACCCGGACAAGGCGACCGCGCGCCGCAACCTGGTGCTCGACCGGATGGTGGAGAACAAGAAGCTGGCCAAGGCCGACGCCGACCGCTTCAAGGGCGAGCCGCTCGGCGTCGTCCCGGACAGCCCGAAGAAGCCGGCGGCCAACTGCATCGGCGCGGGCCCGGAGTCCGGGTTCTTCTGCCAGTACGTCGAGGACTACCTGCTCAAGGCCGGCGGGATGACCAAGGACCAGCTCTACACCGGCGGCTACACGATCAAGAGCACGCTGGACGAGCGGGCCAACCACGAGGCGAAGGTCTCGGCGGAGGCGCAGGTCGACAAGACCCAGAAGTACGTGGCGAACACGTTGTCCTTGATCAGACCGGGCAAGGACCGGCACGAGGTGGTCGCGCTGGCCGCGAACCGGGACTACGGCCAGGACCAGGACGCCGGGCAGACGACGTACGCGCTACCCGCGGGCGTCTACAACACCGGCGGTGCGGGGTCGACGTTCAAGATCTTCACGTCGGCCGCGGTCCTCGACAAGGGCATCGCGGGGATCTACTCGCCCGTCGACATGCCGGACTCCTACACGTCGCACATCTTCTCGACCGGCAAGGGCGGGTGCAGCACCACGCCGACCGGGAAACCCGCCACGTACTGGTACTGCGTCGGCAACGCGGGTGACTACAGCCGCGTCGGCGCGAACGCGACGCTCCAGACGGCGTTGGCGACGTCCCCGAACACCACGTTCGTGGCGTTGGAGGACAAGCTCGGCAGCACCGGACCGGCCATCGACATGGCCAAGCGGCTCGGCCTGCGCGAGACGATGGCGAGCAACACCGGCGGTGGCCCCGTCGACCCGAACGTCAAGGGCAAGAACCAGAGCCAGGCGGAGGCGTACGGCCCCACCGCGAACGGCCCGGGCCTCGGCGCGTTCACGCTCGGGTTCAGCCCGGTTAGCGGCCTGGAGATGGGCAACGTCGCCGCGACGCTCCTGTCCGGCGGGGTCTGGTGCCCGCCGACCCCGATCGCCGGGGTGACCGACCGCAACGGCCAGCCGGTGCCGATCAAGGAAGCGCCGTGCGAGCAGGCCGTGCCCGAGGGCTTGGCGAACACCCTCGCCGTCGGCATGAGCAAGGACGACCAGCCGGGCGGCACGTCGGCCAAGGCCGCCGCGGACGTCGGCTGGAACCGCCCGACCATCGGCAAGACGGGCACGACGCAGGGCAACGTCTCGGCGGCGTTCGTCGGCGGCACGCCGCAGCTCGCGGGCGCGGCGATGACGTTCAAGTTCGGCGGCGGCCAGGGCGGTATCTGCGACGCCGGCCCGGGCAACGTCCGCGTCTGCGGCGGCGGGGGCAACATCTTCGGCGGCAAGGCACCGGCCCGCACGTGGTTCGGCGCGATGAAGAACATCATGGAGGGCCAGCCGGTGGTGGACTTGCCACAACCTGACCCGCGGTACATGGGCGGCGGCGCCCGGTAGCTCGGTCGGAGGGCCCGCGGGGAACCGCGGGCCCTCCTTCAGTTCTGCGGCATGTCCGACAGGATCTCGGTGTTCCACCACTGGTAGAGCTGGTCCAGCTGGTCGTTGTCCGTCACCTTGGTGGACAGGAGGATCCCCGCCACCAGGTTCTTCTTCTCCGTCCACACCAGCTGGGCCGGGTCGCCGAGGAAGCACGTCAGGTACTCGCCCGGGATCGGGTTCGCCGCGCGGTAGTACGTCCCCCAGATCTTCGGGTACTTGTCCGGCCGGCACGCGCCCTGGGCGTCGTTGCGGGTCAAGCCCTGGGTCTTCACGATGTCCTGGAAGAACGCGTCCATCGCCGCCGCGTCCGCGAAGCGCAGGAACCTCGCTCCGGTCGGCTGCCGGAAGACCACGTTGCCGATCTTGACGTCGCCCACGTTCGAGTCCGTGCACTCGGCCGCCGCGGCCGCGCCGGGCGGTGCCGCCGCCGGCACGCACGTGTACTGCTTGTAGACCGCGGGAAGCGCGTCGAACAGCTTGCCGTCGGGTGCCGGTTTCGAGTCCGAAGTGGACGGTGGCGGGCTCGACTTCCCCGTCGAGCTTTCGGGCGCCGGCGTCGACGACGTCGGGGGTTCGACCGTCACCGGCGTCCGCGGGCCGCCCGTCTGCGTCGTCTGGTCCTTGGTCACCAGGTACGTGATCAGCAGCGCGACCACGACGACGCCCGCCAGCGCGGCGCACAACGCGATCCACCGGCTCCGCTGGGACTTCGCCGGCCCGCCCGCGGCCGGCGCGAGCTTGCCCGACGGTCCGGTGAACGGCCGCGGACCGGGGTACGAACCGGTCGGCGGGCCCGCGTAGGGCGTGGCCGGCATCGGGCGCGGCGGGGTCATCGGGGCGGGCACCGCGTGCTGCTGCGGGATCGGCCCGGAGAAGGTGGGCGGCGGCGCGGCCAGGGTCGGCGGCGGGGTCACCGGGCCCGGCAAGGTTTTCTGCCACGTCGGCAGCGGGGCGGCCGGCGCGGTCACCGCCGCGCGCGCGGCGTCGGCGAACGCCCGCGCCGTCGGGTAGCGGTCGGCGGGGTTCTTCGCCATCCCGCGCGCCACCACCGCGTCCAGCGCCGGCGGCAGCCCGGGGCGCTCCTGCGACAGCACCGGCGGCGGCGCGTTCAGGTGCGCGCCCATCTGCGCGGCCGCGCCCTCCGCCGGGAACGGGCGCCGCCCGGTGAGGCACTCGAAGAACACGCACGCGAGCGCGTAGACGTCGACGAGCCCGGTGATCGGCGCGTCGCCGAAGCGTTCGGGCGCCATGTAGTCGAGCGTGCCGATCACGTTGCCGGTGCCGGTGATCGACGTCCCCTCGGCGGTCATCGACCGCGCGATGCCGAAGTCCACTAGGTACACGAAGTCCGCGCTCGTCACCAGCACGTTGGACGGCTTGACGTCCCGGTGCACCAGCCCGTCCTCGTGGGCGGCGTCGAGCGCGCCCGCGACCTGCTCGACGATCCCGGCGGCCCGCGCGGGCTCGAGCGGGCCGTCTTCCAGCAGTTCCTTCAGGTCCTTGCCTTCGACGAGCCGCATGTCGAGGTACAGGCGGCCGTCGATCTCGCCGTAGGCGTGGATCGGGATCACGTGCGGTTCCCGCAGCCGCGCGACGATCTGCGACTCGCGGCGGAACCGCGCGCGGAAGGCCTCGTCGTCCGCGTTCGGCCCGGACAGCAGCTTCAGAGCGACGACGCGGTCGTGCGCGGTGTCGTAGGCGCGGTGGACCTCGCCCATGCCGCCGCGGCCGAGCAGGCCTTCGATCCGGTACGGCCCGAACTGCTCCATCGTTCTCCCCAAGCCCCCCGGCTCTTCCGTCCCTTGTTCGGGCCGACGCAAATGCTAAGCGTCAGGTTCCCCGGAACGGCGGCGAAGTCATCCAACTGTTGAGCACGTATCCTGGACTTCGTGAGCACGCTCAGTAACACAAGCACGTCGGGGGCGACCGTGAAGCGCCTCGCCGCGGGGACGGTGGCGCTCGGCGTCGCGACCCTCGGTTACGCCGTCGGCATCGAACGGCGCCACTGGACCCTGCGCACCGCCGAGCTGCCGGTGCTGGCGCCCGGGTCCCGGCCCTTCACGATCCTGCACGTCTCCGACCTGCACATGCTGCCCGGCCACCGCAGCAAGCAGCGCTGGGTCGCCGCGCTGGACGAGCTGAACCCGGACCTCGTCGTCAACACCGGCGACAACCTCTCGCACCGGACGGCGGTCCCGTCCGTGCTGCGCGCGCTGGGCCCGCTGCTCGACCGGCCCGGCCTGTTCGTCTTCGGCAGCAACGACTACTACGCGCCCAAGCCCAAGAACCCGGCCCGGTACCTGATGCCGAAGGGCAAGAAGAAGCGCATCCACGGCGTCCAGCTGCCGTGGCGCGACCTGCGCGCGGCGTTCGTCGAGCACGGCTGGACGGACCTGACGCACGTCCGCCGCACGATCGACGTCGGCGGCCAGGCGGTGTTCGCGGCCGGCGTCGACGACCCCCACCTGCGCCGCGACCGCTACACCGACATCGCGGGCCCGGCCGACAGCGGCGCGGCGGTCCGCATCGGCGTGACGCACTCGCCGGAGCCGCGGGTCCTCGACACGTTCGCCACGGACGGTTACGACCTGGTCCTCGCGGGCCACACCCACGGCGGCCAGCTCCGGCTCCCGGGTTACGGCGCTTTGGTCACGAACTGTGAGCTGGATCGCACCCGGGCCCGCGGCGCCTCGCGCTGGGGAGCGCACATGTGGCTGCACGTTTCGGCCGGCTTGGGGACGTCGCCGTGGGCGCCGGCCAGGTTCGCGTGCCCGCCCGAGGCCAGCTTGTTGACCCTGGTCCCGCGCGGGTCGGGGTCGCCGAAGTCGCGAAAGACGGCCCCCCGAAAAGCCCGCGACACCGTCCGCTAGACTTCTCCACGACCCGTTAAGCAGTACCTCGGGGTGTGGCGCAGCTTGGTAGCGTGCCTCGTTCGGGTCGAGGAGGTCGTGGGTTCGAATCCCGCCACCCCGACGAGTAAGAGCCGGTGTCTTCGGACACCGGCTCTTCTGGTTTCAGCGGGTCGCCGTCACCTCGACCCAGCACTGGCTGAAATCACCGTCGCCGCCGCGGGTCCACACCCAGGCCGACCGCGCCGCGCTCGCCAGCTGGTCGCGGTCGCGCCCCTCCTCCTCGAGCGCCGCCTCCAGCCGCGACTCCACGTACTTCGCCAGGTCGCGGTAGCTCATGTCCGAGCGGTAGCGGGCTCTCGACACCACCTCCGTGAACCCCGCCGTGACGCACTGGTCGGCGATCACCCGGCCGGCGAACGGGTTGCCGCCCGCCTGGCGGCGCAGCAGGTAGTGCCCTCTCAGCGCCGCGTCGACGTTCGCCGTCTTCGGGCGCAGCCTCGCCTTGCTCCAGTCCGATGTGGACAAAGCGAGCCGGCCGCCCGGCTTCAGCACCCGGCGCAGTTCCGCCAAAGCGTCCAGCGGACGGGACAGGTGCTCGAACAACGCGTGGGAAAACGCCACGTCCACACTGCCGGACGCGAACGGCAGGTCGTAGGCCGACGCCACCAGGAAGTCCACTGTGGACCGGCCGGCCCGGCGCGCGAGGTCGCGGGCCATCGCGATCTGCCCCGCGTCGAGGTCGACGCCCGTCATCCGGGACTCCGCGGCGAGGCCGAGCGTGATCGAACCCGGGCCGCAGCCGAGGTCGACGACCCACATCCCCGGTGCGAACAGCGGCTGGGCGAACGTCGCGCGCTCCGCCGCCGTGCGCGCGGACATCATCGAAACCGCGTCTCGCCCGTAGCCCGGCGCGTAACCCTCCAGCACCCCGCACACAGTACGGCCAGAAGGTGGCAGGATCGAGGGGTGAGCACGCAGTCAGCGAACCAATATCCGCCCGCGGTGGTCCCGGACCGGCTGTTCGACGACGCCGAAGCCGAGAACCGCTGGCGCGCCCGCTTCCACGCGCCGCGCATCTCGACGCCCGAGTGGGCCCGCGACGCCCCCGACGCCAACATCTACGTCTCCAACTCCAGCGGTGTCTGGGAGGTCTACGCCTGGAACCGCGCGACCGGCGAGCACCGCCGCGTCACCGACCGGCCGAACGGCACCCTGCACGCGACGCCGTCCCCGGACGGCGAATGGATCTGGTGGTTCGACGACACCGACGGCGACGAGTTCGGCTCCTGGGTGCGCGAGCCCTTCGCCGCGACCGAGGGCAGCGAACCCGAGAAGGCCGTGCCCGACGTCCACGACGGCTACCCCGCCGGCCTCGAGATCGGCGCGAAACTCGTCGCGGTCGGCGTCTCGACCGACGACGGCAGCGAGCTGTTCGCCCGGATCGGCGGCGAGACGCAGCGCTTCTACAGCCACGCGGACGACGCCGGCATCGCGTCGATGTCCCGCGACGAGAGCCTGATCGCGATCTCCCACTCCGAGCACGGCGACTCGCGCCACCCCGCCCTGCGGGTGCTCGCCACCGACGGGTTCGGGACCGTCGCGGACAAGTGGGACGGCGAGGGCAAGGGCCTGACCGCCCTCGAGTTCTCGCCGCTGCCCGGCGACCAGCGCCTGCTGGTGCTGCACGAGCGCCGGGGCCGCGAAGAGCTGCTCGTCTGGGACGTCCGGGCCGACAGCGAGACCGAGATCGAGCTCGATCTGCCCGGCGAAGTCGTCGCCGGCTGGTACCCGGACGCGCGGGCCCTGCTCGTCGTCCACTTCCACGAAGGCCGCAGCTCGTTGTACCGCTACGACCTCGACACGGCCGAACTGTCCTCTGTGGACACGCCGGCCGGGCGCATCGGCGGCGCCGGCGTCCGTCCGGACGGGACGGTCGAGTACTCGTGGTCCAGCGCCGCCGAGCCGGCCGCGGTCCGGGCGCGCGCGGCCGACGGCACCGACTCGGTGCTGCTCGAGCCGCCGGGCGAGCGCGCGCCGGGGTCGGAGCCGGTGACCGACGCGTTCGTCGAAGGCGTCGGCGGCCGGATCCACGCGCTGGTCTCGCGGCCGTCGAACGCGCCGGAGGGCCCGCTGCCGACGGTGTTCTCGCTGCACGGCGGCCCGCACTCGGCCGACGAGGACCGCTTCTCCGCCTACCGTGCGACCTGGCTCGACGCCGGGTTCGCGGTGGTCGAGGTCAACTACCGCGGGTCGACCGGCTACGGCTCGGCCTGGCGCGACGCCATCGAGGGCCGGCCCGGGCTGACCGAGCTCGAGGACGTAGCCGCGGTGCACGACTGGGCCATCCAAAGTGGACTCAGTGACCCGGCCAAGTGCGTCGTGAACGGCGCTTCGTGGGGCGGCTACCTGTCGCTGCTCGCGCTCGGCACGCAGCCGACGCGGTGGGCGGCGGGCGTCGCCGGGGTGCCGGTGGCCGACTACGTCGCCGCGTACGAGGACGAGATGGAGCAGCTGCGCTCGTTCGACCGTGCTCTGTTCGGCGGCTCGCCGGAAGACGTGCCGGCGGTGTACCGGGAGTGCTCGCCGCTGACGTACGTCGACGCCGTGACGGCACCGGTGCTCGTGCTGGCCGGCGACAACGACCCGCGCTGCCCGATCCGCCAGATCGAGAACTACCTCGACCGCCTCGGCGGCCGCGACCTGCACCACGAGTTCTACCGCTACGACGCGGGCCACGGCTCGCTGGTGATCGCGGAGACGATCAAGCAGACGTCGATCGAGGTCCACTTCGCGCTGCGGGCCCTCGGCCTGCGCTGACGCACTCGCCGGGAGGCCGGACGGCCTCCCGGCGGGTCAGCGTTCGGAGTGCAGGACGCCGCCGGTGGCCCAGTGGTCGGCGCCGACCTCGACCAGTGTCACCTGGACGCCCTCGGGCTTGCCGCCGCAGGTGCGGATGAACGCGTCCGTCAGCTCCCGGACCAACGCGCTCTTCTGGGCCGGTGTGCGGCCGGGGAACATGGCAACGCTGATCATCGGCATGGCGGCTCCTGGGTGCTAGACGGGACGTCGCGAAGCTAGCACCGGCACCGCCGCCGCGTACTGCGGGACGAGCCGCGCGCCGAGGGTCGCCTTCATCTCCGTCATCTTCTTGCCGAACACCACCGACGGCCGCCCGGTCGCGATCGCCCAGCGGACCGCCTCGCCGTAGAAGTGGAAGTACAGGTTCGGCCGTCCTCCCGCCTCCGGCGACAGGGCGCCCCAGTGCCGGGCGATCGGGAGGTCCGGGTGGTCGAGCAGGGTCGCGAGCGCGAGCAGCCGGCCGGTCCGGGTGTCGTGGTACTCGATCACCCACACGTCCGGCTGCCGCAGCAGCGCCTTGAGGTAGCCGGTGAAGTGCGGCAGCGGCACGATCGGGACGTCGTGGTGCTTGCGCTCGTTGTGCCGCAGCACCTCGGCGACGGCGACCGGGTCGGCCTCCTTCCCCGGCCGGAAGCGCACCTCGACCGACGGGTCGGCGTCGAAGGTGCGGAAGATCTTGCGCAGGTTCTGCTTCCGCTTGCGGGCCAGCGAGTTCATCCAGTCGTCGCGGGAACCGAACCGCGCGACGTCGAGCACCGCGACGTCCTCGGTCCGCCGCACCAGCCGGAACCGGCCGTCGACGGCGGGCACGCCCGGCTCGCCGACCTGCCGGACGAGCAGCCCGCGGAACCCGCGGCCGAGCTCGGCGCGCATCGCCGGGACGTAGGACTCCAGCAGCCGCCGGACGCCGCCGTCTTCGCCCGCGTCCGCGAACCACCAGCCCGGCTGCGAACCCGCGCCGGGCCCGCGGACGTCGAGGCCGCCGAACCGGCCGCGGCCGCTCCCGGCGAACCGGTGCCGCCGCGTCCGGCCGGTCACCCAGGCGGCGCTGACGACCCCGCGGAGGTCGGTTCCCTCGCGCAGCACGGTCACCGGCTGCGGGGTCCGCGCGGCCCACGCCTGGGTCGCGAGCACCTCCCAGCTCCAGTCGGCCCGCAGGCCGGCGCGCTCGCGCAACGCCGTCCAGTACGCCGGTTCCGCGTCGTGACGCGGGTCGAGCACGTCGATCACCACCGCGTCACCGGCCTCGGCACGACGACGCCGAGCATCGGGCTCGGCGTGAACCCCAGCGACGTCTTGAGGTCGGTGACCCCGCGGCCCAGCGAAAGGAACTTCCGGTTGTTCTCGATCATGTGCCGCACTCCCCGCACGACGACGTCGAAGTAGAGGTGCTTCGGCCGGCCGTCCCCCGGCGGCAGCGCGGCCCAGTGCTGGTGCAGCGGCATCACCGGGTGGTCGAGCAGGTCGGTGAACGCGAGCAGGCGGCCGCCGTCGTCGTGGTAGGTCGTGGTGACGACGTCGGGGCGCCCGACGAGCTCGCCGAGGTACTCGGCGGTGACCGGGCCGCGCTGGTCGAACTTCACCGGGCCCTTCGTCTCGCGGTGGGCGCGCAGCATCGCCGCCAGCTCCGCCGGGTCGAGGTCGTCGCGGGCCGTCCCGGCGCGGACGACGAGCCCGGGGTCGGCGGCGATCTTGCGGATCTGGCCGCGCAGGCTCGAGCGCCGGTTGCGGCTCAACGACGCCAGCCAATCGTCGAGGTCGCCGAAGGTGTTCTCCAGCACCAAGGTCGGGTTGATCTCTCGGACGAGCCGGCCGCGCCCGGACACCAGCCCGGCGTCGTCCGGCGGGATCGCGCGGTACACCACGCCGAGGCAGCCGGGGCCGGTGCGCCGGCAGGCCGCGCGTTCGAACCGGCGCAGGATCTCGCGGCGTGCGGCGACGTCGAGCCCTTCGGCGAACAGCCACGCCGGGTACGCCGACAACCACGCGTGCTGGACCTCCAGCCAGCGCGGACCCCACCGGGCCGGACCGTCGACCGGGCCGGGCGCGGACGACGACGTCGGCCGGCAGACCATGGCGAGCACCGCGGCGACGATGTCCGCGCCGTCGGTGACCACGGTCAGCAGGTACGGGCTGCGCGACGGCCGCGACTCCGTGCACAGCAGGCCGTAGTCCCAGGTCAGCGGGGCCTGCTGGGCTTCGAGGAACGCGGCCCAGCCGGCCGGCTCGGGATCGGTGCGCGGGTCGAGCACCCGGATCGACCAGGTCATCGGCCCAGCACCGGCCTCGGCACGGCCACCGAGAACAGGCTCCGCGTGCCGAAGCCCAGCGCCGTCTTCTCCGGCAGCATCGCGCGGCCCGCGGTCAGCTCGGGCCGTCCCTCGGCGATCATGTGCGCCACGCACCGGGCGTAACAGTCGACATAGAGCCCCTTCCGGCCCCCGGCCGCGCTCGGGAGCGCCGCCCAGTGGTGCACCGCGCACCCCGTTTCGTGGTCGATCATCGTGTTGAAGCCGAGCAGCCGGCCGGTTCCGTCGCGGTAGGTGCGGGTCAGCACGTCCGGCCGGCGGACGAGCGCGTCGAGGTACGCGGGGGCGACCGGGCTGCGGGTGTCCAGGTGCAGGCCGCCGATCCGCGACCGCTGCCCGCCGGCCCACGCGCGGTCGTCCTGCCGCGCGCGGTGGGCGTTGAGCAGCACGGCCAGTTCGTGCGGGTCGAGGTCGGTGCGCCCGAAGGCCGCTTCGGTGGCGACGTCCGGGTTCAGGTACCGGCGGACGTCCGGGGCGAGCGTCGCCGCCCATTCGTCCACAGTGGAGTAGCGGTTCACCAGCACCGCGGCGGGGTCGATCTCCCGCGTCATCCGGCCGCGGCCGCCGAGCGCGGGGACCAACCCGGGGTCCATCGCGCGGTAGACCACGCCGAGCAGGCCCGGGCCGACGTACGCCCGTAGCGCGCGTTCGAACTCCCGGATCGCCGCGCGCCGATCGGTGAACTCCTCGTCGAAGACGCAGGCCGGGTAACCGCTCAACAGCGGGAGGTAGACCTCGGCCCAGCGCGGCCGCAGCCGGCCGCCGGACACCGGCCCGAAGGCCCGCCCGCCCCAGCCCCGGCACACCATCACCGCGAACGCGCCCGCGATCCGGCCGCCCGCGCGGACGACGGCGAGCACCGGCGGGTTCTTCGCCAGCCACGCCTCCCGGCGCAGCAGCTCGTAGTCCCACACCGGCGGCAGACACCGGGCCCGGAACTCGGTCCACCCCTCCGGCCGCGGGCCGGTCCGGGGGTCGTGGATGTCCACTTGCGACACCGCGGTCGTCGTCGGCGCGCTCATCGGCCCAGCACCGGCCTCGGTACCGCGGCCGTGTACAGCGGCCGCGGCCGGAAGCCGAGATCTTCCTTCAGCTCGATCATCCCGCGGCCCGCGGACAGCTCAATCGCCCCTCGCTGCGCGGTGAAGCGGACCGCGCGGACGTAGGAGTCGAAGTACAGCCATCGCTTCCCGCCCGCGCCGGGCGGCAGCGCGGCCCAGTGCTGCAGGACCGGGGCGTCCGGGTGGTCGAGCAGGGTCTGCACCGCGAGCAGCCGCCCGTCGGTGCCGCGGTAGGTCAGCGTGTGCACGTCCGGCCGCCGGACGAACCGGTCGAGGAACGTCGACGACGGCATCGTGCGCGTGTCCAGCGCGAGCCGGCCGTACCGCTCGCGGTGCTCCCGGATCAACCGGGCCAGCTCGGCCCCGTCGAGGTCGGCGCGGGCCGGGCCGCCCCGCACCACCAGGGTGGGGTCCTCCGCGAGCCGCCGGCGTTGCCGCCGCAGCGCGGCGCGGCGGGACTTCGACAGCGTGGCGAACCAGTCCTCTTCGGACTCGAACCGGTTCTCGAGCACGGCCACCGGGTCCACGCGCTTGACGAGCCGGCCGCGGCCCTCGAGACCGCCGGCGAGGTCTTCCCCGATCGCCCGGTACACCACGGCGACCAGGCCGGGGCCGAGCAACCGGGCCGCCTGCCGCTCGAACGCGCGCAGCAACGCGGCCCGGTCCCGGAAACCCGGCGCGAAGACCACCCCGGGGTAGCCGCTCAGCCACGGTTGGTAAACCTCGGCCCAGAACGGTCTCAGCAAGCGCTTACCGGGTCGCGGCGCGAACCGCGGGGCCAGCCGGGGCCGGCAGACCAGAACGGACATCGCCGCGACGAGCTCGTCGCCCTCGGAGGCGACGACCAGCAGCTGCGGGTTGCGGGCGCCCCAGGCTTCGAGCGCCATCACGTCGTAGCTCCAGACGGGGTGCACGCGCGCGGCTTGGGCGAACGCCGCCCAGCCCGCGGGGGCCGGGTCGGCCCGGGGATCGCGGACCTCGAACCTCATGCCAGGACGACCGGGCTGCCGTGCCGCGGGCACGGCGCGATCTCGCCGCGCACCCCGCCGGCCGGGATGACGTCGACGAACCGCGGGGATGCCTGCCGGAGCAGCGTGAACGCGAGGCCGCCGGCGGTTTTCCGCGCGTAGACGTGCGGCCAGTCGAGGTGCCACCGCCCGCAGTCGCCGAACGCGCCGAGGTACCCGAGCACCGGGTCGCGCAGCACGCCGTAGGGGCCGGCGTCCAGTGAATCGAGTTCGCGCTGCGGCACGGCCTCGACGCGGGGATCCCCGGCGAACGCGGCGATCGCCTTGTCGTCGCCGACGGCGAACACGCGGTGCCCGCGGTCCAGCACGGCCGTCACCTCGCGCAGCACCGACGGGCCCGGCGCGTCCGGGTCGGCGACGCAGCCCCGCACGCCCTTCGGCAGGTCGGCGGGCGGCCGCAGGTCGTCCGGTCCCAGCAGGACGACGAGGTCGCCGGGCCCCGGCCGGCGGGCCGTCCGCAGCACCCGGCCGAGCCCGCGCGCGGGCTCCGTCCGCTGCGCGCCGCCGGCGAGCGGCACGAGGTCGACCAGCTGGTGCACCGCTTCCGCGAGGGGTGCCGCGCCGCCGTTCGTCCCGGTGCGCCCGGGCACCAGCACCGGGTCTTCCCGGCCGTCGAGCGCCCAGCGCTCCCGGTAGAACGGCACCGTCGCGAACGCCGAGCGCACCGCCCGTGCGTAAGCCGCGCGCCAAACGACCCCCGCCCCCAGATTCCACATGGCCGGGGAGTCTGCGTCATCGACGCTGTGTGGGGAAGGACTTCGCCGTCAGGACACCCCGAATGCCGGATGGGTTACTACTTTGGTCTGGGTCTGAACGGAGGAATTCGTAGTCCTGCCGTCGCACAACAACGATCCGTCTGCTTATAACTCCGCAACACCGCATATCGGCAAGCGGACTTACCGGATCCGACTGGGGGATTCATGATCGCTTTTCACACTGTCCGTGACCGTTCGGCCACGAAAGCGCCACTGCCCGCCTGGCGCCGGAGATGACCGCCCCTTTCCCGGGGCCTGCCCAAAGTGGACTGACCGTAGTCATCCCGTGCTTCAACGAAGTCGACAACATCGGACCGTCCTATCGGGAAATAACCAACGAACTCGGTCACCTTTCACTGGAATTGTTCTTCGTCGACGACGGGAGCGTCGACGGGACACTGGAGGAGATCCGCAAGCTCGCGGCGGCCGACCCGCGCGTGCGGTACCTGTCCTTTTCGCGGAACTTCGGTTTCGAGGCCGCTTTCTCGGCCGGCTACCGCTATGCGTCGCAGCCGTGGATCCTGCACGTCGACGCCGACCAGCAGTTCCCCGCGGCCGAGGCGGAGAAGCTGATCGCGGCGGCCGAGCAGGGCAACGACGCCGTCTTCGGCGTCCGCACCAACCGCCAGGACCCGCTGCCGCGGCGCTGGGGCACCGCGGCCTTCCACTTCCTCGGCCGGCGGGTGCTGCGCATCGAGATCCCGCCGGGCGCCACGGCGTTCCGGCTGGTCCGCGCGGAGCTGGCCCGCAAGATCGTGGACCTGCGGCTCGGCACGCCGTACTTCCTGGCCACCGTGCCCCGGCTGACCAGCCGCTACACGTGCGTCCAGGTCGCCCACCGGGCGCGGGAGCGCGGTGAGTCCAAAGTGGGCTTCGGGTTCCTGGCTTCGCACGCCATCGAGCTCTTCGTCGGGTTCACCCGGCGGCTCACGACGGCGGCGTCCGCGACGGCCCTGCTGGCCGCGGGGATCGCGGTGCTCGCCGGTGGCGCGGCGGCCTTCGGCCTGCTCGGCGCCGGTGTCACGGCCACGCTGCTGTTCGCGCTGCTCGCGGTGCTGCTGCTGGTGGCGTCGCTGACCGTGCGCTACCTCGTCGTGGTCGGCGCCGGGCAGCCGCGGCCGCGGCAGTTCTACGTCCGGGAGGCGAACGTCGTCGTCGACGCCGAGGACCGGCTCTTCACCCCGGTGGACCCCGCGGGTCCCCGGCTCATCGATGTGCATCTGGGGAAAGGCGTTTCAGCGTGACGAGTTCGAAGAAGGACCCCGCGAGAACCCTGGTGGTCCTGGGGGGCGCGGACGGTTCGGTCAGCACCTACGAGCGGGCGCGGGAGCTGGGGTTCCGCACGATCTGCGTGGACGTCCGGCCCGGCGCGCCGGCGGTGGCCTACGCCGACGAGTTCCTGCAGGTCAGCGTCCGGGCGCCGGAGCAGATCGCGGCGGCGCTGGAGGGCCGCCGCGACCTCGCCGGCGTGCTGTGCCCCGCCAGCGACGTCGGCCTGCCCGCCTTGGCGTGGCTCACCCGGCACTGGGGCATGCCGGACCCGCTGCCCGAGTACGCGGTCCGCGCGTCGACGGACAAGTCCGTCTTCCGCGCCCTGTGCGACCACCTGGGACTGCCGAGCTACCGCAGCGTGGACGGCCGTCCGGGTCCCGAGCTCGTGCACGCCGCCCAGCAGCTGCGGTTCCCCGCGCTCGTCAAGCCGGTCGACTCCTCCGGCAGCCGCGGGGTCGTCTCGTGCGCCGGGCCCGGCCTGCTGACCAAGGCGTTCACCGAGTCGCTCGCGTTCTCGCCGTCCGGCCGGCTGGTGGTGGAGGAACACCTCGACGGCTCGCACTTCACCATCGAGGCGCTGGCCGTCGAGGGCCGGATCGTCTTCCACGCCGTCACCGAACGCGTGCTCACGCCGCCGCCGTTCTTCGTGACGTCGTCGCACCTGCTGCCCGGCGAGCTCCCGGCCGACGTCGAGCTCGGCCTGATCGAGGCCCTCGACCTGATCTGCACCGAGCTCGGCTATCGGACCGGACCGCTGACGCTGGACGCCGTCCTGGGCCGGGACGGGCGCCTGTACCTGGTCGAGATGGGTGCCCGGATGGGCGGCAACGGGCTCGCCGAGGCGATCGCGCACTGCCACGGCGCCGACCTGATCGGTGCCGGGATCGCCGCCGCCACCGGCGACGAGGTGCGGCTGGACCTGCACGAGCCGAAGCCGACGCTGGTGCACATCCTCGCGTCCGACCGCGGCGGCCACCTGTCCCGGGTGGACGGTGCCGACGACGTCCGCGCGATGCCGGGCCTGGTCGGGCTGCACCTGTTCGCCGACGAGGGTTCGTTCGTCCGGCCCTACGAGCAGGCCGGGCACAAGCTCGGCTACGTCGTGCTCACCGCCGGCTCGGTGCCGGAGCTGCTCTCGCGCGAGAACGCCGTCCGCGGCACGCTGAAGTTCCTGCTGCACGACCAGGACATGGCGGTACCCCTGCCGTGACCGCGCCGTCTGCCGCCCCGCCGGTCGCGGCTCCGCCGCGGCCGGCGGTGGTGCTGCGGCTGCTCGCCGGCCGCGGCGCCTTCCGGCTGGCGGTCCAGCTGATGGGGCTGGTGCTGATCACCGCTTGGGGCGCCCGCGACTACGGAAGGTTCGCGAACGCGCTGGGCCTGATGACCTGGCTGAACTTCGTGCCGGCCGCGGCGGAGAAGTCCGCGTTGAAGAGCCTGCCGCGGCTGCGCCGGACCCGGGACGCCGTCGCGGCGCTCGCGGTCCGGATCGCCGCGGTGCCGGTGCTGGCGGTGCTGGCCGCGACGGCCGTCGCGCTGGTGGTGGCCCCGCGCTCGGCCGCCGCGCTGTACCTGACCGCGGCGGCCTGGTCGATCTCCGGCGGGCTGCTGATGACCGTGTCCGGTCTGCACCGGCTGCGCGATAAGTCCACTTTGGACGCTCTCGCGTTCACCGCGGGCGCGGTCGTCGTCGGTGCCGTCACGTGCGTGACGTGGGCGGTCCGCTGGTCTCCCGAGACGCACTTGGCGTTGCTGCTCGGCGGGATCCTCGTGATCCTCGGTGCGTCGGTGGCCCTGCTGCCGAAGCCGTGGCTGAGCGGCGGCGGGGTGCCGGGGCACCGGCTGCTGCCCGCGTTCGGCCGCAGCACGGTGCTGCTCGGGCTGACCGAGCTGCTCGACGTCATCTCGACCTCGGTCGTGTTCGCGGTGCTCGCGCTGTCCGGCCGGACCACCGACAGCGGCCCGTTCTACCTGGCGCTGCTGGCGTCGAGCGCGGTCTGCTCGCTGCTGTACTACCAGCTCAAGCTGCACCAGCCGGCGGCGTCGCGGCGGATGCGCGGCACCGGCGCGGCGGCCGGCCGCGCCCGGGCCGTCGGCCTGCTCGCGCTGGTCGAACGCGCGGGTATCGCGGTCGTCGTGCTGCTGGCCGCGGGTCTCGCCATCCCCGGGACCCGCGGCCTGCTCACCGCCGAAGACGCCTACGTCGTCCTCGGGCTGCTCGTCCTCGCCGAAACCGCGTTGTACGCGATCGGGCTGTACGCGGGCTTCCTCATCGAAAACACCAACAGCAAGGTGCTGACGCTGACGTCCGGCACCGCCGTCCTCTCGCTGGCCGCCACCGCCGTCGCGGCTGCGCTGCTCGTCCCCGCCCTCGGGCCGGTCGGCGGGTTCGCCGCGCTGGTCCTCGCCCTCGCCGTGAAGGCCGCCGTCTTGCGACGCCTGGTCCGCCGCCGCTGAAACTCCGGGAGAAAGTCATGTACGTACTGGGCATCAGCCGGGTCCACGACTCGGCCGCGGCACTCGTCCGCGACGGCGAGATCATCGCCTTCGCCGAGGAGGAACGCTTCACCCGCGTCAAGCACGACGGCGGTTTCCCCGCCGAAGCCATCAAGTTCTGCCTGGAACGCGGCGGGATCACGCTCGCCGACGTCGACCACGTCGCCTACTACTGGCAGCGCTGGAAGGAAGGCATCCACGCGGCCAAGGTGTTCGCGCGCTACTTCCCCGGCACGCTCGACGTCTTCCGCAACGCCAACGGCGACGAGGGCGGCAAGTCCGCGGGCATGGTCGACACCTTCCGGACCGGCGGCGGCCAGGGCCACGACGACTACCACGTCGGCGGCGCGGTCCTCGCGCACATCAGGCGGTCCTACACGCTCGCGAACGACGTCAAGGAGGCCGTCGGCTGGACCGGGCCGACGAAGTTCAAGACGCACCTCGTCGACCACCACCGCGCGCACGCGGCCAGCGGCTACTTCATCTCGCCGTGGGACGAGTCGGCCGTCCTGACCTTCGACGGCATCGGCAGCGACGGCACGGCGACCTACCTCGCGCACGGCCGCGGCAACAAGATCGTCGACCTGCGGCGGATCAAGTTCCCGCACTCCCTCGGCGCGATGTACGCCGGCGTCACGGGCTACCTGGGCTTCTACCCGACCCGCGACGAAGGCAAGATCATGGGTCTCGCGCCGCTGGGCGAGGACACCTACGTCGACGCGTTCAAGCAGCTCATCCACCTCGACGACGACGGCGGCTTCGAGCTGGACCTGAGCTGGTTCGGCCACCACCGCACCGGCAAGCACGTGATGTCGAAGAAGTTCACCGACGCCTTCGGTCCCGCGCGGCCGAAAACCCGCGTCACCGCCGCGAATCCCGTTCCCCAGCACTACTGCGACATCGCGTACGCCCTGCAGGTGACGCTCGAAGAAGCGGGCCTGCACCTGGCGCGGTGGCTTCAGCGCGAGACAGGCTCGAAACGGCTGTGCGTCGCCGGCGGGGTCGCGTTGAACAGCGTCATGAACGGCCGGATCCTGCTGGAGACGCCGTTCGAGGACTTCTTCGCCCAGCCCGCGGCGGCCGACGACGGCTGCGCGCTCGGCGCGGCTTTGGACGTCTCGGTCGCGAAGTACGGCAAGCCGCGCCCCCGCGACGGCTACACCTACACCGGCCCCGACTACACCGAAGCCGAGATGGAGCTGGCGCTGCAGGACGCCGGCGTCGAATACGAGCGCGTCGACGACATCGCGGCGCACACCGCCGCCAAGATCGCCGAAGGCAAGATCGTCGGCTGGGTGCAGGGCCGGATGGAGTGCGGGCCGCGGGCGCTGGGCAACCGGTCGCTCGTCGCCGACCCGCGCGACCCCGAATCCAAGACGCGGATGAACGAGAAGGTGAAGCACCGCGAGGCGTTCCGGCCGTTCGCGCCGTCGTGCCTGGAAGAGCGGGCGGGCGAGTACTTCGTCAGCGACTACCCTTCCCCGGTGATGCTGCTGGTGTTCGACGTCCTGCCGGACAAGCGGGCCGAGGTCCCGGCGATCACGCACGTCGACGGCACCGCGCGCGTGCAGACCGTCAGCCGGACCGACAACCCGCTGTACTACCGGATGATCAGCGAGTTCGAGAAGCTGACCGGCGTGCCGATGGTCGTCAACACCTCGTTCAACGACAACAACGAGCCGATCGTGGCGAGCCCGGCCGACGCGATCGCGTGCTACCTCAAGACCGACGTCGACGCGCTGGCGCTGGGCCCGTTCTGGGTGGAGAAGGAACTGTGACGGTTTTGGAGTCGCCCGGCCTGGTCGCCGCGCTGTACCGGCGGCGGCAGTGGCTGTGGCTGGTGGCCGCCGTCCCGGCGGTGGTCACGGCGTTGCTGATCATGGTGGTGCTGCCGCCGGACCAGACCCTGGACAACGTCGGCGACTGGGCGTTCAAGCTGTGCCCGTTCGTCTTCGCCGTGCTGACGGTTTCACTGTTCCCGCGCGGTCGCTTCGGCCCGGCGCTGATCGTGTTCGCGGTGTTCGTCTACATGTCCTATTTGGACACCGAGCTGGTCATGCGGGTCCAGGCGTTCGCTCGCTCGGCCGACCAGGACTTCCAGCCGGTGTACCAGTTCGAGCTGTTCGTGACGACGTTCATCGTGCTGTTCGCGCTGCTGGCCTACCGCCTCGGCGGCGGCCGGACGGCGAACGTGCTCAAAGTCGGGATCGCGTCGATCCTGGTGGTCATCTCGGGCGTGAACGACCTGACGTTCTGGGCGCTCAACGACGTCTGGGCGGCGGGCACGAAGCCGACCGAGCTGAAGTGGGCGTCGCACATGATCGTGTTCCTCGGCGGACCGCCGAGCGTGCCGGCCGCGGTCGCGTTCATGGCCGTGCACCTGGTGCTGGCCGCGATCGTGGTCGCGTTGCCGGTGGGGCGGTGGGTCTCGGTCAGAGTCCGCGGTTCACTGCCTGCAGCTTCGTGACGGCGGCCGCGTCGCCTTCGAACTCGAGGTGCACGGCGTCGCGGCCGAACACGAACAGCAGCAGGTCGACGGGCTCGCCGACGACGGTGACCGGGTCGGGCCCGGTCTTGACGGCGGCCTCCCGGCCGTCCTTCGTCCGGAGGGTGACGCCGACGGGCGCTTTGCGGAGGTTGAGCTTGGCGGCCTGCTTCGCCGACTTCCAGGCTGCAGCGTCCCGGGTGGCGTCGGCGGGCCGCGGTTCCCAGCCGGGCTGCGCCCGCCGGACGTCCTCGTGGTGGACGAGGAACTCGGCGGTGTTGGTCAGCTCGTCGAGCGGGCCGATGGCGGTGGGCCAGAACTTCGACGGACCCTGCCGGACCTGCGCGACGAGCGTGCCCCAGGGTTTGCCGGCGTAGCGGTCCTGGACCTTCTGCGTGTACCCGGCGAGCGCGGGCACGACGATCCCGGGAGCGGCGTCGGGCCGGTGTTCGCGCACGACGAGGTGCGCGGCGAGGTCCCGGGTGGTCCACCCCTCGCACAGGGTGGGCGCGTCGGGCCCGAGTTGGTCGAGGAGGGAGCTCAAGGCCTGGCGTTCGTCAGCAGCGACACCCATGTGGTCGACGTTACTCGCCGGTACCCGCTCCTGGCGACGGGAAGAGACCACCGGCACGTGTCGTTGATCCTCTACGTGAGCCGACTCTTCAGCCCGATCACCGTCCGCGGCCTGACCCTGCCGAACCGCGCCTGGGTGTCGCCGATGTGCCAGTACTCCGCCACCGACGGCGTCCCCGGCGACTGGCACCTCGTGCACCTCGGCCAGTTCGCCACCGGCGGCGCGGGGCTCGTGATGACCGAAGCCACCGCCGTCGTGCCGGAAGGCCGGATCAGTCCCCAGGACACCGGCATCTGGAACGAGACCCAGGCCGATGCCTGGCGCCGGATCGTCGACTTCGTGCACGGCCAGGGCACGGCCATCGGCATGCAGCTGGGCCACGCCGGCCGCAAGGGCTCCACGCGCCGGCCGTGGGAAGGCACCGGCAGCGTCCCGCCAGAAGAGGGCGGCTGGGAGAGCGTCGGCCCGTCCGCGACGGCGTTCGGCCAGTACGCCACCCCGCGGGCGCTGACCACGGACGAAGTGAGCGCGCTGCCGGAAGCGTTCGCGGAGGCCGCCCGTCGAGCGGAAAGCGCCGGGTTCGACGCGCTCGAACTGCACTTCGCGCACGGCTACCTCGTCCACCAGTTCCTGTCCCCGCTGTCGAACACGCGCACCGACCGGTACGGCGGCGACTTCGAAGGCCGCGCCCGGCTGGCGCTCGAAATCGCCGACGCCGTGCGCGCGACGACGAACGTCCCCCTGTTCGCCCGGCTGAGCGCCACCGACTGGACCGACGGCGGCTGGACCCTCGACGACTCCGTCCGGCTGGCGAAGCTGCTGGCCGAGCGCGGGATCGACCTGGTCGACACGTCGACCGGCGGCAACACCCCGAACCCGGACATCCCGGTCGGGCCCGGCTACCAGGTGCCGTTCGCCGAGCGGATCCGCGCCGAAGCCGGCCTCCCGACCGGCGCGGTCGGCATGATCACCGACCCGCGCCAGGCCGAGGAGATCGTCGAGAACGACCAGGCCGACGTCGTGTTCCTGGCCCGCGCGCTGCTGCGGGACCCGCACTGGCCGCTGCGCGCGGCGAACGCGCTCGGCGCGGACGTGCCCTGGCCGGACCAGTACGCCCGCGCCAAGTCCTGGCACTAGTGGTGGAAGGCGGTCGCCTTCGCGGGGTCCTTCGGGCGGCCGCCCTCCTTCTCCAGCTCCGGCAAGGCCCGCGCGAGGTCGGCCAGCAGCAGGTCCGCCAGGTCGTGCGTGAAGCCGTTGCGGACGACGATCCGCAGCACCGCCAGGTCCGTCCGGTGCTCCGGGAACGTGTACGCCGGCACCAGCCAGCCCCGCTCGCGCAGCCGTCGTGACACGTCGAAGACGTCGAAGCCCGCGTCCGCGCGGGTCGTGACCGCGAACACCGGCAGCTGGTCGCCGCGGGTCAGCAGCTCGAACGGCCCGAGCGCCGCGATCCTGGACGACAGGTGCATGGCGACGTCACGCGAAGCCTGCTGCACCGCGCGGAACCCTTCGCGGCCCAGCCGCACGAACGTGTAGTACTGGGCCGCGACCTCGGCGCCCGGGCGCGAGAAGTTCAACGCGAACGTCGGCATGTCGCCACCGAGGTAGTTGACGTTGAACACCAGCTCCGACGGCAGCGCGGCCTGGTCGCGCCACACCACCCAGCCCACGCCCGGGTACACGAGCCCGTACTTGTGGCCCGACGTGTTGATCGACGCCACCCGCGGCAGCCGGAAGTCCCACTCCAGGTCCGGGTCGAGGAACGGCGCGATCATCGCGCCCGAAGCGCCGTCGACGTGCACGGGGATGTTCCAGCCGGTCCGCTCCTGCAGGGCGTCCAGCGCCGCGGTGATCTCCGCGACCGGCTCGTAGCTGCCGTCGAACGTCGAGCCGAGAATGGCCACCACGCCGATCGTGTTCTCGTCGCAGCGCGCGACGGCTTCGTCGGCCGTGAGGTGGTAGCGGTCGCCGTCCATCGGCACCAGCCGCGGCTCGACCTCCCAGTACTCGCAGAACTTCTCCCAGCAGACCTGGACGTTCACGCCCATCACCAGGTTCGGCTTGCCGGTGCGCCCGAGCTTGGACCAGCGCCGCTTGAGCGCCATCCCGGCGAGCATGCAGGCCTCCGACGACCCGGTCGTCGAGCAGCCCATGATGTCCGTCGGGTCGGGGGCGTGCCACAGGTCGGCGAGGATGTTCACGCAGCGGCGCTCCAGCTCGGCCGTCTGCGGGTACTCGTCCTTGTCGATCATGTTCTTGTCGACGCACTCGGCCATCAGCTCGCGCGCCTGCGGCTCCATCCACGTCGTGACGAACGTGGCGAGGTTGAGCCGCGCGTTGCCGTCGAGCATCAGCTCGTCGCGCACGAGCTGCAGCGCGGCGTCCGGCGGGAGCGGGTCGTCGCGCAGCTTGTCGTGCGGCATGACCAACCCCGCCGCCAGCGCCGGGTTCGCCCCGGCGTACAGCGGGTTCGTGCCGCCGGCGCGGTCCGGGCGGTCGGTTTTCCCCTGATGCAAGACCATGCGACCGAACGTACTAAGCCTGGCAACGTCAAAGGGGCCGCTCCGTCCGGAACGACCCCTTTGACGGGAAAATCAAGCCTGCTGGGCCTGCCACATCCAGTGCGCCTCTTCCAGCGCGCGGGTGATCTCGATCAGCAGGTCCTGCGTCACGAGGTCGCTCTTGTCGGTCTCGTCGATGCGCTGGCGCAGCCGCTCGATGAGCGCGGCGAGGATGTCGACGATCGCGGCGACCGTGGACTCCACGGACTGCCAGTTGTCGGGGTACTCGGGTACGCCCGAGCTCTCGACGACGGTCTTGGCCTTGCCGTTCGGCGAGATGCCGATGGCGTTGGCGCGCTCGGCGACCTCGTCGACGTACTGGCGCGCGGTGTTGACCAGCTCGTCGAGCTGCAGGTGCGCGCTGCGGAAGTTGGCGCCGACGACGTTCCAGTGCGCCTGCTTCGCGATGAGGGACAGGTCGACCAGGTCGACCAGCGTCGCCTGCAGGGCGTTGCCGGTGATCTCCTTGTCGGCCTCGGAAAGCGGGCTCTTGATCGGAGACTTGCTCATCTGGCGGTGATCCTTTCCTCGACTCGTTCGGCGTGCGGGTCAGACGGTGGCGGAGAGCGCGACCTCGATGTTGCCGCGGGTCGCGTTGGAGTACGGGCACACCTGGTGGGCCTGCTCGACCAGCTGGTCGGCCTGCGCCTGCTCGAGACCCGGCAGGGAGACGTTCAGCGCGACGCCGAGGCCGAACCCGACCTCCTGCTTGAGCACGCTGACCTCCGCGGTCACGGTCGAGCCGTTCAGCGGGACCTTGGCCTGGCGCGCGACCAGCTGCAGCGCGCTGTGGAAGCAGGCCGAATAACCGGCGGCGAAGAGCTGCTCGGGGTTGGTCTTGTCCCCGCCCGGGCCGCCCATCTCCTTGGGGATGGCCAGGGACTCGTCGATGACGCCGTCGGAGGAGGTCACCTCGCCGTTGCGGCCGTCGCCGCGCGCCGTCGCCACCGCGGTGTAGATCGCCTGACCCATGCTCAGCCTGCCTTCGTTTCGCGGACACTCCACAGCGAGCGTCTCACTGGGCACAACATCCCGCACCCGCGGAACAGTGCCCCCACATGGCAGGCATCACGTGGATCGATTACCCGGCGCCCACCGGGCGAAACGTCATGCGGCGCGCGTCACGGCGAACTCCGCGACCTGCCGCCCGATCAGGCGAAGGGTGCGGACGCTCTTCTCGTCCGACGCGCTGCCGCCTTCGTCGAACTTGGTCTCGGCCGAGTTGATCGAACCCCCCAGCGGGGTGGCCCAGCCGCGCAGCGCGTGCGTGATCGTGCGCAGCTGCTCGAGCGTGGTGACCGCAGCCTGCCAGCCGTAGGCGACGGCGGCCAGCCCGACGGCGCGGCCGTCGAGGTAGGGACGGCGGTCGTCACGCAGGTCTTCGACGTAGTCCAGGGCGTTCTTGACCAGGCCGGACAGCGCGCCGTGGTAGCCCGGCGACACGACGATGAGCCCGTCGGCCTGCCG
The DNA here is from genome assembly GCF_044768185.1 of Amycolatopsis sp. NPDC101161. NCBI lineage: Bacteria > Bacillati > Actinomycetota > Actinomycetes > Pseudonocardiales > Pseudonocardiaceae > Amycolatopsis > Amycolatopsis sp. NPDC101161. The sequence goes on from NZ_JBIWPI010000002.1 coordinate 1,629,862, forward strand.
CACGGCTTCGATGAGGGTGGCGGCGCGCTCGTCGCGGTCCGGCTCGCCGGCGTCGTAGAACGGCAGCACCAGGTCCGGCCCGCTGAGCATCCGGGTCCGGACGCCGACTTCCGCCGCGCCCTCGAGCGCGATCCGCAGCGCGCGTTCGGACTGGGAGCCCTCCCGCAGAGAGCCGCCGATCCCGAGCACGTTGAGCGTCCTGGCTGAAGTCACGTCTTTCAGGCTAACCCCTCCACTTAAGTGGATATCCAGAGTTTGGGACCGAGGGCCGCGTCACAGCTGGACCTGTTACCTACTGACGAGTAACGTCCGGGGCGGCACCGACGCTCAGGAGGCAACGATGGCGATCCCGCTCCCGGTCCGCGCCCAGGCCGCGGCTTCCCAGCTCGCGTTCTGGCTGCCCACGCCCGTGAAGCGCGCTCTCGCGGGGCGCCCGGTCCGGATCGACGGCCAGGACCTCGCGCTCGACGCCCAGCTGCTGCTCCGGCTGCAGAAACTGTCCGGCGCCGAACTGGTGCAGGGGTCGGTGGAGCAGTCGCGCGCCCTGCTCGACGTCGGGCGGCACCTGGTCAGCGGCAAGCCGATCGAGCCGGTTTCGGTGCGCGAGATCGCCGTGCCGACGCCGGACGGCGACCTGCCCGCGACGCTGTACACGCCGGTCGGGCTGCCCGAGAAGTCGCCGCTGCTGGTGTTCTTCCACGGCGGCGGCTGGGTGATCGGGACGCGCGCGAGCCACGACAACGCCGTCCGGTTCCTGGCCAAGCACGCCGGGGTGCGGGTGCTGTCGATCGAGTACCGGCTGGCGCCGGAGTTCCCGTTCCCCTCGGCGACGGAAGACGCCCTGGCGGCGTTCGAGTACGCCGTGGCGAAGGCGAGCGACCTCGGCGCGGACCCGGCGCGCATCGCCGTCGGCGGCGACAGCGCGGGCGGCAACCTCGCGGCGGTCACGGCCCAGCAGGCGGTGCGGCGCGGCGGGCCGGCGCCGGCGTTCCAGCTGCTGATCTACCCGGCGACGGACTTCGCGCGGCGGTACCGCTCGCAGGACCTGTTCGCCGAGGACCTGTTCCTGACGGACGTGCACATGAAGTGGTTCGAGGGCCACTACGTGCCTTCGGGCACGGACTTGACCGACCCGCGGCTGTCCCCGCTGCACGCGGACGACCTGAGCGGCCTGCCGCCGGCCCTGGTCGTCACGGCGGGGTTCGACCCGCTTCGCGACGAAGGTGAGGCGTACGCGGAGAAGCTGCGCGAAGCGGGTGTCGAGGTGGCGGTGCGCCGGCACGAGGACCTGATCCACGGGTTCATCAACTTCACCGGGGTGGGCACCCGGTTCCGCGAAGCGCTGGCCGAGACGGCGGGCGCCCTGCGGCAGGGTCTGTCCAAACGGGACTGAGCCGGGTCACGCCGTTGCCGGGACTTGCGGCGGCGGCCCTGGCGGGAACGAACCCGGAGCCCGGCGCGGAGGAATGTCCGCGGCCGGGCTCCGGGCCCCCCTGTTTTTCGGTGGCTACGAGCCGGGAACCGGCAGCGGCGGTACCGGCAGCGGCGGCACGGGCAAGCCGCCGAGGAGCCCGCCCAGGATGCCGGTGACCGCGGCGAGCAGGGCCTTCACCAGGTCGCTGACGATCTTCAGCGGGCCCGGCAGGTCCGGCAGCGAGGGGATCGGCAACGGCAGCGGCGGCAGCTGGCGCGCCTTGGCCGTGGGGTCGGTCAGGAGCCGGGTGCTCTCGTCCGCGCGTCCCTTGGCCAGACCGGCGAGCTGCTCGGTGTCGGTCTGGACGGTGTAGCGCTTGCCGGCCGCGATGTCCCCGAGCACGGGGCTGAGCTGACCGAGATCGCCGCGCGTGGCACCGACGTTGCCCGCGTAGGCCACCTTGGTCAGGTCGTCACGCATCTGGAGCACCTGTGCGGCGAGGGCCTGGGTGCTGGAGGAACCCTTGCCCCCGTCCGGGCTCGCCGGGCTCGCCGAGGCGATCCCCGCCATACCGACCGCCAGCAGACTGCTCGCGGCTACGAGGGCGACGGATCGCCCGAACTTGCCTTTCATTCCTACCTCCTGGCGTCGAGACCTGACGGGGTAAATCGATACCCCCCGTATCGGAGATAGGCCACCCGATCACCGGTTGGGGACGTTTTCTAACCCTTACGTGCCGGATGCGCGAGAGGCGAACTGGCCCGCAATTGATTAACGTCGAAACCTTGCCCGTCCCCCTGAAGATCATCATGATCGATTCTTACTGTCACTGCTGGTAGTGGATGTCCACTGTGGAGCAGTTGGGTCACTCACGCGGGTGTAAACGGTGATCATTTAGCTTCATCACTCCGTCGGACCGCGTGTCGCGACTGCTCCAGAAGGGTCGTCCCCCACGCTCGCACCGCCACCCACACGGTGTTCCCCGAGGTGGACACGGGAATGCGAAATCAATTCCGAAATCGGGCGCGGGGAAGGTGGGGAAAGGGTCTGTACTTGGCGGCGAGCGGCAGCGGGAGACACGGATGGCCGATCGGGTCGGACGGGCTTCCGGCCCGCTCGCTCGCCTCGCGCCAGCCGACCGCGCGAGCCCCGCCAGGCCGCACGCCCCCCCCCGCGGCGGCAAGGCAGCCCGCCTACCAACCAGCCGTGCGAGCGCCGCCACCGGACCGCGCGCACGCCAGCCGCAGCAAGGCACCCGCCCACCAAGCGCAGCCCCGGGCCGCCGCCGGGCCGCAGGCAGGCGCCCTCACCGGCCAGCCGACGCCGGCCGCACACGTCCGCCGCGAGCAGGCAGTCCTCTCGCCGGGCCGCGCGCCACAGCAGCAAGGCAACCCGCCCACCAACCAGCCGCGCGAGCGCCGCCGCCGCAGGCAGGCGTCCCTACCCGGCCAGCTGGCCGCCGACCGTGCGGCCGCCGCGAGCAGGCGCCTCCCTCCTACCTGCACCGAGCCGCTCGCGCCCCGCAGCTGCCGAGCGCCCCCCTACAGCGGCAGCCCCGCCTCCAAGTGCGCCACCGCTCGGTCCACCACCACCAGCGGGTCCATCTCCGGATCCCCCGCCGCGCCGACGAACGCCGCCAGTACCACTCCGACCACCGCCCCCGCCCAGTTGCGCACCTCGAAGTCGTCCGCCGCTCGGCCGGTTCGCTGGGCCGCCAGCCCCGCCAGCAGCTCGATCCCCTCGGCGAACTTGTCCATCACCGCCGTGCGCAACTCCGGCTCGCGGAACACCAGCTGCTGCCGCTGGCGTTCCTGCTCCCACGCCTCGCCGGACAGGTGCTCGCGGAGCACGTCCACCGTCGCGCGCAACGCGCCGATCGGGCTCAGCTCGGCCGGCTGGGCCAGGGCCGCCGCGATCAGCAACGGGTCGAACGGGTCGTACAGCACCGTCTCTTCCTTCGTCGGGAAGTAGCGGAAGAACGTGCTGGGCGAGATCTCCGCCGCCGCCGCGATCTGGTCGACCGTGGTCGCGCTGTAGCCCTGCTCGTGGAACAGCCGCAACGCGTGCCGCTGGATCGCGGCGCGCGTCTTGGCCTTCTTGCGTTCCCGCAGCCCCGAGGGCTCAGCTGGCGACGACGTCATGCTCCGATTCTCGCGGCCGCGCCTCCGGGGCCGTCCGCCCGGGCAGGAACAGCAGCGCGAGCAGCGCGCCGGCGAGGCCGAGCCCGGCGCACACCCAGAGCGTCGCCGCCATGCCGTCGGTGAAGGCCACCCGCGCGGAGTCGGCCAGCGACGGCAGGTGCAGCTTCGCCGCGACGGCCACCGCGCTCGACGCACTGCCGCGCACCGCGTCCGCCACCGGCGCCGGCAACCCTTCGGTGGCCACGCCGTCGCGGTAGACGCCGTTGAGCACCGTGCCCAGCACCGCCACCCCGATCGTGCCGCCGACCTGGCGCAACACCTGGATCAGCGCCGACCCCGCCCCCGAACGGCCCTCGGTGAGCGCGCCCATCGCCATCGACATCAGCGGCGGCAGCGTGCACCCCGTGCCCAAGCCGATGACGACCTCCCAGGCCACCGTCACGCCGTAGCTGTCCGACGGCGATGTCGTCGAACCCCACGCCAGCCCGGCCGCGAGCAGCGCGAACCCCGCCGTGACGACCACCCGCACGCCCACCGCGGCGACCAGCCGTTCGGCGATCTTGGCCGACACCAGCATCCCGCCGATCAGCGGCAGCAGCCGCACGCCGGTCTGCAGCGCGTCGGCCCCCTGCACCGCCTGGAACAGCTGCGGCAGCACGAACAGCAGGCCCATCAGCGCGAACGACGCCATCGTCGCGAGCACCGCGCCCCAGACGAACCGCGGCTCGCGGAACAGCGCCAGGTCGGTGAGCGGCGCGGCCGTCCGCGTCTGCGTCCAGCCGAACACCGCGAGCACGGCGGCGCCGAGCGCGATGAGGCCGTACGTCACCGGGTCGGCCCAGCCGTGCTCGCCCGCGTGGACGAACCCGTACGTCAGCGCGACCAGCCCGGCCGCCGAGAGCACGATGCCCGGGACGTCGATCGCGCCGCGGCCGGAGCCGGGCGTGAGCGGGACCAGGAAGAGCACCGCGACCAGGCCGATCACGGTCAGCGGGACGTTGATCAGGAACACCGAGCCCCACGCGTAGTGGTCGAGCAGCCAGCCGCCGAGCAGCGGTCCGAGCGGGATGCCGGCGAACGTGGCCATGACCCACGTCGTCAGCGCCTTCGCCCGCTCCTGCGGCGGGAACAGGGTGTTGAGCAGCGAAAGCGACAGCGGGATGAGGAACGCGGCACCGGCGCCGAGCACGACGCGGGCGGCGATCAGCTGGCCGGGCGTGCTCGCGTAGGCGCAGGCCAGCGAGGCCAGCCCGAACAGCGCGAGCGCGCCGAGCAGCAGTTTCTTCGGGCCGAACCGGTCGCCGAGCAGGCCCGCGGGCAGCAGCAGAGCGGCCAGCGCGAGCGTGTACGCGTTGCCGAACCACTGCAGCTGCGTGGTCGTGGCGCCGAGGTCGACGGCGAGCGTCGGCACGGCGACGTTCAGCACCGTCAGGTCGAGGCCGACGGTCAGCAGGCTCACCGCGAGCGCTCCGAGCGCCCACCACCTGCGTGGCTGTAGTTGAGTCATAGCTACCCCCATTTGATAGCGACTACCAAATGATAGTAACTCTCAGAATCTCCGGACACCAGCGAGAAATAAGTTGCACGCGCGTACCACCTTGGGTTCTCATCGAGACGTGCCGTTCCAGCCGTACCGCCGGGTCCTGTCCGTTCCCCGAGTCCCGTCGACGATGGCCCTGATGTTCCTGGCGCGGTTGCCGATGACCATGAACGGCGTGCTGATGACGCTGTACATCGTCACCGGCCTGGGCCGCGGCTACGGCGCCGCCGGGCTGGTCGGCGCGGGCATCACCCTCGGCATGGCCCTCGGCGCGCCGCTGCTGGGCCGCTGCTTCGACCGCTACGGCCTGCGCCCGATCGTCGCCGTCTGCGGGATCGGCACGACGGTGTTCTGGTTCGCCGCGCCGCACCTGCCCTACGCGGCGCTCGCCGCGGTCGCGGTCCCGGCCGGGATGCTCTCGGTGCCGGCGGGCTCGCTGGCGCGGCAGGTCCTGGCCGCGCTCGTGCCGGTCGAGGAGCGCCGCGCGGCGTACTCGCTCGACACGATCTCGATCGAAGCGACGTTCATGATCGGCCCGGCGATCGGCATCGCGGCGATCACCACGCTCTCGCCGACGTTCACGCTCAGCGCGCTCGGCGTCCTGTTCGGCGGCACGGCGTTCCTGATCTGGCTGATCGACCCGCCGATCCGCGAGTCGGTCGAGCCCGGTGCGTCGACGACCCGGCCGCCGCTGCGGAGCTGGCTGACCGGCCGGCTCGTGGCGACGCTGCTGATCGCCGCCGGCGCGCTGTTCGTGCTCGTCGGCACCGAGCTGGCGACCCTCGCGGCGCTGCGCGCGAACGGCGAAATCGGCGTGACCGGGCTGGTGATCGCGGTGATGTGCGTGGCTTCGATCGCCGGCGGCATCGTGCACGGCGCGGTGAAGAAGTCGTTGCCGCAGGGCCTGCTGATGCTCCTGCTCGCGCTGCTCGTGGTGCCGGTCGGGCTCGCGGACCAGCCGTGGTGGCTGCTGATGCTGCTGCTGATCCCCACGAACCTGGCCTGCGCGCCGACGCTCGCGGCGACCACCGAGACGGTCAGCCGGATCGCGCCGCCGCAGGTCCGCGGCGAGGCGATGGGGCTGCAGGACGCGTCGACGCGGCTCGGGCTGGCGCTGGGCAGCCCGGTGGTCGGCTTCGCGATCGACCACTCGAGTCCGGCGTGGGGCTTCGCCGCGGCCGGGCTCGGCGGCCTGGTGATCGCGGCGGCCGGCCTGCTCCACCGGCGAACGCCGGAACCGGCCGCGGAGCCGGTCCCCGCGCTGGCCGAAAGCTAGCGGGTCAGGACAGTTCGCCCTGGTTCTCCGCGGCCCACTCGGCGAGGTGAGCCAGCGGCCCCGTGGCGAAGGACGCCCCCAGCGGGGTGAGTTCGTAGACGGCGGCGTCGCGTCCCGTCCGCGCGACCAGTCCGCGCGAGGCCAGGCGCCGGAGGGACTCGGTCAGCACCTTGTCGCTGACTCCGGCGATGCGATCCAGCAGAATGCTGCGCCGGGTCGGCCCCATGCGCAGGGCGGAAACGACGACCGGGTCCCACGTGTGGCTGATGAGCTCGACCGCGGCTCGTACGTGGCAGTCCGAGATGAAGGTCTCGCAGCCTTGTTCGTTCACCTGTCCAACCTTCCACCCGCGCTCCTACCGATGGGTAGGAGACGGGCTCTTAGCGTCGTCGTGAGACCTCACGAGACGAAGGAGACCAAGGTGAAGATCGGACTGTTGGGGACCGGGAACCTCGCGGTGGCACTGGGGAGCGCGTGGGCGAGCGCCGGGCACTCGATCGTCGTCACCGGCCGTCGCCCCGACCGGGCGAAGGCCGCCGCGGAGCGGATCGGTGATGCCGCCACGCCGCTCGATCCGGGCGAGCTCGCCGGCCAGGCCGAGGCCATCGTGGTGGCGATCGCCTGGGACGGGCTGGAAGAAGCACTGAAGCTCGTCGGCGGCGCGGATGGGCTGCTGTCGGGGAAGACCGTCATCGACTGCACCAACGCCGTGGACTACGCAACCGGGCGCTTGCTCCCGGAGACCGGGTCGGCCGCCGAACTGGTCGCCGAAGTCGCGGTCGGTGCCCACGTGGTCAAGGCACTGCACCTGTTCGCCGGCGCGTCCTGGCCGTTCACCGGGGAGAGGAGTGCGTCGCCGGTCGTCGCGCTCTGCGGCGACGACACCGACGCCCTGAGCCGGGCCACCGCGCTGATCCGTGACCTCGGCGCGCGGACCGCGGTGCTGGGCGGGCTCACCGCGGCCCGGCAGGCCGAGGAAGCGGCCGGCTTCGTGATGCGGGTGGTCGCTGCCGGCGCCAACCCGCGCTTCGCGGTGCCGGACGTCGTGAGGGCTTAGCCGCAGGCCGCGCGAAGGGCGTCGAGCTTCTTGACGTTGCGCTGCACCCACTGGGCGACGACGCCGGCGTCTTCGATGCGCTCCTTCTGCACCTCGACGTAGGACCCGGCCATGCCGAGCAGCGCGTTCCGGACGTCCTGGTCCTGGACGTCCGAGGCGAGCTCCCGCAGCCGCTTCTCCTTGTCCGCGGCACGGGCCTTGAGCTTGTCCGGGTCGACCAGCGGGTTCAGGTCCGCCAGCCCGAGCGCTTCGGTGCAGACGCTCACCTTGTCGACGGTCTTGGAGCCCTGGTCGACCGCGTTGCTGACCTCGTCGCACCCGCTCAGCAGCAGTGCGGCCCCGGCCAGCAACGCGGCCGTCGTTCCACCCCTCGTCATGGCGCCAAGGTACCGCTCAGCCCTTGACGCAGACCACCTGCTTGAGGTGCGCCACGACCTCGACCAGGTCCGTCTGGGCCTGGATCACCGTTTCGATGTCCTTGTACGCGGCCGGGATCTCGTCGACGACGCCCGAGTCCTTGCGGCACTCGACGCCCGCCGTCTGCGCCGCGAGGTCGTCGGCCGTGAACAGCTTCTTGGCCTTGGTGCGCGACATCCGGCGGCCGGCGCCGTGCGACGCCGACTGGAAGGACGACTCGTTCCCGAGGCCGCGGACGATGTACGAACCGGTCCCCATGCTGCCCGGGATGATCCCGAGGTCACCCGATCCGGCGCGGATCGCGCCCTTCCGGGTGACGAGCAGCTCGACGCCGTCGTAGGTCTCCTCGGCGACGTAGTTGTGGTGGCACGAGATCGCGTCGTCGAAGGTCGTCTGCGGGACGACGTCCTTCAGCGCCTGCTTCACGAGCGCGACCATCGTGGCGCGGTTGCGCGCCGCGTAGTCCTGCGCCCAGAACAGGTCGCGCCGGTACGCCGCCATTTCCGGCGTGCCCGCGACGAACACGGCGAGGTCCCGGTCCGGCAGGTCGGCGTTGTGCGGCAGCTTCCGCGCGACGGCCATGTGCCGCTCCGCGAGCTCCTTGCCGATGTTGCGCGAACCCGAGTGCAGCATCAGCCAGACGCGGCCCTCGTCGGCGCCACCCTGCTCGAGGCAGACCTCGATGAAGTGGTTCCCGCCGCCGAGGCTCCCGATCTGCCGCGCGGCCCGGTCGTGCAGCTCCTGGACGCCCTCGTGCAGCCGGCCGAAGCCCTTCCAGAAGGCGTCCCAGCCGCCGACGCCGTGCACCTTCGCGGGGTTCACGGGCGTCTTGTGCAGCCCGAAGCCCACGGGCACGGCGCTTTCGATCCGGCGACGCAGCTTCCCGAGGTCGTCGGGCAGGTCGGCGGCGGTCAGCGACGTGCGGACGGCGCTCATCCCGCACCCGATGTCGACCCCGACGGCGGCGGGCGAAACGGCGTCGCGCATGGCGATGACGCTGCCGACGGTGGCGCCCTTGCCGTAGTGCACATCGGGCATCACGGCGACGCCGTGCACCCACGGCAGGTTGGCGACGTTCTGCAGCTGCCGCATGGCCTGGTCTTCGACGGACGCGGGATCCGCCCACATCCGAATCGGGACGCGCGCGCCGTCGACGGCGGTGTACATGGTTTCCTCCCCTGGACTTGCTTGCGGTGCACAGGATCCCCCGGCCGCCGTCAAAACACCAACGCGATTTCTTCGTGAGCAAAAAGAAATCCGGTGGACGCGCTCCATCCGGCAGAATGAGCCGACTGTCCGGAAGGGACGGTGTGGGGGAGGAATCGTGAAGACTTCGTGGCGCGCGCTCGTCGCCGTCGTACTGCTGGCCGGGTTCCCGGTGCTCGTGCTGCTGGTCGTCGGCGGCCTCGCCGTCGCCGAATACTACGCGTTCCAGCACTCCGGGCTGCTGGCGATCAAGCTCGGCATCGTCGCGGTTCCGGTGTCGTTCGCGCTGCTCAAGGCCCTGTTCGCGATCGAGCGGACCCGCGGTGACGCGCAGCCGGGCGTGCCGGTGACCCCGGAGGGCCAGCCTGCGCTGTGGGCGCTCGTCCGGGAGCTGGCCGACACCGTCGGCACCCGCCCGCCGGACTCGATCACGCTGGTCAGCGAGGTCAACGCCGGCGTGCGCGAGCGGACCGGGTGGCTCGGCCTGCGGGTGCGCCGGCGCGAGATGTTCATCGGCGCCCAGCTGTTCGCCGGCCTGCGCCACGACCAGCTGCGCGCCCTGCTCGGGCACGAGCTGGCGCACTACACCAACCGCGACACGCGGCTGGCCGGGCTGACCTACCGCGGCCGCCGGTCGATCGAGAAAGCGCTGACCGGCCTGGGCGGCGACGGCTGGTTCGAAGGCCTGATCCGCAGGCTGTTCGTGCTCTACGCGAAGCTCTACTTCTCGGTGTCCGCGGCGGTTTGCCGTCGTCAGGAACTCGCGGCCGACGTGGCCGCGGCGAGCCTCGCCGGCACCGCGGCCGCGACCAGCGCGCTGCGCGAGGTCGAAGCCCTCGGGGTGGCCTGGGGCTTCTACCTCGACCGCTACGCCTCGCTCGGCTGGGACGCCGGCTACCTGCCCGACCGGCTGGCCGCCGGGTTCCAGCTGCTGCTCGCCGACACCGAGCGCGCCGAGGAGCTCGACCGGATCCGCCGGAACCCGCCGGACGAGGAGGCGTCGCGCTACGACACGCACCCGCCCACGCCGGCGCGGATCGCGGCGCTGGAGGCCCGGCCCGAGGTGCCCGCGCGGCCCGACGGCGCCCACCCGGCGAGCGAGGTCCTGCGCGACCCGGTCGCGACGCTGGACGCCGTCCTGACCGACGGGCTGTCACCCGAGGCGAAGGCCAAGGGACGGCTCGACTGGGACGCCCTCGTGAACGTCGGTCTCCGCCACACCGGTGCCCGGTTCGCCGCCGGGATCCTCGCCGGGCGGACCCTCGCCGAAGCGCTCGACCTGATCGACGCGGGCCGCGCGGCCGAGCTGGCCGATCCGGAGAGCAAGCCGCCCGCGTCGGCCGGGCCGCGGGCGAAGCGCGAGTTCCTGGCCACGTCCGTCCGCGAGCGGTTGTCCGTCGTGGTCACCCCGGCGCTGGCCGAAGCCGGCGTGCTGCGCTGGAAGCTGTCCTGGTCCGGTCCGCCGGAGCTCGTCTTCGACGAGCCGTACGGCACGGACCTGCCCACCGCTCTCGACGCCGCCGCGGCGGCCGACCCCGACACCGTCCCCCTGCGCCGTCTGCTCACCGCCGCCGGCGCGCTGCCCGTCCCGTCCTGAGGAGAAACCTTGCTGTCCCTGTTCAACTCCAAGCGCCGCAAGGCCGCCGTCGCGCTGGTGAAGGCCGCGCGCGCCCGCGGGATGAGCGTCGAGGACTACGCGAAGACGCTCTCGCCGGCGGAGCTCGCGCAGTACGTGCCCCAAGACGGCAAGCCGAAGACCGAGATGCCGGACGTCGCTCTGTGGGGTCTCCCGCCCGACAAGGACGTGACGGCGGCGAAGTTCTTCGCCGACGCCCGCCTCGCCGAGGCCGTCGCGGCCTACCGCGCCGGTGATTGGCAGCCTGGTGCCGCGCTGCTGGCGGACCTCGGCACCGACTGGGACCGCCGCGCCTTCGCCGTGCAGCAGCTCGGGGACGCCGCGGCGGACGACGATGCCCCGGTGAAAGCCTGGAGGGTGACGGGAACCGCGGACGCGGAAGCCGTCCACGCGCAGGGCCTGGTCGCGCTGGCCTGGCAGATCCGCACGTCGTTCGCCGCCGAACGCGTCTCCGAAGACCAGTGGGCCGGGTTCTTCCGCGTGCTCGAGCAGGCCGAAGAAGCCGTCCGCGCCGCGGCCGCGGCGGCACCGGCCGACCCGACGCCGTGGTACACGATGCTCACCATCGCCCGCGGGCGGCAGTACGGCAACGACGCCTTCCGCGAGGTGTGGGCGGAGCTCGTGGCCCGCGACCCGGTCCACCGGCAGGGCCACGAGCAGGCGCTGCAGTACTGGTGCGCCAAGTGGTTCGGCTCGCACGAGCAGATGTTCGCCTTCGCCGACGAAGCCGTCGCGAAGGCGCCGAAGCTCGCCGGCCTGGGCCTCGTCGCCGCGCATGAAGCGGAGGCCAAGGAGGTCGAGGCGTGGAAGAGCGACCGGACCGCGAAGGCCCTGGACGTCGTCCTGCCGTGGCTGGCCGGCGACGGCCGGGACCACCCGGCGAACCTCCGCGACCGCGCCTACGCGGCCAAGGCGCTGGTGGTCGCCGGCCGCTGCGACGAGGCCGTCGAGCAGTTCAAGGTGCTCGGCGCGCACGCCGACGCGCTGGTCTGGGCCTACGGCGGCAAGCCGGTGTTCGAATTCGTCAAGACGCGCTACCTGGCCTGCCACGGCGCGACCCGGCCGTGAACACGACGAAGGCCCCCTCGCGCGAGGGGGCCTTCGTCGTGTGGACCGCTACTTCTGTTCGGCGATCAGCTCCGCGATCTGCACGGCGTTGAGCGCCGCGCCCTTGCGGAGGTTGTCGTTGGAGATGAACAGCGCCAGCCCGCGGCCGTCCTCGATGCCCTGGTCGACGCGGATGCGGCCGACGTAGCTCGGGTCGTTGCCCGCCGCCTGCAGCGGGGTCGGGACCTCCGACAGCTCCACACCGGGCGCGTGCGTCAGCAGCTCCGTCGCGCGCTCGACCGTCAGCGCCCGCTCGAACTCGGCGTTCACCGAGATCGAGTGGCCCGAGAACACCGGCACGCGCACGCAGGTGCACGACACGCCGAGGCCCGGGATGCTCAGGATCTTGCGGCTCTCGTTGCGGAACTTCTTCTCTTCGTCCGTCTCGAACTCGCCGTCGTCCACAATGGACCCGGCCATCGGGAGGACGTTGAACGCGATCGGGCGGACGTACTTCTCCGGCTTCGGGAAGTCGATCGCCGCGCCGTCGTGGGTGAGCAGCGACGCGTGCTCGGCGGCCGCCTTGACCTGGCCCGCCAGCTCGTCGACGCCGGCCAGCCCGCTGCCGGACACCGCCTGGTACGTCGAGGCCACCAGCCGGACCAGCCCGGCCTCGTCGTGCAGCGGCTTCAGCACCGGCATCGCGGCCATGGTGGTGCAGTTGGGGTTCGCGATGATCCCCTTGCGCGCCTCCTTGATCGCCTGCGGGTTGACCTCGCTGACGACCAGCGGCACGTCCGGGTCCATCCGGAACGCCGAGGAGTTGTCGATCACCGTCGCGCCCGCCTCGGCGAACCGCGGCGCCTGCGCCTTGGACGTCGAGCCGCCCGCGGAGAACAGCGCGATGTCCAAACCGGACGGATCGGCCGTCGCCGCGTCCTCGACCGTGATTTCCGTGTCGCGCCAAGGCAGCTTCGAACCCGCCGAGCGCGCCGAAGCGAAGTACCGGAGCTCGGCGATCGGGAACTCCCGCTCCGCCAGCAGCTTGCGCATGACCGCGCCGACCTGGCCGGTCGCCCCGACCACCCCGACCCGCAGACCTTCCGCCATCAGCGACCACTCCCCGCGTAGACCACAGCTTCCTCGTCGCCACCGAGCTCGAACGCGTCGTGGATCGCGCGCACGGCGTCGTCGAGCTGGGCGTCCCGGATCAGCACCGAGATCCGGATTTCCGAGGTGTTGATGATTTCGATGTTGACGCCGGCGTTGGCCAGCGCTTCGCAGAACGTCGCCGTGACACCCGGGTGCGAGCGCATCCCGGCGCCGACCAGCGAGACCTTGCCGACGTGGTCGTCGTAGAGCACCGACTCGAAGCTGATCTCCGCCTTGACCTTCTCGAGTTCCTTGACCGCCTTGGCGCCGTTGGCCTTCGACAGCGTGAAGGTGATGTCCGTGCGGCCGGACACCGTGCTGGACACGTTCTGCAGCACCATGTCGATGTCGATCTCGGCATCGGCGATCACGCGGAAGATCCGGGCCGCGGCGCCGGCGTGGTCCGGCACCCCGGTGACCGTGATCTTGGCTTCGGAGCGGTCGTGCGCCACACCGGTGATCAGGGCTTGTTCCACGGGGATCTCCTCGATAGAACCGGTCACCGTCGTGCCCGGCTTGTCACTGTAGGAAGAGCGGACTCGGATCGGGACGCCGTAGCGGCGCGCGTACTCGACCGAACGCAGGTGCAGGATCTTCGACCCGCTCGCGGCGAGCTCGAGCATCTCCTCGTAGGGGATGACGTCGAGCTTCTTCGCGTCCGGCACGATCCGCGGGTCGGCGGAGTACACACCGTCCACATCGGAGTAGATCTCGCAGACGTCGGCGTTCAGCGCGGCGGCCAGCGCGACGGCGGTGGTGTCCGACCCGCCGCGGCCGAGCGTGGTGATGTCCTTGGTGTCCTGCGCGACGCCCTGGAAGCCCGCCACCAGCGCGATGTAGCCCTGCTCGAGCGCCTCGGTGACGCGGCTCGGGGTGACGTCGATGATGCGCGCGTTGCCGTGCACCGACGTCGTGACGACGCCGGCTTGCGAACCGGTGAACGACCAGGCCTCGGCGCCCTGGGCCGCGATGGCCATGGCGACGAGGGAGTTCGAGATGCGCTCACCCGCGGTGAGCAGCATGTCCATCTCCCGCTCCGGCGGCGCCGGGTTCACCTGCTGCGCCAGGTCGAGCAGTTCGTCGGTGGTGTCACCCATCGCCGAGCAGACCACGACGACGTCGTTGCCCGCCTTCTTCGTGGCGACGATCCGCTCCGCGACGCGCTTGATCCGGTCGGCACTTTCCAGCGACGATCCGCCGTACTTCTGGACCACGAGGGCCACGCCCGAACCTCCTCGCGGGCCGGGCGGCTCCCTGGTGGGCACCGGAGAGCCCCCGCGTCCCATGATTTGAAGTGGAGCCTACCGGGGGTTGGACGGGCCGCCACCCTCTTGACGTGCGGCGGACCCCGGGCGCGGCTCGTTGGGAAGTAAATCTTCCGTAACACCAACGAAATGCGCGGAGCCCTTCCTCCCGAGTGATGCAGCGCACGCCTGGGTACGGTGATGATCGTGCGCAAACCAGCTGTGACGAGCGTCCCGATCGCTTCCCTGATGGCCGAGCGGTGGAGCCCGCGGGCCTTGGACGCGTCTGTTCCGGTGACTCAGGACCAGGTCCGGGCGCTGCTGGAGGCAGCCCGCTGGGCCCCGTCGTTCGGCAACACCCAGCCGGCCCGCTACCTGGTCGGGCTGCGCGGGACACCGTCGTTCGACGCGATCTTGTCGACGTTGAACTCGGGCAACCGCGCTTGGGCGCACCGGGCCGGGTTGCTGCTGATCGGCGTGATGGTGACGACGAACGAGAAGGGTTCGGTGCCGTACGCCGAGTACGGACTGGGGCTGGCGTCGGAGAACCTCGTGCTGCAGGCCGTGGAGCTGGGCTTGGTGGCGCACCAGATGGCGGGGTTTTCGGCGGACGCGGTGCGGTCGGCGTTTTCGCTGCCTGCCGATGCCGTCCCGAAGGTGGCCATCGCGGTGGGGTCACCGGCTCCACCCGACGTCCTGGAGGAGGACTGGCGGGTCGAGCGGGAGAAGTCGGAACGGGTGCGGCTGCCGCTGGAGGAGTTCGCGTTCACCGACCAGTGGGGCACGGCCGCGTTCTAGCTCGGCAGGACGATCGCCCGGTCGCGTACCCGGTCCAGGGCCGCGTAGGGCACCACGGTGCCGACGTCGTCCACGGCGGCGAACCCACCGACTTCCACCCTGATGTCGACGATGGCAGCGGCCGTCTCGGGATCGAGCCCGCAAACCGACGCGATGACGGCCGCGGGCGCGTTGTTGAGGTCGACGAGGCCGCCGTCGTCGTAGTTGCGCGGCAGGTCGGGCCGGCCGATCCGCAGGTCGCGCGCGATCAGCGGATCGGTGGCGACGAGCTTCCTGGCCTCGGCACGCCGTTCCCGCGCGGCGAGCGCGGCGGCGAGGGCCGGGTCGCCCTGTTCGACCGGCGCCAGGCCGAGGACCTGCCGGCGGAGCTTGACCTGCTGGACGCAGGCGACGGCGACCACGACAAGGCCCAGGATCGTGGCGATCGAGGTGAGCACGTCCCCGGTCGTGCCGACCGTCTTGCCTGCGGCGTCCTTCGGTGCCAGCGAGAGCAGCACACCCATGACCGCGGCGGCCGCACCGAACGCGGCGGCCCGCGCGTACAGCGACTTCCGCCCGAGGCGGACGGCGGCGTGCACGAACGGAACCCAGGCGAACAGCCCGACAGTGGCGATGGTGACGACGAAGTACCAGCGACTGCCCACGCGGGCGACCGCGCTCGGCTTCGTCACGACAGGCTGTGAAACGGACATGATCAGCACCCCTTCCGGCGTGCTGATGTCGCCCGGCGGCGACCGTGCGTTACGAGGCCGCGCCGATCGTGATCACCGCGGAATCAGGAAGCGCCGCCGACCCGCCGGATCACCTTCGCGAGAATCCCGGACACCACGAGCCAGAAGATCGCCGCGATGCCGTAGTTCACCAGGACTCGCAGCTTCTCGTCACTCGGTGTGAACAGATCGCTGAACCCCAGCGCCAGCGAGTCCGCCCAGGACTTCACGAACGACACGATGCCGTTGTCCGGGTTCGCCGAGCCGACCGTGAAGATCACGTGGATCACCAGGAACGCGGCGAAGATCAACCCCACCCAGCGGACGATCGACGCCAGCACCGAGGCCACCCGGCCGCTCGCGCCGCGCCAGTCGACCGGGGCCCGGCGGGAGACCTTCGTCTCCTCCGAAGACGACGCCGACGAAGAAGACGACGACTCTGCGTGCTCACCCATGCTCGCAGTTTCGCACGGCGACCGACCGATGGCTACCCACAGGTAACCCCCGGAACGGACCGCCCGGCTTCCCTCACCCGGCGTTCCGTGGTTATGGTGGGGGCGTGGCGCGTGTTCTCCTGCTTCGCTGCCGCGACGGGGCCTGATCTGACCGGCTCCTCGTCGCGGGGCTTCGTGGTGCCGGTCGCACCCGTCGAGCTGGAGACCTTCGAAACACCATGAGCAAGATCCGCAAGCCTTCGCGTACCGCGCCCGCCGACCAGCCCGCCTGGAACACCCAGCGCGGCACCTCCATGCCGGTCCACCGCTACCGCCCCTGGTACGACCTCGTCGAGAACATCGACCTGCCCGACCGCACCTGGCCCGAAAAGCGCATCGAGCGCGCGCCGCTGTGGTGCGCCGTCGACCTGCGGGACGGCAACCAGGCCCTGATCGACCCCATGTCGCCCGCGCGCAAGCGGAAGTTCTTCGACCTGCTCGTACGCATGGGCTACAAGGAGATCGAGGTCGGCTTCCCGGCCGCGAGCCAGACCGACTTCGACTTCGTCCGCGAGATCATCGAAGAGGGCGCCATCCCGGACGACGTCAGCATCCAGGTGCTGACCCAGTGCCGCCCCGAGCTGATCGAGCGGACGTTCCAGTCGCTCGAAGGCGCGCCGCGGGCGATCGTCCACATCTACAACTCGACCTCGATCCTGCAGCGCCGCGTCGTCTTCCGCGAGGAGCGCGAAGGCATCAAGAAGATCGCGACGCAGGCCGCGGAAATGGTCGTCGAGCTGGCCGCGAAGCAGCCGGACACCGACTTCCGCTTCCAGTACTCCCCGGAGTCCTACACCGGCACCGAGCTGTCGTACGCGCTCGAGGTCTGCAACGCCGTCACCGAGATCTGGCAGCCGACGCCGGAGAAGCCGGTGATCCTGAACCTGCCGGCGACCGTCGAGATGGCGACGCCGAACGTCTACGCCGACTCGATCGAGTGGATGAGCCGCAACCTGGAGCGCCGCGACTCGGTGATCCTGTCGCTGCACCCGCACAACGACCGCGGCACCGGCATCGCCGCCGCCGAGCTGGGCTACCAGGCCGGTGCCGACCGCATCGAAGGCTGCCTGTTCGGCAACGGCGAGCGCACCGGCAACGTCGACCTGGTCGCGCTGGGCATGAACCTCTACAGCCAGGGCATCGACCCGCAGATCGACTTCTCCGACATGGACGAGATCAAGCGGACCGTCGAGTACTGCAACCAGCTGCCGGTCGGCGAGCGCTCGCCGTGGGGCGGCGACCTGGTGTTCACGGCCTTCTCGGGCAGCCACCAGGACGCGATCAACAAGGGCCTCGACGCGCTGAAGGACGCCGCCGACAAGGCGGGCGTCCCGATCGACGAGTACCCGTGGGAGGTCCCGTACCTGCCGATCGACCCGAAGGACGTCGGCCGCACCTACGAGGCCGTGATCCGCGTGAACTCGCAGTCCGGCAAGGGCGGCGTCGCCTACATCATGAAGGCCGAGCACCAGCTCGACCTGCCGCGGCGCCTGCAGATCGAGTTCTCGAAGGTCATCCAGCGCTACACCGACTCCGAGGGCGGCGAGGTCGACCCGGCCACGATGTACAACGCCTTCTCGGCCGAGTACCTGGAGCTGAAGACGCCGCTGGAGCTGGTCCGCCAGCACGTCCGCGACAACGGTGACGGCGAATACGACATCACCGCGACCGTGAAGGTCGAGGGTGACGAGCACGAGGTCACCGGCCGCGGCAACGGCCCGATCGCGGCGTTCTTCGACGCGTTGTCGACCGTAGGCTTCGACCTGCGGCTCCTGGACTACTCCGAGCACACGCTCTCCCCGGGCGACGACGCGCGCGCCGCGTCGTACATCGAGTGCGCGATCTCGGACCGGGTGTTCTGGGGCATCGGCATCGACCCGTCGATCGTGACGGCGTCGCTGCGCGCGGTCGTCTCGGCGGTGAACCGCGCCAACCGCTGAACCTGTGGGCCGCCTGTCGGGTTCCTGTGAGTCCCCCTTGATCAGGAGTTTTCCGGACCCGGCAGGCGGTTAATGGAGATGTGGACGCGACTACGGCCGGACTGCTGGTGCTGTTCGTCGTCTCGCTGGTGCCCCTGCTGCCCACCGAGGTGACGCTCCTCGGCATGGGCGTCGCGGCGGCGCAGGGCGGGACTTCGCTGGCCCTGGTGATCGCCGTGGCGAGCGCCGGGTGCCTGGCGTCCGACCAGGCGCTCTACGCCCTCGGCCGGTTCGGTGGCCGGGCGGCGCTGAACCGGCTGAGCCGGCGGCGCACGATCGCCGCCGGCATCGGCTGGGTCGACGGGCGGCTGCAGCGCCACCCGCGTCCCGTACTGGTGATCGCCCGCTGGCTGCCGTCGGGCGGCACGGTCGGCGCACTGCTCGCCGGCTCCCTCCGCTGGCCGATGGCGGAGTTCTTCACCGCCTCGGCCGTCGGCGTCACGCTCTGGACGTCCTACGTCGCCTTCCTCGGCTACGCGGGCGGCCGGCTCATCACCGAACCCGGGATCAGCATGCTGCTCTCCCTGGGCGTCGCCCTGATCCTGGGTTCGGTGATCACCTACGGCGTGAAGCGCGGCGCTAGAGCGATTTGACGGCTTCGAGGACGTCGGCCGGCTCGGTGCGCGTGACGAAGTCCGGGTGGACGTCGACGAACCGGAGCACCCGGTCCTGGTCGACCACGACGACCGCCGGGTGGACCAGCTCCCAGGTGCCGTTGACCTGCTCGAGGTCCGTGCCGAGCTTCTCCATGGCCTCGCGGACGGGCGCGGAAACCGGATAGCTCAGCCCGAGTCCGCGCGCGACGGTGCTGCCGACGTCCGACAGCACCGGGAACTCGAGGTCCGGGAGTGGGCCGTCCGGCTTCTGCGGGCTGATCGCGACCAGGCTCGCGCCGAGCGCCTTCAGCTCGGGCACGAGTTCCTGCTGGTAGGTGCGCAGGGTCAGGTTGCAGTACGGGCACCACTGGCCGCGGTAGAAGACGAGCACGGCCGGGCCGTCCACGAGGAAATCGCCCAGGCTCGACGGTGTGCCGTCGGCGCCGGGCAGCTCGAAGTCGTCGACCTTGTCGCCCACCTCGGCGAACTTCGTCCCGGTCGCCCGACGGCGGTCCGCTTCGAGGACCTCGAAGATCTCCGGCGGCAAGGCACCGCGGGCCTTCGCGTTGACGTCGGTCAGGGCGTCGTTGAGCGTCATGGATCCCCCTGGGTCAGTTGTACTGATCGGTACAGTGGGCCGAACTGTACTATCCAGTACATGGAGACGCAAGCGGCTTCGACCCCGCGCGGCAAGCGGACGCGGGACGCGATCGTCGACGCGGCGGCCCAGCTGATGTACGTCGACGGCGTCGCGGGCACGAGCGTCGACAAGGTGCTCGCCGCGAGCGGGGCCGGGAAATCGCAGATGTACCACTACTTCAAGAACAAGGAGCAGCTGGTCGGCGCCGTGATCGACCGGTACCTCGAGCAGATCCTCGGCAACCAGCCGGCGATCTTCACGCTGTCCTCGTGGGCCGATCTCGAGACGTGGACCGAGCAGCTGCTGGACGTCCACCGCCGCGCCGGCGCGCCGATCGCGTGCCCGCTGGGCAACCTCGCCGGCGAAGTGGGCGACAACCCGAAGCTCGCGCCACTGGTCGACCAGGCCTACCGGATGTGGGAGTCCCATTTGGAGCGTGGGCTGACCACGTTGCGGGACAGGGGAGAGCTCGCACCCGACGCCGACCCGGCGCGGCTGGCGCAGGCGGCGATGACGTCCGTCCAAGGTGGACTGCTGCTGGCCCACATCCGGCACGACCTCACGGCGCTGGAGGACGCGCTGGGCATCGCGCTGGCCTACCTGCGCGGCTTCAAGCGGTGAGCTGGGCGACCTCCGCGCGCAGCTCGTCGATCACCTGGGCCACCGCCGGCCGTTGCCGGGCTCCCGTGCGGCAGACCGCCTCCACCAGCCGGGCCGCGCGGATCCCCGCCAGGGGCCTGCTGACCAGGCCGCTGCCGCGGCGGGTGTCGATCGTGTAGCGCGGGACCAGCGCGATCCCGTGGCCCGCCGCGACGAGCCGCTCGGTGATGCGGAAGTCGTTGATCCGCTGCACCACCACCGGCCGGACGCCGGTGCGGACGGTCAGCGAGCGCAGCACGTCGTCCACCGGGAAGCCGTGGTCGACGCCGATCCAGCGTTCGTCGGCCAGCTCCGCCAGGTCCACCCGCCGCTTGGCCGCCAGCCGGTGCCCGGCCGGGAGCGCGACGTCGAGCGGCTCCCGCAGCAGCGGCACGACGTCCAGGCGGCCGGAGTCGAACTCCGGCGCGTGCTCGTCCCGGTGCGCGACGACGACGTCGTAGTCCGCGACCAGGCCGGGCACCTCCGGCGGCGTCATGTCGACGTCGCGGACGTCGACCTCCAGGCCGTCGTGCCCGGCGACGCGGGTCAGCAGGCCCGGCAGCAGCATCAGCCCGGCCGACTGGAAGATCGCGACCCGCACGCGCCCGCGCGGCGCGCTGCGGTAGGTGTCCAGTTCGGACTCCGCGCGTTCGAGCGCGGCCAGCACCTCGTCGGCGCGGGCGACCAGCGCCCGGCCGGCGTCGGTCAGCCGCAGCCCCCGCCCGGCCGGTTCGGTGAGCGGCAGCCCGACCTCGCCCTGGAGCGCGCGCAGCTGCTGCGAAACCGCCGACGGCGTGCAGTGCAGCGCCCGCGCGGCCGCCGTAACGCTGCCGCGGTCGGCGAACTCGCGCAGCGTGCGCAGGCGACCCAGGTCCACGGCCCCAGCGTAGTTGAAGCGCGGCTACACAGTGGCGACGCTTTCGGCGGCCCTCGCTTCACGGTCGTGCCGCAGACGCGCGACCGTCCCGGCGCTGACCAGCGCGACGATCCCGGCCACGCAGCCGAGGGTGAGCACCGACGGCGTCAGGCGGTGGTCGGCGAGCTGCAGCACGTACGCGAACAGCGGCGACAGCGTCAGCAGGATCGACGCGGTGATCGGCTCGGTCCGCCGGATGCCCACCTGCAGCAGGTAGAGCGGCAGCGCGACGCCGAACAGGGCGATCAGCGCGGACGGCCCGAACGCCGCCCCGACGGCCGGCGCGTCGTCGACCGCGACGAGCACCCAGGTCATCGCCAGGATCAGGAAGAACCGCACGGCGAGCACCCGCCGCGGCGGCAGCTCGGCGTCGCTCAGCCGCTTCGAGTAGATGACGTTGGTGACCGAGCCGACCCCGGTGATGAGCACGAGCACGACGCCGACCAGCGTCTCGCCGGGCGTCCGGTCGAGTCCACTGTGGCCGGTGAACGAGCCCCAGACCAGCAGTCCGATCAGCACGCCGATCCCGACCGCGACCCAGGCCTCCGCGCGCAGGATGGCGGTTCCCTTGCGCAGCAACGGGTTGAACGCCAGCGTCAGCACCGGGCCGAGCGCGATGCCGACGACGTTCACCACCGCCGGTTCGAGGTAGCGCAGCGCGAAGAGCATCGACAGCCAGGTCGCGGCCGTCGTCACGTTGATCATCACGACGTCCCGGCGCAGGTCGCGCAGCGGGCGGAACGTCGCGGCCACGCCGTCGCGCAGCAGCGCGAACACCAGGAAGAACACGGCAGCGAGGGTGAAGGACACCGCGGCGACGGTCGCCGGTCGCAGCTGTTCCAGCTGGTTGCCGGCGAAGACGTCGAGCGCCGCCGTCAGCGCCGCGAACCCGGTCAGTGGCAGTACGCCTCGCAGCATCGGAAACTCCCCAGTCGTCGGCGGAGGCCCATCGTCACCGG
The DNA here is from genome assembly GCF_044768185.1 of Amycolatopsis sp. NPDC101161. Taxonomy (NCBI): domain Bacteria; kingdom Bacillati; phylum Actinomycetota; class Actinomycetes; order Pseudonocardiales; family Pseudonocardiaceae; genus Amycolatopsis; species Amycolatopsis sp. NPDC101161. Next base: position 1,651,723 of record NZ_JBIWPI010000002.1, read on the forward strand.
ATCCGGACATCCCGGGCAATAGCGCGGCGGCCGGGTGAGCACGGCCCGAGACGTCACGTCCACCGATCGGCCCAGGTCAGGGCGGGTTTTCGTGAAGCACGGCTACAAGGTTCGTACAGATATTCTCGCTGGTCCTTCACGGTCGCCCTCGGCACAGTGGAGGCATGCCCACCCGTGACCGCCTGCTCGCCGTGCTCGTCGCCGTCCTCTGGGGCCTCAACTTCCTCGCCATCCACGCGACGCTCGGCCAGTTCCCGCCGGTGTTCGCGGGCGCGCTGCGGTTCGCCGTCATCGCCGTGCCGACGATCCTGTTCGTGCCGTGGCCGAAGGTGAAGGTGCGGTACCTGCTCGGCTACGGCCTCGGGTTCGGCACCGGGCAGTTCGCGTTCCTGTTCATCGCGATGGACACCGGGATGCCGACGGGGCTCGCGTCGCTGGTGCTGCAGGCGTCGGCGCCGTTCACGGTGCTGCTCGGCGCGGTCTTCCTGCGTGAACGCGTCACGCCGCACCAGCTGGCCGGCATCGCGCTGGCCGTCGCCGGGATGGCCGCGATCGCGTGGCAGCAGTCCGGGCACGCGGCGCTGCTGCCGATGGTCCTGACGCTGCTGGGCGCGTTGAGCTGGGCGTTCGGCAACCTGAGCACGCGCAAGGCCGAACCGGACAACCCGCTGCACTTCACGCTGTGGATGTCGGTGGTGCCGCCGCTGCCGATGTTCGCGTTGTCGCTGGTCATGGAGGGCCCGGCCGCGCAGTGGCGGTCGCTGGCCACGCTCGGGACGCCGACCGGCCTGACCGCGCTGGGCGGACTGACCTACGTCGTGCTGATCGGCACGGTCGTCGGGTCGGGCCTGTGGACGACGCTGATGCGCCGCAACCCGGCCGGCGTGGTGTCGCCGTTCTCGCTGCTGGTGCCGGTGGTCGGCCTGACGGCGTCGTTCGCGTTCCTCGGCGAGCGGCCGACCTGGCTGGAGGTCGGCGCCGCCGTCGTCGTGATCGCCGGGGTGCTGCTGGGCTCCCTGCGGCCGGCGCGCAAGCCGGCGCCGGAGCTGGTGGCGGTCTAGGCCGCGTTCTCTTCCTGCTTCGGCGCTTCTTCGCTCTCGTGCTTCTTGCCGAGCCGCTTCTTCATGACGAAGAAGACGACGACGCCGAGGACGATGGCGGCGACGAGGCCGTACTTGGAGAAGTTCCCGAGCCACTGTTCGGCGACGACGCCGAGGTAGTAGACGGCGGCGGTGGTGCCCCCGGCCCAGATGATGCCGCCGGCGGCGTTCGCCAGCAGGAACTTCGGGTAGTGCATGCGGAGCGAGCCGGCGAGCGGCCCGGCGAGGATGCGCAGGAACGCGATGAAGCGGCCGAGGAAGACGGCCCAGACACCGCGTTTGTTGAAGATCCGTTCGGCGTTGGCGATGTGCGTCGGGCCGAAGTGCTTCGGGAATTTCCGGCCCGCCCAGGCGAACAGCCGTTGGCCGCCGGTCTTTCCGATCAGATAGCCGATGCTGTCCCCGATGATGGCCCCGGCGCTGGCCAGAACACCGATCCACAGGGGGTTCAGGGTGCTGTGCTGCGACGCCAGCAGGGCGGCGCTGACCAGCACGATCTCGCCGGGCAGCGGAATGCCCAGGCTTTCGATCATGATCACCGCGCCGACGATCAGGTACACCGAAAGCGGCGGGATCGCCTCCAGCCATTGGTCGATGTGCACTGGCCGTACCCCCTGCTGTTTCGGAATCTGCTTTTCAAAGGGTACCGGGGGCGGGGTGCCCCGGGCGGCCTACTCAGGTATTGCCAGGGGTACGACTTCAGTCGGGGGTCACCCAGGTGGGGTGGAGTTGTCCACAGGGTTCACCCCCATGTGGACAACCTGGGGACGCAGTGGTCAAGGCTTCAGCTTCGCCGCCCGAGCCTGCAGGTAGCCCTGCTCCGGCAGACTCAACGTCCGCCGAGCCGCCGCCAAATACGCCTCCCGGGCCCCACCGAAATCCCCCGCCTCCTCCAGCAAGTGACCCCGCACGGCGTCCACCCGATAGTGGTCCTTCAACTCCACCCCGGCCAGCTCCGCCAACCCCGCTTCAGCCCCGTGGACCTGCGCAAACGCCACCACCCGGTTCAACGTCACCATCGGCCCAGGTGCCACCACCTGCAGCAAGTCGTACAACGTCAAGATCTGCTCCCAGTCCGTCGACTCCGTCGAAGCCGCCTCCGCGTGGACCGCCGCGATCGCCGCCTGGAGCTGGTATGGCCCGATCGGGGCCGTCGCCAACGCATCCGTGATCAACTCGACCCCCTCCGCGATCGACTCCGCGCTCCACAGCTTCCGGTCCTGCGAAGCCAACGGGACCAACGCCCCCGACGCCGACACCCGGGCCGGGCGGCGGGCCTCCGTCAGCAACATCAGCGCCAGCAAGCCCGTCACCTCGCCGTCGGCCGGGAGCTCCGCGTGCAATCCGCGGACCAGCCGGATCGCTTCCGTCGTCAGCTCGACTCGGCTCACCGAGCCGCCCGAACTGGCCGTGTGGCCCTCCGTGAAGATCAAGTACAGCACCTGCAGCACCGCCGCCAGCCGCTCGGGACCCGCGTCCCCGGAGAACCGCTCGCCGCGCAGCGCGCGCTTCGCCCGGCTGATCCGCTGGCCGATCGTCGCCTCCGGGACCAGGAACGCTCGGGCTATCTCCGCCGTCGTCAGGCCTCCCACCGCGCGCAGCGTCAACGCCACCTGCGAAGGCCGCGCAAGCGCCGGGTGGCAGCACAGCAGCAGCAACGTCAGCGTGTCGTCGACGCCGGGAGCAGGCGACGGGTCCGGCGGCGAGGCCAACGCGACCGCCTCCTCGCGCCGCTGCCGGGCCGAGTCGCTGCGCCACTGCTCGATGCGCCGCCTGGACGCCGTCGTGATCAGCCAGCCCTTCGGGTGGTCCGGAACCCCCGACGACGGCCACTGCTGGGACGCCGCCAGCAACGCCTCCTGGACGGCGTCCTCGCACGCCTCGAAGTCGCCGTACTTCCGGACCAGCGCCGCCAGGACCTGGGGCGCCAGTGACCGCAGCAGCTCCGGGTTCACAGCTCCGGCCCGTGCAGCCCCATCACCGGCCGCACCTCCACCACCCCGAACGCCGCCTCCGGGATCCGTCCCGCGATCTCGACCGCTCGATCCAGATCCGCGCAGTCGAGCAGGTAGAAGCCCGCGAGGAACTCCTTGGCCTCGGCGAACGGCCCGTCGGTCGTCGTGCCGGCGCTGATCCTCGTCGTCAGCTCCGGGTACGCCAGCCGCTCGGAGACGATCCGCTCCCCGGACTCGTCGAGGTCGTCGTTGAGCTGCTGGTAGTACGCGAGCCCGGCGGCCCGCTGCTCCTCGCTCATGCCCTCCCACGCCTGGCGGGACTCGGGGTTGCCGTAGATCAGGACCACGTATTTCACGAACGCCTCCCGGCCGGTGTCGAAATCCGCGCGGTGGCGCCTACGTCCCCGGCGAACGCCCACCACACCCCAGGAGGATGGCATGACCGAGCAGCGAATCCGCGACTTGATGGCGGCGCGTGAAAAGGCGATGACGACCCGTGACGCCCGAGCGCTGGCCGCGCAGTACGCACCGGACGCCGTCGCGTTCACCCTCGCCCCGCCGCTGGTCCACCACGGCGAAGACGTCGAAGCCCGCGAAGCGTGGTTCGCGGGCTTCGACGGTCCGATCGAGTACGAGACCCGCGACCTCGAAATCGTCGTCGGTGGCGGCATCGCGTACTGCCACGCGCTCACCCGCCTGTCGACGACGCCGAAGGGGATGCCCCAGCCCTTCGAGCTGTGGTTCCGCTCCACCGTCTGCTTCCGCGAGCAGGACGGCGACTGGCGGATCACCCACGTCCACGACTCGACGCCGTTCTACATGGACGGCTCGATGAGCGCCGCGCTCGACCTCAAGCCGTGAAAAAGGGGCCGGCCGGGGCGAAAACCCCGGCCGGCCCCGCAAAACGAGAACTCAGAGGATCTCGGCGGCTGTGCCGACGTCCGGCGGGCCCAGGTCGGGGTTCAGCGCCCCGGTGAGCTCCACCAGCTCCGGCTCGACGTCGTGCGGCTGGATGCGCCCGTCGCGGATGTCCTCCGCGTAGTGGCACGCCACCCGGTGCCCGCCGCCGATCTCGCGCAGCTGCGGGCGGTCGGTGTCGCACAGGCTCGCCTGCCGCCACGGGCAGCGCGTGTGGAAGCGGCAGCCCGTCGGCGGGTTGGCGGGCGAGGGCAGGTCACCGGCGAGCAGGATCTGCTCGCGGGTGTCCTCGACCTGCGGGTCCGGCACCGGGATGGCCGACAGCAGCGCCCGCGTGTACGGGTGCAGCGGGTCCCGGTACAGCGAGTCCGCGTCGGTCTCCTCGACCAGCGCGCCCAGGTACATCACGCCGATGCGGTCGGAGATGTGGCGCACCACCGCGAGGTCGTGCGCGATCACCACGTACGTCAGGCCGAGCTGGTCCTGCAGGTCCTCCAGCAGGTTGACGACCTGGGCCTGCACCGAAACGTCCAATGCGGACACCGGCTCGTCGGCGACGATCAGGTCCGGCTCCACCGCCAGCGCCCGCGCGATGCCGATGCGCTGGCGCTGCCCGCCCGAGAACTCGTGCGGGTACTTGCGCAGCGACGTCTCCGGGAGGCCGACCGCGGCCAGCAGCTGCCGCAGCCGCCGCTGGGTGGCGTCCTTGTCCTTGTCGAGGCCGTGCGCGTGCATGCCCTCGACGAGGATGGACTCGACCGACTGGCGCGGGTCCAAACTGGACATCGGGTCCTGGAAGATCATCTGCATCCGGCGCCGGGCCTTCCGCAGTTCCTCTCCCTTGAGCTGAGCGACGTCCGTGCCGTCGAACTTCACGGAACCGGCGGTCGGCTCGTTGAGCCGCAGGATCGCCCGGCCCAAAGTGGACTTGCCGCAGCCGGATTCGCCCACCAGGCCGTAGGTTTCGCCACGGCGGATGGCCAGGTCGACGCCGTCGACCGCGTAGACGTGCCCGACCGTCCGGTCGAACACGACGCCGCGCTTGATCGGGAAGTGCACCTTGAGGTCGCTGACCTCGAGCAGCACGTCACCAGCAGGACGGGTCATCGGGCTCCTCCTCCCGCGGCGACCGCGGGCCGCACGGGGTTGTGACAGCGCAGCAGCGCGCCCTGGTCGGGCACCAGCTGCGGCTGGACCTCGCGGCAGACCTGCAGCGCGTTGGGGCACCGCGGCGCGAACGCGCACCCGTGGTCCCACGGGATGTTGTCGGCCACCGAGCCCCGGATGGGGATCAGCTTCTCGCCGCGGCCCGCGTCCAGGCGCGGGATCGAGGCGAGCAGGCCGTGCGTGTACGGGTGCCGCGGCTCGGCGAACAGCTGGTGCCGCTGCGCGCGCTCGACGATCTTGCCGCCGTAGAGCACGTTGACCTCGTCGCAGAGCCCGGCGACGACGCCGAGGTCGTGCGTGATCATGATCAGCGCGGTGCCGGTGTCCTGCACCAGTTCCCGCAGCAGCGCCAGGATCTGCGCCTGGATGGTGACGTCCAGCGCGGTGGTCGGCTCGTCGGCGATGAGCAGCCGCGGCCGGCACGCCAGCGCGATCGCGATCAGCGCGCGCTGCCGCATCCCGCCGGAAAGCTGGTGCGGGTACTCGGAAAGCCGGCGCGACGGGTCGGGGATGCCGACCTTGTCGAGCAGGTCCACCGCTTCGACGGACGCCGCCTTGCGCGACATCCCGCGGTGGCGCTCCAGCACCTCGGTGATCTGCAGCCCGATCGGGATGACCGGGTTCAGCGAGGACAGCGGGTCCTGGAACACCATGCCGAGGTCGCGGCCGCGGCGGTCGCGCATTTCGCGGTCGGACAACCGCAGCAGGTCGGTGCCTTCGAAGCGCACCGAACCGCTGACCTTGTTGCCGCGCTTGGCGAGCAACCGCATGATCGCCAGCGACGTCACGGACTTGCCGCAGCCGGACTCGCCGACCAGGCCGACCGTCTGGCCCGGTTCGACGTCGAAGCTGACGTTGTCCACCGCGGTGAACGACTGCTCGCCACGGCGGACGAACTGGACCGTGAGATCACGGACCTCAAGGAGTGCCATCGGGGTTCACCGCCTGTTCTTCGGGTCGAGGGCTTCGCGGAGGGACTCGCCGAGCAGCGTGAACCCGAGCGCGACGACGATGATCGCGATCGCGGGGTAGTACGCCAGCTCGGGCCGGACGTCGAGGAACTGCCGGGCACCCTTGCTCAGCATGATGCCCCACTCCGCCCGGTTCGGGTCCGGGTCGCCCAGACCGAGGAACGACAGCGCCGCGGCCTCGAGGATGGCGGTCGCCAGGGTCAGCGTCGCCTGCACGATGACCGGGCCGAGCGAGTTCGGCAGCATGTGCCGGAACACGATCGCGCCGCGCTTCACGCCCAGCGACGTCGCCGCGAGGACGTGGTCACTGCTGCGCTGCACCAGCATCGAACCGCGCAGCAGCCGCGCGAAGATCGGTACCCCGATCATCGAGACGGCGAGGATCACCGTCCACTGGCTCGGCTTGGCGAACAGCGCCGCCACCGAGATGGCCAGCAGCAGCGACGGCACCGACAGCATGACGTCGACGAGTCGCATGAGGACGGTGTCGACCCAGCCGCCGAACGCGCCGGCGAGGCCGCCGATCACGACGCCGAGGAGCACGCCGATCACCGTGGCCAGCACGCCGACGAGGAGGGTGTTCTGCGCGCCGACGATCAGCCGCGACAGCTCGTCGCGGCCGAAGTCGTCCACGCCGAGCGGGAAGCCCGGCTGGGCGCCGGGGATGATCCCCTGGCCGAGGGCGACCTTGTCCTGCAGGTACCGCTCGAACGGGTCCTTGGGCGCGATCAGCGGCGCGAACACCGCCAGCAGCACGAAGAGGCCGGTGATCGCGGCGCCGGTGATGGCGACCGGGCTGCGCAGCATCCGCCGCAGGGCTTCGCCGCCGAGGCTGTGCCCGCTCGCCGCGGCGAGCTTGTCGATCGGCTCTTTCTTCTTGTTCACCAAAGTGTTCATCGCACACGCACCCTCGGGTCGATGATCCCGTACGAGACGTCGACCAGCATGTTCACCAGCACGTACACCAGAGCCCCGAACAGCAGCAGTGCCTGGAGCCGGGGGTAGTCACGCCGTTCGATGCCTTCGGCCAGCAGGAACCCGAGGCCGCGGAAGTTGAACACGCGCTCGGTCAGCACCGCGCCGCCGAGCAGCGCGCCGGTCTGCAGGCCGATCGTGGTGACCACGGGCAGCAGGCCGTTGCGCAGCACGTGCCGGCGGCGGACCACCGGCTGCGTGAGGCCCTTGGAGTTGGCCGTGCGGATGAAGTCCTCGTTGAGCACTTCGAGCACCGACGCGCGGGTGATCCGGGTGATCACCGCGAGCGGGATGGTCGCGAGCGCGAACGCCGGGAGGATCAGGTGCTTGATCGCGTCCCAGACGGCGTCCCACTCGCTGGTCATGATGCCGTCGAGGACGGCGAAGTTCGTGACGGCGGTGGCGTCGAGCCCGGCGGTCTGCCGGCCCTGCGACGGCAGGCCCAGCGGGCCGGCGAGCAGGTCTTGCATCATGTAGCCGAGGAAGAAGACGGGGACCGCGACGCCGACCAGGGTCAGCACGATGATCACGTTGTCGGCGACGCCACCGCGGTAGCGCGCCGAGAGGTAGCCCGCCGGGATGCCGATGAGCACCGCGACGATCATCGCGGAGATCCCCAGCTCGATGGTGGCCGGCAGGAACGTGCCGATCTCCGACATCACCGGCTGGGTGGAGACCAGCGAGGAGCCGAAGTCACCGGTGACCGCGCGGCCGAGGAACTTGAAGTACTGGATGATGACCGGCTGGTCGAGCCCCAGCACGTGGTTGAGGTTGGCGATCTTCTCCGGCGTGGCCTTGTCGCCGAGGAGGGCGGCCGCGGGCCCTCCGGGCAGCGAGCGGAGCCAGGCGAAGACCAGGATGGACAGGATGAGCAGCGTCGGTATCGCTTGTAGCAGCCGACGCACGAGAAAACGGAGCACTTGGTGTCCTTTGGGGCCAGCCCGGGAGGTACGGGCATGGGGTGGGCGCGGTAGCGCCCACCCCATGCCCTCGAGGCAGAACTCAGTTGACGGTGACGGTGTTGAACCGCTCGTCGGTCAGCGGACTGGCGACCAGACCCTTGACCTTCGGGCCGACCACGATGGCGGGCGGGCCGTAGGAGATCGGGATCGCGGGCAGGTAGTCCATGATCTGCTTGTTGACTTCCTGGTACGCCTTGGCGTGCGCGTCGCCGGCGGGCGAAGCGTCCGCGGCGGACAGCGCCTGGAACAGCTGCGGGTTGTCGAACCCGAACTCCGGCTTCTTGCGGCCGAAGAAGGTGCCGACGAAGTTCCCGGCGTCGTTGTAGTCACCGGTCCAGCCGAGCAGGTGCAGGTCCTGCTTGCCGAACTTCTGGACGTCGTCCTTGTAGCCACCGTTCCACGGCTTGGCGACGGCCTCGACCTTGATGCCGATGGCCTTCAGGTCCTCGGAGATCGACGTGAAGACGTCCGCCGGGTTCGGCATGTACGGACGCGTGACCTCGGTCGGGTAGTAGAACTTCAGCGTCAGGTTCGTCGCGCCGGCCTGCTGCAGCAGGTCCTTGGCCTTCTGCTGGTCGTACGGGTACTTGGTGACGTCGTCGGTGTAGCCGGAGATCGTCTTGGGGACGAACTCGGTGGCGACCTCGGAGCCCTCGGGCAGCTTGCTCTTGACGAACTGCTCGCGGTTGATGCCGTAGGCCAGCGCCTGGCGGACGCGGACGTCCTTCAGCTTCTCCCCGGCCGGGCCGGACTGGTTGATGCCCAGGTACAGCACGTTGAACGGCGGCCGCACGAGCACCTGCTCGCCGTCCCCGCGCAGCAGGTTGTAGTCGGCGGGCGCCGGGTAGTCGTAGCCCTGGATGTCGCCGGCCTTGAGCGCCTGCTTGCGGGCGTTCTCGTCCGGGATGACCTTGAAGATCAGCTTGTCGAGCTTCGCCGTCTGGGTCGGGCTGGTGTCGTTCTTGGCCAGGGTGATCTCGCCCTTGCCCTGGTCCCAGCTGTCGAACTTGAACGGCCCGGTGCCGACCGGGTGCTTGTTCGCGTACTCGCTGTAGGTGAACGAGTCACCGCTCTGCGTGACCTGGTCCGCGTTGTACTGCTTCAGCGCGGCCGGGCTCTGCATCGCGAACGACGGCAGCGTGAACGCCGCCGGGAACGCGCCCTTGGCCTTGTTCAGGTTCACGACCGCGGTCGCCGGGTCCTTGGCTTCGCAGCTCTTGTAGACCGGGTCGCTGTAGTCGGTGCTCTCGTTCTTGGCGAACCCGCCGAAGACGTCGGCGTAGTAGATCATCTGGCTCTGGGCGGCAGCGCCCTTCATGTTGTACCAGCGGTCGAAGTTGTAGCAGACCGCGGTCGCGTCGAAGGCCGTGCCATCGGAGAACTTCACGCCCTGCTTCAGGCTGAAGGTCCAGGTCTTGCCGTCGTTGCTGGGCTCCCACTTCTCGGCGAGGGAGGGCTCGAGGTCGGCGGTGCCCGGCTTGTTCTGGATCAGCGTGTCGAAGATCTGCCGCGTGATCCGGAAGGTCTCGCCCTCGTCGTTGAAGATCGGGTCGAACAACTTCGGGTTACCGGCCGCACCGAAGATCATCGTGCCCCCGGAACCACCCCCCGCGCCCTCATCACGCTTGGATTCCGCACAAGCGGACAGCGAAACCGCGAGCGCGCCGGCGAGCCCGATCAGGGCCACGCGGCGTGTTCGGGTCAGCCGCAATTGCTGCATCTGGCACCCCTTGGGAGATGTTCGGGATCAAAGTCACCGTCCGGTCGGTCAGGAACTCGACGGACGATCGGTGTGCCCCGCGACACTAGCGGGAACTCGGCCCAGGCTTAAGTACGTGAGGTTACGATCGCGCTACGTGGGCACCGATTTGACCGCAATGTGTCCATAATTCGTGACAAAATGTGACCGTTTGTGGCCCGCAACTGCACCGGGTGCCGGATCACTAACTCAGATGGCGGTACCAACGTTAGCCCGGTCGTGGTGGCGCAACCGTTCCACCTTGATCGATCCGGAGTCCAGCGTTCACGCACGGTGACCGAACGAACCCCTACGAAAGTCGGGTGCCGGCGGCCGCACGAGTGCCGTCGACGGCGAACCAGCCGCGCTCGAAGCGCTGCCAGCGCTCCAGTTCAGCCTGTGCGGCCGCGCCGTCCCGTGCCACGGTTCTGGCCAGCCGGTCGGTGTCGGAGCCGCCGGAAAGCCAGCAGAGGTGCGAAAGCAGGGGTCTTACCGAAGTGCGGCCGCTCGAGACGCCTTCCAGCACCAGGACGTCCGGCACGGGCACCCGGACGAGCTCGCCCGGCCGCGGCGTCCCGCTTGTCCAGTCCATCCGCCGGTAAGCGCCTTCGACGCCGGCCGCGAGAGGCCTCAGAACGCCGTTCACCAGCCGCGGCCACCACGAAACCGGGTCTTCCCACGTCGCGAAGGCATCGGTGCTCACCAGCTCGGTCCGGCAGCCGCGCGCACGCAGGTCGGCGACGACCTGGGCGGCCAGTGTGGACTTCCCGGCGCCCGACGGGCCGTCGACGGCCAGCAGCCGCACCGCCCCCAGCCGCGCGGGCGCGGCGAGGAGGGCGTCGATCACGCGGTCACTTGCTGACGCGCTCGACCTCGGGAAGCCCTTTGACGTCGTCCGGCGCGGTCGTGCGCGCCTCCAGCTCGCTGATCCGGCCCGCCAGCTCGCGCTTGGCGTCCTCGAGCTCGCAGCGCAGCAGCGCGATCTCCTCGACCGACGTGCGCACCTCCTCCTCCAGGTGCCCGACCTCGGTCGAGAGGTGCAGCGACACCAGGGCCAGCACGACGCCGGCGAGGAGGAAGACGAAGTTCGACGGCGTCTGGACGCCGGTGTGCTTGGCGAGGAAGTCGGCCGCCTGCGGCAGCACCGCGAGGACGACCACGCCGATCGAGACGACGAGCCACACGCCCGCGTACTTCTCCCGCAGCTTCCGCCGGCGCATCATCTCGAGGACGACGAACAGCACGACGCAGGCGACGATGATGCTGAGAATGCGCCAACCCTGCATTTCTGCTTCCCCTTACGCCGAGTCGGAGGAGTCGACCGCCGGGCGGCGACGCACCAGCGCCAGCAGCAGTGCGAGCCCGGCCCGGCTCAGGTAGACGGCCGACTTGAGCGGCGAGTGGCTGGGCGTGCCGCCCGCGCGTTCCCGCATGACGACCGGGATCTCCTTGATGGTCAGCTTCGCCCGGATGGCCATGACCAGGGACTCCACGGTGTCGCCGAGGTACTCCGCCGGGTAGTAGCCGGCGAACAGCTTGATCGCGCGCGGCCCCATCGCCTTGAACCCCGACGTGACGTCGGTGAGCTTGGTCTTCGCCAGCCGCGAGAACACCAGCGAGAGCGCGACCATCGCGTACTTGCGCGGCCCGCTGGCCTTGTACGAGCCCTTGCCGGCGAACCGGGAACCGATCACGATGTCGGCGTCGTCCAGCCCGCGCAGCAGCGCGTCGAGCTCGTCCGGGTCGTGCTGGCCGTCCGCGTCCACCTGCACGACGACGTCGTACCCGCGGGCGGCGGCGTAGCGGAACCCGGTGCGCATCGCACCGCCGACGCCCAGGTTGACCGCGAGGCGGGCCACCTCGGCCCCGGCCGCGCGGGCGAGCTTGGCGGTCTCGTCGACCGAGCCGTCGTCGACGACCAGCAGGTCGCCGTCCGGGAGGGCGCGTTTCACCTGGTCGATGACCGAAGCGACGCTCGCGGACTCGTTCAGCGCGGGCATCACGATGAGCACGCGGCGGCTGGTCACAGAGGTGCTGGACACGCGATCACTTTAGCCTTTCACTGCCCGTTACCGGCCCCGGACCCTGGAGCGGCCCCAGCTGAGACGACGCCCTGCTGACCCTCGATCTCGTAGACCGTGGCACCGGGGTTCCGGAAGACGACCTTGAAGCCGGTGGTGGCGTCGAGGTGGTTCAGGCCGGGCCCGTTGTTCGTGTCCGGGGTGACCTTGCCCTTGCCGACGAAGACGTACCGGACCTTGAGGTCGGTGAGCAGTTCCCGCACGCGCGGGAACTTGTCGATGTCGTCGAGGTAGACCCCGAGGTAGCCGGCCGGGGTGTTCCCCTCGGCGCCGTAGAACGTCCACTCGACCGGCTGGACGCCGTCGAGCGCGTACATCCAGACCGAGCCGTCGGCCTTGCCGTTCATCACCCGCTCGCCGGGCGCGACGTGGCCGGCGAGCCAGTCGAACGCCGAGCGCTCGTCGTTGCTGACCGTCGGGCCGCCGCTGTAGTTCATCTGCAGGCGGGCGGCGTTGCGGCCGATGTAGCCACCGCGGCTCAGGCCGCCCACGACGACCACGAGCAGCACGACACCGACCGCGGTGAGCGTCGCCGGCGAGACGTTCGGCAGCCGGCCGCCGGCCTTGCGCGCGAACCAGCGGGCGGCGGTGTCGGTGAACTCGCCGAACGCGACCGCGCCGGCCAGCGGGACCAGCGCGCCGATCCGCCAGTGGTCGTTGTAGAAGATGCCGGTCAGGGTGTGGATGAGCGGCGTCTCGAGCGACACGGTGGCCGCGAACAGCCCGCCGAAGACGACGTAGGCGGCGACCATCCACAGCATCCGGCGGTGCTTCACCAGCAGGAAGACGCCGATCAGGGCGGGCACGCCGATCCACCACTGCGGGAACGCGGCCATCGGCGAGAAGGTGATGGTCTCCCCGAGGCCGCCGGTGACGGTGGCCTCCGACGCCCAGTACGCGCTCGTCACGCCGCCGGCGTTGTACAGCGAAGGCAGCGCGAGCGGCAGCCCGCAGACGACGGCGAGCGCGACCGTGGCCCCGAGAGAGGCCGCCGACCGGCGCCAGTCGATCGGCTCGAACTTGAAGAGCACCGCGAGCAGGATCAGCAGGAAGTACACGACGACGACGAACGCGACGCTGGTGTGCAGGCCGATCAGGCCCGCGACGCCGACGCCGATCGCGACCGGGCCGGAGATCCCGCGCGGCTCCAGGAGCCGGCGCGCGAGCGCGAGCATCGCCGGGATCAGCGCGACCCCGGCGACGTACGGCCACAGCGGGCCGCGCCACAGCGAGTCGTACGGGAAGTTGGTGAACGACGCCGAGACCGCGGCGGCCGCGGCGACCGCCAGCGTGGGCATCCGCCAGACGTGGCACATCGCCGCGACGCCGATCGGCACGCACAGGATGACGGTGAGCGCGCCCGTGTTGAGCGTCGGCATCATCGCCAGCCCGGCCTTGTCGAAGACCAGCGCGAGCAGGGCGTGGTAGGTGTCCGGGTAGAAGTAGTTCGTCTGGTTCGGCAGGTTCGCGATGGTGCCGACGGTCGAGGGCCGGGCGTCGCCGTGCTCGGCGATCCAGCGGACGAGGTTGGCGTGGAACGGCGCGTCCCAGCCCTGCTGGACCTGGTTGAGGCCGCGGGCGCCGCGCAGGAACGTGACGATCCCGACGAGGCTGCCGGCCCCGACGCCGGCACCGATCAGCAGGTGCTCGCGCAGCGAGCGGGCGGGCGCGGCCGCGGCGGCGTCCTTCTCGGCCCAGTCAGGGTGGCGGCGCGCGGTGAACCGCTGCACTGCGAACGCGAGCCCGAAGCCGACCACCGACAGCACGAGCGTCCACAGCGCGACGTCGAGCGTGGTCCAGCGGATGCCGAGGCCGCCGAGCACCGGGACGCCCAGGCTGACGATGCCGAACGTCAGGATCGGCGCGGCCGCGGCGAGCAGCCAGCCACGCAGCCGGATCGCCGCCCCGAAGACGAGGCCCGGCAGCCAGAAGGCGAGCACGACCAGAAGTACGTTCATGGTTTTCCGCTGTCCAACCTCACCGGCGTTTCACGCCGCCCTGTCCCGGGTCCGGCCGGGGTCACCCTACTGGGACGTCCGGAGCGGGCCGCACGTTGCCCGGGCGCCGCAAGACGAACATCAACACGACCACGAGACCCAGCGTCGGCCCCCCGGCCAGCCCGGCGACCGCCTTGAGGATCGGGTCACCCGGCACGAGCAGCAGCGTCGCGGCGGTGGCGACCGCGACCACGGCCCAGGTGACCAGCACCTTGTTGGCTTCCTTGCGGGCCACCAGCACGGCCGTCATCAGCTGCAGCGCGGTGAGCAGCACCGCACCCCACACCATCCACGCCACCCACCAGCCCTGGGCGACGAAGCCCGAGCCGTAGAGCAGGGAGACCAGCCACGGCCCGATCAGCCAGCCGACCAGCGCGCCGACCACGCCGACGACGATCGTGCCGAGCGCGCCGACCGCGAGGAGCTTCCGCAGCCGGTGCTGCCCGTCCTCGGTGCCCGAAAGCCGGACGACCGTCGGCACGGCGAGCGCCTGCAGCGGGGAGAGCAGCAGCAGCGGCACCCGGGACACGGTGAGCGTCGCGAAGAGGACGCCGACAGCGCGTTCGGACCCGCCGGGCGCGAGCAGGCTCACCATCGCCGGGTAACCGGTGATGACGCTCGCGGTCAGCGCGGCGCCGGTCAGCAGGACCAGGATCCGGCCGGTCACCGGGCCCCAGCCCTCGCCGTCGGCGTGCGGGTCGACCAGCCCGGAGACCGGCTTGACGAACAGCAGCCAGGCGAACGAGCCCGCCGCGGCCGCGATCGCGTACGACGTCACACCGGTCAGCCCGGCGGCGGCGATCCCGAACAGCACGAGCACGCGGACCGCGGCCTCGGCCACGACCAGCCAGGAGTACGGCTTGATCCGCTGCTGCCCGACCAGCAGGCCGCGGGCGGCGAACTGGCAGGCGAACGAGATCGCGCCGCAGAGCACGATGACGCCGAGCGCGGTGTTGCCGGCGTAGAGCCGGTCCGACAGCACCGGCACCGCCATCGTCAGCCCGGCGACGACGGCCACGGTCACGGCGCCGACGGTCAGGGCGCGCAGCGCGGGCTTGCCGGCCTTGCCGCCGTCGAGCGCGGCCACCGCGGACTGGCGGGACAGCTCCTGCTCCAGCGGCGACAGCGCGCTGCCGAGGCCCATCAGGATGCCCCAGAACGAGAGGTAGACCTTGCTGTTCTCCGGCCCGAGCCAGCGGGTGGCGAGCAGCGTCAGCACGTAGCCGAGCGCGATCGCGACGAGCAGCGAGACGCCGATCTTCCCGGCCGAGCGCCCGGTTTCCTTCGCCAGGCTGCGCCCGTCGGCCTCGTCGGACTCGTGGGTCACCGGCGAGCTCATCGTCGCCGCCGGCGGGCGCGCACCGCCATGACGAGGCCGCGGACGGCACCGGCACCGAAGCCGGCGCCGAACACCGGCGCCAGCTTCGCGACGGCCTTGGCCTCCGCGTTCGTCGCGCCGAAGCGCGTCACGGCGGCACCGGCCGCGGCCGAACCGGCGGCCGCGAGCACCACGGCCGTCTTCGGCTTCCGCAGCGCCAGGCCGAGGCCCAGCACGCCGACGCCGAACGCGGCGAACAGGCCGTTGCGGGCCGGGCCCGGCGAGCCGAGGTAGGAGTCCACGAAGGTCGTCCCGCGGAAGTAGGCCTGCGCGGCGAACTTCTTGAAGCTGTCGCGCCCGTGGTAGGTCGCGGAGAAGCCCGGGGCGAGGTGGATGCGGTGGCGCTCGGCGATCCAGCGCAGGACACCGGTGTCGTCACTGGCGAAGCGCACGTCGTCGAACAGCGAAACGAAAGCGTCCGAAGCGGCTTCGAGAACACCGCGCGGCGCGGAAAAGAATCCGGTGCCCTTCGGGAAGAGGTCGAACTCCTCGATGCCGAAGGACATCAGGCGCGGGTCGGCGCAGTAGCGGCGCCAGGGAATCTTCACCAGCCCGGCCATGAAACCGGCGTACGGGTTGTTTTCGGAGGCGACGTTCACGTGCCCGTTCCACACCGTGCGCTCCGGGTGGTCGACGAGCTGGTCGCGCAGGAAGGTCAGCGCGCCGTCGTCCACCACGACCCGGCTGTCGAGCAGCAGGATCTGCTCCCCGCCGGCCTTGGCGAGGCCCGCCCGCCGGGCCTCGAACCGGCCCGCGTTGGCCTGGCTGACGACGGTGATGCCGTGGCGTTCGCGCAGCTCGTCGAGCCGCGACGGCGTGGCGTCGGTGCTGCCGTCGTCGACGACCACGACCTCGATCGGCCAGTTGGCCGTCTCGGCCGAGGCGAGCAGCGCGCCGACACTGCGTTCGATCCAGTCCTGCTCGTTGTAGACCGGGATCACGACGCTGAGCGAGGGGAGGAGCGGGTTCGCACTCACCGGGCCGAGGCTACCCGGCGGCCCCCGCGGGAGGTCGGCCAGTATCCTTACGCCACCGCACCCGACCAGAAATGGGCACCTCCGGTGATTTCCTTCATTCTCGGCACCACCGCGGAACTGATCAAGATCGCGCCCGTCTACCACGGGATCCGCGAGCGCGGGATGCGGCCGAAGATCTGGTTCACCGCGCAGCACGTCGACGAGGTCGCGGACGTCCTCGCGGACCTGGACATGCCGGCGCCCGACGTCTGGCTGGTGCCGGAGGAGAAGGCCCACAACCTCGAGTCGCCGGCGCAGGTGCCGGGCTGGGCCGCGCAGGTCATGCGCACCGCCTGGAGCCGCCGCCACGAGCTGCGCGCCGCGCTCACCGAGGACGGCCGTCCCCCGCTCGTGCTGGTGCACGGCGACACGTTCACCACGCCGTACGGCTCGCTGATCGGCAAGCGGATCCTCAAGTCCCGCGTCGGCCACGTCGAGGCGGGCGCGCGGTCGGGCAGCATCCTGTCGCCGCTGCCCGAGGAGCTCAACCGCAAGATCGCGGCGAAGATCGTCGACATCCACTTCGCGCCGAGCATCCGCGAGGTCAACAACCTCCGCAACGCCCGCGGCGTGGTCGTGGACACCGAGGCGAACACGGCGATCGACGCGATGCGCCTGGCGATCAACCAACCGCTGGACGTGCCGAACCTGCCGGAGAAGTTCGGCCTCGCCACGCTGCACCGCTTCGAGCTGGTCTCGCGCCCGGACAAGTACCGCGAGGCGCTGGAGATCCTGCGCGAGCAGAGCCGCAAGATGCCGATCCTGTACATGGCCGGCGCGCCGGAGCGCGAGAAGATCCGCTCGCTGGGCATCGGGAACATCTTCGACGACCAGTTCATCGTCCAGCCGAAGATGCGCTACCTGAAGTTCCTCCCGCTGGTGGCGCGCGCCGAGTACGTCGTCACCGACTCGGGTGGTCTTTCGGCGGAGTGCTACTACCTCGGCCTGCCGTGCGCGGTGCACCGCGAGCGCACGGAGACGCCGCAGCACCTCGGCGAGACGGTCGTGCTGACGGAAATGCGCGGCGACAAGCTGCAGAACTTCCTCGACACGTACCAGAACCGGCGCGGTGAGTCCTGGATGGACAAGTACCACCCGTCCGAGATCATCGTCGACACGCTGGCGCAGCTCGGCTACTGCTGAGGTCTCTTTGGGGTGACCCCCGGTTTTTCCGGGGGTGAGCCGGGCAGAGTGTCGCCATGATCCACATCGGACTGGCGGCGCTGCTGGCGGTGGTCCCGCCGCCCATCGACCAGGCGGCGGTGCGCGACGACGCGCTTTCCTCGGGCTTCCAGGAGGCGTACGTCGGCGAGGCGGGCCCGATCGCGCGGGCGATCCACGCGGCGTACGACATCCCGGCATCGGTGACGGTGGCGCAGTCGATCCTGGAGTCGAACTGGGGCCGCAGCAAGCTGTCGACGGCGGAGCTGAACTACTTCGGCTTCAAGTGCGTGACGCCGACGAGCCCGGGGCCGATCGCGCTGCGGTGCGCCCGCTACCCGACGACTGAGTGCATTCCGTCGCCGTGCCACCCGGTGGACGCGTTTTTCCGCTCGTACGCGTCGGTTTCCGACTCGTTCCGCGATTACGGACGGCTGTTGACGACATCGTCGAACTACGCGGCGGCGTTGCCGGTGCGGTCGGACCCGGACGCGTTCATCCGGGCGGTGGCGCGGAAGTACGCCACCGACCCGGAGTACGCGAACAAGGTGATCAGGTTGATGGACCTGTACGACCTGCGCCGCTTCGACCGGTGAGCTGGTCGATTTCCCGGTCGTGGAAGCGGCCTGTGAGCTCGCCGAGCTTCTCGAAGAACGCGACCCCGCCCAACGCGAGGGCGGAGAGCAGGTCCTCCTCGCCGGCGACATTGGTCAGGCTCACGTCTTCGCTGTACGCCACGGTGAGCCGCGCCAGGCCGCCGGGGATCGCCTCGAGCCGGAGTTCGCCGGGCTGGTCGGGCAGGCTCGTCGTGGCCTTGCCCGCCTCGCGGTACCGGGCCACGAGGCTGGCGATGTCGGACCACATCATCACGACCTCGGTGTCGAGCGTGGTCCGGCCGATGACGGCGGGCACTCCGAACGGCAGCTCGATCGAGCCTTCCACGAGGCCGGACTTCGCGGACCCGGGCAGCTCGGCGCAGTCGGCGATGTCCACGTACCGCCCCTTCCGGCCCCGCCCGATGAGCACGAACGTCCGGATCCGCGGAACCGGCCGCCCGTCAAAGGGCACGGCGGCCCGAAAGCGCGCGACCCAGGGTCAGCTCGTCCGCGAACTCCAGGTCGCCGCCCATCGGCAACCCCGACGCCAGCCGCGTCACGCTCAAGCCCGGGAAGTCCCGCAGCATGCGCACCAAGTACGTCGCCGTCGCCTCGCCCTCCGTGTTGGGGTCGGTGGCGATGATGATCTCCTTGATGTCCGCCTCGCCGATGCGCTTGAGCAGCTCGCGCATCCGCAGCTGCTCCGGCCCGATGCCGGACAACGGGTCGAGCGCACCGCCCAGGACGTGGTAGCGGCCCTTGAACTCGCGCGTCCGCTCGACCGCCAGGACGTCCTTCGGCTCCTCGACCACGCAGATGATCGTGAGGTCGCGGCGCTCGTCGCGGCAGATGCGGCACTTCTGCTGCTCGGAGACGTTGCCGCACACCTCGCAGAACTGCACGCCCTCCTTGACCTTGCCGAGCACGTCCTGCAGCCGCGCGATGTCGGCCGGGTCGGTGGCCAGCAGGTGGAACGCGATCCGCTGGGCGCTCTTCGGCCCGACCCCGGGCAGCCGCCCGAGCTCGTCGATCAGGTCCTGGACGACACCTTCGTACAAGTTCGTCAGCCGCCGAAGCCGAGGCTGCCGAGGTCCGGCATGCCGCCACCGCCGCCGAGGCCGCCGGCCAGCGGGCCGAGCTTCTGCTCGGTGAGCTTCTGCGCGCTCGCCGACGCGTCGCGGACCGCCGCGACGATCAGGTCGGACAGCGTCTCGACGTCGTCCGGGTCGACGACCTTCGGGTCGATCTTGAGGCTCTTCAGCTGGCTGTCACCGGAGACGGTCGCGGTGACCAGCCCGCCGCCGGCGCTGCCGGTGACCTCGGTGTTGGCGAGCTCTTCCTGGGCCTCGACGAGCTTCTGCTGCATCTGCTGCGCCTGCTGCATGAGCTGGGAAATGTCGAAGCCGCCGCCGGGTTGCGCCATGGTTCGCTCGATCCTCTCTGCACGCCTGTGTCATCCACCAGGGTAGTCGCGCCACGCGGGGTGCCGGGCTGTGGCACCGTGGTCGCCGTGCGACGCGCGATTGTCCCCCTCCTGCTGGCCGGTGCCCTGCTGCTCACCGGGTGCTCCGGCGACGTCCCGGCGGCGCCGGCGCCTGCCACTTTGACGACCAGGACGGTCACGCCCACGACCGTGACTTCCACTCCGCCGGGTTCATCGGCTCCGGTCGCGCCGCCGTCTTCGTCGGTCGCCGCGCCGCCGGTCGCGTCCGGGAAGGTCGTCGTGCTGGATCCCGGGCACAACGGCGGGAACGCCGCGCACCCGGCCGAGATCAACCGGCAGGTGCCCGCGGGCCGCGGGCAGACCAAGCCGTGCAACACCACGGGCACCGCGACCAACGCCGGCTACCCCGAGCACGCGTTCACCTGGGACGTCGCGCAGCGCGTCGGAAAAGCGTTGGCGGCCAAGGGGATCCGCGTTGTCTACACGCGACAGGACGACAGCGGCGTCGGCCCCTGCGTCGACCGCCGGGCGGCGATCGGCAACGAGGCGAACGCCGACGCGGTCGTCTCGATCCACGCGGACGGCTCGACCGCGGCGGGCGCGAACGGCTTCCACGTGGCGTACTCGTCGCCGCCGTTGAACGCGGCGCAGGGCGAGCCGTCGACGAGGCTGGCGCAGGTGGTCCGGGACACGCTGCGCACGGGCGGCTTCAGCACGTCGAACTACATCGGCGGCAACGGCCTGTCGGCGCGGACGGACCTGGGCGGGCTGAACCTGTCGACGCGCCCGGCGGTGCTGGTGGAGTGCGGCAACATGCGCAACGCGGCGGAAGCGGCCCGGATGACGAGCCCGGAGGGACGCCAGCAGTACGCGTCCGCCATCGCGGCGGCGATCGAGGCCTACCTGGCGGCCTGAGCCGCGACGACGGCGTCGCCGTTGACCGTGGCCCACTTCGTCAGGACGCCGATGGGCTCGACGAGGGTCTGCCCCGAGCTCGGTCAGGCGGTACTCGACGCGGGGCGGCGCCTCGGCGTACGCGCGGCGGTCGACGAGGCCGTAGCCCTGGAGCTTGCGCAACGTCTGGGTGAGGACCTTCCGCGAGATGCCGCCGATGAGGTCGACGAGCTCGCCGTGCCGCCGCGGCCCGCGGCTCAGCGCGAACACGACGACGACCGCCCACTTGTCGGCGATGATCTCGATCGCCAGCCGGGCCGGGCAGTCGGCGAGGAAGACGTCGCGGGAGAAGTCACCCATGGGAACCAAGGTACCCAGCAGTACCTTTCGGGTTCCTAGGCTCGGGAGCATGGAACTCCCCGAAAGCTGCCACCGCCTGTTCGAGCGGCCGTTCAACGCCGTGCTGACGACGATCAACCCGGACGGCTCGCCGCAGACCTCGATGGTCTGGGCCAGCCGGGAGGGCGACGAGATCGTGATGGGCATGGAGGGGCGGCGCCCCAAGGTGCGCAACATCCGCCGCGACCCGCGGGTGACCGTGCTCATCGAGGACCACGAGGGGCACGACGCGCGCGGGCTGCCTCAATACCTGCTGGTCCGGGGGACGGCCCGGATCGTCGGCCCGGACATCGCCGACGAGTTCACGGCCTTGATGGACCGGCAGGCTCAGCGGTACCTCGGCGTCCCGAAGTACCTGCTGGGCAACCAGGGCTCGCCGACCGCGGTGATCGTGCGCATCACCGCGGACCGGGTGACGGGCATCGGTCCCTGGGCGGCGTGAGCGTCAGTCCAGGGGGCGGGCGCCGAGGTGGTCGGCGAGGAGCTTGCGGGCGACCTCGTCCGGGTCCTGGTCCGGCGGCGGTGGGGGCGGCGGCGGGGCCGGGCTGGCGTCCTCGTTGTAGAGGTCTTCGTCGTCCTCGTCGGCGGGTTCCGGGGGCAGCGGGATGTCCGGCTCGGCGGTGGTCACCTTCGGCCGCGCCGGCGCGGCGGCGACCGGGGCGGGCGCGGGCCGTTCCGGCGCCGGGGCGGGCGCCGCGGCGGCGGCGGCCGTCGACTGCCGGGTGAACGACCGTTCCGGCGCGGGCGCGGCCTGCTGCGCCCGGGCGGCGGGCGCGGCCGGGGCGTTGCCGTGGACGCAGCGGACCCGCCAGTCGCCGCCCAGGACGTCGGTCAGCGCGCCGGCGATCTTCTGCGCGTTGTCCTGGTCGGACAGCCGGCGGGCCAGCGGTTCGGACTTGTGGGTGAGGGTGACGGCGTTCCCGTCGACACTCGCGACCGTGGCCTGGGTGAGCATCGCCTCGAGGCTCCGCCCGCCGGTGAACTTGCGCAGGGCGGCCATGAGCTGCGGCCAGACGTTCCGGATCGCGGCGGCATCGAACCCACCGGACGCCGCGGGGGCGTCGGGTTCGGCCGCGGCGGGCGGTTCCGCCGCCGGGGCGGGCGTGCCGCCGCCGGGAGTGCGCGGGGATCCCCAACCACCATCGGCGGACTGGGTCGCGGCGGCCTGCCCCGCTGGGGCCTCGGTGCCGCCGCCCGGGGTACGCGGAGTTTCCCAACCACCACCGGCGGGCTGGGTCGCGGGGGGCGCCGCAGCGGGCTGCGCGGCCGGGGTGCCGCCGCCCGGGGTACGCGGAGTTCCCCAACCGCCATCGGCAGGCTGGGTCGCCGGAGCCGCCGCAGCGGGCTGCGGGGCCGACGTGCCGCCGGCTGGGGTGCGCGGAGTTCCCTGCGCGGCCGACGTGCCCTCGGCCGGGGTGCGCGGGGTTCCCCAGCCGCCGTCGGCAGACTGCCCCGGCGCGGTGCCAGGCCCGGCCGCCGGAGCCGAGGCACCGGTCCCCGCGGCTGGTGCGGGTGCCGGCCGTGCGGCCGGTTCCGGAGCCGCCACCGGCGCCGGGCCGGCCGAACCCGCGCGCTGCGACGGGCGGGAAAACTCCTTCTCCGGCGCCGCTCGCAGCGGGGGCTCCACGCCACCCTCCGCCGACGCGCCACCGCCGCCGGCCAGCGTCGCCCGGCGCTCCAGCCGCTCGAGCCTCGCCAGGAGCGCGTTCTCCGCCTCCGTCACCGACGGCAGCAGCATCCGCGCGCACAACAGCTCGAGGACCAGCCGCGGCGAAGTCGCACCGCGCATCTCCAGAAGTCCATTGTGGACGATGTCCGCGTACCGGGACAGCGTCGCCAGGCCGATGCGTTCGGCCTGCGCCACCATCCGGGTCAGCTCTTCCTCCGGCGCGGACACCAGCCCGCCCGCGGAGTCCGGCACCGCGCGCAGCAGCACCAGGTCGCGCAGGCGATCGAGCAAGTCCGTCGCGAACCGGCGCGGGTCGTGCCCCGCCTCCGCGAGCTTCTCCACCGTCGAGAACACCGTCGCGGCGTCCTCCGTCGACAACGCGTCGACCATGTCGTCGATCAGCGCGACGTCCGTGACGCCCAGCAGCGCCACCGCGCGCGAGTACGAAACGCCGTCCGGGCCCGCGCCCGCCAGCAGCTGGTCCAGCACCGACTGCGTGTCCCGCGCCGAGCCGCCGCCCGCGCGGATGACCAGCGGGTACACCGACGGCTCGACCTCGACGCCCTCCGCGGCGATGTTGCGCTCCAGCAGCGCGCGCATCGAGCTCGGCGGGATCAGCCGGAACGGGTAGTGGTGCGTGCGCGAGCGGATGGTGGTCAGCACCTTGTCCGGCTCGGTCGTCGCGAAGATGAAGATGACGTGCTCGGGCGGCTCTTCCACGATCTTCAGCAGGGCGTTGAAGCCCTGCGTGGTGACCATGTGCGCCTCGTCGATGATGAACACCCGGTACCGCGACTCGGCCGGCGCGTAGAACGCCTTGTCCCGCAGCTCGCGGGCGTCGTCGACACCACCGTGGCTCGCCGCGTCCAGCTCCGTGACGTCGACGCTGCCCGAGCCCTCCGGCGCGAGCGCCTTGCACGAGTTGCACTCGCCGCACGGGTCCGGCGTCGGCCCCTTCACGCAGTTCAGCGAGCGCGCCATGATGCGCGCGCTCGACGTCTTCCCGCAGCCGCGTGGACCCGAGAAGAGGTAGGCGTGGTTGATCCGCCCGGCGGACAGCGCCGTGCGGAGGGGTTCGGTCACATGCTCCTGCCCGACGACCTCGGCGAAGGTTGCCGGACGGTACTTGCGGTACAGCGCGAGAGCCACGTCGCGAGGGTACCGGGCACCACCGACAACCTTCGCCGTGCGGTCAGGGCAGCTGGGCCAAGAGCGCGTTCACCTTGGCGACGTGCCCGGCGGTGAAGGCGTCACGCGCCCGCGCCTTGCCCAGTTCGCCGTCGAGGTACGGCTGCAGGTACGACTCCGGGCCGTCCAGGACGCCCTGCGCGACCGCGGTGACCTCCGGGCCCTCCGACAGCGTCTGCGCCACCCGGATCCGCAGGTCGTGCGTCCGCGCGATGTACTGACCGGTGGCCAGGAACGCCCGGACGTCGGCGACGGTGCCGTCCAGCGCCTGCTGCGCCGCCGACTTCGTCGCGGGCCCGCCGGCCGCCATGATCTGGTTGACCTCGACGCGGTCGTCGGTGTCGCGACCCGGGTAGTCCCGCGTGCGCAGCAGCGCGGCGACGCCGGCGTACGGC
Source organism: Amycolatopsis sp. NPDC101161 (assembly GCF_044768185.1). NCBI lineage: Bacteria > Bacillati > Actinomycetota > Actinomycetes > Pseudonocardiales > Pseudonocardiaceae > Amycolatopsis > Amycolatopsis sp. NPDC101161. Next base: position 1,675,727 of record NZ_JBIWPI010000002.1, read on the forward strand.
CCGGCGAGCGCGTCGCGGGCGGCCTGCCGCAGCCCGGGGCGGGCCGTGGGGTCGGCCGCGATCGCCGCGACGGCGGCGCGGTCGTCGGACTCCTGCGCGGCGGCGAGCCCACTGCGCACGAAGGTGACGACGTCGTCGTCCGTGCCGCTCAGCGCGGTGCGGGCGGCGTTCTTGACGGCGGCGCCGCCGTTGCGCAGCAGGTAGACCGCCGCGCGACGGCCGTTCGGCACGGTCAGCGCCGGGTCGGCCGCGTCGGTGAGCAGCTTGTCGTTGTCGGCCTTGGCCTGCGCCGCACGGGCGGCGGCGTCACTCGCCTGCTGGGCGGCGTCGGCGGCCACGCCCGCCGCGACCTGGGCGTCGTGCTGGGCCGCGGACCGCTGGGCGGCGAGCCGGTCGGTGTTCGCCTGACGCGCGTCCGAAGCGAGCTTCCGGGCCCGCTCCTCGGCGAGCCGCACGATGAGCGGGTGGTGGGCGGCCGCGCCGGCCTTGGCGCCGTCGAGCTGGCCCTGGACCGCGGCGAGCTCGGCGTCCCCGTTCGCGGCGACCTGCCGCCAGACGGAGAGGAAGTACCGGACGTCGGCCGGGGTGCCATCGAGCGCGGTCTGCGCGGCGGCCTGGACCTCCGGACCGCCGGCGGCGAGCGCCTGGTTTGTCGTGATGCGGTCGTCGGTGTCACGTGCCTGCTGCAGGCCGGTCTCGAGGAACGCCCGGACGTCGGCCGGCGTGCCGTCGAGCGCCTTCTGGGCGCGGGCGTTCACGACCGGGCCGCCGGTGCTCATGGCCTGGCCGACGGCGATGCGGTCGTCGGCGATGCGCGTCTGGGCCAGGCCGGTGGCCAGGAAGGCACGAACGTCCTCGATGGTGCCGTCGAGCGCCTGCTGGGCGGCGCGCTTGGTGGCCGGGCCGCCGGTCGACAGCGTCTGGGTCACCCGGACCCGGTCGTCGTCGTCCTGGGCCCGCTGGCGGCCGGTGGCCAGGAAGGTCTGCAGGTCGGCCGGGCTGCCGAGCAAGGCCGCCTCGGCGGCTCTGGCGACGCCGGGCCCGCCGGTTTCCAGGTACCCCACGGCCTGGGCCCGGTCGGGCAGCGCATCCGCGGCCGCCGGCGTCGCGAAGACACCGGCGGCGAGCGCCGCGGCGACGATTACTGCGTTTGCACGCAAGGAAATCCCCCTCGATCGATGATCGTTCCGCTCACTTATCGCCAGGCCGGGCGGAATGTTTCCGATACGCTCCGACTTCGTGAGCCGTTCTCGAAAACCCGGTCCGGTGCCCGGGCGGTACCCGGTCCGGTTCGGGACGGCGGAGCTGCTGCGCGACGCCGACCGCGGCAACGCCTGGCTGGTGTCGGTGGACGGCGTCGCCCAGTCGTACGTCGACCTCGACGACCCGGCCCACCTGGAGTTCGACTACGTCCGGCGGTTCGGCGACGTCGTGGACCACCTGCCGCTGGGCCCCCTGGACGCGCTGCACATCGGCGGCGCGGCCTGCACGCTGCCGCGGTACGTGGCGGCGACGCGCCCGGGTTCGCGGCAGCTGGTGTTCGACGCGGACGGCGAGCTGGTGGAGCTGGTCCGCGCCCAGCTCGGGCTGCGGGTGCCGGGCCTGCGCGTGCGCGTCACGGACGGCCGGGCCGGCCTGGCGACCCGCCGCGAGGACACGGCGGACCTGGCGGTGGTGGACGCGTTCGAGCGCGCGACGCTGGCGGGCGGTCTGGCGACGGTCGAGGCGACGAGCGCGATCGCGACGATCCTGCGCCCGCCGGGGATCTACCTGGCGAACATCACGGACGGCTCGGGGTTGCCGTTCGCGCGCCGGTTCCTGGCGACGCTGCGCGAGGTGTTCCCGGAGGTCCTGCTGCTGGCGGACCCGGCGGTGCTGAAGGGCCGCCGGTTCGGCAACTTGGTGTTCGCGGCATCGGCCGCGCCGCTGCCGACGGCGGAGCTGGCCCGCCGGACGGCGTCGGCGGCGTTCCCGACGAGGTGCGTGGAGGGCGCGGAGCTGCGCAAGCTGGCGGGAAGAGCGGCCCCGATCACGGACGAGGACCGGCCACCGTCGCCGCAGCCGCCGGAAGACGTGCTGGGCCTGTTCTAGGCGGCCGGCAGACCGACAACCCGCGAGGATGGCCGCGGCAGACCCGCAGACCCGCGAGGGAGGCACCGTGGGGGTCCGGGGGCTCGGCCCCCGGGTGAAAGGACGGAATGAAGGGCCCGGCGAAGGGGCGAAGCCCCGAGAGCCGGAGCCCGAAAAGAAGGGGACCCCGCGCACCCGTCAGAGCCTGCTTATCCTTGCTGCCTTCCGGCCCTGGGGAGGTTCACAGGGTGGACGCCGCGCGGGGTCCGTCGCCAAGTGTAGCGGGCCCGGATCAGGCTCCCGCGCCCGCCTGGGCACGGGCCTTCTTGAACGTGTTGTGCAGGACCGCCAGCAGGGCGTCCCGCACCGAAAGCTTCTGCCGCGCGTCGAACGTGATCAGCGGGACGTCCTCGCTCACCGCCAGCGCCCACCGCACGTCGTCCAGGTTGTGGCCCAGGGATCCGTCGAACATGTTCACCGCCACCACGAACGGCAGGCCCGCGTTCTCGAAGTAGTCGACCGCCGGGTAGCAGTCGTCCATGCGGCGGGTGTCCACGATCACCAGGGCCCCCAAGGCGCCGTGGACCAGGTCCTGCCACATGAAGCCGAAGCGGTCCTGGCCCGGCGTGCCGAACAGGTACAGCTTCACCTCGTCGTCGATCGTGATGCAGCCGAAGTCCAGCGCGACCGTCGTCGTGGTCTTGGCCGGGACGTGGCCCGTGCGGTCGACGTTCGCCGCCACCGACGTGATCGCCGCTTCCGTCGTCAGCGGCTTGATCTCCGAAATGGCGCCGACCGCCGTCGTCTTGCCGACGCCGAAGCCGCCCGCGATGACGATCTTGACCGGGGCCGGTGGGCGGGGCGCCGCCTCAGTGAATGGCTTCGAGTCCACGAATGACCCTTTCGATCATGCCGAGGTCTTGCGACGTGTGGTTCGCCGGCCGCCGGACGACGACGTAGCCCAGCTCGGCGAGGTCGGCCACCAGCACGCGGGCGACGCCGATGTGGAGGCCGAGCATGGCCGCCACCTCGGCGACCGACATGGTGGTGCGGCAGAGGGAAACGATTTCCTGCCGTTCGAACGTGAGCTTCGGGTGCGACGCCGCGCCCAGGCGGGACGTCATGACCTGCGCCTCGATCTCCAGGCTCTGGTCGACCGGCTGGGCCCGTCCCGAGGTCATCAGGTACGGCCGAAGCAGCGAAGGTTCTTCGGTCATCACGAACCCACGGTGTTCTTCAGCTCCTCGATGAGCCCCGGCGTGAGGACCTCGGTGGCGCGGTTGGCGAACATCGCCATCTCGTAGGCGATCGTGCCGAGGCTCGCCTGCTTGTTGGCCAGCACGCCGAGCGAGCAGCCGATGCTGATGGTGCAGACCAGCAGGTACCCGTGCTCCAGCTCGATGATCACCTTGTCCGGCGAGCCGAGCGGGTGGCTTTCGGAGACGCCGTGGGCGAGGCCGAGCATGGCGGAGGAGATCGCGGCGAGGCGGTCGGCGTTGGACCGCTCGAGCTCCGACGACATCGCGATCAGCAAGCCGTCGGCCGAAACCGCGATGGCGGCGATCGCGCCCGCCGTGTGCTGCGCGAAGCGGCTCACCAGCCAGTTGAAGTTCTGGGCTTCGACACTGACGCCAGCTGCGGGGATGCTCATTTCCTGCTCTCTTCTGCTCGTTCCGTCACACGACCGGCGACCACGCCTCGCGGCGGGCTGTCTGCCGTCACCACGTCCGCCTTGGCGAGGCCGGCGGCGAACGCGTCGAACGCCGCTCGCTCGGCCGCCGGGTCCCGCCTGGTGCGGTTCACGACGGCGCGGGCGATCGGCCTGCCCGCGGGCTGCTGGCGCAGTCCGGGGGCGAGCTGGGCACCCGGGACGCGGCGGACCAGGCCGTCCCGGGACTGCGGCGCGGCCGGGACGCCGGCCGGCGGGGTCGTGAGGTGGTGCGACGCGGGCATCGCCGAGTCGCCGGGCACGCGCACCGGCAGGGACGCGCCGTCGCCCGGCGCGGGCACGGGCGCCGTCACGACGGTCGGCGGCGCGGACGGCGGGTCGTGCTCCATCGCGCTGACCTCGGCGGCCTTCGCGAAGGCGCTCTCGAACCCGTCCATGGCGGCCCGGGTCGCGTCCGGGTCGTGGCGCGGTTTCTCCCCGGCCACCGGCGCGGTCGTGCCCGGGCTGGGCAGCTGCGCGCCGCGGACGCGCCGGCGCAGGCCACCGCGGGACTCGGTGTCCGGTTCGGCCGCGGGCGGCTCGGCGGGTTCGGTGTCCGGCCACACCGGTTCGAGCTGGTTGAACCAGCGGAAGCCGTTGGCGCGCGGGATGTCGAGCAGCGCCGGGATCGCCGGCGCCGGCAACGGCTCGACCGGCCGCAGATCGTCCGAAGTGGACACCGCGACCGTGGACACCGCGACGGCCTCCGCGGGCCGCGCGTGGACCGGCGCGGGAGCCTGCGCCGGGATCGACGGCGTCTCCCTCGGCGGCCGCAGCCCGGAACGGTGGCTGAACAGCGACGGCGGGATCGTCAGCCGCGCGGTCACACCGCCGGTGGTCGGCGTCGCGAGCAGTTCGACGCCCAGGTCGTAGCGCCGCGCGAGGCGGCCGACGACGAACAGGCCGAGCACGCTGGTCGGCGCCAGCTCCAGGCGTTCGCGCTCGACGAGCCGCTGGTTCTCCTCGGCCAGCTTCTCGGCGGTCATGCCGATGCCGTGGTCGACGATGTTCACCAGGCAGGAGCCGTCGGCGAGGATCATCGTGTCGACCTCGACCACCGACCCCGGCGGCGAGAACGACGTCGCGTTCTCCAGCAGCTCGGCGAACACGAGCACCAGGTCGGCGCCGAGGGCCGACGACAGCAGGATCTCCGCGACCACCCCGAGCTTGACGCGCTGGTAGTCCTCGATCTCGGCGAGCGCGGAACGCAGGGCCGTGGACAGCTCGATCGGGCCGGCGATCCGGGCTTCGTCGCGGGTGCCGGATACCACGAGCAGGTTGTCGGCGTTGCGGCGCAAGCGGGTGGAGAGGTGGTCGAGCCGGTAGAGGCTGGCCAGCAGCCGGGTGTCCTGCTCGTTGCGCTCGACCTCGTCGATCAGCGCGAGCTGGCGGCCGACGAGGTTCTGCGTGCGCTTGGCGACGTTCGCGAACATCAGGCTGGTGTTGCGCCGGGTCAGCGCCTGCCGTTCGACCAGCTCGGCCGCGGTGGTCTGGACCCGGTTGAACGCCGCGGCGAGCTTGCCCAGCTCGTCGCTCGAGACGACGTCGATGGTGGCCAGCCGCGGGACCTGCTCCTCGGCCTCCTCGGTGTCGGTCACGCGGACGAGCTCGGTGCCGGCGAGGTCGGCGACCGACGTCGCCGCGCTGGTCAGCCGCCGCAGCGGCCGGGCGATCGACCGCGACACCGCGACGGCGAGGAAGGCGACCAGCAGGAACAGCAGCCCGGCGCCGACACCGACCGTCCAGGCCAGCCGGGTGCCGGCGTCGGCTCGCCCGGTCGCCGCGTCGGCGATTTCGCCGGTGACCCGCTCCTGCACCAGTTTCCGCTGGCTCGCCTGGCTTTCCGACGCGGTGAGGACGTCGGTGACGTACCGGGTGGTGGCCGCCGGGTCCCGCGGGTTGCCGATCTGGGCGGCGAGGTCGTCGATCCGGCGGCCGGCTTCGCTCTCCTCGACGTTGACGACGAGCGCGGACTGGCCGCGGTCCTCTTCGTCGTCGGCCTGCTGGACGAACCGCTCGGTGAAGATCGGCGCCTGCTGGGTCGCGTCGTCCAGGATGGACCGGCCGGCGTCGGGCGACACCGCCGTCACGATCAACGCCATGCCGCGCAACGAGTTCTCCTCGTTCGCGCGCAGCAGCGCCTCCAGCGCGGTCAGCTCGCGGGTGCCCTCGGCGTCGCTGGTCAGCTGCGGGACGAGCCGCAGCGAGTCGATCACCGCCCCGATCACCGCGTGGTAGGTGCGGGCGACGCTGTCGAGCGCGACGCCGCGCAGCTGCGCGTTGTGCCGCAGCTCGTTCAGCGACCCGATCCGGGTCAGGGCCGCGGAAAGCTCGTCGGGCGCGTCGGCACCCAGCGACGACCGGACGTTCTCGACCGCCGCGTCCACCGCCTTCTGCTGCTGGAGCATCTGGTCGGCGGGCATCGACGGCGTCGCGACGAAGGCGCCGGTGAGCAGCCGTTCGCGCTGCAGCTGCCAGACCAGTCCGCCGAGCTGCTGGGTGTGCCGCGCCACCGTCGCCGACTGCGTCGCGGCCACCGCGCTGTTCGCCTGGGTCAGCACGAACGGCACCGACACCAGCACCACCGCGGCCAGCGGGGGCAGGAGCAGCAGGTTCAGCTTGCCGCGAATGCCGAGCCGGGCCAGGATTCCCCCGCCGCCGGCCCGTTCCGCGGTCGCCCCGCCGTGCCTCATCCCGCCACCTTCCCGTCTTCCGTTCTCACTCGACCGCGGCCACCCGGCTCACGTGCCCGCGGTGCTGCTCCCGGACCAGGTCCTCGATCCGGGCGCGCAGCGCGAGGAACCGCGGTTCGCGCTTCACCGCCAGGTCCCGCTCCGCGGGCAGCGTCACCTCGACGTCGGCGGCGATCCGGCCGGGGTCGGAGGCGAGCACCACCACCCGGCCGCCCAGGAACACCGCTTCCTCGACGTCGTGGGTGACCATCAGCACCGTGGTGCCGGTGTCGGCCCACACCTGGCGGATGAGCACCTGCATGTCCTCTTTGGTCTGGACGTCCAAGGCGCCGAAGGGTTCGTCCAGCAGCAGCACGTCCGGTTCGCAGGCGAGCGCCCGCGCGATCGCGACGCGCTGCTTCTGGCCGCCCGAAAGCTGTTTCGGCAGCGACTTGCGCACGGCGTGCAGGCCCGTCTCGGCGAGGTACCAGTCGACGCGCTTGGCGCGCTCGGCCGCGTCGACCGGCAGCAGCTCGAGTCCGAACGCGACGTTCTTCTCGACGTTGCGCCACGGGTAGAGCGCGCCCGCCTGGAAGACGAGCCCGCGGTCCGGGCCGGGGCCGGTCACCGGGACACCGTCGAGCACGATCTCGCCCTCGGTCGGCTTGCTGAGCCCGGCCACCAGCGAAAGCAGCGTCGACTTGCCCGAGCCGCTCGCGCCGACGACGCAGACGAACTCGCCGCGCAGCACTTCGAGGTCGACGCCGTCGAGCGCGCGCGTCACCTTGCCGCGCACGGTGTAGTCCTTCGCGACGTTCCGCAGTTCCAGCGTCATGCCGCCCACTTCCCGACCCGCGTGCGCAGCAGGCGCAGCAGGACGTCGATGACCAGCCCGGCGATCCCGATGACCACGAGCACGGCGAAGATCTTGTCCGTCTGCAGGAACCGCTGCGCGCGGACGATCCGGTACCCGAGACCGGCCGAGGAGTTGATCAGCTCGGCGACGACCACGAAGTTCCACGCCGCGGCTGCGTTGACGCGGATCGCGTCGATCATGCCCGGCAGCGAGTGCGGCACGACGACCTTGCGCAGCACCTCGCCCCGGCGCGCGCCGAGGGTGTAGGAGACGTCGATGAGCGCGCCCGGCACGCCGCGGACGACGTCGGCGGTCATCAGCGTGTTGAAGAAGACCGTCCCGATGAAGAGGATGGCGATCTTCGACGGCTCGCCGAGGCCGAGCCAGATGATCAGCAGCGGGATGAACGCGCTCGCCGGCAGGTAGCGCAGCAGGCCGATCAGCGGCTCGAAGAACGCCTGCCCGGCGGCGAAGGTGCCCATCAGGATGCCGAGCGGCACCGAGACGAGCACGGCGAGACCGAAACCTTCGAGCACCCGCTGGGTCGTCGCCCACAGGTCGCCGAAGAGCTCACCGGTGCTCGCCATGTCGACGCCGGCCTTGACCACCGCGGCCGGCGACGGCAGGAACGTCGAGTCGACGGCCCCGCTGACGCTCAGCACGACCCACGCGAGGAACGGGATCGCGAACGACAGCACCGCCAGCGTCCAGCGCGCCCCCGCGGAAAGGGGCGTGCGCAACGAAAAGAGCGGTGACGCGGCCTTGGGCGCGGCCCGGCGCGGCAGCGGGGCCCAGGCCGGGCGGCCCCGGCCGGACTCCTGCTCCTCGGCCAGGCGCTGCTCGGCCTCCAGCGCCTCGGCGGCCCGCTCGTCGGCCGTGACCGCCGGGGTGGTGCGCTGGGTCGGACCGGTCACTGCGGTGCGGCCTTCACGAACTGGTCGTCGAACAGCCCGTCCAGCGACGGCCGCTGCTGCGCGAGCCCGGTGTTCACGATGAAGTCGACGATCTTGTTCGCCTGGAAGTCGAGGTGCTGCGCGGTGACGCCCGGGGTGAACGCGTCGATGTTCTGCTGGCGCGTGAAGATCGTGGTGCCGGCGTCGTAGGACTTGTAGTCCGCGTCGGACACACCGCCGCGCTTGGCCATGATCTTGATGGCCGCGTCCTTGTTGTTCTTGATCCAGGTCAGCGTCTCGAACCAGGTGTTGACCAGCGCCTGGACGTCCTTCGGGCGCTCCTTGACCAGCTTCTGCGACGTGACGAGGTGGTCCGGGATGGCGCCGGGGAACTCCGCCGACGTCGAGATCGCGCGGCTGCCCTTGCGCTCGAGGGCCTTCGAGGTGAACGGCGCGAACGCGCCCACCGCGTCGACCTGGCCGGCGACGAACGCGGCCGCGGCGGCGTCGGTCGGCAGGTTGACCAGCTCGATGTCCTTTTCGGTCAGCTTCGCCTCCTGCAGCGCGAGCAGCAGCAGGTAGTGGTCGACCGTGCCCTGCTCGACCGCGACCTTCTTGCCCTTCAGGTCGGCGATGGCGTTGATGCCCTCCCGCGCGATGATCTTGTCGTTGCCGGTGGAGTTGTCGTTCACCAGCACGATCGACAGCTTGGCGCCGCCCGACGCCGAGGAGAGCGTGTCGTTGAGGGTCTGGCTGTTCGCGTCGATCGCCCCGCTGGACAGCGCGTTGATGCTGTCGGTGTAGTTGTCGAAGTACTTCAGGTCGACGTTCACGCCGTTCTTCGCGAACAGTCCCTGTTCCTGCGCCACCTGCCAGGGGAACCAGCCCGGCCAGGCGCTGAACCCGAGGGTGATCTTGCCGCCGGTGCCGGAAGCGTCGCTGTCGCTGCACCCGGAAAGGGCGGTGACGCCGGCGAGGGTCAGCAGGGTCAAGAGCACCGTCAGCAGACGGGGGCGGGAACGGGAAATCACAACGAACTCCAGGTTGCGGGGGAAGTGGAGTGGTGCCGTACCAATGGGGGAATTGCGGTGCTCGGAACTACGACCGGTGACGACGAGGAGGGGGGTCGGGCCGAGCGGCGCCACCGCGCACGGTCATCACTGCTCTCTTCCAGCCGCACCTGATCGGGTCATGGCGAGAGAACAGGACCGGGAGCACCCCCAAAACCCAGCACTCAGCGCGCTGGGTCAGCCACCCCTTGTCCCTCTCCCGGCGGAGAGCCTAGCGAGTAGCACAAGATCCCCACAACGCCTCGGCAGTGCATCCGAACGAGTGACCATCAACCGTGTCAACCAGCAACATCGACAACTTCGAAGATCGAGTACCGCCGTGTTTCTGTCGGCCGCCCGGCCAAGATCGCGGCCGCGGGCCCGTGCAGTTGCACGGGCCGTAGTCCCTCGTCGTTACGCCGCCCCGTGATCATCACCGAGGGCTACTCGCGAGAGCCGAACAATCGTTCGCAATGCACCGGTCAGCGAGACCGTGTTCGAACAGGTGTTCGCCCCCGTCGATAGCGCACCGGGTCCGGGGCCGCGAATGATTCCTCGACTGTTAACACGCCTGAAACAATCGGCCGAATTTCGATCAATTGACCGATTTCGTTAGGTCGTAAATCGTCGTGCCGCCGACGGTCATCGGCGCGAAGTTCTGCTCGACCCAGGTCTCGATCTCGCCCGAGGTCCCGCGGCCGCCGCCGAAGCCACCGCGTCCCCCGGCGACGTAGTAGTGGATGTCGCCGGCGGCGACGTACTGCTGGAACCGCGCCAGCGTCGGCGCCGGGTCGCTGCCGCTGAAGCCGCCGATCGCGAGCACCGGGCGGCCGCTCGCGAGCGCCAGGCCGGCCGACTGCATCGCGCCGCTCTGCGCCGCGGCCCACTTCGTCGTCGTGCCCTTCAGCAGGTCGATCACCGCGGTGTCGGTCTGCCCCTCGCCGAAGCCGCGGCCGAACCCGCGTCCACTCGCGACGGACGGGCCGGACGACGGTGTCCCACCGGAGTGCGCGGTCGCCGCGGTGGCGACGGTGAAGGACGCCGTCCCGAGCAGCGCGCCGACCAGGCCCACCGCGGCCACGGCGGGGCTCAGCCGCCGGACGCGGTCGGCGCCGAAGAGCAGCGCCAGGACGGCGGCCGCGCCGAGCACGAGCAGCGCGTAGCGGATCCACGGCTGCCAGTCCGGCGTCCGCGCGAGCAGCACGAACCCCCACACCGCCGAGACCGCGAGCATGACGGCGAGCACCGCGCGGGCCGCGAAGTTCGCCCGGCCGCGCCAAAGCTCACGCGCGGAGATGCCCAGCGTGCCGGCGATCCCGGGGGCCAGCGCGACCGTGTAGTACGGGTGGATGATGCCGCTCATGTAGCTGAAGACGAGCGCGGTGACGACCAGCCAGCCGCCCCACAGCAGCAGCGCGGCGCGGGTCCGGTCGGTGCGCGGCGCGCGGCGCGTGAACCACAGGCCGGCGACCAGGCCGATGACGGCGGCGGGCAGCAGCCACGAGGCTTCCCCACCGAACTCGCCGCTGAACAACCGCGTCAGGCCGGTTTCGCCGCCGAAGCCACCGAAGCCGCGGCCGCCGGCGCCGCTCGGTGGGGTGGACGTCCCGCCGCCACCACGGCCCTCACCGAAGATCCGGCCGAGGCCGTTGTAGCCGAAAGCCAGTTCCAGCACGGTGTTGTCGGTCGAACCGCTGATGTACGGCCGGTCGGCGACCGGCCACAGCGCGACGGCCGCGATCCACCAGCCCGCGGAGACGACCACGGCCCCGGCCGCGGCGAAGAGCTGACCGATCCGGCGCCCGAGCGACGTCGGCGCCGCGACGGCGTACGCCAGCACGAACGCGGGCAGGACGAGGAACGCCTGCAGCATCTTGTCGAGGAAGCCGAACCCGATCGCGACCCCGGCGAGCACCAGCCACATCGTGCTCCCGCGTTCGAGCGCGCGCACGACGCAGTAGGCGCCGGCGACGAGCAGCAGCACGAGGAAGGCGTCGGGGTTGTCGTAGCGGAACATGAGCGCGGCGACCGGCGTCAGCGCGAGCGCGGCGCCAGCGAGCAGGCCGGCGGCGGGCCCGGAAAGCCGGCGCACGGCGAGGTAGAGCAGCCCGACGGACGCGACCCCGGCGAGCGCGTTCGGCACGAGCAGGCTCCAGCTGGAGAAGCCGAAGATCCGGCCGGACAACCCCATGACCCACAGCGAGAACGGCGGTTTGTCCACGGTGACGACGTTGCCCGGGTCGAGCGAGCCGAAGAACAGGGCCTTCCAGCTCCACGTGCCGGCCTGGGCGGCCATGGCGTAGAAGTCGTTGGCCCAGCCGGTCTTCGCCAGATCCCACAGGTAGAGCAGGCCGGTCCCGACCAGCAGCGCGGCCACGGAAGGCTTGACCCACCGCGGTTTCCGGACGGCTTCGGGAGCGGGCTGGGCGTGTGCGGGCGCCGACAGCGTGGTCGTCATGAGGCCCACCGTGTCGGCGCCGCATGTGGTGAACTTGTGCCGAAGCTGTGCGTCAGCTGTGCATCGGCTCCGATCGGGTGATCACGACGGCGCCGGCGCCTCCGGGAACGTGATCTCGAACTCCGTCCGCCCCGGCCGGCTCTGCACTCCGACGCGGCCGCCGTGCACGCCGACCACCGCCGCCACGATCGCCAGCCCGAGGCCCGTGCTCCCCGCCGCCCTGGACCGCGAGTTGTCTCCGCGGGCGAAGCGCTCGAAGACGTCCGGGAGGACGTCCGGTGGGATACCCGGGCCGTCGTCGGCCACGTGCAGCCGGACCACTCCGTCCGATGTGGACAGCGCGGTCGTCACCGTCGTGCCCGCCGGGGTGTGCGTGCGCGCGTTGGCCAGCACGTTGATCACCACCTGGTGCAGCTGGCCCGCGTCGCCGAGGACGCCGAGCGGCTCGCCCGGGACGTCCATCAGCCACTTGTGGTCCGGGCCCGCGACGTGCGCGTCCGCGACCGCGTCGGCCACCAGCCGGCACAGGTCCACCCACTCGTGCACCACCGGGCGCCCGGAGTCCAGGCGCGCGAGCAGCAGCAGGTCCTCCACCAGCGTCGTCATCCGGCGCGACTCCGACTCGACGCGGCTCATCGCGAACGCCACATCCGGCGGCACCTGCTCGCCGCTGCGCCGGGTCAGCTCGGCGTACCCGCGGATCGCCGCCAGCGGCGTGCGCAGCTCGTGGCTCGCGTCCGCGACGAACTGGCGGACGCGGTTCTCGCTCGCGTGCCGCGCGGTCAGCGCGTTCGCGACGTGCTGCAGCATCCGGTTCAGCGCCGAGCCGACCTTGCCGACCTCGGTGCCTGGATCGGTGTCCGCCTCGGGAACCCGTTCCGACAGCGCGACTTCGCCGCGGTCCAGCGGCAGTTCGGAGACGCGCGTCGCCGTCGCGGCCAGCCGGTCGAGCGGCTTCATCGTGCGCCGGATCGTCGCCGCGCCCACCGCGCCGGCCACCAGGATCCCGGCGAGCGCGACGCCGCCGAGGATGAAGCCCAGCCGCCAGAGCGTCTCGTTGACGTCCTTCAGCGGCAGGCCGATGACCGTCTTCTCGCCGCTGCGCGAGATCGTCGACACGACGCGGTATTCGCCGAGGCTGCCGCCGAGGTCGATGCTGCGCTGCTTCCCGTCGGACGGCACCGCCAGCAGGGTCAGCACCTGGGCCGTCGGGATCGCCTTCAGCGGCGGACGGCGCTTCGACGGCGTCCCCGCGCTGAAGTCGAGCACGCCGGCCTGCGCCTGGTTGCCGGTCTGGACGACCGCGAGCGTGCCGTCGCCTTGGCCGAGCACGCGCAGCGGGTCCGGCGGCGGCGCCTCGCCGTAGGGCCACGGTGGGCGTTCCCCGCCGTGCGCGGCGCGGTCGGTGGCCGCCTTGAGCCGGTCGTCCTGCTGGCGCACCAGGAACTCGCTCAGCGCGAACTCCGTGACGACGCCGACGACCACGCACACCAGCGCGAGCAGCGCGGCGAGCTGGACGATCAGCCGCCGCCGCAGCGACCACGGCCGCCGCACCCGGAACCGCCGCCGCTCAGCCCGCTGGCTTGAGGACATACCCGGCGCCCCGCATGGTGTGGATCATCGGCTCGCGGTCGGCGTCGATCTTCTTGCGCAGGTAGGAGATGTAGAGCTCGACGATGTTGGCCTGGCCGCCGAAGTCGTAGCTCCACACGCGGTCCAGGATCTGGGCCTTCGACAGCACGCGCTTGGGGTTGCGCATGAGGTAGCGCAGCAGCTCGAACTCGGTCGCGGTGAGCGGCACGAGGTCGCCGCCGCGGTGCACCTCGCGGCTGTCCTCGTCGAGGGTGAGGTCGCCGACGACGAGCGTCGACCCGCTCGCGCCGGTCACCCCGCCGGCCCGGCGCAGCAGCGCGCGCAGGCGCAGCGCGACCTCTTCGAGGCTGAAGGGCTTGGTGACGTAGTCGTCGCCGCCCGCGGTGAGCCCGGCGATGCGGTCTTCGACCGCGTCCTTCGCCGTCAGGAAGAGCACGGGCAGGTTCGGTGCCTCGGACCGCATCCGCCGCAGCACTTCGAGACCGCTGAAGTCGGGGAGCATGACGTCGAGGACGACGGCGTCGGGCCGGAAGTCGCGCGCGATCCGGACGGCCTCCGTGCCGTCGCCCGCGCTGCGCACCTCCCAGCCCTCCATGCGCAGGGCCATCGACACGAGCTCGGCCAGCGTCGCCTCGTCGTCGACGACGAGAACCCGCACCGGGCTCCCGTCGGCGCGGCGCAGGTCGGCCTTGCCAGGGCCGGGTGACGTGGCGTTCATAGCGGTCATAGTGCCATCTTCTCGGCGGCTCTTCAGTGCTCACTGTGACACCGCTGTGCGTTTCCTGTGAAGGTCCTTCGTTCGGGTAAGGGAGCCACAGCACGCGCTGACGGCGCGCACAGCTCAAACACAGCCACGGCGGCGAACCTGGCCTGGACCAGTGTGGGCACGACCGGAGGACACGATGACGACCGAGCCGAACACCCCGCCGCCGAGCGAGCCGGCCCCCGCCGCGAACACCCCGGCCTGGGGTGAGCCGGCCCCGGCCAACTGGGGCGACCCGGCCCCGGCCGCTCCCAAGAAGGGCTGGTCCGGCAAGAAGACGGCGATCGCGGCCGGTATCGCGGTGGTGATCGCGGCCGGCGGCGGCGCGGCGATCTGGGCGGGCACCAGCAGCGCGGACAACTCGGCCCAGCAGGGCGGCCCGGGCGGCTTCGGCGGCGGCCAGTTCCCCCGCGGCGGCCAGGGCCAGGGCTTCCCGGGCGGCGGACCGGGCGGCGGCATGGCCGCGCTGCGCGAGGCGTTGCACGGCGACTTCGTGGTGTCGAACGGCAGCGGCGGCTACACGACGGAGCGGCTGCAGACGGGCGACGTGACGGAGCTGAGCGCGACCTCGGTGACGCTGACGAGCAAGGACGGCTACAAGCAGACGTACACGCTCAACGACTCGACGCAGAAGACGGGCGACGTGAAGCAGGGCGACACGAACGTGACGGTGGTGGCCAAGGTCGAGGGCACCACGGCGACGGCGACCACGCTGGGGCAGGGCTTCCAGCCGGGCCAGCGCCAGCCGGGCCAGCGCCGCGGCGGGGAGTATTCGGCCCGCCCGACGAACTGAGCCGGGAGCCCCGCCGACCAGGGACCGCCCCGGTGCCGCGTCCCCCTCCCGCCGCATCGGGGCGTTCCCGCCCATCCCGCCCCGCGACTAGGGCAAAGTGGCAGCTGTGCACGACATCAGCGGCTCCCTGCGACGCCAGTCGCTGCTGGTCGCGCTCGTCTGCGTCGTCTGCGATGCCGCGCTCTTCGGCCTTCGCGCCCCGCTCGCCGAAGCCGGCTGGCGGGCCTGGGCCGTCCTGCTCGGCGGGGTCGCCGTCAACGCCGCCCTCGCCGGACCCGCCCGCTACTCCGGCTGGGTCGCCCTCGCGCACGCCGTCCTCTTCGCCGGCGCGCCCCTGCTGCTCTGCACCTGCTCCGGCTACGTCGTCGGGAACAACGCCGGCATCCTCATCGCCGGCTACCGGGCCGGGGCCTGGCTGCGCCCGAAACCCGCCGTCCTCGCGCTCCTCGCGTTGCTCGCCGGGGTCGTCGCCGGGTGCCTCGAAGGCGGCGGCCGCACCGCGTCCGACTGGCGGCTGACCGCCATCAGCGTCAGCGTCAGCGGCCTCCTGCCGTGGCTGGTCGGCCGGTACACGACGGCCCGCCGCGCCTACATCGCCGACCTCGAACGCGCGGCCGACGAACGCCGCCAGCACGAAGAAGAAGCCGTCAGACGAGCCGTCCTCGAGGAGCGCACGACCATCGCGCGCGACCTCCACGACGTCATCTCCCACCACGTCAGCGCCATCGGCGTGCACGCGGGCGCGGCCCGGCTCGGCCTCCCCGACGGCGACGGCCCGGTCCGCAAGTCCCTCGGCGCCGTCGAGTCCGCGAGCCGCTCGGCGATGGCCGACCTGCGCCGCCTCCTCGACCTCCTGCACGCGCAGCCCAACGCCGAACAACCCGGCCTCGACAACCTCGACGAGCTGGTCGAGACCGTCCGCGCGGCCGGCCTGCCGACCCGGCTGACCCTGCGCGGCGAGCCCCGCGACCTCCCCGGCTCGCTCGACGTCGCCCTGTACCGGATCGCCCAGGAAGCCCTGACCAACGCGCTGCGCCACGGCGAAGGCCCGGTCGAGGTCGAGCTGCACCACGGCCGCACCGAGGTCGTGCTCACGGTGACGAACGGCCTGCGCGCCGGCCGCGTCCCGCAGGAAGAGCACGCCCACCGCGGCCTGGCAGGCATCCGCCAGCGCGTCACCCTGTTCGGTGGCCAGGTCTCCTACGGCGAATCCGACGACCAGTGGCAGCTGCGCACGACCTTCCCGGTGGAGAGCACATGATCCGCGTCCTGCTGGCCGACGACCACGCGATGTTCCGCTCCGGGATGCGCGCGCTGCTCGACACCCAGCCCGACTTCACCTGCGTCGGCGAAGCCTCCGACGGCCGCGAAGCCGTCGCCGAGACCGCCCGCCTGCGCCCGGACGTCGCGGTCCTCGACGTCCGGATGCCCCGCCTCGACGGCCTCGCCGCGACCGAAGCCATCCTCGCCACGCCGGGCAACGACACCCGCGTCCTCGTGCTCACGACCTACGACGCCGACGAGTACGTCTACCGCGCGCTGCGCGCCGGGGCGAGCGGGTTCCTGCTGAAGAGCCTGGCGCCCGAGGAGCTGGTCGCGGCGATGCGGGTGGCCGCGCGCGGGGACGCGCTGATCGACCCGTCGGTGACGCGGCGGCTGGTCGCGAAGTTCACCGCGGTGCTCGAACCCGCGGCCGCCGAGCCCCCCGAGCTGGCCCGGCTGACCTCCCGCGAACGCGAAGTCCTGCTGCTGATCGCCAACGCCTGCAGCAACGCGGAGATCGCGCGGCAGCTGCACGTCGGCGAGGAGACGGTCAAGACGCACGTTTCGCGCGTGCTGAGCAAGCTCGGGCTCCCCGACCGCGTGCACGCCGTCGTCTACGCCTACCGCCACAAACTCGTGCCGGACGGGCGACCGGCCTAAGCTGGCCCGATGAGGCGGTGGATCACCCTCGCGGTCGGGGTCGTGCTCGTGCTGGTCGGCGCCGTCTGGGTGCTGCAGGGCATCGGCGTGATCACCGGCAGCTTCATGACCGGCCAGAAGCTGTGGTTCCTGATCGGGCTGGCGGCGTTCCTCGTCGGCGTGGTCTTGGTCGCGGCCAACCTGACGCGGCGCAAACCTACTTCGTGAAGATCTCGAAGATCGGGTAGCCCGGCGCGATCTCGCGCAGCTTCTCGTCCGACGCCTTCGCGTCGACGCCGTCGAAGAACACGCCGACCTCGAACTTCCAGCGCTTGAGGTACGCGCGGAGGATGCCCGGCTTCTCGTCGTCGGCCAGCTCGCGGAAGGTGAACTCCTCGACGCGCTTCCCGACGCAAAGCGTGCCTCCGCCGGCGACGCGCAGGTTGCGCACCCACTGCGTCTCGCCACGCGGGGCGACGAGGTAGCGGACGCCGTCGACGGTCAGCAGGTTGACCGGCACCGACCGCGGCTCGCCGCTCTTGCGCCCGACGACGGTCAGCACCCGGCTGCCCCAGACGCTCACGCCCAGGTTCGTCAGCTTGGCGACGACCTCGTTGAACGCGTTGGTGGCCTTCTTCGGCTCGATGTAGCGGGCGGCGGTCATGGTGTCCTCCGGAAGTTTGGGAGAGCAGTGCTCTCGGTTAAGAGCAGTGAACACCCGAGCGCCGCTCTCTGTCAAGAGCACCGCTCTCTATTTTGTGCGCCGCTCTCGTCGTGGCACACTGATCCCCATGACCGCGACCCGGACCGCGCGCGAACGAGCCCGCGCCGAACTCACCCAGGAGATCAAGGACGAGGCCCGCCGCCAGCTCGCCGACGTCGGCGCGCACGGGCTTTCGCTGCGCGCGGTGGCGCGGGAGCTGGGCATGGTGTCGTCCGCGCTGTACCGGTACTTCCCCAGCCGCGACCGGCTGCTGACCGACCTGATCGTCGACGCCTACAACGCGATCGGCGAAGCCGCCGAGAAGGCGGACCCCGGCCAGGGCGCACCCCGCGACCGGTGGCTGGCGATCTGGCAGGGAACGCGCGACTGGGCGCGCGCGCACCCCCACGAGTACGCGCTGATCTACGGCTCGCCGATCCCCGGGTACGCGGCGCCGCAGGACACCGTCGTGCCGGCCGCCCGCGTCGCGCTCGCCCTGGTCAAGGTGCTCACGCACACCGAGCTGCGGAACATAGACGGTGAGGTCCCGCCCGAGCTGCGCACCCAGGCGGAGGTGCTCACGAAGACCCTCGGGATCGTCGCCGGCCCCGAGACCGTGGCCCGGCTGCTGATGGCGTGGACCCAGCTGTTCGGCGCGATCAGCTTCGACCTGTTCGGCCAGTACGTCGGCAGCGTCGACCCGGCCGACGCGTTCTTCGCCCACTCGGCGAAGCGGATGGCGGAGTTCGTCGGCCTCTAGGCTGGGGCGGGAGTCCAACGGCGGAAGGCGGGCGTGACGTGACGGGGTGGGCCGGGAAGGTCGGCAGGATCCGGGTGATCGGCACCGGGGTGATGGGCCGCGGGATCGTCCAGCTGGCCGCGACCGCGGGGGTGACCGTCGAGCTGGCCGACGTCCGCCGCGAGGCCGTCGCCGAGGCGGTCGAGCACGTCGGCGCGATGGTGGACAAGCTGGCCGCCAAGGGCAAGCTCGACGACCCGGCCGCGGTGCGCGCGCGGCTCGTGCCGGTGGACGCGCCCGACGCGCCCGCGGACGGCGTCGACGTCGTCATCGAGGCCGTGCGGGAGGACCTGGCGACCAAGCGGGCCCTGTTCGCCGGCCTCGAGCGCGTCTGTCCACAAGAGACGATCTTCGCGACGAACACCAGCTCGCTGTCGGTCACCGAGATCGCGGCCGAGCTCGCCGACCCCGGGCGCCTTATCGGCCTGCACTTCTTCAACCCGGTGCCGCTGATGCGCCTGGTCGAGGTGGTTCCGGGCGCGCGCACGCGCGACTGGCTGCCCGGCGAGGCGCTCGAGCTGGTCCGGAGCTGGGGCCACGAACCGGTGCTGGCCAAGGACGCGCCGGGCTTCCTGGTCAACCACGCCGGCCGCGGCCTGAACACCGAGGCGCTGCAGATCCTCGCCGAGGCGCTGGCCGAGCCCGCCGACGTCGACCGCGTCGCGCGGGAAACGCTCGGCCTGAAGCTCGGGCCGTTCGAACTGCTCGACCTGACCGGCCTCGACGTGTCCCACGCCGTGCTGGAAAGCATCTG
Organism: Amycolatopsis sp. NPDC101161; assembly: GCF_044768185.1. Lineage (NCBI taxonomy): Bacteria > Bacillati > Actinomycetota > Actinomycetes > Pseudonocardiales > Pseudonocardiaceae > Amycolatopsis > Amycolatopsis sp. NPDC101161. Next base: position 1,694,740 of record NZ_JBIWPI010000002.1, read on the forward strand.
GAGCGGGTTCCACGGCGACCCCCGCCTGCGCCCGTCGTGGCTGACCCGCCCGCGGGTCGCCGCCGGGTTGTTCGGGCGCAAGAACGGTTCGGGCTTCTACGACTACGCCGACGGGAAGCAGCAGCTCGCCGACGAGCCGGCCGCGCCGCCGAAGCCGACGAGCCCGGTGTTCACGGCGGACGAGCACCTCGCCCGCGTGCTGTCCGCGGCCGGCGTGCAGGTGGTGTCGGACGCTTACCCGGACACGGTCCTGCTCGTCCCGCTCTACGGCGAGTCCACAGTGGACGCGGGCACCCGCGCCGGGTTGCGGCTGGACCGCGTCGCGGGCGTCGATCCCCTGGGCGGCTACGAAAGGCGCCTGACGATGTCCGTCCACCCGGGACTCGACCCGGCGGCGGGGCGCGCGGCGTGGGGCGCACTGGCGGCGACGGGCCGGCCGGTGACGGTGGTCCGCGACGGCCCGGCCCCGATCGCCCAGCGGCTCCTGGCCTCGATCGTCAACACGGCGTGCTTCATCGCGGGCCAGCACCTGGCGACGCCGGCGGACATCGACACGGCGGTCCGGCTCGGCCTCGGCTACCCGCGCGGCCCGCTGGAGTGGGGCGACCTGGTGGGCGGCGACATCGTGCTGCGCATCCTGCGCGGCCTGGCCGCGAGCACCGGGGACCCGCGGTACCGGCCGAGCCCGTGGCTCACCGAGCGCGTCGCGCTCGGGCTGCCGCTGACGTCGGCCGGCACCACGCCGGCGGACCTGGTCAACGGATGACCTGAACCTCGTCACCCTTGTCCAGCGAGGAGAAGAACTTCAGCGACGCCCCGGCCGAGAGGTGCACGCAGCCGTTGGAGTACTTGCCCAGGCTGCCCTCGTGGAACGCGACGCCGTTGTAGAAGAACACGGAGTTCGGCATCGGCGCGTTGTCGAACTCGCGGCTCAGGTGCAGCTTTTCCTTGTAGAGCACGTGCCACGTGCCCACCGGAGTGGTGCTGCCCTTCTTGCCGGGCATGATCTTCACCGGGCCGTAGACGATCTTGCCCTCGTCGAGCAGCCAGGCCTGCTTGCCGGAAAGCGAAACGCAGGCCTTCGCGGTGATCGTGCACGGAACGCCGGGCGCCATCGTCGGAACCGGCGCCGGCGACGTCGTGGCGGGGTGCGAAGTGGACGGAGCCGCGGACGGCGTTCCGGCCGCCAGCCGGACGTCGGCGGTCTGCCCCGCCGAGCAGGCGGTCAGGACCGCCGCGACGACCAAAGTGGACAGACCGGCCAGCGCGCGCCGAATGCGCATGTGTTCCCCCAGAAATCCGTGGTTCCCGTTCTCTGCCACCAAGACGCGCGACCGGCGGCGAGGTTCCACGGAAACGGCTCAGGCCGCCCCCGGAGGTCCGGAGACGGCCTGAGCCTCGTTCAGCTGCCGCGGGAACCCGTCACCAAGGACGGTCGACCGCTCCCGTCTGCGGCGTGTAGGTGATGTAACCGCCCTGGAAGTCGCTGCGGTACACCCCGCCCGTCACGTACTCGTCCGTCGTCGGGTAGCGCAGGTATGACCGCTCCCAGCCCAGCGCCGCCCAGCGCTTGCGGATCTCGCCCTTCACCGCGTGCGCGCCGGTGGCGTTCGTGAAGTAGATCGAGTGGCCGAGGCTGAAGTGGTTGAACCGGCCGATGCCGTCCGGCGTGCCGTCCTCGTCGTTCGTCGGGTAGCCGAGACCGCGCTCGTACCCGAGCGCCGCCCACTTCTTCCGGATCTCGCCGTAGATCGCGTGCGCGCCCGTCGAAGGCGTGTAGTAGATCGAACCGACGTTGTTGCCCTTGAGGAAGTGGTTGAAGCGGCCGATGCCGTCAGGTGTCCCGTCTTCGTCGTTCGTCGGGTAGCCCAGCAGCGCGCCGTAGCCGAGCGCCGCCCACTTCTTCCGGATCTCACCGTAGATCGCGTGCGCGCCAGTCGCGGCGGTGTAGTAGATCGACCCCACGTTGCCGTTGAGGACGAAGTTGCTGAACTGCGCACCGTCCGTCGTGGGGGCGGTGTCGCTCGTCGGCAGGCCGAGCTTGGTGGGCCCGCCGACGGCGAGGTACTTGTCCAGCACCGGGCCGGTCAGGTACTTCGCTCCGGTGTCGGCACCCCAGTACATGCGGCCGTTGGCGTAGGTCCGGTAGTGGATCGCGCCGTCGGTGACCTCGGCCGCCGTCGGCGCCCCGAGCGTCGCGCGCAACGCCGCGTCGGCGTTGTAGCGCTGGTCGATCGGGGTGTCGTAGTTCGCCGTCAGCGTCAGGTCGCTCGTGCCGACCGTGACGACCCACGTGGTGTCCGTGGGACCGCCCTGCCAGCCGGTGAACTTCGAGACGCCGTCGGTGCCCAGCGGCGAGGCCTCGACGTCGAAGCTGGCGCCCTCGGTCACCAGCGCGGTGTTGACGCCGCCCTCGACCGGGATGCTCAGCGCCGCGGGCTGCGTGCTGAGCAGGGTGATCCGGTGCTGGCGCGGCCGGGCCACGTACGTCTTCGACGTGGTGACACCCGCGCTGTCAGTCACCGACGCGGTGAACTCCATCCGGGAGTCCGGGTGCTCGGTGAACGGCTGCGAGAAGCTCGCCCCGGTGCCGCCGGCGCCGGGGTGCGCGTGGCAGGTCGCCTCGCTCGGGCAGTGCCGGACCGCGCTGGTCCAGCTGACCGTGAGCGGCCCGTCCTCGGTGTCGGTCGCCGTCGCGCTCAGGCCGACCTGCTGGTTGACCGCGAACGTCGCGGTGTCGCCGGGCGTGGTCAGCGTGAGCTGTGGGGTGTGGTTGCCGGGCGCGACCTTGATGTCGGTCGTGCCGGTGAGCCCCAGCGGATCGCGGACCGTCAGCTTCGCGGTGAACGACTCGGTGCCGGCCGCGTACTGGTGGCTGGTGGTGGGCCCGGCGTCGGCCGCCGTGGTCCCGTCTCCGAAGTCCCAGTCGTACTTCAGCAGGTCGTTGTCGTAGTCGACCGACGTCGAGCCGTCGAAGGACACCGTGCGGGTGTCCGGGTCGGTCGTCGTCGTGGCCCTGGCGACCGGCGCGGTGTTGCCCGCCGAGTAGCTCAGCCGGCGCAGGTTGCCGCTGAGGATGTCGGCGAAGACGATGTCGCCGTTGGGCGCCGCCGCGAACTTGACCGGGCCGCCGATGCCGGTGAAGACCGGCGGGTTCTCCGGGGCCTGCGTGAGCTTGCCCTGGTCGTCGTAGCGCAGGGTCCAGATCTTCTGGCCGACGTAGTCACCGAAGAAGTACGAGCCGCGGTAGGACGCCGGGTAGCTGGATCCGTTGTAGACGATCCCGCCGGTGACGCTGTTGCCCTGCATGGGGCCGGTACCGTGCTGGTACTCGTAGAGCGGCGCCTGGTTCGGCACGCCGGCGCAGCCCGCGAGGGTGCTGTAGCCGGAGGTCGCGTGGTTGCCTTCCCAGCACGGCCAGCCCTGGTTGGACCCGCGCTGGACGACGTCGACCTCTTCCCAGGTGTTCCAGCCGACGTCACCCACGACTGGCAGGCCGGAGTTCTGGTCGATGGTCATCCGGAACGGGTTGCGGAACCCGCGTGCGAAGACCTTGCTGGCGGTCGACGCCGGGTTGGCCGCGTCGTAGTACGGGTTGCCCGGCACGCCCTTGCCGTCGGCGGCCAGGTGGAAGATCTTGCCGTACGGCTGGTTGATGTCCTGCGAACGCAGCGAGCCCGCGTCCACCTTCGTGAAGTCGCCGTTGTCCCCGATGGACAGCCACAGCGTGCCGTCGGCGGCGGGGATGATGCCGTTGATGCCGTGGACTTCGGAGATGCCCGGCACCTCGAACAGCGTCTGCTCGCCGGCCAGCGACGCGGGCGCCCCGGCCGCGTCCAGGCCCACGGTGAACTTCGAAAGCCGCATGACGAAGCCGGTTCCGACGTTCAGCGAGCGCGTGGTGTAGATCGTGTGCGACGTCGCGTAGTCCGGTGCGACGGCCAGCCCGACCAGCCCGATGTCACTGATCTCGCGGGTCGGCAGCGTCGCGATGGTCCGCGGTGCCCCGCTCGTCGGGACCCACTGGACGCGGCCGTTCTTCGCCGTGGCGAGGACGGACTGGTCCGGCAGGTACGCGAAGTCGGTGAGCTGGTACTGCCCCGTGCCGGTGGCGGTGTCCTGCAGGACGAATCCCGCCGGCAGCGTGGTCGCCGCTGCCGCTTCCCCAGTGGACACGACGGGCAGAAGCGCGCCGGTCAGCACCGCCGCCACGAAGGCGTGGCGTAGTGCTCTGAGCTTTCCCAAGGCCATTTGGCCCCCCTTCCCAAGCGATCACTTATCGCCTGAACAGGGGGGCCAGTTGCACTCGGCTGAGTGAATTTACCTTACTGTGATCTACTGTCCGTAACTGTCCGGAACCGGTTACGGAACGACCTGGACGACATCACCGATGTGCAAGGTGTTGAAGAACTTCAGGGACGCGCCCGCCGACAGGTGGATGCAGCCGTGCGAGTAGACCGAGAGGCTGCCGGTGTGGAAGGCGTCGCCCGGGTAGAAGAAGACCGAGTTCGGCATCGGCGCGTTGTCGAACTCCTTCGACAGGTGCACCTTCTCCTTCGACAGCACGTGGAACGTGCCGGTCGGGGTCGCGTACCCCTTGCGGCCCGGCAGCATCGGCACCGGCCCGTAGACGACCTTGCCGCCCTGCAGGATCCACGCCTTGTGCGCGGAGAGGTCGACGCAGGCGGCGGTCCCGGCCGAAGCCGCGGCGGCCGCGCACGGAACGCCGGGGTCACTCGCCGGAGCGGCCGGCTTGGGCTTCGGCTTCGGCTTCGCGCTGGTGGTCGGCGCCGGCTTGGTGGTGGACGGCGTCGGAGTCGGGGTGGCACTGGTCGTCGTCGTGGTGGGGGCGGCGCTGCTGCTCGACGTGGTCGGCGTCCCACCCCCGGTCCCGGCCGCGGCGACGGCCCCGCCCCCGGCGTTCGGCGTCGCCGCCCCACCCCCGGAGCACGCGGCCAGCACGAACGCGGTGGCCAGCGCGGCCGCTCCCGCCAAAAGCCTCTTCACGATCCGTAACCCCCAGTTGTTCGATCATCGCTTGTGGACACCCGTAAAGACGGGGGTCACCCGGTCGAGGTTCGTCCGGAAAGGTCACGATTTGGGCAGAAGCGCCTCAACCCCTGGGTTGACCTCCGGATCAACCCAGCCCCGATCCCCACGCCGACGAAACCCGCCCGCCGTTCGCCGAAGCTGGAGGCACCTCGCCAACCAAGGAGCCCCGAAATGCCCAGCGCCGCGAACGTCCTGCTCTACGTGGCCATCGTCGCCTACGTCCTCTACCGGGTCGTCTACAGGCAGGTCCGCGGCACGCTGCTCGACCGCCGGACACTGACGGTCATGCCGCTGGTCCTGGTCGCCGTCGGGGGCTACCTCTGCGCGAAAGCGCTCCCCGGCGCCTCGGCCGCCGAACTCGGGCTGCTCGCCGTCGACCTCGTCGTGCTCGCCGGGCTCGGCGTCCTGCGCAGCACCACCACCACGCTCACCGAGCGCGACGGCACGACCTTCCAGAAGGGCTCGGCCATCACCGTCGGGCTGTGGGTACTCACGATCGGTGTGCGGGTCGGGCTCGTCGCGCTGGGCACCGCGCTCGGCATCGCCGGGCCGCTGACCTCCGCGTCGATCGCGCTCACCATCGGCGTCAGCATCGCCGTGCAGAACGCCACGACCTACTACCGCGTCCAGCAGCGCGGCCTGCCGCTCGCCGACCGGCGGCCGGCGGCGCTCAGCCGCTGACGCGCCCCAGCATCCGCGCGTACATCCGGCCCGGGCTCGGCACCGAAGGCGGCACCAGGAACCCCGGCAGCGGCGGCAGCGCGCCGACGAACGCGCCCAGCCGCTCGTACAGCACGGCCGCGCCCGGCGGCCGGGCTTCCGGGTCCTTCGCCAGCATCTCGGCGAGCAACGCGTTGAGCGGCTTCGGCACCCCGGGCACCGGCGGCGGGAGCTCCTTGACCTGCCGCTCGAACACGGCGTACGCGGTGGGCCCGTCGAAGAGCCGCCGCCCGGTGAGCATCTCGTGCAGCACACAGCCCAGCGCGTAGAGGTCGCTGCGCGGTTCCGCGCCGCCGCGCTGGATCTGCTCCGGCGCCATGTACGACGGCGTCCCCAGCAGCTGGCCGGCGCGCGTGAACTGCGCGGCGTCCGCTTCGCGCAGCACCGCGAGCCCGAAGTCCATCACCTTGACCCCGCCGTCGGGCCCGAGCATCAGGTTGGACGGCTTGAGATCCCGGTGGCACACCGCGAGCGCGTGCGCGGCGGCCAGCACCGCGCACGCCTGCGCCGCGATCGCCGCGGCCCACGCCACCGGCAGCGGCCCGTGCTCGGCGAGCAGATCGGCCACCGTCACACCGTCGACGAACTGCATGACCTGGAACAACCGGTCGTCGTGGGTGCCGTAGTCGTACAACGTCGGTACGCCGGGGTGGTCGAGCGTCGCCAAGATCCGCGCTTCGCGGGCGAAGCGGGCTTCGAGCTCCTCGTCGCGACCCGGCAGCCTGAGCAGCTTGATCGCCACGCGCCGGCCGAGCCTGCGGTCGTGCCCGCCGTGCACCGCGCCCATCCCGCCGCGGCCGAGCGGCAGCTCGTCGAGCTCGTAGCGGTCGGCGATCAGCATCCGTTCCCCTAACGGCCCGGCCTGAGCCGTCCCTCGACAAGTCCAGCGAAGCCTAGCCGGACCAGCTCGCGGCCCGTTTCCGCCGTCTGGCGCAGGACGGTGTCGAACTCGGCCAGGCGCCGGAAGACCTCGCCGTACTCGCGCTGGACGTCGATCGCCACGCGCGGGATCCGCACGCGCCTGCCGTCGATCCGCGTCGACGCCGACGCGGCGGGCAGGTCGGCCGCGCGCAGGCAGCCGGCCAGGAAGTCCGCGTCCAGCCGGTTCGCGTCGACGCGGTACACGGTGAGGCCGGCCCCCACCGGCGCCGACACTCCACTGTGGACGTACGCGATCCCGGTCACGGACGCGACGACGTCGCCATCTTCGGCGATCGGGTGCTCGCCGTCGGTGCGAGCGGCGTGCTTGACCTCGACGACGCCGGACTTGACCAGTTCGCCGATCGTCGTGAACGCCGGTTCGCCGTCGGCCGCTTCTAGCGGCGGCAGCCGAGGCGCCAGTTCGGCGAACCTGCCGTGCACCACCTGGAAAGCCTGGCCGAGGTCCTCGTCGCGGCCGCGGCGCCGGGACGGCGTGAGGTCGACGTCGTCGTCGAGGAGGTCGATGATCCGGACGCCGGATTCGGGACGCTCGAAGAACTCCCGCCACAGTTCGTCCACTGTGGACAGATCGTCGCCCGCCTCGGCTAGTAGCACGGTGGACGGCGGGCGCTGCCCGGGCACCGGCCGCCGCAGCAGCCAGAGGTCGGGCCCCGCCGACGTCAGCGTGACGACCGCGCGGACCGCGCCCGCGCGCAGCAGGTTGCCGCGGATGCGTTTGCCGCTGCGCCGCCCGGCCGCCGCGCCCGGCATCAGGATCGCCACCGTCCCACCGGGTTCGACGTGCGCGAGGCAGTGCTGCACCCAGGCGAGCTCGGGTTCGCCCCGCGGCGGCAGGCCGTACTCCCAGCGCGCGTCGCCGACGAGCTCGTCGTGCCCCCAGGCCCGCTCGTTGAACGGCGGATCGCACAACACGGCTTCGGCGGTCCGGCCCGCGAAAGCGTCTTCGCGCAACGCGTCGACCGCGTGAACCTCGGCTTCGATGCCGCGCAACCGCAGCCGCATCGTCGCGATCGAGGCCGTCATCGGGTCGCTGTCCTGGGCCAGCACGGTTTTCGCGCCGCTCGCCAGCGCGAGCGCGCCGAAGCCGCAGGCGGGGTCGAGGATCGTCGACACCGGACCGGCGAGCCGGGCCATCAGCTCGGCGACCGGCTCCGGCGTGGCCGACAACCGCCGCGAATGCGCCTCGAAGTACCGGCGGCACAACAGTTCGAAGGACTCGAGCGGGCCCGCCCGGTGCGTCATCTCGCTGAGCAGGGTGATCAGCTCGGGGTCGTCGAGCCGGCTGTCGAACGTGTCGAGGACGCCCGCCTGGAAGGCGAAGAAGACGCCGGCGCGGCTCACGCGCTCGGCCAGGTCGAGGTCGTCGCCCAGCGCGCGCAGGCGCTGCCACGCGCGTTCGCCGGCGGACAGCTCGAACTTCTTGCCGCGGGCGCGGAACCAGCCGGCGACCGCGGACAGGCCGAACAACGGGCTGGACGCCGTGCCGCCGACCGGCGGCGGGAAGTCCGGGTAGCGACGGCGCCAGTTGCTCACGGCGGCCCGGCCGACCCCGGCGAGCCGCGCGATGTCGGCCGCGCTGACCGTGGCGTCGTCGTCCATGGCGGGCACTCTATCGGAGGGTGCTCCATTCAGCCGAGTTGCTTGTGAACTCAGTCAACCAATGCTTTCATGGGTGGCATGACACACGATCGGTACGTCCTCCGGTACGCCGCGGGGTCGGACGTGGGCAGGCGCCGCAAGGTCAACGAGGACTCGCTGTACGCGAGTTCCCGCCTGCTCGCCGTCGCCGACGGCATCGGCGGCCAGCCGCACGGCGAAGTCGCCAGCGCGACCGCGGTCGACGTGCTGCGCGAGCTCGACGTCGACCTCCGGAGAATGGACCTCGCGGACGTCGACCTGGCGGCGACGCTGACCGGCGTGGTCAAGTCGATCGACGAGCGACTGGCGGAGGTCGCGTCCAACGAGCCGACGACCGAAGGCATGGGCACCACGCTGACGGCGCTGATGTTCGACGGCGCCGAGTTCGCCGCGGCCCACATCGGCGACTCCCGCGGCTACCTGCTGCGCAAGGGCGACCTGCGCCGGCTGACCCGCGACCACACACTGGTGCAGGCGCTGGTCGAGGACGGCCGGGTCGCGGCCGAAGACGCGGCGACCCACCCGCGACGCTCGCTGCTGATGAAAGCGTTGCAGACGACCGGGTCCAGCCAGCCCGACATCTGGACGTTCAAGGCGAAGCCGGGCGACCGGTACTTGCTGTGTTCGGACGGCCTGAGCGGCCCGGTCACCGAAGCGACCATGCGCGACGTCCTGGACTCGATCCCCGACCCGGCGGACGTCATCCCGGAGCTGATCCGCCTGGCCAACGAAGGCGGCGGCCCGGACAACATCACCTGCGTGGTGGCCGACGTCACGAGCTGACCCACCTGCACGGGAGAGCGGAGCCATCCGGTATCGTCTCCCGCGGAGGATTGGCCGAGCGGCCTAAGGCGCACGCTTGGAAAGCGTGTTGGGTTCACGCCCTCGCAGGTTCGAATCCTGTATCCTCCGCCGTTGAACAGTCGAGACGCCGGGCCACGCGCCCGGCGTTTCGTCGTTCCGGGGCGAACCGCCTAGTGCCGTGCCGCCGGTCGGAGCAAGCCACCGGCCAGAAGGTGAAATGTCTTCGACAGACTGACGGACAAATTCGTGCGTCCACAGGGAGTTACCGGCGGGGCTGATCGCAGCCCGCTGCTCCGGTCGCGCTAGTCTCACCCCGAACCAAGCCCGACGCTTCCAGAAAGGCCAGCAGTGGCACGAAAACCGCTCTGACCTGCGACAGCGCTGGCCAACGACGTTTCGCGCGCGGTTGTGGTGCCGGGCCACCCCCAGCACACACCGTGATCGGTCTGGCCCCGGACGTTCCCACGTCCGGGGCCTTGTCGATTCAGCAATCGCGATCACTCCGCACAATCAGATGATCACGCTCAGTCGTTGGATCTGTTTCAATGGAAGTCCCCCTCTCAACCACCCCGATTCCGAGGAGTATGAGGCCCGATGGCCGGAGTCGAAGAGATCCGCGCTGGCATCGCTCTCGCCAACGAAAAGGCGTCCGCGAGCATCGCCGCTCTGCAACAAGCAGCGCAGTCTCTCGAAGAAGCGCAGCAGTCGCTGTCGCAGGCGACCCAAGGCAGCAGCCAGCACGAAGTGAGCCAGGCCCACGGTCTGCTCGCGGAAGCCCTGCAGGGCATCAACGGTCTGCAGAGCACCGTCCAAGCGAGCATTTCCTCCGCCGACTCCTACTCGGCGCGTCTCTAGCGGGATGACGCTCGCCGAACTCCACCAGCTGCTCACCGCTGTCGTCACCGGGCTCGCCGACGCGCGAGCCCACTCCGAGCGCGCCACCAGCCTGCTCGGGGAAGCGCGACAGGCTCTCGTGGACGCCCAGGCCAAGGCCGATCCCTGGCTCCCTTCGCAGTACGCACAGGCCGGCGAGGGGCTGGACCAGCTCCTCGGCCGCCTGGCCTCCGCGGAAGATCTGGTGAGCGGATACCGGTCGCGTTTGTAATCCTTGCAGGGGACACCGTTTTTGGGGACGCCGATGGCCAACAGGGCAGCCGAACAACGCAACCGCGTCGAAACCGCGCTCGACCGGGTACGCCACCAGATCGGACTGGTGCTGGGCGCGGCGGCCGGTGCGCGCCAAGCCGCGGAGGCCGACCTCGCGAAGCTCGAGCTGGAACGCGCCATCGTCAAGGTGGGCATGAACCACGCCACCACCGAGCAGCAGAACGAGTGGTCCCGGCACCCGGCGGCGCACGAAGTCTTCGGCGCGCTCGGGAGTGCGCGAAGCGCTTTCTACACCGACTGGAGCCAAGGTCCGTCGATGCTGCGCGAGCTCGTCTCGCAGAACGCGCCGGGCCCGGCCGGGCTGCCGCCGGGCGAGTGGCTCGGGCGCGTCGGCCACAACGCCGGCCTCACCTCGCCCGGCCTGTGGCGCGTCGGATCCGCGACGGCCGCGGGCAGTGACGCCACCCGTACGTTCGACGTCGCCGTGCCGCTCCTCGACGAGTCGCACCTGGCGATCACGTCGGCGCCGAAGACGCGGCCCACCATCGACGGTATTGTGCAGAACCTGCTGCTCCGCGTGCTTTCGACGTTCGAAGCCGGCGCGGTGCGCGTGCACCTGTGGGACATCGGGCAGCTGACCGCGATCCTGCCCGACCTCTACCCGCTCAGCCGCACGAGCGCGCTTTCGCTGTACGACCCGGGCCGGCTCGAGGACCTCCTCGACGAGCTGGCCGGGCACATCCGCCGCATCCACGCCAGCTGCATGTCCGCCGGGTACACGTCGTTGCGGGAAATGCGGCAGAAGACCGGGCAGCGGAGCGAGCCGTACCGCGTCGTCGTGCTGTACGGCAACGGCGAAACCCTCGAACCGGAACGCGCCCGCGACCTCAAGCGCGTCGCGAGCGGCGCGCTGGCTGCCGGGATCTGCCTGATCATGGTCGACGTGCCGACGGCGGTGAGCGCGCCCGTCGAGACGCTGAGCCTCATCGACGACCGGCACGCGATCAGCAGCATGACCGGGACCGACCTGACCGTCGCGCTCGACCCGCCGCTGCCGTCGGGACAGGTGATCCGCGCCGTCTCCAAGATCGCGGAGGCGCTGATCGCCAAGCAGGGCGGGCCACGGTCGTTCGACGATCTGCTCCCGGCCGAGATCGGGCACGAAAGCTCCGCGCGGGAACTCCGGGCGCCGGTCGGGTTCTTCGAGGGCGAGCCGGTCGAGGTCGTCATCGGCGACGCGAGCCCGCACGCCCTGATCGGCGGACCGTCCGGTTCGGGCAAGACGAACTTCCTGTACGCGCTGCTCGGCAGCCTCGCGGCGCGGTACACCCCGGACGAGCTGGCGCTGTACCTGCTGGACTTCAAGGAAGGCGTCTCGTTCGCCGGGCTGGCGCCGGGGCGCAAGGACGCGAGCTGGCTGCCGCACGCGCGGCTCGTCGGCGTCAACGTCAACACCGACCGCGAGTTCGGCCTGGCGCTGCTGCGGTTCCTGGCCGACGAGCTGCGGCGCCGGTCCGCGGCCGCGAAGGAGCACGAGGTCACCAACCTCGCCGACCTGCGCGAAGCCGACCCGGGCGGGCACTGGCCGCGGATCGTCGCGGTGATCGACGAGTTCCAGTACCTGTTCGCGGGCCGCGACCAGGTGACGGCGGCGGCGACCCAGCTGCTGGAGGACATCGCGCGGCGTGGCCGGTCGCAGGGCATCCACCTGGTGCTGGCCAGCCAGGACGTCGCCGGCATCGAGGCGTTCTGGGGCAAGCCGGCGGTGTTCGAGCAGTGCACGCTGCGCATCGCGATGCCGAAGGCGCGGCGCGTGCTGGCCGAGACGAACAACGCGGCGGTGTCGGCGCCGAAGTGGCACGCGGTGATCAACCACGACTCCGGCGTCGCGCACGGCAACCAGCTGGCGCACATCCCGGACGCGAGCAGCAAGAACGTCTTCGTCCGGCTGCAGCACCGGCTGTGGGAGGCGTACGCGGGGTACTTCCCGCGGCCGCGCCTGTTCGACGGCGCGCATTCGCCGGTGCTGGAACAGTTCCCGGCGTACCTCGACCTCAAGACGAACTCGAAGCCGCGGGCGCTGCTCGGCCAGTCGATCGACGTGACCGAGACGGCGTGCGGGGTGGACCTGCCGCGGGCGCCGGGCCGCAACGTCGCGGTGCTCGGGTCGGCGACGGCGGAAGCACTGTCCATCATGGACTCGGCGGCGCGCTCGCTGTCCCGGCAGTACGAACCCGGCGAGGTCGAGTTCCTGCTGAGCTGCCCGATCGAGGCGTGCGCCCCGGCCGCGCTGGAGCTGACCGAGCGCCTGCGCGCGGACGGCCACGCGGCGACGCTGGTCGACGACCTGACCGGCGTGCTCGAGTCGATGACGGGCTCGATGTCGGGCGGCGCGAAGATCCTGCTCCTGTACGGCGTCGACGCGGCCCTGCCGGCGTTGGAGACGAAGGCCGTGGGGCAGCTGAAGAGCGGCCTCGACCACCTGCGTGTGGTGCTGAAACAGGGGCCGGGGCACGGCATCCACACGATCGGCTGGTGGCGCAGCATCGCCCGGCTGAAGGACACGCTCGGGTTCGCCGGCACCGACGACATCGGCACGTGGGCGGCGCTCGACGTCCAGGGCAACGAGCTTTCGCCGTTCGCGGCCGGCCAGGTGGTGCACTGGTCGCCGCGTCCGGGCCGCGCGTTGTTCTTCGACCGCACGACCCACGGCGCCCCCGAAGTGATCATCCCGTTCCAGCGCCCGGAGAACCTCCAGTGACCGACGACGGCGCCACCGCGGCCATGCGGTACAAGGAAATCATCGCCCTGTCCCGCGGCTCGGCGGAGAACCTGCGCGACTGGGAACTCCAGCGCGCGGAGGCGCTGGAAGCGGAGATCGAGGAAGCCCAGGCCGCGATCGAGGCGGCGACCGAACGCGAGCGGCGAGCGGCCGAGCGCGCGACGCGCTGGTGGAAGATGGCGCTGCACAACATCCAGGGCCTGCTGTGGCTGGACCCGGGCGACGAGCCCCACCCGATCGCGACGGCCCGCCCGGCGTACCTGGAGCGGTACCTCGAGGAGGTCAAGCCCAGTTACCAGGAGCTGGTGCAGGCGGTACTCGCGTTGGGCTGGCGCGCCAAGCGGGCGGCGTCGAAGCGGGGAGACCAGCCGCCGGCCTAGAGGTCGTAGACGGTGTCATAGGGCTCGTCGTCGGCCGGGGCCGGTTTGCGTTGGGGCTGCGGTGGTTGCCGCTGCGGGACCGGCGCCGGCTTGACCCCGGCGGCCACGGCTTCCCGGACGGCGGCGGTGATGGTCCGGCTCAGCGTGACGGCGTCGAACCGCATGGCCTCGGGCGCGAGCCGCACCTCGCTGACGACACCCCCGGGCCCGGCGAGGACCGTGACGGACCGATCCGGCGAGACGACGGTTGTGTGGCCGCTCCCCGCGATGCCGGCCAGGAGACGCTGGTTTTCGGCCTTGCGGTCTTCGATCTGCTTGAGCTGCCAACGCATTTCCTCGATCAGCTGCGCGTTGTCGCTCATGCGATCCTCCCCGGCTGGTGCGGCGTGTAGACGAACTCGTAGCACTTGAAGGACCGGTGGACGATCACGCTGTAGCCGCGGGTGCCCGCGACCCAGGCGAGATCTTGCTCGGCGAGACCGTTTTCGATCATGCGGAGATACACCTGGTTCCGGCCGTCCAGCTCCGCGGCCAGCCGCGCCATCTGCTTCTCCCGCGGTTTCGTCGAACGGACTATGCGGACGATGGTCATGGTCAGGCCGGTGGCGACCAAGCCGCCCATCGTGACCGCGCCGATCACATCGACGCCGGTCACGACAGGTCCTGACTGCGGAGGCTCCAGGCGACCTTCGCCGTCGCTTCGGCGATCGCCGGCCAGGCTTCCTCCGACTCCGCCACCGCCGTCAGGATCACCACCGACCGGCCGTCGGGGAGCGGGATCTGGTACTCCGCTTTGAGCTGGGGCCGCGCGTCCTGGCCGGGCAGGTGGAACTCGCCCCCGCTGATGGCGACGATCGCCGGTCCGATCGGAAGGCGCACCGGCTGCACGACCGCGCATTTGTGCCGGCTCCGGTACTGCTCGGCCAAGGCCGCCACGAGCGCCTCGCGGTTCCCCGGCGGGGTTTCCGGCCAGTGCGCCACGCCGAGCGTCAGGGTGGCGACGTCTCCCTGACGAGGACCGACGGCGAACTTGCCGAAGACGCGGATGCCGTTGGCCTGCATGGTGGGCACCAGGGCCATCAGGTAGCTGCCGAACTCCTCGACGGACTTCCCGGCCCCGGCCGCCGCGTTCTCGGCGACGGTCCACGCGTAACCGCGGTTCATCTTGTCGTCGGCGCCCACCGGCATCCCGGCGAACCCGGGCGGCAGATCGATCTGCAGAGGCATCAGTTCCACACCTCGTCTTCCGCCCGCGCACGACGCCGCTCCGGCGCGTTGTCGGCCTGCTCCCCGGCGTCCATGGCGTTCCAAGCCGCGACGCCCGCCCACGAGAGCCTCATCTCGACTACCTGCGCGGCGCTCTTCGGCACCCAGTAGTTGTTGAAGTCGCCGATCGGTCCCTCGAACTTCTTGCCCATGGCATCGGCGGCGAGTTCTCCGCCCGCTTGTTCCCCCAGCAATCCGTATCCGGCGAAGGTCATCGCCTTCGCCGCGGAATCCGGCACCATCGGGATCACGCCCACGAGCGACGTGGCCGCACCGAGAGCGTCGAACGCGAGGGTTTCGGGCGCTACGTCGGCACCCGCGAGTTTCGCCGTCGCGTGGCCCTCCAGTGCCATGACCCCCAGGCCGGTGGCTATCCCGCTCACGATCATGCCGGCTGGATCGGGGACCGCGTCGCTGACGATCCCGAGCATGTTGCCGAGGTCACCGACCACGTCGGAGACCTTCGAGATCACCTCGGCGTGGTCCTGGACGAAGTCCCAAGCCTGGTCCACCCCATCGGCGAGGGTGTTCGACAAGTCGACAAGTGCCCCGCCGACGGCGTCGCTCAGCTTGTCGAGGACGTCCGGCTCCTCCGGCGCCAGCTCCTTCGCCTTCCGCAGCGCCTCCGCGACCCGGCCCGCCGCCTCCGCGTGCTCCTGCTGGAGCTGCTTCGCCGCGTCCTGGACGTTCTGGCAGCCGTCGATCGCGGTCTGGAGCTGGTGGCCCGCGTTGTCCAGCAGCCGCTGGGCGATCTGCAATGACTGCTCGTCCGGGAACGTCCGGTTCGCCAGCCCCAGGTCCGGGTTCGCCCGCGCCGCTTCGGCCGCCTTCGCCGCCGCCTCGGCGCGGGCCTCCAGGTCCGCTGCCCGTTTCTGCAGGTCACCTAGGCCGTGGGACCACTTTTCGAGTGCGTCGGCCGCCGAGCCCATCGACCTCGCCGCGCCCTCGAGGTACTGCGGCAGCGGGCCGATGCGGCGGGCGAACGCCTCGCTCGCCTCGCCCTGCCAGATGCCCTGCTTCCGGACGATCTGCCGCAGCGCGTCATCGGCCTCCGTGAGGTCGGTGCTCACCGCGCGGTACTTGCCGGCCAGGTCGGCGACGCCGTCGAGGTCGCCCGGCGCGGGGTCGAAGCCCAGGGCCGGGAAGTCGCGGGTGCTCATCGGTCCAGTCCGTCCAGGAGGCCCGGGATGCCGCCCGTCGCGCCGCCGCCGACCATGCCGTCGTCGCCGAGCACGTCGCCGATCGGCTGTCCGACCCCCGGGTACGTCCCCCGCCGGCCGCCGGTCTGCCCGTCGTCGACGGGACCCAGCACTTCGGCGCCGAACTTCGACAACCCCTCGCCGAACTCCGCCTCGATCTGCTCGTACTTCGCCTTCGCCTGCTTCAGCCGCTCGGTGATGTCCGAAGCCGCGTCGCCGAGCCGCCCGATGCCGTACCCCCAGGCCTGCTCGAACTCGACGCCCGCCTGGCCCAAGCCGGCCGTGCCCAGCGAGCCGAACGCCCCGCCACCGCCCAGCTTCCGGTTGGCGTCGGCCATCCGGCCCGCCGCCGTGTCGAGGTCGCCGATGAGCTTGCCCAGCTCGTCGACCTTCACCGCATACCCGTCCACACACCCTCCCCTGTGGTCCGTCCGTGGTGAGACGGCCGTCCACGCTGCGTGGTTCCATAGTCACCCATTGGAGCAGGCACGGAAAAGGCCACCATCGGGGCAAAACGCCCGACGGTGGCCTTTCCGGGTATTGGCTTACGGGAAGTACTTGTCCAGCAGCTGCTCCAGGTAGTCGAGCAGGTCGTTGAGCCCGTCCTGGATCGCGTTCCCCGAGCCCGGCCGGAACCGGACCACCTGCGGGTCGTGGTCGCTGGCCTGGTCGGCGAACTCCGCGTTGATGTGGACGACGTCGTAGTCCACCCCGCGCGGCGCCGTCGACGCCAGGATGTGGTCCAGCACCTGCGACTGGCCCTCGAACACGTAGCTGTACCGCTCGGCTTCCGGCACCGACGCGATCAGGTCCTTCAGCGCGCCACCGGCGGTGAGCGTCTGGACCGCCGGCGAGAACGGGTAGTCGTTCAGGTCACCGGCCACGACGATGTTCGCGCTCTTGTCCGACGCCAGCAGGGAGTCGACGAACCCGCGCAGCACCGTCGCCTGCTTCGCCCGCTGCACCTCGGAACTGCGCACCGGCGGCTGGAAGCGGCCGTGCGTCGGCTGGTCGCCGCCCTTGGAGTTGAAGTGGTTGGCGATCACGAACACCGTGCGGCCCTTGAAGACGAACTCGCCGGCCAGCGGCTTGCGGCTGGACGTCCAGGCGTCGTTCGCCGGGTCGACGCGGCCCGGCGACGCCGTCAGGTGCGTCTTCCCGTGCTCGCGGACGACCCCGACCGGGGTCGTCGACGTCCCACCCGGACGGTCCACGAAGGACACCCGCGCCGGGTTGAACAGGAACGCCACGCGGATGTTGCCACCCGGCTGGCCGCCGTCCTGGTCGTTCACCGGGTCGATCGAGCGCCACTGGTAGCGCGGGCCTCCCTTGGCGACGATGGCGTCGGTGAACTTCTGCAGCGTCTGGTCCGCTGCGACGGTCCCGTCGTCGGTCGCGCCCGTGTTGTCCTGGATCTCTTCCAGGTTCACGATGTCCGGCGTCGCGAGGTGCGTCACGATCGCCTCGCCGAGCCGGTCGTACTTCGCCTGCGGGTCACTCGGCGCCAGGTTCTCGACGTTGTAGGTCGCGACGGCGAGCTCGCCCGAGCGCTGCTTGCGCGTGGTCTCGGCCTGCAGCCCGTTGTCCTTTTCGGTGCCCAGCACGCTGGCGAACAGCGTGTAGCCGCCGAAGTTGCTGTACTCGACCGGGCCCGAGGTGGTGCCGGTCAGCACGTCGCCGACGTTGAGCTTCGGGAACGGCCGCTGGTCGAACGGGATCAGCGACGAAACCTTCATGACGCCGCTGTTGAGCTGGTCGTAGCCCAGGTAGACGCTGCCGCCGCGGACCGACTCGTGCTGGTCCGGCTTGGACGTCACGTACAGCTCGTTGAACGAGTTCGACGGGCCGACGACCCGGGCGTCGCTGATCTGGACGATCTCGCTCTCGTGCGACTCCCAGAAGTCCAGCGCGTACTTGGTGGGCTCCAAAGTGAGCGGCTCGATGTTGCCGCCGGGCGACGGCGCGTACGTCGTCGGCACGGTGTCGGGGTTCAGCACGGTCGGCGCGGGCAGCGCGTTCCCGTGCGAGCCGACCGTCCACTGTGCACTGCTCAGCTCGGTGAGCGACTGGTAGTTCGACGTCGCCGGCGCGTCCGGGTAGAACTCGCGGACGGTGCCGGCCGCGGTCACCGCGTCGCCGACCGCGACGGCCGGGCTGGTCGAACCGGTGAACACGAACAGGCCCTCGCTGGTGCGCGGGTCGTTGTCGGGGTTCGGGTCGGTGAGCCAGAAGCCGCGCGAGGAGCCGAAGGTGCGGGTCGCCGTCACGACGCCGGTGACGTCGCTGACCTTCTTGTCCTTGAACGGCGAAATGCGCGTGGTGCCCTGGATCTCGTGGATCTTCGCCGGGGTTCCCGGGTCGCCGGGGGTGCCGCCGCCGGTCGTCTCGCCCTTGGTGTTCGTCGGGGTCGGGTCGCCGACGGTGAAGTCGGTGGCGTTGTCGTCGGTGTCGGCGAGCGACGCGGCGCGCGCGACGGACGTCGTGTTGGACGGCGCGGCCGTCGGGGCGCCTTCGCGCACGGTCGCCGCACCGAAGCCGACGAGGTCCTTGATCCGGGGCTCGGCGGCGCAGTCCGCAGCGGTCTTGCAGGTCAGCGCGGTGGTGCCGGAGACGAGGGCGATCGTGCCCGCGGTCGCGGACATCGCGATCGCGCCGGTCGCGTCCGGGGTGGGCAGCGCGACGGTGCCACCGCTGCCCTTGCCCTCGGCGACGAGGTAACGCCCACCGGGCGCGACGCTGCCGGCCAGCTGCGTCACCTGCCACGTGCTGGACGCGCTCGGCGAGCCGGACAGGTACTGGACGCTGAATCCGTCCACGCTCGCGGCCGCAGTACCGTGGTTGGCGAGCTCGACGAAGTCGTTGGTCAACGTGGCGCCGGAGTTGCCGCCACCGCCGTAGACCTCGGCGATCACCGCGTCGGCGCTCGGCGCGGCGAGCGCGGCCGGTGCGGCCACGCCACCGAGTACGAGGCCGGACGCGACGGCCGCGGTGAGCGCGGCCTTGCCTCTGTGGGTCTTGGTCACCCTGAG
Organism: Amycolatopsis sp. NPDC101161; assembly: GCF_044768185.1. Lineage (NCBI taxonomy): Bacteria > Bacillati > Actinomycetota > Actinomycetes > Pseudonocardiales > Pseudonocardiaceae > Amycolatopsis > Amycolatopsis sp. NPDC101161. The sequence goes on from NZ_JBIWPI010000002.1 coordinate 1,713,659, forward strand.
TCCCCTTTGTGCTTGAACAGTCGTGGCATAGTCCCCCGGGCAAGTGAGGAGGAGGAAGACAAAGATGCAACGATTCGTAACAACTACTTTCGTCGTCACTCGTTCGGCAGAGCAGGTTTCGTGATCACGCTGGTACTCGGCGGAGACGTCAATGTTCAGGGCCGCGCGACGCCGTCAACGGCGTTCGAGCGGCTGGAACCGCTGCTCAAGGGCGCCGACGTCCGGTTCGCGAACCTCGAAGGCCCCCTCGACGCGGCGATGGCCGAAGCGCTGACGTCGGGCGGCATCGACGTCGTCTCGTGCGCCAACGACCTCACGGTGCTGACCACCCTCCCGGTCCTCGACCACGCCGGGATCGCGCACTGCGGCGCGGGCCCGGACCTCGCCGCCGCGCACGCGCCCGCGGTGCTCGAACGGGCCGGGGAGCAGGTCGCCTTCCTCGCGTACACGTCACTTCGCCCCTACGGCTCGCATCTGGACTTTCCCGGCGTTGCGCAAGCGTTTGCGACCACGGCTTACCAGCCCGATCCGCGCGTCGCGGAGATCCCGGGCCGGCCGCCGCTGGTCCGCACGACACCCCTGCCCGAGCACCTCGACCGGCTCGTCGCCGACGTCAAGCAGGCCAAGGCCGCCCACGACCACGTCGTCGTCTCGATGCACTGGGGCCTGCCGGGCGCCGAACTGGCCGAGTACCAGGTCGCCTACGGCCGCGCGGCGATCGACGCGGGCGCCGACCTCGTCGCCGGGCACGGGCCGCACACGATCCAAGCCGTCGAGGTCTACCGTGGCCGTCCGATCCTCTACAGCCTCGGCAACCTCGTCTTCGACTGGCCGGCGATGCGCGGCCGCCACGTCGACGGGCTGCTGGCCGGCTGCATGTTCGGCGACGAACCCCGCCTCGAGCTGATCCCGGTGCGGCGCAACGCCGACAACGAGTGCGTACCGCTCGCGGGGGACGAAGCGGGCAAAGTCCTGCAGTACGTCGCGGATCTTTCGGCCCGGCGCTCGACGTCCGTCTCCATCCGGGACGGAATAGCATCGGTAAGCGTTGGCACATAACTGATCGCGTGCGAGCTGTTACAGGACGCGGTGCTCCTGTCACCCATCCGGCGCATCTGCCTTAAATGCTCCCTAAGACCGGGAACAACCCGCGTGAAGCGGCGGTACGGTCTGCGAGAGCCGCCGGAAAAGTGGCACAGACCACTCCTCGACAGCTCTCGACCAGCACGAACACGTGGGGGAGGGAGAACCATCATGTGGGGGCTGATTGTTCTCAGTTGCGTGTTCGTGCTGGTGCTGGGGATAGCCGCGGTCGTGGACCTTCGGGACCACGACCGCGGCGAACACCGGGTCTAGCGCACAGCCTGCTTCGCCTTGTAGCGGCCGAGAAGCGTCCGCGCACCGGCGAGCGCGACCCGCCCGGCGCCCTTCGCGCTCGCGGCCAGCACCGTCGTCCAGTCGAAGTAGTCGCGCCAGAGCACGATCCGGCCGGCTTCGACCTCGAACGTGCCGCACACCCAGAACTCCGCTTCCCACGCGCCGCGGCGCAGCACGTCGGTGCGTTCGGTGAGCACGACGTTGCCGTCCGAGGCGATGTGGTGCGTCCGCGCTTCGAACCCGGACCCGAAGCGGGCCATCAGACGCAGCTGCTTCTCGACCGCGGCGACGCCGCGGGCGGGCGGCAACGGCACGTTCTGGTACACGATGTCGCTCGCCGCGAACGTCAGCGCGCGGTCCACGTCGAGGTCTTCGAGGGCTTTCAGGAAACCGGTCACCACTGCCTGGGGTTCATCGGTCATGGCCCCAGGCTAAGGGTCAGAACGGCCGGTCGCCCGCGATGGCGACGCGCTCCGCGATCCGCACGTGCGGGTGGTAGTCGTTGACCGCGTAGTGCTGCGTGGCGCGGTTGTCCCAGAAGGCCACCGAATTCGGCCGCCAGCTGAACCGGACCTGGAACTCCGGCGTGTGGGCCTGCAGGAACAGGTACCGCAGCAGCCGGTCGCTCTCGTCGCGGTCCAGGCCGACGATGTGCGTGGTGAACGCCTGGTTGACGAACAGGGTGCGCCGCCCGGTCTCCGGGTGCGTCCGGACCACCGGGTGCTCGACCGGCGGGAACTCGTCCTGCCACTGCGCGAGCAGCGCGGGATCGGAGAACCGGTCGAAGCCGGGGAGGTAGTCGTGGACGGCGGTGAGCCCGTCGATGCGGGCGCGGACGTCTTCGGGCAGGTTGTCGTAGGCGGCGGCCATGTCGGCCCACAGCGTGTCGCCGCCGACGGGCGGCACCTCGATCAGCCGCAGCACCGAGCCGAGCGCCGGGTTGGGCCGCCAGGTGACGTCGACGTGCCAGATGTTCTCGTAGCCGGGCATGGCGGCGGTGCGCTCGAAGCGCGTGACGGCGTCGTCGTCACCCTTCGGGATGAACGGGTTGGTCTCCAGCTCACCCCAGTTCGCGGCGAACGCGCGCTGCTGCGCCGACGTGATGTCCTGGTCGCGGAAGAAGAGCACCTTCCACTCGAGCAGGGCGCGGTTGAGCTCCTCACGCAGCTCGGGCGTGAGCGGCTCGCGCAGGTCGACGCCGTCGATCTCCGCGCCGATCAGCCGGCCAAGCGGGCGGATTCGGAGGAGTTCGTACGGTTCGCTTCCGCTCCGGCGCAGGACGCGCGGGCCTTCGAGGAGGCCGTCCGGGGGTGTGACGGCTTCCCGCAGCTGGATGCGGGCAGGCAGGTCTACGGACATGGTTGTGCTCCAAGGGTTTTCGGGAGGGTTCGGACGCCGGGCTCGCGTCAGGCAGGGGGCGAGCCCAGGCGGCCGCGGCGCAGCAGGAGCTCCACGGTGCCTTCCCCGACCGACCGCTTGGAGGCGCGGCCGTGCCACCGGACAGGCGTGCTTTCCGAGGTGGCGGGCATGCGCTCATGGTGTTCTTCCTCCCGCCCTGCGGTCAAGACGTCCACTTGGTGGAACACGGTCAACGCCGCTGGTCACCGCGATGCGGGCGGCTCGGGGGCATGAGGCAAGATCTTCCACGATCGGGTGAGCGCCCTTGGACGACGGAGGTCCCCATGCCGGAAGGCAGAGGCTCGCGGATCGACAGTGCCGTCCCGGAGCTGCGCTCCGGGGCCGGGGGCTCCGCCACCCGGACCCCCGCAAAGAGGCCTGATCGGCTCCGCACTGCAGCCGACCTGCTGGACCAGGCGACGGCCGCCGACGACAAGGCAGCGGGGAGGTTCGCCGAGGCCCGCGTCGACTCGACGCCGTTCGGCATCTCGGCGCAGGCCCGCGAGCTGGCGGCCCGCTGGTCAGCGGCACTGGCGGCCCGCGAGGCGGACGCGCGCGTCCTCGGCGACGCGACGTCCGACCTGGCCGGCCGCCTGCGCATGGCGGCGGAGAGCACCCGTAGCACCGGCTTCCGCGGCCGCATCGCGGTGGCGCCGTGACGTCTCCGGTGTTCGAGCACCCGGCGTTGACGTCGGCGGCCGCTTCGCTGGCGTCGTTGCGCGAGGCAGCCGGCCGCATCGGCGCCCCGGACCCGGTAGCGGCCCTGCGCCACCTGGACTGCGCACCGACGTCGATCAGCACGTCCGCTTCGGCGGTCGACGCGGGCGCGTTGCTGGTGACGTCGGCATCGGCGGAGTTCCGAGCGGGCGTCGAGCACGCGGAGACGGGCGGCAGCGCGGAGACGTTCGGCATCTGGGCGGACACAGTGGACGGTCAGTACGGCGCCGCGGCCCGAGCAGCCGCGGCGACGGCGGCGCTGGGCGCCCGGATCGCCTCGGAGCTGGACGCATTGGCGGTCTCGACAGCGACGCAGGTGTGCGAGCTGGCCTCGGCGGCCGCCACATCGGTAACGGCAGTCCTGGCGGGCGACCGTTCGGCCGAGGTGGTGAGCACGGTCAGTTCGACCTGCACAGCGGTGCTCCGGACGGTGTCCGCGCAGGTCGCGTCGTTGTCCACATTGGCGGCGGAACTGGAGCCGCTGACGGCACCGGCGGTCGAGCTCAGCTGAACCGTTCCCGCGCCCATTCCTCGAAGGACCGCGCGGGGTGCCCGGTGACTCTCGGAACGTCGAGCGAGACGGGCTCCGGATCATCGACGAGCGAGGCCCAGTAAGGCAGGGCGCTCTTCGCGAATTCCTCGCCCAGTTGCGTTATCGCTTCCTGCTCGAGCTGTTCTTCCCAGCGGACGGGCTTTCCCATCGCTTGCCCGATGATCTTCACTTGGTCGGCCTGGGTCAGGGCTTCCGGTCCGGTCACGAGGTAGATCTGTTTCGCGTGGTCTTCGGTGAAGGCTTTGATCGCCATGTCGGCGACGTCTTTTTCGTGGACGAGGGAACGTTTGGCTTGTCCGTAAGGGGCTCGGACCTTGCCGCTTTCGGCTTGCTTGACCCAGCCGAGGGTGTTGGTGGCGAGTCCGGTGATGCGGAGGAAGGTCCAGTCATCGGTGACGTTTTTGACGGCGTCTTCGACATCACCCCAGAACCCGCCATCCTCGGCGGCCGCCGACGAGACGTAGACGATTTTCTTGTCTTTGAAGGGTTTTAGGGCTTTGTCGATTCCTTCGGAGGAGTAGAAGGGCCAGACGAGGTAGACGGCATCGACCCCTTCGGCGGCCTCGGCGTTGTCCCTGATGTCGCCTTGAACGACTTCTCCTCCGGCGGCTTTGGCCGGATCGCGGACGAGGACCCGGACATCGTCGCCCCGGTCGAGGAGTCCGCGGACGACGTGCCGGCCGGTGTTGCCGGTGGCCCCGGTGACGAGGACCTTCATGGTGTGCTCCCTGGTGATCGGTTCCGCCGACCACGGTCACACTTCAAGGGCTCTTCAAGTCAAGCTACTTAGCCGAGAGGATCAGCGCATAGCAGTTGTTCTGGTGCGCCGCGCCGCAGCAGGCGACCCGTTCGTCGAGCACGAAGCGACGGAAGGATTCGACCTGCTGAACCCAGATCCGCGGCAGCAAGTCCAATTCCGTCCCTGCCTTGTACGCCCGGTACCCGACGATCTGCTTCGGCCGGAAGCCCGCACGTCGCAGTGTCGACGGCGGCAGCCCGGCGGCGGGACCGTAGGGCTCTGCTGGGCGGTTCTTCCGCTTCTGCATTTCGAGGACGACCTGCCAAGCGAGGTTGTCCGCAGCTTCGATTTGGGGCAACGGCCCAAACCGGGAGTCCGCCCGTAGCTTGTTCAGAGCACGGACCAACCGCAGTGATCGACCGAGGTCGAAGTCGGAAGGGGTGGCCATCGGTTTCTCCCAGCGGTCGCGGCGAACGGGGAACAACACGCTAGGTCGGACGATTGCCGTTTGGCGAACCCCCAACCAGGGTTGTTTCCATGAGCCGCGAGAGCGCCCTGGAAACCCTGGGCGAGACCATGCGCCTTCTCAGGATCGCGAACGAGGTGACCCTGACCGCGGCCGCCCGCGCGGCCGGCGTCAGCAAGGGGCACCTCAGCAACGTCGAGCGTGGACGCGACGCTCCCAGCTGGGAGTTGGTCGCGTTCTACGAAGAAGCCTACGGCGGCGAGGGTCAGCTGTGGTCGGCGTACGTGGAGACCGTGGCCGGCCCGAGGAGACGCCCCCAGGCCCGCCGCGACCGGCCCGGTTACCCGCTCGACGGTGATGAGTCGACGTTCGTCGCCGACGTGACCGTTCCCGACGGAACTGTGATGCCGCCGGGGTTCAGGTTCGAAAAGGTGTGGCGGCTCCGCAACAGCGGCACTGTCCCGTGGTCAGGCCGTTTCCTCCGTCGGCTCGGCGCACCGGGCGGACTGGGCATTCCGAGCTCGCCTGTCCAGGTACGGATCGCCGACACGAACCCCGGTGAGACCGTCGACATCTTGGTTCCGCTGAAGGCGCACATCCTGCCGGGAACCGCTGAGGTGCACTGGAAGATGGTCGACGAAGACGGCTTCGAGTACTTTCCAGACCGCTATTACCAAGGCATCTTCACGACGATCGTGGTCGAAGCCGGAGCGTACCCACCGGATCTTCGCCGCCTCGTCGGCGGGCACTGCCCCGCAGACGACCAAACCCCCGGCCAGCTGGGCTGACCGGGGGTCCGAGTGAAAGCGGTGGCGGTGGGATTTGAACCCACGGACGGGGATTAGCCGTCACACGATTTCGAGTCGTGCTCCTTCGGCCGCTCGGACACGCCACCGCCGAGAACAATACCCGAGGGCCCGCCGCTGCCTCACGAGGGGTCGATACGGCGGCCCGACCGGAGCCTGACCTGCGCTTCCCGCACCGCGCGACCCGCTCGCACCCGGACGTCGTCGACCGCCGAGCGGAACTGGGCCGACCGCTTCTGCGCCCGGCCCGATGCCTCCAGACGGCGGTTGCCGGTCACCTCGCCGGCCTTCTCGCGAGCACTGCCCATTGCCTGCTGGATCTTGTGCTTCATCGTCATACCGGAGGAGTACCCAAAAATCAGCGACGCGTAGCGAAGTACGTCTCCAAGACGGCGGCGCACTCCTCGACCAGCACGCCGCCGTGGACCTCCGGGCGGTGGTTGAGACGGCGGTCACGCACGACGTCCCACAGCGACCCCACCGCGCCCGTCTTCGGCTCCCACGCCCCGAACACCAGCCGCGCGATGCGGGCGAGCACCAGCGCCCCCGCGCACATCGTGCACGGCTCCAGCGTCACCGCCAGCGTGCAGCCCTCCAGGCGCCAGCCGTCGCCGACTACGGCCGCCGCCGCGCGCAGCGCGAGGATCTCCGCGTGCGCCGTCGGGTCGCCCAGCTCGACGCGCGCGTTGCGCGCCGCCGCCAGGGGGACGCCGTCGGGGCCGAACACGACCGCCCCGATCGGCACGTCCGCGCCCGGAGCCCGCGCTGCCTCCAGCGCGGCCTCCACGGCCTCGGTGTCGGACAGCCGTCTCAGAGCTCGTCCAGGAGCTTGGCGAACTCGCTGCCGAACCCGCACCGCTGCGCGACCATCTGCAGCTGCTCGTCCGGGTAGAGGTCGACCTCGCCGACGATGACCTCCAGCTCCGGTCCCGGCAGCCCGAGGTCGGCGAGGATCGCCAGGTCGCCCTCGGGCCAGACGGAGTCGTCCTCCTCGTCCGGTGGATCGACGCGCAGGACGTCGAGGACGTCCGCCGCGATGTCGTAGTCCAGCGCCGCCGCCGCGTCCGAGAGCAGCAGCGAGGGCCCCCGTGGACTCGGGCGGACGATGACGAAGAACTCGTCGTCGACCGCCAGCAGCCCGAAGGACGCGCCGGTGGAACGTAGTTTGCCCAGTTCTGTGATCGCCGCGTCGAGCTCGGTCAACGCCCCCGGGTCGAGCGCGCTGCACCGCCATCGACCGTCTTCCCGGACCACGGCTACCGCGAAGCCCGTGACCGGCTCATCCACCGCCATGCGCACACCGTATTCCGCCGCTCGACCGAACGCACGCACGGTGCGCCCGAAGCGCCGCATGGGGCACTATCGGGACCATGACCGGCCCCACTGACCTGCCCACCCTGCCCGGCACGCCGTTCGCCGGCCTCCTCGACGACGCGCGGGCGCTGCAGGACCGCACGGTCGCGCTCCGGCGCGTCGTGCACCGCCACCCGGAGCAGGGACTCCGCCTGCCGCGTACCCAGGCGGCGATCCGGGAGGCCCTCGACGGCCTGCCGCTGGAGATCACCGAAGGCAAGGCCACGACGTCGCTGACAGCCGTCCTGCGCGGCGGGAAGCCCGGCCCGGCGGTGCTGCTGCGCGGCGACATGGACGCGCTGCCGCTGACCGAGGAGACCGGGCTCGACTTCGCGTCCGAGGACGAAGAGTCGATGCACGCGTGCGGGCACGACACGCACGTGGCGATGCTGGCGTCGGCGGCCCGGCTGCTCGCCGAGCGCAAGGATCAGCTGGCCGGCTCGGTCGTGTTCATGTTCCAGCCGGGCGAGGAGGGCCACCACGGCGCCCGCTTCATGATCCACGAAGGCGTGCTCGACGCCGCCGGGACGCGGGTCGAGCGCGCGTTCGGCGTGCACATCCTCGCCAACGCGCGCAGCGGGCTGCTGCAGGTGCGGCCGGGCCCGCTGATGGCGTCGGCGGACTCGTTCCACGTGCGCGTCACCGGCAAGGGCGGCCACGGCTCGGCGCCGCAGCACACGATCGACCCGGTGCCCGCCGCCGCCGCGATGGTCGGGGCGCTGCACACGATGATCACGCGCCGGGTCAGCGTGTTCGACCCCGCCGTGCTCTCGGTGACCCGGATCCAGGCCGGCACGACGACCAACATCATCCCGGAGACCGCCGAGCTCGAAGGCACGATCCGCACGCTGTCCGAGCAGACGCGCGCGCTGGTCCGCGCCGAGCTGCCCAAGGTGTGCGAGCAGGTCGGCGCGGCGTACGGCTGCCGCGTGGTCGCCGACGTCGAGCCGGGCTATCCAGTGACGGTGAACGACGACCGCGTCGCCGCCGAGGTCCTGCGGCTCGGCGCGGAGGTGCTGGGCCGGGACAACGTCGAGCTGCTCGCCGACCCGCTCATGGGCGCCGAGGACTTTTCCTATGTCCTGCAACGCGTCCAAGGCGCGTACGCGTTCCTCGGCGCCTGCCCGCCCGGCGTCGACCCCGCCGAAGCGGCCGCGAACCACTCCAACCGCGTGCTCTTCGACGAGGACGCGATGCCGAGCGGCGTCGCGATGCTCGCCGCGTTCGCGCTGGACGCCCTGCGCTAGGGACCGGTTCGCGAAGGGCGCCCATCCTCCAGGTGGCCGGCGAAGCGGCGGCGCCACCCCGGCGCCTCCAGCGTGAGGTCGTACCAGCCGTTCCGCGTCGGCACCGGGTAGTCGTGCGAAGCCCCCGGCGCGATCGTGACGTCGTTCAGCGCGACCGGCGCCGGACCGCTGTTGGTCACCGTGACGCGCAGCGCGGGCGCCGGTGTGAAGGCGACGGAGGCGTCGAGGCCCGCTTGGCCGGAGGCCTCGACGACGAAGCCGTTCGGGCCGTGGATGGCGATGTCGTACGACTCGGCGTACGCGACTTCGCCGGTCAGCTCGGTCTTCGGGCCGACGTCGAAGCGTTGTGACGCTCCGCCCGCGTGGTAGGCGTACGCAGCCAGCTGCAGCGTCTGCGTCCCGTGGTTGGCCAGGTGCAGGCTCAGTGCGCCCGGCCCGGCCGTGACCCAGGCGACCGGCTGGTACGGCAGCGGGCGCGCCTTCGCCGTGCCGGGGTCTTGCACCAGCGCGCCCGGCCCCAGCCCGGGCTTCGGGAGCCGGGGCTGCGTCCGATCGGCGGTGGCGCGCAACGCGTCCGCGTCCGGCAGCAGCGGGATGGTCGTGTCGTGCGTGCGGAAGTCGAAACAGCTGGTCAGGTCGCCGCAGATGGCCCGGCGCCAGGCCGAGATGTTCGGCTCGCGCACCCCGGTCCACGTCTCGAGGAAGCGCAGCACCGACGTGTGGTCGAAGACCTGCGAGTTCACCCAGCCGCCGCGGCTCCACGGCGAGACGACGGTCATCGGCACGCGCGGCCCCAGCCCGATCGGCAGCGGCGCGCCGGACGCCCCGCCCCTCTCGGGCCGGTGGCCCGGCAGGTACTCGCCCGGGGTCCCGGGTGGCGGCGTCGGCGGGACGACGTGGTCGAAGAAGCCGTCGTTCTCGTCGTAGTTGATGAAGACGACCGTCGACTCCCACAGCGAAGGGTTGTCCCACAACGCTTTCAGCATCCGCTGGACGTACGCGGCGCCGTCGACCGGGCGGGCGGCGGGGTGCTCGCAGTAGCCGTACGGCGCGACGACCCACGACACCGCGGGCAGCGTCCCCGCGGCGCAGTCGGCGAGGAACTCGGCCAGCACGTGGTCGAGCTCCTTGCCCTTCCCCGAGTCGGGCAGCAGCTTCGTGCGCAGGTTCGCGCGCTCGGCCAGCCGCTGCTTCACCGGGTCCATCGAGTACAGCGAGTCGTGGAAGTTCTGGAACAGCCACAGCGGGTTGTCGCCGAAGTCGCCGACGAAGTGCTCGGGGACGCCGCGCTCCTCGTCGTTCGCGTAGATCCGCCACGTGACCCCGGCGGACTCGAGCCGTTCGGGGTAGGTCGTCCAGCGGAACGACGGCTCGTAGTCCGGGAAGTTGTGCGTGACCGGGCCGCCGGCGACGCCGTCCGGGTCGATCGTGCCGGTCCAGTGGAACAGCCGGTTCGGCTGCGTCGGGCCCTGGATCGAGCAGAAGTAGTGGTCGCACAGCGTGAACGCGCTCGCCAGCGCGCGCTGGAACGGGATGTCTTCGCGCGTGAAGTACCCCATCGTCATGGGGCTCTTCGCGGCGACCCAGGCGTCGTACGCGCCGCCGTTCCACGCGCGGTGCGTGCTGTTCCAGTCGTGCGGCAGCTCGCCGAGGTCCTGGCCGTCCACAACGGACGTGTCGACCCGGAACGGCAGCACCGGCGCACCCTTGCCGCGCTGGCGGAAGACGTCCCGCAGGGCCGCGCGGTCGCCGAAGCCGCGTACGCCGGCCATGGTGCCGTAGTAGTGGTCGAACGACCGGTTCTCCTGCATCAGCACCACGACGTGGCGGACGTCCTCGATCGTCCCCTTCCGCGCCGGGGCGGCGCACGAGGCCGTCAGCGACCCGGCGACGGTGGCCGCGGCCGCGCCGCCGAGCACCGTGCGCCGCCGGATGCGGCTCATGCCTGCCTCCTCGCACGAGGTTTTCCCACGTCAGCGGACCGGGTACGGTCGCCGCCGAGAGAGAGGTGGAGCCATGCTCGCTTCAGCGGAACTGGTCGCCTTCGCACCGTCGACCGACCTGGAACGTTCGCGTGCCTTCTACACGGATGTCGCCGGGCTCGAGTTCATCGAGCAGACCCCCTTTGCGTGCGTGTTCCGCAGTGGCGCGACCATGCTGCGCGTCACCGCCGTGGCCGAGTTCACGCCCCAGCCGTTCACGGTGCTCGGCTGGGCGGTCGCCGACATCCGCGGCGCGGTGGCCGGCCTGCGCGACCGGGGCGTGGAGTTCCTCACGTTCGACACGCTGCCACAGGACACCGACAAAATCTGGACCACGCCCGGCGGGCGGATCGCGTGGTTCCACGACCCGGACGGCAACGTGCTGTCCCTGACCGAGTTCACTGGCAATTAAACAACACTGTTGATTTAATGGGTGGATGACCGAAGCCGATCGCCTCGCCCAGCTCGCTGACCAGGAAGAACGTCTCCAGTTCACCCAGTTCGACAACGAGACGGCGCTCGCTCTCGGCGCCCAGCTGCTGACCGCGGCGCGGGAGCGCGGGCTGCCGGTGACGGTCTCGGTCCGCCGCGGCGGCCAGCGCCTCTTCCACGCGGCCCTGCCCGGAACGTCCGCGGACAACGACGCGTGGATCGACCGCAAGAGCCGCGTGGTCGACCGCTACGGCCACAGCTCGTTCTACGTGGGTACGCAGTTCCGCGCGAAGGGCAGCTCGTTCGAGGCGGACTCCCGGCTGGACCCGGACGAGTACGCGGCCCACGGCGGGGTGTTCCCGGTGCTCGTCCGCGGCGTCGGACCGGTCGGGACGGTCGGCGTCTCCGGGCTCCCGCAGGCCGACGACCACGCGTTCGTCGTCGAGCAGCTGGAGCTGTTCCTGGCTCCGCGAAAATGACTGGCGAGCGCGGCTACTGTTGAAAACATGAAGCGCGCAGCGAACACGACGACGCCGGAGAGTGTCCCGGCGCGCTGATCCATGTTCGCGAAAAGCCCGGGGCGGTCGCCCCGGGCTTTCGTCTTGTGGTGCTCCGCCTCGCCGTCCACGAGGAGTCCACAATGCACGACCACCGCAAGCTCGGCCGCGAGCTCGGCCTGTTCGGCACCGACCCGCTCATCGGCGCCGGCCTGCCCTACTGGCTGCCCGACGGCGCCATCGTCCGCCACAGCCTGGAGGAGTACGTCCGCGGTCTCGAACGCCGCGCGGGGTACCGGCACGTCAATTCCCCCGTCCTCGGCAAACGGGAGCTGTACGAGATCTCCGGCCACTGGTCGCTCTACCGCGACGACATGTACCCGCCGATGGACGTCGGCGGCGAGCAGCTCGTGCTGCGGCCGAGCCTCTGCCCGCACCACGCGCTGATCTACCGTTCCCGCGGCCGCAGCTACCGCGAGCTGCCGCTGCGCATCGCCGAAATCGGCGGGATGTACCGCAGCGAGCTTTCCGGTGTGCTCGGCGGGTTGAGCCGCGTGCGCGCGATCCAGCTCAACGACGCGCACATCTTCTGCACCCCCGACCAGGTCGAAGCCGAGGCGGCCGCCGCGCTGGCCCTGATCCGGCAGGCGTACGAAGCCCTCGGCATCAGCCCGGCCCGCTACCGGCTTTCCCTGCCCGGCGCCGGCGGGAAGTACGTCCCCGGGAACTGGGAGCACGCCGTGGGCATCCTGCGTTCGGTCCTCGACGGCCTCCCGTACGACGCGGTCGAGGGCGAAGCGGCCTTCTACGGCCCCAAGATCGACGTCCAGGTCATCGACAGCGCGGGACGCGAGTCGACCCTGTCCACCGTGCAGATCGACTTCCACATGCCCGAGCAGTTCGGCCTCGAGTACGTGGGCGCGGACGCCGCGAAGCACCGGCCGGTCATGGTGCACCGCAGCATCATCGGCAGCGTCGAACGCGCGGTGGCGCAGCTCCTCGAAGTGCACGGCGGCGCCTTCCCGGCCTGGCTGTCGCCGGTGCAGCTGCGGTTGCTGCCGCTGTCCGCCGACGAACTCCCCTACGCGCAGTCGCTTTTGGACAGTTGCGACGACCTGCGAGTCGAGGTCGCCTCCGAAGGCAGCCTCGGCGCGCGGATCCGGGACGGCCGGCTGGTGCCTTTCCAGGCCGTGATCGGACCGCGGGAGGCCGCCGCCGGGCAGCTTTCCCTGCGGTTGCGCGACGGACGCCGAGTGGACGCCCAACCGGTCGAGGACGCGCTGGCATCGATCCTGGAGGCGGTCAGGCCGCCATGGCCTCGGCCAGCCAGTCGAAGGCGGGAGCCAGGCTTTCCGGTGCCGCCCAGCCGTTGATCACCCCCAATAGCTGCATATAGCGCTCGCGGCGCGGATCGTTGGCGACGCCGAGCCATTCCCGGAGCTCATCGGGATCGCGTCCCAACCCGTCGACGATCGCCTTCGCCGCCGGGGACTTCGGCACGATCCCGGTCACGACGGCCGGGGTGACGGCGGCCCGCACCTCGGCCGCCAGGTCACGACGCAACCCGGCTTCATGACGGTCCGCGAACCGGCGCAGGTTCGCGCGGAACTCCGTGTCCCGCATCAGCACAGCCAGCTCGAGCCACGCCTCGGCCTGCTCGGGGGTGGGGTCCTCGGGCAGGTCCGGGGTCAGGGTCCGGGCGATCCCCGCCAGCTCGGGACGATCACCCAACGCGTCGGCGAGGAAGTCGCCGATCAGGCACTGCCGCTCCACTTCGGACAGCAGGGCCCGTTGGTGCGAGAGACCCGCTTCCCCGGGGCACGAGCCACGGTCCGCCACCGCGTTCAGCACGTCCCTTCGCCGGCGCAGCACGCCGATCTGCACCTCCACCGCGGCGGCGTGCTCCGCCGCCACCTCCGCGACGGTGGTCTCGCCGTCGATCACCCGCCGGATCGTGGCGAGGTCGACACCGAGGTCGCGGAGGACCCGGATGACGTCGAGCCGGGCGAGCGCGGCGTCGTCGTAACGGCGCTGGCCCGCGGTGTTGCGCCCGGACGGCGGCACGAGGCCGCGATCCGAGTAGAACCGGACAGCCTTGACGGTCAGCCCGGTCCGGTGGGCGAGTTCGCCGATCGAATACCGCATGCCGCAAGCGTGGCAGCTCCCCTCGGGGGAGGCGCAAGACCTGCGAGTTCGCTCGATCGTGTCGATCATGCGTTCGATTTTCCGCGATAGAGTCGAACGCATGAGCGAACGAGCTAGGTCTCCTCCCGGATCCGGGTGACGAGCTGGGTCGGGTTCACGAACCGCAACGCGACGAGGAGGAGCACGAGCATGGAGGCGGTGTAGATGGTCGCCATGGCGTCGACCGACTGGTTGGCCCGGATGCCCGCGGCGAACACGGAGTTGTAGAGCGCCACGACGAGGGTCGTCGAGTCCGGGCCGGCGGTGAGGAACGTCAGCTCGAACATGCCGACCGTCCGGACCAGCACGAGGATCGAGGCGGCCAGGATCCCCGGCAGCAGCAGCGGGCCGAGGATCCGGGTGAACACCGAGACCGTGCGCGCGCCGGACATGCGCGCGGCGGCTTCGATCTTCGGGTCGATCTGCTCGATGAACGGCGTCATGGTCAGCACGACGAACGGCACCGACGGCACCAGGTTGGCGAGGATGACGCCGGTGATCGTGCCGGCGAGGTGGAACTTGTAGAGCACGGTGGCCAGCGGGATGCCGTAGGTGATGGGAGGGATCAGGATCGGCAGCACGAACAGCAGCATCACCAGGCGCTTGCCGGGGAACGAGCGGCGGGCCAGCGCGTAGGCGGCCGGGACGCCGACCGCCACCGACACGGCGATCACCACCAAGGCGACGATCGCCGTGGTGAGGAGGACGTCGGACAGGCCGAACTCGCGCCAGGCGTCGGCGTACCAGTGGGTGGTGAAGCCGTCCGGGAGCCGGGTGCCGAACCACTGCTTGCCGAACGAGTCGACGACGACCGAGAGCACGACGCCGGCGAGGTTGACGAAGAAGAACGCGACGATGGTCCAGACGACCCAACGTCCGGGACGCGCGACCCAACCGGTCATCCCTTGCCTCCGGTCGCTCCGCGGAACAGCGTGCCGCGCCACGCCATGACCAGGCCGATCACGATCAGCATGACCACCGCCATGAGCATCGCGACGGCCGAGCCCATCGAGTAGTCGTACTCCTCGAAGGCGGCGTGGTAGGCGGCGATCGAGATGACGCGGGTCTCGTTCGCGGGGTCGCCGACGAGCTGCGCGCTCGGGAAGACCGAAAACGCCATGACGAACGAAAGGCAGAAGGTGATCGCCAGGCCGGGAGCCAGCAGGGGCAGCGTGATCCGACGGAAGCGCTGGACTCCGTTGGCGCCGAGCGTCGCGGCCGCCTTCTCCAGCGAGGGGTCGATGCCCGAGAGGTAGGACAACGTCAGCAGGAAGGAGAACGGGAAGCCGGTGATCACCAGGGACAGCAGCACGCCGGTGTAGTTGTGGATCAGCGGGAGCGGCTCGTCGGTGATGCCGAGAACGGTGAGCACCTTGTTCAGCCAGCCCGCCGGACCGCCGTACATGATCAGGCCCTGCGCGGTGAGCACCGTGCCGAGCGTGATCGGCACGACGAGGATCGTGGTCAGGAGGCGCTTGCCGCGGACGCGGCCGCGCATCACGTACGCGATCGGGATGCTGGCGAGCACGTTGATGAACGTCGCGGGCAGCGCGATGCCGAGCGTCGTCCAGATGGTGTCGCGAAGGTAGGGGTCGCCGAAGAAGCGCGCGTAGTTGGCGAAGACGCCACCCTGGCGCGGGGCGAAGGACAACTGGAGGCCGTAGAGGAAGGGGTACAGGAACAGGCAGGCGGTGACCAGCAGGCCGGGCACCAGGAGGAGCAGGGTGCGGTCGATGCCGCGTTCGGCCAGGCGGTGGCGCAGTGCCGGGCGGGCACTCGCGACGGCCGTCATGGCTCGAACACCAGGACGCGTTCGGCCGGGACGCCGATCCGCGTGGTGTCGCCGGGGGCGAGGCGCTTGTCGGTCCGGAAGTACACCGGCACGCCGCTCTCGAGGCGGGCCGAGACCGACAGCTCGCGGCCGTGGTACTCGACGATCTCGACGGTGACGTCGAGGGCGTTCTCCGCGCCGTCGCCGACGATGAAGTCCTCCGGGCGGATCGCCACCTCGGCCGGACCCTCGGTGAGCGAGCCGCGGCCGGTCAGGCGGACTCCCGCGCCTTCCACAGTGACCGAAGCGCCGGCGGTTCCGGTGACCGTCACGTCCAGGAGGTTGCGGTAGCCCATGAAGGACGCGACGTAGCTGTTGACCGGTTGGGCGTACACCTCCTCGGGGGTGCCGATCTGCTGCACCGCGCCTTCGCGCAGCACCACCAGGCGGTCGGCCAGCGAGAGGGCCTCCTCCTGGTCGTGGGTGACGTACACCGTGGTCAGGCCGAGCGTCTGGTGGAGGCGGCGGATCTCCATCCGCATCTCGAGGCGGAGCTTGGCGTCCAGGTTGGACAGTGGCTCGTCCATCAGGACCACCGGTGGCTCGAGCACCACGGCCCGGGCGATGGCGACGCGCTGCTGCTGTCCGCCGGACAGCTGCGCGGGGAACTTCGCCGCGTGGTCGGCAAGCTGGACCAGGCGCAAGGCCTCATCCACGCGCCGGCGGGCGTCGGCCCGGCCTACCTTGCGCATCTTGAGGCCGAAGCCGACGTTGGCGCGGACCGACATGTGCGGGAACAGCGCGTAGTTCTGGAACACCATCCCGAACCCGCGCTGCTCCGGGGGCTGCCCGTCGATGCGGGTGTCGTCGAGCCAGATGCTGCCGCCCGTCAGGGGCAGCAGGCCGGCCAGGCAGTTCAGCGCGGTCGACTTGCCGCAGCCGGACGGCCCGAGCAGGGCCACGAACTCGCCGCGGGCGATGGCGAGGTCGAGGCCGCTCAGGGCGTTCGCGGTGCCGAAGCTGCGCGAGACGCCGTCCAGCCGCAGCTGCGCGAACGTCACTTCTTGCCGACCTTCGAGCCGCCGACCAGCTGGTTCCACTTGTCGAACGCCTTCACCTGCTGCTCGGCCGGCAGCGAGGTCTCCTTGGGGTACTGCGCGATCCACTGCTCGTACTCCGGGCGCCCGAACTGCTTGATCGTGTCCTGGCTCTTCTGCGGCGCCATCTGCAGGGTGACGTCCTTGACCGCCGGGCCGGGGTAGAAGTAGCCGTCGTCGTAAGCGATCGCCTGCTGGTCGGGCTTGAGCATCCACGCGATCAGCTGCAGGATCGCCGACTCCTGGTCGGGCGAGAGACCCTTGGGGATCAGGGCGTACTGGGCGTCGGTGACCCAGTGCATCGGCTGCATGATCGCGGTCTTGACCGTGTTGGGCACCGTGCCGAGCTTGCGCGGGTTGATGTCCCAGCCGGTCGTCGACATGATCATGTCCACCGAGCCGGACGCCAGGTTCTTCATGGTCTCCGTGGTCCCGGAGGGGTAGTACTTCACGTACTTGCCCAGCTCCTGCAGGAACGCCCAGGTCTTGTCCCAGCCCTTGTCCGGGTCCTTCGGGTCCTTGTCACCGAGCAGGTACGGCAGGCCCATCAGGAACGTCCGGCCCGGGCCGGAGTTCGACGGCTGCGCGTACTGGAACTTCTCCGGGTGCGCCTTGGCCCAGTCGAGCAGCTCCTGCGGGGACGCGGGCGCGGCAGGCACCGCGCCGGGGTTGAACTCCAGCAGCGGGCCGGACGGGTAGTAGACGACCTCGACGCCGTAGCCGTTGGCCAGCTCCTGCATCTTCGCCGCGGGCTCGAGGTAGTTCTGCATGAGGTTCGGGAACCGGCTCGAGAAGTCCGGGAGGACCTTTGCCAGGGTGCCGTTCGCGATGCCGGCGGACAGGCCGTCCGTGCCGCTGAGAACCAGGTGCGTCTGGGCGACGCCGCCGTCCTGCTCGGCCTTCAGCTTGCCCGCCATGCTCGGCGCGGGCGCCGTCGAGTACGTGACTTTCGAGAGCACTTCCGGGTGCGCGGCCTTGAAGTTCTCGATCATCTGCTTGGTGAGCTGCAGGTTGCCCGCGACGTCGAGGATGTTCAGGTCGACGGGCTTGCTCGGTTTGTCCGGCACGGCCGAGGGATCCGCCGCCTGGCCGCCGCCCCCGCCGGGCGCGCCACAGGCCGCCAGGCTGGCGGCGAGGCTCGCCGCCAGCAGCACTCGTCGGAATCGGAAGCCGGTGCGACGCTGCATGGCTGCTCCCTGGGTCCATGATAATGTTGTATGTCGCATCGTATATCAGATCGGACATGCCAGTGGCGAGCACTTCTTCGGCCAGGAGGCCGCCGCCGCCCGTCTCGCGGACGGATTTCGTGCGCGACGCGATCAAAGAAGCGATCTTGAGCGGCGAGTTCGGGCCGGGCGAAACGCTCGTCGAGGCCGAGGTGGGCGCCCTGCTCGGGGTGTCGAAGACGCCGGTGCGCGAAGCGCTGCGGATCCTCGCCGGTTCCGGTTTGGTCACGATGAGCACGTACAAGGGGGCCTCGGTCCGGGTCATGGACGCCGAGAGCGCGTACGCGGTGTACGACTTGCGCGCGCTTCTCGAGCCCGAAGCCGTCCGACGCGCTGTCGAGCGCGGGGCGGACTTCGCCGACGCGCGGCAGGTGCTGGCCGCCGTCGAGACCGGCGCGGACGCCGCCGACCGCGCGAAAGCGAGCCTGACCAACCGGTTGTTCCACCGCGCGCTCTACGCCGGGTGCGGGAACCCGCTGCTGGTCGACGTCCTCGACAGCCTGCGCGACCAGGCCGCGCTGATCACCGTCACCGGCTGGGGCTTCAGCCCGACGTGGCAGGGCGAGGCGGCCGAGCACCGGTCGATCCTGGCCGCCGCCGAGAGCGGGAACGCCCGGCAGGCCGAACACCTGCTGCGCCGGCACATCACGGATTTCCTCGACCGGGTCGCCCTCGGGCTGCCGGGTGAGCACAGCACCGAGACGAAGGGAACCCGATGACGTTCGAGCAGCAGAGGCGGCGGCTGTCCGGGGTCGTGGCCATCCCGGTCACGCCGTTCGACGCCGAGGGCGCCGTCGACGGGCAGACGTACGCGAAACTCGTCGACCGGCTGGTCACCGGCGGCATCGAGGTCGTGACGCCGAACGGGAACACCGGCGAGTTCTACGCGCTGGACGCGGCGGAAGCCCGGCAGTGCCTGGAGGTCACCGTCGAAGCCGTGGCGGGCCGGGCCAGTGTGCTCGCCGGCATCGGTCACGACGTCACCTCGGCGACGCGGGCCGCCGCGCACGCGCGGGACGCCGGCGCCGACATGATCATGATCCACCAGCCCGTGCACCCGTACGTCTCCGGCGACGGCTGGGTCGACTACCACGCCGCGATCGCGTCCGCGGTGCCCGAACTCGGTGTGGTGCTCTACGTCCGCAACCCGGCGATCGCCGGCGACCAGCTGCGGGCGCTGGGCGAGGCCGCGCCGAACGTCATCGGCGTCAAGTACGCCGTGCCCGACCCGGTGCGGTTCGGTTCGGTCGCGCGGGACGCCGGCTTCGAGCGGTTCGTGTGGATCGCGGGACTGGCCGAGCTCTCGGCGCCCGGCTACTTCGCCGTCGGGGCGACCGGGTTCACGTCGGGCCTGGTGAACGTCGACCCGGCGATCTCGCTGGAGATGTTCCGCGCACTGTCCACAGGGGACTATCCGGCGGCGATGGCGGTGTGGGAGCGGATCCGGCCGTTCGAGGAGCTGCGCGCCGCGAACGGGAACGCGAACAACGTCAGCGTGGTCAAGGACGCGCTCGGCCAGCTCGGCCTCTGCCGCCCCGACGTCCGGCCGCCGAGCCGGCTGCTGACGGGGGCCGAACGCGAACGGCTCTTCGGACTGCTTTCGTCCTGGGGGCTTTCGTGAAGGTGGCGGCTCGTCGGCACGCCGGAGCGCGGTGACGCCGAAGTCCGGCTCGCCGACGAGCCACCTGATGACCGGAGTCGTGCCGGAAAAAACGAGCTGTAGCAACCCAATTGGGCGCCTCGGGCGTCGCTCTGCGCGACTACGGGCGGCTGCTCGCCGGCCGATCGGCCGACACGGTTGCGTACGAGCGGGTTCGGACCCGGACTCGGCTCCTGTCCTCCGGCCGGAGCTGCCCGGCCGGAAAGTTTCGGGTGTGTGGTAAGTCACCTTTCATCCCGATGTGGCTGACTGTACACCTCTTCGGCAGGCCGTGGGGAATTGCCATGGAGGCGGCGGGATGGGAGGCTGAGCACAGGACGCGGTGCCCACCGCGACCAGGCCCCAGTGCCCTTTTCCCGGACCGGACCCGGACCCCGTCGGGGCCGGAAACCGTTGCTGGACAAGCCTTTGAGACTTAGCCAGAGCGGTGACGCCGATGACTTCCACCCAGGTTCCGGACACCCCCGCCACGGCCGGCAGCGACTTCGCCGAGCTGTCCCGGCTGATCAAGGACGCGGGACTCCTCCGCCGGCGCCGGCGGTACTACGCGGTGCGCATCGGGCTCAACCTCGCCGCGTTCGGCGGCGGCTGGGTCGCGTTCGCCTACCTCGGCGACTCGTGGTGGCAGCTGTTCCTCGCGGCCTTCTTCGCGATGATGTTCGCGCAGCTGTCGTTCATCGGCCACGACGCCGGGCACAAGCAGATCTTCCGCAGCCGTCGGGCGAACGACGCCACCGGCTTCGTCCACGGTGGACTGACCGGGCTGAGCTACGGCTGGTGGATCGGCACGCACGCGCGCCACCACGCCAACCCCAACCACGAGGACGAGGACCCGGACGTCGACATCGCCGCGCTCGCGTTCAGCAAGGCGCAGAGCGCGCAGAAGCGCGGTTTCCTGCGCTGGGTGGCGAAGTACCAGGCGTTCCTGTTCTTCCCGCTGCTGCTGCTCGAAGGCCTGAACCTGCACGTATCGAGCGTGAAAGCGTTGCTGCGCAAGGACATCCGGCGCCGCAAGCTGGAGTCGGCGCTGCTGATCGCGCACCTCGTGGCGTACCTCGCCGCGGTGTTCATCGTGCTGTCGCCGCTGACCGGGATCATCTTCATCCTGGTGCACCAGTTCCTGTGGGGCCTGTACATGGGCTGCTCGTTCGCGCCCAACCACAAGGGCATGGAGATGCTCGCGACCGGGCACAAGCTCGACTTCTTGCGCAAGCAGGTCCTGACTTCGCGCAACATCCGCGGCGGCCGGGTCGTCGACTTCGCGCTCGGCGGGCTGAACTACCAGATCGAGCACCACCTGTTCCCGAGCATGGCCCGGCCGAACCTCAAGCACGCACAGGTGATCGTCCGCGAGTTCTGCGAGCGGCACGGGATTTCGTACGCCCAGTGCGGCTGGGCGCGCTCGTACGGGTACGTGCTCCAGCACCTCCACGACGCGAGCGAACCGCTGCGGAAGCCGCGGGTGGCGGCATGACGGCCCCGGTGCCCGACGCGCCTGAGACGTCGCGATCCGGCACGCGCTGCCCGAGCTGCCCCCACCCGCTCGGCACGCACGACGCGATCGCCCGCCGCTACTGCGCGGCAACCGAGGCCGGCCACGGAACCGACCGCGGCTGCGTCTGCGGCACGGTGGCGGACCACAAGACGGACTGACCGCGCTGCTCAGGGGACGTGGCTGCGCGTGCGGCTTGGGACGGCAGAAGCACTCCCGGCCGCACGCGGCAAGCCGCGGCGCCGCCGGCAGCACGGTCAGTAGGCGCGCCCACCGGTGTGCCTCCTCGGCAAGCCGCGCCGCCGCCGGCAGCACGGCGGGCGGGCACCGGTCCTGTCTCCTCGGCAGGCCGCGGCGCTGCCGGCAGCACGGCGGGTGGGCACGCGCCCGCCTCCTCGGCAGGCCGCGACGCCTGACCGTTCCCGCTACACCTGCAGCACCGCCGGCAGGCCGAACGCCCCGAACACCGCCGGCACGAACGTCGTCACCTCGGCCACCCGCCCGTCGGCGATCCGCAGCGCGTTGAGCCCGAACGCCCGGAACTCGCCGTCGAAGCGCAGGTATGTCGCTACCGCCGGGCCGCCGTTCGCCTGGACCGGCACCATCCGCAGCTCCATCGACCGCGGCCCGTGCAGGACCGGCGCCCAGCCTTCGAGAACCGTGTTCAGGCCGCTGTACCAAGTCGGCTCGGGGCCGTCGTGGCCGCCCGCTCCCGGCTGGTGGCTGCACCGGATGTCCTCGCTGAGCACCGCCGCGATCGCCGCGTCGTCCGCCGTCGTCAACGCGGAGATGTACCGCGCGACCACTTCGCGCTCTTCGCTGCTCGAAGACGCACGCCACTCCGTACGCCGCGAAGGCAGCTGCTCCTTCAACTCCGCCCGCGCCCGCTGAAGCGAGCTACTCACCGAAGCCGGGGTTGTCGACAACGCCGTCGCTGTCTCCTTCGCCGACCAGCCGACGACGTCGCGAAGGATGAGCACCGCGCGTTGCCGCGGCGAGAGGTACTGGACGGCCGCGAGGAACGCCAGCTCCACCGTCTCCCGCGAGATAGCGGCTTCGAGGAGATCGTCCGGCGCCGGCTGCAGCCATGGCACGGCCGCCGCGGGACGGGGCGCCAGGTGCGAACCCGACGCGGTCGGCAAGTCGACAATGGGGACCACTCGCGGCGACCGCTCCAGGAAGTCCAGGCACGCGTTGGTCGCGATCTTGTACAGCCAAGCCCGCACGCTCGCCCGTCCGGCGTACCCCGCACGCCCGCGCCAAGCGCGCAGGAACGTCTCCTGCACCAGGTCCTCGGCCTCGTCGAGCGAGCCCAGGAACCGGTAGCAGTGCACCCGCAGCTCCCGCCGGTGCTGCTCGGTCAGCTCGGCGAACTCCGTCTCGTCCATCGTGTCGGTAACCATGCCCGGTGTGACGCCATCCGGCGCGAAGATTCAGCTCTTCGCAGGTCAACCGGGGTGTGGCCGAAGTTACTCGCGCGTTAACAACACGTCAGCGGCCGAGGGAAACCCGTCAGGACCGCATTCACGGGTGAGCACCGGCAGCCCGAAGAGCGGTGTCCTGACCGAGTCCGATCCGCCGTGATGCCCGGAGGCACCCCGTGACGCTCAGCGAGCTTCTTCCCAGCCTCGGCTGCGAAGCCGCCGATCACCTCGAGCCAGGAGTCTGGCCGCGAAGCACCCGAATCGGCGAAGACGGCGAACTCCTCTTCGCCGGCGCGAAGGTCAGCCACCTCGCCGCCCGCTTCGGGACGCCGTCCTACCTCCTCGACGAGCAGCAGGTCCGCGACACCGCCCGCGAGTACCGCGAAGCGCTGCCGGACGTCGAAGTCGCGTACGCGAGCAAGGCGCTGTGTACGCGGTCCGTACTGCGTTGGGTCGCCGAAGAGGGGTTGTCGCTCGACACCTGCTCCGCGGGCGAGATCGCCGTCGCGCGCGCTGTCGGCTTCCCCGCGGAGCGGATGCTGCTGCACGGCAACGCGAAGACGCCCGAAGATCTGAAGGCCGCTCTCGGGTACGGCGTCCGGCGGATCGTCGTCGACTCGCTCGACGAGATCGAGCAGCTCGGCGCGCTCGCGCACGGCGCGCAGCAGGTGATGATCCGCGTGACGCCCGGTGTCGCGGCCGGGGCGCACGCGTCGATCAGCACCGGCACCGAAGGCCAGAAGTTCGGCTTCTCGCTCCTCGACGGCGTACCCGACAACGTCGACTCCGCCGTCGAGGCAGTGAAAAGGCAACCCGGGTTGCGACTTCAGGGCCTGCACTGCCACATCGGCTCCCAGGTGACCAGGATCGACCGGTACGAGGCCGCCGCGCGACGGATGGCCGAAGTGCTCGTCCGGCTCCGCGACACCCACGGCGTCACGCTGCGGGAGCTCGACCTCGGCGGCGGGCACGCGGTGCCGTACGTCGGTGGCGAGCCCGCGTTCGACCTCGGCGGCTACTCGCGACGGCTGCGCGTGGCCCTCGCCTACGAATGCGCGGCGCACGGTTTCCCCATGCCCCGCTTGACGATCGAGCCGGGCCGGGCGATCGTCGGGCCGGCCGGGATCACGGTGTACCGGGTGTGCGCGGTCAAGCGCGGCAGCCGCACGTTCGTCGCGGTCGACGGCGGCATGAGCGACAACGCGCGCCCGTCGCTCTACGGCGCCCGGTACACGACGCGCCTGATCGGGCGGCGCTCCAAGGAAAAGCGCGTCCCGATGACGGTCGTCGGGAGGCACTGCGAATCCGGCGACGTCCTGGCCGACGGCCTCAGCCTGCCCGCCGACCTGCGCGCCGGCGACCTCCTGGCCGTGCCGTGCACCGGCGCGTACCACCACTCGCTGGCGTCGAACTACAACCAGGTCGGCCGCCCGCCGCTGGTCGGGGTGAAGGACGGCGTCGCAACGCTGCTCGTGCGCCGCGAAACCGAGGAGGACCTCAGCCGCCGCGACTTGGGCTGACCGCGGCGAGCCCCGCGAGCAGCACACCCAGCGCGTACCGGAAGTCGTCCTCGACCGTCGGACGGCGACGGCCGAGTCTGGGAAGCCCGCGTCGTGCAGCACCCCGACCGCGCGCTCGGCCGGCGCGACGCGGGCGCCGTCGCGGTGCGCGAGCAACGCCGTGTGCAGCGCGAATCCCGCGCCTTCGAGCCACTCGAGCCACGGCCCCGACGAAGGCAGCCCGGCGACGGCCCTGCCCGGGGCGAACAGGTACTTCGCGGATCTCCTGTACGGGGTCGACGTCGTCCGCGTGACGAACGCCGGTCCGCTGCTGTTGCGAGCCGACGGCGTCATCGCGTTGACCACCTGGTTTAGACCGGCTCGATGACGTCGCCGCCGCGTCGCACGACCCCGCGCGGCAGCCGGCGGCCGGCGAAGAATTCGCGGCACGCGCGGTGCACCGCGAACATCAGCGGCACCCCCAGCACGATCGACACCACGCCGATCACCGCGACCCCGCCGATGCCGAACACCGTCGTCTCGCCCGCGTCCGGCTTCGCGTACTCCACCAGCGCGAACACCAGCACGGCCAGGAAGAACACCCCGCCGGTGAACGGCAGCAGCCCGCGCAGCACGAAATTGCGCACGCTCGCCAGCAGCGTGCGGCGGAACACCCAGACGCAGGCCAGCGCCGTCATCGTGTACTCGATCGCGATGGTCAGCCCGACCGCGTCGACCGAGTCCGACAGCACGTTGTCGCTGACCAGCGCCAGGAGCACGTACGCCGCCAGGGACACGAGCCCGAACGTCCAGGTGGCCACCGACGGCGTCCGGTACTTCGGGTGCACCCGGCCGAAAACGCGAGGCAGCGCGCCGTGGCTGGCCATCGACAACGTCGTGCGCGCGGCGGGCATGATCGTCGCCTGGCTGGTGGCCGCGCCGCTCGTGAGCACCGAGACGATCAGCAGCACGCCCAGCACCTTGCCGCCCGCGCCGTCGCCGAAGACCGCGCCGCCGAGCCCGGCGAGGACGTCGTCGGAGTTGGCCTCGTTGCCCAGGCCGATCCCTTCAGTGCCTACGCCGGCGAAGGCCAGCGCGGCGACCGTGACGAGCAGGTAGTTCAGCACCAGCAGCACGGTCGAGAGCACCGCGGCACGGCCCGGCGCGTGCCGCGGGTCGGCCGACTCCTCGTTGACCGACAGCGAGCTTTCCCAGCCCCAGTAGATGAACACGGCCAGCAGCACCGCCGAGACCGCCGTCCCCGCGCCGACCCCGCCGGGCCACAGCCAGTCCGGGCGCGGCACCGACGCCTGCGGGCCGGCCGTGCCGTCGAAGACGCGGACGAGCGCGACGACCGAGAAGAGCGCCAAGACCACGAGCTCCACGCCGAGCAGGATCCACTGCGCCCGCGCCGACACTTCGATGCCGCGGTAGCAGAGCCAGCACAGCACCAGCAGCCACGCGGCACCGATCGCCGTCGTGAGCCAGCGGTTGTCCGCCGCGCCGGACGCGCCGAACAGCAGCAGCGTGTACCGGCCGGTCAGCGCGGACTGGCTGCTCATCACCAGCAGCTGGGCGACCGTGACGACCCAGCCGGTGAACCACCCCGCGTGCGCGCCGAACGCGCGGGCCGCCCACGTGAAGTTGGTGCCGCAGTCGGGTTCCGCGCTGTTCAGCTCCCGGAAGGCCAGCGCCACGAACAGCACCGGGATGAACGAGAGCAGCACGAACGCCGCCGCCTTGAAACCGGTGCCGGCCAGCACGATCAGCCCGAGCGTGGCCGCGATCGAGTACGCCGGCGCGGTCGACGACATCCCGATGACCATCGACGACACCATGCCCAGCGCCCCACCGCGCAGCCCCTTCTCCGGGACGGCGGGGGCGAGTGCCACGGTCATTGCGTTGGTCCTCCTGGGGTTGCGAAAGACGACAGAGCCGCCAGACGCTACCCGGCGCGGCCCCGCGAGGGGGCCCGGCTGTGCGCGGGCGCACAAAACCGCCTCGGAATGACTCGTGCGTTTCCCTCTCCGCCACCGAATCCTCGGCAAATCACGATCCTGGCGCCGGATCACGTGAAGCTGCCGCAGGGGTCTCGCTTTCTGGTCAGGTCTCGATACGCTGCGCACTTGACAAATCACATGCCGAAACACAGGGAGGGACGGCATGGGTGACGATTCACGTGCGCGCGGACTGGACAACACGGACAGATCGCTCATCGCCCTGCTGCAGCAGGATGGCCGCGCGTCGTTCACCGCGCTCGCGAAGGCGGTGGGGCTTTCGGAGGGAGCCGTCCGCCAGCGCGTGCAGCGGCTGCTGCGCGACGACCTCATGCAGATCGTCGCGGTGACCGACCCGGTCAACGTCGATCTGACGCGCCAGGCGATGGTCGGGATCAGCGTCGACGGCGCTGATCCGCGCGAGGTGGCGGACAAGCTGTCCGAGCTCGCGCACGTGCACTACGTCGTGCTCTGCGCCGGGCGCTACGACCTGCTGGCCGAACTCGTCTGCCGGGACGACGACCACATGCTCGAAGTGCTGGGCGAGGAGATCCGCAAGATCGACGGCGTGTCCGGGACCGAGCTGTTCGTCTACCTCAAGCTGGCCAAGCAGAACTACGCCTGGGGCCGGCTCACGGCGTAGCCGCTCGTGAGTGAGAAACAGGGTTTGAACACTGTTTCTCACTCACGAGGCCGCTACAGGAACCGCCGGTAGCCGGCGCGCGCGGTCGCGCCCGCTTCGGCCAGCCCCGACAACACCGCCGGCAGCGGTTCCCGGTGCAGCACACCGAGGCGCTGCGTGGCGCGGGTGAGCGCGACGTACAGCTCGGCCGCGCCACGCGCGCCGCCGGCCAGGATCCGCTCCGGTTCGACGACGAGCACGGCGTCGAACTCCAGGCCCTTGGTCGCCGACGGCGGAACCGCACCGGGTACGCCCGGCGGCCCGATGACGACGCTGGTGCCTTCGCGACCGGCTTCGTCGTGGGCGAACTCGTCGATCGCGTCGTGCAGTTCGCCGTCGGCGATTCGCCGTGACCACGGCCGGATCCCGCACGCGCGCACCGATTCCGGCGGCCGCGCGGCCGGCGCGAACTCCGCGAGCAGCGCGCCGGCGACGCTCATGATCTCCGCCGGGGTCCGGTAGTTGACGGTCAGCTCCCGGTACACCCACCGGTCGGCGACGTACGGCGCCAGCACCGGCCCCCACGCCGTCGCCCCGGCCGCGCTCCGGCGCTGCGCCAGGTCGCCGACGATCGTGAACGACCGGCTCGGGCACCGCCGCATCAGCACCCGCCAGTCCATTTCGGACAGTTCCTGCGCCTCGTCGACGACGACGTGCCCGTACGTCCAGTCGCGGTCGGCCGCCGCGCGTTCGGCGAGGTCACGCGCGTCACGCTCGACGAACCGGCCGGCGAGGTCTTCGGCGTACAGCAGGTCGGTGGCGACCAGACCGAGGTCTTCGTCCAGCTCCTCGCGGTCCAGCTTGATGAGATCCATGACGCCTTCCGCGTACTCGGCGTCCTCCTCCGCCTGCCGGCGGGCCGCGGTGCGTTCGGCCGAGTCGTCCCGGCCGAGCAGGTCGACCAGCTCGTCGAGCAACGGGACGTCCGAGACCGTCCACGCCGCGCCGTCCGCGCGGAACAGCGCGGGATCGGCCCCGGCGGCCACGAGCCGGCGCGGCGACATGTACAGCGGCGCCAGCAACGTCTCCGGCGTCAGCTCCGGCCACAACGCGGCGAGCGCGGCGTCGAGGCCTTGGTGCCCGGCCAGCTCGTCGAGGACGTCGGCGCGCAGACCAGCCCACGCCCCACGGTCTTCGCTGGTCAGCCAGCCTTCGCCGATCCGCGCGACGGCCCGCGCGGCGAGCGTCGTCACGACGTGCTCGCGGAAGACCGCGCGGGCTTCGTTGTGCGGCAGCCCGGACCGGCGTGCTTCGAGCCGGGCTTCGTCCGCGACGGCGGCGTCGAGGTCGACGGTGACGTCGGCCAGCTCGACCGGCACCGGTTCGTCGGGCACCTTCTGCCGGTCGGCGACCGCCGCCTTCAGCACGTCGAGGATCTTCAGGGAACCCTTGAGCCGCGCCACTTCCGGCGCGTCCTCGGCGGTCACGCGCAGCCCCGGGACGAGGTCGCCGGTGGTCATGAAGACGACGTCGGACTCGCCGAGCGAGGGCAGCACCCGGCCGATGTGGTCGAGGAACAGCGGGCTCGGCCCGACCACCAGCACGCCGCTGCGCGACATCCGTTCGCGCCGCGTGTAGAGCAGGTACGCGACGCGGTGCAGCGCGACGGCCGTCTTGCCGGTGCCCGGCCCGCCCTCCACGACGAGCACACCCGGGTGCCCGAGCCGGATGATCTCGTCCTGCTCGGCTTGGATCGTCGCGACGATGTCCCGCATGCCCTCGCCGCGCGGAGCGTTGACGGCCGCCAGCAACGCCGCGTCCCCGCGCTCGTGGTCACCCGGCCGGCCGAACACCTCATCGGTGAAATCGACGACTTTCCGCCCCATTGTGTGGAACTGCCGACGGCGGCGCATGTTTTCCGGCGTCGCCGCGGTGGCGACGTAGAACGGGCGCGCCGCCGGCGCCCGCCAATCCAGCAGAAGCGGTTCGTAGTCGTTTTCGCCGTCGAAGAGTCCGATCCGGCCGATGTAGCTGGTTTCGCCCGAAAGGGCGTCCAGCCGGCCGAAGCAGAGCCCGTTGTCGGCGACGTTCAGCCGGACCGTCTCGCGCGCCCGGACGCGCACGTCCGCGTCCCGCTCCACCAGTGTGGTCCCCGGTTCCCCGAGCGCGCGGTCGTAGCGGACGCGCGCTTCGTCGCGTTCGCGGTCGAGGCGCGCGTACAGCCCGTCGACGTACGCGCGCTCCGCCCGCAATTCCTCGTCGTACCCCTGGTTTGACAAATTCCCCTCACAGCGGTTAGACTGACGGAACATTCGACGAATCTTCCTGTTTTACTCGGAAGGCACGTCGATTTTTTATTGTCCACCCGCTGTCAAGGGCCTCAGCCCAGCATGAATTCGCGCGGGTTCAGCGGCCGGTCCACCACCCGCACGTCACCCAGCAACCCGGCGAAGCTCCGGTCGACCTTGCCCTCGTAGGAAGAGGCCCCGACCAGCCACGACCCGCCCGGGTTCGCGAGGCCGACCGCCGGTGTGGCGGGGTTCCGCACCACCGGGCAGCCGTCGACGTAGACGACCGTGCGCCGCCCGTCGTTGACCACGGCGACGTGCCACCACTTCTCAACCGCCAGCTCGTGGCCCCAGTTCGTCGAGATCCGGTCCTGGTTGAGCGGGAACACCGCCCACTGCAGCTCGCCACCGTCCGAAAGGGACAGTGTGGCCGCCGACTCCTTCGGGTCGTCGCCGGTCTTGCCCGCGGCCGCGCCGCTGCCCTGCCGAGCGAACAGGCCGCACCAGCCGTGGTGGCCGTCCTTGAAGTTCGCCGGCAGCCAGAAGAACGCCTCGACGGTGTAGCCGCGTTCGAACGTCAGCTTGTTCATCGGCGCCGCGTCGACCGTGCGCAGGTACGCGCCGCGGCTCGGGTCGCGGCCGCCGTCGAACCGCAGGCTAGCCCGCGACGGCTGCCGCGGCGAGAACTCGCTGGAGAACTTCAGCGCGTCCGGGCCGCTGCCGGGCGCGGTGACGCGGGTGAGGTCGTTGCCGCGCCCGGTCTGGTCGCGTACGACGACGTCGTCCGGCACGGGCTTGCCGTCCTGACCGCCCTCGAAGCGCCAGTAGGCGACCGTGCCCGACACCAGCTGCTGCTTCGCCGGACGTCCGGGCGGGACCGGCACCGGCGCGAAGCCCTTGAAGCGCTCGGCGAAGTCGATCTCCAGGCTGAAGTAGTCGGCGACGCCGCTGCGTTCGACCTCGATCCGCTGCATCTCCGACAGGTGGTCCTGCGCGGCGAGCCACGGCGAGAACGTCCGGACGTCGACGACGCCGCGCGCGAGGTCGAACTGGTAGAGCCGGACCATCGCGCTGCCGCCGTAGTAGCGGTCCTGGTAGTTGGCGATGTGGACGTGGACGTCGTGC
This sequence comes from Amycolatopsis sp. NPDC101161, assembly GCF_044768185.1. Taxonomy (NCBI): domain Bacteria; kingdom Bacillati; phylum Actinomycetota; class Actinomycetes; order Pseudonocardiales; family Pseudonocardiaceae; genus Amycolatopsis; species Amycolatopsis sp. NPDC101161. Next base: position 1,743,611 of record NZ_JBIWPI010000002.1, read on the forward strand.
CCGGCGGCGTTCTTGCGGACCGTGCGCCCGGTCGGCCAGTAGTGCCCGTTGAGCGTCAGGAAGATCTGGTCGTTGCCGTCGACGAGCTCCTTCCAGACCAGTTCGCCGAAGGTGGAGAACTGCGCCTGGTGGTCGTCGTCGGCCCAGACCAGCTCGTGGATGGTGAGGATCGCGGGCAGCGTCGGGTGCTGCGCGAGGACCTGCTTCGCCCAGTTCAGGCCGCCGGCCGAGGGCCGCCAGTCGAGCGCCAGCAGGAGCCACTCGCGGCCGCCGCCGCGGAAGATGTGGAAGGTGTTGTAGCCGTCCTTCGTGGCACCGCGGAACGTCGGCGAGTTGCGCTGGCGCTGCGGGCCGAACGCGTCGAGGTACGGCGACGGGCCGCGCTGGTCGTCCTTTGAGCCGTCGATGTCGTGGTTGCCCGCGAGGGTGCTGTACGGGAACCGGCGGCGGTCGAGGGCCTGGAACGACCGGCTGATGCGGGCGAACTCGTCCGCGCGGCCGTTCTGCGTGAGATCTCCGAGGTGAGCGAGGAAGACAACGTTGTCATCCGACTCGTCGAGGACATAGCGCAGCGAAGCGTCCAGCGGGGCCGCGTCGCCGCGGTCCTCGTCGAACAGGTACTGCGTGTCCGGCATGACCACGAGCGTGAAGCGCGGATCTTCGGCGTCGGGGCGGTGCTGGCCCTGAGCTTCGGCGGCCGGCGCGCCGAGGACGCCCGGCAGGGTCGCCGCGGCGGCGACGGCCGGCGCGCCGAGGAGGAAGGTCCGGCGAGAAGTGTCAGTCACGGGCGGGAAGCTACGGGCGCCGCCCGACCGCCCCGGCAACTGCTGCCGAACACGGGATGAACAGCGGTACTGTGCGCGCATGCGGGTCTTCCGGCTGATCCAGCCCGTCGACGACATCGAGGTCGCGGTCGCCTTCTACGCCGCCGTCCTCGGCGACCCCGGCGAGCGGATCTCGGTCAACCGGCACTACTTCACCTGCGGCGGCGTGGTGCTCGCCTGCGTCGAGGCGCCGCTCGAACACCGCGAACCGCGGCCGCGCAAGGACCCGCGGATCGTCTACCTCGCGGTCGACGACGTCGAGGCGACGTTCGAGCGCGTGCGCGGCGCCGGTCCGCGCTGGATCGACGACGCGATCGAGACGCAGTTCTGGGGCGAACGGTCCTTCTACGCCGACGACCCCTTCGGCAACCCGCTCTGCTTCGTCCAGGAGGACACGCTCTACTTGGGCGGTCCCGTCGGCTGATCGGCGTCGGACGGGTTCAGTCGCAGCGCCATGACGAACCACAGGCTCCCGAAGAGCAGCACGCACAGCACGGCCATCACGAACATCGCGACCCCGCCGTAGACCACCTTGGCGATCAGCGCGACCGTCGACGTGATCGCCAGGGCGAGGCAGACCAAGCCGACCAGCACCAGGCGGTTGCCGACCGTCAGGATCCGTTCCCGGCTCCCGGTGCGGAACAACAGGCGGTGCCACGCGGCGGGCGCGGTCAGCAACGCCGTCGCGGCCACCGCGAGCGCCACCGCGGACAGGTGCAGCGCTTTCTCGAACCCGCTGGCGTCGTGGAAGCGGTCGGTGAACACGACCGACAGCAGGAAGCCGAAGAGGATCTGCACCCCGGCCTGCGCGACGCGCAGCTCCTGCAGCAGCTCGCCGATGTTGCGCTGCAGCTGCTCGTTGCGGGTCTCGCCGGTCTGTTCCGCCACAGGAGGAAGATACGCGGGTTCCGGGCGGCTCACCGGTTGCCGGCGGCGGCCAGCAGGCGCTGCCCGAGGACGCTCACGGCCTGCCGGAGTTCGGGGCAGCGGACGATCCGGAACGGCGCCGGGAGCCGGGCGAGCTGCTCGGCGTACCACGCGGGGTTGCTGGTGCTGCCGGTCAGCCGGGTCGTCCCGGCGTCGACGCGCTCGAGCTTCCCCACCGCGCGCGGCAGGCACCGGCCCACCCGGTCGAGGGGCGCGTCGATGACGACTTCGACGTCGTGCTCCCAGCCGACGGCGAGGTGGTCTTCGACCGCCGCGACGGGATCGAGGTCCGGGGGCGGCTCGAAGGTGTCGTCGCCGGGCTCGACGCTGCGGACGCGGTCGATCCGGTACGCCCGTTGCGCGCCCTCGGGGTGGGTGCGGCAGAGCAGGTACCACCGGCCGTGGCGGACGACGACCGCCCACGGGTCGACCACGCCGTCCCACTCCCGGCCCGCCTCGGAGCGGTAGCCGAGCCGGACGCGCCGGTGGTCGGCGCAGGCGTGCACGAGGGCCGCCGTGGTGTCGGGATCCGGCCGCGCGGCGGCGGCGTCCGGCGCGGGCGCGGCGGTCCGCCGGACGGCCTCGGCCTGCGCGGCGACGGGCTCCGGCAGGGCCTGCACGATCTTGCCGAGCGCGCCGCCGACGAGGGTGGCGGCGTCCCCGGCGTCGTGATGGCCGTCGAGCACGGCCATGACCAGGCCGAGCGCCTCGGCCGGGCTGAACGTCAACGGCGGCAGCCGCAGGCCGCGCCCGACCCGGTAGCCGCCGTACGGCCCGCGGGTGGCGACGACCGGGATGCCGGCCTCGCGCAGGATGCCGACGTACCGCCGGGCGGCGCGTTCGGACACGCCGAGCTTGCCGGCCAGCCGGTCGGCGGTGATGCCGGGACCGGCCTGCAGGAGCTCGAGGGTGCGCAGCGCCCGCGCGGTCGGGCTGGTGTCGTCCGCCATGGGAGTTCCCGGTTCCGGAAGTGGATCGTCCGGAACCGATCCTAGGCTGCCCGGCCATGACCGACACCCGCTCGACCGCCGACGTCACCGTCGTCCCCGCCAACGAGGCGTCCTGGGACGACCTCGTCGCGATCTTCGGCACCGCCGACTACCCCGGCCGCTGCCAGTGCCAGCGGTTCAAGGTCGCCGGCTGGATCTGGCGCGACTCCACGCAGGAGCAGCGGACCGCGATGCTGCGCGGCCAGACGGCGTGCGGTGACCGGGACGCCGCCACCAGCGGGCTCGTCGCGTACGTCGACGGCGAACCGGCCGGCTGGGTCGCCGTCGAGCCGCGGACCGCCTACCCCAAGCTGCGCGGCTCGCGCGTCCCGTGGACCGGCCGCTCCGAGGACAAGGACGACACCGGCGTCTGGGCCGTGACGTGCTTCGCCGTCCGCAAGGGCTACCGCGGCCGCGGCCTCACCTACCCGTTGGCCGAGGCGACGATCGGCTTCGCCCGCGAACGCGGTGCGCGCGCGCTCGAGGCGTACCCGATGATCACCCGGCCAGGTAAGGAATCACCTGGGGCGAGCTGCACGTCGGTGCCCGTCAGGTGTTCGCCGACGCCGGGTTCACCGAAGTCAGCCACCCGACACCGCGCCGCGTGGTCATGCGTATTGAGTTGTCCACTGTGGACTGATACTCACCACCCCCACGTACGGTCGGGCACCACGCGGATGCGGACGGAGTACTCGGCGTCGAAGGCATCGGGCGTCTGGAACCCGATGGCGGCGTACGCCGGGCCGTACTTGTCGAGGTAGCCGGGTGCCTCCGAAGCCTTCCCGGCTTCGAGGTGCGCCTTGCCGTTCACGACGAGGACCGCGCCGCCACTTTCGTTGCTGTTGAGGTGAAAGCTCACCTCGGGGTTCGCTTCGATGTGGCGCAGCTTCGCGGTGTCCGGCTTGCTGAACACCACGATGTCGTCGCCGTCCAGGACGAACCACACCGGTCGCGGTGCGGGCCGCCCCTTCGGCGTGACGGTGGTCAGCCAGCCGATCCGCTCCGCGGACCGGTCGGCGATGGTCGGTTGGGTCATCGGTCGTTCCCCCTGGTCGTCGGGCTGTGACCCAGGTAACCACAGGGCACCGACAATTCTTCCCGCGTCAGCGCGAGGCGACCCGCCGCGCGTACCGCGTCCCGGCCGCGAGCAGGACGAGTCCCGCACCGAGGAACGCGCCGACGCGCGCGAGGCCGTCCAGCGTCGCCAGGTCGAACAGCACCAGCTTGAGCACGGCCGCGCCGACCAGGACCAGCCCGATCACGCGCAGCGCGACGACGTCGATGCCGCGCAGGAGCAGCAGGAGCGCCGCGAGCGTCCAGGACACCGTGATCAGCGCGTGGCCGAGCAGGAAACCGGTGCGGCCGGGGACGGCCAGCAGCGACCCGCACAGCACGACGCCGCCGGCGCCGTAGAGCGCGGAAACCCCGGCGACGAGCCAGATCGGCAGGTCGTCGGCCGGCCCGCGGAAGATCGCCAAGCGCAGGGCCGCCCACGGCAGCGCGACCGAAACCGCGAGGAGCAGCGCGGCGACCGCGAGCGCGCCGGCGACGTCGGCGACCGGCCGCGCCCGGTAGACCAGCAGCAGCACCGGCGTGACGTCGAAGAAGACACCGATCAGGCCGCCGATCGTCGCGAACCCGAGCGCGGCGCCCAGGGCGACCTTGTTGCGCCCGCCGATCGCGGCCACGACCAGCAGCAGCGCCTCGCCGAGCAGCACGGCGGCGCGCGCCGGGCCGTCGAACTGCGTGACGGTCGCCTGCAGGATCGCCAGCAGCCCGGCGAGGCCGGCCAGCTGCCCGGCGAGCCCCGGCCACCAGCGGCGCGCCGCCCACACGGCGAGCAGGACGACCCCGGCACCGGCCGCGACGGGCACGGCCTGGGCCTTGGGCAGCAGCACGGCCGCGACCAGCGTCGGCAGGATCGCCGTCGCCAGCACGGAAAGCGCGGCGGGGTCGTTTTCCCGGCGGCGCAGGACGATCAGCGCGAGCGCGGCGCCGACGAGTCCCGCGCCGAGCGCCGCGGCGGTGTTCGCCCAGCCGCTGTGCACCACCGCGGTGCTGACGACGGAGGCGAACAGCGGCGGCACCCCGGCGGCGAGCGTCAGCGACGACCAGTCGCGGCGCAGCTGCGCCGGCACCGTCGCGAGCTGGACCATCAGCAGGAAGGCGACGAGCTCGGGCGTGAACCCGCGGGTGATCATCGGCGCGCAGACCGCACAGCCGAGGACGACGACGGAAGCCAGCAGCGGCGACTCCCACTGCACGGCCACGAGCAGCCCGCCGACGGCGACCGCGAGGCCCGCGGCGAGCCCGGCGAGGACCGGCAGGAAGTCGTAGAGCGTCGTCGCGGCGACGGCGTCGAGGTAGAGCGTCGCGATGCCGGTCCAGGCGAGGGCGAACGCCCCGGTGCGGCCGGCGGGCTTGCGGTGCAGCCAGACGCCGGCCCCGGTCAGCGCGAGCCCGAAGGCGGCCCCGACGAGCACGCGCGGCAGCGGCCCGAGCCAGCCCCGCTGGACGGCCAGCACGAGCAGCAGGACGACGCCGAGCAGCGTGACGGCGCCGCCGACCCAGGCCAGGACGCGGCTACCGGCGCCTTCCTTGCCGAGCTTCTCGCCCAGCGTCGGACGCGGCGGAGGCGGCAGGTAGGGCGACGGCGGCGGGACGTACTGCTGCCGGGGCGGCTGCCAGGGGTTCTGCGGCCACGGCGGCGGCATCCGCGGCTGGGGTTGCGGCTGCGGCTGCGGCTGCGGCTGCGGCTGCGGAGGCACGGCCTGCCGCGGCTGTTCAGCCGGCTTCGGCCGGTCGGCCTGGACGGACCGGAGTTCGGAGCCCACCACGGCGAGACGACGCCCCAGGTCGTCGATCTCGCCGGCGAGCCGGAGGAGCACATCTGCGTCGGTGGTCATACCGGACAGAGTCGCCCACAGCGGCCCGCCGGCGGATCCGTAGCACTACTCAACCGCGTTGAGTACCTGATCCATGGTCGTCATGATCGAGACGGTTTCGGCGAGCGGCATGAGCGGGCTCTCGGTCTCGCCGGCCGCCAGCCGCCGCGCGACCTCGTCGGCCTGGTGCCGCAGGCCACGGCCCTCGTCGACGTACTCGTAGCGGACTCGCTCGCCTTCGCGCGGGACGAGCCTGAAGGACGCGGGAGCGTAGAACGGCCCGTCGACCTCGATGCGCGCGTCCGTGCCGACGATGACCGCGGTGGTCGGCGAAACGGCGCTCAAGGTGCAGTTCAGCACGGCCTGCGCGCCGCTCGGGTAGCCGAACAGCATCGACATCTGAGCGTCGACGCCGGTGAAGGCGGGGGTCGCCATGGCGGCGACGCGATCGGGCGAGCCGAGGACCATGGACGCGAACGAGACGGGGTAGATCCCCAGGTCGAGCAGGGCGCCACCGCCGAGTTCGGGCGCGAAGAGCCGGAAGGCGGGGTCTTCGGCAAACCATTGCCCGTGGTCGGCGGCGACGGTGACGACGTCCCCGAGGCTGGGCAGCAGCTCGCGGATGTGCCGGATGTGCGGCAGGAAGCGCGTCCACATCGCTTCCATGAGAAACAGGTTGCGTTCCTTCGCCAGCGCAACGAGGTCTCGCGCCTCTCCGGCGTTCATGGTGAACGGCTTTTCGACGAGCACGGGCTTACCTGCTTCGAGGGCGAGCCGAGCGTTGCCGTGGTGCAGGGGGTGTGGGGTGGCGACGTAAACGACGTCGACGTCGGGGTCGTTCGCGAGGGCTTCGTAGCTGCTGTGGCGGGTCGGAACGCCGTGCGCGTCCGCGAACCGCTCGGCGCTTTCGGCTGTGCGTGAGCCGACAGCCGCGACGACGCCGGAGCCGGTCAGTTCGAGGTCTTTCGCGAAGGCCCCGGCGATGCCGCCGGTCCCCATGATTCCCCAGCGCAGGGGCTTGTCGGTCATACGCACACCATAGGTCCGGCGAAGCTCTGGAATGTTCGTGCGATCGCTGCGCGGCACCACTTGGAGTTCGGCCGCTTCAACGTCGACCTGAACCCGCCGAAGCGCGCGGGCGACGTCCCGGTCTGCGACAAGTAGCCGCGGGCCGTGTCGGCAAAAGCACGGTGGGTGCCCGACGCGCGGTCGGGCACGGTGGAGGTTCCCGAGTCGAGCGGAGGCTCGCCGTGCCCCGTCGCCGTGTGCCCGACCGCGCCACGCCCGTCGGCGCGGGCCGGGTCTTCCTGCCCGTGATGCTGGCCGTCTTCGGCCTGGGCACGCTGGTGCTCCTGGTCGCCGAGGTCAGGGTCCTGGTGAGCGCCGCCGATCCCTCTCCGTGGTCGGTGCTGTCGGTGTTCGCGACGGCGATCCAGCTGGTCGCGGTCGTCGCGCTCGCCTTCAAGCGGCGGTGGGGCGCGAAGGTGTTCGCGGCGGCGTTCGTGGCGAGCGCGCTGCTGGACTTCGCGTCGGTGACCGGGCTGAGCACCGGGGCGATCCTGATCAAGATCATCGCGGCCGGCCTCCTGGCCACGGCGGTCCTGGTCCGCTGGGACGACCTCGTCGCTTGACCGCCCCTGGTCGACGTGATCGACACCACAAGCGACAATGGAGGACGTGACCGCCACCCTGAGCAAGCCCGCCCTGAAGATCGGCCCCTACCAGGTCGATCCCCCAGTCGTGCTCGCTCCGATGGCCGGCATCACCAACGTCGCCTTCCGCCAGCTGTGCGCCGAGTACGGCGCCGGCATCTACGTGTGCGAGATGATCACCGCCCGCGCCGTCGTCGAACGGCACCCCGGCACCATGCACATGATGACCTTCGGAGCGAACGAAAAGCCCCGGTCCATGCAGCTCTACGGCGTCGACCCGAAGACGATGGCCGAAGCCGTCCGGATCATCGTCGGCGAGGGGCTCGCCGACCACGTCGACTCCAACTTCGGCTGCCCGGTCGCGAAGGTGACGCGCAAGGGCGGCGGCGCGGCGCTGCCGTTCAAGCGGAAGCTGTTCGAGGCGATCGTCCGGGAGTCCGCGAAGGCGGCCGGCGACGTGCCGTTCACGGTGAAGTTCCGCATCGGCATCGACGACGACCACCACACGTTCCTCGACGCCGGCCGCATCGCCGAAGCCGAGGGCGCGGCGGCGGTCAGCCTCCACTCGCGCACGGCCGCGCAGCGCTACTCCGGCCAGGCCGACTGGACGAAGATCGCCGCCTTGAAGGAAGCCGTCACGAGCATCCCGGTGCTGGGCAACGGCGACATCTTCTCCGCCGACGACGCCCTGCGCATGGTCGCCGAGACGGGTTGCGACGGCGTGGTCGTCGGCCGCGGCTGCCTGGGGCGGCCGTGGCTGTTCGGCGAGCTGGAAGCCGCCTTCGCCGGGCGCCCGCTGCCGACCCCGCCGAACCTCGGCGAAGTCGCTGCTGTACTCCGCCGCCATACCGAACTGCTCGTCGAGCACGACGGCCACGACAAGGCGATGCGCGACATCCGCAAGCACATGGCCTGGTACCTGATGGGCTTCCCGGTCGGCTCGGAGCTGCGCCGCGGCTTCGCGATGCTGTCTTCGATGACCCAGCTCGACGACCTCATCGCTCAGCTCGACCACGACGCACCGTTCCCCGAGGCGGCAACGGGCCCGCGCGGCCGCCAGGGCTCCCCGGGCAAGGTCACCCTGCCGCACGGCTGGTTGGACGACCCGGACGACGACTGCGTCCCCGAGGCGGAAGACATGCACTCCGGCGGCTGAGCCCACGCTCGATATCCCAGGTCGCCGGCACTGCCACAGCTGCCCAGCCGCCCGCCGAGTCTCGGCCGTTCACGCAAGATCGTCGTAACAATGCCGATTCCCGGCGCGACTCGCCCCGCGTGACCTCCTCCGCCAGTGAACCGGATTCCGCCGAAGAACTCCGGAAGCGGATCGAACACTCCGCGACGATCTGGCTAGCACTCGAGCCGGATGACAGCGAAAAACGATTCTCATAGTCAATTCCTGGACACCACGACCGGACGGTTCCGGTTTCGACCTGCGTCCCGGCGCGAGCCAATGGGCGTGCGAGAACGACGCCATCGGCGAACTCCACCGGTTCCTGGCGGCGCGGTTCGGGACACCCGAGCCGCAGACCGAGCACGACGCTGTCCGAGGTCGTCCGGAACCCTGACGCCAAAGAGAAAGAATTCCAGCGAATTCTCGACGAGAGCTGGTGGATATTCGGCGGCAAGTACGTCGAGAAGACGAAACGACGATCGCTGACCGTCCTGACGCAGCTGGACGTCCCGCTCATCCGGGCCGACGGCGTGCTGCACGTGGTCGAGCTGAAACGCGCCTGCATCCCGGATCTCGTCGTGAAGCACCGCGAGTTCTTCGTCGTCGGCCCCGAAGTGAACAAAGCGGTCGGCCAGACCCTCAACTACCTCCGCGAATTCGACGAGCAGCGTGACGTCATCAAGAGCCGGCTGGGCATCGAATGCCGACGCGCGTTCGCCACGGTCGTCATCGGCCATCCCGAGCACGTGCCGGACGCCGCGGCGCGCGCCCAGGTCGCGGACACGCTCCGGACTTACAACGCGCACCTCTCGCGCGTCGAGGTGATCACCTACGCCGACCTCATCCAGGGAGCCCAGAAGGCCCTCGAGCTGACACCGTCCGAACCTGCCCCGCGCCGGAGGTGAGGCCGTCGCCGGGCTTCACGGCTGCTCACGGCCCTTGCGCCGCGAGCTCGGGAAGTCCGGCTGCCGACCCGACCAGCCGGCCGTGACATCTGTCAGGCCGAAGTCGTGGCGGACGGCATCCGTCCCGGACTCCCCGCCGCGACAAGCTTTTCCCATGACGAACAACGGTTCCCCGCTCAAGTCCCTCGTGATCGAGATCGCCGTTCCGATCGGCGTCTACTACGGGCTCCACGCGCTCGGTGTGAGCGTCTTCCTCTCGCTCGCCCTCAGCGGCGTCGTCCCGCTCGCGAGGACCCTCCAGCAGCTGGCCAAGCACCGCACCCTCAACGGCCTCGCGCTGGTCGTCCTGGTCACGAACGTGGTCGGCATGCTGCTGACGTTCGTCTCCGGCGACGCCCGGATGATGATCGCGAAGGACTCGATCGGCAGCGGCATCACCGGGCTCGTCATCCTCGTCTCCGCGTTCACCGCGGCGCCGATCATGACCAAGGCGATGCGCCCGTTCCTCACCCGCGGCAAGGCCGAAAACGAAGCCGCCTGGGAACGTCTGAGCGGCACCGCGCGCTTCGACTCGATCTTGCGCCACACCAGCGTCATCTGGGGCATCGGGTTCGTGCTCGAGTCCGCGGCCCGCGTCGTCGGCGCCTTCACGCTGCCGGTCGAAACCATGGTGTGGCTGAGCACCGTCATCTTCGTGAGCGCCTTCGCGCTGATGATGGTCGCCGGCGGGAAGGTCGCCGAACAGGCGGGCAAGCTGATCGCGGCCGACGCGCAACGGGAGCTCGTCGCCGCTTGACCTGCGACAACGCGAGGGTGTACAGGTGTGTACATGTACAGCAAGCGGCAGCAGCTCGTCGGTGACCTCTCCGACCTGATCCGCTCGGGCCGCCTCGCCCACGGCGAACGCCTCCCCGGCGAGAACCAGCTCGCCCTGCAGTACCAGGTCAGCCGCGGCACCGTCCGCAGCGCCCTCTCCGAGCTCCAGCAGCTCGAGCTCATCTCCACCCAGGCCGGCGTCGGCTCGTTCGTCACCTTCGACGGCGTCCAGCTCGACCAGCGGATCGGCTGGGCCCGTGCCCTCGCCGACGCCGGTTCCCCCGTCACCACCGAGCTCCTCGGCATCGAGGCCGTCGAAGACCAAGCCCTCGAAGAGGAATTCGGCGAGACGGCCTACGTCGCCGTCCGGCGGCTGCGGCGGGAGCGTGACCGGGGCGTCTCACTCGAAACCGCCACCGTCCCCGCCGACGGCCTGCTCGCCGACCTCCCCGAGACCGGCCTCCGCGACGGCTCCCTCACCAAGACCCTCGAAGCCGCCGGGCGGATCTCCGTCGGCGGCGACCAGTGGATCAGCACCGAACGCCTCGACGCCTGCGCCGCCGGACTCCTCGGCCGCAGCATCGGCGAACTCTTCCTCCGCGCCGAGCGCACCTCGGTGGACGTCGAAGGCCGGCTCGTCGAACGCGTCGTCAGCCTGCTGGACCCCGACCGGTTCCAGTTCCACCTCACCTTCGGACACCGGTGAACGCGCGGGACCGGGCGCTCGGCGCGTTCACCGGCCTGGCCGTCGGCGACGCCCTCGGCATGCCGACGCAGTCCATGTCCCGCGCCGCGATCGCCGCCGCCTACGGGCCCGTCACCGGCCTGTTGACCGCCGTCGCCGAGCAGCCGGTCGCGCCGTCGATGCCCGCCGGGTCGGTCACCGACGACACCGAACAGGCCCTGCTGCTGGCCCGGCTGCTCATCGACGGCCGCGGCACCGTCGAGCCGCACGTCTTCGCCGACGCCCTGCTCATCTGGGAGGCGGACATGGTCCGCCGCGGCTCCGCCGACCTGCTCGGCCCGTCGACCAAACGCGCGCTTTCCCGGTTGCAGGACGGAGTTCCGGCCGACGAGGCCGGCCGCACCGGCACGACCAACGGCGCCGCCATGCGCGTCACGCCGGTCGGCATCGCGACGCCGTCCGAGGACCTGCACCGGCTGGTCGACGCCGTCGTCGCGACCGCGCGCGTCACGCACAACACCAGCCTCGGCATCGCGGCCGCCGCCGCGGTCGCCGCCGCTGTGTCGGCCGGAGTCGACGGTGCCAGCCTGACCGAAGCGCTCGACGCGGGTGAGCGCGCGGCCGTCGTCGGCGGGGAACGCGGGCATTGGGCACCCGGCGGGGAAATCGCCGCGCGCATCCACTGGGCGCGCGGCTGGGTGCGGGGTATGGCGCCGGACGCCGTCGCCGACGCGGTCGCCCGGGTGATCGGGACGTCCGTCGCGTCGCAGGAGTCCGTCGTGGCCGCGTTCGCGCTGGCCGAGGCCATGGGCGACGACCCGCCGGCGGCGTTGCGCCTGGCCGCCGGACTGGGTGGCGACACCGACACGGTCGCCGCGATCTGCGGGGCGATGCTCGGCGCCGCGCACGGGGTCGGCGTCTTCCGCCCCGACGTCGTCGAGACGGTCTTGGCCGTCAACCGCCTCGAATTCGGCCCGCTGGTCGACGAGCTCCTCAAGCTGCGCCGCCGATGACCGGGCGGCTGGTGCACACCGGGCAGGTCGTCCTCGACCTCGTCATGGCGGTGCCGGCCCTGCCCCCGCCGGGCGGCGACGTCATGGCATCTTCGACGGATCTGTTGCCCGGCGGCGGTTTCAACGTCATGGCGGCGGCCGCGCGCTCCGGCGCCCGCGTGCTCTACGCGGGCAGCCACGGCACCGGCGCCTTCGGCGATCTCGTGCGTGCCGCACTGACGGCCGAAGGCGTCGAACTGGCCCACGAACCGACGCCGGAACTGGACACCGGCATCGTCGTCGCGCTGGTCGACGCGACCGGCGAGCGCACCTTCGCGACCGGCACCGGAGCCGAAGGGCGGCTGACGCCCGAAGCGCTCGCCAACGTCCTCCCAAAGAGTGACGACGTCGTGTACGTGTCCGGCTACAGTTGGTTGCATAGAAGCAATCGCAGGGCTCTCGCCGAGTGGCTTCCCCACATCTCCGGCTCGAGAACCCTCTTCGATCCCGGCCCGTTGGCCGGTGACCTCACCCCTGGAGACCTACACGATTTACTGTCCTATGTAGACATATTGAGCTGCAACGCCCGCGAAGCCGACGTGCTCGGCGAGCTGCCGCCGGTCGCCGTCGTCCGCGAGGGTGCGAAGGGCTGCCGCATCCACGAGCACGGGCGCGTCACCGACGTCCCGGGCTTCAAGGTCGACGCCGTCGACACGAACGGCGCCGGCGACACGCACTGCGGCGTACTGGCCGCTGAACTGCTGCGCGGCAGTACCCTCCTCGACGCCGCCGTGCGCGCCAACGCGGCAGCAGCGCTTTCGGTGACCCGCCGCGGCCCGGCGACGGCACCGAGCCGGGCGGAGATCGACAAGCTGCTGGAGGCCACGACATGAGCGGTACCCGCAGGCTCGAGGTGGAGACCAACGGCCTCGACGTGATCGACGACGCCGAGCGCCGCGGGCGCCCGCGGCAGCTGTTCTGGCCCTGGTTCGGCGCGAACGTGTCGGTGCTGGGGCTGAGCTACGGCTCGTTCACGCTCGGCTTCGGCATCTCGTTCTGGCAGGCGCTGGTCGCCGGCGTCGTCGGCATCCTGTTCTCGTTCCTGCTGTGCGGGTTCATCGCGATCGCCGGCAAGCGCGGCTCGGCGCCGACGATGCTGCTCTCGCGGGCGGCGTTCGGCGTCCGCGGCAACCGGCTGCCGTCGGCGATCTCGTGGCTGCTGACCGTCGGCTGGGAAACCGTGCTGACGGCGTTGGCGACGCTGGCGACATCGACGGTCTTCGAGCGCCTCGGCTGGGGCGGCGGGACCGCGACGAAGGTGGTCGCGCTGATCGTGGTCGCCGCGCTGACGGTCGCCGCCGGCGTGCTCGGCTTCGACGCGATCATGAAGCTGCAGACGTGGATCACCTGGATCACCGGCGTGCTCACGGTGGTCTACGTGGTCCTGGTCGCCGGCGACGTGCACTGGGACGCGGTCAGCGCGCTGCCGTCCGGCTCGGCGCAGCAGTGGGTGGGCGCGCTGGTGTTCCTGATGACCGGCTTCGGCCTCGGCTGGGTCAACGCGGCCGCGGACTACTCGCGCTACCTGCCGCGGTCGGCGTCGAGCCGGGGCGTCGTCGGCTGGACGACGTTCGGCGCGTCGGTGGCACCGCTGGTGCTGCTGGTGTTCGGGCTGCTGCTCGCGGGCTCGTCGCCGGACCTGAACAAGGCGATCGCGGCCGACCCGATCGGCGCGCTGACGACGTTGCTGCCGCTGTGGTTCCTGGTGCCGTTCGCGATCGTCGCGGTGCTCGGCCTGGTCGGCGGCGCGGTGCTGGACATCTATTCGTCGGGCCTGGCGCTGCTCTCGGCGGGGCTGCGCGTGCCGCGCCCGGTGGCGGCGTTCGTCGACGGCGTGCTCATGGTGGCGGGCACGGTCTACATCGTCTTCTTCGGCGGCGAGTTCCTCGGCCAGTTCCAGGGTTTCCTGGTGACGCTCGGCGTCCCGGTCGCGGCGTGGTGCGGCGTGATGCTCGCGGACGTCCTGCTGCGCCGGCGCGACTACGCGGAGCGCGACCTGTTCGACCCGGCCGGCCGCTACGGCGACGTCCGGCTCGGGCCGATAGCGCTGGTCCTGGTGGCGACGGCACTGGGCTGGGGCCTGGTGACGAACACGTCGGCGGCCTGGCTGAAGTGGCAGGGCTATCTCTTGGAACCGCTCGGCTTGGGCGGCCGCGACGGCTCGTGGGCGTACGCGAACCTCGGCGTGCTGCTGGCATTGGCGCTCGGTTTCGTGGTGACGTTGTCGAACAGGCAGCGCATCCGCACGCAGGAGGCGGCGTGAGATCGGTCCTGGCGGTCATCGACCTGCAGAACGTGTTCGCGGACCCGGCGAGCGAGTGGTTCACGCCGCGCTTCGCCGAGGTGGTGCCCCGGATCCAACGCTTGGTGACGGCCTTCGGCGACGACGTGGTGTTCACGCGGTTCATCGCGCCAGAGCGGCCGGAGGGGGCGTGGAAGCAGTACTACGAGCAATGGCCGTTCGCGTTGCAGCCCCCGGATTCCCCGCTGTACCAGGTGATCGACGCGTTCCAGCCACAGTCCACAATAGACGCTACGACCTTCGGCAAGTGGACACCCCGAATGGCCACCCGAGTAGGAGGCGCGCGCTTGCTGCTGGCGGGCGTGTCAACGGACTGCTGCGTGCTGTCGACAGCGTTGGCAGCAGCGGACGCGGGGGTATCGGTAACGGTGGTATCGGACGCGTGCGCGGGTGTGGACGACGAGAGCCACGCAAAGGCCTTGGACATCATGAGGCTGTACGCCCCGCTGGTGAAGGTGGCCACGACGGAGGAGGTGCTGGGCTGACACCCGACGTTCAACCGGGCGAAGTAGATTCGGCTCTGTGATCGACCACATCAGCATCCCCACGGAAGCCGGTTCCTTCGACGCCATCGCCGCCGGTCCCGAAGACGGCCGGCCTGTGCTGCTGCTGCACGGCTTCCCCGAAGCCGCCGTCGAGTGGGAGCACCAAGTTGCCACTCTCGGGGTGCTCGGCTACCGGGCCGTCGCGCCCGATCAGCGGGGTTACTCGCCCGATGTGCGCCCGGAAGCCGCCACCGACTACTCCATCGACCACCTCGTCGGGGACGTCGTCACGATCACCGAACAGCTCGGCTGGAAGCAGTTCGACCTCGTCGGGCACGACTGGGGCGGGGCCGTCGCCTGGTGGACCGCCGACGCGCACCCCGAACGGCTGCGCAGCCTCACCGTCGTCTCCACGCCGCACCCCGCCGCGCTCGCCAACGCCATGAAGACCGACGAAGACCAGCACCTGCGGACGCGGTACATGACCGAGTGGCGCCAGACCCGGGTCACCGAGCGGCGGATGCTGGAGAACGACGGCCGCGCGCTGCGGGAGATGTTCGAGCGGCGGCTGCCGCCGTCGAAGGTCGACGACTACGTGCAGCGGCTGTCCGAGCCGGGCGCGCTCACCGCGGCCCTCAACTGGTACCGCGCCGGCCGGCCGGGCGGGAAGATCGGCAAGATCTCCGTGCCGACGCTGTACGTCTGGAGCACCGAGGACGTCTCGTTCGGCTCGACCGCCGCGCTCGACACCGCGAACTGGGTCACCGGGCCCTACCGGTTCGAGATGCTCGAAGACGTCACGCACTGGGCGCCGGAAGAGGCGCCCGAGGCCGTCACGACGCTCATCGTCGAGCACCTCGACGCGCGGTAACGGCGCGTCACCCGGCCGGGCGGACCGCCGGTAACCCACCCGCATCGCGGTACGGGAGCCGGCCGCCCGTCGTGTTCACTGGGGCTGTGGACACCGCGACCGAACCCGAGACCGAGCAGGTCGTCTTCGTCACCGAAGACGGCGTGCCCACCGGCGAAACCGGCCCGAAGCTGGCCAGCCACCACGAGCACACCCGGTTGCACCTGGCCTTCTCGTGCTATGTCCTGCGACGCGCCGACAACGCCCTGTTGATCACCCAGCGCGCGCTGCACAAGAAGGTCTGGCCAGGGGTCTGGACCAACAGCGTGTGCGGCCACCCGGCGCCGGGCGAGTCCCTCGAGAACGCCGTCCGCCGGCGGGCCGGCTACGAGCTCGGGCTGCCGTCGCTGTCCGGCCTGCACTGCGTGCTGCCGAAGTACCGCTACCGGACGCCGCCGTTCCAGGGGATCGTCGAGAACGAGTTCTGCCCGGTCTTCGCCGCTTGGGCCGACGCCGAGCCCGAACCCAACCCGGCCGAGGTCGGCGAGTGGCGCTGGGTTCCGTGGACCGATTACCAAGAGCTACTGAACGACGAAACGGCTAATGTGAGTTACTGGGCCAAAGACCAGTTTGCACAGCTCAAGGGCATTGAGCCGTTCTCCGGACTCTGACGGTACGACTTCGGAGCGTCACCGTCGCACTCCCGTTTGAGCGAAATTCACCTTCGTCCTCAAGCACGGCCTCCGCTACGACGACAACCAATGCGTGGTGGAGGTGGGCATGGTCGCCGGGGACGAAGGCGTGCTGCGCCGAAGCCCGCAGGCGCCCGACCTGCTGCGCCTCCACGAGGCCGTCGCGACGCTCTTCGCCACCCAGGGCGACTGGCGGCGCGCCTACCAGCACCTCCGCTCCGCGCTGGACATCGCTCGCGACGGCAGCCTGCGCGACGCGCTGACGTCGAGCTACAACCGGCGGTACCTCGATGAGCGCTTGTACGGACCGTTCGCCGATCGGCAGACCGGTCCGCTCGGCATCGCGCTCGTCGATCTGGACCGCTTCAAGCGCGTGAACGACACGTACGGTCACCTCGTTGGCGACCGCGTCCTCCGCCGGGTCGCCGACCTCCTCCAGGAGGAGCTGCCGCCGGACGGCTTCTGCGCCCGCTACGGCGGCGAGGAGTTCGTACTGTGGCTGCCCGGTGTCGACGCCGCGCACGCGGTCCGGATCGTCGACGCCGCCCGCGTGCGCGTCGCCCGTCACCCCTGGTCAGAACTGCAGCCGGGACTACGCGTGACCATCAGCGCCGGCCTCGCCCACGAGGGCCTGGACGCCCCCGCGCCGCCCGAGCGCCAGCTGCGCAGCGCCGATGACCTGCTGTATGCCGCGAAACGGGCCGGACGGAACAAAGTCGCCTATCACGACGCGCAAAGTACGCAGTTAATAACCCACTCTGAGTAACGTAAACACCCCATTACCCCGGAAAGCTGCGGGCATCCGTCACCCGTTTGTCGACGGCCAGCGGCCGTTCGTCGACTCAAGGTGAAGAAAATTCCGGGAGGGTGTCGTCACGAACGGGGGGTATCCGTACGATAACGAAAACCTCCGGGAGAACGATCACCTCTCGCGGGGGAAGACGGCCAAGTCACGACCCCGCCTTTGATCGCGCGAAAGGAGACCGAGTGCCGGACGAGCACGACAGCCCGGGAACCGGTCGCCGTTCGGACGGTCCCGCGCGGCCCCGCACCGGCAGACGCCGGTCGATGGAGGACCAGGGCGGGATCAGCGTCTCGGACGTCGTAGCCAAGTCCACCGGCGTTCGCCCGCTTCCGCCGCGCGAAGACCGTCCCGAACAGCCGGGACGCCGAGCCCGCGCGGCCGAGCCGCCCGTCCCGCCGCGTTCGCGGCCGACAGAACCCAGCGAGGACCCAGTACCCGCGGACGCCACTCGTCAACCCCGCCCCCCGAGGCCGCGCCAGCCCCGCCGCACGACGGCGGCGGCCCCGGCCCCGGAGGCCCCGCTGCAGCGCCGCCCCCCGGCGGCGAACCCGGGCCCCCAGCAGACGACAGCGGCACCCCAGCCCCCGCGCCGCTCGAGGCGGCCGGCCCCGGAGGCGGAGGGAGCCGCACCGCAGCGCCCGGCCGCGCCCGGTGGTCGCCGTGCCGCGGGCGAAGGACGCCCGGCTCCCGAAGGTTCTGCTGAGGTAGCTTCGCCGCGCCCGGCCCGCCGCACTGCCGAGGGCCGCCCCGGTCCGGAGGCTTCCCCGGAAGCCGCCGCTCCGCGCTCAGCGGGCCCAGCCCGCCGTGCCGCCGAAGGCACCGCCCGGCGCGGTGCGGCCGATGGCCCCGCCGCCGCTTGGCGCACCGAAAGCTCTCCCGACGCGGCCGCACCGCAGCGTCCGGCCGCCGCCGGTGGTCCCGCGGCTCGCCGGGCCGGAGCGCCTGATGCACCCGCCGCCCGGCGCCCCGCCCCCGAAGGCCCGGCCGCCGAGGCAGCCGCTGCGCAGCGGCCCGCCCGCCGTCCCGCGGCCGAAGGGCCTGCCCCGCGCCGTACGAACCCCGACGGACCCCGGCGCCCTGGCGCCACGCCCGACAGCCCCGGCCCGCGTCGCGCCGCCGCCGAGGGCGCCGTGGCGCAGAGCGGTGCCGAAGCCGCCGTTGATGCGCCCACCCAGAAGCGGCCGCCGGTTCCCGATGCCCCCAAGCGGCGGCCGGGTGCCGTGCCCGCCCGGGCCGAGCTCGATCCGCTCACCATGACCGATGAGATGGAAGCGATCGACGAGGCCACCCAGTACCGGCGCAAGATCGACCACACCCTCGCCCGCTTCTCGGCCGCCCACGACGAGATGAACGCCGAAGAAGCGAAGCGTCGCGAACGCCGTGAGCGGCTCTCGCCCGCTTCGCTCATCGAGAGCACGCGTACAGCTCTTCAGCGCGTCGTCACGCCCACACCGGCACCCGAAGAAGAGGACGCCGAGAAGGCCGAGCAGACCCGGCTCCAGGAGAAGAAAGCGCGGAAGATCGAGCGCTCGGTCCGGTTCGGCCGGATCGCCGCGGCCGTCGTCGCCGGGCTCGTCTTCCTCGGCATCGGGGGCGCCTGGGGCGCGCAGACCTACTTCGACGCCAAGTTCACGCAGGTCTCCGCGCTCGACGAGAACTCGTCCGACATCCAGGACGCCGACGCCCAGGCCAACGACGAGAACTTCCTGATGGTCGGCTCCGACACCCGTGACGGCGCTTCCTCCGAGGAAGGCGTCGGTACCGCCGACAGCACTCCGGGCGCCCGGAGCGACACCGTGATGGTCGCGCACATCCCGGCCGACCGGAAGCGGGTCGTCGTCACGTCCTTCCCCCGCGACCTCGAGATCGACCGGCCCGAGTGCCAGCGCTGGGACCCCGCGCAGAGCAAGAACACCGACGAGAAGGTCCCCGAGCAGAAGATCGCGAAGCTCAACACCGCCTACGCGGTCGGCGGCCCGTCGTGCGTCACGAAGGTGATCCAGCAGCTCACCGGGCTGCGGATCAACCACTTCGTCGGCATCGACTTCAACGGCTTCAAGGAGATGGTCGACGCGGTGCACGGCGTCACCATCCACAACGAGATCCCGATCGACGACACCGTCCTCGGCAAGGTGCTGCTGCAGACCGGCGACGTGACGATCTCGGGCGACCAGGCCCTGAACTTCGTCCGCGCGCGCCACGTCAAGGGCGACCCGACGTCGGACTACGGCCGCATCAAGCGGCAGCAGGAGTTCATCGGCGCACTGCTGAAGAAGGTCATGTCGTCGGACGTCGTGCTCGACCCCGGCAAGCTGAGCGACTTCATCACGGCGTTCGCGAAGGCCACTTTCGGCGACAACCTCGGCGTCAAGCAGATGATGACGCTGGCGCAGTCGATGAAGGGCCTCGACCCCTCGAAGATCTCGTTCCTGACCGTGCCGACGACCGGGATGGCCAACAGCCGCGGCAACGAGGTGCTCGTCCGCAGCAAGATGAAGACCCTCTTCGACGCGCTGCGCAACAACACCCCGCTGCCGGACCCGAACGCGCCGGTCCCGAACAGCGAACAGCCCCCGCCGACCAGCACGTCGAAGTCGAAGACCAGCACGTCCAAGACGACGACGAGCAAGAAGAGCGGCACCTCGGGCTGATCCGCGAGGATCGTTAGACCGGGTTCACGTGCGGTTCACCCGGCGATGCGGTGTTTGGTCACGCTTGGCCGTAGGGTTGGGCCATGCGTGAGGCTTACCATGTCGAACTCGATCAGCTCGCCGACAACCTGGCCGCGATGTCGGTCCAGGTCGCCGACGCCATGGAGCGCGCCACACGGGCACTTCTGGAGGTCGACCTCAGTCTCGCCGAGCAGGTGATCAGCGACGACGCGAAGGTCGACGACGCCCGCGCCCAGTGCGAGGAGCAGGCGTACGCCCTGCTGGCCCTGCAGGCGCCCGTGGCCACCGATCTGCGCACGGTGCTGGCGGCGATCCACGCCGCCGAAAGCCTGGAGCGGATGGGCGACCTGGCGCTGCACGTGGCGAAGGCCGCGCGGCGCCGCCACCCGGACCCGGTGCTGCCCGAGGCCGTGAAGCCGTACTTCGCCGAGATGGGCGAAGTGGCGGTCAAGCTGGCCCGCCAGGTCGAGCAGGTCATCCACTCGAAGGACATCGAAGCGGCGAAGACCATCGAGTCCGACGACGACCAGGTGGACGACATCCACCGCCACCTCTTCACCGTCCTGATGGACCGCGAGTGGCCGCACGGCGTGGCCGCGGCGGTCGACGTGACCCTGCTGGGCCGCTTCTACGAGCGCTACGCCGACCACGCGGTGTCGGTCGCGAAGCGGATGATCTTCGTGGTGACCGGCAAGATGCCGGGCTACGGTTCCGACGACGACATCTGAGCCACCCTTCGAAAAGGGCCCCTGACGCAGGTCAGGGGCCTTTTTCGTGGGGACCGATGAGTTTCGCGCGGACGGTGTCTCTCAACGGGTGACAGCACACCCACGAAGGAGCCGGACATGCGCAAGGTCATCGCCTACGTCAACCTCACCCTCGACGGCCACCTGGCCGGCCCGGCGGGCGAACTGGACTGGATGACGCCCGACCCGGCGATGAACATCACCCTGTCGGACGAGTTGCGGTCCCGCGTCGACACGATCCTGACCGGACGCAACTTCTACCACGGGATCGAGCAGAACTTCCGCGCGCAGGCGACGGACCCGGCGAGCCCGGCCGAGCTGGTCGACTTCGCCACGTGGATGATTTCGACGCCGCAGGTGGTCTTCTCGCGGACGATGACCGAGGTGGCCGCTCCGCACCGCTTGGCGGCCGACCTCGCCGGCACGGTCGCCGAACTGAAGGCGTTGCCGGGCAAGGACATGGTGCTCTTCGGCGGGGTGTCCACCGTGCAGCAGTTCGTCCGGGAGGGACTGGTGGACGAGTACTGGACCAAGCTCTACCCGACGGCGATCGGCGCCGGGCAGCCGATGTTCACCGAGCGCCGGGAATTGAAACTGGTCGAAAGCAAAGCGTGGGAATCGGGAATCCTGACGCTGCGCCACGTTCCCGCGTGATCCACAAAGGACAAAAGAAAAAGGCCTTTCTCGCCGACCCCGAGCACCGGCGAGAAAGGCCTTGTCCCCCAACGACGACTCAGCCGAAGCGGCCGGAAATGTAGTCTTCCGTGGCCTTTTCGTCCGGGTTGGAGAAGATCTTCTCCGTGTCGTTGAGCTCCACCAGACGCCCCGGCTGGCCCACCCCGGCCAGGTTGAAGAACGCCGTCTGGTCGGAAACCCGCGCCGCCTGCTGCATGTTGTGCGTCACGATGACGATCGTGTAGTCCTTCTTCAGCTCCCCGATCAGGTCCTCGATCGCGAGCGTCGAGATCGGGTCGAGGGCCGAGCACGGCTCGTCCATCAGCAGGACGTCCGGCTGGACCGCGATCGCGCGGGCGATGCACAGACGCTGCTGCTGACCACCCGACAGGCCGCCACCCGGCTTGTTGAGGCGGTCCTTGACCTCGTTCCACAGGTTCGCGCCGCGCAGGGCGCGCTCGGCGATGTCGTCGAGGGTCTTCTTGCCCTTGGTGCCACCCAGCTTCAGGCCCGCGACGACGTTGTCCTTGATGGACATCGTCGGGAACGGGTTGGGGCGCTGGAACACCATGCCGATCGTGCGGCGCACCTGCACCGGGTCGACCGACGACGCGTAGATGTTCTCGCCGTCCAGCAGGACGTCGCCCTCGACGCGGGCGCCGGGGATGACCTCGTGCATGCGGTTGAGCGTGCGCAGCACCGTCGACTTGCCGCAGCCGGACGGGCCGATGAACGCGGTGACGTTGCGCGGCGGCACGGAGAGGGTGACACCGTCCACGGCGTGGAACTTGCCGTAGTAGATGTCGACGTCCTTGACATCGAGTCGTTTGGCCATCAGGAACAGCTCACTTCTTCTTCGGCGCGACGAGGCGCGCGAACACGGTGGCGAGGAGGTTGATGATCGCGATGATGAGCACCAGGGTCAGTGCCGCGCCCCAGATCCGGTCGAAGCCGACCGAGCCGGGATCCATCGAGTTGGTGACGCGCTCGTTGTTCATCAACAGCGGGAGCGCGGCCTGTTCGCCGCTGAAGATGTCCCAGTTCGTGTAGGCGGAGTAGCCGACCAGGACCAGCAGCGGCGCGGTCTCGCCCATCACGCGGGCCAGCGCCATCATGACGCCGCCGACGATGCCGGACATCGCCGTCGGGAGCACGATCTTCATGATCGTCTTCCACTTCGGCACGCCCAGCGCGTAGGAAGCCTCGCGCAGGTCGTCCGGGACGATCCGCAGCATCTCCTCCGACGAGCGGACGACCACCGGGATCATCAGCAGCACCAAGGCAAGCGAAACCGCGAAACCGCTGCGCGGCAGGCCGAACGTGGTGATCCAGAGCGCGTAGATGAACAGCGCGGCGACGATCGAGGGGACACCGGAGAGGATGTCCACCATGAACGTCGTGGCCTTCGCGAGCTTGCCCCGGCCGTACTCGACGAGGTAGATCGCCACGAGCATGCCGATCGGCACCGCGATGACCGCGCACACCAGGCCCTGCAGCAGGCTGCCGATGATCGCGTGCAGCACCCCGCCGCCGACCTCGTCGGACAAGTAGTTGCCCAGGTCCTGCGACCACCAGTTGGAGTACGGGATGCGCTTGATGCCGTTCGCGATCACCGTGTAGAGCACCCACACCAGCGGGACGACGGCGATCAGGAACGACAGCCAGACCAGCGCCGTGGCGATGCCGTTCTTGACCTTGCGGGCCATGCTGACCTGCTGGAACGCGGGCGTGGTCGCCGGGGCTTCGAGCGTGGTGGTGGACATGCTCAGTCCCCCTTCTTGCCGATGACGGAGCGCGCGGCGAAGTTGACGAGGAAGGTGAGCACGAACAGCACCAGGCCGGCCGCGATGTACGCGCCGGCCGAGATCTCGTTGTTGAACTCGCTGTAGTTCGCGGCGATCTTCGAAGCGAAGGTGGCACCGCCGTCGAAGAGGCTCCAGTCGAAGTTCTTGCCCTGCGGGATCAGCAGGATGACGGCCAGGGCGATCGTCTCACCGAGCGCGCGGCCGAGGCCGAGCATGGACGCGCCGATGTACCCGGCCTTGCCGAACGGCAGCACCGTGGTGCGGATGACTTCCCACCGGGTGGCACCGAGAGCCAGCGCGCCCTCCATGTGCGGGGTGGGCGTGCGCTCGAAGACCTCGCGCGAGAGCGACGTGATGATCGGCAGGATCATCACGGCCAGCACGATGCCGGCGGTGAAGATCGTGCCGCGCACGCTCGGCGCGACGTTGCCGGGCGCCAGCAGCGGGAACCACGAGAACGTGGTGTTGATCCACTGCGAGAACGGCTCGATCGCCGGCGCGAAGACCAGGATGCCCCAGAGGCCGAAGATGATCGACGGCACCGCGGCGAGCAGGTCGATGACGTACGCGAACGGCCGCGCGAGCCGCTTCGGCGCGTACTGGGTCAGGAACAGCGCGATGCCCAGCGAAACCGGCATCGCGATGATCAGCGCCACGACCGACGTCGCCACGGTCACCTCGAGCAGGTCGAGGATGCCGAACGACATGTTGCCGGGGTCGCTGGTCGACCAGCCGTGGTTGAACAGGAAGTTGGCCTTGTCGGCCTGCAGCGCCGGGATCGCCTGGATCAGCAGGAAGAGCCCGATCAGGCCGATCAAGGCGACGACGAAGATCCCGGCCCCGGTGGTCAGGTTCTGGAAGATGCGGTCACCGGGCCGCACCTTCTTCGCTTTCTCGCCCGCGGGCGGCTGCGGCGCCGCCGGCGGGGCTGGTTGCTCCGAAATCGGGACCTCCGGGGGCGTCGTGGCGGACGACGAACGCCCACCGGGGTCGCCGGTGGGCGTTCGCGTCGAGGATGACTCGCTCATCAGCTACTTCTGACCAGCCTCTATCACTCGGATGTCAGTCGCAATGCCGGTTCAGGAGATCGCCTTGACGGCGGCCAGGACCTTGGTCTGCAGCGACTGCGGGATCGGCACGTAGCCCTTGGCGGACAGCGGCTGCTGACCGTCGGTGGCGGCCACCGTCAGGAACGCCTTGACGGCCTTCGCGACGTCCGGGTTCGCATACTTCGAGCAGACGATCTCGTAGGTCGTCAGCAGCAGCGGGTAGGCACCCGGGGTGTTGCTGGCGTAGATGCCGTTGAGGTCGAGCGCGAGGTCGTTCGAGCCGTCCTTGAGGAACTTCGCCGCGTCGAGGGACTTCGCCACGTTCGCCGCGTTGAGCTCGACGCCGCCGGAGCCGCTGTCGATGAGGGCCGGGGTCAGGCCGTCCTTGGCGAACGCGCCCTCGACGTAGGTGATGCCACCGTCGGAGGCCTTCACCGCGGTCGCGACACCGTTGGAGCCCTGCGCACCGTTGCCGACGCCACCGTTGAACTTCTTGCCGGCACCCTTGGTCCAGTCGGCCTTCGCCGCCGCGCCCAGGTACTTCTGGAAGTTGTCGGTGGTGCCCGACTCGTCGGCGCGGGAGACGACCTGGATCGGCTTGTCCGGCAGGTTCAGGCTCTCGTTGCCCTTGACCGCCTTGATGGCCGGGTCGTTCCACTTGGTGATGCCACCGCTGAAGATCTTGGCGGTCACCGACGGGGTCAGCGTCAGCTTGTCGACGCCGGACAGCTTGTAGGCGACCGCGATCGGGCCGACGACCAGCGGGATGTTCCAGGCGTCGCTGGCGCAGCGGGCCTTGGCGGCCGCGGCGTCGGCGTCCTTGATCGGCGAGTCCGAGCCGCCGAAGTCGATCTGGTTGGCGTTGAACTGCTTGACGCCCGCGCCCGAACCGCTCGGGTTGTAGTTGACCTGCTGGCCGGCGCACTTCTTGCTGAACTGCTGCGTGAAGATGTCGATGGCGTTCTTCTGCGCCGACGAACCTTCCGCGGAGAGCGGGCTCTTGCCACCGCACTCCACGTCGGCCGTGCCGGTAGCAGCGGGCGCCGAAGCCGAGTTCGAGCTGCTGCTGTTGGACGCCGCGGGGTCGGAACCACAGGCGGCGAGCACGAGGGCGGCGCTCGCGACGATGCCCACCGCGCTCAGGGGCCGCATGATCTTCACTGCTGTTTCCTCCATCAGGAGCTTGACCGGGTCGTCGCGGCTGTGCTGCCGCGCCGGATCCGGACATTAGGCAGCGCCGGTGGACGGGTGGCCCTGTCCAGGTGAACGAAAAGTGAACAAGGCTCCGGATGTGAGGAGTGCTACTAGCCCGATAGGGTGCCGTGTCCGGGCCGTGACCTGCGTGTTCGCGCACCGTGACGAGGCGTTTGCGCCGCGTCCACCGTGGTCACCGGCCGTACTGGACGTCGGTTTCGTGACGCGTGAACCCGAGCTTGGTGTAGACCGCGAGCGCTGGGGCGTTGTCGCCCTCGACGTACAGGATGATCTGCCCCAGCCCCCGGCTCGCCAGGTACCGCAGGCCGGCGAGCGTCAGCGCCCGCCCGAGGCCGCCGCCCTGCGCGGCGGGGTCGACGCCGACGACGTAGACCTCGCCGACGCGCTCGCCGCCGAACCGGCCCGGCGTGGGCTCGTGGACCTTCGTCCAGTGGAAGCCGATGACCTGGCCGTCTTGTTCGGCGAGGAAGAAGCCGTCGGCGTCGAACCAGGAGCGCGCTTCGTCCGCGCGGATGTCGTCGGCGGTCAGCGCGCCCTGCTCGGGGTGCCAGTCGAAGGCGCGCGCGTTGACCTGGACGACGGCGTCCTCGTCCTGCCCCGGGACGAACGTGCGCAGCGAGACGCCGTCGCGCAGCCGCGGCTCCGGCCAGTCCGCGCCCTCGACGTCCGTGTGCAGGATGAGCAGCTCGCGCTTGCGCTCGAAGCCGGTCTTCAGCGCCAGCTTGCGCGCCGCCGGGTGGTCGCCGTGCGCCCAGATGCGGAACCCGACCGCGGCGCGCTCGTCGACCGCCTGCAGGAGCTTCGCGCCGTAGCCGCGGTCGCGGTGGGCGGGGTGCACGAACAGCTCGGCGACCTGGTGCCCGAAGGAGTCGCCGGTGGTGTCGAGGTGGGCGTAGCCGACGACGTCACCGTCGATGCAGGCGACGAGGTGCTCACCGCCGTCGAACTCACCGGGCAGCGGCCCCTCGGGTTCGACCTCCGGCCGCCCGTCGGCGTCGCGCACGGCCAGCAGCAGCCCGCGGACGTCGTCGAGCTGCTTGTCGTCCAGTTCCTGGCGCCACTCGCCGTCTCCAGTCACCCTGCGACCGTACCCGCGCCGGAGGCAACGCGACGGCTCTCACCGCGTCCTGGAAAGTGTGACGGCGTCAGTGCGCGAGTTCGGGGGTCTCCGCCGGTGCCTCGGCCGGGGGCGCGGGCTGGCGGGGGACGCCGCCCTTGGCGGGCCGTTCGAACTTGTAGCCGACGTTGCGCACGGTCCCGATCATCTGCTCGTGCTCCGGGCCGAGCTTGGCCCGCAGCCGCCGGACGTGCACGTCGACCGTGCGCGTGCCGCCGAAGAAGTCGTAGCCCCAGACCTCCTGCAGCAGCTGGGCGCGGGTGAACACCCGGCCGGCGTGCTGGGCGAGGTACTTGAGCAGCTCGAACTCCTTGTAGGTCAGTTCGAGGGTGCGCTTGCGCAGGCGGGCGGTGTAGGTCGCCTCGTCGATGACCAGCTCGCCGACGCGCAGCTCGGCGTCGACCTGCTGGGAACCGCCGTCGCGGGTGGTGACCAGCCGCAGCCGCGCGTCGACCTCGGCCGGGCCCGCGGTGGGCAGCAGGATGTCGTCGGTGCGCCACTCGGCGCTGACGGCGACGAGCCCGCCCTCGCCGACGACGGCGATGATCGGGGTCGCGGCCTCGTCCTCGCCGGTGCCCTTGAGCAGCCGGCAGAGGCTCTTCGCCGAGGCCAGGTCGCTGCGGGCGTCGAGGAGGATGACGTCCCGGTGGCCCGCGTCGAGCAGGGCGGTCACCTCGGGAGCGCGGACGCGTACGGTGTGCGGCAGCAGATCCAGCGCGGGGAGCACCGAAGTGGCGTCGGCTTCCGCAGTCAGTACCAGAAGGTCCAGGCTCATCAGCCGCACCGCCTTCACAAGTCGTCGCCTCACAGGTGGCGTCTGCCGGTGCTAAGTGAGAATAGCGGCTCAACGGCCGGGCACCTAACCCTTGCTGGATCGATCACACCTGGAGAAATCCCCGGTGTCCCCGACGAACAGGAGTACGGACGCGATGGTGAGCAGGCCCGTGACCCGGGACGACCGACCCGCACCGAGGCCGGACGCGCGGCGCCGCGGGCGCCGGGCCCGCCGCTGGGTGATCGCGCTCGTCGTCCTGGTCTTGCTGCTGGTCGGCGCCGATTTCGGGGCCGCGGCGTACGCCGAGCACATGATCTCGCAGAAGGCCCGCACGCAGCTGCAGCTGACCGACGACCCGTCGGTGACGATCCACGGCTTCCCGTTCCTCACGCAGGCCCTCGGCGGTGACTACAGTCACATCAGCGTGTCCGCCGCCGGCGTGCCGGTCGCGGGCAAGCTCCAGGACGTCGCGGTGAACGCCGAGCTCGAAGACGTCAACGCGCCGCTGTCCGACCTCACGAACGGCAACACGAAGGCGATCACGATCGGCAAGCTGACCGGCTCGGTGACCATCAAGGCCGCCGACCTCGCGCGCCTGTCGCCGCTGGACAAGATCAAGGACCTGCGGATCGAGCCGTCGACCAGCCAGTACGTCCAGAACGGCGACAGCGGGCAGAGCGAGCCGACGCCGACCACGACGACCACCGAGGGCCAGGCCGAGCAGGACGAGTCGAGCACGGGTGTCCGCATTTCGGGACACCTTCAGTTCGCGGGCAAGGATCTGGAAATCTTCTGTTTCGCGATGATCGAGGCCGACGCGAAGGGCGGGGCGATCAACTTCGTCCCGAAGCGGCTGCAGTTCGGGAACGACCAGGAGACGACGGTCGTGCCGGCGGCGGTGCAGAAGGTGCTGATGCCGAACTTCAGCGCCTCGATCAACACGAAGGACCTGCCGCTGTCGGTCACGCCGACGGGCGTGCGGGTGCAGAGCGGATCGGTGACAGTGAAGGGCGAAGCGACGAACGTGTCCTTCGCGGACCTGAGCAGGTAAGGAGCGGCTGGTGACGGGGCTGTGGGTGCTCGTGGCGACGCTGGTGGCCGCCGCGGCCGTCGGACTGCTGCTGCGGGCGCGCAACGGCCGGGTCCGGGACGCGAAGCCCGCCCGCGCGCTGCCCGGCCCCGTCGCCGACGTGCTCGACCCGGCGTCCGCCGTGACGCTGGTCCAGATCTCCACCACCTTCTGCGCGCCCTGCCGGCACGCGAAGGCCGTGCTCGAGCCGCTGGCCGCGCGCACCGACGGCCTGCACCACGTCGAACTCGACGTGACGAACCAGCCGGAGGTCGCGCAGTCGCTGTCCGTGCTGCGGACGCCGACCACGATCGCGCTGACCCCGGACGGCCGGGAGCTGCTGCGCGTCGGCGGCGTCCCCAAGGGCCCCGAACTGCTGGACGCGCTGCGGCCGCATCTCACGACCCGGACGTCCTGACCAGGGATTGTTCCGGTTGCTGGGAATCGTCCCAAGGTATGAACGTGGTTCCCACTCTGAGGGAGCTCTGGGTACCCTCGCACCCGTGACCGGGCTGACCACCTTCTTGACGCAGCGACGCGCAGTCGACCTCTGCCGCGTCCGCAGCAGCCTGTGTCGCCTTTCCTCCGACCGGCGCTGAAGCACGTCCGGTCCGCACCAGCCCTGATGCCGCTGCCGCGTGCCGTTCGCACGCACCCCGCCTGCTCCAGCTGGAGGAACCATGTCCGCCGGACCGGCCGTCGACCCGCGAGGCCCGCGGTTCGCCGCCATCCTGACCACGATCGTGCTCGCGGTCGTCCTGGTCACCCAGTGGTGGCCGTTGCTGGCGATCCAGACCGTCGTGTTCGCCATCGGCGCCTTCGTCGGGCTCAAGCCCGCGCCCTACTCGATCGTGTACCGCACGCTCGTGGCCCCGCGCCTCGGCCCGACCGACGAGCGCGAGGACGCGGCGCCGCTGCGGTTCGCCCAGGCCGTCGGGTTCGTCTTCGCCCTGGTCGGCACGATCGGATTCGCGCTCGACATCACCCCGCTCGGCATCGTCGCGACGGCGTTCGCGCTGTTCGCCGCCTTCCTCAACGCGGCCTTCGACTTCTGCCTCGGCTGCGAAATGTACTTGCTGATCAAACGCTTCACCCCAGCCCGCGCGTCCTGAATTTCAACCAAGGAAGAGAGTTCTGTTCCCATGAGCCGTGAAGACGTCCTGGTCACCACCCAGTGGGCCGAGGAGAACCTGGACACCCCCGGCGTCGTGTTCGCCGAGGTCGACGAGGACACCACCGCCTACGACGCCGGCCACATCCGGGGCGCGGTGAAGTTCGACTGGCGGAAGGACCTGCAGGACGGGGTGCGCCGCGACTTCGTCTCCAAGGAGGGCTTCGAGAAGCTCCTCTCGGAGAAGGGGATCGCCAACGACGACCTCGTCGTCCTCTACGGCGGCAACAACAACTGGTTCGCCGCGTACGCGTACTGGTACTTCAAGCTCTACGGCCACGACAAGGTCAAGCTGCTCGACGGCGGCCGCAAGAAGTGGGAGCTCGACGGCCGCGAGCTGAACTCCGACGAGGTCAAGCGCGACACGACGGACTACAAGGCGCAGGACCAGGACCTCTCGCTGCGCGCGTTCCGCGACGAGGTCGTCCAGTCGATCGGGTCGAAGAACTTCGTCGACGTGCGCTCCCCGGACGAGTTCTCCGGCAAGCTGCTCGCCCCGGCGCACCTGCCGCAGGAGCAGTCCCAGGTTCCCGGGCACATCCCCGGCGCGCTGAACGTGCCGTGGGCGAAGGTCGCCAACGAGGACGGCACCTTCAAGACCGAGGAAGAGATCAAGGAGCTCTACAAGGACGAGGGCATCGACGAGGGCAAGGGCACCATCGCCTACTGCCGCATCGGTGAGCGCTCCTCCATCGCCTGGTTCGCGCTCCACGAGCTGCTGGGCTACGAGGACGTCAAGAACTACGACGGTTCGTGGACGGAATACGGCTCGCTGGTCGGCGTGCCGGTCGAGTTGGGAGCCAAGTGATGGCGGTAGACGACAGCTGCGGCGCACCGGCCCAGGAGGCCACGCCGGCGGACTTCGACACGCGCGGCCAGGTGGTCCTGGCCGGCAAGGTGACGGGCGCGGACGGCCCGGTCGGCGGCGCGTTCGTCCGGCTGCTGGACGGCGGCGGCGACTTCACCGGCGAGGTGGTCTCCTCGGCCGAGGGCGACTTCCGCTTCTACGCGGCGCCCGGTGACTGGACGGTGCGCGCGTTGCACCGCACGGGCAACGGCGAGGCGACGGTCAAGGCGGAAGGCCCGGGCCTGCACCAGCTGGCCATCTCCGTCGGCTGACGTTCGTTCTTCGGGAAGGGCACCTCCACCTCGGCGGAGGTGCCCTTCCTGGCGTTTCCGGCCGGGTGACTGTGCTCACCGTGACGACCCTGGGCAGCGCCGGGGGCGAGGCGGCGGACTAAGCTGCCAGCCGTGGAAGCCTTGTTTACGACCCTCCTGGTGCTGGCGGGCGTCGCGATCACCTGGTTCGCCGTCTACGTCGTTTACCGGCTGTACGCGGACCAGCGCTGACCCATGACCGCTAGCGGCGACGAAGCCATCGCGGCAGCCGAGGCCCGCGCGGAGAGCACCCGCGCGCGCAACCTCCCGCTGTGGGACGACCTGCCCATCCCGAACGACACCGCGAACCTGCGTGAGGGCCCGAACCTCAACGACGCCTGCCTCGCCCTGCTGCCGCTCGTCGGCGTCTGGCGCGGGGAGGGCGAGGTCGACTACCCGACCATCGAGGGCCCCCGCAAGTTCGCGCAGCAGCTGACGATCTCCCACGACGGCCGCCCCTTCCTGATCCACGAGGCCCGCGCGTGGCTGCTGGACGACGACGGCAACGTCATCCGCCCCGCCGCCCGCGAGTCCGGGTTCTGGCGGCCGCAGGAGGACGACACGATCGAGCTGCTGCTCACCCACAACACCGGCATCGTCGAGCTGTACTACGGCAAGCCGCGCAACCAGACGTCCTGGGAGCTCGGCACCGACGCGGTGATCCGCACGGCCACGGCCAAGGACGTCACCGCGGCCCAACGGCTGTACGGCCTGATCGAGGGTTCCCTCGGCTACGTCGAGGAACGCGCGATGATGGGCCAGGAGATGCAGCCGCACACCTCGGCGCTGCTGCACCGCGTCGTCGGCTGACGCCGTGCGCTGGCGGCGGTGTGGCGAGGACGCCGCCCTGCTGGACTGCGACTCGCTCGATGAGATGCGGGCGGCACACGCGACCGTGCTCGCCGCCCGCCCCGCCGAAGTCGTCGAGCTCGTGCCCGGCGCCCGTAGCCTGCTCGTCGTCGGCGGGGTCGCCGCCGTGAAAGCCCTGCTCGACGACGCCGATCTGACGCACCCACCAGCCGGCGAGCCGCGCGAGGTGACCCTCGACGTCCACTACGACGGCGACGACCTTTCCCTCGTCGCCGAAGACGCCGGGATCTCCACGGACGCCGTCGTCGAGCTGCACACCGAAGCCGTCTACACGGTCGCGTTCACCGGCTTCGCGCCCGGCTTCGGCTACCTGACCGGGCTTCCGCCACAGCTTCGGCAGCCGCGGCTGGAGTCGCCGCGCACCCGCGTCCCCGCCGGGTCGGTGGGCCTCGCGGGTGAGTTCACCGGCGTCTACCCGCGAGAATCGCCGGGTGGCTGGCGGCTGCTCGGCCACACGTCCGCGACGCTGTTCGACCCCCGCGCCGACCCGCCCGCGCTGTTCGCGCCGGGTGACCGCGTCCGCTTCCGGACCGTCCGGTGAGGTCCCTCGAAGTGCTCGACCCCGGGCGGTACGCGCTGGTCGAGGACCTGGGCCGGCCCGGCTACGCGCACCTCGGGGTCGCCCCGTCCGGCGCGCTGGACACGGCGTCGCTGCGGCTGGCGAACCGGCTGGTCGGCAACCCTTCGACGGCCGCGGGCATCGAAGCGCTGCTCGGCGGCCTCGAAGTGCGGCTCACGGCCTCGGCGACGGTCGCGGTGACCGGCCCGGCGGTCCCGGTCTCCGTCGACGGCCGTCCGTTCGGGTCCCACGTGCCGGTGCCCGTGCGAGCCGGCCAGACGCTGGCCGTCGGCACGCCGTCGGCCGGGCTCCGCTGCTACCTGGCGGTGTCCGGCGGGATCGCCGTCGAGGAGGTGCTGGGCAGCCGCTCGCGCGACATCCTGTCCGGCATCGGGCCCGAGCCGCTGGCAGCCGGTGACGTGCTGCCGCTCGGCGACGCGGCCGGGATCCCGGCGGGCGCGGACGTCGTCGTCCCGGCGCCGGCGCCGGGCGAGCTGGTGGTACCCGTGGCGCTCGGCCCGCGCGACGACTGGCTCGACGACCCAGCCCGCGGGCTCTCCGCGTGGTGGACCGTCACGGCGGAGTCCAACCGCGTCGGCCTGCGCCTCGACGGGACGCCGCTGCGCCGCGCGGTCGACGGCGAGCTGCCCAGCGAAGGCGTCGTCACGGGCGCGATCCAGGTGCCGCCGAGCGGGCTGCCGGTCGTGTTCCTCGCCGACCACCCGACGACCGGCGGCTACCCCGTCGCGGCCGTCGTGCGGCCCGCCGCGCTGAGCGCGCTCGCCCAGGCCCGCCCGGGCACCCGGGTGCGCTTCCGGGTGTCCTGAAAAGTCCGGTACCGCTACGCGGGTGAGACCCGGGTCACGCGGTGCACCCGTCCGCGTGAGTGCTGGAACCATGTCGCGCCGCCACCCGTCCTGATAGGCGTGGAACAGGTGACGATCAGCGGTGGCACGGGTTTCCTCGACGTGAACACGCGGGTGCGGGCGGAGCTGCCCCAGTCGCTGCGGATCGCGCTGGCCACCGGTCAGCTCCGCCGCCCGCTCGCCACGACGCTCGGCCCGGTCCTCGACCTGCTCGTCGACGGCGACTACCGCGTCAGCGGCCCGGAACGGCTGCCCGAAGACCAGCTGCTCACGCCGACCGACACCTGGCCGCCGTCCGACGAGGCCCGCGTCGGCTACTACCGGACCGCGATCCGCACCGGCCACCGCCCGGTCGCGGTCGTGCTGGCCGACGGCGACCGCGAGCTGATCATCGACGGCCACCACAAGATCGCCGCCTACCGCGCCGAAGCCGTCGCCCCCGCCGTCGTCCGGATCCGCTTCGGTCAGGCGTACTCGGCCTCGTAGGCCGCCACGAGCTCGGCGTACACCGCCGACGAGTCGGGCAGCCGCTCGCCGTCCAGCGTGTGCACGCGGGTCAGCTTGCGCACGCTCGACGCCATGAAAACGCCGTCGCCCTCGACCAGGTCGCGCACGGTCAGCGGCTCCACCTTGACCACCCAGCCGGCCTTCTCCGCGCCGCGGAACAGCGCGGCCTGGGTCGTGCCCGGCAGGATGCCGATGCTCGACGGCGGCGTGTAGAGCGTCCGCCCCTTGGCGAGCACCACGGTCGACGTCGGGCCTTCGAAGACCGAGCCGTCGGCGGCGGTGAAAATCACATCGTCGGCGCCCCGGCGACCCGCCTCGCGCACCGCGGCCATGTTCATCGCGTACGACAGCGGCTTCGCGCCGAGCAGCAGCCAGGGCGCGCGCTCGGCGAGGTCCGGCGGGAAGCCGCGTTCGAGGGAGATCGCGGCGACGCCCTCGGCGCGCGCCTTCAAGATCGACGGCGGGACCTCGGACCCGAGCGCGAACCCTGTCGGGACGGCGGCGGGATCGCCGTCGGATCCCCTGGTGTACACCAGTTTCAGCGTCATCTCGCGGCCGCCGGTCCACCGCTCGAGCACCTGGGCGACGACGCGTTCCCACGCGCCGAGGTCGGGCTCGGGCAGGTCCAGCATGGCCGCCGAGCGGGCCAGCCGCTCGAGGTGCGGGCGCAGTTCACGGGGCTTGCCGTCGACGACCAGGATCGTCTCGAAGACGCCGTCGCCGCGCAGCAGACCGAGGTCGTCGACCTTGATCTGGGCGGTGTCGGGGTCGGCCGGGGTTCCGTCGAGGAAGACGAGCACGCGCATGCCGACACGGTACTCACCTAGGCTGGGCGGTATGCCGTACCGCTCGCCGCTGCTGGACGTGCCCGGATCGATCCCTTCGCCCGAGTCAGACACTGTGCACCCCGAGGCCGGAGTGCCCTGGCACTGGGGAGACCCCTTCGCGGAGCAGCGCACCGCGTCACGCGGCGTGGTCGTGATCGACCGCTCGCACCGCGAATTCCTCGCCGTCACCGGCGAAGAACGGTTGTCGTGGCTGCACCTGGTCATCTCGCAGCACGTGACCGAGCTGGCCGAAGGCTCGGGCACCGAGGCGCTGGTGCTGGACAGCCAGGGCCGCGTCGAGACGCACATGGTCGTGGCGCACCTCGACGGCACCGTCTACCTCGACACCGACCCCGGCACGAGCGTCACCAGCGCGCTGCCCAAGGGCGGCCCCCAGACGCTGCGCGAGTACCTCGAGGCGATGAAGTTCTGGTCCAAGGTGGACATCCGCGACGCGACGGACGAGCTCGCGCTGCTCACCGTGCTCGGCCCGGACGCCGAGCGCGTGCTGAGCGCGGTCGGCGCCGAGGTCGGCCCGGAACCGTACGCGGTCGCGGCGCTGCCGGGTGGCGGCTTCGCGCGGCGGATGCCGTGGCCAGGCCGGTGGAGCGTCGACTTGGCGGTGCCGCGCGCCTCGCTGGTGGACTGGTGGAAGCGGCTCACCGACGCGGGCGCGCGGGCGGCGGGCAGCTGGGTGTTCGACGCCCTGCGCGTCGAGTCGCTGCGGCCGCGGCTGGGCGTCGACACCGACGAGCGCACGATCCCGCACGAGGTGGGCTGGGTCGGCTCGGCCGCGCACGTCGCGAAGGGCTGCTACCGCGGCCAGGAGACCGTGTCGAAGGTCCACAACGTGGGACGCCCGCCGCGCAACCTCCTCCTGCTGCACCTCGACGGTTCGCCCGAGGTCACGCCGGAGACCGGCGACCCGGTGCTGCTCGACGGCCGGACCGTCGGCCGGATCGGCACGGTGATCCAGCACCACGAGCTCGGCCCGATCGCGTTGGCGCTGGTCAAGCGGTCTACTCCGGTGAACGCCGAGCTGCTGACCGGCTCGGAGGACAACCTCGTCCAGGCGGCGATCGACCCCGATTCCGTCCCGTCGGAGCAGCCCGCGCCCGGCCGCACGGCGGCGGCCCAACTTCGTGGTTGAACCAAAGCCCCTGACAGCGAGATCACGTTCAACCGGGATAAACTGCGCTGTGATCGAAGTGCGGCCCGGCGGCAGGCGGCGGATCGACCGCGTGCTCGGCCCGGGGTACCTCAGCGGCCTGGGTGAACTGCCGCTGAAGGTGCTGCGCGAGCGGCGCGACGAAGCCGCGCAGGAAGAGACGGACCTGTCCTACCTGCGCCGGCTCCTGCACGCCCGGATCGACATCGTCCGCGCCGAGCAGGCCCGGCGCAGCTCCGGCGGCGAGTCGAGCATCGTCGACCAGCTGGCCACGATCCTCGCCGACAACGCGCTGGGGCCGGCCGCGGGCTCAGGGCGGCACCAGCAGCTGGAGCCGTCCCGCGCCGGCGAGCACCGGCGGCACGCCGAGGCGCTGATCGGCGACACCGACCTGACCGACGTCGAGTCCCTGACGGACGAGAAGCTCGCCTCCGCTTTGGACACCTACGCCAGCGAAGAGCTGTCGGTCTCGTCCTTCCGCCGCGAGGTCCAAGGCGTGATGGACGCGCTCAACGCGGAGATCGCGAAGCGCTACCAGCAGGGTTCGGCCAC
This sequence comes from Amycolatopsis sp. NPDC101161, assembly GCF_044768185.1. Taxonomy (NCBI): domain Bacteria; kingdom Bacillati; phylum Actinomycetota; class Actinomycetes; order Pseudonocardiales; family Pseudonocardiaceae; genus Amycolatopsis; species Amycolatopsis sp. NPDC101161. Next base: position 1,779,455 of record NZ_JBIWPI010000002.1, read on the forward strand.
TGTGGACGAGCTGCTGGAAAGCGAAGGCGGGCACGGCGAGTGACGAACCCCGTCCTCGCCGAAGTCGTCCGATCCGGTTTCGTGGAAAGCGTCCACCGCGGCGCTCTCGTGATCACCGGCCCCGAAGGCGACGCGCGCCTGGCCCTCGGTGACGTGACGTCGCCGGTCTTCCCGCGTTCGTCGAACAAGCCGCTGCAGGCGGTCGGCATGCTGCGGTCCGGACTGGACTTCACCGGCGAAGAGCTGGCGCTGGCCTGCGCGTCGCACTCCGGCGAGCCGGGGCACGTGAAGCGGGTGCTCGAACTGCTCGGCGCGGCCGGGCTGAGCGAAGACGACCTGGCGTGCCCGCCGGACTTCCCGCTGCACGTCCCGAGCATGCGCGACGCCGCCGAGCCGCGGCGCGTGATGATGAACTGCTCGGGCAAGCACACGGCGATGCTGACGACCTGCGTCCGCGCCGGCTGGCCGACCTCGGGGTACGAGTCCCCGGACCACCCGCTGCAGCAGGCGCTCGCCGCGGTCGTCGCGGAGCTGACGGGCGAGCCGATCGCCCACACGGGCGTCGACGGCTGCGGCGCGCCGCTCTTCGCGTTCTCCTTGACGGGGCTGGCCCGCGCGTTCGGCCGGGTGGCGTCCGCGACCTCGGGTCCCGCTTTCGAGGTCGCCTCGGCCATGCGCGCGCACCCGTGGCTGGTGGCGGGAACGGGCCGCGAGGACACCGACCTGATGTCCGCCGTGGACGGTCTGATGGCCAAGGGCGGCGCGGAGGGCGTCCACGCGTTCGCGCTCCCGGACGGGTTCGCGGTGGCGATGAAGATCGACGACGGCAACAAGCGGGCGTGCGCGCCCTTGGCGGTCGAGGCCCTGCGGTACTTGGGTGCGGACGTCTCGGGGCTCGACGAGCTGGCCCGCGGCTCGGTGCTCGGCGGTGGGCGCCCGGTCGGCGAGGTCCGGGTGCCCGAGCTGCGCTGAGCAGCCCCCGTTTTCCACGCTACCGGTGGGCACCGACGGTTTCGGGCCGCTAGTTCGAGCGTTCCTTCGCCGCGAGGTCGCCCCAGAACTCGCGCAGGTCGGAGAACAGCTCGGCCAGCTCCTCGACGTTGCCCGAGCGCAGCGCGTCCAGGATGTCGTGGACCTCGTCCGCGGTGTTGTCCGACTCCAGGATCGGGTCGGCGAACAGCTGCACCAGGCCGCCGTAGTCGAGCTCGACCACCGAGTCCGCGTGGAAGTTGTCCAGCCACCGCCGCGTCTCGAACAGCACGCGCCCGGGTCCGGAGTCGCCGAACGTCTGCTCCAACAGCTCGCCCGCCTCGCGCGCCCGGTGCTGCGCGTCAGCGAGGGTCGTCCGCCAGGACAGTTCGCGCTTCGGGTCGTCGCGGCCGCTGCCGAGCACCAGCCGGCGCTCGTCCGGGTCGACCAGCACGAACCACGGCAGCGGGACGGTCCACGTCGTCGACAGCGTGTGCGCCGCCGACGTGCTCAGGTCCGCCATCGCCGACTTCGTCCGCGCGCGGATCGTCTCCTGCGTGAAGCCGCCTTCGTCGAGGACGACGTTCTTCAGCGCGGGGTGCGCGTCCCCGATGAACGTGACCAGTGCCGCGGCCGAGCGGGCCCGCAGTTCCAGCGGGCAGACGAACGGTCCCTGCCCGGCCCGGCCGTCCGGCACGTCCTCGGGCGCGAGCACCAGGACGTCGGTCAGCAGGCTCGGTGCGGGACGCCCGTCGGCGAGCTCGGCGGGCAGCAGCCGCCGCGGCGCGGCGACCTGTGACTTGAGCCACATGGCCTGCTCGCGCGCCCCCGCGTCCGTCCGCCGCAGCTTGGCCGCCGCGACGGCCGCACGCAGCCGTTCGTCCGGCGGCTCGCCCAGGGCGAGCAGGGGTTCGTACACCCGCAAGTAGGCCGCGAAGGGACGGAGCACGAGTAGATCGTGGCACGCCTACCTGCGCCGATCGTCACCGACCGGCCGGTAACCGGTGTCCGGCCGACACTGTCACCACCGGCACACCGTGCCACGTCGCATCCAACCCCCCGGACACGGTACGGTGTGAGCAGGAAAGAATTGTCGAGACGATGCGGGGCCGCCGATTCCCCCGGCCGCCCCGCCCCTGTGCGAGGGGGTCGAGCCATGGGGCGCGGCCGGGCTAAGGCCAAGCAGACGAAGGTGGCGCGCGAGCTCAAGTACAGCTCGCACGAGACCGACTTCGATGCTTTGCAGCGCGAGCTGTCGAGTAACTCCTCCAGTGTCCACCACGAGGAGTCCGACAGCGATGATCAAGACCCGTACGACGACGGGTACGACGAGTACCGTCGTTGAGCACGCGTAACCGCGCGAGGGCGTAGCCGGAACACATCCGGCGACCGCCCTCGCGCGCTGCATGCTGCCCATGAACGTGCGGGTTCGCGAGGCGGACGAAGGAGTGAGCCGGTGGTAAGTCGGGTTGGAGTCGTCGGGGCGGGCCTCATGGGGTCCGGCATCGCCGAGGTGCACGCCCGGTCCGGGTTGGACGTCGTGGTCACCGAGGTGAACCAGCCGGCGCTCGACGCGGGCAAGGCCCGCATCGAGAAGTCGCTGCAGCGCGGCGTCAAGAGCGGCAAGCTCTCCCCGGAGGACGCCGACGCGGCGCTGGGCAGGCTCCGCTTCACGACGGACATCGCCGAGTTCGCCGACCGCGACCTGGTCATCGAGGCGATCCTCGAGCAGGAGCAGGCAAAGGTCGACGTCTTCCGCCAGCTGGACAAGATCGTCGAGGCGGAGGACGCGCTGTTCGCGTCCAACACCTCGTCCATTCCGATCATGAAGCTGGGCATGGCGACGAGCCGTCCGCAGCAGGTGGTCGGCATCCACTTCTTCAACCCGGTGCCGGTGCTGCCGCTGGTGGAGCTGGTGCCCTCGCTGCTGACCAGCGAGGAGACGGCCCGCCGCGCGGAAGAGCACGCGACGACGGCGCTGGGCAAGACGGTCATCCGCTCCCAGGACCGCGCCGGCTTCATCGTGAACTCGCTGCTGGTGCCGTACTTGCTCTCGGCGATCCGCATGATCGAGTCGGGTTTCGCGTCGGCGGAGGACATCGACCGCGGCATGGAGCTGGGCACGGCGCACCCGATGGGCCCGCTGCGTCTGTCCGACCTGATCGGACTGGACACGATCAAGGCCATCGCGGACTCGATGTACGCGGAGTTCAAGGAGCCGCTGTACTCGTCGCCGCCGCTGCTGCTGCGCATGGTGGACGCGGGCCTGCTGGGCAAGAAGACCGGCCGCGGCTTCTACTCCTACGGCTGACCGAACTCCACGGGCGCATCGAAGGCGGCCCGCCGGGCGGCGCGCCGCAGTACGGCGAGGACGGCCGGTCCGAGCACCACGATCGCGACGGCGTTCGTGATCGCCCGGCCGGTGTCCCAGCCGAGCGTCGAGGTGAGGATCGTGAACGCGGCGAACCGGTGCAGGTTGTCCGGTAGCGGTGCGCCGGGCACGAACCCGAGCTGGGTGGTGGTGCCGGCGAGGAACGGCCACGACCACAGGCTCATCAGCAGCCCGAAGAAGTAGGCCGCGAAGACGCCGTACGCGACGAGCATGGCGATCTCGGCTTTGCCACGCGGTTTGCGTGGCAGCAGGCCGGCGCCGAGCCCGATGAGCGAAGACGCGAGCATCTGGAACGGCAGCCACGGCCCGACGCCGGCGGTGAGCAGCGCGCTGGTGAACAGCGAGGTCGAGCCGAGCACGAACCCGAAGCCGGGGCCGAACACGCGCCCGGCGAGGACGAGCAGGAAGAAGACCAGCTCGATCCCCCCGGTGCCCGCGCCGAGGGGTCGTAGCCCGGCATTGACGGCCGAGAGCACACCGAGCAGGGCGAGCGCTTTGGCATCGATGCCACCGCGGGACAGTTCTGCGAGGACGACCAGGATCAGCACCGGCAGGGTCGCCATGAAGACGAACGGGGCGTCGGTGCTGTGCGCGGCCGCGGTCGGTGCCGGGTGGGCGAAGAGGGGCCAGCAGAACATGGCCAGCCCGAGGACGGTCGCGACCCCGAGAACCAGCGCTGGCTGGAGGGTGACGCGGACGGCGCGGGTCCGCGGGCCGAGGAAGTCAGTCATGGCGCAACCTCCGACGACGCAACTCCGCGCCGGACGGCGCTGCCGGCCAACTCCGCGCCGAGCCGAGGATCAGCCGCCCGCCCCTCCGCCTCCTCCGTTCTCATGCCAGCGCTTCCGCGACTTCGTCCACCGTCAACCACTTCTCCGGCGCCAAGATCTTCGCCACCTGCGGGGCGAACGCCGGCGAGGCGACGATCACTTCCTTTGTCGGGCCGTCCGCTACCACCTCTCCCTCGGCCAGCACCACCACGCGGCTCGCCACCGTGGCCACGAACTCGACGTCGTGCGTGGCCAGCACTACCGCGTGACCCTGCGAGGCCAGCTCTCGCAGGGTCGACGCGAAGCGCCTTTTCGCGTGGTAGTCCAGACCGCGCGTGGGCTCGTCCAAGAGCACGACCGGCGGGGCCGCCGCCAGCTGGACCGCCAGCACCAGCGCCAGTCGCTGCCCTTCGGAGAGATCGCCGGGGTGCGCTTCACCGGCTATCCCGGGGGCGAGCCGGTCCAGCAGGGCCCGGGCCGTTCCCGCCGGTACCTCGGACTCCGTGTCGGCCTGTGCGCACTCGGCGTCGACCGAATCGAGGTACAGCAGGTCGGCCGGGGACTGCGGGACCAGCCCCACGCGCTGACGGGCCGCTCGTGGCTTGAGCGATGCCGGGTCCGCTCCGCCGACGTCGACCTTCCCCGCCGACCTCGGCCCGCTGCCCTGCACCGCCCAGAGAAGCGACGACTTGCCGGAGCCGTTGCGTCCCATCAGCGCGACTACTTCCCCCTGCCCGACGCGCAGGTCCACCCCACGCACCGCGAGGACATCCCCGTAGCGGACCACCACCTCTCTCACATCCAGTGCTTGACCGGTCACCGAGAGAGTACGACCCACCACCGACAATTTCTGAAGCCGCGACCGCAGCGGCCCCGCGACCCGCCGGGCGTCCCGGACCGACAAAGGCAGCGGTGACCAGCCCGCGAGCCGCCCCAGCTCGGCGATCGGCGGGGCGATCGAGGACGTCGCCAAGATCTCCGCGGGCGGTCCCGACCGGACCGAACCGTCGCCCGGCAGGTACAGCAGCCGGTCCGCGTACTGCGCCACCCGCTCCATCCGGTGCTCCGCGACGACCACCGTCGTCCCGAGGTCGTGCACCAGCCGCGTGATCGCCGCCAGCACGTCCTCGGCCGCCGTCGGGTCCAGGGCCGACGTCGGCTCGTCCAGCACCACGACCGACGGGTGCGCCGTCAGCACCGAGCCGATCGCGACGCGCTGCTGCTGCCCGCCCGACAAAGTCCGAAGTGGACGGTTCCGCAGGTCCGCGATCCCCAGCAGGTCGAGGGTTTCCTCGACGCGCTTGCGCATGACGTCGGGCGCCACCGCGAGCTGCTCCATCGCGTACGCCAGTTCCTCCTCGACGGTGTCCGTGACGAACCCGGCGAGCGGGTCCTGCCCGACCACCCCGACGACCGAAGCCAGCTCACGCGGCGGGTGCGAAGCCGTGTCCAGCCCGCCGACCAGCACGCGACCGGCCAACCGGCCGCCGGTGAAGTGCGGGACGAGCCCGTTGATCGCGCCGAGGAACGTCGACTTGCCGGCCCCGGTCGGGCCCGCGACCAGGCACAGCTCACCCTCCTCGACCTGCAGCGAGACGTCCGAAAGCACCGGTCGCGCCGCGTCCGGGTAGGTCACCGTAACCCGCGAAAACTCGATCACCGGACGACCTCCGGGGGAGGCGGCGCGACCCACGCCGGCAGCACCGCGACGAGCAGGGAAACCACGTGCACCAGGGAAACCTCCGGCCACCGCAACGGGCTCAACGACGGGAACAGGTTCGCCGGGTCGACCCGCGCGGACACGAACAGCAGCACGCACGACCCGACGCCGGCGAGCACGACCAGCGTCTCCGGCCACCGCCACGGGTCCGGCCGGTACGCCGTCCGCCGCACGCGCCGGCCGCCGACGACGAACCCGACGACAGCCACCGCCAGCCCCACGACCAGCAACGGCACGCCGGGCCACGACGACGTCCCATCAAGCACGCCGTAGACGCCGACGCACACGCCGACCAGCCCGGACAGCACGCAGGCGGCGATCAGCACCCGCACCCCGGGACTCAGGTACGCCCGCCGCCCGTAGCCCCGGGAGTCCATCGCGGCCGCCAGCCGCAGCGCCCGGTCCATCGCGTCCTCCAGCACCGGCACCACGATGCCCTTGACCGCCCGCAGCCCGCGAGTCCGGCCCGCCCGCAGCCGCCGCGCCCGCCGCACGCGCTGGACGCTCTCGACGAGCTGCGGCGCGACCGTCAGGGCCACCGTGACCGCCGTGCCCACCTCGTACAGGGCCCCGGGGACCGCCTTGAGCAGGCGTTTCGGGTTCGCCAACGCGTTCGCCGCGCCGACGCAGACCACCATCGTGGCCAGCCGCAAGCCGTCGTAGAACCCGCCGAGCAGCGCCTCCGCCGACGTCGGCCCGAGCAGGGACAACCCGGCCGTCAGGGGGATCCGCGGGAGCGCCAGCAGGACGTGCCCGCCGTCTTCGCCGCCGACCAGGATCCGGAACAGCACCCGCGACGCGACGATCAGCGCGCCGACGTAGGCGTAGAGCCGGAACGCCAGCGCCCAGGGCGCGTCACTGCGCCGGTTCGCGACGACGAACCCCGCGACCGCGATGATCAGGCCGAGCAGCAGCGGGTTCGTCGTCCGGCTGGCGGCGACGGCCAGCGCGAGCGCCCACACCCACCAGGCGCCGGGGTGCAGCGCCCTACTGACCACGGCGACGCCGGCGCGACGCGACGAACACACCCGCGCCGGCGAGCAGCAGGATCACGACACCGCCGATCACGAAACCCCAGGGGAAGGTGATGTCACCAGCCTGGGAAACATCCGGGGCGGCCGTCGCGGCCTGCCGCACGGGCGCCACCTTGGGGGGCGTCGGCAGGTCGTTGGCCGACTTCGGCCGCGCGAACGCCCAGCCCTCGAAGCCACCAGCGGCCGGCTTGGACGTCTGCGCGCCTTCCTGGCTCGACTCCCACGTCCCACCCGCCGACGCGTGCCAGTAGCTCCAGTACGCCGTCGCCGACGGCATCCCCGCGCACGACTCGACGTCGGGCCCCGGCTTGCCGTCGATCCGGCAGGCCACGGCCAGGCCGTACTTCTGCGAGCCGGCGACGTCGATCCCGGCCTCCTGCAGGGCGGCGATGCCGTTCGCGGGCGTGCCGGGCGCGCAGCGGACGAGCGGCTGCGGGCCCAGGTCGCCGAAGTCGACGACCACCGTCACGCCGCCGCCCTCGGGGCAGGACCCCGCGGTGCCCGTCGCCGAGGCGGGCGCGGCGCCCGCGAAGGCGGCGCCCAGCAGGAGGGCGCAGACGGCGGACAAACGGGCGAAGCGTGCGGCGATCATGCAAGAACCATAACGAGCCATGGATGCGGTTCCGGCGCGACGAGGGACACACCTAGACTGCGGGCCGTGGGACAGCTCATCGCGGACGGACAGCTGCGCGTCGGCCTGATCGGCGCCGGCCCGTGGGCGACGACGATCCACGCGCCCGGCCTGGCGGATCACCCCGGCACGGCGCTGACCGCAGTCTGGGCCCGGCGGCCCGAGGCCGCGCAAGCGCTTGCGGAGACGCACTGCGCGGCGGCCGCCGAGAGCGTCGAGGAGCTGTTCGAGCAGGTGGACGCGGTCGCGTTCGCCGTTCCGCCGTCGATCCAGGCCGAGCTGGCCGTGCGCGCGGCCGAGGCCGGGAAGCACCTGATCCTCGAGAAGCCGATCGCCGCCGATCTCGCCGGGGCGCAGCGGCTGGCCGATGCCGTCGCGGCCGCCGACGTCGCCGCGCTCGTCGTGCTGACCCTGCGGTACTCGACGCAGACCCAGGACTGGCTCGCCGGCCTCGCCCAGGCGGGCGGCTGGGCGGGCGGGGGCGCCCGGTGGCTGTCCGGCGCCTTGCTCGGCGGCCAGTACGCCGCTTCGGAGTGGCGCCAGGATGACGGCGGCGCGCTGTTCGACATCGGCCCGCACGCGCTCGACATGCTGGACGCCGCGCTCGGCCCGATCACCGAGGTCGTCGCCGCGCGGCGGAGCCCCGGCGACCTCTGGCACCTGATGCTCGCCCACGAAGCCGGCGTGATCAGCACCGCGACGCTCTCGCTGCGGCTGCCGGTGCAGCCGACCGTCGTCGAGGTAGCCGTCTGGGGCGAGCACGGCTACCGGACGCTCGGGCGCAAACCGGGCTCGGCGCAGGAGTCCTACACCGCGCTGCTGGACGACTTCGCCGCGATGATCGCGAGTGGCACGACCACGCACCCGTGCGACGTCCGGCGCGGCCTGCACCTGCAGGCCCTGCTCGAACAGGCCCGCACGCTCGCCGAGTAGTACACAGGCCCGGCCCGCGGATTTGCGTTGTGAAGTAAGGCTTCCTCACAAACTCCCCGAATCCATCCACAGGGTTGTCCACAGTCTCCACTGTGGACAGTGCGCCTCCTGACCGAACCACGGACAGAGAAACGCCGCCACCGGAAAGATCACCGAATAGTGCGGCGCCCTCGGACTGCCGAGTTGATCTTGCGGTGCGAAGGTGAAGTCGAGTGGAGGGGTTCCAAGAGAGGACGCGCATGGAAGCGCTGCTTCGCGCCTTCTGGGGGATGATTCCGATCTCGGCGATCGCGCTGCCGTACGCGATGCTGGGCTGGCCACTGCTCGCGGCCCGGCGGCGGCGGAGACTCCCGGCCCGCTTCGCGATCGCGACGGCCGGCGTCGACTGCGCCGCCGCACTCCTGGCCTTTCTCGTGTTTTGCCTGGTCATCATGCCGGTCGGCGACTCTTCCGACAGCACTCTCGATCTCGTTCCGGGCTCCGACATCACCGCCGCTTTCGCCGACGACGGTTCACTCTGGCAGGTGATCGGCAACGTCCTGCTGCTCTGTCCGCTCGGCGCGCTGCTGCCCCTGCGGATGCGCCGGCTGCGCACGCTCTCGCGGGTGGCGCTGGCCGCGTTGCTCGTGTCGGTGCTGGTGGAAGGTACGCAATATCTCATCCACTGCGGCCGGGTCACCTCCGCCGACGACGTCCTGCTCAACACCGCGGGCGCGACGCTCGGCGCCGCGCTGAGCCGGCGCGGCTGGCGCTCGCTCGACGTCCCGCCGCCGGTGCCGGTGGCGATCCCGGCGCAGCGCCGGACGATCTGCGAGGCGCCGACGCTCCGGCTTCGCGTCCCGCGTTCGGTCTGGGACAAGCGCTACGCGGCCGTCGCGCACCCGGAACGCCAGTAATCCGGTTGCCGGCCGTGCCACGATGGCCCTGAGGACTGTTCCCTTCGAGTCGAGGAATGACCGCCTATGCCTGGCGCCGCCACCGGCGTCGGCCCCCGCTAGGCCCGACGCCCAGCGATCCGCCCGCGAGCCCGTTCGGAGGGCCGCGGTTCCTCGACGTGCTCTTCGAAAGGCTCACATGTCCGCCATTCAGGCGTATGTCCGCAAGACGGCACCACGCGGCCGGGACACCGAGCGGGTCGGCCCCTTCCTGGCCACCTACTCGCCGGGCACCCCGCACCCGATGCTCAACTACGCGATCCCGGACGACGGCGCGCGGCCGACGCCGGCCGAGATCGGCGCCCTGACCGGGGCGTACCGGCGGCGGGACCTGCTCCCGCGGCTGGAGTACTTCACCGACGTCGCCCCCGACCTGGAGAAACTGCTGGTCGACGCGGGGTACGAGCTGGAACGCCGGGTGCCGCTGATGACCTGCACGCCGGTCGAGCGGGTCGACAAGCCGGCTCCGGCGGGGATCCGGCTGCGCGCGCCGGAATCCAGCGAGGACTTCCGGCGCATGCGGGCGGTGCAGAACACGGCCTTCGGCCAACCCGCGGAGATCGGCGACGAAGAGGTCGAGCAGCTGAAGACCAGCGGACGGCACCTCCTCGCGGAAGCCGACGGCGTGGTCGTCGGCGGCGGGCTCGCGCTCGAAATCGTCGACGGCACCACCGAGGTCGCCGGGATCGCCGTGCTCGAGCCGTACCGCGGGCGCGGGATCGCCGCGGCGCTCACCGCGCGGCTGACCCGCGAAGTCCACGAGGCCGGCGCGCACACGGCATTCCTCACCCCCGGTGACCTGGGGATCGGGAACGTCTACGCCCGCGTCGGCTACCGGCCGGCGGGCGAGTGCGTGCACCTCTCGCTGGCCTAGTCGTCGAACCGGCCGGAGCGGCCACGCTTCACGTCGCTCCGGCGCTTCTTCGACGCCAGGCGGCGCTCCTTCGAACCGCGGGACGGTTTCGTGGGGCGCCGCTTGGCCGGCGGCGGCGCCGACGCGTCGAGCAGGAGGTTCGCGAGCCGGCCGCGCGCCGCCTCGCGGTTCTGCAGCTGCGAGCGGTGTTCGCTGGCCGCGATCGTCAGGACGCCGTCGACCAGGCGGGGTTCGAGCGCGGACAGGACCCGGTCGCGCAGGTGCTCCGGGATCGACGGCGAGGCGGCGACGTCGAACGACAGCTCGACGCGCGAGTCCGTGGTGTTGACGCCCTGGCCGCCGGGCCCGGACGAGCGCGAAAAGCGCTCGCTCAACTCGACTCCCGGGATCGTGAACCGGGAGCCGATCACCACGTCCTCGGCTGCCACGTCAACCAGTGTGACAGCCGCGATCAACCACGTTTCTAGAAGCGCGGGTGGTCGCCCGAAAGCACCGCGCGCGGGCCGTCGACGTCGCCGGCGGGCTGGACGTCACCCAGGATCCAGGCGGGGACGTGCCGCGCGGTCAGCATGGCCAGCGCGCGGTCGACGTCCTCGGCGCCGACGATCGCGACCATGCCGACGCCCATGTTGAACGTCTTCTCCAGCTCGGCCCGCTCGACCTTGCCGCGCTGGCCGATCAGCGCGAACACCGGCGCCGGCGTCCACGTGCCGCGCTCGAGCCGGGCGACCAGGCCGCGCGGCATGACGCGGGCCAGGTTGGCCTCCAGGCCACCGCCGGTGATGTGCGCGAACGTCCGGACCTCGGTTTCGGCCGCGAGCGCCAGGCAGTCCTTCGCGTAGATCCGCGTCGGCTCCAGCATCTCCTCGCCGAGGGTGCGGCCGAACTCCTCGACGTGGCCGTCGAGCGGCATCCGCGCGATGTCCAGCAGCACGTGCCGGGCCAGCGAGTAGCCGTTCGAGTGCAGGCCGGACGAGCCGAGCGCGAGCACGACGTCCCCCGGGCGGACCTTCTCCGGCGAGAGCAGCTGGGACGCCTCGACGACACCGACGCCGGTGGCCGACATGTCGTAGTCGTGCTCGCCCATCAGGCCCGGGTGCTCGGCGGTCTCGCCGCCCAGCAGCGCGCAGCCGGCCTGGACGCAGCCCTCGGCGATGCCGCCGACCAGCGCGGCGATCTTCTCCGGGTGCACCTTGCCGACGGCGATGTAGTCCTGCAGGAACAGCGGTTCGGCGCCGGTCACGACCAGGTCGTCGACCACCATGGCGACCAGGTCGATGCCGACCGTGTCGTGCTTGTCCAGCGCCTGCGCGATCGCGATCTTGGTGCCGACGCCGTCGGTCGACGACGCGAGCACCGGCTCCTTCCACTTGTCGAGCTTCAGGGAGAAGAGCCCGGCGAAGCCGCCGACGCCACCCAGGACCTCGGGGCGCGTGGCCCGCGCGGCGTGCGGCTTGAGCAGCTCGACGGCTTGGTCACCGGCGTCGATGCTGACCCCGGCGGCGGCGTACGTGGCGCTCGTGGACTCGCTCACGGTGGAAGGACTCCCTCTGGAAGGAACTGCTAGGGACGCCGGACGGCGTCTTCGGCACCGTACCCGGCGGGGCTGACCGGGGTCGCCGCGCCATTGACCGAGTCGAGGCTTTCGAGCAGGTGCTTCCCGATCAGCGCGTCCTCCGGCAGCGGGATCGGGTACTCGCCGGAGAAGCACGCCGTGCACAGCCGCGACTTCGGCTGTTCCGCCGCCGCGACCAGGCCGTCCAGGGAAATGTAGCCCAGGGAGTCGGCTCCGATCGAGCGCCGGATGCCGTCGAGGTCGACGCCGTTCGCGACGAGCTCGGCTCGCGACGCGAAGTCGATGCCGTAGAAGCACGGCCAGCGCACGGGCGGTGACGCGATCCGGACGTGCACCTCGAGCGCGCCGGCCTCGCGCAGCATCCGGACGAGCGCGCGCTGGGTGTTGCCGCGGACGATCGAGTCGTCCACGACGACCAGGCGCTTGCCGCGGATGACGTCCCGCAGCGGGTTCAGCTTGAGCCGGATGCCGAGCTGGCGGATGGTCTGCGACGGCTGGATGAACGTGCGCCCGACGTAGGCGTTCTTCACCAGGCCGGTGCCGTAGGGGATGCCCGAGCCCTGCGCGTAGCCGATGGCGGCCGGTGTCCCGGACTCCGGCACCGGCATCACGAGGTCGGCTTCGACCGGCTGCTCGGTGGCCAGCCGGCGGCCGATCTCGACGCGGGTGGCGTGCACGCCGCGGCCGGCGATCGTGGTGTCGGGGCGGGCGAGGTAGACGTACTCGAAGACGCAGCCCTTGGGGTCCGGGTTCGCGAACCGCGAGGAGCGCAGGCCCGCGGCGTCGATCGCGATGAGCTCGCCGGGCTCGACCTCGCGGACGAAGGACGCGCCGACGATGTCGAGGCCCGCCGTCTCGCTGGAGACGACCCAGCCGCGCTCGAGCCGGCCGAGCACCAACGGGTGTACCCCGTGCGGGTCGCGCGCCGCGTAGAGCGTGTTCTCGTCGGAGAACACCAGGCAGAAGGCGCCCTTCAGGGTGGGCAGCAGGTCCATCGCGGCGGCTTCGATGCCCTTGTCGGCGGCGTTCGCGGCGAGCAGCCCGCAGATCAGGTCGGAGTCGCTGGACGAGCCGGTCAGGCCCGCGTGCGGCTTGAGCCCGGCCTCGATGGTGCGTTCGCGCAGCTCCGCCGTGTTGACGAGGTTGCCGTTGTGCGCGAAGGAAAGGCCACTGCCGGTCTCGGTGGTGCGGAAGATCGGCTGGGCGTTCTCCCAGATGGTCGCGCCGGTGGTCGAGTACCGGCAGTGCCCGACGGCGATGTGGCCCTGCAGCGACTGCAGGATCTGCTCGTCGAACACCTGGCTGACCAGGCCGAGGTCCTTGAAGACCACGATCTGCGAGCCGTCGGAGACGGAGATGCCGGCGGCCTCCTGGCCCCGGTGCTGCAGGGCGTAGAGGCCGTAGTAGGTCAGCTTCGCGACTTCTTCCCCGGGAGCCCAGACGCCGAAGACGCCACACTCCTCGCGGGGTTCCGGTTCGGGCTGGTCGGACACGAGCTGCGGGTCGGAAACCACCGAAGGTGCTCCCAGGAAGACGTGGTCAGGCCGATTTCAGTGTAGACGGTGCGGACATGAGTCAGGCCCCGCCCGACGTGGTTCTGACCACTTCGGACAGGGCCTGAAGTCTTCATCCCTAGCAGGCGTCCGGGAGGGAGAGCATCTCCGAGAGCACCTGCGCGCCTTCCCCGCGGCGGCGCCACAACCAGCGCTCCGGCTCGAAGATGTTCTCTTCGGTGCCGGGCATCCGGGTCGCCACGACGTCGTCTTCGGCGTTGAGCCGGACCACGTCCACCACGTCATCGTGCACCCGCACGCCGACGACGGCGAGAACCTCTCCGCTCTCGTCGGCGGGGTGGACGAACTGGTAGCCACGGGCCACCAGCTCCTGCAGACCGGTCTCGATGTCGAAGACGGGGGCGACGGCCTCAGCCGAGGACATCGTCGAACTCACCGTCCTTGGCCCCGGCCAGGAAGGCCGCCATCTCGGCGCGCGTGTAGACGAGCGCCGGGCCGGTCGGGAAGCGCGAGTTGCGCATCGCGATCTCACCGCTGGTCAGCGGCGCGACCTCGACGCAGTTGCCGACGGCCCCGCTGTAGCTCGCCTTGCGCCACTCGGCACCGGACAGCCGGTCGGCCGGGATGCCGTTCTCGAATCGCTCAGCCATGGTCCCACCTCTCGATGTGGAAAAGCTTCCAGGGCGTTGCATCTGCATGTGCATTTGCCCGCGTATCGGAGGCTAGCACGTGTGCCTGCAGCGGTAAATGCACGTGCAGAATTTCTTGCAAAGTTCTCGGACGGTAAAGAATCACCAGGCCACGGTTAACCTATCGGGTGATAGGTGGCACCTCGAATGGCTGAGCTGCTACTGGGGGTTACCGCTCAGTGGGGACACGTCCGCACTCGCGGGGTGGTTCACCGGGACCGGTTCCGGGACTCAGATCTCCGCACGCCGCTTCGCGAGCAGAGCGCGGCTCCGCTCCGGCGTCTCCGCGTCGACCGCCAGCATGTCGAGCGCCCGGCTGTACTTCTCGATCTCTTCGCGCTTTTCGATGTAGTGCGCGCCGGTCAGGTACTCGACGTACGCGATGTTCGGCAGTTCCGGTTCGCCGAACCGCAGCAGCGAAAACGCGTGCTCGGCCGACAGCCCGCTTCGCGAATACGGCAGGACCTGCACGGACACGTGCGGCAGCGCGCTCATCTCCAGCAGGTATTCGATCTGCTGCTTGAGCACCTTCATCCCGCCGATCGGGCGGTGCAGCACCGACTCGTCGAGCACCATCCACACGCGGGGCGCGTCCGGCCTGCTGAACATCTTCTGGCGCCGCATCCGCAGCGCGACCAGCTGGTCGACGCGCTCGTCGGCCATCTCCGGGCGGCCGTGGCTGAAGATCGCTCGAGCGTACGGCTCGATCTGGAGCAGGCCCGACACGTACAGCGGCTCCCAGATCTGGATTCGCGCCGCGGCTTCTTCGAGGCCGACGAGGTCGGTGAACCAGTTCGGCATCGTGTCGCCGAAGCGGCGCCACCAGCCGGGCTCGTTCGACTGCTTGACCATGTCGAGGAACGTCTGGCGCTCGGTCGCGTCCTCGACGCCGTACATCGTGAGCAGGTCGGTGACGTCGCGTTCCTTGAAGCCGACGCGGCCCAGTTCGAGGCGGCTGATCTTGGACTCGGAGCCCCGGATGTTGTAACCGGCCTGCTGACGGGTGATGCCGGCCTCTTCGCGGAGTCGCCGGAGCTGCGAGCCCAGGATCATGCGGCGCGCCGTGGGGCCGATGTTCTGTTCACCTGCGGACGCGTTCACCGCGTTCATTCCCGGACCTTCCGCGCTCACGTCACCAGGGGGTTCTAGCCCGACTACCGAAAGTACACGTTGGGCCGTCCTGCGCAAAGAGGTGACCCGGTTTACCGCATGCGTGTGTAGTCCTACTCTACGTAGAGTACGAGACTTTCGACACAGAACTTGCGAGGTTCAAGATGCCCGACGCCGCGACCCGGACCGAACGAGTTCCCGTGGGGGTCGACCCGACCCGAGCGAGCATCGCGCGCGTGTACGACGCCTTCCTGCTCGGGAAGGACAACTACGAAATCGACCGGGAGGTCCTGCACAAGGTGCAGCAGGCCGCCCCCGAGGCGCAGGACCTCGCGTTCGAGAACCGCGGCTTCCTCATCCGCGTGTGCCGCTTCCTCGCGAGCCAGACCGGCATCACCCAGTACCTCGACCTCGGCTCCGGCCTGCCGACGGCGGAGAACACCCACCAGGTCGTGCAGCGGATCCACCCCGAGGCCACGGTCGTCTACGTCGACAACGACCCCGTGGTCCTCGCGCACGGCCGGGCGCTGCTCGAGGAGAACGAGCACACGCACTTCGTCGCCGAAGACATCTTCGAGCCGCAGCGCATCCTCGAGAACGAGGTCATCCGCGAGCACATCGACTTCACGCAGCCGCTCGTGCTGCTGCAGATGGGCACGCTGCACCACTTCAAGGGCGATCCCGACCGGCCGAAGGAGATCATGAAGGAGTACGTCGACGCGCTGCCGTCCGGCTCCTTCGTCGGGCTCAGCCACTTCTTCGACCCCGAGAACGAGGACTCCGCGACCGCGCGCCGCATGGAGGACTTCTTCGTGCACAGCCCGATGGGCTCCGGCACCTTCCGGACGCAGAAGGAGATCGAGGAACTGTTCCCCGGCCTCGAGCTCGTCGACCCCGGCGTGACGCTGTGCGCCGACTGGTGGCCGGACGGCCCGCGGCTCAAGGAGCTCAACGTGGCGCAGCGGACGATCGCCGGCGGCGTCGGCCGCAAGCCGTAGCGACGCCCGTCAGAGCCGGACGACCGGCAGCCAGTGGGAAAGGTCGGCCCGGGTGCCCGACGCGGACACCCGGCCGTCCGCCACCGCGGTGGTCCAGTCCAGCCGGCCGGTGGCCAGCTCGAGCCACGTGCGCGGGTCGGTCTCGATCACGTTCGGCGGGGTGCCGCGGGTGTGCCGCGGACCCTCCACGCACTGCACCGCCGCGAAGGGTGGCACGCGGACTTCGACCGTGCGGCCCGGCGCGTCGGCCGCGAGCGCGCGCAGGCTGAGCCGGACCGCCGCGGCCAGCTCCGGCCGCGCGGGATCGGGGACGTCGCCCTGCAGCCACGGGGAAATCGCCAGCACCGCCGCACGTAACTGTCCGGGGTCGACCGAACGCGAAGAGGCCATGGGCAAACAGTAGAGTGGCGCACCAAGACTTTTCAGGCACACCCGAGAACGTGGGGATGACGATGGCGCAGCGGGACGAGGCAGATCGGATGGTTTCGCAGCAGCCCACCGGAAGCGGGGCCGATCGCCCCGGCAAGCACAGCAAGCCCAACCGCGCCGCGCGCCGCGGCGGGCAGCAGGCCCGGCGCTCCGGCAAGCACGGCACGCCCGAGATCACCGCGGAGATGCGCGCGAACGCCCGCGCCAACCCGAACAGCTGGCTCTACGTCATCGACGAGGCCTTCGACCCGAACGGCCCGGTGCCGTCGTGGGCGGTCGTCGGCGCGTACCCGGTGAACGGCGCCGGCGACGTCGTCGCGGACTTCCACCCGAACGACCGCTACCGGCCCTCGCCCAAGGCGCTCGGCTTCCCGGACCCGACGACCGACCTCGAGCAGCTGCTGCAGCTCGTCCGCACCGAGCACCGGCCGGCGTCGGACCTGCCGAAGGTCGTGCTCGACGCGACGCTGTTCGTCTACGCGATGTCGCCGGTGCAGCGCACGGTGATCGGCTTCCACAACACCGACGGCCGGGTCATGGTGCCCGCGTACACGCGCAAGGCGCTGGTGCCGCGCGAGTGGCCGCACGCGCGCGCGGTGCTCGGCCGCGACATCGTCGGCCTGCTCGGCGGGCACCCCGTCGCGATCAACCCGCACGACCTGATCACCGCCGTCGTGCCGGCCGAGCACCTGCTGAAGGCGCTGGCCGACGAACAGCGCTGACCTGCGGGTTTAACCCCATCGAGTGACCACCCGAGTCGCCGATCCGGCGACTCGGGTGCATCGTGAGGCTGGATAAGTCTCACGAGACCGGTGGGGAGCATGAGGGTGAAACGTACGCTGCTGCCCTTCGCCGTCGCCGCTCTGCTCGTCGCCGGGCAGGCGCCGGCGACGGCCGATGACATGTACGCCGGCGCCGAGGACCACTACGCCGGTTCGCAGATCGCCAAGGTCGAAGGCGTCGACGCGGCGCCCGGCGTGCTCTACGACGGCAACGACCAGCAGCTCGGTCACGACGTCAGCGGGCACCAGGGCCCGGTCGACTGGCCCGGCGCGGCGCGCACCGGCGCGAAGTTCGTCTACGTCAAGGCGACCGAGGGCACCGGCTTCACCAACCCGCAGTTCGCCCAGCAGTACAACGGTTCCTACGACGCCGGCCTGATCCGCGGCGCCTACCACTTCGCCCGGCCGGACATCTCCGACGGCGCGTCGCAGGCGCGCTACTTCCTCGCCCACGGCGGCGGCTGGTCGGCCGACGGGAAAACGCTGCCCGGCGCGCTCGACGCGGAGTACAACCCGTACGGCGAAACCTGCTACGGCAAGGACGCGGCCGGGATGGTCCGCTGGATCAGCGACTTCTCCGAGACCTACCGCGCGGCCACCGGGCGCTACCCGACGATCTACACGTCGACGAGCTGGTGGAAGCGGTGCACCGCGAACAACGGCGGCTTCGGCGCCAATCCGCTGTGGATCGCCCGCTACAACACGTTCATCGGCGAGCTGCCGGCCGGCTGGAGCGTCCACACGATCTGGCAGTTCGCGGACAGCGGCAGCCTCCCCGGCGACCAGAACTGGTTCAACGGCTCGGCGGACCGGCTGCGCGCCCTCGCGCTGGGCTGACCCGCCGGCTCACGAATTATAGGTGTTAACTGGTCACCGATTGACGATCATCTTCCCGGGAAAATCACCCACACGTATACCCAATTTCACGGAACTGAGTGACAAGACGCCATCTCGTCCTCAACAATCGTGCACGGGCGGCTACCTGCAGTAAGCCGTCCTCAGCGAGGGTATCTGTGAAGGGATTCAACGATGTCCACTTCCCGAAGAGGGCGGCTGTTCGCTGCCCTGGTCGTCCCGGCCACGCTGCTCCTGCTCGGCAGCACGGCCCAGGCGACGACCTTTTCCCCCGAAGTCGACCCGGTGGCCGCGATCAACGCGGACATCGCGCAGCACGACCACGAACTGGGGTCGCAGATCCGGCGCGTCGAAGGCGACAAGTCGACCCCGGACACGCAGAAGGCGGCGCAGCAGCCGCAACCCGGCCAGGCCATCCCCGGCCAGGTGCTGGCCACGGTGGCCGGCATGGACGTCGCCGGCTACCAGGGCAACGTCGACTGGGCGAGCTGGTGGAACCAGGGCAAGCGGTTCGTCTGGACCAAAGCCACGGAGAGCACCAGCTACACCAACCCGTACTTCGCGCAGCAGTACAACGGCTCCTACAACCAGGGCTTCATCCGGGGCGCCTACCACTTCGCCACGCCGAACACCGCGAGCGGCGCGGCGCAAGCCCGGTACTTCGTCGCCCACGGCGGCGGCTGGTCGAAGGACGGCAAGACGCTGCCCGGCGCGCTGGACATGGAGTACAACCCGTACGGCGATACCTGCTACGGGCTGAGCAAAGCCGGGATGACGTCGTGGATCCTCGACTTCCACGACACCTACCACTCCCTGACCGGCCGCTACCCGGTGATCTACACGTCGACGAGCTGGTGGAGCAGCTGCGTGAGCGGTGACTTCTCCAGCACGGCCCCGCTGTGGGTCGCGCGGTACGCGTCGTCGGTCGGCACGCTGCCCTACAACTGGGGCTTCTACACCGTTTGGCAGTACACCTCGAGCCCGCTCGACCAGGACACCTTCAACGGTGCCTACGACCGGCTCCAGGCCCTCGCCAACGGCTGACCCGCATCCCGGCTCCCGGATCGTGACGACTGTGACAACCGGGGCTCCGCCCCGGGCCGGGGGCTCCGCCACCCGGAACCCCCGAAACGCAGTTTTGCGTCATCACGGTCCGGGAGCCGGTTTCATGCCGTACCGTCCGAGCTTGCAGAATGCTGCTCACCACGTCCTGGGGGAACCGCAGAGGCCTTGCGGACGTCGGAAGCGCACGAACACCCAGCGCCCGGAAGGCATGAAAGATGACGTACCCGCCTCAGCCGGGCCAGCCCGGCCAGCCCGACCCGTACGGCCAGCAGCCCCAGTCCGGTGGCTTCCAGCAGCCGTACCCGCAGCAGGGTGGGTGGGACCCCAACCAGCAGCAACAGCCGTACCCGACGCAGCAGTACCCGCAGGGCTTCGACCCGAGCCACCAGCAGCAGCAGGGTTACCCGTCGGGCGGGTTCCCGCAGAGCCCGCAGCCGCAGTGGGGTGACCCCAACGCCCAGCAGCAGCAAGGGTGGGCCGACCCGAACGCGCAGCAGCAGTCGGCGTGGGCGGACCCCAACGCGCAGCAGTACGGCCAGCAGGCCTGGGACCCGAACCAGGGCGGCCAGATGTCGGGCTGGGAGCAGTCCGGCGGCTACGGCCAGGGCTTCGGCGGGCCGCCGGCGCCGCCGAAGAAGAGCAAGACCGGGATGTGGATCGCCATCGGCGCCACCGTGGTGGTCGTGCTGGCGGCCCTCGGCGTCACCGGCTTCGTCGCGCCCGGCTTCTTCCTGTCGAAGGACGACAACACCGTCGCGGCCCCGCCGTCGTCGAGCACGTCGGCCAAGCCCTCGACGCCGAAGTCCACCACGAAGAAGGCCCCGACGACCAGCAAGGCGCCGTCGTCCGGCGGTGGCGCGGACGCCAAGGTCGTGCTGCAGGGCTTCATCGACAAGCTGAACGCGGGCGACAACGCGGGCGCGCTCGCGCTGGGCTGCTCGGACTCGAAGGACCTGCTCGACTCGTGGCTCAAGACGTTCCTCAAGCCGCCGCTGCAGCTGACGCTCGGCGACGTGCCGGACGACCAGTTCCTCGTCGAGGGCCAGGTGACCGGGACGTCCGCGGGCAAGAACGTCAAGGGCACGCTGAGCGCGACGAACTTCGACGACAAGGGTTTCTGCGTCAGCACGATGCTGGTTTCCTGACCCGGTGAAGCTGTGGCGATCGCCGCTGGCGTGGACGTTCCTCGCGTCGGTGGTCCTGCTGGCGGGCGTCGGCGGCTGGTTGCTGACCGACCCCGCCACCAGCCGCAGCGAGGCGCTGAAGACGGGCGGCCTCGCCGGCGGCGCGATCGTGGCGCTGTACGCGCTGTGGCTGAACGACCGGCGCCGCCGCGTCGAAGAACGGCGTCAGGACATCGAGCGCCGCCGCCACGAGCTGGAGTCGCAGCGCGCGGAGCAGGACCGCGAGCGGGTGGCCGACGAGCGGTTCGCGAAGGCCGTCGAGCTGCTGGGTCATGACGCGGACCAGGTGCGGGTCGGGGCGCTGCACGCGTTGGCGGGGTTGGCGCGAAGCCGGCCGGAGTACACGCAGACCGTGCTGGACGTGCTGTGTTCGTACCTCCGGCGGCCGTTCAAGCGGCCCGAGCCGGATTCCGAGAACCCGGAACCGGAGCGCGAGCTGACGGTCCGGCTCACGGCGCAGCGCTTGGTAACGGATTTGCTGCCCGCGAGCGACGCCGAAGGCCCGGCGTACGACCTGGACCTGACCGGCGCGACGCTCGAGTACTTCGACCTTTCGGGCAAGCTGGTCGGCGGCCTGCTGCTGCGGTACGCGTCGCTGCACAGCAGCACCAACTTCAGCGGCTGCCGGTTCACGGGCCGCGTCTACCTCACCGCCGCGGGCACGGCGAAGGGACGCTTGATCGGCTACTTCCGCTGCCGCGGCGCGGTGTTCGAGAGCCACGCGTGGTTCAGCGGCACGGAGTTCGACGAGGACGCCGACTTCACCGAGACGGAGTTCGCCGGGAAAACCACCTTCAAGGACGCGAAGTTCGCGAAGGACGCGGTGTTCTCCGGGGTGGTCGCGTCTTGCGAGCTGGACCTGCGGCGCACCCGCTTCGAGGGGCAGACCGACCTGAGGTTCGCCTCGCTGCCGAAGTCCGTTTCGCTCTACAACACGCTGGTGCGCGACGAGAAGGACGTGCAAGTGCCGGCGGAGTGGAAGCTCGAGCAACTGCGCGACGGCGAGTCCCGGATCACCGCGGTGAGCGGGTGAAGCGCGTCTCGCCGCTGCTGCTGGCGTTCGCGTTGAGCGTGGTCGTGTTCGCCGGGACGCTGGTCTGGCTGCTCGCGGACCGCGCGACCAGCCGCGGCGACGCGCTCAAGACCGCGGGCCTGGCCGGCGGCGCGGTCGCGGCGTTGTACGGGCTGTGGCTGAACGACCGCCG
Organism: Amycolatopsis sp. NPDC101161; assembly: GCF_044768185.1. Taxonomy (NCBI): domain Bacteria; kingdom Bacillati; phylum Actinomycetota; class Actinomycetes; order Pseudonocardiales; family Pseudonocardiaceae; genus Amycolatopsis; species Amycolatopsis sp. NPDC101161. The sequence continues at coordinate 1,801,120 of NZ_JBIWPI010000002.1, forward strand.
CCGGCGCGTCGAGGAGGATCGGCACGAGCTCGAGCGGACGCGGATCTCCGACGAGCGGTTCGCGAAGTCGGTCGAGCTGCTCGGGCACGAGGCCGACCAGGTGCGCGTCGGGGCGATCCACGCGCTGGGCGGCCTCGCGCGGACGCGACCGGAGATCTACGCGCAGACCGTGCTCGACGTGTTGTGCGCGTACCTGCGGCGGCCGTTCAAGGACGACGATTCGGCTGAGGACGCACGGGAGTCGCAGGTCCGGCGCACGGCGCAGCGGGTGATCCGCGCGTCGCTGCCGGACGCCGGGACCGGTCCGGCGTACACCCTCGACCTCTCGGGCGCGCGGCTCGATCGGTTCAACCTTTCGGGCAAGCACGTCGGCTTGCTGGGGGCGCAGGGTGCGACGATCGTCAACGGCGTTTTCCTGGTGGACACGGCGTTCACGGGATCGGTGTTCCTGACCGGGGCGAGTGCGGACGGACCGGTCGACCTGACGCGGACGCGGTTCGGCGCGGGGACGGGGTTCCGGGACTTCACCGCGCACGACGAGGTGCGGTTCGAGGGTGTCTTCTTCGCGCAGCCGCCGGATTTCGGCGAAGCGAGGTTCCCGGCCGGGACCGAACTGCCCTGAGCAGCCCCCGTTTTCCACGCTAGCGGAGGGCACCGACAGTTCGCGGTGCCCTCCGGTCACGTGTCCACAGGTCAGTCGAACAGGGCGGGAAGCGTGGACTCCCACGCCGTGCGGAGCTCGTCGAGCGTGAACTCCGTGATGCCCTGCAGCTCCAGCGTTCCCGACTCCGGGTCCACCACGCCCGTCTTGCGCCAGGGCAGTCCGCGGGCCGTGCACATCTCGGTGAAGCGCAGCTCCTCCGTGCGCGGGACCGCCACCAGCACGCGGCCCGCCGACTCCGAGAACAGCTGGACGAACGGGTCCTGATCGGCGTCGAGGAACACCCGGGCGCCGCACTGTCCGATGAGGACGGTCTCGACCAGGGTCTGGATCAGGCCGCCGTCGGAAAGGTCGTGGGCCGCCGAGATCATGCCGTCGCGGGAACCCGCCACGAGGATCTCGCCCAGGAGCTTCTCGCGGGCCAGGTCCACACGCGGGGGCACGCCGCCGAGGTGGCCGTGGAGCTCGCGGGCCCACGCCGAACCGTCCAGCTCGTCGTGCGTCTCACCCAGCAGCAGCAGGGTTTCGCCCGCCTCCGCGCCGATGCCGGTCGGGATGCGGCGGGTCACGTCGTCGATCACGCCGAGGACGCCGATCACCGGCGTCGGCAGGATCGCCGTCGAGCCCGTCTGGTTGAAGAAGCTCACGTTGCCGCCCGTGACCGGGATGCCGAGCTCGACGCAGCCGTCCGCGAGGCCGTGCACTGCCTGCTCGAACTGCCACATCACGCCCGGGTCCGTCGGCGCGCCGAAGTTCAGGCAGTCCGACACCGCGACCGGGGTCGCGCCGCCCGTCGCCACGTTGCGGTACGCCTCCGCCAGCGCCAGCTGCGCACCGCGGTAGGGGTCCAGGTAGACGAACTTGCTGTTGCAGTCCGTCGCGACCGAGACGCCGCGGCCGGACGACTCGTCGATCCGGATCATGCCCGAGTCCGACGGCTGCGAAAGGACGCTGTTGCCGCGCACGTACCGGTCGTACTGCGACGTCACCCATTCCTTCGACGCCTGGTTGGGCGAAGAAATCAGGCGCAGCACGTCCGCGCGCAGTTCGTCCGGAGTGGACGGACGCGGCAGCGACGCCGACGTGTCCGCGATCAGCGCGTCCTGAAAGGACGGACGCTCGATCGGCCGGTCGTACACCGGGCCCTGGTGGGCGACCGTGTGCGCCGGGACGTCGACGACGACCTCGTCGTTCCAGGTGATGACCAGGTGCTCGCCGTCGGTGACCTCGCCGATGTCGGTGGCGATGACGTCCCACTTGCGGCAGACCGCCATGAACGCCTCGACGTTCTCCGGCGAGACGACCGCGCACATGCGCTCCTGCGACTCGCTGGAGAGCACCTCGGCGGGGGTCATCCCGGTGGCGCGCAACGGAACGCGGTCGAGGTAGATGTGCATGCCGCCGTCGCCGGCCGCGGCCAGCTCGGACGTCGCGCAGGACAGCCCGGCGCCGCCGAGGTCCTGGATGCCGACGACCAGCTTCTGCGCGAACAGCTCGAGGCAGCACTCGATGAGCACCTTCTCGGTGAACGGGTCGCCGACCTGGACGCTCGGGAGCTTCTTGCGGCCGGACGCCGACTCGTCACCCGAAAAGGTGTCACTCGCCAGGACGGAAACGCCGCCGATGCCGTCGAGGCCGGTGCGCGCGCCGAACAGGATGATCTTGTTGCCGGTGCCGGACGCGAACGCCAGGTGCAGGTCCTCGACGCGCATCGCGCCGACGCACAGCGCGTTGACCAGCGGGTTGCCCGAGTAGGACGGGTCGAACACCAGCTCACCGCCGATGTTCGGCAGGCCGAGGCAGTTGCCGTAGCCGCCGACGCCGGCCACGACGCCGGGCAGCACGCGCTTGGTGTCGGGGGCGTCGGCCGGGCCGAAGCGCAGTGCGTCCGAGACCGCGAGGGGCCGCGCGCCCATGGCCATGATGTCGCGGACGATGCCGCCGACGCCGGTCGCGGCGCCCTGGTACGGCTCCACATAGGACGGGTGGTTGTGGCTCTCCACCTTGAAGGTGACCGCCCAGCCCTCGCCGATGTCGACGACGCCCGCGTTCTCGCCGATGCCGGCCAGCATCTTGGCCTTCATCTCGTCGGTGGCGGTCTCCCCGAAGTAGCGCAGGTGCTTCTTCGACGACTTGTAGGAGCAGTGCTCGCTCCACATCACCGAGTACATGGCCAGCTCGGCGTCGGTGGGCCGGCGGCCGAGGATTTCCCGGATGCGGGCGTACTCGTCGTCGGCGAGGCCCAGTTCCCGATACGGCTGGGTGTGGTCCGGGGTCGCCCCGGCGCGCTCGGTGGTGTCAACGGTGCTGGTCACGGTGTCCGTGTCAGGGTTCGCCACGGCCGCCAGGATACGGGGCGCACCCGGGTGCCCCGGACGGTGGGCCGCCGAAAATCGGTCGCCTTCCGCTGGTCGGCGGCTTACCGTCGGGAATCGTGCTTTCCGCCACATATCCCTTTCCGCCGCTGCGGCTGCCCGCGCGGCCCAGCGCGAGCCGCTTCCTGCTCGCCGTGTTCCGGGCCCGGCTCGGCACGGTGCTGGGCGCCGCCGCGCTCGGTGTCGTGTGGGCGCTGCCCGGTGCGCTGGTGCCGCTGGTGATCGGCCAGGGCATCGGCGCCGTCAGCGCGCACGACGGCGCCGCCGTCTGGCGCTGGGCGCTGGCCGCGGCCCTGCTCGGGGTGGTGCAGACGCTGACCGGGACCTGGCTGCACTTCCTCAACTACGGCCTGTGGCTGCACGGCGCGGGCTCGACCCAGCGGGCGGTGTCGGCGCACACCACGCGCGTCGGCGCCGGCCTGCGCGAGAAGACGACCACCGGCAACCTCGTCGCGATCGCCACGACCGACATCAACCACATCGGCAACACCGTCGAGATGACCGGCCGGGCGTTCGGCTCGCTGCTGGCGTTCGTCGTGGTCGCCGTGTGGCTGATCTCGACGTCGCCGCTGCTCGGCGTGGTCGCGCTGGTCGGCGTGCCGGTCGCGGTGCTGGGCATCGGGCCGCTGCTGGCACCGCTGCAGAAGCGCAAGGCGAAGCAGCGCGAGAAGCGCGGCGACGTCAACGCGCTCGGCGCGGACATCGTGTCCGGCCTGCGGATCCTGCGCGGCATCGGCGGCGAGCGGCGGTTCTTCGCCCGCTTCCGCGAGACGAGCCAGCGGGTGCGGCGAGCCGGTATCGAGGTCGGCAGGGCCGAGGCGTGGCTGGCCGCGGCGGAGATCGCGCTGCCGGGCCTGGTCACCGTGGTGATCACCTGGCTGGGCGCGCGGCTGGCCGTGGCCGGGGAGATCGGCGTCGGGCAGCTCGTGGCGTTCTACGGCGTTTCGGCGTTCCTCATCTGGCCGGTCACCGCCGCCACCGAGGCGGTCGGCTCGATCACGTCGGGCCTGGTCGCGGCGCGGAAGGTGGTGGCGCTGCTGGCGATCCACCCGAAGCTGGCGGACCCGGAGGACCCGGTCCGGCTGCCCGAGGGGCCGCTGGAGCTGGCCGACTCCGAGTCCGGCGTGCGGGTCGCGGCCGGGCGGCTGACGGTCGTCGACTTCGGCGCCGACGGCGAGGCGGTGGCCGACCGGCTGGCCCGGTTCGCCGACCCGGCCGAAGGCGAAGAGGTGCTGGTCAACGGGGTCCGGGCGGACCACGTCGCGCTCGCGGAGCTGCGGCGGCGGGTCGTCTACGCGCACAACCAGGACATCTGGTTCTCCGGCGTGCTGCGCGAGCAGCTGGCGCCGGCGCGACCTGGCGGCGTCAGCATCACCGAAGCGCTGTACGCGGCCGACGCCGACGACATCGTCGAGGCGCTGCCGAACGGCGTCGACGAGGTGATCGGCGAGCGCGGGCGCGAGGTGTCCGGCGGCCAGCGGCAACGGCTCAACCTGGCCCGCGCGCTGGCGGCGGACGCCGACGTGCTGGTGCTGGACGAGCCGACGTCGGCGGTCGACGCGCACACGGAGGCGCGCATCACCGAGCGCGTCGCGGCCCTGCGCCGCGGCAAGACGACGGTGGTGTTCAGCCAGAGTCCACTGTGGACACATGTGGCCGACGAGGTCTTCACGGCGAAGGTGGTGACGGTGTGAAACGGCTCCCCACGGCGTCCCGGCGGGACGTCCGGCGCTGGGCGCTGAAGACGGCGGCGACCCACAAACGCGAGTTCGGGCTCCTGCTCGGCGCGCTGTGCGTGTCGACGCTGATCGGGCTGGCCGGGCCGCAGCTGCTCGGCACGCTGGTCGACGACGTCGCGGCCGGCACGACGACGGGCCGCGTCGACGTGCTGGCGGCGGTGTTCGTCGGGATCCTGGTGCTGCAGGCGGTCGCGCGGAAGATCGCGCGGATGCGCGGCGCGGTGTTCGGCGAGCTGGTGCTGGCCGAGACGCGCGAGGAGTTCGTCGGGACGGCGCTGCAGCTGCCGCTCGGCACGGTCGAGGCGGCCGGCACCGGCGACCTGCTCAGCCGCGCCACGACCGACCTCGGCCGGATCGACCACGCGGCGCGGTTCGCGGCGCCGGAGATCCTGATCGCGGCGGTGACCGTGGTGTTCACGGTCGTCGCGATGGTGGTGACGTCACCGCTGCTCTCGCTGAGCCTGCTGGTCGCGGTGCCGCTGCTGCTGTGCGTGAACGTCTGGTACCAGCGGCGGATCCCGGCGCTGATGCAGTGGATGCTCGACCGCTGGGCAGACCTGACCACCAGCGTCCACGAGACGGCGGAGGGCGCGCGCACGGTCGAGGCGCTCGGGCTGACCGAGCGCCGCGTCGACGCGGCGTACGACGCGCTGGACCAGAGCATCCTCGGCGAGCGGCGGATGCGGGCGCTGCAGCTGCGGTGGCTGCCGTCGCTGGAGATCAGCTACGTGCTGCCGCTGGCGGTCATGCTGCCGCTCGGGCTGCTCGCGTACACGCGCGGCTGGGCCGGGCTCGGCGAGATCACCACGATGCTGCTGTACGTCCAGGCGATGTCGGCGCCGCTGAACGAGGCGCTGTTCTGGCTGGAGGACCTGCAGGTCGCGGCGGCCGCGGCACGCCGGATCCTGGGCGTCCGCGAGGTGGCCGTCGAGGAGTCGCAGAAGGTGACCGAGGTGCCGCGCGGGCGTGACATCGACGTCCACGGCGTCCGGTTCGCGTACACGGCCGACCGCGAGGTGCTGCACGGCATCGACCTGCGGGTGCCGCGCGGCGAGCGGCTGGCGATCGTCGGCCCGTCCGGCGCGGGCAAGTCGACGCTCGGCCGGCTGCTGGCGGGCATCGCGGCGCCGTCGGCGGGCTCGGTGCGCATCGGCGGCCAGGACGTCTCGGCGCTGGCCGACGACGTCCTGCGCGGCGAGGTCCTGCTGCTGACCCAGGAGCACCACGTGTTCTCGGGAACGCTGCGGCAGAACCTGGCGCTGCCGGCGCGCCGCGCGGACGGCGATTGGACGGACGACGAGCTGCTGGCGGCGCTGGCCTCGGCGGGCGCGTCCGACTGGGTTTCTTCCTTGCCGGACGGGCTCGACACGAAGCTGGGGTCGGGCGAGCACCCGGTCCCGGCGGCGATCGCGCAGCAGCTGGCGCTGGCCCGGGTGGTGCTGGCGGACCCGCACACGCTGGTGCTGGACGAGGCGACGTCGCTGCTGGACACGGGCTCGGCCCGCGACCTGGAGCGGTCGTTGAACAGCGTGTTGTCGGGCCGGACGGTGATCGCGATCGCCCACCGCCTGCACACGGCGGCGGCGGCCGACCGGGTGGCGGTCGTCGAGGGCGGCCGCATCACGGAGCTGGGCCCGCACGCGACCCTGCTGGCGGCGGGCGGCTCGTACGCCCGCCTGGTGGCGGCGGCGAGCTGAGCCGGTCCGGGGTTGTGGACAACTAGCGTCCACGGCCCCGGAACCGCGCCGGTTCTGTCGGTGGTCGCCGGTAAACTGGTTACCGGGGGGCCGAGGCCCGCCCACGGATCAAATCCGCGGCCTTCTCCGCCACCATGATCGTCGGCGCGTTCGTGTTCCCGCGCGGCACCACGGGCATCACCGACGCGTCCACGACCCGCAGCCCCTCGACTCCCTGCACCCGCAGCTGCGGATCGATCACCGACCCGATCGAGCACGTCCCGACCGGGTGGTAAAGCGTCTGCGTGTTCTCGCGGATGTGCTCGGCCAGCTCGGAATCGCTCAGGTCGTGCCGCGCCGGCAGGAACGGCTGGTCGAGGAACCGCTTCAGCGGACCGCTGCGGCCGATCTCGATCAACGCCCGCAACCCGGCGATCATCTTGTCCATGTCCACCGACTCCGCGTAGTACGCCGGGTCGATTTCCGGCTTCCACAACGGGTTCGCCGACTTCAGCCGCAGCCGGCCGCGGCTCGCGACGTCCACCAGCGTCGCCGCCGACGTGAACCCCGGGACCGTCGGCTCGCGCATGCCGTTGTCGTAGAACAGCGTCGGCGCGACGTGGATCTGCATGTCCGGCGCCGGCAGCCCGCCGGTGGTCGGGAAGAACGCGCCCGCCTCGCCGATGTTCGACGCCAGCGGGCCGCGCTTCGTCAGCTGGTAGCGGATCAGGCCGCGCGGGGTGGCCGCGTCGACGAGGTCGGTGGTGCCGCGCGTCGACCAGATGATCCCGCACGCCGGGTGGTCGTGCAGGTTCTCGCCGACGCCGGGCAGCGCGGCGACGACGTCGATGCCGTGCTCGCGCAGGTGCTCGGCCGGGCCGACGCCCGAGACCATCAGCAGCTGCGGCGAGTTCACCGCGCCACCACTCAAAATGACTTCGGCCGACGCCCGCGCGGTGGTCTCGACGCCGTTGTCCAAATAGGACACGCCGACCGCGCGCGTCCCCTCGAAGACGACGCGGGTGGCGGGCGCGTTCGTCTTCACGGTCAGGTTCGGCCGCTCCAGAGCCGGCCGCAGGTACGCGTCGGCGGTCGACCAGCGGCGGCCCTTCTTGCAGGTCACCTGGTAGACGCCGGCGCCCTCCTGGCTCTCGCCGTTGAAGTCGTCGGTGCGCTTGAGGCCCCACGCGACGGCGGAGTCGACCCAGGCGGTCGACAGCTCGTGGGTGAAGCGGCGGTCCTCGACGTGGAGCGGGCCGTCGGTGCCGTGCAGGGGCCCGTCGAACCGCTGGTTGCCCTCGGCGCGCTTGAAGTACGGCAGGACGTCGTCCCAGCCCCAGCCTTCGGCGCCGTGAGAATCGCGCCAGCCGTCGTAGTCGGCGCGGTTGCCGCGGATGTAGATCATCGCGTTGATCGACGAGCAGCCGCCGAGCACCTTGCCGCGCGGCCAGTAGGCCGTCTTGCCGGTGTGCTTCTGCTCGACGGTCTCGTAGTTCCAGTCCCACTTGGTCTTGAACAGCGAGGGGAACGCGGCCGGGATGTGGATTTCGTCGGCGGTGTCCTCCGCGCCCGCTTCGAGCAGCAGGACCTGGGCGGACGGATCTTCGGTGAGCCGGTTCGCCAGCACGCACCCGGCGCTCCCGGCGCCGACGATCACGTAGTCGTAGGAGTCCACGGTGCCTCCACAGCTGTTGGCGCGATGTCAACGACTCATCATGGCGCAGGTCGGCGCGTACGGCCAGTCTAGGTCCTCGCGGCCTGCCGAACTGAGTGAACTATGCTCGCGGGGTACCCACGACCTGCGTGAATAAGGAGCAGCCTGCCGTGGCCCGAGTCGTTGTCGACGTCATGCCGAAGCCCGAAATCCTCGACCCGCAGGGGCAGGCCGCGCTCGGCGCCGCCGGTCGCCTCGGCTTCACCGGGATCAAGGAGATCCGCCAGGGCAAGCACTTCGAGATCGAGGTCGACGACACGGTCGACGACGCGACGCTCGAGAAGATCGCCGAGGGCTTCCTCGCGAACCCCGTCATCGAGCAGTGGACGATCACGCGGGTGGACGCGTGAGCGCGCGCATCGGGGTCATCACCTTCCCGGGCACGCTCGACGACGGCGACGCGGCCCGCGCGGTCACGTACGCCGGCGCCGAGGCCGTCCCGCTGTGGCACGCGGACGAGAACCTGCACGACGTCGACGCGGTCATCGTCCCGGGCGGCTTTTCCTACGGTGACTACCTGCGCGCGGGCGTGATCGCCCGGTTCGCGCCGGTGATGACGCCGGTGATCGAGGCGGCGCGCGGCGGGATGCCGGTGCTCGGCATCTGCAACGGGTTCCAGATCCTGTGCGAGGCCGGGCTGCTGCCGGGCGCGATGATCCGCAACCAGGGCCTCCACTTCATCTGCCGCGACCAGTGGCTGCGGGTGGAGAACACGTCCACCGCGTGGACCACGCGCTACGACGACGGCGCCGAGATCCTCATCCCCATGAAGAACATCGACGGGTGCTACATGGCCGAGCAGTCCACTTTGGACGAGCTGGAGGCCGAGGGGCGCGTGGTGTTCCGGTACGTCGGCGGCAACCCGAACGGGTCGCGCAACGACATCGCCGGGATCCGGTCGGAGAACGGCCGGGTCGTCGGGCTGATGCCGCACCCGGAGCACGCGATCGACGCGTTGACCGGGCCGTCGGACGATGGGCTTGGCATGTTCTTCAGCGCGGTGGACGCGCTGGTCAAGGCTTAGGGCGGGCCTCGGCCGGGTCTTGCTTTGGGGTTCGCCGGTGGGCGGGCAGGCTGACCGGGCTGCCGCTCGCCAGTGAGAGAGAACCTCGGTCGGGCTGCTGCTGGCTCGCCTTCGGGCCGCCTGCTGTCGCAGACTGCGCCCGCCGGACTTGCGCCGGGTTGGATCGCGGACATTGCCGGCGCCGGTGCGCGAAGCGTCGCCCGCTCGGCGAGGCAAATGAGCGGCAGGTGGCGAGGGCGGGCCTCGGCCCCCGGTAACCATTTTACCGGCGGCCACCGACAGAACCGGCGCGGTTCCGGGGCTGTGGACGCTAGTTGTCCACAGCCCCGGAACTGCGTCAGCGCTTGCCGTGCAGGATGGTCACCAGCTTGGCCACCAACGCGTCCGTCGATTCCTTGCGGGTGAACGAGGTCAACGTCAGCGGGGCCGTGAACCGCTGGCGGGCGATCGCCTTCGTGCGGGCGAACTCCCTCAGCCCCTCCGGGCCGTGGATGCGGCCGAAGCCCGAATCACCCACGCCGCCGAACGGCAGGGATGCGATTCCGGCGAACGACAGCGGTGCGTTGATCGCCGTCATGCCCGTGCGCAGCTTCTCCGCCAGCTCCACTCCGCGGGACTTCGAAAACACCGTCGAACCCAAGCCGTACTTCGTGTTGTTCGCGAGTTCGACCGCTTCGTCCATCGAGGCGACCTTCGCGATCGTCACCGTCGGGCCGAACGTCTCCTCCGTGACCGCTTCCGAATCCTCGGGGACGTCGATCAGGACCGTCGGCTGCGCGTACCGGTCGCCGACCGCGTCTTCGCCGCCCAGGACCGCCTTGCCGCCGCGGGCCAGGGCGTCCTGGATGTGCCTCTTGATCACGCCCAGCTGGGACGGCATCGTCACCGGGCCGTACTGGGCCGCCTCGTCCGAGCCCGCTCGCACGTCCTTCGACTTCTCGACCACCTTCGCGACGAACTCGTCGTGGACCTTCTCGTGGACGTACACGCGCTCGACGCCGATGCAGGTCTGGCCCGAGTTGGAGAACGCGCCCCAGACCGTCGCGTCGGCCGCCGCGTCCAGGTCCGCGTCCGCGTCGACCAGGACGGGGTCCTTGCCGCCCGCCTCGATGACCACCGGGGTCAGCGTCTCGGCCGCCGCGGCCATGATGCGCTTGCCCGTCGCCGTCGAACCGGTGAACGCGATCTTGTCGACGCCGGCCCCGACCAGCGCCGCGCCCGTCTCGCCGAAGCCCGTGATCAGCTGCAGCACCGGCTGCTCCGGGACGATCTCGGCGAACGCGTCCACCAGCCACTTCCCGACGCCCGGCGTGTACTCGCTCGGCTTGAACACCACGGCGTTGCCCGCCGCCAGCGCGTACGCGATCGAGCCCAGCGGCGTGAACACCGGGTAGTTCCACGGGCCGATCACGCCGACCACGCCCAGCGGCTGGTACTCGACGGTCGCCGCCTGGTTCGACATCAGCAGGCCGGCCGAGCGCTTCTGCTTGCCGAGGATCTTCTTCGCGTGCTTGCCCGCCCACGCGATGTGCTCGATGGCCAGGACGCTCTCGAGCTGCGCGTCCGCGATCGGCTTGCCGGTCTCGTCGCGGACCACCTGGCACAGCTGCGGCAGCCGCCGCGTCAGCACGCCCTTCCAGCTCCTCAGCCGCTCGGCGCGCCCCGCGAAGCCCAGCTCTTCCCACCACTTCGCCGCGACGCGCGCACGCTCGACGGCCGCCTGGACGTCCTCGGCGCTATGGACGGGGTAGGTTCCGACCACCTCGTCGGTCGCCGGGCTGAGCGAGTCGAAGGTCTCGCCGACCGACGTCGGCTTCGGCTGGACGGCAGTCATCGGCGTCTCCCTGGAGGTCGCGGGTCAGCCCAGGCTACGACGTTACTGACATTGTGCCAATAGCTCGCACGGGCTTCGCCACCAGCATTCCACCGGCGATCGCCGCGGCAAAGACACCGAACAACGGCGTGACCCACAGCGGCAGCACGCCCACCGCCAGCGACCCCAGCCCGAAGCCCGCGGCCTGGACGGTGAAACTCAGCGAGAACCCCGCCGACCTGCGGTTCTTCGGCAGCAGGCGCTGCAGGTTGACCGAGGTGGCGGCCACCAGCGGACCCGTGCAGGCGCCGATCAGGGCCACCGACCCCACGAGCCCGGGCCAGCCGAGGCCGCCCGCCAGGGTGAGGCCGCCGACGACGAACCCGGCGAGGAACAGCCGCGGGTCGCCGATCTTCCCGCGCCACGCGTAGAGCGCGCTGCCCGCGATGCTGGCCCCGCTCAGCACGGCGATCACGACCGGCGCGGCCGTCTCGGGCGCGCCGAGCCGCTGGACCAGCGGCAGCGGTGCCACCTCGATCGTCGAGAGCAGCAGCCCGACGGTAAACGCGCAGCCCAGCCACGGCAGGTAGGTGCCGAGCCGCGCAGGCGGGACGTCGGCGTCGGATTCCACCCGTTCGTGGACACTCGCGCCACGCGGAACGAGCAGCGCCGCCGCCACGCAGGCGACCGCCATCGCCGCCAGCGGGACGAACGTGCCTGCCAGGTCGAGCACCGCGACCAGCGCCGGACCGCCGATGAGCACCCCTTCGAGGAGCATCGAGTCGACGGAGATCGCGCGCGGCAGCAGTTCGTCGTCGACGGTGTCCGCGAGCAGCGTCCGGAAGCCGCCCGACAGCGCGCCGCCCGCGATGCCGGGCAGCAGGACGAGCGCGACCAGGACCGGCGCGGGCGCGTCGGCGGCCAACGCCAGCACGACGTACCCGGCCGCGGTCAGCAGGAGCAGCGCGGGCAGGCCCCGCGAAGGGCCGACGCGGTCGAGCAGCCGCCCGACCGGCACCGCGCACAGCATCTCGGCGGCGACGAAGACCGACATCAGCACGCCGCCGAGCCGGTACGAGCCGGTCGTCGCGGTGGTCAAGAGGGTGAACGCGAGCGGCGCCATGGTCGCGGGCGACCGGGCGAACTGGACGCCCGCCGACCAGCGCCAGTAGGCGCGATGGGTGAACAACGACATGTCCGTAGCGTCGTTGGCCGCCTTCTCGGCGCACACTGATTCGGGTGAGGGCGAATCGCCGATGATCGAGCTGGTGCTGACGGCCGCCGGCGCGCAACGCGTCCGCTTCGCGATCTCGCCGTTGGAGGAGGTGCTGGGCGCCGTCCAGACGCTGCTGGGCCTCCGGCGGCACCCGGCGCACCTGCCGTGGCTGTCGGCCATGCCCGACGTGCCCGAGCTGGCCGCGGTCCTGAGCGCGCGGCACTACATCACCGAGTTCCTGAGCCCGCCGCCGGACGGCCCGGAGACGACGGCTTCGGCGCAGCTCCAGGCCGTGCGGGAGACGCCGCCGGCACAGGTGGCGTTGGAGCTGGGGATGGTCGACGCCGACCTGTCGCTGCTGCCGGCCGACCCGGCGGCCGCGCGCGACCTGCTGGCCTCACAGCTTGAGACGGTCTGGCACGCGCTGCTCGCGCCGGAGTGGCCGCGGCTGCGTGAACTGCTGGCGGCGGACATCGCGTACCGGACGCGGCAGCTGGGGTCCGGTGGGATCGCGGCGATGCTGGCCGGGCTGCACCCGCGCGTGCGGCTGTCGGAGACGTCGGTCCTGGTCGACGTCCGGTCGCGCGAGCGGCTGGAGCTCGACGCGCGCGGGCTGCTGCTGATCCCGGCGGTGTTCGCGTGGCCGAACGTCGGGGTCGTGACGGTGCCGCCGTGGCAGGTTTCGCTGCTGTACCCGGCGCGGGGCGTGGCTTCGCTGTGGACGTCCCCGACCGAGCCGCCGGAGGCGCTGGCCGAGGTCCTCGGCCGGACGCGGGCGCTGCTCATGACGAGCCTGGACCGCCCGGCGGCGACGACGGAACTGGCCCAGCGCCACGGCTTGGCCCCGGCGACGGTTTCCGCGCACCTCACGGCGTTGCGCGGGGCGGGACTGCTGGCGTCGGAACGCCGGGGTCATCGAGTGCTGTACCGGCGCACGGAGCTGGGGGATGCGCTGTTGACCGGCAAACTGTGACGCATGGACAGAACCGTGGCCTGGGAAGGCTTCCACAACACGAGAGACCTCGGTGGCCTGCCGACGCGATCGGGACGCACGACTCGGCGCGGCGCGTTCTTCAGAGCCGCGGACCTCCGGTTCGTGACCGACGCCGGGTGGGCCCAGGCGCGGGAGTCCGGCGTCCGGACCGTCCTCGACCTGCGCAACGCCGACGAGATCCGGCCGATGGCGGACGCTCCCACGGCGCTGGCGGGTTCGGCGCAGTTCGCCGCCGCGACCGGCGTGACCGCGCCGCCGGGCATCGACCGCGTCGAAGTTCCCCTCGACGACATCGGCGACCTCGAGTTCTGGCGGTACGTCAACGGCGAGCGGCTGAACGGCAGCCCGCTCTACTACCCGGTCTTCCTCGAACGGAAGGCCGAGCGCTGCGCCGCCGTCGTCGAAGCGATCGCGCGGTCCGCCCCCGGCGGCGTCCTGTTCCACTGCGGCGGCGGGCGGGACCGGACCGGTCTCGTCGCGCTCCTGCTGCTGGCGCTGGCCGACGTCGAACCCGACGTCATCGCCGCGGACTACGACCTGTCCGCCGAAGCCCTGAAACCGCTGTACGCCGCGATGGGCGCCGAAGATCAGGGGCCGGGCATCGCGGCGCTCCTCGCGGCGCGAGGCACCACGACCGCGGCCGCCGTCCGGGCCACGCTCGACGGGTTCGACGTCGAGCTGTACCTCCTCGACGCCGGCGTCTCGCGGCGGGACCTCGACGATGTCGGCCACCGGCTGGTGAACCGGGACTAGGCTGGAAAACGACCCCCCGTGAAGGAGAACCAACGATGCGTATCGTCCATTTCGGACACGCCTGCCTGTTGCTGGAGACCGGTTCCGAGCGGATCCTGATCGACCCCGGGGCGTTCTCCACCGGGTTCGAAGGCGAGCGGGAGCTGTCCGCCGTGCTGGTCACGCACCAGCACTTCGACCACCTCGACGTCGAACGGCTGCCGAAGGTCCTCGAAGCCAACCCGGACGCCAAGCTGATCGTCGACCCCGGGTCCGCGCCCGAGGTCGAAAAGCTGGGCGTCGAGTTCGATGTCGCCAATGTGGGTGACGCGTTCGCCGTCGGGGACACCTCGATCAAGGCCGTCGGCGGTCAGCACGCCGTCATCCACTCGGACATCCCCGTGATCCCGAACATCGGGTACGTCTTCGACGACGGCGCCTTCTTCCACCCCGGTGACTCGTTCTTCGTGCCCGAGCAGAAGATCGACGTGCTGGGGCTGCCGACCGGGGCGCCGTGGCTCAAGGCCGGCGAAGCCGTCGACTACCTGCGGGCCGTCGCGCCTCGGGTGGCCGTGCCGATCCACGAAGCCGTGCTCGCCAACCCGGCCATGCACTACGGCCTCTTCGGGAACCTCGCGCCGGAAGGCACCGAGGTCAAGGTCCTCGAACGGGCCGAACCCGCGAAGTTCTAAGCGGCGACCGCGCGCAGCGACCCGTAAGTCGCGCCGAACGCGCGGTTCTCCAACGCCACGTCCACCGCGTCCAGCAGCGCCTGGCGGAGGCCGGGGCGGGTCAGGTCCGTGGCTTCCACCCCCAGCCGGACCAGCCCGCCCCGGCGGGCCGACCGCGCCGCCGCCAGCACCAGCGCGAAGCAGCGCACCGTCTCCGTGCGGTGCGACTGGCTCGTGAACTCGCTCACGCGCGCCCGGCGCACCTCGCCGGTCACCAGGTCGCGGACCGCGCCGAGGTCCGCGCACAGGCGGAAGCCGTGCTCGGCCAGCGCCTGCAGCGTGCCCTGGGACGCGATCCAGCGCGGCGGCGCGAAGCCGTCGACCGACAGACCCGCGCTGTCCAGCGCCGCCTTCGCCGCGATCAGCCGCAGCCGTGCCTCGTGCGCCGGCAGCGTCGCGAACTCCGCCTTCTTGCCCAGGTACACCGTGCGGTGCGTGGGCGTGACGGTGTGGTCGTAGCCGTGCAGCAGCACGGAATCGCCAGCGCGGGCGCGGGTGCGCACCCACTCCGTCACCGGGCCTTCGCCGGTGCGTGCGGCGTACAGCAGAGACAGCGGGACCCGGCGGCGGTCGAGCTCGGCCGCGAGGTCGGCGCACCGGTGCAGCGTGCGCGGGGTGATTCCCGACAGCGAAACCAGCAAGCGAGCTTCCACGCCACCATTGGGACGCACGCGTCTGACGTCGCCGTGAACTGCGCAGAACGGGCGAGCGTCCGTTGCCGGAAGGGTCAGACGCCCTCACGCAGCCGCGACACCGCCACGGCGATCCGGCCCCGCAGGTCCGGGTCGGCGACCTGACCGTCGGCGACGTCCGCGCGCGAAACCGGGATCCGCGCGCACGCCTCGTCGACGATCTTCGCGCCCGCGTACGTCAGGACCTTGCGCAGCGAGTCGTGGGCGTCGCGGCCACCCGTCGGGGCCGCCACCGACGACGCGTTGATCCACGAGACCGGCTTGCCGTAGATCTCGCCGCCGCCGACCGTCCAGTCCAGGAGGTTCTTGAACGAGCCCGGCAGGCCGCCCGCGTACTCCGGCGTGCAGAACAGGATCGCGTCCGCCTCCTCGATCGCCGCGCGCAGCTGCGCGACGGCCGGGTGCAGCGGGTCGCGGTCGTCATCGGGGTTGAAGTGCGGCAGGTCGCCGAGGCCGGTGTACGTCTTGCTCGCGGTGAGGGTCGCGGCGGTCCCCAGCACCGCCGCATTGCCCGAGCCTGCTCGCAGGCTGCCGCAGATCAGCAGGATCACGGGGCCAGTCTGCCAGCGAAAGCCCGGTGACGCGGTGGTACGCCTCGATGTACCGGTCGCGCGTGGCCGTCACCACCTCGGGCGGCAGCGGCGGCAGCGGGGACACGCAGTCCCAGCCCGACGCCGGGCCGACCAGCCAGTCGCGCACGTGCTGCTTGTCGAACGACGGGCGCGGGCGGCCGGGGCGGTGGCCGTCGGCCAGCCAGTAGCGCGCCGAGTCCGGGGTCAGCAGCTCGTCGGCGAGCACGAGCTCGCCGTTGCGCCGGACGCCGAACTCGAACTTGGTGTCGGCCAGCAGCAGGCCCTGTTCCGCGGCCCGCGCGGCACCGCGGCGGTACAGCTCGAGCGAGGCCTCCCGGACCTTCTCGGCGAGCCGGCGGCCGAGGATCGAGGCGAACGTGCCGAAGTCGAGGTGCTCGTCGACCTCGCCGGGGTGCGCCTTCGTGGACGGGGTGAAGATCGGCTCCGGCAGCCGCTCGGACTCGGCGAGCCCCGGCGGCAGCGCGACCCCGCACACCGAACCGGACTTGCGGTACTCCGCGTACCCGCGCCCGGCCAGATGGCCCCGGACGACGGCTTCCACCGGCAGCATCTTCAGGCGCTCGACCAGCAGCGCCCGGCCGCGGAAGGCCTTCGGGACCCGGGGGCCGTCGCAGGCGACCAGGTGGTTCGGGACGACGTCGGCCAGCTCGCCGAACCAGAACACGCTCATCGCGGTGAGCACCCGGCCCTTGTCCGGGACGGGGGTCGGGAACACGCGCTCGAAGGCCGAGATGCGGTCGGAGGCGACGACCAGCAGGTGGTCGTCGCCCGCGGCGTAGAGGTCGCGGACCTTGCCGGACGCGAGCCGCTCGGGGGTGGGGAGGGGTGTCACGCGCTGAACCCTAACGGGCACCCTCCGCCACCATGGATGATGCTCACATGGCGTACGACTGGATCTCGGTGACGACCGACTACGGCCTGCGCGACGGCTTCGTGGCGGCCTGCCACGGCGTGATCGCGCGGCTCGCGCCCGCCGTGCGGGTGATCGACGTGACGCACGAGGTGCCGCCCCAGGACATCCGGCACGGCGCGATGGCGCTGGCCCAGACCGTGCCGTTCCTCCCGGAAGCGGTGCACGTCGCCGTCGTCGACCCGGGCGTCGGCACGGCCCGGCTCGGCGTGGTCGTCGTCGCCGGGGGCGGGCTGCTGGTCGGGCCGGACAACGGCCTGCTGCTGCCGGCCGCGCACGCGCTGGGCGGGGTCCGGGAGGCCTACGAGCTGACCGAGCCGTCGCTGCGGCTGCCGGTCACGTCGGCGACGTTCCACGGCCGGGACGTCTTCGCGCCCGCGGCCGCCCACCTGGCACTGGGGGTCTCGCCGAGCGAGTTCGGCGCCCGCGTCGACGACCTGGTCGAGCTGCCCGAGCCGTTCGTCGCCGCGTTCCCCGGGAAGCTGGTGTCGGAGGTGCTGACGGTCGACCACTTCGGCAACGTCCAGCTCGCGGCGACCCCGGCGGACCTGGAGCTGTCGGGGTTGTCGGGCGCGGTCTCCGTGCACAGCGAGCGGGTCGCGGTGACCACCGAGATCGGGCGGACCTTCGCCGACGTGCCCGCCGGCGCGAGCGTGCTCTACACCGACTCGGCGGGCCGGCTCGCCGTCGCCGTCAACGGCGGTTCGGCCGCGGCGGTGCTCGGGCTCGGGCCGGCCCAAGAGTGCACGATCACCTCGTCGCCGACCGCGAGCTGACCCGGCCGGACGACGGCCGCCTTCATCCCGAAGATCACGCCGCCATCCGCGTGGCGGCGGTAGCCGGCGAGCGTCCGGATCGGCTCCGGACCGGCCTTCTCGCCCGTCTCCTGGTCGACCATCGGGACCGTGCAGCGCACGCACTGCTTGGCGTAGCCGAACTCCGCGGTGCCCGCGGTCATCGCGCGGACCTCGTCCTCGGTGTGCGGCTCGAGCCAGCCGGAGATGACCACGTTGGGGCGGAAGCGGTCCATCGGCACCGGTTCGCCGCCGCGTTCGAGGATGCGGGCGTTCAGGCCGTCCAAAGAGGACTCACTGGCGACGAGCAGCGCGTGCCCGTCGGCGAACGCGGCGGTGCCGGGCGTCTCGCCGCCGGTCACGCGCTCGTGGTCCGGCGCGACGCCGATCAGCACCGACGGCAGGCCGAGCAGGTCCGAGAACCACTCCGCGGCTTCCTCGCCTTGGTGGATGCCTTCGCCGTGCCAGGAGAACGTCGACCCCGGGTGCCGCGGGCCGTCGCGCCGGATGTCGATTTCGAGGTCGTCGCGGCCGGGCGCGGACAGCGCGAGCCGGTCACCGACGACCCGCGGCCGGACCGCGGCCAGCGCCGGGTAGCGGCGCTGGCTGCGGAAGTCGCCGTCGGGCGCGACGACCTGGAAGACGCGGTCGTGCGCCAGCCCGGCCGGCCCGACCTCGGCCGTCGGCACGTCGGTGCCGGCGCAGCCCTTGACCGGGTAGTACGTCAACCGCGCGATCCTCGCCATGCCCGCAGGCTACCCGGGGCCTCGGCGTCGAAGCCTGCGGTTTTGTGGAAGCACAGTCAGAGGACCTGTGACAGGAATCGCCGCAGGCGCGGGCTCTGCGGGTCGTCGAAGAGCTGCGCCGGCGGACCCTGCTCGACGATGCGGCCCGCGTCCATGAACGCGACCTCGTCGGCCACGCTCCGGGCGAAGCCCATCTCGTGCGTGACCACGATCAGCGTCAGACCCCGCGAGGCGAGCCCGGCCATGAGGTCCAGCACGCCCTTGACCAGTTCGGGGTCGAGGGCGCTGGTGGCCTCGTCGAAGAGCATCACCTCGGGGTCCATCGCCAGCGCCCGCGCGATCGCGACGCGCTGCTGCTGCCCGCCGGACAACGCGCTCGGGCGGTACGGCGCCTTGTCCGCGAGGCCGACGTCGGCGAGCCGGGCCCGCGCGATCTCCGCCGCCTCCTCCTTGCCCAGCTTCTTGACGCTGCGCAGCGGCAGCACGATGTTGTCCAGCACGCTCCGGTGGCCGAAGAGGTTGAAGTGCTGGAACACCATGCCGACGCGCTGGCGCAGCGCGTCCGGGTCGGCGCGGACCACGGACTCGCCGTCGAGCAGCAGGTCGCCGGAATCGGGCTCCTGCAACCGGTTCACGCACCGCAGCAGCGTCGACTTGCCGGACCCGGACGGCCCGATCACGCACGTCGTCTTGCCGCGTTCGACGCGCAGGTCCACCCCGCGCAGGACTTCCAGCGTCCCGAACCGGACGTGGACGTCCCGCAGTTCCACACTGGACGATCGCACGGCCGTCGTCACGACACGACCTTTCCACTGGACACGAGGTCCAGCTCTGGTTCGTCGGCGCGCACCTTGCGGCCGGTCCGGAGCTTCTTGTCGATGTAGTTCACCAAGTGCGTCAGCGGCACGGTGATGACCAGGTAGACGAACCCGGCGGCGACCAGCGGCGACAGGTTGCCGGTGTTGGCCGCGAGGTCCTGCCCGATGCGGAACAGCTCGCGCTGCTGGGACAGCAGGCCGAGGAAGTACACCAGGCTGGAGTCCTTGACCAGCGCGATGAACTGGTTCACCAGCGCGGGCAGCACGCGCCGGACACCCTGCGGGATGACCACCAGCAGCATGGCCTTGCCGTAGCTCATCCCGAGCGCGCGGCTGGCCTCCAGCTGTCCGTTGTCGACGCTCTGGATGCCGGACCGGAAGATCTCGCCGATGTAGGCGGCCGCGATCAGGCTGAGCGCCAGGATGCCGAGCGGGTACGGGTTGGTGCCGACGACGTCCCGCGCGAGCGTGCCGAGGCCCTGGCCGATCACGAGGATCGTCAGGATCGCCGGCAGGCCGCGGAAGATGTCGGTGTAGATCCGCGCCGGCCAGCGCAGCCAGACCTTGGTGGACAGGCCCATGACCGCCAGCACCATGCCGAACACGATGCCGATCAGCCCGGACGTGAGCGCCAGGATGAGCGTGTTGAGCAAGCCCGTTTTGAGCAGGTCGGGGAAGACCTGCCAGATGTACTCCCAGTTGAGGAAGGTGTCGAGGAACTGCTCCATCTACTGCCCCGGCTTGAACTCGGCGGGCACGGGCGCGGTCGGCTCGAACTGGTCGTGGACCTTGAGCCACGTCCCATCGGCGACGACCTTCTTGATGCCGTCGTTGAGCTTCTTCGTGAGTTCGTCGTCGCCCTTCTTGACGGCGAAGCCGTGCGGGATGGTCGTGACGATCGACTTGGCCACTTCGAGCCCCGCGTTGTTCTTCGCGTAGTCCTCGGCGGTGGCCTGGTCGAACACCGCGCCGTCGACCGCGCCGGTCTTGAGCGCGCTCAACGCGGCGGCGTCGTTCGGGAACCGGACGGCCTGCGCGGCGGGTGCGTTGGAGGCCAGCCAGTTGTCCGAGACCGTGCCCTGGACGACGCCGATGCGCTTACCGGACAACGAGTTCTCGTCGGTGATCCCGGCCGCGTCCCGCGCCGCGATGCCGAGTGCCTGGTAGTTGTACGGCGCCGAGAAGCCGACGGTCTTCTTGCGTGCCTCGGTCTGCGCGATCGCCGAGCTGCCGATGGCGAAGGTGCCGTTGGCGACCTGGCCGAGCAGGGCGGAGAAGTCGGTCGCGACGAACTCCAGCTTCAGGCCCTCCTTCTGCGCGATGGCCTCGAGCAGCTCGTTGTCGAACCCGGTGAAGGTGCCGTTTTCCTGGTAGGCGTTGGGTTTCGAGTCGCTGAGCGTGCCGACGCGCAGGGTGTCCGACCCGCTGTCGGAGCTGCCGCACGCGGTCAGCAACAGTGCGACCACCGCGGTGATCAGTGCCTTCTTCACGAGCCACTCCCGGAGAACCCGGCCGGCACCGGCGCGTTCGGCAGGAACCGCTGGTGCAGCTTCAGCCACGTGCCGTCGGCGATGGCCTTCCTGAGGCCGTCGTTGATCTTGCCGAGCAGCTCGGTGTTGCCCTTCTTCACCGCGAAGCCGTGCGGCACGTCGGTGACGAAGCTCTTCACCACGACGAGCTTGGCGTCCGGGTTGTCGGTGACGTTCTTCTCGGCGATGCTCTGGTCCAGGATGTACGCGTCGACGGCGCCGGTCTTCAACGCGGTCAGCGCAGCGGCGTAGTCCGGGAACCGGACGGCCTGCGCGTCCGGGACCGTGGTGCCCAGCCAGTGGTCGCCGACGGTCGCCTGGATGACGGCGACCCGCTTGCCCGCCAAGCCCTTCTCGTCGGTGACGGACGTGCCCTGCTTGGCCTGGATGCTCATCGTCTCGAAGTCGTAGGCCGCGGAGAAGTCGACGGTCTTCTTGCGCTCGTCGGTCTGCGCGATCGCCGAGCTGGCGATGTCGTAGCGACCCGACGCGACCTGCCCGAGCAGCGCGGAAAAGTCGGTCGCGGCGAACTCCAGCTCGAGGTTCTGCTTGGCCGCGATGTCCTTGAGCAGCTCGTTGTCGAAGCCGGTGTAGTTGCCGTCCTTGAGGAAGATGTTCGGCGGGGCGTCGCTCAGGGTGCCGACGCGCAACGTCGAGGAAGCGCTGTCCGATCCGCCGCCGCACGCGGTCAGCGTGAGCGCGGCGGCCAGCGCGGTGATGATCAGCTTCTTCATCTCAGACACCCACGTTCTTGACGGGCAGACCCGGGCCGCCCTGCTGGAGTTCCTTGGACAGCGGCGTCGTCCGGTAGAACTGCGCGTAGATGCGGGCGACCGTGCCGTCGGCGACGGCCTTCGCGAGCCCGTCGTTCAGCTTGTTCAGCAGGTCCGCGTTCTTCTTCGCCACCGCGAACGCCGACGGGGTGTCCTTGTCTTCGATGGTGTAGCCGAGCTCCAGCGGGACCGCGGGGTTCTGGTCCAGGTACTTCTGGCCGATGTCCTGCGGGACGACCCAGCCGTCGAGCGTGCCGTTCTTCAGCTGCGCGAAACCCGCGTTGTAGTCCGGGAACCGGACGACCTGCGCACCCGCGGTCTTGCCCGCGAACTCGTCCTGCACCGAACCCTGGACGACGCCGAGCCGCTTGCCCGCGAACGCCGCCGGGTCCTTCAGGTTCGCGCCCTTGGCGGTCACGACCGTGGTGAAGCCCGTGTTGTAGCCGTTGGAGAACGCGACCGTCTTCTTGCGCGCCTCGGTGCTCGAGATCGTCGAGCTGCCGATGTCGAACTTGCCGTTCGCCACACCCGCCAGCAGGCCGGCGAACTCCGTGCCGACGAACTCGACCTCGAAGCCCTCACGCTTGGCGATGTCGCGCAGCAGCTCGTTGTCGTAGCCGGTGAACCGGCCGTTCTCCAGGTAGATCGACGGCGGGGCGTCGCTCAGGGTCCCGACGCGCAGGGTGGTGGTCGAACCACTGTCCGAGCCGCACGCGGCGAGGGTCAGCGCCAGCGCGCCCGAGGTGACGAACGCGGCGATCTTCGACAGCGTGGATCTCATCGCTTCTTCCATGGGTGAGCGCGCGCGGGTGGCGCGCGAAGAACACGGGGTCAGCGATGGAGATTAGGGATTTGGCCCGTTCGTGGGGATTCGTTCCAATCCGTGGACGGGTGCGTCAGCTCACAGGATCGGCTGCGGCGCGTAGCCCGCGGCTTCCGGGAAGCGTTCCAGCACCCGCGCCACGCGCTCGGCCACCTGCTCGACCTGACGGCCCGCCGTGCCGGTGAAGGAAATCCGGTCGGCGAGGAGTTTGTCCAGCTCACCGCGGTCGAGCGGAATGCGCTCGTCGGCGGCGAAGCGGTCGAGGAGGTCGTTCTCCGCGCGGCCTTCGCGCATTTCGAGCGCGACGGCGACGGCGTTCTCCTTGATGGCTTCGTGGGCCGTCTCACGTCCGACGCCGGCGCGGACCGAAGCCATCAGCACCTTCGTCGTGGTGAGGAACGGCAGATAGCGATCCAGCTCACGCTCGATCACCGCCGGGAAGGCGCCGAATTCCGAAAGGACCGTGAGGAACGTCTCCAGCAGGCCGTCGAGCGCGAAGAACGCGTCCGGCAGCGCGACCCGGCGGACGACGGAGTCCGAGACGTCGCCCTCGTTCCACTGGTCGCCGGCCAGCTCGCCGATCATCGACAGGTAGCCGCGCAGCACGACGGCGAGGCCGTTCACGCGCTCGCACGAGCGGGTGTTCATCTTGTGCGGCATGGCGGACGAGCCGACCTGGCCGGGCTTGAAGCCCTCGGTGACCAGCTCGTGGCCGGCCATCAGCCGGATCGTCTTGGCCAGGCTCGACGGCGCCGCCGCGAGCTGGACCACAGTGGACAGCACGTCGAAGTCGAGCGAGCGCGGGTACACCTGGCCGACGCTGACGAACCGCCGGTTGAAGCCCAGGTGCTGCATCACGCGGTCTTCGAGCTGATCCAAAGTGGACTCGTCACCGAGCAGGTCGAGCATGTCCTGCGCGGTGCCGACCGGGCCCTTGATGCCGCGCAGCGGGTAGCGCTCGATCAGGTTGTCGAGCCGCTCGAAGGCGACGAGCAGCTCGTCGGCCGCGGTGGCGAACCGCTTGCCGAGGGTGGTGGCCTGCGCGGCGACGTTGTGCGAGCGGCCGGCCATGACGGTGTCGGCGTGCTCGACGGCGAGGGCGGCCAGCCGCGCGAGCACGGCGGCGACGCGGGTGCGCATCAGCTCCAGCGAGCGGAGCAGCTGCAGCTGCTCGACGTTCTCGGTGAGGTCGCGCGAGGTCATGCCCTTGTGGATGTGCTCCTGGCCGGCGAGGTCGCTGAACTCCTCGATCCGCGCCTTGACGTCGTGGCGGGTGACCCGCTCGCGGGCGGCGATCGACTCCAGCCGCACGTCCTCCAGGACGCGCTGGTAGTCCTCGACGACGCCGTCGGGGACGTCGACGCCGAGGTCCTTCTGCGCCTGGAGGACGGCGATCCAGAGCTGCCGCTCGAGGACGACCTTCCGCTCCGGCGACCAGAGCGAGACCAGCTCCGCCGAGGCGTAGCGGGCGGCGAGCACGTTCGGAATACGGGGCTTGTCCGTCACGCCCTCACGATACCTGCGCAGGTCAGCAGGGTTGCACGTCGGACGCCTTCACGTAGACCAGCCGGTGGTTGTAGGAGAGCTGGAGGTACTTCGTCGCGCCGGTGACCAGCGTGTGGTTGGCCGGCACGCCCGCCGGGTCGAAGCGCGCGTAGTAGTTCTCCGCCCGGAACTCGCCGGTCACGACGTAGCTCTGGCCCGCGGGCAGCGTCCACGGGATGGCGCCGACCGTCCAGATCGGGTCGAACGGGATCTCGGCCGGGTACTCGGACTGTTCGGGGAACGCGCGCCCGTACAGCGGCACCGAAGTGGCCGCCGTCACGCGCTCGGCGCGAGCCGGCACGGTCGCGCGGTGGCCGGGGTTCTCGAACCACGCCTTCTGCCCGCCGTACCAGATCGCCGTCCAGTCGCCTTGTTCGCCGGCGAGCGCGT
Organism: Amycolatopsis sp. NPDC101161; assembly: GCF_044768185.1. NCBI lineage: Bacteria > Bacillati > Actinomycetota > Actinomycetes > Pseudonocardiales > Pseudonocardiaceae > Amycolatopsis > Amycolatopsis sp. NPDC101161. The sequence continues at coordinate 1,825,408 of NZ_JBIWPI010000002.1, forward strand.
ACGACCGGCCCGCGACCGCCTTGTCGCTCCAGTCGTCGATCGCCGTCGTGCCCGCCGAGCCGTCCGGGTGCACGACGGGGTCGGTGATCAGCGGGGACGCGGCGTCCGGCGCGGTGTGCAGGTAGACGAAGTTCGCGCCGTGCGCCGGCAGCGTCGTGCAGGGAGTGCTCGCGCAGTCGGTCAGCTCCGGCTGGTTGGTCGCGAAGTCCGGGTGGATCGTGACGACCGGGCTGTCCGCGGGGCCGGTCGCCTTGGTCGGCGCGCCGAGCAGGTCCATGTAGTGGTTCCAGTCCCAGTACGGGCCCGGGTCCCAGTGCGCGGCGGCGAAGTTCGCCGTGCGCTCGCGGGAGATGTCCTCGTGGCCGAGGATGTGCTGCCGGTCCAGCGGGATGTGGTACTTCGCCGCCAGGTACTTCACCAGGTTCGCCGAGGCCTGGTACATCTGCTCGGTGTACCAGGTGCCGCCCTGCTTGGCGATGCCCTCGTGCTCGATGCCGATCGAGTGCTCGTTCAGCGTCCAGTTGCCGGCGTGCCAGGCGACGTCCTTCGTCGGCACCATCTGCGTCACCTGGCCGTCGGAGGAGCGGATCACGTAGTGCGCGCTCGACCCGCTCGACGGCTTCTGGAACGTGGCAATGGCCTGGTCGTACGGGCTGACCGTGCTGCTCGGCAGGCTTTCGGTGTCGTGGATGACGATGTACTCGATCCGCTGGCCGTCGGCCGGCCGGTTCGCCGGGTCGTAGTTCCCGTAGCCGTTCGGGTCGCCGTGGTCGGTGCTCGACCAGTCGTAGGCGGCCGGCACGAACCGGCAGTCGAGGTTCGCCGGGCATTCCGGCGCTTCCTGCGCGTGGGCGGTGACGGGGACGGCGGCGGTGACGGCCAGCGCGAACACCGCGGCGGTCAGGCTTCGGACGGTGAAGGTCACACACCATCTTCCCGGACCTCGGCACGGATCAACAACCGGGTCTCGGCACCGGGTTCGAGAGTCGTCAGTGGCCCGAGGACCTCCAGCTCGACGATCCGCGCGGGCGGGTCCAGGTCTCCGAGCGCCGCCAGGGGTTCGGGAAGCGGGTGCTCCAGCCAGATTTCCAGCGGCGAGCCCTCGTCGGGGTACTCGCCGGCCGGGTCGACGTCGAAGTTCAGCGTCAGCGGGCCGTACGTCACCCAGCCCGCCGTGCCCGGCACGCCCAGCTTGCCGACGACGTCCTGCGTCGGCACGACCAGCCGGTCATCGTCCACTGTGTACTCGGGGGTGCCGGTGCCCGCGACCAGTGCGACGACGTCCGGCCGCCGCAGCCCCGCCGTGATCGAGCCCCCGCCGGGGAACTGCGTGACGTTCCACAGGGCCCACCGCACCGGCCGTGCCGAGGTGTTCTCCGCGGTCAGCCGCAGTTCGTAGCCGTCGTCGAGGATCGTGATCGCGCGCGTGAAGCGCAGGCCGGTGCGCGGGTCCGGCGCGCTGGTCATGGTGACCGTGTCGCCGTCGACGACCGCGGTGTACGGCCCCGAGTCGAGGACCGGGTCGGGCGGCCCGGGCCACTGGTCCGGTCCGGCCCAGCCCTGCGGCGCGGGCCACGTCTTGTCGCCGCCGTAGTTGACCCAGTCGCCCATCCGCCCGGAGTTCGGCGCGTACTCGCCGCGAAGGTCGTCGTCGAGCAGTTCGGCGTTGCGCCACAACAGTTCTGCGCCGCGGTACCGCACCGACAGCAGCCGGCCGCCGAGCTCCGGCACGAGCCCGAGCCGCAGGTCGCCGCGGTCGAGCCAGGTCACCATTCGGCGAGGCCGCCGTCGTCGTGCCGCCAGACCGGCGACCGCCAAGTGTGCCCGACCTCGTCGGCGCGCCGGACGGCCTCTTCGTCGACCTCGATGCCGAGCCCGGGTCCGAGCGGACGGGCCGCGTAGCCGTCCCGGAACGCGAAGATCGACGGGTCCGCGAGGTACGCGTGCTCGCGGCCCTCGTGGTAGTGCATGCCGACGCTTTGTTCCTGGATCAGGAAGTTCGGCGTCGCGAACGCGACCTGCAGCGACGCGGCGAGCGAGATCGGGCCGAGCGGGCAGTGCGGGGCGAGCGAAGCGCCGTACACCTCGGCGAGCGCGCCGATCCGCCGCAGTTCGGAGATGCCACCGGCGTGCGACGGGTCCGGCTGGACGACCGCGACACCCGCGTCGAGCACCGGCTTGAACTCCCAGCGGGAGTAGAGCCGCTCGCCGAGCGCGATCGGCACGGTCGACGCCTCGACGATCGACCGCAGCGCGTCGCCTTGGGTTTCCGGCAGGATCGGCTCCTCGACGAACATCGGCTGGACGTCCTCCAGCAACCGGACCAGCCGCCGCGCCATCGCGGGCGAGACGCGGCCGTGGAAGTCGATCGCGAGGTCGCGGTGCGGGCCCAGGACCTCCCGCGCCTCCCACGCGCGCGCCACCGCGGCGTCGGCCTCCGCGGGCGACGCGATCGCCGCCAGCGGGCCGGCGACGTTCATCTTCACCGCCGTGAACCCGGCCTCGACCTGCGCGGACACGGCTTCGCGGATCCCGGCCGGGCGGTCGCCGCCGACCCAGCTGTAGACGCGGACGCGGTCGCGGACCGGGCCGCCGAGCAGCTCGTGCACCGGCGCGTCGCGGACCTTGCCGGCGATGTCCCACAGCGCGTGGTCGTAGCCGGCGAGCGCGCTGGAGAGCACCGGTCCGCCGCGGTAGAAGCCGCCGCGGCGCAGCACCTGCCAGTGGTCCTCGATGCGCAGCGGGTCCTGGCCGATCAGCAGCTCGGACAGCTCGTGCACGGCCGCGCGCACGGTCTCCGCGCGGCCTTCGACCACGGGCTCGCCCCAGCCGCAGACGCCCTCGTCCGTGCTGACCTTGAGGAACAGCCAGCGCGGCGCGACCAGAAACGTTTCAACCCCGGTGATCTTCACCCGTGTCCCCCATCTACGCGGAATCCTTGGCGGCGGACCAGCCGCCGTCGACGGTCAGCTCGGCCCCGGTGACGAACGAGGCCGCGTCCGAGAGCAGGAAGGCGATCACGTTCGCCACCTCCGCGGGGTCGCCGAGGCGCCCCGCCGGCGTCGCGCGGGCGCTGCGTTCGCGGTCTTCCGGCGAGATGCGGTTCCAGGCTTCGGTGCGCACCGGTCCCGGCAGGACGGAGTTGACCCGCACGTCCGGGGCGTATTCGACGGCCAGCTGCCGGGCCAGCGCGACCAGCGCGCCCTTGCTGGCGGCGTACGCCGGGTGACCCGGAAGGCCGAAGTGCGCGTGCACCGAGGAGACCAGCACGACCGCGCCGCCCTTTTTCCGGAGCGACGGCAGGCACGCCTTCAGGGCGAGGTAGGTGCCGGTCAGGTTGACGTCGAGCTGGCGCTGCCACTCGGCGCGGTCGATCTCGTGCAGCGGGCCGGTACTGGGCACGTAGGCGTTGCTGACCAGGGCGTCCACCTCACCGATGCCCGCCCAAGTGGTCTCTTCGCTGACGCTGCCCCGGATCGGGACGACGCCGTCGGGGAGTTCGGCGATGTCCACGCCCAGCACGCGGTAGCCGTCGTCGAGCAGCTTCCGGGCCGTCGCCAGCCCGATCCCGGACGCCGCTCCGGTCACCACCGCCGTGCGCGTGGACATCGCCTTCTCCCGTTCCTAGAACTTAGCTACGTGGACATGGTCGTCCGGCCCGCGAGCGGCGAACCACAGCGACGCGCCGTCGGACGCGGCGCCGAGGGTTCCCACGATGCTCCCGCTCGGGTACTCCGGCCGTTTGAACCAGCCCGCCCAGGTGCCCGACCAGTCGTTGGCCCACAGCGTGTAGTCGCTCGCGGACGCGGTGAGCGCGACCTTCGCCCCGACCGCGACGAGTGTCGGGCTGCTGCTGACGGTGCCGCCGATGGACGTCCAGTCCGACCACGCGTCGCCGGTCTTCGTGCGGCCCCAGACGCTGTCGTCGGCGGTGCGGACCGCGACGACCGTGCCGCTGGTGGACGTCGCCGCGCCGGGCCGGCCGTAGATCGGCTTGCCGCCGGGTGCGCCGAGACCGGACCACTGACCGGCGCTGGTCCGCTGCCAGACCTGGCCGTCGCCACCCCGGACGAAGACCGTTCCGTCGGTGGTCACGGACGGCGAGTCGGTGAGTGTGCCGCCGAGCCTCTTCCAGTCGCCCCACTGCCTCGAGTAAGTGCGCTGGTAGAGGGCATTGTCGAGGCCGCGGACGTAGACGTCGATCTTGCCCTCGGAGGCGACCGCGGCGGGCTGGCCGAGGAACTTGCCGCCGACCTGACGGGACCCGTCGAGACCGTTCTGCTGGAGGTTCCCGGCGGGGTCGCGGAAGAACGTCACGGTCTTGCCGCCGGTGCGGACGACCGCCGGGCTGGCGGACGCGGGGCCGCCGACGTCGTCGCCGGGGACGAGGTCGGTGCCGTGCAGGCGGAGGAACGCGGTGCCGTGCGCGGGCACGGTGACCGTGTACTCGCCGACGGCGCTGCCGCGGTCGGCCCGCGCGCGGAGGTCGCGAATGGACACCCGGCCGGTGAGTCCGGCGTCGGCGAACTTCACCGTCATCTGCGTCGGCGCTTCCCCGCGGTTGAGCAGCACGACAGCCCGGTCGCCCCGCTGGGAGAGGACCTTGCTGTAGGTGTCGGTGCTGCCGTTCGTCGCGACGCGGACGCCCTGGGTGCCGAGGCGGTCCTGGTTGACGCCCACGATCTCCGGGTTCTTCAGCGTGTCGAGCATCGACGCGGGGAGCGTGCGCGGGTCGGAGCCGAGGATGAGCGGGGAGGCCATCTCTGCCCACATGACGAACTGGGTGGTCGACTCCTCCTCGTTCAGCTCGTAGGTGCCCTGCTCGGTCTTGCGCATCGGGATGAGGTAGTCGGGGTCGTTGTAGTGCCCCGGCCCGTTGGCCTCGGGGTGCGCGGCGTTGGCGTCCATGTTGCGCAGGACGTCGGTCCAGATGCCCTCGTACGGCGTGCCGAACGCGATGTCGGTGCTGGTGCGCCAGGAGTCGGCGACGAGCGGGCCGTAGGTGTAGGCGATGCCGGCGACCTGGTCCGGCCCGTGCGGGACGCCCCACTCGTCGGTGACCGGGTTGCAGATGTTGAGCACCATCGGGCGGCCCGCCTTGGCGAGGGCCTGGCTGAACTGCGTGAACGCCTCGGCGGGCTTGAGGTTCTGGGCGATGCCGCAGAGGAAGTCGACCTTGACGGCGTCGAACTTCCAGCTCGCGAACCGCTTGGTGTCCTGCTCGTAGTGGCCGCCGGAGCCGGCCGCGCAGTTCTTGCCGTCGGAGGCGCCCGCGTCGGTGTAGATGCCGGCCTTGAGCCCCTTGCCGTGCAGATAGGTGACCAAAGTGGACAGTCCACTCGGGAACTTCGCGCTGTCCTCGTGGAGGTTTCCCTGTGCGTCGCGCGGATCGGGCGCGGTCCAGCCGCCGTCGATCCAGACGTAGCGGTAGCCGGCGTCGCGCAGGCCGCTGGAGACGAGGAAGTCCGCGACGGACTTGACCGACGCCTCGCTCGGGGCGCCGAGGCCGTAGTAGGTGTTCCAGCCCATGTAGGGGGTCTTCGCGACCCCGCTGTCGTAGTAGTCGGGAGCGCCTTGGTCCACGGCCGGTGCCGCCTGGGCGGGGGCCGCGGTGACCGCGGCCGCCAGCGCGGCGACCACCGCCAGAGTTCTCTTGAGGAGCATGTGCCGGACGCCTTTCTCCGGTGAACTGCGAGCCGGGGAGCAGCATGCCGGGGAGCGTCGGCACCCGTCAAGAATAAATCCTAAATTAAGATTTCACGAGGTATGCTCGGCCGATGAGCTACCGGTGGGAGATCACAGCGAACGTCCTGCGCCAAGGCGTCATCGGCATCGTGCGCACCCACGACGCCGAGTCGGCGGTCTCCGCCGCCCGCGCCGCCCTCGAAGCCGGGCTGCGGTCGGTCGAACTGCCGCTCACCAACCCCGGCGCGCTCGACGCCATCTCCGGCCTGGCCGCCGCCTACCCGGACGCGACCATCGGCGCCGGCACGGTGCTCGACGAGGCCTCCGCCGTGCTCGCCCTCCGCGCCGGCGCGCGGTTCCTCGTGTCGCCGTCAGTGGACGCCGCCGTCATCCGCACCGCTCACCGGTACGGAGCTGCCGCCCTGCCCGGGGCCGGCTCCGTCACCGAAATCGTGCGCGCGCTCGAGGAAGGTGCCGACGCCGTCAAGGTTTTCCCCGCCTCCGCGCTCAGCCCGTCCTGGGTCAAGGACGTCCGGGCCGCGCTCCCGCAGGCGCCGCTCGTGCCCACCGGCGGCATCGGGCCCGCGGACGTGCCAGGCTGGCTGGCAGCGGGCGCGGTGGCGTGCGGGGTCGGCTCGGCGCTGACCCGCGGCACCACCGCGGACATCTCCGCCCGGGTCGAGAAGCTGTTGAGGAGCGCGCATGGCTGAGCTGGTCTTCGTCGGGTGCTACACCGGGGAAGCGGGGAACGGCACGGGGATCACGACGTTCTCCCGCTCCGCGACCGGCTCGTTGACGGAAGTGGCGTCGCTGGCGCTGGAGTCGCCGTCGTGGCTGACCCGGCACCCGTCGTTGCCGGTGCTGTACGCGGTGAACGAGACCGCCACCGGCGAGGTCACGGCGCTCTCCATCGACGGCTCGGGCAAGTTGTCGGTGCTGGGCACGGCCGAGACGGGCGGCGCGCACCCGTGCCACCTCGCGGTGACGCCGGACGGGCGGTTCCTGCTGTGCGCCAACTACACCGGCGGCAGCCTGGCCGTTTTCTCGCTGTCACCGTCGGGCGCCATCGAGGCTCGGACGGCGTTGGTCCAGCACGAAGGCAGCGGCCCCCGCACCGACCGCCAGGAAGCGGCGCACGTCCACATGGCCGTCCCTTCGGCCGACGGGACCGTGGTGAGCGCCGTCGACCTCGGCACGGACGAGATCCGCAGCTACACACTGTCTTCCGACGGTTCTGTCGAACTGCTGGCCGTCTCGGCGCTCCCGCCGGGTACGGGCCCGCGCCAGCTGGTCCGCCGCCCGGGCACGGACCTCGCGTACGTGGTCGGCGAGCTGGCCGGAACCGTCGTGACGGTCCGGGAGACTTCGCCGGGCGCGTTCGAGGTGGTCGCTTCCACGCCGTCGACACTGTCTTCGGTGACGCCGAACCTGGTGGCGCACCTGGAGCTGACCGGCACGCGCATGTACGTGTCGAACCGCGGCCCGGACTGCGTGACGGAGTTCGCCCTGGACGAGGCGGCCGCGGTGGCCGACCAGCCGTGTGGGGCGAACCCGCGCCACTTCGCGCTGGTGGACGGAACCTGTTACGTCGCGGCGCAGTCGGAGGACGCGATCACGGCGTTCACGTTGACGGCGTCCGGAGGGGCGGAGCTGAAGCACTACCCGACGGGCTCGCCGACCTTCGTGCTGCCGGTGTCACTGCCCTGAGCCGCACTCGGCGGGAAGCAGGAAGTCGATCGCCGGGTGGGAGCTTGCCCCGCAGGGTGCCGAACGCGACCGTGTCGACGCCGTCGGCCTTGCGGTGAGCGCGGCCCGGCGGGCGTGGACGTGGACCGCGCAGCAGATGGGAACCGCGGCCACCCGCCGGTAGCCGGCGGCCGGGCGAGCTCCATGGCGCTGGTGAGCAGGTCTGCGGCGATCACCCGGATCATCGGGTGCCCGTGTTCGAGGATGTCCAGCACGGCGGCCGCCGCGGGGTAGACCGTGCCGCTGTGGTCGTGGAGAAGTCCGGTGTTGTGGAGCACCGAGGTGGCCGCGGCCAGCTCACGCAACGCGGGTCCGACGCCGTCCGGCTCGTACCAGCCCGCCGGGCCGGGAACTGCGTGCCAGTCCACTGCGGACACCCGGCCTCCCTCGTACTCAACGTATAGCGCACCCCCGGGCTTGCGGCAAGACCCCCTGCGTCCCGCAGAATCGGCGCACTGATCAACGACCTGGGGGTTTGCGCGATGCGTGTTCTGCTGTCCACCTACGGCTCCCGCGGCGACGTCGAGCCGCTGGCGGCGTTCGCGGTGCGGCTGCGGGAGCTGGGCGCCGAGGTGAAGGTGTGCGCTCCGCCGGACGAGGACTTCGTGCGGCGGCTGGCCGCCGTCGATGTGCCGCTCGTGCCGATCGGGCCGTCGGCGCGCGAGCTGACGAAGGCCGCGCCGGCCCCGAAAGGCCTGCCCGCGCGGGCCGCGGAGCTGATCGCGGCCCAGTTCGACGTCATGCCGGCGGCCGCCGCGGACTGCGACGTGCTGGTGGCCACCGGGATGATGCCGACCGCGGCCGGGGCGCGATCGGTGGCCGAGCTGGTCGGGATCCCCTCGCACTACGTGGCGATGCAGAAGCTGTCGCTGCCGTCGCCGCACCACGCGCCGCTCGCCTACCCGGGCCGGCCGCACCCGCCGGGCGTCACCGGCAACCGGGCGCTCTGGGAGCTCGACCGCGAAAGCATGAACGTGCTGTTCGGGCCGGGCCTGAACGCGAGCCGGGCCGCGCACGGCCTGCCCGCGGTCGACGACGTCCGCGAGCTGGTCGTCGGCAAGCGGCCGTGGCTGGCGACCGACCCGGTCCTGGACCCGTGGGAACCGAGCGACGGCCTCGACGTCGTCCAGACCGGCGCGTGGATCGTGCCGGACGAGCGGCCGCTGCCGGACGACCTGGCGGCGTTCCTGGCCGACGGCGAACCGCCGGTCTACGTCGGGTTCGGGAGCATGCCGATGCACGCGGCGGCGGACGTCGCCGAGGTGGCCGTGGCGGCGGTGCGGGCGCACGGCCGCCGTCTGGTGCTCAAGCGCGGCTGGGCGGACCTGACCGTCGGCGGCGACGACGTCTTCCTCGTCGACGAGGTCAACCACCAGGCGCTGTTCCCGCGGACGGCGGCGGTCGTGCACCACGGCGGCGCCGGGACCACGACGACGGCCGCGCGCTCCGGCGTCCCGCAGGTGGTCGTCCCGCAGGCCACCGACCAGCCGTACTGGGCGGCCCGGGTCGCGGCACTGGGCGCCGGCGTGGCCCACGACGGTCCGGCGCCGACGGTCGAATCCCTGACGGCGGCCCTCGATGCGGCCCTGGCCGTGAAGGCTCGCGCCGCCGAAGTGGCGGCGCTCGTCAGCACCGACGGCACCGTGGCGGCCGCGAAGCTGTTACTCGATCCGGCGTAGGACGACGACGTCCGCGTCGTGGGTCGCGGTCCAGTCGAAGGGGAGACCCGCGTACTTCAGGTGAGCGCCTGAATACCGGGTCCCCTGTTCGTCCACATAGGACGAGTTTGGGCACACGTCCAGACGCACGCGCGACGAGCGTCCCGGCACGAGCGGCGCGCCCGTCAGCTCCCCGGTGTTCCACGCCAGCACCACCACGGTGTCGCCGTCTTCCGAGGTGTACTGGGTCGCGTCCGCCAACACCCGGGCGACGCCGTGGTGGACGACGTCCCGGATCGACTTGTACACGGCCACCAGCGAAGCCGCCTCCGCGTGCTGCTCGGGCGTCCACTTCGAAAGGTCCGCGCCGATGCCCAGCACCCCGGCCATCGCCGTGACGAACCGGAACCGCAGCGAGCGCGGCCGCGGGTCGAAGACGCCCGGGGAGTCCGTCACCCACGAACTCATCAGGTGCGGCGCGTGCATCAGCAGGAACCCGTCCTGAATGGCCAACCGGTCCAGCGGGCCCGTGTTGTCGCTGGGCCAGACGACGTCGGTGCGCGCGACCGTCGCCAGGTCGGTCCGGCCGCCGCCACCCGCGCACGCCTCGATCGTGACGTGCGGGTGGGCGGCGCGCAGGTGGTCCAGCACCGACAGGTACCCGGCGACGTGCTCGGCGTCCAGGTCCGCGTCCGGCGAACCCGGGCGACCGCGTTCGGTGGGCGGCCGGTTCATGTCCCACTTGAGGTACGAGATCGGGTACGCGGTCAGCAGAAAGTCCAAAGTGGATTTTACGAACGAGACGACCTCGGGGAGGCCCAGGTCCAGCAGGAGCTGGTTGCGGATCAGCGTCGACGGGCGGCCGTCGATCCGGTACACCCAGTCCGGGTGCTCGGCGTACAGCCGCGACTTCGGGCTGACGGCTTCCGGCTCGACCCACAGGCCGAACTCCAGTCCCAGTTCCCGCACCGCGTCGACGAATTCGCCGAATCTCGGATCCGCCGGCGCCCAGTCGCCGAGGCCGCCGGTGTCGTCGTCGCGCCCGGTGAACCAGCCGTCATCGACCACGAACAGCTCGACACCGAGGTCGGCGGCGCGCTTCGCCAGCTCCAGCTGGTGCTCGCTCCGGACGTCGAAGCCGGTCGCTTCCCACGAGTTGTAGAGCACCGGACGCGGGCGCCGCCACCGCGGCCCCGCCAGCACGCGGTCGTATTCGTGCCACACCGAAGCCAGTCCGGCGAGTCCCTCCACACTGGACGCCAGGGCGACCGCCGGAGCAACCAGCGAAGCACCCGGTTCCAGCAGCACCAGACCCGGCGACGGCAGCCGCCCGGCCCGCACGCGCGTCAGCCCGGAAGGCTCGACGTCCGCCTCGATCGACCACGAACCCGGCCATTCCAGCGAAACGCCCCAAGCGGGCCCACCGGCGGAGTCCTGCACCGCCAGCCACGGGACATGCGCGTGCCCCGGGACGCCGAACCGGCTCTCCATCCGGAACCCGCCCGCGGGCAGGTCCACCGTGCGCCGCGTGAACTCCTGCGACCACTGGCCGGTCAGGTACGTCAGCCGGGCGCCGGAAACCGTCGGCACGCACACGCCCGCCGAGCCCAGCCGGTCGAACTCCAGCGTCGCCGAGCCCGTGTTCTCGAACTCGACCCACCGCGTCAGGACGTCCGTCTCGGGCACCGGCCGGTAGCACACCACCGCGCACAGCCCCGCGACTTCGTCCACAAAGGTCACTCGCAGGTCATCGCCCGACGACGCGGAGTCGAACCGCCACCACGAACCACCGCGCACCGAGACGTCCGCGCCGGAGAACGGGCGCAGGCCCAGCGGGGCGTACTCGACCGGGGCCGCGTCGGCGTCGGTGATGAAGTGCACCGCACCCGCGTTCGCGAACACCGACGGCCCGTCTTCGATCCCGTGTGGACCCCAGGCCACCAGCTCGAGCCAGCGCTCGGTGGGGTCCAGGGCCACGGTGTACGAAGTGGACTTCATGGACACGGTCCACGTCACTTGATCGCCCCGATCGCCAAGCCCGAGATGAAGTGCTTCTGGAACCGCAGGAACACGGCCACGGTCGGCACGGCCGCGATGACCGACCCCGCCGCGATCACGTTCCAGTTGGACACGTACTGCCCCTGCAGTCCGAGCAGCGCCGGCGTCACCGGCATCACGGTCCCGGTGCGCAGCACGGTGATCGACCACAGCAGGTCGTTGAACGTCCAGGTGAACGCCAGCGCGCCGAGCGCCGCCAGCGCCGGGCGGGTCATCGGCAGGATGATCCGCCAGAAGATCTGCGCGACGCCGGCGCCGTCGATCAGCGCCGCCTGCTGGATCTCGCCCGGGATCGACCGCATGAACCCCTGCAGCACGAACGTGTAGAAGCCGAGCCCGAACCCGACCTGCACGACGATCAGCGCGGTCAGCGTGTCGTAGATGCCCAGCAGCTCGGCCAGCTTCGCGACCGGCACGAGCAGGATCTGCGGCGGCAGCAGGTTCCCGGCCAGCATCACCAGGATGATCGTGCGGCGGAACGGGAGCTCGTACCGGCTCAGCGCGAACGCCGCCGCCGAGCTGAGCAGCAGCGCGAGCAGGACGGTCGGGATCGTCACGAGCAGGCTGTTCAGCATCGCGTGCCCGCCGCCGCCCTCGCCCCACGCCTGCCCGAAGCCGTCCAGGCTGAACGACGCGGGCAGCGCGCCGAGGCCGTTCGACGCGATGTCCGAAAAGGACCGGACGCTCGTCGTCAGCACCAGCAGGATCGGCAGCAGCCACAGCACGGACAGCCCGCCGGCGAGCAGGTGGAACCCGAAGGTCCGCGTACTCCTCACGAGTCCTCCCGGAACGCACGCACGAGGTAGGTCACGATCACGCCGAACGCCAGCACGAAGATCACCACGGCCAGTGCGGACGCGTAGCCGAGCCGCAGCGACTGGAACGCCGTCGCGTACATGTACGTGCTGAGCAGCTCGGACGAGTGGTACGGCCCGCCCTTCGTCATCGACCACACGACGTCGAACGACCGCAGCGAGTCGATGATGATCACCGAGAGGACAACGGAGTTGACGCTGCGCAGCTGCGGCCACGTCACGTTGCGGAACTGCTGCCACGCCGTGGCACCGTCCAGTTTGGCCGCTTCATACAGCGCCGGGTCGATCCCCTTGAGCCCGGCCAGGTACAGCACCATCACGTAGCCGAGCTGGCGCCACAGCGCGGGGACGAGCACCGCGTACAGCGCCGTCTTCGGGTCGGCCAGCCAGGCGTGCTGCCAGCTGCCCAGCCCGATCGCGCCGAGCACCTCGTTGAAGACGCCGTCCGGCTGGTAGATCACCTGCCAGATCAGCGACGTCGCGACCAGCGAGAACACCACCGGCGTGAACAGCGCGGCCCGGTAGAACCCGACGCCTTTTCGTTCGCGTTGCAGCAACGTCGCCAGCGCGAGCCCGCCGGCGGCCGAGAGGCCGCCGAAGAGCACGAGCCAGATCACCGTGTCGAGCGCGGCGGTCTTGAAGATGTCGTCGGAGAACATCTCGGCGAAGTTCCCCAAGCCGACGAACGCGGGAGCGGAGACGCCGTCCCAGTTCGTCAGCGCCAGGTAGAAGCCCTGCAGCGCCGGCCAGAACACCCAGAACCCCTCGACGACGAGGGGCACCAGGACGAACGCCAGCAGCACCGGCGAGATCCGGCGACGGTGCTTGCGGGCCCGCGCCGCGGTCTTCGGCCGGTCGGCGGTCAGCACCGCCATGTCAGGACTGCCAGACCTTCTGCGCGGCGGTCTGCCAGTCGCTCAGGATCGAGTCGAGCTCGTTCGGCTTCTGGATGAACCGGATCAACGCGGCGTCGGCGGTCGGCTGCAGCGCGTCGGAGGAGTCGCGGTTGAAGAACTGCGTGATCTCCTTGGCGTCGGCGAGCATCTTGCGTCCCTTTTGGACCAGCGGCGTGCCGTTGTCCTTGGCCTTCGGGTTGGTCGGCAGGACCGTGCCGGAGGAGTTCTTGATGTAGAGCTCCTGCGCCTCGGCCGTCGCGACGTACTTGAACCACTCCTTGACCTCGGCGACGTGCGGAGTGCGCGCACTCGCGAAGAAGCCGTCTGTCGGGCCCTCCTCGGCCACCGGGACGGCCGGGTCGAGGATCGGGAACTGGAAGAAGTCGAGGTCGTCCAGCGCGTCCTTCGGGGCGGCGTCGGCGAAGAACGTGCCGGTCAGGACCATGCCGGTGCGGCCCTGCAGCAACACGGTGGTCGCGTCCTGGAACGCGATCGCGGTGCCGTTCGGGTCGAAGTACGGCAGGGCCTGGCGCCACGGGTCGAAGATCTTCTTGACGCGCGGGTCGTCGAAGCGCTGCTTGCCGGCCAGCAGCTCGCGGTGGAAGGGCGCGCCGTTGATCCGGATGTTCAGGTAGTCGAACCAGGCCGACGCGGTCCACGGCGTGTTGCCGCCCGCGCCGAGCCCGATCGGCGCGATCCCCTTGCCCTTCAACGTTTCGCAGAGCGCGAGGAACTCGGTCCAGTTGGTCGGCGGCTGGACGCCCCACTTCGCGAAGTTGGACTTCCGGTAGAAGAAGCCCCACCAGTAGTAGGACGTCGGGATGAAGACCTGGTGGCCGGCGCCGTCGCCGGAGAGCGCGCGGAACGCGGAGCTGTAGTCGCCCATGGTCTGCCAGACGTCGCCGACGTCGAGGAGCAGGCCCTTGCGCGCGTAACCGGACAGCAGCGAACCCGGGTACCACGTGTAGGTGTCCGGCGGGGTGGCCGCGGTCAGGTAGCTGGGCAGCTGGGTGCGGAAGGTCTCCGACGCGACGGTGTTGACGGTCGCCGTCGCGCCGCCCTTCGCGCCGAACGCCTGGGCCAGCGCTTCGATCGCCTTCTTCGCCTCGGGCGAGGACAGGTTCGACTGGACGGTGACCGCGCCGGCGGCCTGCTTGACCGGGCCGGAGTTCGCGGAGGTGGCGCACGCGGCGAGGAAGCTGGACGACCCGATCGCGCCCAGGCCGGCCAGGCTGGCGTTGCGCAGGAAACGACGGCGGGACAGGCCTGCACTCGTCATGTCGTGACCCCTTTGTCTTGGTGCCCGCTCGGGCTTGACTGCTGCCAAAGAGTGCAACCGGGCGCCGCCGGTGTCAAGATGTATTCATAATTTATGACGACTTCGGTCGCAGCGTAGGATGGCCCGACCACGAACCACCAGTCGAGAGGGCCCTCCATTGACCGAACACCGGCCACGCGGGCTGCACGGCCAGACCGTGGAGGCACTGGCCAGCCGGATCCTCTCCGACGAGTGGGGCGAGGGCACCGTCCTGGACCTGCCGGCGCTGCGCGAAGAGCTCGACATCAGCCTGACCGCGCTGCGCGAGGCGCTGAAGGTGCTGGCCGCGAAGGGGATGATCGACGCGCGGCAGAAGCGCGGCACGTTCGTCCAGCCGCGCGAGAAGTGGAACATGCTCGACGCCGACGTCATGCGCTGGCAGACCGCGGCCGCCGACGACCCCGGCCTGCTCGACGAGCTGACCGAGGTCCGCACGGTCGTCGAGCCCGCCGCGGCGCGGATCGCCGCCGAACGCGCGTCGGAGGAAGACCTCGAGTCGTTGCGGGAGGCGCTGGCCGACATGGCCGCGGCGGGTGACGACGCCGAGGCGAGCGTCCAAGCCGACCTGGCCTTCCACCGGCGGCTGATGACGGCCACCCACAACAACTTCCTGATGCGGATGGAACGGGTCATCGCGATCGGGCTGGCCGAGCGCGACAAGCTCGTGCACGGGGCGTCGGCGGCGGAGGACCCGGTGCCGAGCCACCGCAAGGTGTTCGACGCGATCGTCGCGGGCGACCCGACGGCGGCCGAGCAGGCGATGCTCGCGCTCGTCACGAAGTCCCGCGACGACCTGGCGAAGGCTCAGCGCAAACCTGCACGAGGGTAACTCGTCGAGTACCAAAGTTGCATTTGAATCAGGCCACCGGTCGTGCCGTAATGGGTTCATGACCGATGTTCTGAACACGATGGTGCAAGCGGCTTCGGAAGCCGCACAGGCTTTGCTGGCTTTGTACGACCCGGCGAGCCGTCCGCCGGACCGGGAGGCGATGTACGCGCTCGGCACGAAGCTCGAGGCGACCTCGACTTCGGTGGTGCGGTCGGCCCTCGACGGCGTCGACGGCGTGGGCTGGTGGGACGAGGACGAGAGCGGCCGGGAGGTGCCGCCGGGGCGGTGGTGGGTGGTCGACGGCGCCGAGGGCGCGGTCAACCACGTGCACGGCCTGCCGGAGTGGGGCGTGACGATCACGCTGGTCACGGACGGGCAGCCGGAGCTGGCGGTCATCCACCAGCCGATCGGCGACCTGACGTACACGGCTTCGCGGGGCCAGGGCGCGTACCTCAACGGTTCGCCGTTGCACGTGTCGGCCAAGACGGACTTGTCGGCCGCCGCGGTGACGGCGAGCCAGGCGGGCAGCTCCCCGGAGGTCTACGAGCGGTTCGCGGGCGCTTTCGCGGCGATGGCGTCGAAGGCGTTGCTGGTGCGCAACACGATTCCGACGGTGTTCCCGTTGCTGGGGCTGGCCGCCGGGCAGTACGACGTCTTCTGGCAGTACCAGCCGGATCTTCCAGGCGCCGCTTCCGGTTCGCTGCTGGCTCTCGAGGCGGGCGCGGTCGTTTCGGACCTGTCGGGTGGGGCCTGGGACGTCAACTCGGCCGACATCCTCGTCGCGGCACCGGGTTTGCACGCCGCGGCGCTGGAGGTGCTCGCGTGAGCCGGGTGGCGGTGCTCGGCGCGTCGGGCGCGGTGGGCAGTGAACTGGTGAAGCAGGCGCTGACGCGCGGGCACGAGGTGGTGGCCATCAGCCGTCGCGCGTCGGCTTCCGGCGAGCGGCTGACGTCGGTCGCGGCCGACGTCTTCGACGCCGCCGGGATCGCGGAAGCGTTGCGGGGCAACGAGATCGTGCTCGACGCCTTGGGTCTGAGAAAGGGTGATCCGCCGGGGGTGCTGACGGCGGGGGCTCGTGCGGTGGTGGCCGCGGGGCCGTCGCGGGCAGTGTCGGTGGGGGCGTTCGGGACCGGTCCGTCGGCTTCGGCGGCAGGCTGGCTGACCCGGACGTTGCTGGAGCGGTTCATGAAGGAGGAGCTGCCGGACAAGGTCACGGCGGACGCGGCGATCCTCGGCGTGGGCGGAACGGTGGTGCACGTGGGGCCGATGAAAACCGGCCCGGTGAGCCCGACGCGGCGCGCGGTGGGGCTCGCGGAGGTGCCGCGGAAGCTGTTCCCGGCCTCGGTCACCCACGCGACCGTGGCGGCGGCGATGCTCGACGCGGCCGAGAACGGCCCGCGCGGGGAGGTCCTGGTGGCCCTGCCCAAGTGAGCAATGTCAGTCGCCAGTCGCGTCGAAGACCTCCGCGAGCGCTGTGCGGCAGTGGCCGCGCAACCACTCGTGCGCCGGGTCGGAGTCGTAGCGGCTGTGCCAGCTCACCACCACCGGTGCCCCCGTCAACTCGATCGGGGGCTCCGTCGCGGTCAACCCCGCGTCCGCCCGCGCCAACGCCGTCGCCCGGACCGCCAGCACCCCGACGACGTCGCTGTGCGCGATCGCCTGCAGCGCCAGCGCCGCCGTCGGGAGCGCCGCCACCACCCGGCGGCGCAACCCCAGCTCGGCCAGCGCCTTGTCCACGCCGTCCCGCAACCGCCCGCGCCGCGACACGATCACGTGCTCGGCCGCCGCGAACTCCTCGACGTCCAGCCGCACACCGGCGCGCGAAACCACCGCCAGCCGGTCCTCGCCGACGACCTCGTGGCTGATCTCCGGCGACACCGGCACCGCCGCGCCGACCTCCAGGTCGACGTGCCCGCGGGCCAGGTCCGGCGTGTCCACCGGGGCCTCCGCCAGCAGCCGCAGCCCCATCCCGGGTGCCTCGGCCGAAGCCGTGCGCAGCAACGCCGGGAACAGCGCCGCCAGCAGGGCGTCGTGGCCCTGGATGGTGAACGTGCGCCGCAGCGTGGCCGGGTCCACCGTGCGGGCGGGCGCGAGCACCCGGTTCGCGCGGGCCACCAGCGTCCGGACCTCGTCGCGCATCGCCAGCGCGCGCGGGGTCGGGGTCATCGTGCGGCCGGTGCGCACCAGGATGTCGTCGCCGGTCGTCGCCCGGATCCGGGCCAGCGTGCGGCTCATCGCCGGGGGCGTCAGGTGCAGCCGGTCGGCCGCCGCCTGCACGGAGTTCTCCTCCAGCAACGCGTCCAACGCCGTCAGCAGGTTCAAGTCCACCTGCACGACAGTAACGAATCAGGTGCCGTCGAGTGCGTTCTGAAGCATGCGTGACGCCGCCGCGCGCGGGGCCGGGTCGATCGCGATCAGGGCGTTGACGACCGCGCCGTCGACCAGGGCGACCAGCCGTTCGAGCTCATCGGCGGAAACCGGCGTGCCGGAGCGGGCGAAGATCTCCGTCAGCAGCTCGTTGAGCTGCGCCGACAGCGTCCGCATCAACGGCCGCAGGTACGGACGGCGGCCGGTCGCGACCAGCCGCTCGTACCGCAGCAGCACCGCCTCCGCGTCCGCCTCCGGGTCGTCGGTCTCCGGGCCCAGCAGCATCTCCAGCACCAGGTCGACGGTCGCCTGGACGCCGCGGTTGCGCGTCGCCAGCTCCTCCAGCCGGCGGCGGCCCGTCTCGAGCTCCCCGTACGCGTGGTGCTCGACGGCCGCCGTGACCAGGTCTTCCAACGAGTCGAAGTAGTACGTCGTCGAGGCGAGCGGCAGCCCCGCGCGCTCGGCGACCGCCCGGTGCCGGACGGCGTCGAACCCGCCCTCGACGAGCAGTTTCGCGGCGGCCTCGACGAGCGCGGCGCGCCGTCGTTCCCCCTTCGGGGTGGTCGCAGCGGTCATGACCGGTCATTCTGCCAACCGGGCGGACCCGGGCTCAGAAGCGGGGCGCGAGAGCGTGCGCGAACGCGTCCACCTGCCCCGCGTACGGCGCCGTCCCGCCCGAGGACGGCACGCTGACCAGCACCAGCTTCCCCCCGGACGCGGTCGCCACCTCGGCCTGGACCGCGCCGGCGGGCTGGGACTTGAAGACGACGGGGATGCCCTTCGGGTACACCGCGGCGGACACCTCGCCGCCCGCGACCGGGAACCCCGCGGAGCGC
Source organism: Amycolatopsis sp. NPDC101161 (assembly GCF_044768185.1). Lineage (NCBI taxonomy): Bacteria > Bacillati > Actinomycetota > Actinomycetes > Pseudonocardiales > Pseudonocardiaceae > Amycolatopsis > Amycolatopsis sp. NPDC101161. The sequence continues at coordinate 1,843,616 of NZ_JBIWPI010000002.1, forward strand.
GACACCGTCGAACAGGCGCCGCCCGGCACGGCCGGGGTACCGGCGACGTGGCCGGGGAGCTCGCCAGCGAGGGCTGTGGCGAGCTCCCCGTCCACCTGTTCGCACCCGGAGGCGCCTTCGGCCAGCTGGCCGGTCTTCCCGCCCTGGTCACCTCCCTGCCGAGGTGGTTCGGACGAGAAGTTCGGTGACTCCCCACCGATCTCAGGACGTGCCGGGCTGAGGCCGGGTTGCCCCGAGCCCGGCGCGGACTGCGACGACACGGCGCCGTCGCCCGCGGCCGTCATCGACTCGGGGGTACCCCCGGACAGCAGTCCGTATGCGCCGAAGCCGACGACCACCAGCGCCGCGGCGCTCACCCCGGCGGTGATCCGGTTGCGGCGCCGCACGGTCTGGCGGTGGGACTCGCGGACGACGTCGTCCTGGCTGAACGCCGGTTCGGGGGCGTCCGGCGGCGCGGCGGAGAACAACGAGCGCAGCTCCTGCTCATCCATTGGTCTCCACCTCCCGTTCCAGGACCTGCCTGAGGTTCGCCAGCCCGCGCGCGGTCTGGCTCTTCACGTTGCCTTCGCTGCAGCCCAGCGCCTTCGCCGCGCCGGTCACGTCGAGTCCTTCGAAGAACCGCATGACCAGCACCGCCCGCTGCTTGGGCGGCACTTCCTTCAACGCCGCGAGCAGGTCTTCCCTGGTCGCGACGAGCTCGTCGAGGCCCGGCGTGTCGTCGGCCGGCTCGGGCAGCGTCTCGGTCTGCCACTCACGCCGCCACGGGCGCCGCGATTCGTCGATCGACGCCCGGACGAGCGTCTTGCGGACGTACGCGTCGGTCGCCGCGGGATCCCTGATCTTCTTCCACCTCCGGTGCAGCGCGACGAACGCCGTCTGCGCGAGGTCGTCCGCCCGGTGCCAGTCGCCGCAGAGCATGTACGCGGTCCGGCGCACGGCGTCCCGCCTGGCGGCGAAGTACTCCGCGAACTCCTCCTCGTCGCGCTGGTCCACGCGCAGTCGTGCTCCGCTCTGTTGTCGTCGGTGGGTAGGACGGAATCAGGGGCGTCCACGGTTGCACGGACCGAGCAGGTCCCACCACTCCGGGGCTCATTGATCCCCGTCGGGTGGATGTGATGTGATCACTCTGTGACCTTCACGCTGCCGCCGCTGGACTTCCGCTCCGACACCGTCACCCGTCCGGATGACACGATGCGCGCGGCGATGGCGTCCGCGGAGGTCGGGGACAACGTCCTCGAACGCGACCCGACGGTCCAGGCGCTGGAGGAACGCGCCGCGCACGTCCTGGGCATGCCGGCCGCGCTCTGGGTGCCGAGCGGGACCATGGCCAACCTCGTCGCGCTGAGCCTCCACCTGCAGCGCGGCGACCGGTTCCTCGCCACGCGCGGCGCCCACGTGCTCTCCAACGAACTCGGCTCGGCGGCGTGGCTGGCCGGTGGGATGCCGGACATCCTCGAGCACGACGGCGGCCCGGGCCGCCCATCGCCCGACGCCCTCGCGGCCGCGATCGGACAACCCGGGCCGTACTTCACATTGCGGACGTCGCTGCTCTGCCTCGAGAACACGCACAACGCGGCCGGCGGCGCGGTGACCCCGCCCGACGAGCACGCCCAGCTGCTGTCCGTCGCGAAGGAAGCCGGCTTGACCGTGCACCTCGACGGCGCCCGGCTCTGGCAGGCCGCGGTCGCGCTGGAGGTACCGCCCGCCGCGCTGACCGTCGGCGTCGACACCGTGTCGGCCTGCTTCAGCAAGGGCCTCGGCGCGCCGGTCGGCTCGGTCGTCGCGGGCAGCGTCGCGTTCGTCGAGCGGGCGCGCCGGATGCGGCAGATGCTCGGCGGCGGCGTCCGGCAGGGCGGCGTCCTGGCCGCGGCGTGCCTGGTCGCGCTGGACCGGATCCCCGAGCTGGCCGAGTCGCACGAGAACGCGCGGCGCCTGGCCGAGGGCCTGCGCGAGCACGGCTGGCCGACGAACGAGCCGGACACCAACATCGTCCTCGCCGACGTCCCGGACATCCCGACCGCGCTCGCCTGGCTCGACTCGCTCGGCGTCCGCGCGGTGCCCATGGCGGGCCGGGTCCGGTTCGTGACGCACCGGGACCTGAGCGCGGCCGACGTCGAAGAAGCCTTGCGCCGGATCAAGACCGGCGCGTGAACTCCCTGGGGGAATCGTGAACTGGATCGTGTTCGACTACGGCGACGTGCTGAGCAAGCCGAGCCTGGCCCGCCCGGCCATGGCCGAGGCGATGGGCGTGCCGCTGCCGGAGTTCGAAAAGGCGTACTGGGACTACCGGATCCCGTACGACGCGGGCAGCACGCCGCTCGAGTACTGGCAGGCGGTCGGCAAGGCGGTGGGCGTGTCCGTCGACGAAGAGCTGTCGGACGAGCTGACCCGCGTCGACGTCGAGGGCTGGGGCCACCTGGAACCGTCGTCGCAGGCGCTGCTCGAAGCGCTTTCCGAGGCGGGCGCGTCGCTGGCGCTGCTGTCGAACGCCCCGGTGGTGTTCGGCGAGTGGGTCCGCGCGCAGGACTGGGCCCGCCACTTCCGCGTCACGCTCTTCTCGGGCGACGTCCGCTGCGTGAAGCCGGACGCGAAGATCTTCCGCCTCCTGCTCGACGAGCTGGGCGCGGAGCCGGCCGACTGCCTGTTCTTCGACGACCGTCCGTCCAATGTGGACGGAGCGCGGGCGGTGGGCCTGAAGGCCGAGGTGTGGAACGGCGCCGACGCGGCCCGGGCCTGGCTGGACTGACCTCACCCGCACCGCACGTCCGCCTACCGGTGGTGATCGTTCGTGGCCTAGGCTGCACGCGACCCCGACTTCCCCGGTAGGCCGCTATGACGAGCGAACGACCGTCGGCCCGCGTCGACTTCGACCGGCCGAGCATCGCCCGCGTCTTCGACGCGCTGATGGGCGGCAAGGACAACTACGAAGCCGATCGGGCGGTGCTGCGGGAGATCCTGGCGATCGCGCCGGAATCCCCGGCGATGGCGCAGGAAGTGCGGCAGTGGCTCGTGCGCGCCGTGCGGTACCTGACCGAACGGCTCGGCGTCGACCAGTTCCTCGACCTCGGCTCCGGCTTCCCGACGGTGGAGAACACCCACCAGGTGGCGCAGAAGTACAACCCGGAGGCGCACGTCGTCTACGTCGACAACGACCCGGTCGTGCAGGCGCACGGCCGGGCCTTGCTCGTCGACAACGACTTCACGCACATCTCGGGCAACGACCTGCTGCACCCCGCCGAGACGCTCGCCGACCCGACGGTCAAGCAGTTCCTCGACTTCGACCGCCCGGTCGGGCTGGTGCTGTGCGCGGTCATCCACCACATCGCGGATCTGGAGCAGGCGCGGCAGGTGGTCAAGTCCTACGTCGGCGCGATGGCGCCGGGGTCGTACCTGGTCCTGCTGCACCAGCACAACCCGGACGACGGCTCCGAAGCCGCCGGCGTGGCGGAACAACTGCAAAATCACTTCAGCGGCACCGGGCTCGACACGCGCTACCGCACGCGGGCCGAGATCGCGTCGTTCTTCGACGGCCTCGACCTGCTCGAGCCCGGGTTGACCGCGCCGCACCTCTGGTGGCCGGACGGGCCGCGCCTGGCCCCGCTGACGCCGGTCAACTGGACGTCACTGGGCGGCGTGGCGCGGATCCCCTAGTAGCGGTTGATCCGCCGCGGGTCCTTGCGTCCGCCGCCGGTGATCGCGCGGTAGCCCGCCGCGCCGAGGAACGCGATGCCGCCGATGATGGCGATCCACAGGACGGCCTTGAACACGAAGCCGATCACGGCGCCCAGCACCATGAACGCCACCCAGGCGACGATCAGGCCGCCGACGATCTTCCAGAACATGGCTTCCTCCGATTGCTCCCGTGGCCCCTCCGGCCCGATGCCTCCACTGTGGCACCTCGGCCGGAGAAACTCCCCTCAGCGAGCCAACGTTCAGGGATGAATCAGGGTTCCCCCTGGCGCAGCCACCCCCCGAGCCGCCGGACGCCCTCGTCGATGTCCTCGGCACTGCCGGCGAAGGAGAACCGGACGTACTTGCCGCCGTCGACCGGGTCGAAGTCGACGCCGGGCGTGATGGCGAGGCCCGTGTCGGCGAGCAGCCGCTGGCACCAGCTCAGGCTGTCCTCGGTGTACGCGCTGACGTCGGCGTACGCGTAGAAGGCGCCGTCGGCGGGAGCGAGCTTGTCGAGGCCGATGCCCCGCAGGCCCGCGAAGAGCCGGTCGCGGTTGGCGCGGTAGTGCTCGACGTGCGCGTCGGCCTCGGCGTACGCCTCCGGCGTGAAGGCAGCGAGGGCGGCGTATTGCGACACCGCGGGCGGGCAGATGGTGAAGTTCCCGGTCAGGACGTCGACGGCGCGGTGCAGCCGCTGCGGCACGAGCATCCAGCCGAGCCGCCAGCCGGTCATCGCGAAGTACTTCGAGAAGCTGCCGAGCACGAGCGGCTCGCGCCCGTACTGCCACGCGCAGTCGAGCTCGGCACCGTAGGAGATGCCGTGGTAGATCTCGTCGCTGATCAGCTGGACGCCGTGCGACGAGCACCAGCCGGTGATGGCGGCCAGCTCGCCGGGCGGCAGGACGGTGCCGGTGGGGTTGCTCGGACTGGCGACGATCAGCCCGTCGATCGGGCCGAGCTCGTCAAGCAATGCGACGGTCGGCTGGAAGTTCGTCTCGGCGGTGGTCGCGAACTCGACGACCTCGCAGCCGAGGACCGACAGCAGGTTGCGGTAGGCGGGGTAGCCGGGACGGGCCATCGCGACCTTGGCACCGGGGTCGAAGGCGCTGAGGAAGGCGAGCAGGAAGCCCCCGGACGACCCGGTCGTCATGACGACGTCCTGCGCGGCGACGTCCAGCCGGTACTTCCGCTGGTAGTGCCCGGCGACGGCCTCACGCAGCTCCGGGATGCCGAGCTGTTCGGTGTAGCCGAGGGTGCTGTCTTGCAGAGCTTTCTGCGCGGCTTCGAGCACGGGCGCGGGTGCGGGAGCGGAGGGCTGCCCGGCGGCGAGCGACACGAGATCGCCGTGACTGCGCTGCCGGGCCCCCGCCGCGGAGAGGACGTCCATGACGTGGAAGGGCGGCACGCCGGCCCGCAGCGCGGGCCCCGCCTGGAGGTCGGCCATGGGGCCAGGCTAGTAGCCCCGGTAGGCACCCCCGTGGGCCATGGCCTTGATGCCGGGCACGTTGTCGAGGCCGCCGTAGCGGTCGAAGGAGTACCGGACGCCCGCGATGATGTTGTCGACCGGGTTGTAGATGTTGTCGTGGCCGGGCAGCTTGTGGGCGTTGAACGTCGAGTCGATGCACTGCATGAGCCCCTTGGACGGGTGCCCGGCAGCAGCATTTGAATCCCAGTTGTTGATGGCGTTGGGATTCCCGCCCGACTCGTGCTGGATGATCGCCCAGATGTTGGGGATGTCGGCGTCGGTCACCGGCACGCCGGCGGCCTGCAGCGCCTTGATCGCTTCCTGGATCCACTGCTGGACGTTCCCCGGCGGCGGGGACGACGGCGGGCCGCCGCTCGGGCCGAGGCCGCCGCCTCCGCCACCTCCACCGCCGCCGCCTCCTCCGCCGCCACCGCCGCCGTGGTGGGAGGAGCCGTTGCTGTGGATGCCGCCGGTGCTCTGCGGGACCGTGCCGTCGCTGGCGGGCAACGGGACCTTCGAGTAGCCGCCCTCGATCTGGGTCTTCATCAGCGCCTGGGACTTCTTCACCAGATCGTCCGCGGTGGCGAGGAGCGGATCGATCTTCCCGGCCGCGGTGGTGGCGTCGTTCTGGTTCGCTTTGTTGGCGTTGTCGATGATTTCCTTCGACGACGGGCTCGGGGCGGGCTTGTTCTCGTCCCGGGCGTGTTCCGCCTCGGCGTTCATCGCCGCCTGGGCTTTCGGGGTTTCCGAGTTGATGCGGTTCTGGATCGCCGTCTTCGCGGTTTCGTAGGCGTCGTTGACCTTGCCCTTGATGTCGCTCAGTTGCGTCGAGAGCGCGCTGAGGTCGTTCCCGACGTCGGTGAGGTGCGTCTGCACCTTGTCGCCCGCGGTGGTGATCTGCTTGACGTAGCCGACGAACGCGTCCGCGGCCGGGCCCTTCCAGACACCGGCGGACAGCGAGTCCGTGGCCGACTTGAGCGCCGCGCCGTGGTCACCGGCCTGCGTGGCGGCGGTCTTGAACTGCTGGGCCGCCTTGTCGATCGACTCCGGCTTGATGCCTTCGACCTGCTTCTTCTTGGCCTCGATGTCCGGCCAGTCCGGCGGAAAGTCGATCAGTCCACCCACGTTGCCGCCCCCTTGTCATCCCGGCCCGCCGGGGCCGTCCGTGCGCTCACTGGTTCCCGTGCTCGTGCAGCTTGAGGTCGCTCGCCCCGACCTGGTCGGTTTCCGCGATCAGCCCGGCGGCCTTCTTCAACACGAAACTGGTCGCCTCCATCAGCTTCCCGGCCGCGTCGAATTCGGAGTGCACGCCCTGCTTGAAATGACCGACCGCGCCGTGGACGTCCTGGGAGCCGCCCATCGTCCCGAACGGGCTTTCCTTCTCGTCGTCGACCCCGGTCAGGTGCTTCTTCGACTTCTCGAACTCGTCTTTGAGCTTCTCGACGTGACGGGCCGCGATGGCCATCGAGTCCGGGTCGTAGACAGGCACGGTTCGTCATCCCCTTCGGAAACTTGTCTCCGCCCGATCTGACGTCGTCATGACCCGGACGGTTCCCGCGCTTACTTTATGACTTCGCCCCGGCGGCGCGTGCGGATCTCCGCCAACTTCCACCCCAGCGGGCGCCGGACCCGCTTTGTAGCATGGCCGGCGGGGAGGAAAACCGATCATGAAACCACTGAACCCGGACGAACCGCGACATGTCGGACGCTATCGCCTGGTGGCGGCACTCGGCGAAGGCGGAATGGGCCGGGTCCTGCTCGGAGTGTCACCGGACGGCCGCCTCGTGGCGGTCAAGCGGGTGCACCCGGGCTTCGCGCACGACTACGGGTTCCGGTCCCGGTTCCGCCGGGAGGTGCAGATCTCGCGGATGGTCTCCGGCGCCTACACCGCGGCGGTGATGGACGCCGACCCGGACGCGGCGACGCCGTGGCTGGCCTCGGTGTTCGTCGCGGGCCCGTCGCTGAAGGAGGCCGTCGAAGCGGCGGGCCCGCTGCCGCCGGCGTCCGTGCGGATCCTCGCGGCCGGGTTGGCGTCGGCGCTCACCGACATCCACCGGGCCGGGCTGATCCACCGCGACCTCAAGCCGAGCAACGTCCTGCTCACCGACGACGGCGCCCGGGTGATCGACTTCGGCATCGCCCGCGCGGCCGAGGGCGGCTCGGACCTGACCCACACCGGTTCGATCATCGGATCGCCCGGCTTCATGTCCCCCGAACAGGCCGACGGGCGAGCCGTCACCCCGGCGAGCGACGTCTTTTCGCTGGGCGCGCTCCTCGTCATCGCCGCCACAGGACGGGCCCCGTTCGGTGGCGGGTCGACCCCGCAGGTGCTCTACAACGTCGTCCACGGCCGGCCGGACCTCGGACCGCTCTCGCCGGAACTGCGTCGCCTGGTGGAACCGTGCCTGGCGAAGGACCCGGCGGCGCGGCCGACGCCGGCGCGGATCCTCGACTTCCTCGGGCCGGTCCCGCCGGGGGTGACACCGTGGCCCCTGGCGGTCCACGCTCTGATCAGTGCCCAGAAGGCGCAGGTCAGCCAGGCTCTGTCGCTGCCGCCCGAGCCTTCGACCGCGACGCCGTCCCCGCCCGTGAAGCGCCGGCGAACGGCCTGGATCGCCGCGGCGCTCGCGGCCGTGGTCGCGGTCGTCGCGGCGACGATCGTGGTTACGCAGCTCAACGGCGGGAACAGCGAACCCGGCGCGACGCCGGCGCCCGGTGTCAGTCATCAACGGCCGGCCCCGTTCACCGCGGAGGACCTCCGCGAGATCGACCCCTGCAAGCTCCTCGCCCGCGACTCGCTCCCCGCTACCGGACCGGTCAAGCCGACCGGCGGGAAACGCGTCTACTTCGAGCGGTGCGACCTGGACACCTCAGGCGGTCCGGACGAGACAGCCAGCACGAACCTGCTCATCAACCTGTACGACAAGGCCTGGGCGCGGACGAACACCCCGATCACCATCGGCGGTCTCAGCGGCTTCAAGAAGGTCGACGGCACCCAGTGCGTAGTGGCGATCGAGAGCCCCTACAGCCAGGGCTTCGCGATAACGGCCGCGTCAGGCCGGGCGGCCGGGGACCCGTGCGCGACCCCCACCGAAGCCATGGGTGTGATCATCAGCCAGATCCGGTACGGCACCGACGCGCGGTACCCGGTGACCCCGGGCTCAGCCCTGTCCCTGGACCTGTGCGCCGCAACCGAATCGCCCCCGGTCCCGCGGGGCACTCCGAACGAATTCAGCTTTTCCCTCGAAGGCCTGCACCGGTGCTTGTGGTCCGGTCAGAAGGATCTCGGCGTGTATTCCGTCGACCTCCTGTCCGCGCCGAGCGACCCGGGGAAAGCCGAAGAACGCGAACTGAACGGGACGACAGTTTCGGAGGAAGTCGTACCCAATCAGTACTACCCACCATCCTGCCGGATCACCTGGACGCACCGCCGGATCGACGAGTCGAACACCGAAAACGTGCAAATCACCTACGACAACTTCGACAAGAAGCTGAGCGACCAAGAACTGTGCGCCAACGCCGAGCGGTACGCGGAGCAGGTCCTCGCCAAGTTGCCGGCCGGCAACTAGCTCAGGCCTCCGCCACCAGCTCGCGGATCCGGGTCGCCAGCAGGGCGTTGTCGGCCGGGGTCACGGTTGCCCACTCGCGGCCTTCGCGGTCGGACACCACCTGGAACAAGTACCGGCCCGCGTCCGTGTCGAAGAACGCCACCACGCGGCCCGCGCGGTGGACCACGCCGTCGCGGCCTACCCGTTCCGCGCCGAACTGGCCGCGGGCCTCCTGGCCCAGCAGCATCCCCGACAGCTCCTGGGCGTGGAACAGCTCCACACCCCGGTCCTCCAACGCCGTGACCAGCGCTTTCGCGTCGCCCTTCGCGGCCGAGTCGGCCGATCGGAGGACGTCGTACGGGATGCTCACCGTCTGGCCGACGCCCGGGCCGAGGTCGCCCGCCACCGAGACCGCCGTCTCCGCGAGGCCGTCCTCGGTCGCCGGGATCAGCCAGACCTCGCCGTGGTCCACCACCGCGAGGACCGCCTGGCCGCGGGCGCTCACCGCGCGGCCGCGGATCTCGCGCTCGGCCCACACCCAGACGTCGATGCCGTACTGCGGGCGGGCCAGCAGGTGCAGCTGGTCGGCCACCTCGCCGGTCACCCGGCGGTTGCGGGCCAGGCGCCGCTCGCTCAGCGACGCCCACGCCGCGTCCACCAGCTCCCGCCGTTCGGCGTGGGTGGTTCCCTCGCTCGGCACGTCCAGCGCGACGTGGCGGCGGGGCAGTCCGAGCGACTCCCAGAGCACGTCGAACTCGTGCGCGGACAGCACCAGCGACACGGTCAGCGCCCGTCCTCGCCGTGGTCGCCGAGCACGTCGGGCGAGACCATCCGCTGGTCGGCGAACAGGTCCTGGTCGTCGACGCCGTAGCGGCGGACGTGCTCGGCGTCGTCCTCGTGCGGGGCCGCCTCGGCGAGGAACTTCGCCTCGCCGGGCTTCTGCTTCGGGCTGATCTGCTCCGACTTCCGCAGCGCGGCGGCCTCCTCCTCGGGCAGCTCGCCGACCGGCAGCGGCCGCACCGGACCCTTCGCCGGGCCCTTCTCGCGCCGCTGGCGCTCCTTGTCGCCGCTCAGCGCGCCGCCCGCGGCACCCGCGCCGATCGCCGCCGCGCCCGCGCCGATCTCGCCGGGGGTCGCGCCGGGCTTGACCACGAACCCGCGTTCGGCGGTGAACTGGCCGGGCTGCAACGGCGCCTGCGGCATCGAACCGACCGTGCGGCCCTTGGCCAGCAGCCCGTCCGGGCCGCGGCCCGCCGAGCTGTCGAGGCCGCCTCCGCCGCCGGACGCGCCCCCGCCGCCGAGCGACTTGATGGGCGCCGTCGCCGGCGACGAGCCGGGCGGCAGCGCGCCGGGCGCGCCCGGCGGGACGAACTGCTCGCCGCCGGCTCCGACCGAGAGGCCGGGCGAGAAGTGGGTGGCGTCGCCGGACGCCGTGCCGCGGCCCGGGGCGTTGACCCAGCCGGGCGCGGGCGTCGACGCCGGCGGCCTGACGCCCGCCGGGGTCGTCGCCGACGAGGGCGTCGTGTGCTGGGCGGCGGCCGGCGCGGTCACCGACCCGGTCTGGCGCGGCGGCTGCGGGGCGGGCCGGGCCGGCTGCTGCGCCGCGACGCCGTAAACCGGGGTCGGCGGGTCGGCGTGGACCGTGTGCGACACCGGCTGCACCACCGGCGGGTCGACGTGCACCGAGCGGACCTTGTCCGAAGCGGGCTTCACGCCGCCGTCCGGCGTCACCGCGACGGCGGCACCCGCGACGTCCAGCACGCCCGGCGCGATCCCGGGGGCGGCCAGCTTCAGCGACTCGGGGTCGGACAGCGACTGCGTCGAGAGCAGGTTCGTGCCGCTTTCCTGCGCGTATTCGTTGAGCGCCTGCTTCGCCTGCTCCTTGGCGTTGTTCGCGGCCTCGACCTGACGCGCGTGGTCGGTCTCGAAGCCGATCAGGGACAGCAGCAAGCCGTCGGTGAGCGTGTAGCCGCCCGCGCCCTTCCGGACGGTTTCGGCGTCCGGCAGCTTGTACTTGGTGCGGTTGAAGGACTCGCCCTGCTCGAACACCATTTCGGCGGCGTGCGCGACCTTCGTCGTGGCGTCCTGGGAGAACCCGGCCTGCTCGGTGAGCACCTGGCTCGCCGCGCCGCCCGCCTGGCTCTGCCACTCGACGCCGAGCTTCAGCAGCTGCGCGCGCAGCGTCTGGTCGGTGTGGGCGAGCGCGGTCGCGACGGCCTTCAGCGCGTCGACGGCCGTGCCGATGCTGCCGGTGCCGTCGCCGTTGACCATCCGCGTGATCTGGTCGGCGATCGCGGTGTTGGTCCAGCCGTCGAACCGGTGGTTCTGGATGCCGGCCGCGAGCTCGGAGAATTCCACGCGCTCTCCCTAGTTGCGTGCTTTCAAGGTCTGCACCGCGATGTCGGCGGCGTGCACCGCCATCTCGCACAGTTGCGGCTGCGTGAGCTTGCCGCGGGTGATGGCGAAGGTCTGGACGGCCAACGTCTGGCCCCGCGCGACGCCGACGAGCGCCTCGCAGTCGGCGGGGTCGCCCGCCGCGCGGTAGTTCGTCAGCGCCGGGTAGCCGGCGATCGTCTTCGGCTCGGTGGTCATGCTGTTCTTCTTGCGGGCCCCGGTGATCCACTCGCCGAGGTCCGCCGTCACGGCCCGGACGTGGTAGGCGTGCACCGGCTCGGCGCCGTCGGCGTCGAACACGCACGTCGGCCCGTCCGCCGACGGGCCCTCGCGGGGAGTGCTGGTGATCTTCAGCGCGTCGAGCTGCACCTGCGGGAAGACCTCGCACAGGTTGACGCCCTGCAGCGGCAGGTCGGCCGGGCGCTGCGGCAGCTGGGCCGCCTTGGCGCTCTGCGACGCCGCGGTCGCGGCCGTCTCGACCGGGTACGGGGTGCCTTCGGTGCCCGCCGAGCAGCCGGCGAGCGCCGCCGTCGCGAGCACGCCCCCGGTGATCTTCAGCGTCCGGCTACGCACCGTGCTTCGCGCGGTCACCGAACACCGCCGCCTTCTCCTCGTCGCTGACCTTGTAGTCCTTCGCGGCGTCACGCAGCTGCGAGACCAGGCGCTTCAGACCGGCGACGTACTCGCGGACCTGGCCCGCGTAGGAACGGTCGCCGTCGGCGATGAGGGCGTTCCAGGCCTCGATGGACTGGGTGCTGATCACATCGGCCGACGGCGCGTCGATCCGCAGCAGGCCGAGCTTGGTCAGCAGCTGGTCTTCGAGGGCGTTGGCCTGCTCTTCGACGATCCGGGCGACGTCGAGCAGCTTGTCCGGGTGGACCAGGACGTCCGCGGCGGCCGGGGCCACGGGGACGGCCGGGCTGAGGTCGTACGAGGGTCCTGACATGCTCTCCCCTGACGTCATGCGGACAGTGACCGGCCGACTCCTCGTCGAGGCTACCAACCCAGGTGTAGCAGCAGCCTGAAGTCGGACGAAGATCAAGCCCCGCCGGTTCCCCCGGTCCGGGAAATCAGGCGCGCTGCTTCGCCGTCGGGGCGCCGACCTCGCCGTTCGCCGCCTTGAGGGCGATGTCCGTGCGGTGGTGCGAGCCCGCGAGGTGGATCTTCTCGACGGTCTCGTACGCGTGCTTGCGCGCCGACTTGAGCGTCTTGCCGGTGCCGACGACCGACAGCACGCGGCCGCCGGAGGAGACGACGGCGCCGTCGTCGCGACGGCGGGTGCCGGCGTGCAGCACGCCCTCCAGCTCGGCGCCGCCGATGACGTCGCCGGTGCGGGGCTTGCCCGGGTAGCCGTCGGCGGCGATCACGACGGTGACCGCGGCGCCGTTCGCCCACTCCAGGGGTGGGTGCTCGGCGAGCTTGCCGGTGGCGGTGGCGTGCATCAGCCCGGCGATCGGGGACCGCAGGAGGGCCAGCACGACCTGCGTCTCCGGGTCGCCGAAGCGGCAGTTGAACTCGATGACCTGCGGGCCTTCCGACGTCAGCGCGAGCCCGGCGTAGAGCAGGCCGGAGAACGGCGCCCCGCGCTCGACGAGCTCGTCGGCGACCGGCTGGACGACCCGCTCGACCAGCTCGTCGACCAGGTTTTCGGGCGCCCAGGGCAGCGGCGCGTACGCGCCCATGCCGCCGGTGTTCGGGCCGGCGTCGTCGTCGCCGACGCGCTTGAAGTCCTGCGCGGGCAGGAGCGGAACGACGGTGTTGCCGTCGACGAAGCAGAACAGCGAGGCCTCCGGACCGTCCAAAAAGGACTCCAGGAGGACCGGGTGGCCGCCGTCGAGCAGCATGATGGCGTGCTTGCGCGCGACGTCGTAGTCGGTCGTGACGACGACGCCCTTGCCGGCGGCGAGGCCGTCGTCCTTGACCACCCAGGTCGGGCCGAAGCGGGCGAGCGCGGCGTCGAGGCGGGCCGGGTTGTCGACCACCTCGCTGCGCGCGGTCGGCACGTTCGCGGCGGCCATGACGTCCTTCGCGAACGCCTTCGAGCCTTCGATGCGGGCGGCGGCGGCCGAGGGCCCGAAGCAGGCGATGCCCGCCTTGCGGACGGCGTCGGCGACCCCGGCGACGAGCGGCACCTCCGGCCCGACGACGACGAGGTCGGCCTGCCAGCTCTTCGCGAGCGCGGCGACCGCCTCGGGATCGGCCGCTTCGACGCCGAGCTGCTCGGCCACGGCGGCGGTCCCGGCGTTGCCGGGCGCGCAGGCCAGGGCGGTGACCGCGGGGTCACCAGAGGCCGCGAGGACGAGGGCATGCTCACGAGCGCCGGAGCCGATTACCAGTACGCGCACGCAGCACAGCGTATCCGGCCGGGTTCGCGCCGGACATTTCGCCGTCGGTCGGCACGGCGGGTGAGGGCCGTCCCGCCGAGGGTGACGGGTCCCGGGTGGGTCGTGCTGAATCGACGCAACGTCGCAAGGGGAACCGGAGTTCACGGGTCTTGGCGGGCCGCCGAGCGGGGTGGCTGGACTGCCTCGGTGGCCGGCGGGCAGGTGTGCGGGGGCCGGGGCAGCAGTACCCGCGGGCCGGTCGGCCGAAGCGCGATGGCCCGAGCGGTCCGCCCCGCCGACTCCGGCCCACGCCACCGCGAACCGCCGGGCACCCCGCCCGCAGGTGCGCCGCCGAGCCGGTCCGGTCCCGCCGTGCGTCGGGCCACACCTGCGTGAACAGGAGTCCACGCGGCGTTCACCGTCCGGTTCGCCCGGATACGCACTTCGGACGCTTGCGACATCGAGGGTGGCGCGGGTAGTCAGGGTCAACCCTGTGTGAAAAGAGGTCACCAGATGAAGCGCAAACGTGTCGGCGTCCTGGCACTCGCCGGACTGGCGTTGCTGAGCGTCACCGGACTGGCCGTCGGGTCGGCGAGCGCGTCGGAAAGCGGGGGGTCCGCCGATGCGGCCGCGTACGGTCGGGGCCACGATGACCCCGTGATCGTCGGACACCGCGGTGCCCCCGGCTACCGGCCGGAGCACACCCTCGCCTCCTACGAGCTGGCCTTCCGGATGGGCGTCGGCTACGTGGACGTCGACCTCGTGCCCACCAAGGACGGCCAGCTCGTCGCCCGGCACGAGCCGGAGATCGGCGGCACCACCGACGTCGCCAAGCACCCCGAGTTCGCGAACCGCAAGAAGACGCTCGTCATCGACGGCGTCTCGACCACCGGCTGGTTCACCCAGGACTTCACGCTCGCCGAGCTGAAGACCCTGCGCGCGGTCGAGCGGATCCCGGCGAACCGCCCGCACAACACGCTGTACAACGGCCGGTACCAGATCGCCACCTTCCAGGAGGTGCTCGACCTGATCAAGCGGCTCGGCAGGGAGCTGCACCGGACGCTCGGCACGTACCCCGAGGTCAAGCACTCGACGTTCTTCTCCTCGATCGGCAACCCGACCGAGCCGAAGCTGGTCGCGCTCCTCAAGCGCAACGGCCTCGACCGGCCGGACGCGCCGGCGATCATCCAGTCGTTCGAGGTCTCGAACCTGATCGACCTGCACAAGCAGGTCCGGACGCCGCTGCTGCAGCTGACGTCGGCCACCGGCGCCCCGGCGGACTTCGTCGCGAAGGGCGACAAGCGGACGTACGCGGACCTCGTCACGCCGCAGGGGCTGCGCGAAGTCGCGAAGTACGCGAAGTACCTCGGGCCGGACAAGGCGCAGGTCATCCCGCGGGACAAGAACGACAACCTGGGCACGCCGACCGCGCTCGTCGCCGACGCGCACAAGGCGGGCCTTCAGGTCCAGCCGTACACGTTCCGGAACGAAAACCCGTTCCTGCCGGCGAACCTGCGCTCGTCGGCCGAGCCGGACGCCTACGGCGACGTCTTCACCGAGGAGGCCGCGTTCCTCAAGGCCGGCGTCGACGGCTTCTTCGCCGACCAGCCCGACACCGCCCTCGAGTCGCTACACGCGTTCTTGGGCCGGTAAAACCGCTTTGCCGGGAAGGGCACCCTCCTGGACGCTGTGTCCATGAGGGTGCCCTTCACGGCGTTCGACGGCTTTTCCGGCGTGATCCTGGTGACCCGCGGCGAAGAGACCCTCGTCGCGCAGGCCCACGGGCACGCGCACAGCGGCTACGGCGTCGAGAACACCGTCGAGACGCGGTTCGCGATCGCCAGCGGTACCAAGGGGTTCACGGCGCTGGTCGTCGTCGGGCTGGTCGCCGAGGGGCGCCTCGAACTCTCGACGAGAGCGCGTGACGTCCTCGGCGACGACCTGCCGCTGATCGACGACCGCGTGACGGTCGAGCACCTGCTGACGCACACCTCCGGCATCGGCGACTACTGCGACGAAGACGAAGACCCGCCGCCCACGCCCCTGCTCGCCACGTCGGCCGACTACCTCGCCGCACTCGAGGGGTACCCGCAGCGATTCCCGCCCGGCGAACGGTTCCACTACAACAACGGCGCCTTCGCCGTCCTCGCCTTGGTCGCCGAACGGATCGCGGGCATACCTTTCGCCGACCTCGTCCGCACGCGCGTCACCGAGCCCGCCGGGATGGCCGACACGGCGTTCCTCCGTTCGGACGCGCTGCCCGCCCGGACGGCCACCGGCTACCTGGAAGACGGCCGCACCAACGTGTTCAGCCTGCCGGTGGTGGGCTTCGGCGACGGCGGGATCTACTCGACCGCGCCGGACTTCCGGAAGTTCTGGCCCGCTCTGTTCGACGGCCGGATCGCGCCGCGCGCGTGGGTCGACCGGATGGTCACCCCGCACGCGGACGGTTACGGGCTCGGCTTCTGGCTGCCGCGCCCGGGTGTGGCACACCTGGACGGCGGCGACCACGGCGTCACGTTCTGGAGTTCGCACGAGCCGGCGGCCGGGCTCACGGCCACCTTGATCTCGAACAACCACCGAGGTGGCGGGCCCCTGCTCAAGCAGCTGGACGAGTATTTGACGAAGGCTTGACACCCTCCGGGACCAGGGCTACCTTCGGCGAATTCAATGGTCTGGCCGCATACCTTTCAAGAGGTGCCCGATGGACGTTTCCGACCAGCAGACCACCCCCGACAACGCCGACGAAGACAGCGCGCGCCTGCACCAGCTGGGGTACGCACAAGAGCTCAAACGGACGATGTCCGCGTTCTCCAACTTCGCCGTCTCGTTCACGATCATCTCGATCCTCTCCGGCTGCCTGACGCTCTACGGCTTCGGTATGAAGACCGGCGGGCCGGCCGCGATGATCTGGGGCTGGCCACTGGTCGGGGTGTTCGTCATCCTGGTCGGCCTGGGCATGGCCGAGGTCTGCTCCAGCTACCCGACCGCGGGCGGGCTCTACTACTGGGCGGCGAAGCTCGCGCCGGACAAGTCCGGCCCGGTGTGGTCGTGGTTCACCGGCTGGTTCAACCTCATCGGGCAGATCGCGGTCACGGCGGGCATCGACTTCGGCGCGGCCCTGTTCCTCAACGCGTTCCTCGACCTGCAGTGGGGCTTCACCGCGACGCCGGGGCACACGATCCTGCTGCTCGCGATCATCCTCGTGGTGCACGGCCTGCTGAACACCTTCGGCGTCCGGATCGTCGCGATCCTCAACAACGTCAGCGTGTGGTGGCACCTCATCGGCGTGCTGGTGATCGTCGGCGTGCTGATCTTCGTGCCGGCCAAGCACCAGGACGCGTCGTTCGTCTTCGGCAGCTTCGTCAACCAGACGGGCTGGGGCTCGACGTTCTACGTCTTCGCGCTCGGCCTGCTGGTCGCGCAGTACACGCTGACCGGGTACGACGCTTCGGCGCACATGACCGAGGAGACGAAGAGCGCGGCGACGGCCGGGCCGCGCGGCATCGTCATGTCGATCGTCGTCTCGCTCGTCGCGGGCTGGATCCTGCTGATCGGCCTGACGTTCGCGATCCAGGACTACGACGGCGCGGTCAACTCGGCGACCGGCGTCCCGCCCGCGCAGATCTTCATCGACGCGACCGGCGCGGTCACCGGCAAGTTCCTGCTGCTGATCTGCATCGGCGCACAGCTGTTCTGCGGCATGGCGTCGGTGACGGCGAACTCGCGGATGATCTACGCGTTCGCCCGCGACGGCGCGATCCCGGGGTCGAAGTTCTGGCACAAGATCAACAAGCGCACGCAGACGCCGACCAACGCCGTGTGGCTCGCGGCCGGCGGCGCGCTGATCCTCGCCCTGCCGTACCTCTGGAGCGCGACGGCCTACGCGGCGGTGACGTCGATCGCGGTCGTGGGGCTGTACGTGGCGTACGTGATCCCGGTGTTCCTGCGCGTCCGCCGCGGCGACGCGTTCGAGCCGGGACCGTGGACGCTCGGCAAGTGGGGCAAGCCGGTCGGCATCATCGCGACGATCTGGGTGGTGCTGATCTTCTTCCTGTTCATGCTGCCGCAGGTGTCGCCGGTGACGGTGGACTCGTTCAACTACACGCCGATCGCGTTCCTGGTCGTGCTCGGCGGCGCGGCCCTGTGGTGGGTGCTTTCGGCCCGCAAGTGGTTCACGGGCCCGAAGGTCCAGGGCTCGGCCGCCGAGCTCGCCGCGGTGGAACAGGAGCTCAAGGAACTCGGCTGACGTCCGGTTTGGAGCCGGTAGCCCGCCCGACCTGATGGACGCGGCTACCGGCCTTCGGACGCAACAGCGAGACCGGGTCTGGCCGCACGGAAAGACGAAAAGCGATGAGGCACTGCATCCGTCCTCGGTGCGGCGGCGTGAGCTGCGGCGTCGTGAGAGGAGACCTTCACGGCCTCAGGGGATCGCGGAGGCGGGATTCCGCGGCCGGAGCGGGTTCGACGTCCGGCGCGCTTTCCGCCACCGGGGTGCGGCGGCCGGGGCGGACCACCGTCACGGCCGCCGCGCCCAGGGCGCCGACACCCGCGAACGCGTAGAAGCCCCACGGGTACGCGATCCCGGCCGTCAGCAGCGCGCCGCCGAGGAGCGGGCCGGAGATCGCGCCGATGCGGCCGATGCCGGCCGACCAGCCGAGGCCGGTCGCGCGGATCGCGTCCGGGTAGATGCGGCCGATGTACGCGTACACCAAAACTTGGGCGCTGAACACGAAGCAGCCGGTCAGGAACACCGCCGCGTACAGCCCCACCGCGGGCAGCTTGACGCTCAGCAGGGCCAGGAACACCGCGCCCGCGCAGAACCACACCACCGCCGACGGGCGGATGCCGACGCGGTCGGCCACGCGCCCGGCGACGAGCAGCCCGGCGATGCCGCCGACGTTCAGCGTCAGCAGCAGGCTCAGCGCCGCGCCGAGCGGGTAGCCGGCCTGGCGCATGATCTCCGGCAGCCAGGTGTTCAGCCCGTACACCAGCAGCAGCCCCATGAACGACGTCACCCAGAACGCGATCGTCGCGCGCAGCAGGCCGCCGCGGAACAGCCCGGCGACGGCGTGCCCGGCCGACCGCTCGGTCTCGCGGACCCGCTGGAACGACTCGGACTCCGGCAGGAACTTCAGCATCAGCGGGATCAGGAAAACCGCGGGAACGGCTCCGGCGACGAACATCGCGCGCCAGCCCAGCGGCGAGATCAGCGCGATGCCCAGCAGCGCCGTCAGCACCGCCCCGACGTGGTAGCCGGTCATCACCGTGGTCGTCGCGCTACCGGACTTGCCTTGGCGCGCGTACTCCGTGACGAGCGTGATCGCCGTCGGCAGGCAGCCGCCGAGGCCCAGGCCGGCGACGAACCGCAGCAGCGCGAAGACGAACGTCGAGGGCGCGAACGCGCACAGCAGCGTGCACAGCGAGAACAGCGCCACGGAGATGATCAGCGACTTCCGGCGGCCGATGACGTCGGTGATGGTGCCGATCGCCAGCCCGCCCAGCATCATCCCGGCCAGCCCGACCGTCGACACGACCGACGCCGTGCCGGGCGTCAGGCCCCAGACGTGGTCGCGCAGCAGCACGGGCAGCACGGTGCCGAGCACGACCAGGTCGAACCCGTCGAGCAGGACGGCGGTCCAGGCCAGGGGCACGACCCAGGAGCGAGTGCCAGGGGACATGAAAACCTCCGGAGTGCGTCGGTGCACGTGATCCGCACAGGTGTGCGGATTGCGCACGAGTATGCACAGGGGGTACGACACAAACCAGGTCACTTCCACTGAGCGGAAGCCGAGCGCAGGGCCTCTACCTGCGGGAAGATCACGCGCGTGGAGATCCTGACGCTGATGGGCGTGCTCGCGGGCTCGCTGGCCCTGACCGCGCTCGCCCGGCGGTACAACCTGTCGGCGCCGCTGCTCGTGGTGGTCGTCGCGCTCGGGGTCGCGCTGATCCCCGGCGTCCCGCGGTTCGAGCTGGAACCCGAGCTGGTGCTCACCGTCGTGCTGCCGCCGCTGCTCTATTCGACGTCGCTGGAAAGCTCGCTGACGCACTTCAAGAACAGCCTGCGACCGATCGTCGCGCTCGGCGTGGTGCTGGTCGCGGTGACCGCGGTGGTCGTCGCCTTCGTCGTGCACCTGCTGCTGCCGGACGTGCCGTTCGCGTCGGCGCTGGTGCTCGGCGCGGTGGTGGCGCCGCCGGACGCGGTGACGGCGGTGGCGATCGGGCGCAAGCTCGGCCTGCCGCGGCGGCTGATGACCGTGCTGACCGGGGAAAGCCTGGTCAACGACGCCGCCGCGCTGACGCTGTACAAGGTCGCGCTCGCCGCGGTCGCGGGCACGGCGGGCTCGGCCGGGCACGGGTTCGCGGTGTTCGGCGTGGCGACCGTGCTCGGCATCGCCGTCGGGCTGGCGATCGGGGCCGCCGTCGCGCTGATCCGGCGGCAGCTCGACGACCCGCTGGTGGAGTCGGCGTTCGGGATCATCGTGCCCTTCGGCGCGTACGTCACCGCGGAGCACCTGCACCCGTTCGGTCCGGAGTTCAGCGGCTCCGGCGTCCTGGCGGTCGTCGCGGCCGGCCTCTACCTGGGGGCGCGCTCGCTGTACGCGTCCCCCGCGACGCGCATGCAGGACAGATCGGTGTGGGCGTCGATCGACCTCCTGCTGGAGGCGCTGGTGTTCGCCCTGATGGGGCTGCAGCTGCCGTTCGTGCTCGACGGCGCCCAGCACGCGGCCCGCGACAACGGGACGCTCGTGCTGGTCGCGGTGGTCGTGCTGCTGGTGACGATGGCCGTGCGGATCCCGGCGGTGTTCGTCTTCGCGTACCTGCCGCGGGCGATGCGGCTGTTCGGCCGCGGGCGCGCGGCCCCGTCGTGGCGGTCGCTGGCGGTGCTGTCGTGGACGGGCATGCGCGGCGTCGTGACGCTGGCCGCGGCGGCCGGTGTCCCGGCCGGCACGCCGGGCCGCGAGGAGATCCAGCTGTTCGCGTTCACCGTGGCGATCGGGACGGTGCTGATCCAGGGGCTGACGCTGCCGCCGCTGATCCGGGTCTTGAAGGTGCAGGACCCGTCGGAGGCGTCGCGCGACGAAGCCGAGGAGCTGGCCGCGCGGGAGGTCGCCAAGAAGGCGGCGCACGAGCGGCTGCGCGAGATCAGCCGCGAGCGGCTGGCGTCGCTGGACCTGCCGCCCGAGAAGGTCGAACAGCTGAAGGAGCGGTTGAAACGGCTCGTCGACACGCGCTACCGGTTCGCCGAAGCCACGATCAAGCTGTCCGGCGAGGACCGCCCCGGCACCCCGCAGGCCCAGTTCGCCAAGGCGCGCAAGGAGCTGCTGATCACCCAGCGCAAGGCGATGATCGACGAGAACCGCGCCGGCCGCCTCGACGACGACGTCCTGCAGAAGGTGCTGCGCGAACTGGACCTCGAGGAGATGTCGGTGACGGCGACCCTCACGAACCGAATGAGCTGATGACCTCCCAGGTCCGTCGGCGTTCCGCGCTCGACCGCATCCCGGTCTGGGAGACGACGACATCGGTGGCGCCGGCGTCGTAGTAGCGCCGCAGGCCTTCGATCACGGTCTTCTCGTCGCCGATGATGGCGAGGTCGGCCGCGTGGTCGACGCCTTCGACGTCGAGGATCCGCCGGTAGGACGGGATCTGGCCGTAGAAACCCATCTGTTCGACGGCTTTCGCGCGGACTTCGTCCGGTTCGTCGGTGACGACGGCGGGCACGGCGGCGATGACCCGCTTGCCGGCCATGGCCGGCACGATCTGCTCGGAAAGCGCTCTCGGGCCGGCGAGGTAGGGCAGGGTGCCGTCGGCGAGCTCGGCGGTGACCTTGAGCGCTTGCGGCCCCATGGCGGCGACGATGATCGGGATGTCCGTGCCGCCGGCCACAGTGGACGGTCCGAGTGGTTTCGCCTGGACGGTCTCGCCCTCGAAGTCGACGGCTTCCCCGGCGAAGACCCGCTTGAGGACGGTGAGGTATTCGCGCAGGTGCCGGATGGGCGGCGGGTACTCGACGCCGTAGACGGAACCGAGGAAGCCCTTCGAGCCGAGCCCGATGCCGAGGGTGAAGTTCCCGTGCGCGGCGGCTTGCGCGGTCTGCGCGGCACTGGCGACGAGCAGGGGGTGCCGCGGATAGATCGGCACGACGGAGGTACCGACTTCGAGTCCGGGGTTTTCGCGCCCGGCCAGCGCGGCGACGGTGATGGCGTCTTGGCTGAGGGGTAGTTGCGAGAACCAGACCGATTTGAGCCCGGCCTCGGCGGCTTGCCGGGTTTG
Source organism: Amycolatopsis sp. NPDC101161 (assembly GCF_044768185.1). Lineage (NCBI taxonomy): Bacteria > Bacillati > Actinomycetota > Actinomycetes > Pseudonocardiales > Pseudonocardiaceae > Amycolatopsis > Amycolatopsis sp. NPDC101161. Next base: position 1,865,296 of record NZ_JBIWPI010000002.1, read on the forward strand.
GGCGAGCAGCTCATCGACGAGGTTGGGGGAGGCGTCGGTGTCGCCGGAGGGGAGCGTGACTCCGATGGTCATGACTCCACGCTAGCGAGGCCCGCCACCGGTTTCCGGCTTCCGGCTTCCCAGGAATTGAGAACCCGAGCACGACTCGCCGGATTCGCCCACCCTGTCCTGCATCCCGCTCACGATCTTCAGGAGAGCCCATGTCGCTGACCGACGTCATCGAAGGCACCCGCAAGGCCGTCGACGCCGACCCGCACAACGCCGCCGTTTCCTTCTCCGTCGCCAACGCCCTCAAGCCCGGGACCAAGACCGAGGTCCACGTGAACGTCCGGGACCACAGCTTCACCGTCGACGAGCCGCCCGCGCTCGGGGGCACCGACCAGGCCGCCAACCCCGTCGAGCTCGCGCTCGCCGCCCTCGGCTCCTGCCAGGTCATCACCTACCAGTTCTGGGCGGCGAAGCGCGGCATTCCGCTCGACTCCGTCAAGGTCACCGTCGACGGCGATCTCGACCTGCACGGCTTCTTCGGCTTCTCCTTCAACACGCGCCCCGGCTTCGGGGACGTGCGCGTGTCCGTCGAGCTCGAAGGGCCGGCGAGCCGGGAGCGCTACGAAGACCTCAAGCGCGAGGTCGACGAGCACTGCCCGGTGCTCGACCTCTTCCGCAACGAGACGCCGGTCAGCACCAAGCTGACTTAAACGAACTGGTGCCGGACGATCGTCTGGTCGCGGCCCGGGCCCACGCCGATCGCCGAAATGCGCGCGCCCGACAGCTCTTCCAGGCGCTCGACGTACGCGCGCGCGTTCGCCGGGAGCTCCTCGAACGTGCGGCACGCCGAGATGTCCTCGAACCAGCCCGGGTGCTCCTCGTAGATCGGGATCGCGTGGTGCACGTCGGTCTGGGTCATCGGCATGTCCGGCGTGCGGAAGCCGTCGACCTCGTAGCCGACGCACACCGGCACCTTCTCCAGCCCGGACAGCACGTCCAGCTTGGTGAGGAAGTAGTCGGTGATGCCGTTGACGCGCACCGCGTACCGCGCGATCACCGCGTCGAACCAGCCTGTGCGCCGCGATCGGCCCGTTGTGACGCCGAACTCGCCGCCCTGCTTGCGCAGGTACTCGCCGGACTCGTCGTGCAGCTCGGTCGGGAACGGGCCCGAGCCGACGCGGGTCGTGTACGCCTTGAGGATGCCGAGGACCGTGCCGATCCGGCCCGGGCCGATGCCCGAGCCCGCGCTCGCGCCGCCGGACGTCGGGTTCGACGACGTCACGAACGGGTACGTGCCGTGGTCGACGTCGAGCAGCGTGCCCTGCGATCCCTCCAGCAGCACGGTTTCGCCGCGCTCGAGGGCCTGGTTGAGCTGCAGGCGCGTGTCGGCGATGCGGTGCGCGAACTTCTCGCCCGCGGCCAGCACCTCGTCGGCGACCTCGTTCGCGTCGAGCGCCTTGCGGTTGTAGACCTTCACCAGCACCTGGTTCTTGAACTCCAGCGCGGCTTCGACCTTCTGGCGGAAGATCTTCTCGTCGAGCAGGTCCTGCACGCGGACGCCGACGCGGGCGATCTTGTCCTGGTAGCACGGCCCGATGCCGCGGCCGGTGGTGCCGATCTTGCGGCTGCCGAGGTACCGCTCGGTGACTTTGTCGATGGCCACGTGGTACGGCATGATCAAGTGAGCGTCGGCGGAGATCAGCAGCTTGGACGTGTCGACGTCCCGCGCTTCCAGTCCGGACAGCTCTTCCAGCAGCACACCCGGATCGACCACCACGCCGTTGCCGATGACGTTCGTCACGCCCGGCGTGAGGATGCCCGAAGGGATGAGGTGCAGGGCGAAGTTCTCACCGTTCGGCAGGACGACCGTGTGACCGGCGTTGTTGCCGCCCTGGTAGCGGACGACCCACTGGACGCGGTCACCCATCAGGTCGGTGGCCTTGCCCTTGCCTTCGTCTCCCCATTGGGCACCGATGAGCACGATGGCCGGCATGTGACACTCCAGGTGTTCGACGACTGAGGTTTAGTGTCCCGGACGGACACCGGTGGCGCTGACGAAATGCCGGTGCATGACTGTAACGGAGGACCTGCGGGTGCGCGGAATCGTGGTGGCCTGTGGCGACGGCGCGGCCGGCTTCGAAGAAGTCGACGACGTCGAATCCATCCGCGTGCCCAGCCGTCCCGGCAAGGCGGAAATCGACCCCTTGCTGGGCGAACACGATCACCTGGTCGTGTCGGGCACGGACGCGGACCTCGGCGCGGTCGTCCTGCGCCTCCTGCGCAAGGACGCGCTCTCCGGCGTGTCGGTCGGGTACGTGCCGTCGTCGCCGGATTCGTCGGTCGCCGCGCTCTGGGGGCTGCCGAAGACGCCGCTGCAGGCCGTGGCGCTCGCGCTACGCGGCGAAGTCGACCCGGTGCCGCTGATCCGCGACGACGTCGGCGGCGTGCTCGTCGGGCGCGGCGAGCTGCGGCTGGTCCGCGGGGTGGCCTACGCCGACGAGCAGGTGGCGCTGCGCGGGCCCGCCTCCTCGGTCGAGGTGGCGCCGGACCCGGGCGGTCCCGGCCTGTCGATCCGCGTCGTCAAGGGGACGCTCTTCAAGCGGCCGACGACGTTCTACGCGCGCGCGTTCCAGATCGGCTGCATCCCGACGCGGCCCGTCAGCGACGACGTCGTCCACGAGCGGGCCGTGAACAAGTGGACGTGGTACCGGCACACCGAGGACCTCCGCCTGGTCCGCGGAACTTTCGGATGAAAGTTCGCCGGCCGGGCTGAGGTCCGGCCGATAAGCCCCATACAGCGCAGCCCAGGGCAATTCGACGGCGAATTGCCCTTTTTCACGCTGTTTTTCGCGATGGCGGCAGCGCGCTGCCGCGCGGGTGTCACTCGGCGTTAACCGAGCGTCACCCACAAGTGTTGCTTAGTGCCACTTCCGTGCTTGATGGTTATTCGGTCCCCATCAATGACACGGAGGCGGTCGAATGCCCACAATTCGTGCTCTTTATTGTTCTTTTACCCTGGTCGCGGTCTTGTCCGGCGGCCTCGCCGGCGTGGCCGACGCGACCCCCGCGACGACGCAAGCGACCTGCTCACAGGCCGACTTGCCGCTGCCGGACCCGGCCTGCACGCCCGGCGCGCTGAACCCGGACGTCACGCAGTCGACGATCGGCTCGACCATTTGCGTTTCGGGCTGGACCGCGACCATCCGGCCGTCGACTTCCTACACCAACAAATTGAAGACCCAGGGAATCGCGGACTACGGGTATTCGGACACGAGCCTTTCCGACTACGAAGAAGACCATTTCCTTCCGCTCGAACTGGGTGGCGCGCCGAAGGACCCGAAGAACCTTTGGCCGGAACCACACTCGGGGAGCGAGAACTCCTATTCCAAGGACAGCGTGGAAAACGCGGTGAAGAAGGCCGTGTGCGCGAACCGGGCCACCCTGGCGGCCGCGCAGCACGCCATGCTCACCGACTGGACGACGGCCGAGTCGGTGCTGGGGATCGGCTGACCTGGGCAGACGCGGGCCGGGCGGGTGAGCGACCCGCCCGGCCCGCGGCTCAAGGGAAACACCTACTTTAACGTGAAAGACCTTCAGCGGTCGTCGCCGCGAAACGGGCGGGGTTCAGCTCCGAATTCCCAGCTCACGCCCGAAAACTTGGGTATTCCTGCGACCAGTCGCGACAACGAAGTCACTAGGAGTTAACCCAGTCGCGGCATCATGTCACCTATACGTGTTGCACACGCCACTCCGGTGTATCAGGGTTAGCTGTCCCCACACCTGAACCGGAGGCAGCAAAGTGCCAACCAGGCGTTCTGTTCGTCATTCGTTCACCATTCTCGCGGCCACCGCCGTGCTCTCCGGGACGCTGGTCAGCGTCGCCGAGGCCACCCCGCCGGGCATCCCGTCGGCGACCACGGCGAAGAGCGAGCTCGCGTCCCTGACCGTCAAGGCCGACGGTTCGCAGACCGGCTACAGCCGGGACAAGTTCCCGCACTGGATCGACCAGGGCAACAGCTGCAACACCCGTGAAGTGGTGCTCAAGCGCGACGGCACGAACGTGGTCACCGACTCCAGCTGCGCGGCGACCTCCGGCAGGTGGTTCAGCCCGTACGACGGCGCGACCTGGACCGCCGCGTCCGATGTGGACATCGACCACGTGGTGCCGCTGGCCGACGCGTGGCGCACCGGCGCGTCGTCCTGGACGACCGCGCAGCGCCAGGCGTACGCGAACGACCTCACCGACCCGCAGCTGATCGCCGTGACGGACAACGTCAACCAGGAGAAGGGCGACAAGTCGCCCGACCAGTGGAAGCCGCCGCTCACGAGCTACTGGTGCACCTACGCGAAGATGTGGGTCGCGGTGAAGTACAAGTTCAAGCTGACGATCAACACCGCGGAGAAGTCGGCTCTGACGGACATGCTCGGCCGCTGCTGACCGCTGTCAAGAGCGAATCCGCGCGGTGCCAGGGTTTGGGACCGCGGTTCGCCTGGTGGGACGGCCTTCAGCGCGTGGTTAGCGTCGCTGGTTGAAGACGCAACCGCTCCCCGCTGGAGGCCGTCCGGTGTCCCTGCTTCCCCGTGCCCGCAACGCCGCGGCCCTGCTCGCCCTGCCCGTGCTGTTGACCGCCTGCGCCGCCGCGGGCACCGAACAAGCCGCGTCCGGGCCGCCGAAACCCGGTGGCACGCTGCGCCTGGGCATCTCGTCCGCGCCCGACTGCATCGACCCGCAGCAGGCCGCCACCAACGCGTCCATCAACGTCGGCCGCCAGCTCGTCGACTCGCTCACCGACCAGGACCCGAAGACCGGCGAGATCAAGCCGTGGCTGGCCGAAAAGTGGGAGATCAACGCCGATTCGACGGCGTTCACCTTCCACCTGCGCGCCGGCGCGACCTTCTCCGACGGCAGCCCGGTCGACGCCGCGGCCGTGAAGACCAGCTTCGACGCCATCAAGGCCCTCGGCACGAAAGCCCAGCTCGGCTACGGCTACCTGGCCGCGTACAAGGCGTCGACGGTCGTCGACCCGCGGACCGTCCGCCTCGACTTCTCCGCGCCCAGCGCGCAGTTCCTGCAGGCCAGCTCGACGATGTCGCTCGGCCTCCTCGCGCCGGCCGCGTTCCAGAAGACGCCGGAGCAGCGCTGCCAGGGCAACGGCCTGATCGGCTCCGGGCCGTTCGTCTTCGAAAGCCTGAAGCAGAACCAGGAAATCGTCCTCGCCAAGCGCAAGGGCTACACCTGGGGCTCGTCGCTGTTCAAGCACCAGGGTGAGGCCTACCTCGACAAGATCGACTACAAGATCGTGCCCGAGCCCGGCGTCCGCACCGGCAGCCTCGCCTCCGGCCAGCTCGACGCGGCGACGGACATCCAGCCGGTCGACGAGCCGCAGTTCAAGGGCAACGGCTTCACCGAGAACATCCGGCCCAACCCCGGCGTCGTGTTCAACCTGCACGCCAACACCACCCGCGGCGTGCTCACCGACGAAAAGGTGCGCCAGGCCGTGCTCAAGGGCGTCGACCGCGCCGAGGTCGTGAACACCGTGCTGACGCCGAGCTACAAGGCCGCCACGAGCATCCTCGGCTCGGCGACGCCGCTGGTCAGCGACCTCTCGCAGCAGCTCGCGTACGACCAGAAGGCCGCGGCGGCACTGCTGGACGGCGCCGGCTGGGTGCCCGGTCCCGACGGGATCCGCGTCAAGAACGGGCAGCGGCTGAGCGCGTCCGTCGTGTTCTCCCCGGTGTTCAACCAGAACCGCAGCGTGCTGGAACTCATCCAGCAGCAGCTCCGCAAGATCGGCTTCGACCTGCGGATCGAGCAGCACACGACGGCCGAGACCACGCAGATCCAGCTGTCCGGCGGCTACGACTTCCTCTGGTACAACGTGACCCGCGCCGACCCGGACATCCTGCGTAGCCAGTTCTCCACCAAGGCCGGCAACCGCAGCAAGCTCACGCCGGGCAACCCCCTGGACGTCGCGCTGGACGCCCAGTCGTCCACTGTGGACACAGCCAAGCGCAAGCCGTCCGCCGACGAGGTCCAGAAGCTGATCATCGACCACGCGTACGCGGTCCCGGTGTTCGAGCTGACCCAGGTCGTCGCGCTCGGCTCCCAGGCGCACGCCGTCGACTTCGAGGCGTCGTCACGGCTGCAGCTGTTCGACGCGTGGCTGTCGTGAGGCGCTACCTCCTCCGCCGCGCCGGGCAGGCGGTGTTCGTGCTGTGGGCGGCGTTCACGCTGTCGTTCCTGATCCTCTACCTGCTGCCGGGGGACGCCGTTTCGGCGAAGCTCGCCAGCGGGGAGGCGGGTTCGGCGGCGACGCCCGAGCAGCTCGCCGCCGCCCGCGCGGAGTACGGCCTCGACTCAACGCTGCCGGTGCAGTACCTGAAACGGCTGGTCTCGGCGCTGCGCGGCGACTTCGGGCGCAGCGTCGCGACCGGCGACGACGCGACGCACATGGTCGTCACGGCGCTACCGCCGACGCTCGCCGTGACGAGCCTGGCGCTGGTGTTCGCGGTGCTGTTCGGCGGCGGCTCGGCGTTCCTCGGCACGTTCACACGGTTCCGCTGGCTGCGGCAGGCGCTGTTGTCCCTGCCGTCGCTGGCGATCTCGCTGCCGCCGTTCTGGGTCGGGCTGCTGCTGATCCAGTTCTTCTCGTTCCGCCTGCGGCTGCTACCGGCGCTCGGCACGCAGGGCTTCGCCGCGGTCATCCTGCCCGCGATCACGCTGGCCCTGCCGACCGGCGCGATCATCGGGCAGGTGCTGGCGAAGAGCCTCGCCACCCAGCAGGAGCAGCCGTACGCGGAGATCGCGGCGGCCAAGGGCGCCAGCCGCTGGCGCGTCCACTTCGGACACTTGCTGCGCAACGCCGCCGTGCCGACGCTGACCATCGCCGGCGTCGTCGCGGGCAACCTGGTCGCGGGCTCGGTGATCACCGAGACGGTGTTCTCGCGCGACGGCGTCGGCCGGATCACCGCGGCCGCCGTCACCGCGCAGGACGTCCCGGTGGTGCAGGCGGTGATCGTGCTGGCCGCGCTGGTGTTCGTGGTGCTCAACCTGGTCGTCGACCTGCTGTACCCGCTGCTCGACCCACGCATCGCCCGGACGCCGGAGGTGGCCCGTGGTTGACCTCGCCACCCCCGTCGTCCGCCGCCCCGGGCTCGTGGTCGCCGTCGCCGTGCTGGCGTTCGTGCTGCTCGCGGCGTTCGTGCCGGGGTTGCTGACCGGGTACGACCCGATCACCGGCGTCCCGGTCGAACGGCTGCAAGGGCCGTCGCCGCACCACCTGTTCGGCACCGACGAGACCGGCCGGGACGTCTACGCGCGCGTGATCCACGGCGCGTCGCTCTCGCTGCGGGCGACCGCGATCGCCGTGCTGGTGGCGCTCGTCGCGGGCTCGGCGCTCGGGCTGCTCGCCGGGTTCCGCGGCGGCTGGGCGGACACGGTGATCATGCGGGTCGTCGACGTCTTCCTGGCCATCCCGCCGATCCTGCTGTCGCTGGCCCTGGTCACGGCGCTGGGCTTCGGCACGACGAACGTCGCGATCGCCGTCGGCATCGCGAACCTGGCGTCCTTCGCGCGGGTCATGCGCGCGGAGGTGCTTCGCGTGCGCAACGGCGTGTTCGTCGAAGCGGCGCGCGCCTCCGGGGTGCGCTGGTCCGGCGTGCTGCTGCGGCACGTCCTGCCGAACGCGGCGGGCCCGGTGCTCGCCCTGGCGACGCTCACTCTCGGCACGGCCGTGCTCGAGGTGTCGGCGCTGAGCTTCCTGGGGTTCGGCGCGACGCCGCCGACGCCGGAGTGGGGCTCGCTCGTCGCGGGCGGGCGCAGCTTCCTGGCCACGGCGTGGTGGATGACGACGTTCCCGGGGCTGACGGTCGCGGCGGTGGTCCTCGCCGCGAACCGGCTGTCCCGCGCGCTGGACGGAGGAGACCGATGACCCTGCTGCGGATTTCGGACCTGGCCGTGTCGTACAAAGGGGTGCCGGCCGTGCGTGACGTCGGGTTCGACGTCGGCGAGGGAGAAGTGGTCGCCGTCGTCGGCGAGTCGGGTTCGGGCAAGTCGACGACCGCGCACGCGGCGATCGGCCTGCTCCCGCGCGGCGGCCGCGTCGACGGCGGCTCGATCACCTTCGACGGCCGCGACCTGCTTTCGCTGTCGTCCCGGCAGTGGCGCTCGGTGCGCGGGCGCGAGATCGCGCTGGTGCCGCAGGACCCGGCGGTGTCGCTGAACCCGGTGCACCGGATCGGCGACCAGGTCGCGGAGGTGCTGAAGATCCACGGCCTCGCCGACCGCCGCTCGGCGTCGCTGGAGGCGATCTCCTTGCTGGAGCGCGCGGGCGTGCCCCAGCCGTCCTTGCGGGCCCGGCAATACCCGCACCAGTTGTCGGGCGGGCTGCGACAGCGGGTGCTGATCGCGTCGGCGCTGGCCGGGCGGCCGAAGCTGATCATCGCGGACGAGCCGACGTCGGCGCTGGACGTCACGGTCCAGCGGCGGATCCTCGACCACCTGACTTCACTGGCTCTTGAAACGGGCACCGCGATCCTGCTGATCACGCACGACCTCGGTGTCGCGGCCGACCGCGCGTCGCGGATCGTGGTGCTGTCGCAGGGTTCGGTCGTGGAAGAGGGGTCGTCGGTGGTCAGCGCGCCGACGCACCCGTACACGCGGCAGCTGATCGCGGCGGCGCCGAGCCTGTCGAGCGCCCTGCGTCCGCCCGCACCTTTGGCTGAGCCGCTGGTGTCGGTGCGGGACCTCGCGAAGTCGTTCGACGGCATCCGCGCGGTGGACGGCGTTTCGTTCGACATCCCGCGCGGCCAGACGCTGGCGTTGGTGGGCGAGTCCGGCTCGGGCAAGTCGACGACGGCCCGCCTGCTGCTGCGGTTGGAAACGCCGTCGTCGGGCTCGGTGTCGTTCGACGGCCAGGACATCACTTCCCTGGGCGGCGAGGAACTGCGCCGGCTGCGGCGGCGGATGCAGATCGTGTACCAGAACCCGTACGCGTCGCTGAACCCGAAGTTCTCGATCGAGGACGTGGTGGCGGAGCCGTTGCGAGCGTTCGGGTTGCCGCGCACGCGGGTCCCCTCGCTGCTCGACCAGGTGGCACTGCCGGCGTCGGTGGCGCGCCGGAAACCGGCGGAGCTGTCGGGAGGCCAGCGCCAGCGAGTGGCGATCGCCCGCGCGCTGGCGCTGCGGCCGGACCTGGTGGTGTGCGACGAACCGGTGTCGGCGCTGGACGTTTCGGTGCAGGCCCAGATCCTGGCGTTGCTGGCGGAACTGCAGTCATCGCTGGGGTTGTCGTACTTGTTCATCTCCCACGACTTGGCAGTGGTGCGGCAGCTGGCGGACCAGGTGGGCGTGATGCGGGAGGGGGTGTTGGTGGAACTGGGCCCGGCGGCGCAGGTACTGGAGAACCCGCGGGCGGAGTACACGAAGGAACTCCTGGCGGCGATTCCCGGGCGGTCGGTCCAGGAGTGGGCTGAGGCTCAATGAATGCCGCAGCCACCGAGCTGCTGGCAATCCTTCAGGTAGCGGCCTGCATTGTGGTAGCCGAGTTGCAGAGACATGGCGTGCGCGTTTCGTGGATCCAACTTCCGCAGCCACTCCGGTTCGATCTCGATCTTCCGGACCGGCTCAGGGTAGTCGCAGATCACCGGCCAGATCTCGGCCGGCGGGCAGCTCTTGGACGGCCACCCGTTTTGTCGACGGAACCCTTCGAGGTAGCGCACAGTCACCCACCGTGGTTTGGCTTCTTGCACCTCGGCCTTCCGCCACCCGCACTCCCAAGCCCACACAGGATCGCCGGGATCATACGAGGTCGCCGACTGGTACGCCCCGACATGCGTAGCTCCAGGCATTCCAGTCATCTGGAACTGCGGCGCTCCGCCCATGACCCGGTAGTCATCCGGCACCATGAACGGCTTCACACTGAACGGTTCCCACCGAGAGTCGCGCCGGACGAGATGAATCTCGCCGAACCCGACGGACCGGTAGATCGGCGTGCCCGGCGGGACGAGCCGCGCGCCCTGCAGGTACCCGCGCGACGACACACTGGTCGCGACCTTGACCCGCAGGTAACGGTCGCCGGGGTGGGAATCGGACTCTTCCACTCGCACCACTCGTCCCGGCACCCAGTCGTCATGGCCAAGCCGCTGAAGCAGAACTTTATCGCCGAATCGAAAATGAGCTGAACGAACTCTGTTCACTGCCACACTCCTGGAGATAGCCAGGAGGACACAGTAAATCAGCAAAAATGTACCACATAGTGCGGGTTTCTTGGTCTAAGCCTGAAATCCCTGGTCACGGTCCTCCCGGCCCTCCAATGAAGCATCATTTGCCGCCTACCGGGGACAGATGTCGCCAAAGTCGACAAAACAAGACAGGATCGACGGTGGGTGTTTCCCCAACCACCCACCGCGACGTATGGTCTGGACCATGCGGAGGATCGGCGTGGCCTTCGTGGCCTTGGTGCTGATGATTTCGGGTGCGGTGCCGGCTTCGGCCGCCGCCGGGCGCAGGGTTGTCGTCTACTACCAGACCATCTACAACGGCTCCGCCTACGTCTCGCCGCTCGCGCTCCAGAGCGCCGGGGCCACTGACGTGATCGTCGGGGCCATCCACCTCGATGCGAACAGCGTCGTCCACCTCAACGACGATCCGCCGAACGCGAGCAAGTTCACGCGGATGTGGCAGGACCTCGCGACGCTGCGCAACCAGGGCGTGCACGTCCTCGCCTTCGTCGGCGGGGCCGCCGCCGGCAGCTTCCAGCGGCTCGAAACGCAGTTCGACACCTACTACCCGTTGCTGCGGAACCTCATCCGCACCTACTCGCTGTCCGGCATCGACCTGGACATCGAAGAACACATGTCGAACGCCGCCCTCAACAAGGTGATCGACGCCCTGCGCGCGGACTTCGGCAGCTCGTTCCTGATCACCCTCGCCCCGGTCGCCACCGAACTCAGCGGCGGCGGTGGGCTCTCCGGCCTCAACTACGACACCCTCTACCGCGACCGCGGCGCGCAGATCTCCTGGTTCAACGCGCAGTTCTACTGCGGCTGGGGCTCCCTCTCCAGCACCTCCGGCTACGACAACATCGTCCGCCGCGGGATCGTGCCCGCGAGCAAGGTCGTCGCCGGGACCGTGACCAACCCCGCCAACTGCAGTGGGTACGTGGACATGTCGACCCTCCAGTCGACCGTGCGGAGCCTCAAGAGCAAGTACGCGGACTTCGGCGGCATCGACGGCTGGGAGTACTTCAACTCCCTGCCCGGCGGGACGTCGGCGCCGCAGCAGTGGGCTCAGCAAGTCGCTCCGGTCGTGAAGGGCTGACGAGTACGCTCAGGGCGGTGCGGATCCTCTTCACGTGCCGCCCGGCGTACGGCCACCTGTTTCCCTTGCTGCCCTTGGCGAACGCGGCCGCGGCAGCCGGGCACGACGTCGTCTTCGGCACCGGCGAAGCCTTCGTGCCCAAGGTGCGTGAGCTCGGTTTCGCGGTCCACCGCGCCGGGATCGGCATCGGCGAGGCGGAGGCCGAAGCCAAGAAGCGGCACGGCGAAGACGCCGGGTTCATGGACGTCGGCATCACGATGTTCGCCGAGCTGCTGCCGCGGTCACTGCTCGACGACCTGACGCCGCTGCTCCCCGAACTGCGTCCTGACCTGGTCATCTACGAGATGAGCGACGTCGGCGCCGGGATCGCGGCGCGCCGGGCGGGCCTCCCCGCCGTCGCGGTCGTGATCGGCCGCTCGATGCCGCCGGAGCTCCTGTCCGTCGCCGCCGAACGGCTGCGCCCGCTCTGGGGCACGCTCCCCTCGGACGCCGTCTTCGGCGACGCCTGCGTCGACTTCTGGCCGGACAGCGTCCGCGACCCCGGCACGGCGGCCGTCCCGAAGGTTTTCCGGATGCGCCCGACGCCGTACGACCCCGACGTCCCGCTGCCGCCGCTCCCGGCAGACGGCTTCGTCTACCTGACGTTCGGCACCGTGGTCTACGGCGCGACGGACGTCCTGCGCGGGGCGATCCGCGCGCTGTCGAAGTTCGACGTCGACGTCCTCGTGGCGCTCGGCCCCGGCGATCCCGCGCTGCTCGGAGACCTCCCGGAGCGGGTGCACGCGACCGGGTTCGTGCCGCAGGCCGAAGTCCTGAAGCACGCGGGCCTGGTGGTGCACCACGGCGGCACCGGCACGGTGCTCGCCTCGCTCGCGGCGGGACTGCCGCAGCTGGTCCTGCCCCAGGGCGCCGACCAGTTCGCCAACGCCGAGACGCTCTCCGCCCTCGGGCTCGCCCGCGCACTGGTGGGCGACGAAGTCCGGATCCCCGCGATCGAGACGGCGGCCCGCGAGCTGCTCACCGACCCGAAGCCGCGTGGCCTCGCCCGGGGCATCGCGGCCGAGATCGCGGAAATGCCGCCGCCGGAGCGGGTCCTGGCCGAAATCGTCAGCTGGGCGGGCTGACCAGCGCCAGGATCTCGCGCGCCACGGCGTCGTTCTGGCGGAAGCTCGCCGCGTTCGTCCGGGGCCGCGTGAACGCCGCCGCCGAGCGGGCGCTCGTGTGCGGGCCCACCGCGAACCGGTGCAGGTGCGGCCGGCCCGTGCCGTCGAGCAGGCGGGAGTCCGCCACCCGCGTGTGGATCCGGCCCGACGGCAGCAACGCGCCCGTCACCGGGTCCGCCACGGTCTCCTCGGCCAGCTCGCCCGCGTCCCGCAGCTGCCGGAGCAGGCCGTCGGCCGCGCGGGTCACGCTCGGACCCGGGAGCCGCGCTTCGACGAGCGTCCGCGCCCGGACCGCGCCCGGGTAGCTGGCGCTGGTCGCGACGAACGCGCCGCCGTCCGTCGTCACCTGCATTTCCGCGCCGGCGAACGAAACCACGCCGGCTTCGTGCAGCGCCAGCAGCTCCTCCAGCCGGCGGGGCGGCGGCCCGCTGGCGTAGTACGAGAAGAAGCCGTGGAACCAGCCGTCCATATCGGACACTTGCGAAGACGCGTCGAGTCGTCCTTTTTGGACCAGCACCGGCAGCTGGCCGTACACCGACAGCAACGCCATGAACGCGCCGAGGTCGGCGCTGAACTCCGGGTCGGCCCGGCGCGCGAGGTCGGCTTCGATGTACTCGCGCAGCTCCTTGCCGAACTCTTCGGCGGTGCCGAACTCGCGGCCGGCCAGGGGCCGGTCCAGGCGGTCGAGGTCGAGGCGGTCGGCCTCGGCGGGCACCGCCCGCGCCACGAGGTCGCGCATGCCCGGTGAATCCCACGGCAGGTCGGCGAAGGCGTCGGCGAACACCGCGAAGTCCAGGCGCACGCGCTCCGGGTGCCCGGTGAACAGCTCGCTGTAGTAGCCCCAGGCCAGTTCCTTCGCGATCAGCGGCCAGACGTCCGCGCGGAAGTCGAGGGCCTGGCCGGCGAGCCCGTCCATGGCGTAGGCGTCGAAGAACCTGGGGAGCCGCAACGGTTTCCCACGCAGCCGGTAGCCGATCTTCGCGTGGTAGGGCACGCCGCGCCGGGAGCCGACGTGCAGCACCGGCTCGGCGCCGCTCGGGTGGTAGCGCAGGCCGCCGCCCTCGAGGTCCTCGAACCGGCCGCCGCGGCCCTCGGTGAGCAGCAGCATCAGGTCGACGAACGCGAGCCCGAACCCGCGCACCAGCACGGTTTCGCCCGGCGCGATGCCGGAGTAGTCGACGTCGGCGGTGTAGCCGGCCGGGTAATAGGCGAGCCCGTGCCGCGCGGCGAACGTGACGAGTTCGCGTTCGCGGTGGTCCGGTTCGGCGTCGAGGTGCCCGACGGTGAACACGAGGGCGTCCGCGCGCACGGTCGTGCCGTCGGACAGGGTGACGGTGTCGCCGTCCACGCCGGCCGCGCGCGCCGCGTGTTCGACGACGTCGATGCCGTCGGGCAGGTCGGCGAGGATCTTGCGGTAGACCCAGGTCAGGTAGGCGCTCTGCAGCCGCCGGGTCGGGAAGTCGAAGCTGTCGAGGGCGGTCAGTTCGGCGACGACGTCGGGTGGGACCTCGGCGTCGAGCGCGCCGTCCCGCACCTGCCGCGCCCACTCCAGCAGCGTCGGCCCCGGCCGGACCGGGCCCGCCATCTTCACCGACTCGTCGGTGAACATCGTGACGTCTTCGGGCATGGAGTTCATCCGCAGCAGCGGCGACTGGTCGTAGCGCCACACGCGGCCGGGCCCGGGCGGGAACGGGTCGATCAGGTGCACCTCGAGCCGCCGGTCGCGCAGCAGGTCCGCGTTCGCGCCGAGCCGCTCGAGGACGCCGACCCCCCGGGGTCCGGCGCCCACGACAGCGAGGGTGAACGGCGCACGATCGGCCACGACATCGAAGCTACGCGCGGGGTCCGGCGCCGGGCGTCCTTCCCATACTCCGGAATTCCGGGAATAAAACCAAACACTCCGCCGGGCGGCGCCGAATCCCCGGGGCACGACGGCGAGAGGAGCGGATTTGTCCGTAGTCCACCCAGGCGCCCGGGCCTCGGCAGCTGTGCCGCGACGACGAAGACTTGGCCGCTGAGATAGGTCCGCCGCACCGCGTCCACACCGCGCAGGACGTGGTCGGCACCCTGCTCAGGGGCAACTGGGCGATCTTCGCGCACGAATGGGCCGATCCGGACGGGATCGACCCGAAGCACTGGCGAGACGTCGTCGAGGCCGCTTCGGAGGCGGCCGGGGTCGACGTCGAGTTCGTGGTCATCCCGCGCCGGTCCCTGACCGTCGTGTTCAACCGGGCGGCCCCGCCCACCTTCGAGCAGGTCCGCGCGTCGATCGAGGTGATCGAGGCGCACCGGCGCTAGTTCCACCCTGCGGACTCCGTTGCCGCTCTCGCACGCCAGGCGTAGCTCTGGCGGTACCGACGTGAGAGAAGGTGGACGGAATGCCGGTGGAGTTCCTGGGCATCGGGGGCACGCACGACGGGTCGGAGACGCACGCCCGGTCGGGCGGGGTGTTCGACAAGGAGTACACGCTGCGCCTGGCCCGCGCGCACGAGGACTTCGGCTGGGACCGCGTGCTGTTCGCCTACGGCTCCGGCTCGCCGGACCCCGCGCAGGCGGCCGCGTACGTCGCCACGAAGCTCGACAAGCTGCAGATCCTGCTCGCGCACCGCCCGAACGTCTCGTACCCGACGTTCGCGGCGAAGACGTTCGCGACGCTCGACCAGATCTCCGACGGCCGCCTCACGGTCCACTTCATCACCGGCGGCAACGACCACGAGCAGCAGCGCGAAGGCGACTACCTGACGAAGGACCAGCGCTACGCCCGGACGCGCGAAGCCATCCAGATCATCAAGCAGGCGTGGACGTCGGACGAGCCGTTCGACTTCGAGGGCGAGTACTACCGCTTCGCCGACTACGTCTCCGACGTGCGGCCGGTGCAGAAGCCGCGTCCGGGCGTGTCGTTCGGCGGCTCGTCGCCGGCCGCGTACGCCGCCGGGGGCGCCGAAGCGGACATCTACTGCCTGTGGGGCGAGCCGCTCGCGCAGACGGCGGAGCAGATCGAGGCGGTCAACGCCGCCGCCAAGGCGGCGGGCCGCACGGACGTGCCGCGGATCCAGGTCGCCTTCCGCCCGATCATCGCGCCGACCGAGGAGCTGGCCTGGGAGAAGGCGTACGCGACGGTGGGGGCCATCAAGGACCGCACGAAGGGCGGGCAGCCGCTGACCCGGCGGCACAAGCTGACCGAGCCGGAGAACACGGGCTCCCAGCGGCTCCTGGCGGTGGCGGCGCAGGGCGAGCGGTTCGACCGCGCCCTGTGGACCCCGACGGCGGCGGCCACGGGTGGCGCGGGCAACTCGAACGCGCTGGTGGGGACGCCGGAGACGGTGGCGCAGGCGTTGCTGGACTACTACGACCTGGGCGTCGAGATCCTGTCGGCGCGGGGCTACGACATGCTCGGCGACACGATCGACTTCGGCCGGTACGTGATCCCGATCGTCCGGGAGGAAGTCGCCAAAAGGGACGCCGAGCGCGCGTCGGCGGTGAACCGGACACCGGCGGAGGACGCCCTGGCCGTCGACGGCTGACACCGGCCACCTGCTCGAACCAAGTAGCCACCTCGCGAACGCGAGGTGGCTACTTTTGCCTCTGGCCCTTCGCCCATCGGGTACGGAATGATCCATTGGTGACTCCTGGGCGACCAGCCAGACACTGCGGGCTATCGTCTGACCCGTTCAGGAAAGCTCCGTGACACCTTGGATACCGGCGAAAGAACCTAGAGATTTACCAACAGTCACGGGACACTGACTGAGGTAACTCACGTACCGTGACTGCCCCATGACCGACCGGCCCTTTCGTCACCGTCGGTCATGCGTAGGGCACGGTCTGCACAAGAGGTCGGGAGAAAGCGCATGGCAGCTCCGCGGGATCGCGTCACGTTCCGCGAGGTGTTCGGGATCGCCGAGTTCCGCGCGCTGTGGTTCGGGGAACTGCTGTCGATCGCCGGGGACCAGCTGGCCAGGGTCGCGCTGTCCATCCTCGTCTTCACCGCCACCGGCTCGGCCACGCTGACCGGCCTCACCTACGCCCTGACCTTCGCCCCTTCGCTGCTCGGCGGCATCTTCCTGACCGGCCTCGCCGACCGGTTCTCGCGCCGGACCGTCATGGTCACCGTCGACCTCATCCGAGCCGGGCTGATCCTGCTCGTCGCCATCCCGTCGCTGCCGTTCTGGGTGGTCTGCGTCCTCGTCGCCGGCGTCTCGCTGCTGAACCCGCCGTTCAAGGCCGCGCAGCTCGCGTTGCTGCCGCAGATCCTCGAGGGTGACCGGTTCGTCGTCGGCATGGGCGTGCGGAGCATGACCGTGCAGACGGCGCAGCTGCTCGGGTTCGCCGGCGGCGGTGCGCTGCTGCTGGCGCTCGACCCGCACCTCGCCCTGGTGCTCGACGCCGCCACGTTCCTGCTGTCCGCCGCCTTCATCCGGTTCGGCGTGCGTTCGCGGCCGCCGGCCGCGAACGCCGAGAAGCGGAAGCCGTTCTTCGCCATGATCGGCACCGGCGGCCGGGTGGCGTTCGCCAGCCCCGCGCTGCGGGCGCTCGTCCTGTTCACCTGGCTGATGGGCCTGCTGCCGGTCTACGAGGGCATCGCCGCGCCGTACGTCTCGTCGGCGGGCGGCGGGCCCGAGCTCGTCGGGCTCCTGCTCGCGGCCGACCCGGTGGGCAGCGTCATCGGCACCTTCGTCTTCACGCGCTGGGTGCCGGCCGAGGTGCGGCCGAAGCTGATCGGGCCGTTGTCCGCGCTGTGCGCGGTGCCCATGCTGGCCGGCTTCGCGCAGCCGAACCCGTGGGTGTCGATCGGCCTGTTCATCCTGTCCGGCGCGTTCGGCTCGGTCGCGCTGCTGCAGGCGACGGCGTCGCTGACGCTCTCGGTGCCGGACGAGAACCGCGCCCAGACGATGGGCCTGTCGAACACGGGACTGACGACGATGCTCGGCGTGAGCCCGCTCATCGGCGGTGTGCTGACGGACCTCGTCGGAGCGCAGACGACCGTCGGCATCTTCGGCGTTGCCGGATTGATACTTACGGCTCCGCTGGCGCTCGCGTGGCGGCGCTCGCGGCTTTCAGGGGCGGGCGAAGGCGGGCATGACTTTGAGACCCAGCGCGCCGAACACGCCTGAGCACGCTCGACACGCTGGCTTCGTCATCGCGACCTTGCGGCGCGGCTCCGGCTCACTGATCTCTGGAACGCATCGCTGGCCACCCTTCGATCCGGCGTCCCGGAAAATGTACACACCTAAGGCCCTTGTGGACAGACGGCAAACGGGCTGAAACTGTCCGTGAGTGGTTCATCACCACCACCGAGCGCAAGGGTTTGGGGGAAAAATGGTCACATTGGGGGAACGGTCTGGACAAGGCGTGATTTCTGGTGTTGCGGGCTGGGCGCTGTGGCGGCGGCCGCCTCGCTGGATCGCCGTCACGCTCGTGGCGATCGCAGTGCTGGTGGGCTGGACGGCCGTCGCCACGGTCACCACCACGATCACGCTGAAGCACCTGGGCATCCTCGGCCTGCTGGGGGCGCTCGCCCTGGCCCAGACCGAGGTCAGCCGTCGGATCGAGCGCCAGCGGCGCATCTTGAGCGACGGCCCGCACATGAACATGACGTCGGTGTGGCTGCTGCCCGCCGCGCTCCTGCTGCCGACGCAGCTGGTCACCTTGCTCGGGGTGACCCTGTACGTCGGCCTGGCGCTGCGCAGCTGGTCGGGCACCCGTCCCGGCCAGCCGCACCGGGTCGCCGCGAACGCCACCAGCGCGACGCTGTCGGCGTGCTCGGCCGGCCTCGTCACGCACTTCTCGACGGGGCTGAGCGTCGCGGCCGTCACGCTCGCGGTGGCGGTGTACTTCCTGGTCAACGCGGCTCTCACCGGCCTCGGCCTGTACCTCGCCAACCCGGAGGAGGCGACCGTCGAGAGCTGCCTGGGGGGCATGGACGACAACCTCCTCGAACTGTCGACCCTGTGCGTCGGCGGGCTGCTGGTGATGGTGCTCGGCCAGGAGCCGCTGCTCTCGGTGCTGGTCATCCTGCCGCTGTACGTGCTGCAGCGGTCGGTGCTGGTCAAGCGGCTCGAGGAGCTGGCGACCACCGACCAGAAGACGCAGCTGCTCAACGCCACCACCTGGCAGGACGGCGCGCAGCGCGAGATCTCGCGCGCCGAGCGCGACAAGGGCAGCTTCGGCGCCATGATGATCGACCTCGACCACTTCAAGCGGATCAACGACACCTACGGGCACCTCGCGGGGGACGACGTGCTCAAGGCGGTCGCGGCCGTGGTCAAGCAGGAGACGCGGGCGCACGACCTGGTCGGCCGGTTCGGCGGCGAGGAGTTCGTGGCCCTGCTGCCGTCGACGTCCAAAGAGGACGCCATCGTGACGGCGGAACGCATCCGGCAACGGGTCAGCGAGCTGATCATCAGCACGAAGACCAACGAAGGCGCCTTCGTCGACATCGAACGGCAGACGGCGTCGATCGGCGTCGCCGCCTACCCGCTCGACGGGTCGTCGATCGAGGAAGTGATGGCGTCCGCCGACGCGGCCGTGTACGCGGCCAAGCACGGCGGGCGGAACCGGGTGGTGGGGTCCGCGGAAGTGGCCCTCGCCGCGGCTTAGCGCAGCCGGTCGATGACGTCGCTCGCCTTCGTCTGGAGGCGGGCGACGCCGCCGACCGTGAATTCGGTGAGCAGGTCGATCAGGGCTTCCTGGTCCGGCGGCTCGCCGTCCCACGTCGCCTGCACCAATGACTCCGTCATCGCGAAGAAGAGCGTGACGAGCGCGCGGTCGGCGCGGCCGGAGTCGATGCCGTGCGCGGCCCACCGCTTGCGGGCGGCGCCGGCGTAGACGACGGCCAGCCTCTCCCTCAACCGGGTGAGAGCGGGGTCGCCCGCGCGCTCGGCCGCGCGGAGCACGCCGTAGGCCTCCGGGCTGTCCGCGACGAAGGTGACCATGTTGGCGTAGTTGGCCCGCGCCCAGGCCCGCAGACCGGGCTGCGGGTCGGTCACCGACGGGCCCGCGATGGCGGCGAACGCCTGCTCCTCCGTGACGGCCACGACCTCGGAAAACAGCGTCGCGCGGTCACCGAACTGCTCGTAGACGGCCTGGCGGGAGACGCCGGCTTCCCGCGCGATCTGCTCGATCGTCGCGCCCTGCATCCCGTGCTGCGCGACGACCTTCGCCGTCGCGTGCAGGACGCGGGCGCGCTGCTCCCCGACCGGGAGCTTGCGCGGCCGCCCGCGCGGAGCCGGGCTTGACATGGTGGTCCACCTCACGTGATTCTTTTTCCGACACCTCTGTCCAAAAAGGTGTTCCCCGCGCACTGTCCCTGCTCAACGAGGAGCAAGCATGCGTATCTTCCCTCGCCGCGCCCTGTCCGCGGCGGTCGCCACGGTTTCCGTCCTGGCTCTCGTGGCACCCGGCGCCTCCGCCGCGTCCTTCTACGATCCCCCTTCACCACTGCCGGCCGGGAGCGACGGCGACGTCATCCGGCACGAGGCGTCGACGTTCTACATCGACCCGGTCAAGCTGATCAAGGCCGACGCGGACGTGCAGCGGATCATGTACCGCAGCACCGACACGCACGGTTCGCCGATCGCGGTCACCGGCACCGTGCTGACCCCGCGTTCGGCGTGGCACGGCGCCGGCGTGCGCCCGATCGTCTCCTACGCCGTCGGCACGCAGGGCGAGGGCGACGACTGCGCACCGTCGAAAGCGCTTGCCGCCGGGTTCGAGTACGAAGGCCCGTTCATCGCCGGGCTGTTGACGCGGGGCTACGGCGTCGTCGTGACCGACTACGAAGGGCTCGGCACGCCGGGCGACCACACGTACGTCAACCGGGCGTCCGAGGGGCACGCGGTGCTCGACGCGATCCGCGCGGCCCAGCGGCTGCCGGAAGCGGGCCTGCCGGACGACGGCCCGGTCGCGATCGCGGGCTACTCCCAGGGCGGCGGCGCGTCGGCCGCCGCGGCAGAGCTGCAGCCGAGCTACGCACCCGAGCTGAAGCTGAAGGGCGCGTACGCGGGCGCGGTGCCGGCCGACCTGGCTTCGGTGGCGAAGAACCTCGACGGCCACTACGCGGTCGGGTTCCTCGGCTTCGCGCTGGTGAGCATGAACTACGCGTACCCGGAGCTGAACATCCCGGCGCTGCTCAACGCGCGCGGCAAGCAGCTGTTCGAGCAGGTCCGCACCGAGTGCACGGTGGAGGCGATCGCGGCGCACGCGTTCACGCAGTCGTCGACGCTGACCACCGACGGCCGCTCGCTCACCGCGTACCTCGGCGAAGAGCCGTACGCGTCACGGGTGGCCGAGCAGAAGATCGGGACGCTGAAGCCGTCGGTGCCGGTGCTGATCGTCCACAGCGCGCTCGACGACATCGTGCCCTACGCGCAGGACCGCGACCTGGGCCGGACGTGGTGCGGCAAGGGTGTGCGGGTGCAGTTCAGCACGTCGCTGGTGCCCACGCACGTGCTCACCGCGGTGCGCGCGTTCCCGGAGGCGTTCGCGTGGCTGGAGGGCCGCTTCGCCGGCCTGCCGGCGCCGGTCAACTGCGGCTGGTTCTGAGGCCGGAAGGGCCCGGGACCGCGCGGTCCCGGGCCCGCGGCGTCACTTCAGGCCGGTGGCTTCCGCGGCGGCGGGGTCGGAGTCGGCGAGGAAGGTCCGGCAGCGGTCGTACTCCTCGGTCTCGCCGATCTTCCCGGCGGCCTTGCCGAGGACGGCGAGGGCGCGCAGGAACCCCTGGTTCGGGCGGTGCGACCACGGCACCGGGCCGAAGCCCTTCCAGCCGGCGCGGCGCAGCTGGTCGAGACCCCGGTGGTAGCCGGTGCGGGCGTACGCGTACGCGGCGACGGTCTCGCCCGCGTCCAGGGCCTTCTCGGCCAGCGAAGCCCAGGCCTCGCTGTAGTCGGGGTGTTCGGCCGCGACGGCGGCCGGGTCGGTCCCGGCGTCGAGCGCGGCCTGGGCGGCGGTGTGCTCGGGCAGCAGCGTCGGCTCGGGGCCGAGCAGGTTGTGCGTCATGCCGCCCATTCTGCACGCGGGTCAGAAGAACAGGCTCGCGAGAACCCCACCGCCGGCCAGGACCAGAGCGCCGACCAGGACGGCGGCCACAACTCGTTTCGGCATCATGGCGGCACACCATGCCAAGCCACGCGCGCCGGAGGCAAATCCGCCACCCTTAGGGGTGAATCCCGATTTTGGCGGTCTTTGCCACTGTCCTGACCCACTCGTGACCATGACCGGCCATGATGTCCGGCATGGCCAAGGCAGTCGACGTCCCCGTGGACGTGATCCCGCGCAGCCCCATCGGCAAGACGCGGCTGTTCTTCACGCGGCACTGGCACCGCGGCGCCCCCGGGCAGCCGACGCCGGACTGGGTGCTCCGGTTCTGCTACGGGATGTGGCTGGCGGCGTTCGCGTTCAAGCTGCTGGGCTCGTCGTGGGACATGTCGTGGCACTTCATGTGGCTGCGCGACGACCTGGCGCCCCCGCACCTGATCAACACCGTCGGCACGGTGATCATCGTCGTGCTGGTGGCGATCCACAGCTACACGGGCCTCGGGGCCGACAAGACGTCCCTGCGGCTGATGCAGATCGGCCTGCTGACGTTCCTGGTGGCGGCCCCGCTGGACGTGATCAACCACCGCGTCAACGGCCTGGACCTGACCGCGTGGAGCCCGTCCCACATGATGTTGTACCTGGGCACGGGCATCATGCAGGCGGGCGTCCTGCTGGGCTGGCTCCGGCTGTCCCCGCCGGGCCGCTTCCGGACGGGCGTGCTGCTCGCGCTGTGGGCGTTCTTCCTGGAGAACACGTTCTTCCCGAACGGCCAGCAGGAGTACGGCATCCTGGGCCTGCGCGCGTGGGAGCGCGGGGCGCCGGAGGCGGAGCCGTCACTGCTGACGTTCGCGGCGAACCAGATCGGCCACCCGGTCGACCGCGCGGCGATCCTGCACTTCACGATGCCGATCCCCGAGTGGGTGTATCCGCTGTGGGGCATCGGCGTGATGGCGCTGATCTTGGCCCTGGCGCGGCGAACGTTGGGTTTCCGTTGGGCGGCTTCCGCGGTGGCGTTGGCGTACGTCGCGTACCGGTCGGTGATGTGGCCGCTGCTGCTGGGGCTCGGGTTCCCGGTGTCGACGGTCCCGTTCTACCTGCTCTTCGTGGGCCTGGCGGTGGACTTGGCGTTCGCGATGAGCAACGGCGTCGTGCGCGCGGCCGCAGGTGCGTTGCTGGTGACGGCGTTCGGGTTCGGGGCGCTGTGGGTGCAGTCGCAGTTCCGGCCATGGGTTCTGGGCGACGCGCACACGGAGTCGGCGCCACCGGTGGCGTACTGGACGGCGTTGGTGGTCCTGGCCGGGGTGTTCGCGCTGTGGGCCGCGGCCGGCCCGGCTTCCCGTCGCTGGTCAGCGAGGCGGGTAACGGTGTAGCACACGGTGCTACACTCGTTCGGTGAACATCATCAGCCAACGGGAGTTCCGGAACAATTCGGCCGCGATCATGGACGCGGTCGAAGCCGGCGAGACGTACCACGTCACCCGCAACGGCGTGGAGATCGCCGAACTGCGGCCGGTATCCCGCCGGAAGCGGTTCTCCGCGGCGGAACTGGTGGCGCGACACAAGCGACTTCCCAGGGTGGACGCGGCCGAGCTGCGACGGGATGCCGACGAGTTCTTCGGCGACGATCGCCTCAGCGACGACGACAACCCGTGGGAACGCAAGCGTGGCTGACCGGCACCCCGTAGGTGTGCTCGACACCTGCACCTACATCGAGCTCGGCAGTTTGGACCCGAATTCGCTCCCGGAGTTTCCGGAGATCACCGCGGTGACCATGGCCGAGCTCCACCAGGGCGTCGTCATGACGGCGGACCCGGCCACGAAGGCGCTGCGGAACGAGCAGCTGGGCGCGGCCATCGTCGAATTCACCCCGTTGCCCTTCGACGGCGAGGCCGCCGCGCGATACGGCACGCTGGTCGCGCTGACCGTGGCCGCGGGCCGGTCACCCAGACCGCGCCGGATGGACTTGATGATCGCCGCGATCGCCTCCGTGCACGACCTGCCGCTGTACACCCGCAATGCGAAGGACTTCCGCGGTCTCGAGAGCCTGCTGGAAGTCGTGGAGGTCTGAGCACGACGAAGGGGCCGCCACGACCCGTGGCGGCCCCTTCGCGTGTCCGAGCTACTTGACCTTCGTGCCCGCCGAGCCGAGGGCCTGGCAGGCTTCGACGACCCGCTGGGCCATCCCGGCCTCAGCGGCCTTCAGGTACGAGCGCGGGTCGTAGACCTTCTTGTTGCCGACCTCACCGTCGATCTTCAGGACGCCGTCGTAGTTCTTGAAGAAGTGGTCCACGATCGGGCGCGTGAACGCGTACTGCGTGTCCGTGTCGACGTTCATCTTCACCACGCCGTAGGACACCGCCTCGCGGATCTCCTCCGGGAGCGAGCCCGAGCCGCCGTGGAAGACCAGCTCGAACGGCTTCGCGCCGCTGTCCAGGCCAAGCTTCTTCGCCGCCGCCTCCTGGCCGCCCTTCAGCACGTCGGGGCGCAGCTTCACGTTGCCCGGCTTGTACACGCCGTGGACGTTGCCGAACGTCGCCGCCAGCAGGTAGCGGCCCTTCTCGCCGGCGCCCAGGACGTCGATCGTCTTCAGGAAGTCGCCTTCGGCGGTGTACAGCTTCTCGTTGATCTCCGCCTCGACGCCGTCCTCTTCGCCGCCGACGACGCCGATCTCGACCTCGAGGATGATCTTCGCGGCGGCCGCCTTGGCGAGCAGCTCCGCGGCGATCTCGAGGTTCTCGTCGAGGTCGATCGCCGAGCCGTCCCACATGTGGGACTGGAACAGCGGGTTCTGGCCGTTCTTGACGCGCTCGGCCGAGATCTCGAGCAGCGGGCGGACGAAGCCGTCCAGCTTGTCCTTCGGGCAGTGGTCGGTGTGCAGCGCGACGTTGATGTCGTACTTGGCCGCCACGACCTGGGCGAACTCCGCGAGCGCGGTCGCGCCGGTCACCATGTCCTTGACCTTCTGGCCCGACGCGAACTCCGCACCGCCGGTGGAGACCTGGATGATTCCGTCGCTCTCCGCCTCGGCGAACCCGCGGATGGCGGCGTTCACGGTCTCGGACGAGGTCACGTTGATGGCCGGGTAGGCGAACTCGTTCGCCTTGGCCCGGTCGAGCATCTCCGCGTAGACCTCGGGGGTCGCGATGGGCATCGGTATTCCTCCTTGGCAGGGATGGGTCCCGACCGCATCGTACGAGGTGGACCGCCGCCGCACACCGGTCCCCGGGCAGAAACTTTTGCGCACGTGGAATCGGTTCAGAAGGGGTGTGTCCGGCCGCCGGGCGAACCGGCGGCCGGACGGGGATCACAGCAGCTCGGCGGCCAGCGCGCGGTAGCCCGGCCACGGGTCCTCGTTCAGCACCTGGACCACGACCTGGTCCGCCCCCGCCTCCAGGTGCGCC
Organism: Amycolatopsis sp. NPDC101161; assembly: GCF_044768185.1. Taxonomy (NCBI): domain Bacteria; kingdom Bacillati; phylum Actinomycetota; class Actinomycetes; order Pseudonocardiales; family Pseudonocardiaceae; genus Amycolatopsis; species Amycolatopsis sp. NPDC101161. Next base: position 1,890,201 of record NZ_JBIWPI010000002.1, read on the forward strand.
GACAACCCCTGCGCGATCGTCGCCGCGTCGCCGTGCAGGGCCAGGGCGTCCACCAGCCGGTCGCTGCCCTCGCCCGAGAGGTCGTCGTCCGTGAAGCCCAGTTTCCGCAGGTTGGCCACGTAGTTCGACAGCCCGAGGTAGTACTTCACCGTCTGACGGCCGATCGCGCGCGCCTCGGCCGCGTCGGTCGACAAAACGACCTTGTGCTCCGGCGCCAGCAGCGGGCCCTCGCCCAGGATCTCGCGCGTCGAGCGGGTGTGCTCCGGCGTCGTCAGGTAGGGGTGCGCACCCGCCGTGCGCTTGCCCGCCAGTTCCACCACCTTCGGTCCCAGCGCCGCCAAAGCGCGTCCGGAAACCGGGACGCCCGCCGCGTCCAAGCCGTCCAAGTAGTCGACCAAGGCCGCGTACGGCTTCTTGTACTCCTTCGTCGCTTCGCGGTGGCCCGCACCGACGCCCAGCAGGAAGCGATCGGGGTACTTCGCCGCGATGCGCTCGTAGACGCGGGCGATGTCCGCCGGCTCGTCCTGCCAGATGTTGACGATGCCGGTCGCGATGACCAGCGAGTCCGTCGCTTCCAGGAGGCCGTCCACCGACGCGAGGTCGTCCCCGCTGGGCGAGCCGCCCAGCCAGATCGCCCCGTAGCCGAGCTTCTCCGCTTCCGCCGCGAACTTCGCGTCGACGTTTGCGTGGTACCGCCAGATCCCGAGCTTGCCCAGTTCGATAGCCATGGAACACTCCAACGCGTGGGACGGCGATTTTCCTCCCGGGTCCGGCGAATTACTGTCGAAGACATGACCAAGCTGGGAAACACCGACCTCGACGTCTACGGGCTCAACCTCGGCGGCAACGTCTTCGGCTGGACGGCGGACGAGCCGCAGTCCTTCGCCGTGCTCGACGCCTACACCGCCGCCGGCGGCGACTTCGTCGACACCGCCGACCTCTACGGCGGCGGGGGCGGCTCCGAGGAGATCCTCGGCAACTGGCTGGCCGCGCGCGGCAACCGGGACGACGTCGTCGTCGCGACCAAGGTCGGCATGTGGGAGGGCCGGCCCGGCCTGTCCGCGAAGAACATCCAAGCCGCGGCGGAGGACTCGCTGCGCCGCCTCAAGACCGACCACATCGACCTCTACTACGCGCACGTCGACGACCCGGACACCCCGCTCGAAGAGACGCTGAGCGCGTTCGACGCCCTGGTCCGCGCGGGCAAGGTCCGCCACCTCGGCGCGTCCAACTACAGCGCCGAACGGCTCGCCGAGGCACTGTCCATTTCGGACAAGAACGGCCTCGCGCGGTACGCCGTGCTGCAGCCGCACTACAACCTCGTCGAGCGCGACTACGAGCGTGATCTCGCCCCGCTCGTCGCGCGCGAAGGCCTCGCCACGCTGCCGTACTTTTCCCTCGCGAAGGGCTTCCTGACCGGCAAGTACCGCACGAAGGACGACGTGGTCGACAGCCCGCGCGCCGCCCGTGCTTCGTCCTATTTGGACGGAAACGGCGAGCGCGTGCTGGCCAGGCTCGACGAGGTCGCCGCGGCGCACGGTGTCTCGGTCGCCACGGTGTCGCTCGCCTGGCTGCGGCGGCAGCCGACGGTCGCCGCGCCGATCGCCAGCGCCCGGACGCCCGAGCAGCTCACCGACCTGATCGCCTCGGTGAGCCTCGAACTGACCGACGCCGAAATCACCGCGTTGAGCGAAGCCTGAAACCTACTTCTGGGTAGCTTACTGCCAGTAAGGTGAGGTACGGTGCCCTCAAGTGACGTCTAGGAGGGCACCGTGGCCAACCCGTTTTCGCTGCTGAGCGGCACCAAGAAGGTCGACGGCAAGGTCGTGCTGATCACCGGCGCCGCCCGCGGCATCGGCGCCGGACTGGCCGAACGGCTCGCCGCGCGCGGCGCGAAGGTCGCCCTCGTCGGCCTCGAAGCCGACGAGCAGAAGAAGGTCGCCGACCGCATCGGGCCCAACGCGCACGCCTGGGAAGCCGACGTCACCAGCTGGGACGACCTGGAGAAGGCAACGAAGGGCGTCGTCGAGCACTTCGGCGGCATCGACATCGTCATCGCCAACGCCGGCATCGCGACCGCGGGCTTCGTCCGCTCGGTCGACCGCGCCGCGTTCGAGAAGGTCATCGAGGTCGACCTGCTCGGCGTCTGGCGCACGTTCCGCGTCACGCTCCCGCACGTCATCGAGCGCAAGGGTTACCTGCTGGCCATCTCCAGCCTCGCCGCGATCACGCACGCGCCGGGCATGGCGAACTACTCCGCCGCCAAGGCCGGCGTCGAAGCCTTCTCCAACAGCCTCCGCGCCGAGGTCGCCCACCTGGGCGTCAAGGTCGGCGTCGCGCACCCGACGTGGATCCGCACCGACCTCGTCGAGAGCGCCGACGCGCACCCCGTGTTCGGCAAGCTCCGCGCGTCGATGCCGGGCCTGATCGGCAAGACCTACCCGCTCGACGTCGCCCTCGACGACCTCGAAGCCGGCATCCTCAAGCGCGCCCGGACCATCCACGTGCCGCGCTGGGTCGGCGGGCTCAAGCTGCTGCGCGCGTTCCTCCCGCCGATCATCGAAATCGGGTCCCGCAGCCGGGTACCTTCGGCGGACAAGGCCGCGCTGGCCGACATCGAGGCGCGCGGCGCGTTCGAGTCGGCGGTCACCGGCCACGGCGGCCGGGCCGCCACCAAGGGGTGAAGATGTCCCGTCGTGACCAGATCCGGATGACCGAGGACGAAGTGCGCGCGTACTTCGCCGAGCAGAAGGTCATCAACGTCGCCAGCGTCGGCCCGAACGGCCGCCCGCACCTCGCGCCGCTCTGGTACTTCCCGCACGAGGACGGCGGCGTCGCGACCTGGACGTACGGCACCTCGCAGAAGGCGAAGAACCTCCGGCGCCTGCCGGAGGCGACGGTGCTCATCGAGGACGGCGACAGCTACGAGAAGCTGCGCGGCGTCTCGCTCGAGGCCGACGTCGAGATCGTCGAGGACACCGAAGAAGTCACCCGGATGGGGATCACGCTCATGCAGCGCTACGCCGGCGCCAAGCCCGGCGACCCGGTTCCCGACGAGCTGAGGGCCTTCATCGCAGGTCAGGCCCCGAAACGCGTCGGCCTGATCTTCCGGCCGACGAAGGTCGTCAGCTGGGACCACACGAAGCTCGGCGGGACGTACTAACCAGTAGGTAGTACTTCCAAGTAACTGTTACCTGAGGTAACGTCATCTCGGCAGCATCCTCGAAGCAGCGGAGGCCGACAGATGACCGAGCGGTTCAAGGTCGTGATCGTGGGCACCGGGTTCTCCGGGCTCGGCCAGGCGATCCAGCTCGAAAAGGCCGGCATCCGGGACTACGTGATCCTGGAGAAGGCCGACGAGGTGGGAGGCACCTGGCGCGACAACTCCTACCCCGGGTGCGCGTGCGACGTGCAGTCGCACATGTACTCGTTCTCGTACGAGCAGAACCCCGGCTGGTCGCGGTCGTTCTCGCCGCAGCCGGAGATCTTCGAGTACCTCAAGGGTGTCGCGGACAAGTACCGGCTGCGCGAGAAGATCCGGTTCGGCGTCGAGCTCACCGGCGCGCACTGGGACGAGCGCGAGCGCCGCTGGACGGCGACGACCAAGGACGGCCGCGAGTTCGTCGCGCAGTTCCTCGTCTCCGGCGTCGGCGGCCTGCACATCCCGCAGGTCCCCGAGCTGCCCGGGATCGCGAACTTCAAGGGCCAGACCTGGCACTCCGCGCGGTGGAACCACGAGTACGACCTGCGCGGCAAGAAGGTCGCCGTGGTCGGGACCGGCGCCAGCGCCGTCCAGTTCGTCCCGAAGATCGCCCCGGACGTCGCCGAGCTGACGCTCTTCCAGCGCACTCCGCCGTGGATCATGCCGAAGCCCGACCACGCGATGCCGTCGTGGGCGCAGACGCTCTTCAAGCGCGTCCCGGGCACCCAGCGCTTGTACCGCAACGCGCTGTACTGGCTGCTCGAAGCGCGGGCCATCGGCTTCAACGGCCACCCGGCGATCATGAAGGCCGGCGAGCTGATCGCCAAGCGCAACATCGCGAAGGGCATCCAGGATCGCGCGCTGCGCAAGAAGGTCACGCCCGACTACACGATGGGCTGCAAGCGCGTCCTGATCTCCAACGACTACTACCCGGCACTGAACCGGCCGAACGTCGACGTGAACACCGCCGGCGTCAAGGAGGTCAAGGCGCACTCGATCGTCGACGCCGCGGGTGTCGAGCACGAGGTCGACGCGATCATCTACGGCACCGGGTTCAAGGTCACCGACGCGCTGGAGTACCTCGACATCACCGGCGTCGACGGCCGCAACCTCGCGAAGGAGTGGGCCGCCGAGGGGATGCAGACGCACAAGGGCATCACCGTCTCCGGCTTCCCGAACCTGTTCTTCCTGCTCGGGCCGAACACCGCGCTGGGCCACAACTCCGTCGTCTTCATGATCGAGTCGCAGTCGCGGTACGTCGTCGACGCGATCAAGCTCGCCGACTCCCGCGACGCCGCCGCGCTCGACGTCCGGCCGGGCGTGCAGGACAAGTTCCAGCAGGAGATCCAGGACAAGCTGGTCAAGGGTGTCTGGACGCAGGGCGGCTGCAAGAGCTGGTACCTCGACGCCAAGGGCGTCAACCGGACGATCTGGCCCGGCTTCACCTGGCGCTACTGGCTGGAGACGCGGAAGGTGGACCCGGCCGACTACGAGCTGTCCGGCCGGGCGTCATGACCGCGGGGGACGAGCAGCTCGTCCTCCACGCGCGCAACGTCGAGTTCGACTGGGCGGCGCTGCCGATGCACTGGATCCCCGGCGAACCGCAGGCCACGCACACCATCAACGTCCTGCACCTGGCGCTGCCGGAAGGCGAGCGCTGGTTCGTCGAGGTGTTCAAGCAGGCCGTGCCGCTGATCCGCGACGAGCGGCTCAAGGCGGACGTCCTCGGGTTCATCGGCCAGGAGGCGGTGCACGCCGAGGCCCACGACGGCGCGGCGGCGCACCTCGAGGCCGCCGGCGTCCCGGTGCGGCCGTTCATCGCGCAGATGGAGTGGCTGTTCCGGAAGCTGCTCGGCGACCGCGGCCTGACCGGGCGCGCGGCCGAGGAGTGGCTGGTCGAACGGCTCGGGATCGTCGCCGCGATCGAGCACTACACGGCGTTCCTCGGCCAGTGGGTGCTCGACGCGCCGCTGGAGGACGCCGGCGCCGACCCGGTGATGCTCGACCTGCTGCGCTGGCACGGCGCCGAGGAGGTCGAGCACCGGTCGGTCGCGTTCGACCTCTTCACGCACTTGGACGGCCGCTACACGCGCCGCGTGCGCAGCATGGCGGCGGTGACACCGGTGCTGGCGTGGGTCTTCGCCCGCGGCACGCGATATCTGATGCATAACGATCCGACGCGCCCGGGCCGCGCTTCGCTGAGGGCGTATCGCCGTGCGGCGAAGCGCGGGTTGCTGCCGAGCGGACGTCAGCTGCTGCGGGAGATCCGGCCGTACTTCCGGAAGACGTACCACCCGACGGAGACGGGGAGCACCGAGCAGGCGGTGGCCTACCTGGCGAGTTCCCCGGCCGCCCGGGCGGCGGAGTGACGCTCGGCCGGCCCGCCCGGCTGGACGGCAGCGGCCGGACCGACCACCTGATGTCCACTTTGGTCGGTGTCGTGGGCGTCTACCGCCGGATGTCGCAATTCAGCGGCCGACGGCGGCCGCCGGTGCGCGTGGTGGACCGGAACCTTCCGCTGCTGGTCAAGGCCGTCCGCCCGGAAGCCGACGGGGTCGTGAGCCTGCGTCTCGGGAACGGCGGGCCGCTACCGGGCTGGCGGCCGGGCGCGCACATCGACCTGGTGCTGCCCTCGGGTCTCGTGCGGCAGTACTCGCTCTGCGGCGATCCGTCCGAAAAGGATCATTACCGCATCGCCGTGCGGAAGATCGGCGCCGCGTCGGCCGAGGTCCACGCGCTCGAGCCGGGGACGCGGGTGACCGCCCGGGGCCCGCGGACGGCGTTCCCCCTCGTCGGCGAGGGCCCGTTCCTGTTCATCGCGGGCGGCATCGGGATCACGCCGATCCTGCCGATGGTCCGGCAAGCCGCCGCGAAGGGCACCGACTGGCGACTGGTCTACACCGGCCGCAGCCGCGAGTCGATGCCGTTCCTGGACGAACTGCCGGACGACGACCGCGTCCGGATCCGCCCGGACACCGAATACGGCGTCCCGGCGTCGGGCGCGGAGCTGCTGGAAGATCTGCCCGAAGGGGCAGCGGTGTACTGCTGCGGCCCGGTGCCGATGATCACCGGCGTCCGCGTCGACCTGGCGCTGACCGGCGCCAAAGCCGTCCACTTCGAACGGTTCGCGCCGCCGCCGATCGTCGACGGCGAGCCGTTCGAGCTGACTTTGCGCAGGTCAGGGCGAGTGCTGCAGGTTCCGGGCGACCGGACCGCGCTCGACGTCCTCCTCGAGGCGCGGCCCGCGACGCCGTACTCGTGCCGCCAGGGCTTCTGCGGGACCTGCGCGGTGCCGGCGGCCGACGGCTCGTCCGTGCGGATCTGCGTCGACCGCGGCCCCGCCGTGCTCGACCTATGACTCCGCGGGCAGCCAGGCGCCGATCACCGGCTTGAACTCGCGGACGCTCCGCTCGGCGATGGCCCCCTCCAGGAAGTACGGGTCCTGGTCGATCGTCTCCTTGAGGTGCGCCTCGTCGTCGGCCTGGTAGAGCGTGAGGCCGCCGGTGCCGTCGCCCAGCGGGCCGGCGACCGCGACGCGGCCCTGCTCGGCCAGCTTGCTCAGGAACTCGCGGTGCCGCGGCCGGACCTCCGGCATCTTTTCCTGGACGTAGGTGATTTCGACGAGGAACCAGGCCATGGGGGCTCTCCGGGGTCGCGCGGGCGGTACGCGTCCGAACCTACCCGTGTCACGGCAACCGATCTGTGGCGACGGCAAGCCAACCCGATAGGCTGGGCGTGCGTCAGTAGCTGTGTGAACGCTGTGAATACCGGGAGCCTGCTGACGCGACGCACCGTGCAAACCGGGGTCGAGGACAGGCAGGGGTTCATGCTCGAGGGCAATGCGGAACGCAGTGTCGAGGCGACCCTCGGTCACCTGCGGGTCATGGACGGTCCGGCCCCGGCGCAGACAGCCGCGCCGCTGACCCTCGAAGACCTCTACCGCCAGCACCGCATGCGGCTGGTCCGGCTGGCGATTCTGCTGGTGGACGAGCCCGCGACCGCGGAAGACGTCGTCCAGGAGGCCTTCACCGGCCTGCATCGCAACTGGGGCCGGCTCCGCGACGCCGCGGCCGCCGTCGGCTACCTGCGCACCGCCGTGGTCAACGGGTCGCGCAGCGTGCTGCGCCGGCGCAAGACCGCCCGCGAGTACGTGCCCCCGCACGCGGTCAACGCGCGGTCCGCGGAGAGCCTCGCGATGCTGTCCAGCGAGCACCAGGCCGTCGTGTCCGCATTGTCCAAACTGCCGCCCCGCCAGCGCGAAGTGCTGGTGCTGCGTTACTACGGTGGGCTGAGCGAAGCCGAAATCTCTGAGGCCGCAGGCATTTCCAAGGGTACCGTTAAGTCGACCGCCAGCCGGGCGCTCGAGGCACTCCAGAAGGCCATGCAGGCCCCACAGTGACCCGGGTGGACCACTCCGATCACTGAGTCGTATCACCATGCTTGGTCCAGACCAATATATGCTGGGGTGCGTGAGAGGCGCCGGAGATTTCGTGATCATGGGCGGCCGGGTCGCTGCCCCGGACCGTGTACTCGACGACGGCTGGGTAGCCGTCTCCGACGGGCGGATCGCCGGCGTGGGTTCCGGGACCCCGCCGTCGGGCGAGCACGTCGACGTCGGTGGGGCACTGGTCGTGCCCGGGTTCATCGACACCCACTGCCACGGCGGGGGAGGTGCTTCGTTCACCTCCCTCGATCCCGAGGAGCTCCTGACGGCGGTGCGAGCGCACCGCCGTCACGGCACCACGACCATGCTCGCCAGCCTGGTGTCCGACCCGGTGGACATCCTGCGTGACCAGGTCGCGGCGCTGCGTGAGCTCGTCCAGGACGGCGAGGTCGCGGGCATCCACCTGGAGGGGCCGTTCATCTCGAAGGCCCGTTGCGGGGCGCACGACCCCGAGACGCTCCTGGAGCCGGACACCGGCACGGTCGACAAGCTGCTGCGCGCCGGCCAGGGCGCGATCCGGATGGTCACCATCGCCCCGGAGCTGCACGGCGGGATCAAGGCCGTCCGGCAGCTGGCCGAGTCGGGCGTGATCGCCGCCATCGGGCACACCGACGGCGTCGAGGAGCAGCTGCTGCCCGCCATCGACGCGGGGGCGACCGTCGCGACCCACCTGTTCAACGGCATGCGGCCGCTGCACCACCGCGAGCCGGGCCCGGTCGGGGCACTGCTCGATGACGAGCGCATCACGATCGAGCTCATCTGCGACCTCGTCCACCTGCACCCGACGGTGGTGCGGCTGGCCGCGAAGCACGCGGGCCGCAACCGGACGGTGCTCATCACGGACGCGATGTCCGCGACCGACGCCGCCGACGGCCGCTACACGCTGGGCCGGCTGGAGGTCGACGTCCACGACGGCGTCGCCACCCTCGCCGACAACGGCTCGCTGGCCGGCAGCACCCTGACGATGGACACCGCCTTCCGCAATCTGGTCGGGGGTGCGAAACTCGGCATCCTCGACGCGGTGCACGCGACGTCGCAACGGCCCGCCGAGCTGCTCGGCATCGCCGACCGCACGGGGATGCTGTGCCCCGGGTACGTGGCCGACATCGTCGTCCTCGACCAGGACCTGCGGCCCGCGAAGGTGCTGCGCCGGGGTGAGTGGGTCGCCGAGGTGGGTACGGCTACCTTGAGTACTTGATTCTCGACGAGCGGACGGGCGGAGATGAGCGAGCCGAAGGACCCCGAGCAGCTGCTGGCGGACGCCCTTCGCGCGCAAGCCGTCTTCGCCCCGTCGGCGTCGCCCCGGGAAACCGAGCCGGGCACCGACGCCGTGCCGACCAGCGCGATCAACGAGCTGCCGTCGGCGTACGGGCTGCTGTCGGGCGCGAGCGCGGACTCCCTGGAGCGCGAGCGGGCGGCCCTGGACGCGGCGTCCGAAGCGCCCACGGCGTACTCACCGGCGCCGCCACCCCCGCCCCCGGCGCGGCAGTCGGCGCAGCTGCCCGCGTACTGGATCTTGCTGCTGGCGGTGCTGCTGGGCCTCGCCGCGGGGTCCGTGGTGGGCCTGCTGACGCTGGTCTGACCGGGTCTCAGTAACGACTCAGGGTGACCCTGTACCGTTTTTGGGGTGATTCTCGCCCAGAGCACGGTCAACACGATGTCGCTGCTGCCGTCATGGCTGGACCCGCAGCACTTGCTGAGCGGCCTGACGACGCCGGTCATCGCGGTCCTGTGCCTGATCATCTTCATCGAGAGCAGCGTCTTTCCGGTGCTGCCCGGTGACTCCCTGCTGTTCACGGCGGGCCTGTTCATCGCGAACGGCACCCTCGACGCGCCGTTGTGGCTGGTCTGCGTGCTGGTGACAGCCGCGGCGCTGCTCGGCAACGTGGTCGGCTACTACATCGGCTACTTCGTCGGGCCGAAGCTGTTCAACCGGCCGGACTCGAAGTTCTTCAAGCGCGAGTACGTGGACAAGACGCACGAGTTCCTGGACAAGCACGGCCCGAAGGCGGTCGTCCTGGCCCGGTTCGTGCCGTTCGTCCGGACGTTCATCACGTGGATCGCGGGCATCGGCCGCATGGACCCGAAGCGCTACTTCACGTACACGGTGATCGGCGGCATCCTCTGGGCGGCGGGCATCACGGTGCTGGGTTCGCTGCTGGGCGGGGTGTCGTTCATCGCGAACAACGTCGACGCGATCTTCGTGCTGATCGTGCTGATCTCGGTGGTCCCGATCGGGCTGGAGTACCTGAAGTCGCGGCGCGAGAAGAAGGCGGCGGCCACGGAGACCGACCCGGAGGTCACGCAGCGGATTCCGCGGATCAAGGACTGAAGCTCGGACTCGGAGGGCCCCACCGGTCGGCGGTGGGGCCCTTTTCGTTTCCCGGGCGGAGTACCACTGGCTCAGGCGGGGCGGACCGCTCTCGCCAACCCGACTGAGGATCGCTCGGTTTCGGAGGGCCCGACTTGGTCAGCGGCGGGCTTTCGTACGGCGAGGTCCTGCTTCGCCGCGGCGAGACCGGGGACTCAGGCGTGGCGGACAGCCCAAAGCCGAGGGGGCCGCTAGACCGGCGACTCAAGCGGCAGCAGCCAACTCACGCCGGCGCGGTCGCTCGGCGAGGCGAGGCCGCCGGCCCATCCGAGACCGGCTCTCGAACCAGGCCCGAACCCCGCGAACTCCTCAGGTCATCGAGAACATCGACCCCGGGTTGAACAGGTTCCCCGGGTCCAGAGCCGCCTTGATCTGGCGGTGGACCCGCATGCCCACCGGGCCGATCTCCCGCTCCAGCCATTCCCGCTTGATCTTCCCGACCCCGTGCTCCCCGGTCACCGTCCCGCCCAGCGACAGCCCGACCTCGAGGATCTCGTCGAACGCCCGCTGCGCCCGCGCGAACTCGTCCGGGTCGTCGGGCTGGTAGACGATCGTCGGGTGCATGTTGCCGTCGCCCGCGTGGCCGACCACCGCGATGCGCAGCCCCACCTCGGAACTGATCTTCTCGCAGCCGCGGATCAGCTCCGCGATCCGCGTGCGCGGCACGCAAACGTCGTCGGTCAGCCACAGGCCGTACGTCTCCAAGGCCGTCAGCACCACCCGGCGGGCCTGCAGCAGCATCCGCCCCTCTTCGAGGTCCTCCGTCGTGTAGGCCAGATCCGCCCCGCAGTCGACGCAGATCTGCTCCAGCGCCGCCAGCTCCCGGCGCGCGACCTCGCCGCCCGCGTCCGACTGCCCCAGCAGCAGCGCCTGGCAGTCCGAACCCGCGCCGAGGTCCGTCTTCAAGTACGTCTCGGACGCCTTGATCGACGACGCGTCCATGATCTCCAGCAGCGACGGCACGAGCCCCTCCCGCACGACCCGCGCCACGGCCTCGCCCGCGGCCTCGGTCGTCGAAAAGCCCGCGACCAGCGTCGCCGGGGCCTGGGGCAGCGGCTTGAGCTGGACCGTCGCCTGGGTGATCACGCCCAGCGTGCCCTCGCTGCCGACGAACAGCCGGGCCAGGTCGTAGCCCGCCACGCCCTTCACCGTCCGGCGGCCCGTCTTCAGCAGGGACCCGTCCGCCAGGACGACCTCCAAGCCCAGCACCGAGTCCGTCGTGACGCCGTACTTCACGCAGCACAGGCCGCCGGCGTTGGTCGACAGGTTGCCGCCGATCGTGCACCAGTCGTAGCTCGACGGGTCCGGCGGGTAGAAGAGCCCGTGCTTCTCCACCGCGTTGCGGAAGTCCAGGTTGACCACGCCCGGCTGGACGACCGCCAGCCGGTTGCCCGGGTCGATCTCGACGATCTCGTTCAGCTTGGTCAGCGACAGCGTCACGCAGCCGTCGATCGCGTTCGCCGCGCCGGACAGGCCGCTGCCCGCCCCGCGCGGCACGATCGGCACCCCGGCTTCGGCGCAGGCCTTGACGACCGCCTGCACCTCCTCGACGTTCGCGGGCAGGACCACCGCCAACGGCTGCCCCGAGGGCGCCAGCGGCATCATGTCGCGCGCGTACGACGCCGTGACGTCGGTGTCGGTGAGCACGGCGCTCTTGCCGAGCAGGTCGCGCAGCCGGGTGACCAAAGCTTCGTCGCTCATGGCTTTCATGGTAAGCCCGAATACTCCGCACTGCGGAACTTCTATTTCAAAATCGCCCCTACCGGACCAGTCCCAGCAGCTTGTCCACGTGCACCCGGAGCAGGACGCGCTGGTCGCTGACCATCGCGGCGCGGTACTCGTCCCAGTCGGGGTGCTCGCCCGCCGCCCGGCGGTAGTAGTCCACGAGCGCTTCGACGGTCTCGTCGTCCGGCGAAGCCGCCGGCGCCGTCAGCGACGCGCGGCCCTCCGCGACGACGTAGCTCCAGCCGTCTTCGCTGCCCACGTGGTAGGTCACCCGCGGGTCGCGGCGCATGTTCTTCGTCTTCGCGCGGGTCTCGGTGATCGACGCGGTGATCGTGTTCGTCCCGGCGTCGTAGAGGTGCGTGATCGTGGACAGCTGGGGCCGCCCGTCGCGGCGGATCGTGGCCAGCACGCCGTGGCGGCGCGTGGCGAGGAAGTCCTTCAACGCTGTGTCGTCCGTCATAGCTGTACCAACCGGGTGCCGCCGCGTTTGTTCCGGGAGCCCGCGGGAAACTGCTTGCGTATGACAACTAAAGTGTGTTCCGACACATCGACCCGGCCTCCGCTTGCATAACCGGTGGTGAAGGCACATCCTTGCCTGAGGCAACTAGTTGCAGCCGCCAACCAACGCCGTGAAGGACTCCATCCATGGCACCGAACAGCTCCGCCACCCGGCCCAAAGCCGAGCTGGACCTCGCCGACCAGCTCGGGCACGAGCTCGTGCGCCTGGTCCGCTTGATCAACAAGGCGAAGTCCCAGGTGTCCAAGCAGGGTCCCGACGGCATCGAGCGGGCGGCCTACGCGATCCTCTTCACCCTCATCCACGAGGGCCCGCAGCGGACCAGCAGGCTCGCCGAGTCACTCCACTCGGAGATCTCCACGATCAGCCGGCAGTCGAGCTCACTCGTCCAGCACGGCCTGGTCGAACGCCAGGCCGATCCCGAGGACGGCCGGGCGTGCCTGCTCGCGCCGACGACCGAGGGCATGCGGGTGTTCGAAGAGAACCGCAAGCAGCGCAACCAGTGGCTGGCCGACGTGCTCGGGGACTGGACCGAAGGGGAGATCCAGACCCTGAACACGCTGTTCGGCCGGCTCAACACAGGTATCGAGAACCACTCTCCACAGCTGGCCGACGCCCAGGCGTCCGCCGCTGCTCCGGCCAAGGGGGCCAACGCATGAGTTCCACCACCGAAGCTCCGGCCCTGCCCGAGGTGGGCCAACCACCCCGGCTGAGCCACCGCCAGATCGTCACGATCCTGAGCGGCCTGATGTGCGGCATGTTCCTCGCCGCGCTCGACCAGACGATCGTCGGTACGTCGATCGTCAAGATCGCCAACGACCTGCACGGGTTCGACCTGCAGGCGTGGGCGACCACGGCGTACCTGATCACCTCGACGATCGTCACGCCGATCTACGGCAAGCTCTCCGACATCTACGGCCGCAAGCCGTTCTACCTGGCCGCGATCACGATCTTCGTCGCCGGTTCGCTGGCCTCGGCCTTCGCGCAGTCGATGTACCAGCTGGCCGCGTTCCGCGCGGTGCAGGGCCTCGGCGCCGGCGGCCTGATGTCGCTGGCCATGACGATCCTCGGCGACATCGTGCCGCCCCGGGAACGGGCCAAGTACCAGGGCTACATCCTCGCGGTGTTCGGCCTGTCCACGGTGTTGGGCCCGGTGCTGGGCGGCTTCTTCGCCGGCATCGAGCACGCCGGCAGCATCTTCGGCTACGACATCCACGGCTGGCGCTGGGTCTTCCTGATCAACGTCCCGATCGGCATCATCGCGCTGTTCGTCGTCGCCCGCGTGCTGAACGTGCCGCACGTCCCACAGAAGCACAAGATCGACTGGTGGGGCGCCCTCGCTCTGGTCGTCGCGGTCGTGCCGTTCCTGATCGTCGCCGAGCAGGGCCAGAAGTGGGGCTGGGGCGACGGGAAGTCGATCCTCTGCTACGTCGTCGGCGGCGTCGGCGTGATCGCGTTCATCGCGATCGAACGGTGGATGAAGGACGCCGCGCTGATCCCGCTGCGGCTGTTCAAGAACTCGACGTTCACCGTGGCGATCATCGGCGGTGTCATCGTCGGTGTCGCGATGTTCGGCGCGATCACGATGATCCCGCAGTTCATGCAGGTCGTGCAGGGCTACACGCCGACCGAGTCCGGGTTGCTGATGCTGCCGCTGATGGCGGGCATCATGACCAGCTCGATCGTGTCCGGCCGGCTCACCGGCAAGACCGGCCGCTACAAGATCTTCCCGATCGTGGGCACCCTCATGATCGCCGCCGGTGCGTTCTTCTTCGCGCAGGTCAAGTACGACTCGCCGCTGTGGCACCCGCTGGTCGCGGCCGCCATCATCGGGCTCGGCCTCGGCCAGTGCATGCAGACGCTGATCATCGCGGTGCAGAACGCCGGCCCGCGCAGCGACATGGGTGTCTCGACCGCGTCGGCGACGTTCTTCCGCCAGATCGGTGGTACCGCCGGTGTCGCGATCTTCCTGACGGTCCTGTTCAACACGCTGCTGCCCAACATCACCAAGGCGTTCGGCGGGCAGCTGCCGGCCGGCGCCGGCGGGAGCATCGGCAACCTGTCCGAGAACACCAGCGTGATCCAGTCGCTGCCGGAGGCGATCAAGACGCCGATCCTGATCGGCTTCACCGACTCGATCACCACGGTGTTCTACATCGCCGGCGCGGTGGCCCTGCTGGCCACGATCGTGCTCCTGTTCATGAAGGAGATCCCGCTGACCAACGCGGCCCCGGCCGCGGCGGCCATGGAGGGCGGCGAGGCGCTGCTCGAGGCGGACGACCACGCGGACGAGCCGACCGAGATCGTCGAGCCGGTGCGCCCGGTCGACCGTGAGCCCGCCCTCGTGGGCGGCGGCAAGCACGCGCTGAGCAACGGGCACGGCGACTACCAGGCCGTGTCGGGTGCGCTGCCGATCACGAACTCCGTCGCGGACGCCGAGCTCGACGTCCCCGTCGGCGCGGGTGGCGTGCCGGTGACCGGCCACGTCCGCCGTCAGGACGGCAGCCACGTTTCGGGTGCGGCGCTGACCCTGATCGACCAGCGCGGCCGCCAGGTCGCGCGGGCCACCGGCGCCGCGGACGGCAGCTACTCGGTGCCCAGCCAGGGCCCGGGCGCGTACGTCCTCATCGTGTCGGCCCACGGCCACCAGCCGCAGGCCTCCAGCGTCGTGATCAGCAACGGACCGGCGACGGTCGACGTCACGCTCACCGGGTCCGGCGAGCTGACCGGCACCGTGAAGGCCGCGGCGACCGGCTCGCCGCTGGCGAACGTCACGGTGACGCTGACCGACGGCCGCGGCGAGGTGAACGGCGCGTTCATCACGACCACGGACGGCACCTACGCCTTCGTCGGGGTCGGCGCCGGGGCCTACACCCTGGTCGCCAGCGGCCCGGGCTACCGGCCCGTCGCGGTGATGCTGACCGTGCCCGACAGCGGCGTGCTGCGCCACGACGTCGAGCTGTCCAGCTCGGTGCAGCTGACCGGCGTCGCGCGGACCGAGGGCGACCGGGTCGTCCCGGACGCGCGGATCACCGTGCTCGACGCCGAGGGCAACGTCGCCGCCGTGGCGCGGACCGACGCCGAGGGCCGGTACCTGGTCAGCGACCTGCCCGCGGGCGCGTACACCGTGGTCGCGAGCGGCTACCCGCCGGCGACCAGCCAGGTGGAGCTCGCGGGCGGCGAAGCGGACCACGACGTCCGGCTGAGCTACGACCAGGCCCTCGACGAGCTGGTCGACCGGTCATGACCGGCCTGCGCGCGACCTTCCGCACGGCCGAGGGGTGGGCGGTGGAGCACGCGGTGCTCACCGTGACCGACCCGGCCGGGCGGCAGGTCGCCCGCCAGGCGGCCGACGTCCGCGGGGAGGTCGTCACCGACGCCCTCCCGGCGGGCACGTACACCGCCGTCGTCA
Organism: Amycolatopsis sp. NPDC101161; assembly: GCF_044768185.1. Lineage (NCBI taxonomy): Bacteria > Bacillati > Actinomycetota > Actinomycetes > Pseudonocardiales > Pseudonocardiaceae > Amycolatopsis > Amycolatopsis sp. NPDC101161. The sequence goes on from NZ_JBIWPI010000002.1 coordinate 1,905,872, forward strand.
CGGCGGCCGGGTACACCCCGGTCGCCCGGATGACGCAGATCGCCTCGGACGGCTCCGGCTCGCTCGGCGACGTCGTGCTGGCCCCGGTCGCCGAGGCGATCGACCTGCCGCCCGCCGGGCCGTGGGTGATCGACCCGATGCACTCGTCGGTGGTCGCGACCGCGCGGCACCTGGGCATCGCGAGCATCAAGGCGCGGTTCCCGGACGTGTCCGGCCGGATCGAGATCGGCCGCCCGGCCGAGCGGTCGTCGGTGCACGCCGAGATCAAGGCGGCGAGCATCGACACGAACATCAAGATGCGCGACGACCACCTGCGCTCGCCGGACTTCCTCGACGTCGACGTCCACCCGGTGATCACGTTCACGAGCACCGGCATGCGCCAGCGCGGCGTCGACTCGTGGACGCTGGTCGGCGACCTCACGCTGCACGGCGAGCGCCGCGAGATCGAGCTCGAGCTGACGTACGGCGGCTGGGGCCCGGACCCGTGGGGCGGCGTGCGCGTGGCGTTCCACGCCGAGACGACGCTGCACCGGAACGACTTCGCGATCAACTACAGCGCGATGGTCCGGGCGGGTGTCGCGGCGGTCGGCACGACCGTGAAGGTCGAGCTGGACGTCGAAGCGGTGCAGGGCGAGTCGCTGCCGCAGTTCTGAGCCCGCGTTCGGGAAGGCCCTCTCACCGCTGGTGAGGGGGCCTTCACCGTTCGTAGAACCTGAACGTTCCGGACAGCCCGATTCGACCGTTCGCCGTGGGGTGTTCACCTGGGCCACGTAGGCTCCGGGTGTGAACGTCGTGAGCATCGAGGCCGCGGGCGTCGGCGTGAGCTGGCTGGACACCGCCGGGCCGCTGCTCGTGTGGGTGATCGTGCTGAGCTTCGTGCTGGTCGAATGCGCGCTGATCATCGGGCTCTTCCTGCCCGGTGATTCGCTGCTGTTCGGGGCCGGCGTGGTGCTGGCCCAGCACGGTTCGGACGCGAACGCGTGGTTCCTGTCGGGAGCCGCGCTGATCGTCGCCGTCCTCGGCAACCAGATCGGCTACTACATCGGCCGCGGCAGCGGGACGAAGCTCATCGCGCGCCGCGACGGCAAGGTCCTGAACCGGCACAACCTGGAACGCGCGCAGCGGTTCCTGGACCGGAAGGGCTTCTTCGCGATCGTGGCGGCCCGGTGGATCCCGTGGATCCGCACGCTGGCGCCGCTGATCGCCGGAGCGGCCCGGATGGACCCGCGCCGCTTCATGGCGGCGACGGCCCTGGGCGGGCTGCTGTGGGTGCCGACGCTGGTGCTCCTCGGCTACTACGGCGCCGGACTGCTGGACGCCCTGCCGTGGGTGAAGACGGCGGCGCTGTGGATCAGCATCGCGTTCTTCGTGTTCGGCACGGGGTACGGCGTGCTGCGCTACCGCCAGGAGATGCGCCGCCCGGTCGACGAACGCGACGACGCCCGCGCCTGAGAGCCCTACGTCAAGCGGCCTGTTGGTGGAGGGCGTTGAGTTGGCCGTGTAGGGCTGGTGGTCGTGCCGGCACCGCCAGAGGATCCTGGGCCAGGATCCGTGCTGCGTGCCGGTGGCGGCAACCGCGTGGGCGGGCTCGGTAATAGGTGTCTTGTGCCCGGTCGATGAGTGCGGCGCGGAGCTGCTTGTCACAGCCGCGGCGGTAGCCGACGGTGCGGTGTTTGCCGGATTGGCGGGTCGAGGGCGCAACCCGGCGGCGGCCACTGCTTGCAGGTCGGGGAAGCGGCGCAGGAAGGTCGGGCTGATCGGCAGGTCGCGCTGGCTGAACAGACCGATAGCGCCGGGGAAGTGGTGCTGCAGCACAGCCGGCAGCCGGTTGTGCACCGCGATCCGGTGAGCGGTCAGAGCTCCGGGTCGGTCCAGATCTCGAGCTGGATGCCGTCCGGATCGCGGAACACCACGACCTGCGACCCCTCGAACGTCCGCGACGGCGCGGCCGGCAGGTACGACACCCCGAACTCCGCGAGGCGACACTCCCATTCGGCCAGCTCTGCGGTCGACTGCACCCGGAAGGCGACGTGCTCGAGCCCGGTTCTGCGTTCGTCGAACCCGCGTCTGCCGGTGTCCGCGTGCTGGACCAGCACCACGGAGAACTCGTCCCCGGCGGACCGGAGCACGACCTTCCGCAGCCCCGTGTCCGGCTCTTCGCGCCGGGTGACCTCCTCGAGGTCGAGGACGCGCACGTACCACGGCACGCTGCGGTCCACGTCGGTCACGGTGAGCGCGAGGTGGTGCACGGACATGAGTTTTGCCATGGCTTCCGAAGCCGTCCTTTCGAGTGGCGGCTCCCCAGAGTTGCACAGCGTTCGACGGTCGAAACCGAGGTGACCAAGTCCGCGTCCGATCGTGATCTCGTCGTCTCCGGGCGTCTCATCCTTCGGAAACAACCTACCGCCGGTCACCCCCGTCTTACGGATGGTGACCGGCGGTGACGTCGATCACCTCTGCTCGGCCAGGCTCCTCGCCCGGATCCGGTCGAGCGTGGTCAGGCGCCCTTCACGGTTGATGCGCCGGGTGGTCACCCGGTCGGGGTAGCAGCGGGTGAACATGTTCGTGAAGTGCGTGCCGTAGTGGATGCACTCGTCGCCCCCGGCCAGCGGGCGGACGGCGGCGCCGAACGACGGCTCGTGGAAGTACGCCATCGTGTACCGCTCGCGCGTCGCGAGGCGGACCTTGTGCGGGGTCGACAGCAGCCGGCCGCCGGTGAGGAACTGGAGGATGTCGCCGGGGAAGACGGTGAACACCCCCGGCTCGGGTTCGACGAAGTGCCACGGCTCCTCGTCCTGGTACATCCCGGCCGTGCTCTCCTCCGGCAGCCAGTTGCGGTTGCGGGCCTCCCCGGGCACCGGCGGCCGGATCGAGAGGCCGCCGACGTCGTCCTGCGCGGCGATCACGAGCAGGCCGTAGTCGGTGTGCGCGCCGATCCCGCGTTCGGTCGTCGCGGACCGGGCGGGAAACCGCAGCACGCGCATGTGGTGCCAGCCGTCGCGGGTGAGCCCCGTCAGCCGGTCGATGTCGACCTCGAGACCGAGTGCGACGAGCTTCAGCAATTTCTCCCCGATTTCCCCGACCTCGTGGAGATAGTTTTTCATCGCCGTCCGGTAGTCCTCGTCCGGCCAGGGCACCGGACCGTGGCACGGCCACGCTTCGGCGACCCGCGTGTCGGTGAGCGGGACATCCGGGCAGACGGTGAAGATTTCGGAGTAGTCGGCTTCGCCCGCGGTCACTTCTTCCCCGGACGCGATGTAGCCGCTGTAGGTCAGGTCGCTGACGAACTTCGCCTTTTCCGGCAAGGGTCTGGCGAAGAACCGGCGGCTCGCAGCAAGCGCTTCCCCGGTGATCCGGTCCTGCTCGGCCGTGGCGGCGACCTGGAATATCCCGTCGGTCTCCCAGGTGCGGATCAGCTGACGGCCCAGAATTCGATCAACGGTCGTCCCGCTCACCGAATCAGGGAGTTCGAACGTGTGCAACGCGGTCATTTCCTGTTCACCTTTCGCGCGGTTTCGGGAACGTTCACCACACGAATAGCAGGAATTGCCGGTTCAAAGGGATCAGCGGCCGCCACCGACGTCGAGCACCGCTCCCGTCGTGAACGACGACGCCGGCGACAGCAGGAACAGCACCGCTTCGGCGATCTCGGCCGGCTGGCCGGCGCGTCCCATCGGGATCTGGGGCGCGTACTTCGCCATCCGGTCCGGCAGGCCGGCGGCCTCGTGCAGGCCGGTGTGGACCATCCCGGGCGCGACCGCGTTGACCCGCACGCCCTCGCCCGCGACCTCCTGGGCCAGCCCGAACGTCAGCGTGTCGACGGCGGCCTTCGACGCCGCGTAGTGCACCCACTCCCCGGCCGAGCCGGTGCGCGCGGCCGTCGAGGAGATGTTGACGATCGCGCCGCCCTCGCCGCCGTAGCGCGTCGACATGCGGCGGACCGCCTCGCGGCAGCACAGGAACACCCCGGTCACGTTGACGTCGAGCGTGCGCCGGACGACCTCGACGGCGTAGGAGTCGAGCCGCCCGGGCGTGTTGCCGACGATCGCCGCGTTGTTGACCAGCGCGGTCACCGGCCCCAGCTCCGCGGCGGCGTCGAACAGCGCGCGGACGTCGTCCTCGACGGAGACGTCCGCGCGGACCGCCACCGCCTGACGGCCGGCCGCACGCACCCGCGAAGCGACCTCCCGCGCGGGCACCGGGTCACCCGAGTAGTTCACGACGACGTCGTAGCCGCGCGCGGCCGCCAGCGTGCAGATGGCGGCGCCGATGCCCCGGCTGCCGCCCGTGACGATGAGGGTCAAATCGCGAAGTTCGCCAGCGGCAGGTTCTCCAGCACCAGGTCCGCGCGGTCGCGCGTCTGCGAGATGAGGTCGGCGTTGCGCTGGTCCGAGCCGAGCGCGCGGCGGCGGGCCTCGACCAGGGAACGGCCGTACCGGCGGTGGCGCGACACCAGGCGCTCGATCCGCTCGGGCTCGTCCGGCGCGAGGAACCACGCCTCGGTGAGCAGCGGCCGGATGCCGCTCCACGGGTCGTCCGGCAGCAGCAGGTAGTTGCCCTCGGTGATCACCAGCTGGACCTCCGGCGGCACCGCGACGGCCCCGGCGATCGGCTCCTCGATCTCGCGGCGGAACTCCGGCGCGTACACCGTCTCGCGGCCTTCGGCGAGCCGCTTGATCATGTGGAAGTAGCCGGCCGCGTCGAACGTGTCGGGCGCGCCCTTGCGCTCGGTGCGCTCCAGCCGGCGCAGCTCGACCTGCGCGAGGTGGAAGCCGTCCATGCCGACCACCGCGGCGCGCGAGCCGAGCGCGTTGGCCAGCGCCCACGCGAGCGTGGTCTTGCCCGACGCGGGCGCGCCGATGATGCCCAGCACGTTGCGCTGCCCGCGCACGGTCAGGCCCTCGGCCCGGGCCAGCAGGTCGTCGAACGCCGTCATGTCCTGTTCCTTCCTGCGATCGCGGTCGTCCACGACCGCGGTCCCACATGCCGCACCCGTTCGGCGGCCACCTCGTTGGCGAAGCGGATCCGGGCCGTCACCGTCGGTTCGCGAGCCACGGCGACGGCGAAGGCGCCGTGCCAGACGTCGCCCGCACCCAGTGTGTCCCGCGCTTCCACGTCGGCGACAGGCACCTCACCCGAGCCGCCGTCCGCAGTGGACCACCGCACCGGCCCGGGGCCCGCGGTGGTGATGACGGTGGGGACGCCGCGCGCGTGCAGCCCCGGTTCCGGCGCGGTGAAGTGCGCGGAGCAGGCGGCGACGTCGACCAGCGGCAGGAGTTCGTCGAGCACGGGCTTCCAGCTCCCGGCGTCGAGCACGACCGGCGCTTCGGTTCCCCGGGCGACGGCCAGCGCCAGCTCCGGGTAGTGCCCGTCGACCAGGACCACGTCGGCTTCCGGGAGCGTCACCTTCACGGGGAACCGGCGTTCGGCGGCGTTGCGGGCGACGACCGTGCGCTCGCCGTCGCGCTCGCGGACCGCCACCGCGCTGAGCGGCGGCGGGTCGGGCAGGCCGGGAGCCAGGTCGATCAGCCGGACACCACAGGCCTCGAGGTCGGCGCGGGCGAGCGCGGCCAGCGGGTGTGCACCGAGGACGGTCAGCAGGGTCGCCTCGGCGCCGAGCGCGGCCGCCGTCACCGCGGCGTTCGTCGCGGGCCCCCCGGCCGCGACGTCCACCCGCAGCGACTGGACCTTCTCGCCCGGCGCCGGAAGCTCCTCGACCCGCTGCACGACGTCCACGGTGCACAAACCCGCCAGCAGCACCTTCACTCCGGCCCGAGGCACTCTTTCCCGCCGAGGGCCCATTCAGCTGAGCCCGGCCACGTGGGTCGCGGCGGCGGCCTCTTCCACTTCGCCGTTTTCGTTGAGCCGCAACGCACCCGTGAGCAGGCCGACGACCTGGTTCATCGAGTGCGTCTTCGGCGAGACGACCGCGACGCGCTTGCCGAGGCGGTGCACGTGGATGCGGTCGGCGATGTCGAAGACGTGCGGCATGTTGTGGCTGATCAGCACCACCGGCAGGCCGCGGTCGCGGATCCGGCCGATGAGGTCGAGCACCTTGCCGGACTCGGCGACGCCGAGGGCGGCGGTGGGCTCGTCCATGATCACGGCCTTGGTGCCGAACGCGGCCGCGCGGGCCACGGCGACACCCTGGCGCTGACCACCGGACAGCGTCTCGACGGGCTGGCTGATCGACTTGATGTTGATGCCCAGCTCGTCGAGGATCCGCTGCGCCTCCGACCGCATGGTCGCGGTGTCGAGCTTGCGGAACAGCCCGAACGGTCCCTTGAGCCGCTTTTCCCGGCCCAGGAACATGTTCGACGCGATGTCCAGCGCGGGCGCGACGGCGAGGTCCTGGTACACCGTCTCGATCCCGTAGTGGCGGGCGTCCAAAGGGGACTTGAAGTGGACGGTCTTGCCGTCCACTTTGATCTCACCCTCGTCCGGGATCACCGCGCCGGACAACGCTTTGATGAGCGACGACTTCCCGGCGCCGTTGTCCCCGACCACGGCGAGCACCTCGCCGGGGAGCAGGTCGAAGTCCGCGCCGTCGATGGCGGTCACCCGGCCGTAGCGTTTCACCAGGCCACGTGCCTGCAGGATCGGTTCGGTCATGACTGCTGCTGCCTCCTCGCGATCCGGTCGACCACGACGGCGGCGATGAGCAGGGCCCCGGTGGCGAGGTCCTGGTAGTTGCCGTCGACGTTCATCTGCGTGAGGCCCGACCGCAGCACGGCCACGACCAGCGCCCCCATCAGCGTCCCGAGCACCGAACCGCGGCCGCCGAAGAGGCTCGTCCCGCCGAGGACGACGGCGGTGATCGAGTCGAGGTTGCCGAGCTGGAACTGGTTCGGGTCGGCGTTCGGCGTCCGGCCGAGCGCCTGCCAGGCCGCGATGCCGAACGTCAGGCCGGCCACGATGTACACCGACAGCACCGTGCGGTTGACCTTGATCCCGGACAGCCGCGCGGACTCCGGCGCGTTGCCGACCGCGTAGACGTGCTTGCCCCACGCCGTTTTCGTCAGCGCGTACCAGACGCCGAGGTACATCAGCAGCGCCAGCGTCATGCCGTAGGTGATCGGGATGCCGCCGAACAGGTAGCGCTTGGTGCCGAGCCACTGCAGCAGCCCGTCGGTCACCGGCACGGCCTGGCCGCCGGCGATCAGCTTCGACACCGCGGTCAGCATCGTGAACGTGCCGAGCGTGATGATGAACGCCGGCAGCTTGATCCGCGTCGCGAGCCCGCCGATGAAGATGCCGACGATGATCGTCAGGACGACGCCGGCGAGCAGCGCGACGAAGCCGTTCGTCCCGGCCGCGGCGAGCTTCGCCATGATCAGCGTCGCGACGACCATCGAGGACGCGTTGGACAGGTCGATGCCCGCGATGAGGATGACGAGCGTCTGTCCCAAAGCGAGCGTCCCGACGACCAGCGACTGCTGGACCACCGTGGACAGGTTGTCGAGGTCGAAGAACGTGTCCGTGGCCACCGAGAACACCACGATCGCGACGACCAGCGCGAGCGCCGGGCCGACCGCGGGGGCGCGGAGGAGGAAGTCGCCGAGGGATTCACGTTCCTTCGTAGCCACTGCCGTCGTCATTTCGAGCCTCCCCAGCAGTTCTGCAGGCCCCAGGCGGAGTCGTGGCTCTCGATGCCGGGCAGGGGCTTGTCGGTGATCACGGCGGAGCCGGTGTTCACGAAGCCGGACGGCTTTTTGCCGGTCTTGGCGTACTCGACGGCGGCGAGCACACCCTGCTCGGCCATCTTCTTCGGGAACTGCATGACGGTGGCGGCGAACTGGCCGTCCTTGACGTTCTGGACGCCTTCGCATCCGCCGTCGATCGAGCCCATCACGATCTGGCCGGTCAGCCCACGCGCCTTGAGCGCCGCGTACGCGCCGCGGCCCATCGGCTCGTTCATCGAGTAGACGGCGTTGATGTCGGTGCTGCGCTGGAGCAGGTTCTCCATGCCCTGCTGGGCGAGGCTCTGGTCGCCGTTGGCCGCGGTGTGGCCCTTGATCTCCGGCGAGCCGTCGGTCAGCCCGATGCCCTTGAGGAAGCCGCCGTGGCGCTGGGTGTCGACCGAGCTGCCGGCGGTGCCGTCGACCATCAGCAGCTTCGGCGGGACGCCCTTGAGCGCGGCCTTGACGTAGGCGCCCTGCTGCTGGCCGGCCGCGAAGTTGTCGGTGGCGAACGTGGCGTCGACGGCGTCGGCCGGTTCGGTGGCCGTGTCGAGGGCGATGACCAGGACGCCGGCGTCGCGGGCGTCCTTGATCGCCTTGAGCACGCCGGTCGACGAGCTGGGCGTGATGAGGATGGTGTTGGCGCCCTGCTGCCGGAGGTTCTCGATGGCGCGGACCTGGCCGTCGTTGTCGCCGTCGAACTGGCCGGCGAGGGCGCTGAAGTCGGCGCCGTTGGCCTGCGCGGCCGCTCTCGCGGCGTTGCGCAGCTCGACGAAGTACGGGTTCGTATCGGTCTTGGTGACGAGGCCGACCTTGGCCTTGCCGCTCCCGCCGGTGTTGGTGTTGCCGCCCCAGTGGCGTTCGACCGTGCAGCCGGTCGAAGCGGCGAGGACGGCGGCCAGCACGACTGCGGTGAGACTTCGCTGTCTCATGGGTTCCCACCCTTTGTTCGTGTCGAAGCTTGCCGATGGTCGGGAAGGTAGACAGACTGCACCCTGGACGCAAGCGTTTGCGCAAACGCTTGCCGGAAAGGATTGGCATGCCCCAGCCGAGATCATCGCGGCCGACCCAGCGGGACATCGCCGAGCTCGCCGGCGTCTCGATCACGACCGTCTCGCACGTCGTCAACGGGACGCGGGCGGTCGCCGAGGACACCAAGGCGGCCGTCCTGCGGGCGATCGAGACGACCGGCTACACCGGCGACGCGATCGCGCGTTCCCTGGTGACCGGCGGGACGCGGTCGATCGGGATGGCGATCTCGCTCGTGGCCAACCCGTACTTCGCGACGCTGATGCAGGCGATCGAGCGGGAGGCCTCGGCGCACGGGTACACCGTCCTGCTGGCCGACACGCACGACACCGCGGACACGGAGCGTGACACCGTGCGGGCGCTGCGCTCCCGGCGCGTCGACGGCCTGCTGATCACCCCGGCGCCCGGCGACGGACCGGTGATCGGCGAGCTGGTGTCGCTGGACGTGCCGACCGTGCTGATCGACCGGCTGACCACCCGGACCGACGTCGACCAGGTGGGCACGGAGAACATCCAGGCGACCTCGGCGCTGACCGCGCACCTCGGGACGCTCGGGCACCGGCGGATCGGGATGATCAGCGGCGCGCCCGGGCTGTCGACGAGCGAGGAGCGCGTGCTGGGCTACCGGCTGGGGCTCGGCCGGTCCGGGCTGACGTGGTCGTCGGAGCTCGTGGCCTGCGGGAACTCGTCGCACGAGGGTGGCTCGCTGGCGTTGACCACGCTGCTGGCGCTGCCCGAGCCGCCGACGGCGCTGGTCGTCGGGAACGACAGCATGATGGTCGGGGTCCTGCACGAAGCCCGGCGGCGCGGCCTGCGCATCGGCCGCGACCTGCCGGTGGTGGTCTACGACGACGTCGAGTGGGCCGACCTGGTCGACCCGCCGCTCACGACGATGGCGCAGCCGATCGAGGAGATCGGCCGGCAGGCGGTGCGGCTGCTGCTGGCCCGGATCAACGACCCCGCGCGCAAGGCCGAGACGGTCCGGCTCGCACCCACTCTGCGTCATCGTGAGTCCTGCGGCTGCCCTTCGGTTCACTCACATCAGTGATTCTGCGGTCTTACCGGCACGGCGTGGAGGTTCAGCGGATACGTTTCGGCTGAGCGTCTGCGAGGGCTTATGACCGCACTTTCGCCGGAGCTCCGGTTGTGGGACCCCCCGGTCACCTACCGGATCGGCGTCGCGATGGGTGTGCACGCGAACCCCTACTCTGGTGAGCTGCTGCGCTCGATCAGAGCGGCCGCGGCCCAGGCCGGCTGCGACGTCACCCTGGCCGACACCGGCGAACCGGACAGCGAAGCGGCGGTGGTCCGCGCACTCCGGGCCGACCTCGTGGACGGCGTGCTGCTGGTGCCGTCGGCGGGCGCCGAAGCGGTGATCAACGGCTTGGTCCGGATGGGCGTCCCGACGGTCCTGGTCGACCGGGTCGCGGCGCGCAACGACGTCGACCAGGTGGGCACGGAGAACGTGCACGCGGTGGCGTCGCTGGTCCGCCACCTCACCGAGCGGCGGCACCGGAAGATCGGGTTCATCTCGGGCGAAGAGAGCTTGGAGATCAGCCGCGAGCGCGTCCGCGGCTACCGGCTGGGGCTGGAGCAGGCGGGGCTGCGGTTCAACCGCGAGCTGGTGGAGTGCGGGTTGTCGACGTCGGGCGGGGCGGCCCGCGCGACGGCGAAGCTCCTGGACGGCTGGCCGTCCCCGACGGCGCTGGTGGTGGCGGACGAGTCGATGCTGGTGGGCGTCCAGTACGAGGCCCACCGCCGCGGCATCCGCATCGGGGCGGAGCTGGCGGTGGTCGGCTACGGCGACATGGAGTGGGCCCGCCGGGTGAGCCCGGCGGTGACGACGCTGGCCCAGCCGGTCGCGGACCTCGGGCGCCGGGCGGTGCAGCTGCTGCTGTCGCGGATGGCGGACCCGGACCGGCCGCCGGAGTCGGTGTCGCTGACCCCGCGTTTCCTGCACGGAGCCTCCTGCGGCTGCTGACCGGACACTGGCCGGTTCCGGACGCCGTGGAGTGACGATTGGCCTAAATGCGTCACTTCGTTGCTACTGTCGGCGCTCGATGGAGGCGAACCGGGAGATGGAGCGATGAGCGGGCAGTACATGAGTGGAAGCGTTTACTCGGCTTCCCTTTCGGCGGCGCTCAACGATTACTGGCAGGCGCTGGAACGCCGCTGGACCCGGGACGCCGGCCAGACCCTGCGAGGCGGGACGAGCCAGATCGACGCCGCGCCCGAGCCCGCCCGGTGGCAGGTCCCGCCCGAGTCACGAGGTCACCTGACGACCTGTCCGATCGTCGCGTGGGCGGTCGACGACAGCACGCAGGCCAACCGGCCGTCCACCCCTTGCGACGGGTGGAGCGTGCCGGACGCGAAGTACGTCGAATGCCGGGCGGCCGACGTCTTTTCCCAGGTCGGGGACTGGGCGTGGGCGAAACGGGAACAGCTCGCGGCCGCGATCCCGGATCTCGCGGGCGGGCCGGAACTGTCGTCCCTCGAGGACGCCCGGCAGAGCCTCCTGACCGCCGACGGGACGATGCGCCCGGAGGGCTCGATCGACGCCTACTCCTTGCCCGGCATGGTCGACAAGCTCTCCATCAGGGACGACGGCAACAACAACCGGGCCTGGCTGGCCGGGTGGACCGGGCTCGCGGCGAACAGCATCAAAGGCGGCTTCCTCTCGACGGTCGGGCCGACGCTGAAGAACCAGAGCGTGCTCGTGCGGTGGCTGGCGAATTGCTACTCCTTGCGCGCCACGACGATCCACGCCACCCGCAACAACACCCTGCAGCTCATCGGGCAAGCCACCCGCGACCTCTTCGAAGCCGCGCCGCCATCGGAGGACGCGTCGAAGGACAAAGTCGCGGTGAACGCCGCCAGCCAGGTGTGGGGGATCGTCTCGACGGTCGCCACGGCGTTGGGCGAAGAGGCGCCGGGCAGCATCGGCACCGCGCTGACCCTGATCGACTTCGCGCTGAACCTCCGCGAGGGAAAGCCGAACGAAGAGCTGAAGTTCCCGCAGCTGAGCGGCTTCTTCGCGCACTTGGATGCCGCCGTCCGCGGCCTCCACGAGGACCTGACCGCGGCCGAAGCCGACTACCAGAAGGCCATCACGGGCATCCGGCAGCGGATCGCCGGAGCCGACCGCACGGTGCTGGAGCTCTACGACTTCACGAAGAGCAGCCCCGACGGCGACGACAGCGACCCGTCCGCGTCAAGCCGGTTCGCCGTCGACGTCGCGGTGGTCATGGAAATCGCCCAGCTCTGCGTCGACGCCGCCGACATCTACTCCCGCTCCGTGCTGGGCAAGGTCGCCGAGGCGTCCTACGCCGACGGGCAGCTCGTCGGCCGCGGCGTCGCGCCCACCGCGGCGGACACGGCGCTCATCGCGTTGCGGGAAGACGTCGAGTCGTTCTTCCGGAACACGACCGCGCGGTACCTCATGGCGGCCGATCGCATCAGGAAAGCCGCGGAGAAGTACGCGGCGAGCGATGCGGAGCAGAAAGCCCGGCTCGAGAACGCGATCAAGGATTGGCACGACGCCGGGGAGGACCGCAAGCGCGCCGGGATCGACCTCGACCCGCGCAAGGAAGGCGTCCAGAACTGATTCGCCCGCGGCGGGAGAATGGCGGGGTGGTCAGACTCGCGCACACCGCCCAGCTGCCGGCCGCCGACCTGCTCGCCGTCCGGGCTCTGCTCGAAGGTGCGTTCACCGACTTCGACCCACCGGGCTGGGAGAACACCCTCGGCGGCATGCACGCCCTCACCTTCGACGGCGACGAGCTGATCGGCCACGCCTCGCTCGTGCAACGCCGGCTGCTGCACGGCGACCGCGTGCTGAACACGGGCTACGTCGAGGGCGTCGCGGTGCACCCGGACCACCGGCGGCGCGGGGTCGCGAGCGCGTTGATGGCGGCGATGGAGGAGCTGCTGCCCGGGTACGAGGTGGGCGCCCTGAGTGCGACCAGGGCCGGGGCGCCGCTGTACGCGGGCCGCGGCTGGCAGCTGTGGCGCGGGCCGACTTTCGCCTTGACGCCGTCCGGGGTCCAGCGCACCGGGGACGACGACGGCGGTGTCTACGTCGTCCCCGGCCGGGCCCCGCTCGACCTCGACGGGGAGCTAACCGCCGACTGGCGGGCCGGCGACGTCTGGTGACAGCGTCGCCGCGGCTTCCAGGAGCATCCAGCCGCCCACCTGGACCGACATGTCCCGCTCGGGGGCGTCCTCCGGCAGGGGCAACGGCGGTGCCGGGCGGTCCCAGTACGCGCTGAACACCGGGCCCGGCGCCGCGCCCGACCAGCACGCCTCCGCGGAGTCGAGCACCAGCGAACGGGCGATCGCGGCTTCCGGGCCGGGCAACGCCTGCGCCGCCAACGCCAGGTAGCGCGCCAGGATCGCCGCGAACAGGCCGCCGTCGCCGCCGCCCTGGCCGCGGATCACCCCTCCTGGAGCGCAATGCGAAGCCACCGCGCGGACCGTGCGCGCGGCGGCGTCCATTGAGGACAGTTCGAGGCACGCCCCGAGGTAGACCCCTTGGCAGTACGTGTAGATGTGCTTGACCAGCTCGCCCGTGTCCGTGCGGATCCCGTCCCACACCAAGCCGGTAGCCGGGTCGACCAAAGTGGACGTCATCCAGTCCAGCATCTCGCGCGCCCGAGTCAGGTTGCCCGACCGCGCGTGGAAGATCGCCGCCGGGCCGTTGGCCGGGGCGTTCTTGAACTCGTCGCCGACGCGCCACCAGATGCCGCCGCCCGCCGCGGCCGTCCAGCCCGACAGCAGCCGCGTGTCGATCGCCGCCACCGCTGGGCCGGTGTCGATCCCGAGCGAAGAAACCCGTTGCAGCGCAAGGCCGAGCCACGCGATGTCGTCGTAGTACTCGTTCGTCCAGCGGCCGAAGTTGCGCAGCCGCACCGAACGCGCGAACGACCGGATCAACGCCAGCCGTTCGGGTGAAGCGGCCCGCAGCTGCGCGTCGACGAGCGTGTCCAGCAGGTGCGCCTGCCACCAGTAGTTCCAATGCCAGTGCAGCCGCTGGCCGGGCGACGGGGGCCAGCCGCTGCGGCCGAGGACCGTGCCGGGCAGCCCCCACACCCGGCGCAGGTGCCGCGAAGTCACCGCGCGTTCGGCGGCCGAGACGTCCATGTCGCAATCGTGCCTTGCCCATCGACATACCGCTCGGTATGTTGGGCTGTCATGACGACGGCCCACGTGACCTGCCCGCTGTGCGAAGCCACCTGCGGACTCGAGGTGACGCTGGATGCGAACCAGCGGGTCACCCGGGTGCGGGGGGACGAGAACGACGTCTTCTCGAAGGGCTACATCTGCCCGAAGGGCGCGTCGCTGGGAGCGTTGCACCACGACCCCGACCGGCTGACCGCGCCGCTGCTCAAGCGCGACGGCGAGTTCGTCGAGGTCAGCTGGCAGGAGGCCTACGACGAGATCGACCGCCGCCTCCCGCCGATCCTCGAGGAGCACGGCCGGGACGCCGTCGCCGTGTACGCGGGCAACCCCGGCGTGCACAACATCGCGCTGACGCTCTACGGCCGCGTGCTCTACAAAGCGTTGGGCACCAAGAACTTCTACAGCGCGACGTCGGTCGACCAGATGCCGAAGCACTACTCGTCCGGCACGATGTTCGGCGACCCGCTCGCCATTCCGGTCCCCGACCTCGACCGCACGCGGCACCTGCTGATCCTCGGCGCCAACCCGCTCGTCTCCAATGGCAGCCTGATGACCGCGCCGGACATCCGCGGCCGGCTGCGCGGGATCCGCGAGCGCGGCGGCAAGATCGTCGTCGTCGACCCGCGCCGCACGCGCACCGCCGCGTTCGCCGACGAGCACCACGCCATCCGGCCCGGTACCGACGCGCTGCTGCTGTTCGCGCTGGTCAACGTCCTGTTCGCGGAGAACCGCGTCGCACCGGGACGGCTGGGAGAGCACCTCAACGGCCTCGACGACGTCCGCGAGCTGGCCCGGCCGTTCACCCCCGAAGCCGTCGCGCCGCGCACCGGCATCGACGCGGCCGAGATCCGCCGGATGGCGCTCGAGCTGGCCACCGAGAACGCCGTCGTCTACGGCCGGATCGGCACCACGACGCAGACGTTCGGCACGGTCGCGAGCTGGCTCGTCGACGTCCTGAACGTGCTCACCGGCAACCTCGACGCGCCCGGCGGCGCGATGTTCCCGCTGGCCGCGTGCCAGCCGACCGGGAACCGGCGCCCGTTCGCCGTCGGGCGGTGGCACAGCCGCGTGCGCGGCTACCCCGAGGTTGTCGGCGAACTGCCGGTCGCGACGCTGGCCGACGAGATCGAAACCCCGGGCGACGGCCAGGTCCGCGCGCTGATCACGGTCAGCGGCAACCCGTGCCTGAGCACGCCGAACGCCGGCCGGCTGGCCGCGGCCCTCGAGAACCTCGACTTCATGATCTCGGTCGACGTCTACCTCAACGAGACGTCCCGCCGGGCCGACGTCATCCTGCCCGGCCCGTCGCCGCTCGAGCGGCCGCACTTCGACCTGGCGTTCTACCAGCTCTCGGTGCGCAACGTCGCGAACTGGACGCCGGCGACGCTGCCGTCGGAGCTGCCCCAGGAGTGGGAGACGATGCTGCGGCTCACCGGCATCGTCACCGGTCAGGGGCCCGAAGCCGACGTCGCGGCGCTGGACGACTTCGTCGCCGCCGAAACCGCGCGCCGGAACGAGCTCGACGTCACCGGTGAGCGCACCGGGCCCGCGCGGCTGGTCGACCTGCTGCTGCGCGCCGGGCCGTACGACGTCACGCTCGCCGACCTCGAAGCCGCGCCGCACGGGGTGGACTTCGGGCCGCTGAAGCCGCGGATCCCCGAGGTGCTGTGCACGGCGTCCGGCCGGATCGAGCTGGCGCCCCCGGAGGTCGTCGCCGACGTCCCGCGGCTGCGTGACGAGCTGGCGAAGCCAGCCGACGAGGGTCTGGTGCTGATCGGCCGGCGCCACCTGAGCTCGAACAACTCCTGGATGCACAACCTCGAGCCGCTGATCCGCGGCGGGAACCGCTGCACGGTCCTGGTCCACCCGGCCGACGCGACGCGCCTGGGCCTAACGGACGGCGCGCTGGCGTCGGTGACCTCGCGCGCGGGCAAGCTGGAGGTCCCGGTGGAGGTGACGGACGAGGTCAGGCAGGGTGTCGTCAGCATCCCGCACGGCTGGGGCCACGACGTCGAAGGTGCGCGGACCCGCGTGGCGAGCGCGAACCCGGGCGTCAACTCGAACCTGGTCGCGGACGAAACCCTGCTCGACGTGCCGTCGGGGACCTCGGTGCTGAACGGCATCCCGGTCGAGGTCGCCCCCGCCTGACGCTTGACACCGGCCCCGGTCCGAGAGGATTCTCGGCCAGGCATGTTGACGTCAACATCGATCATCGGACATCGGAGTTCGCATGACCCGCCTTCGTCGCTGCCTGCGTGTCCTCCTGCTCGCCGTCCTCGCCGCGCCCCTGCTCACCGCCCCGCCGGCGTCCGCCGCGACGAACGCCTTCCGGGGCGTGAACTGGGCCGACGCCCGCGACAACTACGTCGACGGCTGGGTCATCCCGACCGGGCTCACCGCGGGTGACAGCTACGACGTCGTCCGCACCAAGGCGGACGGCATCATCACCGGCTTCCAGCAGCAGCTCGGCGCGAACACCGTGCGGCTGCCGATCAACCCGCAGAGCGTGAATTCGGACTGGTGGGCGCGGTACAAGGGCGCCGCCGACTCCGCGCTGGCGCACGGCATGAAGGTCATCTTCGGGTACTGGGAAGCGAACAAGGACGGGTTCGTCGACGACGTCACCGCGTGGAACACCATGTGGGACAAGGTCACCGGCGACTACGGCGGCAACGGGAACGTCTACTTCGAGCCGATGAACGAGCCGTTCGGCTACAGCCTGAGCTCCTGGGTGTCGCTCTGCTCGACCTGGCTGTCCCGGCACTCGGCCATCCCGCGCGGCCGGGTGCTGGTCAGCGGCACCGGCTACAACGACAACGTCACCGGCGTCGGCGCGGCGAGCGCGTTGAGCGGAACGCTGCTGTCGCTGCACTTCTACGGCTTCTGGGCCTCGGACACGACCCGCTCGGCGTGGACCACGAACCTCAGCAACCGGCTCGGGTCGTACTCCTCCCGCACGATCATCGACGAGGCCGGCGCCCCGATGACGACCGGGCTGGACTACTCCGCGGGCCACCAGGACGGCAACAACTTCACGGCGTACTTCGCCGCCACCACCGATCTCGCGCGGTCCCGGCAGATGGGTGTCGTCTACTGGCCCGGCCTGCGCTCCGGCGACACGTACTCGATCACGCGGCAGAGCGGCAGCGGCCTGGCCACGAACAACGCGTCCGGCGTCGTGCAGCTGCGCTGGGGCTGGGGGCTCTGACTACCAGGCCGCCGACAGGTCGGCGTGCTGCCGGACCCAGGCGTGCATGACGATCCCCGCCGCGACGCCCGCGTTGATCGACCGGGTCGTCCCGAACTGGGCGATCGACACCGTCAGCGCCGCCGCTTCCCGCGTACCCGCGGACAGCCCCGGCCCCTCCTGGCCGAACACCAGCACGCACTCGCGCGGGATGTCCGCCGTCTCGACCGGCTCGGATCCCGGGGTGTTGTCCACCGCCACGACGGCGAGGCCGTTTTCCGAGGCGAACGACACCAGCCCGGAGACGTCGTCGTGGTGACGCAGGTGCTGGTAGCGGTCGGTCACCATCGCGCCGCGGCGGTTCCAGCGGCGGCGGCCGACGATGTGCACCTCCGCCGCCGCGAAGGCGTTCGCCGTGCGGACCACCGTGCCGATGTTGTGGTCGTGCTGGAAGTTCTCGATCGCGACGTGGAACGGGTGCCGCCGGCGGTCCACATCGGACACAATCGCCTCACGGCGCCAGTAGCGGTACGCGTCCACGACGTTGCGGCGGTCGCCGTCGCGCAGCAGGTCCGGGTCGTACCGCTCGTCCGACGGCCACTCACCCGGCCACGGGCCGACGCCGACCTCTTCGCGGCTCACCCACTCGGTGGGTCCGGCGTCCGGGGAGGTGCTCACCCCCCGATTGTCGCCTAGCCCAGGCGGACCCGGTGCGTCCGGGCGTCCTCGCTGTGGTCGCGGTGGCGCCAGCGGTAGTAGACGCCGATGTAGGAGTACACGACCACCGCGATCGCGACGACGCCGATCGCCGGCAGCCACGCCCGCGGGAACACGGTGTCGTAGAGGTAGTAGGCGTTGAACCCGCCGGGCAGGTCACCGAGGCCCTGCTGGTGCCGGAAGTAGTTCTCCAGCGCGGTGAACGGGCACGGCACCGGCGCCACGTTGACCAGGACACCCCAGGTCACGCCGAGCAGGTGCACGAAGATCAGCTTGGGCCAGCGCCAGGCGAGGAAACCGCCGAAACCGATGAGCAGCAGGGCCAGGATGTGTACCGCGACAGTCACGTCCGCCAGGAACTTCGCCACCACACGCCCCCTTCACCGAACCCCCTACCAGCGACTTTACTCCGCTGATCGGATTCGGCCGCCCCCTAGAGTGCCCGGCTGTGTGATGTTTAACCCAGCGGAGCAACCCGTTCACCCTGGCGGTGACGGAGGCGTCACACCCGGTGGGAACTCCGGCGGGCGCTTCGCGGGGTACTGCGTCGGCTCCTCGCGCGGATAGGGGTGCGGCTTCTTCCACGGCGGCTGGTGCCCGGGCCGGTCCGGCGGCTCGTCGGGCTTCGACGGCTCTTCCACACTTCGACGGTACGCCGGATCAGCTGACCCGGTCGGACGGCGCGGGTGCCTCGTCGCCGGGCAGGTGGACGTCGCTGACGTTGATGTTCACCTCGACGACCTGCAGCCCGGTCATCCGCTCGATCGAGGTGACGACGTTGCGGCGCACCGACCGCGCGAGGTCGGCGATGGCGACGCCGTATTCGACGAGGATCTGCAGGTCGACAGCGGCCTGCTTCTCGCCGACCTCGACCGAGACGCCCTGCCCGGCGCTGGCCGACGCACCCGGGATGCGGTCACGCAGGGCGCCGAATGCCCGCGCGGCGCCGCCCCCGAGGTCGTGCACGCCGCTGACCTCGCGCGCGGCGAGCCCGGCGATCTTCTGCACGACGGTGTCGGCGATCGTGGTGGTGCCCTGCTTGGTGACGAGGGCGGTGGTCTCGGTCTTCTCGGCCGTCGCGGTCATCGTGGTCCTCCCTGAATGTGCTGAGCCCCAAGGCTTTTCGTAGGTGAGGACCCCGGGGGAAGGAGAGGATCACTGTGACGTGGGTCTCCCGAAGGCCGCGCCGTCGAGGTCGGTGACGACCAGCCGGAGCCGCGCGCCTTCCCACTCCGTCCCGGCCAGCACCGGGCGCACCGCCGCCGCGGCCTGCTCCAGCAGCGGCGGGAGCGGCAGCCGCGTGGCGATGAGCCGGATCTGGACGACTTCGGCCGAGAGGTCGACGGCTTGGCCGGCCCAGTCCACCGGCAGCCACGTCGTCTCGGGCGAGATCGGGGTCGCCGGGCGGAGGCCGGCCACGGTTTCGAGAGCGCCGACGATCTTCTCGACGGCTTCGGCGCCGGTCACCGCGGCTCGATGTCCAGGATGGACACCGAAACCCCGTCGACGGCCAGCCCGGTCTGCTCGGTCACGAACCGGCCCACCGAACGCTGCACCGCCCGGCCGACCGCCGCGGCCTGGTCGGCCGCCGACGTGACCAGGTCGACCTCGACGCTCACCCGGCCGTCCGCCGTGCGGACCCGGACGCCGTCCGCCGGCGCCGGGTCGAGCCCCTTCCAGCGCTGACGGGCGGCGCGCGTCCACGCCGTCACCAAGCCGCGCAGGCCCGGTTCAAGCCGCACGACGCCGGGCGTCGTGACCGCCGCCTTCGCCGCCACGCTGGCGATCACCGGATCGGCGATGACGTACTCCACGCTCATTCCCCTGGCCCCCCGACCGTGTCCTCGAAGATGTCGTCCACCAGCAGGTCGAGCTTCGCCAGCGTCAGCCCGACCCGGGCCGCCGCCGCGGCGCTCACCCGCTCCCGCACCAGCGCCAACGCCTCACCGCCGGTAGCGTTCCGCAGACTCACCGCGAGGGTGAGTTCGACTTCGACGCCCCCCGCGGCGAGCGGGCGGACCCGGCAGCGCCGCGCCCGGACGCCGTCGACCGTGTCCGCCGCGTACCGCAGCACGGCCGCGACGGCCTGCTCGCTGATCTCGACGAACCCCGGTTCCGGGGTCGGCAGCGCCACCATCGAGCCGCGCCGCACCTCGGCCCGCACAGCGGACATGATCCGGCTGAACAAGGCAGGTGGCACGTCGTCCTCGGCCACCAGTTCCGACGTCGCTTCCCGCAGCGCCAGCAGGCTTTCGCGCGCGGCCCGGCAGTGCGGGCAGGTCAGCTCGTGCTCGTCGGCCAGCCCGGCGCCGACCGCGTCGAGCCGCTCCCACACCTGCTCGACGTCGCGTTCGCAGGGCAGTTCGTAGTCCGTCATCGCCATGGCTTCATCACCTCCGCCAGCTGGGCTCTGGCCCGCGCGATGCGGCCGCGGACCGCGGTCGCGTTCGCGCCGACGACTTCGCCGATCTCTTCGTAGGACCGGCCGTGCACTTCCCGGAGCAGCCAGCACGCCCGTTGCTCGGGCGTCAGCTGGTCCAGCGCCGCGTTCAACGCCGCCAGCTGGCCGCTCACCTGGGCGGCCCGCTCCGGCTGCAGGTCCGCCCGCGGCGACTCGGCGGTGTCCAGGTCGACGTCCGCCTGCGGCTTGCGCGCGCGGATCGCGTTGAGGCAGCGGTTCGTGGTCGCCCGGTAGAGCCAGCCGACGAACGCGGCGTCGTCCCCGAGCTGGCCGAGCTTGCGCCAGGCGTTGAGGAACACCTCCTGCACGACGTCCTCGGCGTCGCCGCGGTGCGAGAGCATCTTCACGGCGAGCCGGAACATCGGCCCCTGGTAGCGCAGCACGAGCTGCTCGTAGGCCCGGACATCGCCGTCTTTGGCGCGCCCGACGAGGGTCGCGTCGTCCAGCGGCGTAGCGGTTGTCGTCACGGCACCTCCTCGGGAGGAGGACACCGGCGGGCGGGAAACGTCACGGGGTGATTGTCGGTGACCTGGGTCACCGCGGCGACTCAGTCCAGGCCGAGGTCGTCCTTGCCGAGGACGTACCGGTACTCCAGGCCTTCCTTCTCGATGGCCTCCCGCGCCCCGGTGTCGCGGTCGACCACCGTCACCACGCCGATCACGTTCGCGCCCGCTTCACGCAGGGCCGCGACCGCCTCGAGGACGCTGCCGCCGGTCGTCGAGGTGTCCTCGACCGCCAGGACGCGCTGGCCGCGGACCTCCATGCCCTCGATGCGGCGCTGCATGCCGTGTTCCTTGACGGACTTCCGGACGACGAACGCGTCCAGCACCACACCGTCGTTCGCCGCCGAGTGCAGCATCGCCAGCGCGACCGGGTCGGCGCCGAGCGTCAGGCCGCCGGCCGCCACGTAGTCCCAGTCCGCCGTCAGCTGGCGCAGCAGCTTGCCGATCAGCGGCGCGGCCGCGTGGTGCAGCGTCGCGCGCCGGAGGTCGATGTAGTAGTCGGCTTCCTTGCCCGACGCCAAGGTCACTTTTCCGTGCACCACGGAAAGATCGGTGACCAGCCTGGCCAGTTCGAGTTTCGCCGCTTGATCCAACCCGGGGTTCGCCACGGCCGAGAGTCTTACACACGACCGTTCTCACTCCCCGATGGATGTGGCGTCGACCGCACGCCCGCGCGTCGCCGCCCAGGCCGGGACCAGGATCGCGACGAGCGAGAGCACCACGGCGATCGCGAGCACCACCAGGTAGACCGCGAGCGGGCCGGACGGCAGCGGCGATCCGCTGACCACCAGGCAGAACGGCACGATCGAGCCCGCCGCGACGAGCGTCCCGAGCAGCACCGCGATGGTCGCGATCAGGCCGCCTTCGACGCCGGCCATCCGCAGCACCTGGCCGCGGGTGAACCCGCTCAGCCGCTGCAGCCCGAACTCGCGCCGCCGCCGCGAGGTCGCCATCACCAGCGTGTTCACCACCGAGATCACCGTGTAGGCGATGATCATCCCGACGAGCAGGTAGTTGACCCACGCGCCGACCTCGTTGCCCTTCGCGTGCGCCGCGATCAGCGCGTCCCGGTCACCGATGGAGACCGGCAATCCCGCTGTCGCCTCGCGAAGCCGTGAAGTCAGCGTCGCCGTGTCGACGCCGTCGGCCGCGCGCACCAGCAGCTGCGGCGCGAGCCCGGTCGTCGTGTGCGGCGCGAGCAGCCCGGCGGGCAGCACGAGCTTCTCGAACCCGGCGCGCTGCTTCACGACGGCGGCCACCCGCACGTCCACCGGCGAGCCGTCGCCGAGCCGCAGCGACAGCGTGTCGCCGACGTGGTGGCCGAGCGTGTCCGGCACCTCGACGGCGTTCCCGCTCAGCTCGCTGACGCCCAGCGCGGGCCAGCCGTCCTTGTCCACGTGGGAGTCGAACGGCTTCTCGATGAACACCGAGCTCGTGACGTACTCCGAGGCACTCGCGACCCCCGGGGTCGCGCGCACGCGGCCCAGCACCGACGGGTCCAGGCCGCCCGGGCCGGCCACGACGGCGTCCGCCCTCAGGTCCTCGGTGTACGCCTGGTTCGAGACGGCTTCCTGGGTCGTCTGCAGGTAGATGTTGGCGGTCGCGATGCCGACCGCGAGCATGATCGGGGTGACCGCGCCCGCCGTCCGCACGGCGCCGACGCGGGTGTTGCGCAGCGCGATCCGGCCGGTGACGCCGCTGAGGGCCTGGACCGGCCAGCGCAGCAGCATCGCCGTGACCTTGGTGACGCCCGGGCTGAGCGCCGCCAGGCCGAACGCCCACAGCATCACCGCCGGGCCGGCCGTGCTGGCCGCGACCGGGCCGGTCATCACCGCGACCGTGACGATGGCCAGCGCCGTTCCCCCCGCGAAGCACAGGATCGCGGTGATCACCCGGATCGGCGTCAGCCAGCGCCGTTCGACGGCCGCCTCGGCGAGCGCCTCGGTCGGGCGGACCTTCGAAGCCCGCCGCCCGGCCACGAAGGACGCCGCGAAGACGGCCAGCAGCGACGCGCCCGCGGCGACCGTCGCCGGGAGCCAGCCCTGCTCGAACCGCAGCACGTCCGGCACGACGTGGTTCGCCGCGAGCTGGTCGAACAGCCAGTTCCCGAGCACGGGCCCGAGCACGACCGCGACGGCGACCGCGAGCAGCCCGACGACGAGCGCCTCACCCAGCACCATCCGCCGCAGCTGCCGCGGGGTCGTGCCGATCGCGCGCAGCAAGGCGAGTTCGCGCTGGCGCTGCTGGGTCGACAGCGTGAGCGTCCCCGCGACGACGAACACCATGACCAGCGCCGACAACCCGCCCGAGACGGCGGCGAGCACGATCAGGTTCTCGCCGCTCTTGCCCACCTCGGGGAACTCCAGGGCCCCGCGGTCGGCGCCGGTCGTCACGACTCCGGCGTCGCCGACGACCGACGACACCGCGGCGGCGTCCCCGCCGAAGACGCCGATCGCGTCGAACTGCCCGGGGTGTCCCGAGAGCCTTTCCGCGTCCGAAGCCGCGAAGAACAACGCCGGGTCCCGCATGGACTGGGGCGCCTTCGCGACGCCGGACACGCGGTACTGACCGATGGTGCCGTGCGCCGCGACGGGCAGAGTGGTCCCGGCGGCGATCCCCATGTCGGCGTCAACGACCACTTCACCCGGCTTCGGCGCTTCGCCCGTCAACGCGTACGGCGTCAAGGCGGCGGAATCCCACGCGTGCCCGAGCGCGCTCGACGTGCCGAGCTGCACCGGGAAGCTGACCTCGCCGACCACGTTCGTGACGCCGGGGACCGCGCGCAGGCGGTCGGCCAGGGCGGCCTCGACCCGGACGCGCTCGGGCAGGGTCGCGTTCTTGTACTTGTGCTTGTCCTCGGGGCCAAGGGTCGCCGGGTCCTCTTCGGGCACCGCAAGCGTTTGCTGCCCGCCGACGACGATCGGCGCCGCGGCCAGCCGCTGCACCGGCGTCTCCGACCGGATGCCCGTTTCCATCAGGCCACCGCACGCCGAAACGATCAGCGCGCCGAAGAACACGGCGACGAACGTCGCCAGGAAGCCGCCCTTGCGCAGGCGCAGCGTCCGGAGCGCGAGCGTGAACATCAGGCCGCCACCCGGCCCCACGCGCCCAGGTGGGTCATCCGCTCGGCGACGGCTTCCGCGGTCGGCCGGTCCAGGCGCCCGGCGATCCGGCCGTCGGCCAGGAACACGACTTGGTCGGCGTAGGACGCGGCGACCGGGTCGTGCGTCACCATGATCACCGTCTGGCCGGACGAGGAGACGGAGTCGCGCAGCAGGCCGAGCACGTCGGCGGCCGTGCGGGTGTCGAGCGCGCCGGTCGGCTCGTCGGCGAACAGCACGGCGGGGTCGGTGACCAGGGCGCGGGCGATCGCGACGCGCTGCGCCTGCCCGCCCGAGAGCTGCCCGGGCAGGTGCTTGCGGCGCCCGTCCAGCCCGACGTGCGCGAGGATCCGCGCGACGAGCCGCTTGTCCGGGCGCTTGCCGGCCAGCTGCAGCGGCAGCACGACGTTCTGCTCGACCGTCAGCGCCGGGAGCAGGTTGAACGCCTGGAAGACGAAGCCGACGCGGTCGCGCCGCAGCTTCGTCAGGTAGGTCTCGTTCTTGCCGTCGAGGTCCTGGCCGTCGAGCACGACCCGGCCCGACGTCGGCCGGTCGAGCCCGGCCGCGCAGTGCAGGAAGGTGCTCTTGCCCGACCCGGACGGGCCCATCACCGCCGTGAACCCGCCGCGCGGGAACGAGATCGAGACCCCGTCCAGCGCGACCACGCCGCCGTATTCCTTGCGCACGGCCTCGAGCCGAACCGCCTCTGTCGTCATGGGTAGAACGCTAGGGAGACAGCCCTTCGATCACCCTGGTGCGCGCGTGCGTCTTGCGGGTAGGGGCAGCCCTACTCAGGTGCGGCCCTTGCCGCCGAAGCCGCCGCTGATCCGGCGCAGCACCGCGCGCGGCAGCAGCCCGCCGATCGCAACGACGGCCTTGTACTGCAGGCTCGGTACCGAGATCACCTTGCCGCGGCGCAGGTCCGCGAGCGCCTCGCCGACCACCTGTTCGACACCCAGCCAGGCGATTTTCGGGCCGGGTTTCCCGATGCCGGCCCGCTGGTGGAACTCCGTCGCGGTGAAACCGGGGCAGAGCGCCATCATCCGGACGCCCTCGGGCAGCGACGCGGCGATGCCTTCGGTGAACGACGTGACCCAGTTCTTGCTCGCGGTGTACGTCGAACCGCGGCCGCTGAAGAACCCCGCGACGCTGCTGACCTGGATGATGTCGCCGTGGCCGCGCTGGATCATGCCGGGGAGCACGGCCCGGGTCAGCCGCAGCACGGCCGTCACGTTGACGTCGAGCTGGCGCTGCAGCGCGTCCGGCGGGATGGTCCAGAAGTCGCCGTTCAGCCCGAACCCGGCGTTGTTCACCAGCAGGTCGACCGGCCCGGCGGCGAGCCGCTCCTCGACGGCCGTCCGACCGTCCACTTCGGACAGATCGGCGGGCAGCACCTCGACGGCGACGCCGTGCTGTTCCCGCAGCTCAGCGGCGTAGGCCTCCAGCCGCGCGGTGTCGCGCGCGACGAGCACAAGGTCGTACTTCTCGGCGGCGAGCGTGCGCGCGAACTGCGCGCCGATGCCCGCGGTGGCACCGGTTATGAGAGCGGTGGTGGTCATGTGGGTGAACGATACCCACAGGTCAGAGCCTCCGGGTGCAGCCGTTTCGGGGTCGGGTTATCGTCCCGGCCATGGGTAAGCACAGCAGGCGCAAGAGCGGCTACCTGCCCAAGGTCGCCGCGCCCGTGGCCCTCCTGTTCGCATCTCCCGCGACGGCGTTCGCCGCCCCGGCCGACCTCCCCCTGCCCGTGGACCACCGCCACACCACGACGCTCGACAACGACGGCGACACGCTGTCCGCGAGCCGCCGCGACTTCGTCGGCAAGCAGCTCGGCGACGCCCGGATCGCGTCCGACCTGACGGAGGCGGCCGCCACGAGGGGCGACCGCGCGGGGGCGCTCGAGCGGGCTCGCCACGGCGTCTGGCTGGGCCACGGCGTCGACGTCCTGAGCGAGAACGCCGACCAGCTCGACGCCGGGCTCTTCACCGGCGACCTGACGGGCGGGGCCGCCCTGCGGCGTTCGTCCGGGCAGGCCGTGGACCTCGGTCAGCTGGGCGCGGTCGGGGCGACGTCCGAAGTGCACGCCATCGGCAGCTTCGCCGGCGACCTGGACGTGGGGCAGACGCACGAACTCGGCGGTCAGCTCGGACCGGCGTCCGGCCTGGTCAAGACCACGTCGGGCTCCTTCAGCGGCGACCTCGGCGTGGACCACGTGGTCCACGTCCAGGGCGGCGTGACGTCGTTGCGCGGCACGCTGACGGCCAGCGTGCTCGACCAGCCGGTGCTCTAGTCCTGCGGCTCGGCGGGCGGCGGGATCGGCGTCCCGGCGGCGGGGGTCGGCGGGTTGCCGCCGATGGACGGGATCGGCGCGCTCGCCTGGTGGCGGCCGGCGTCGTAGTCCTCGTCGAACGGGTCGACGATGTCCGCGATCTCGCCGAGGTCGCGCAGCAGCCGCTCGAGCCGCGACGGGCCGGCGGTCGGGGCGACGCTGGCCAGCACCCACTCGTTCTCGAGCCACGCCACGCCGACGTCGCCGCCGAGCTGGTCCGCGGCGTCGACGAGCTCCTGGGTGATGACGGCCCGGGCGCCGTCCGCGTCGTCCGCGAAGGCGTAGCGCGAGCCGATCGGGCCGAGCATTTCGGGCATGTCGGCGCGCTGGAACGGCACGCTCGACAGCCACATCTCGATGGGGATCCGGTGCTTCTTGTTGCAGCGCACGGCGACGACGACCGCGGGGATCTGCCCCTCGGACTCGATGTCGAAGATGAACACCGGACGGCGGCCGTCGGAGGTGAAGGTCGACCCCGCGACGACGTTCACGGCGGCGTCCGCGCCGAAGTAGCCGATGGCACCGTTGGACCACTGCTGCGGCAGCCGTTCGTCCTCTTCGACGAACTGCCAGCCGCGCAACTGAGCCCAGCGCATGCGCTCACGGTTGCGCGAGCCCTCCTTCGCCCGGTCGGCAGCGAGCAGCCCGAGGCCCGCCACCAGGGCGACGGCCGCGATGACGAACCAGATCCACGCCGGAATACCCACGACGTGCAGGGTATCGCCTGCTACGCCGAAGAGATGATCGCCGGTACCCGTGTCGCCGGGCCCGTTCGGACCAATTCCCCGCCACCCTGTCGACAAGTCGCCTAATCCCGGGATTCGGCCAGAGCTTCAGGCAAGCGAAGAACGTGGCCCGGTCGGCCTTTCCGAGCGGTTCGACCAGGTGCGCCCGCACGGCGCGGACGGGCACCGGCCGCGCCCGTCCTCGGGTCAGGAGGGTGAGCACACCGAAGTCCGGATCGGACAGTCCGGTCGCGGCGGCGACGTCTTCGGCGACGCGAGCCCGCACGGTGGCTTCCGCGGCACGCGCATCCCCGAAGAAGGCGCCGAGGTGGCCATCCTCCTGGCCACTGTGGACGAAAACGGGCCAACCGGCGCCGTCCACAGGACGAGCGCCGGTTGGCCCGGTGAAACCTCAGACGCGCTGGACCGTCAGCGAGTCGCCGGCTTCCAGCTCCGGGATGTCGACCCGGACCGTGTCACCGTCCCGGATGTCGCCCGACAGCAGCGCCTTGGCCAGCTTGTCGCCGATCGCCGACTGGACCAGCCGCCGGAGCGGGCGGGCGCCGTAGATCGGGTCGAAGCCGTTCAGCGCCAGCCACTCGCGGGCGCCGTCGGTGACGTCCAGGTTCAGCCGGCGCTGGGCCAGCCGCGACGCCAGCCGGGCCACCTGGATGTCCACAATGGACGTCAGCTGCTCGGTGCCGAGCGAGTGGAACACGACGATGTCGTCGAGCCGGTTGAGGAACTCCGGCTTGAACTGCCGCTGCACCACGTTGAGCACCGCGTCCCGCCTCTGGCGTTCGTCCAGCGAAGGGTCGGCGATGGCCTGCGAACCGAGGTTCGAGGTCAGGATCAGGATGGTGTTGCGGAAGTCCACCGTCCGGCCCTGACCGTCGGTCAGCCGCCCGTCGTCGAGGACCTGCAGCAGCACGTCGAAGACGTCCGGGTGGGCCTTCTCCACCTCGTCGAGCAGCACCACCGAGTACGGGCGCCGCCGGACGGCCTCGGTCAGCTGGCCGCCCTGGTCGTAGCCGACGTACCCCGGCGGGGCACCGACCAGGCGCGCCACCGAGTGCTTCTCGGCGTACTCGCTCATGTCGATGCGCTGCATCGCGCGCTCGTCGTCGAACAGGAACTCCGCCAGCGCCTTGGCCAGCTCGGTCTTGCCGACGCCGGTCGGGCCGAGGAACAGGAACGAGCCGGTCGGGCGGTCGGGGTCGGCGACGCCGGCCCGGCTGCGGCGCACCGCGTCCGCGACGACCTGCACGGCCTCGGCCTGCCCGATGACCCGCCGGCCGAGCTCCTCCTCCATCCGGAGCAGCTTGCCGGTCTCGCCCTCGAGCAGCCGGCCCGCCGGGATGCCGGTCCACGCGCTCACGACGTCGGCGACGTCGTCCGCGCCGACCTCTTCCTTGAGCATCACGTTCTGCTGGCTGACCTCGCTCGCCGCGGTGGCCGCTTCGAACTCCTTCTCCAGCGCCGGGATCCGGCCGTAGCGCAGCTCGGCCGCCTTGCCCAGGTCACCGTCGCGCTCGGCGCGTTCGGACTCGCCGCGCAGCTGCTCCAGCTGCTCCTTGAGCTCGCGAACCTTCTCGATCGAGCCCTTCTCGTTCTGCCAGCGCGCGGTCAACGCGGTCAGCGTCTCGCGCTTCTCGGCCAGCTCCGCGCGCAACGCGTTGAGCCGGTCCTTCGAGGCGGCGTCGCTCTCCTTCGCGAGCGCCATCTCCTCGATCTCCAGCCGGCGGACGGCGCGCTCGACCTCGTCGATCTCAACCGGCCGCGAGTCGATCTCCATGCGCAGCTTGGACGCGGCCTCGTCGACCAGGTCGATGGCCTTGTCCGGCAGGAAGCGCGCGGTGATGTAGCGGTCGGACAGCGTCGCGGCGGCGACCAGCGCGGCGTCCGTGATCCGGACACCGTGGTGCACCTCGTAGCGCTCCTTGAGCCCGCGCAGGATCGCGATGGTGTCCTCCGGCGACGGCTCGCCGACGAGCACCTGCTGGAAACGCCGCTCCAGGGCGGCGTCCTTCTCGATGTGCTGGCGGTACTCGTCGAGGGTGGTCGCGCCGACCATCCGCAGCTCGCCGCGGGCGAGCATCGGCTTGATCATGTTGCCCGCGTCCATCGCGCCCTCGCCGGTCGCGCCGGCGCCGACGATCGTGTGCAGCTCGTCGATGAAGGTGATGACCTCGCCCGCGGAGTCGGTGATCTCCTTGAGCACGGCCTTCAGCCGCTCCTCGAACTCGCCGCGGAACTTCGCGCCGGCCACCATCGACCCGAGGTCGAGGGCGACGACGCGCTTGCCGCGCAGCGACTCGGGCACGTCCCCGGCGACGATGCGCTGGGCCAGGCCCTCGACGATGGCCGTCTTGCCGACGCCCGGCTCACCGATCAGGACCGGGTTGTTCTTCGTGCGCCGCGACAGCACCTGCACGACGCGGCGGATCTCGGTGTCGCGCCCGATGACCGGGTCGAGCTCGCCGCCCCGGGCGCGCTCGGTCAGGTCGACGCCGTACTTCTCCAGCGCCTTGAACGTGCTCTCCGGGTCTTCGCTGGTGATCCGGGCGGAACCGCGGACCTTGACGAACGCCTCCTGCAGCGCGTCCGGCGTCGCGCCGTGGCGCTTGAGCAGGTCGGCCACCTGGCCGCCTTCGGTCGCGAGCCCGACGAGCAGGTGCTCGGTCGAGACGTACTCGTCGCCCAGTTCGGTGGCGAGCTTCTGCGCGCGCGTCAGCGACTTGACGGCGAACGTGTCGAACTGCGGGCTCGACACCGTCGCGCCGGTCGCCGACGGCAGCGCCGCGATCAGCGGCTCGAGCTCCTTGTGCACCACCCCCGGGTCGGCCCCGACCGCGGTCAGCAGCGGTGCGGTCAGCCCCTCACCCTGCGCCAGCAGGGCGCCCAGCAGGTGGGCGGCCGACACGTGCGGGTTGCCGGCCATGGTGGCCGCCTGCGCCGCGGACGAGATCGCCTGCTGGGTTTTCGTGGTCGGGTTGAAAGCGTCCATCCCTCACCTCATGCTCGGTACTTCAAAAGTCCTGGTGACAGGCCTGACCCAGACCTGACACTATCCTTAACGCACGAAAACTTGAGTCTGTTCCGCTCAACTCTGACCGGGTGCGACGGCACTCGCCGGCAACCGCGAACCGAGCATCCCGAGCCCGGCGACGGCGAGACCGGCGCACGCCCCGACCAGCACCCAGGGTAACCAGTCGGCGACCGAGAACAACGCCACCACGGCGGGCGTGAGGACCTGCGCCACGGTGAACGCGTACTGGTACGCAGCCAGGTAACGGCCGCGGGCGACCGGAGGTGCCGCGGCCTCGGCGAGCGCACCCGAACGCGGGCCGAAGACCAGGTCGCCGGCGGCGAAGACGAGCGTCGAACCGAGCAGGTACACCACCCGCCAGCCGGCCGGCACGAGCAGCACGCCGAGGGTGACCAGGCACCACGCGGCGAACAGCGCCGAGCCCGCGCGCATCGCCGCGATCCGGGTCAGCCCGGCGGTGAGCCGCAGCGCGAGCGTGCCGCCGACGCTGGTCAGCACGGTCAGCAGGGCGAGGATCGCGCCGGGCAGCCAGGCGGGGCCGTGCAGCCGGTCGAGCACGAACACCGGCGTGCCGATCAGGAAGAAGTCGAGCGAAAGCCCGAAGAGCCCGCTGAAGAGGATCAGCGCGAGGTAGGGCCGGTCGCGCAGCACCTTGACCGACCGTTCGCACTGCGGCTTGTGCGGCCGCGCGAGCCGGACGAACAGGGCGAGGATCGACGCGGCCACGAAGAACGTCAAGGCGTCGAGGACGAGGGCGATGCGGTACCCGCCCTGCCCGAGCCAGGTCAGCAGCGCCCCCGCGACGAGTCCACCGAGGCCGAAGCAGCCGGCCCGCACCATCCCCACCTCGGCGAACGGCCGATCCTTCGGGACGTCGCCCGCGACGTCGGCGATGAGCACGAACAGGGAGCTGTAGAACAGCTGTTGCCCGGTGGCGAGCAGGATCGCGGCGGCCACGACCGGGCCGGCGGAGTCGGCGAGCAGGTACGCGCCCGCGCCGGCGGCCTGCAGCAACTGGGCGCCGATGACCACGGTCCGCGGCCCGACGCGGTCGACGAGCCGGCCGGCCAGCGGCGGCACGACCAGGCCGCCGATCGTGCCGAGCGTGACGGCCGTGCCCGCCACCGCGAGCGGCATGCCGACCACCTGCGTCACGTAGACCAGCGCCAACGGGAGGAACAGACCTGAGCCGAAGTTGTCGATCCCCAGCGCGCACAGCAGTGCGACCCGGCTACGCGTCACCTTCCGACGTTAACCCTGTGGCGCACCGCCAAGTCAGGCCCGAACGGAGACTTTCCGGCTTGCGGAATGCAACTGCCGGTGCGCCTGCGCGGGCACTACGTCACTTGTTCGTGTCGGCCAGGCAGGCGGCGCTGCCGAGGGCCCGGCGGAGGTCGGCGTTCATCTCGGCGAGCCGGCCGGTGAGGTCGGTGACGCGCTCGTCGTCCCAGCCGCCGAGGGCCTTCTCCATGAACTCGAGGTAGTTGCCCCGCCAGCGGGCGAGCTCGGCGCGGCCCTTCTCGGACACGCTCACCAGGGACGCGCGACCGTCCTCGGGCGCGGGCCGGCGGTCCACCAGCCCGGCGGCGGACAGCTGCGTGATCTGCCTGCTGACCACCGACAGGTCGACGAACCGGCGCTTGGCCAGCTCGGACGGCCTGGCCTCGCCGTTCTTCGCCAGGTCCGACAGCAGCATCGCGGCCGCGGGGTGCAACCCGGGCTGGTCCTGCCAGGCCTGCATGACCCAGGCGTGCTGGAGCTGCGACGCCGTCTTCAGCTCGCGCATGAGCTCGACCCGGACATCGTCGTCGCTGTCGTCGAAGCCCATCGGGACCCCTCCCGCCATTACTTGTGCAATACAAGTTTATTGCTCATCGCTTGCGCGAGCAAGGATCGGACCGGTGAGGTCGCCCACGCCGTCACCGGCCGCGATACACCCGGTCGGAGCAACAATGCGGGCAAAAGGGCGCCCGGCGGCTACCCTGCGGACGGACCGCGCGCGCGGCGCGGCCGACTGATCAGGTGCAAGCAGTGGCGATGGATCCAGGAGGCGGCAGCAACCCATGACCGCCGACTCGGTCAGCCCGTTCCCCAGGTCTTCGGCCCCGCGTGAAGCCCCCGCGGCCGTCACGGCGATGGTCCGGCTCATCCGCGACAGCTGGGCCAAGTCGGAGCCCTACATCGCCGAAATCTCCCAGTTCTTCTACGGGATGCTCTTCACCCTCGCGCCGACCACGCGCGACTTCTTCCCGATCAACATGGAGATCCAGCGCGGCCGGCTGGTGCGCGCGCTGGTGCACATCGTGCAGATGGTGGACCGGCCCGACGACCTCGCGCCGTTCCTGCGGCAGCTGGGGCGCGACCACCGCAAGTTCGGCGTGGTCCCGCGGCACTACGAAGCCGTCGGCACGGCGCTGCTCGCGTCGCTGAAGAACCACCTCGGCCGTGAGTGGACGCCCGAGGTCGAGCGCGCGTGGGCCGAGGCGTTCACCATCGCCGCACGGGCCATGCAGGACGCAGCGGCGGCCGACACGAACCCGCCGTCGTGGTCGGCCACCGTCGTCGAGCACCGGCGGCTGACCTGGGACCTCGCCCTGGTGCGGCTGGTGCCCGACCAGCCCGTGCCCTACCACCCGGGCCAGTACGTGAGCGTCGAAGTCCCGCAGCGGCCGCGGCTGTGGCGCTACCTCTCGCCGGCGAACGCGCCGCGCGAGGACGGCGGCATCGAGTTCCACGTCCGCGCGATCGACGGCGGCTGGGTGTCCAGGGCCATCGTCAGCCACACCCAGCCCGGCGACGTCTGGCGGCTCGGCCCGCCACTCGGCCGGATGACGGTCGACCGCGAAACGTCACGAGGCGTGCTGATGATCGCGGGCGGCACCGGCGTCGCGCCGCTGCGGTCGATCCTCGACCACCTCGCGCTGTGGGGCGAGAACCCGAAGACGCACCTCTTCTACGGCGGCCCGGCCCGCGAGGACCTCTACGACCTCGAGGAGCTGCGCGCGCTCGCGTCGGTCAACCCCTGGCTGACCGTGACGCCGGTGGTGGAGCGCGGCGGCGACGTGCCGGGGTTCGAGCAGGGCACGCTGGCCGAGGCGGTCACGCGGTACGGCTCCTGGCCGGACCACGACGTCCTCGTGTCCGGCTCGCCGGCGATGATCCGCGCGACGGTGTCGCGCATGCTGGTCGCGGGCAGCGCGCTGGACCAGATCCAGTACGACCCGTTCACGATCGACTAGCTGCCAATTGCGGACGCACTCGTCCGGTGCACAAATCGAACGAGCGACGAGAATTGTTACGCACTTCGCGTAAACCGTCCGGGTGATCGTTTTTACGCAGCGCCAGACGAGGTTGACCGCGTGTGGCGAAATTGCTCCGTTCGAGCGGGACCGCGCGGAATCACGCGCATCTGCACGGGAATTCGCCTACAGTCGGGAACCCTCGGGGGCGGCACCGCACGGCGACGCCGCACACACGGCACGAAAAAGCCTTTGTACGACTGGAGATTACCGTTCCCGATGAACGCTGAATCACTGAGGGTTTCCCCGCTGCCCCAGACCGTTCCCGTTTCGGCCGTGGAAGGCCGCGAGCTGGCCCGGCTTATTCGTGAAAGTTTTGCGGAGATCGAACCGAAAGCCGACGAACTCGCGCAGTACTTCTACGGTGCTTTGTTCGTCATCGCCCCGGATTGCCGCGACATGTTCCCGGTCACCATGACCAGCCAGCGCAGCAGGCTGCTGCGCGCGCTGGTGTACGTCGTGCAGATGGTCGACCGGCCCGACGACCTGGTCACGTTCCTCGGCCAGCTGGGCCGCGACCACCGCAAGTTCGCCGTCATCTCCCGCCACTACGACGCCGTCGGGACCGCGTTGCTCGCCGCGTTGAAACGGTTCCTCAAGCAGAAGTGGACGCACGAGGTGGAGGCCGCGTGGACGACGGCGTACGGGCTCATCGCCAAGACCATGCGCGAGGCCGCGCAGGCCGAGACCGGGCCGGCGTCGTGGGCGGCGCGGGTGCTCGACCACCGCCGGCTGTCCCGCGACGTCGCGATGGTGCGCGTGCAGACCGAGGGGCTGTTGCCCTACCGGGCCGGCAGCTACGTGAGCGTGGAGGTGCCGCAGCGGCCGCGGATGTGGCGCTACCTCTCCCCGGCGAGTGCGCCGCGCGGCGACGGCCAGATGACGTTCCACGTGCGCGCGGTGCCCGGCGGCTGGGTCAGCGGCACCATCGTCAACCACACCAAGCCGGGGGACGTCTGGCGGCTCGGGCCGGCGATGGGCACGCTCAACGTGCGCCCGACCGCGACGCGGAAGCGGCTGCTGATGATCGCCGGCGGGACCGGCGTCACCCCGTTCGTCTCGATCCTCGACGACCTCGCGCACTGGAAGCGCAACCCGCCGGTGCACCTGTTCTTCGGCGGCCGAAGACCGGAGGACCTCTACGCGCTGGACGACCTCCGGCGGCTGACCGCGGTGTCGAAGTGGCTGACGGTGACCCCGGTGACCGAGGAGGGCGCGGTCCTGGGCGGCGACCGCGGCACGCTCGCCCACGCGGTGACCCAGCGCGGCGAGTGGCAGGACCACGACGTCCTCGTCTCCGGCTCGCCCCCGATGATCCGGGCGACGATCGCGAAGCTGCTGGCCGCCGGCGTCGAGCTCGAGCGCATCCGGTTCGACCCGTTCACGCTGGACTGAGCCGGCTCTCAGCCACGCGCGCGGGCGGCGTCGATTCTCGCTATCTTCGCCGATATGGAGACGACTATTCCGGTTTCGGACGGCACGATCGGCGGCTACCTGGCGGAGCCGGCCGGCGAGGGACCGCACCCGGGCGTGGTGCTCATCCACGACGCGTTCGGGCTGAGCCAGGACACGAAGAACATCACCGACCGCTTCGCCGCCGAGGGTTACCTCGCGCTCAGCCCGGACCTGTACTCGCGCGGCGGGATGCGCCGCTGCGTGCGCCGCGTGTTCTCGGACATGTTCGCGAACCAGGGCCGGACGTTCGACGACATCGAGGCGTCGCGCGCTCTCCTGGCCGCCCGCCCGGACTCGTCGGGCCGGATCGGCATCGCCGGGTTCTGCATGGGCGGCGGCTTCGCGCTCGTCGCGGCGTCGCGCGGCTTCGAGGCGTCGGCGCCGTACTACGGGCAGTTGCCGAAGAACCTGTCGGTCCTCGACGACGCGTGCCCGATCGTCGCGAGCTTCGGCAAGAAGGACTTCTCGCTGCGCGGCGCGGCGGCGAAGCTCGAGACGGCGCTCACCGAGCGTGAGATCCCGCACGACGTCAAGGAGTACGACGGCGCGAGTCACGGGTTCGCCAACAAGATCGAGGTCGCGGCCCCGCTGAACCTGCTGCTCAAGGTCGTCGGGTTCACCTACCACCACGAGGCGTCCGAAGACGCGTGGCGCCGGGTGACGGCGTTCTTCGGCGAACACCTGCAGCAACCGGCGCGACCTTCGCACTGAGCCGAGCGGGCTAGCCTTTTCGCCGAACGGCTGTAGTTCGTTGACCGTTGTGCCCGAATCGACTTATGGTCTAGACCACATCTTCCCCGGATGTGCTCGTTCGCCCTCCCCTTGGAACAAAGCTGTTCCCCTTCGAGGAGCCGAAATGACCTGGAACAGAAAGCTTTTCGCGGCCGCCGCCGGTGTCCTGCTCGCCCCGGTGCTGGTCGTCGTCCTCCCCGCCACCACCGCGAGCGCGCACGGCTACATCTCTGACCCGCCCAGCCGGCAGGCCAACTGCGCGGCGGGGAAGGTCCCGGACTGCGGCCAGATCGTCTACGAACCCCAGAGCGTCGAAGGGCCGAAGGGCCTGCGCAGCTGCAACGCCGGGCTGGCGCAGTTCGCCGAGCTGGCCGACGAGTCCAAGCCCTGGCCGGCCAAGTCGGTCGGCACGTCGGTGACGTTCAACTGGGTGTTCACCGCCCGCCACGCCACCAAGAGCTACGAGTACTACGTCGGCAACACGCTCGTGGCGTCGTTCAACGGCAACGGCCAGCAGCCACCGGCGACGGTGCAGCACACGGTGAACCTGTCCGGCTACTCGGGCCGGGTCAAGGTGCTGGCGATCTGGAACATCTCCGACACGGCCAACGCGTTCTACAGCTGCGTCGACCTGCAGATCGGAGGCGGCGGCACGACGACCCCGCCGCCGACCACGACGACCCCGCCCCCGACGACGACCCGCCCGCCGACCACCACCCCGACGACCCCGCCGTCGAGCGGTACGTGGGCGGCCGGGACGGCGTACAAGGTCGGTGACGTGGTCACCTACAACGGCGTGAGCTACCGCTGCATCCAGCCGCACACGGCGATCGCGGGCTGGGAGCCGCCGAACACCCCGGCGCTCTGGCAGCGCCAGTGAGGGTGTGGCTCGCCGTCGTCGCGTTGCTGCTGACGAGTTGCAGCGCGACGGCGGCCCCACCCGCGTACAACGCGGCCGATGTGATGTTCCTGCAGATGCTGATCCCGCAGAACCAGCAGGGGATCGACCTCGTCCGCCTGGCCGCGGACCCGTTGCCACCGGCGCTGAAGGAGCTGGCGGCGGCGATCGAGTCGACCCAGCGGACCGAGATCACCGACATGCGGAACTGGCTCCGCGCCTGGTCCCAGCCGGAGTCGATGGACATGAACCCGCAGGCTCACGCGGGCCACGGCGGCATGAAGATGACGTCGCCGGACGTGGTGGGCGCGCTCCGCACGGCCCCGGCCGCCGAGTTCCCGCGCAAGTTCCTCGACGTGCTGTCGGGCCAGCAGCAAGGAGCGGTCGAGCTGGCCCAGACGGAGAACTCGGCAAGCGGCGGAGTCAACGCCCAGGCCCGCGACCTGGCCCGGAGGGTGATCGAGTCGCGGACGGCGGAGGTCAAGCAGCTGCTGAACTTCAAGGTGTGACGTCCCCGCGGCGCGGACCGCGAGCAGCCACCTGCCCGGCTGCTCGCGGTCGGTCGCGGTCGGTTGCGATTGCGGCCTTACCCGAGCGCGCCGCTCCGCCGCGGTCGCCCAACTCGCCCCGCCGCGGTCGCCCCCGCACCCCTCCCTGCGCCGGCGCCGCCGCTGCCGCCGCCCTGCGCCGAAATTCGCTTGGCCGGCTTCCCGCGCCGCACTAGCCTCGCGATCATGACCTTCTCCTTCGCCGTCTTCGCGAGGTTGCGCAACCGCCGCTAGCGGCGGTGCACCGAACTTCCCTGCCCGCCGTTCCGGCCATCGCCGGGCGGCCCCTCTTGTGCTGCCCGGCTCCCTCCAGAGCTGCGGAGCATCCCTTGAACCCCCTTGCGACCGAACACGCCCACCTGCGCGCGGAAGGCGTCGGCGTCACCCTCGGCTCCCGCCGGGTCCTGCACGACGTGAGCGTCACGGTGTCGGCCCGGTCCCGGCTGGCCATCGTCGGTGAGAACGGGCGCGGCAAGACCACCTTGCTGCACGTCCTCGCCGGGCTCCGGGCGCCCGACCACGGCACCGTCCACCGGACGGGCACGGTCGGCGTCGCCCGGCAGGCGCTGCCGTTCCGGTCCGGCGAAACCGTCGGCACGCTGACCACCGAATCCCTGCGCGAATCCCACGACGCGTTGCGAGCACTCGACGCGGCGGCGTCGGACTTCGAGGAAGACCGCTACGCCGTCGCGCTCGAAGCGGCCACGCGCCTCGACGCGTGGGACGCCGAACGCCGCGTCGACGTCGCCCTCGAAGCGCTCGCCGCGTGCACCGACCGAAGCCGCGAACTGAGCACGCTCTCGGTCGGGCAGCGCTACCGCGTGCGCCTGGCCTGCCTGCTCGGCGCGCGGCACGACTTCCTGCTGCTCGACGAGCCCGGCAACCACCTCGACGCTGACGGCCTCGCGTTCCTCACCACCCGCCTGCGCGGGCACGACGGCGGCGTCGCCCTGGTCAGCCACGACCGCGCGCTGCTCGCCGACGTCGCTTCGGAGTTCCTCGACCTCGACCCCAGCCAGGACGGCCGCCCGCGGACGTACGCAGGCGGGTACCAGGCCTGGCAGGACGGTCGCCGCCGCGACCGCGAGCGCTGGCTCCAGGAGTTCGAGGAGCAGCAGGACACCCACCGGCAGCTGACACTCGCGGTGACGCAGGCCCGCGACCGGCTCAGCACGAGCTGGCGGCCGGACAAGGGCACCGGACGGCACAAGCGCCAGTCGCACGCGCCCGGTGTGGTCCAGGCGCTGAACCGCGAGCGGGCCGCGCTGGAGGCGCACCGCGTGACGGTGCCGGAGCCACCGTTGTCGTTGCGCTGGCCCGATTTCGGCACGGAGTCTCGCCGTTCGCTGATCGACGTGCACGAGGTCGCGGTGGCCGGCCGCCTCCGCGGGCCGGTCACGTTGACGATCGCCCGCGGCGACCGGCTGCTCGTCACGGGCGGAAACGGAACGGGCAAGTCGACGCTCCTGTCGGCCCTGACCGGCGAGCTGGCCCCGACGAGCGGGACGGTCCGGCGAGCTCCCGACGCCCGGATCGCGTTGGTGGGCCAGGAAGTCCCGTCGTGGCCGGAGGAGCTCACGGCTCGCCGGCTGTTCGAGCGGGAGGGGGTTCCGTTCTCGGCCGTGGGCTTGCTCGACGCGGAAGCGTTGCGGACCCCGGTGGGCCGGATGTCCCAGGGCCAGCAGCGCCGGCTCGACCTGGCCTTGCGCCTGGCAGGACGCCCGGACTTGCTGGTGTTCGACGAGCCGACCAACCACCTGTCGGCCACGCTGGTCGACGAGCTGACGGAGGCGTTGCTGAAGACGCCGGCCGCGGTGGTGGTGGCGACACACGACCGCCGGATGCTGGCGGATTTGGCCGCCTGGCCCCGATTGGAGCTCTAACGCAAGAGGGCCTCTCCGGTTGCCCGGGGAGGCCCTCTTCGCTTCAGCGGTCAGCGGCGCTTCGGCCGCCAGACCACCATCGCCGTCTGCTGGTTGAGCGGGACCAGGTCCCGCCGGTAGGACGCGTGCGCCGCCGCCGCGGCCTGTTCCGCCGCCGCGTACGCCGCCGCCAGTTCCTCGGTGATCTCCGAAAGCCGGGCCCTCAGCGCGTCGACCTGGTTCTCCAGCTCGATGATGCGCTTGATGCCGGCCAGGTTCACACCGTCCTCTTGCGACAGACGTTGCACCTCGCGCAGCAACGCGATGTCCCGCATCGAGTAGCGCCGCCCGCCGCCGGCGGTGCGGCCCGGCGACACCAGGCCCTGCCGGTCGTACGTGCGCAACGTCTGCGCGTGCATCCCGGCGAGCTGGGCCGCCACCGAGATGACGAACACCGGGGTCTCTTCGTCGCCCTCCTGCGGAATCCCGCCGAACACCGCACTCACCTGCCTTCGAGCAGCTCAGTGATCTCGGGCCGGGGGTCGTGCCCGGCCATCGCCTCGGCGTACGCCTGCAGTGCCTCGCGCGCCTTGTCGTCCAGTTTGGCGGGAATCGCCGCCTGGAGGGTGACGAGCAGGTCACCTTGCGAACCGTCGCGCTTGGCGATGCCCTTGCCGCGCACGCGCAACACCCGCCCGCTCGCGGTGCCCGGCGGCACCTTGAGCGAGACCTTGGCGTCCAGCGTCGGCACCGTGATGGTGGTGCCGAGCGTCAGCTCGGTGAAGTCCACCGGCACGGTGAGCGTCAGGTCGAGCGACTTCGGCTTGCGGCCGAACAACGCGTGCGGGGCCACGTGCACCCGGACGTACAGATCGCCCGCTTGCGCGCCACCCCGGCCCGGCTCGCCCTGGCCCGCCAGCCGGATCCGCTGGTCGTCTTCGACGCCCGGCGGGATCCGGACGGTCAGCGTGCGAGTCCGCGTGCTGACGCCCTCGCCACCGCACTCCGGGCACGGGTCGTCGATGATCGTCCCGCGGCCACGGCAGTCGCGGCACGGCTCGGAGAAGGCGAACGCGCCCTGGCTGCGGCTGACCAGCCCCGACCCGGAACAGGTCGGGCAGGTCCGCGGCGACGTCCCCGGCTTCGCGCCGTTGCCGCCGCACGTCGAACAGGTCGCCGGGCTCGACAGCCGCAGCGGCAGGGTCGCGCCCTTGACCGCCTCGACGAAGTCGATCCGCACGTCCGTCTCGACGTCGGCGCCGCGCTGCGGCCGGTTGGCCGTCGCACCCGCCGTCGTCCGGCCGCGGCCGAACAGCCCGCCGAGGATGTCGCCGAGCCCGCCGAAGCCGGCCTGCTGGCTGCCTCCGGCCTGGCCGAAGATGTCGCCCATGTCGAAGCCGCCGGCTCCGCCGCCACCGCCGGGGAAGTTGAACCCGCCCCCGCCGCCGAACAGGCGCCGCGCCTCGTCGTACTCCTTGCGCTTGCTCGCGTCGGAGAGCACGCCGTAGGCCTCGGAGACCGCCTTGAACTTCTGCTCCGCCTGCGCGTTGCCGGCGTTCGCGTCCGGGTGGTTCTCCTTGGCCAGCTTGCGGTAGGCCTTCTTGATCTCGTCCGCCGTGGCGTCGGAGGAGACGCCCAGCTCACGGTAGAAGTCCTTACCGATCCATTCCCGTGCGCTCATCGGGCGTCTCCTCCTCCCACTGGGTTTTTCTTACTGCTGCTGGTCATCGAGTCCGCCGTCGAGTGGCAGCTCGCCACCGACGGACGGGTCCACCGGGGCCGCGCCGGGCTCGTGGTCGGTCACGCCGACCAGCGCCGCCCGCAGAACGCGGTCCCCGAAGCGGTAGCCGCGGCGCATGACCACGGTGACCGTCGGGCCCGCCACGTCCGGCGAGGTGTTGTGCTGCACGGCCTCGTGCACGCTCGGGTCGAAGGTCTCGCCCTCGGTGCCGAACGACTCGAGCCCCGCGCGCTGCAGGCCGCTGATCAGCTTGTCGCCGACCGCCTTGAACGCGCCGGTGAGGTCACCGTGCTGCTCGGCCCGCTCGAGGTCGTCGAGCAGCGGCAGCAGGTCGTTCACCACGGTCGCCTTCGCGCCGAGGACGACCGCCTCGCGGTCGCGCTCGACCCGCTTGCGGTAGTTGGCGTACTCCGCCTGCAGGCGCTGGAGGTCGGCGGTGCGCTCGGCCAGCTCCTTCTCGACGTCGGAGACGACCGACACCGACTCGTCCACAATGGACTCGCCGAGCGACGGGCCCGCGTGCTCCACGGGCGCGTCCTCCGGCTCCGGTGCCGCGTGGGCCGGACCGGGCGGGCGGACCTGCCCGGTCTGGGGGTCCACCCGCCGCCGATCCCGCACGACCACCGGCTCCTCGGGGCCTCGGCCCTGGTTCTCGGATTCGTCGTAGCTGTGGGTCACTTCTTCTCGTCCTCTTCGACGATCTCGGCGTCCACCACGTCATCGGCCTTGGCCTGGCCGCCGGCCGCACCGGCGTCACCGGCAGCGCCCGAGGCACCGGCCGCACCGGCCGCCGCGTCGGCGTTCGCGTTGGCGTACAGGGCCGTGCCCAGCTCCTGCGAAGCGGTGTTCAGCTTCTCGATCGACTCGCGGATCTTCGCCGAGTCGGTGCCCTTGAGCGCCTCGTTCGACTCGTCGATCGCGGACTTGACCTTGCCCTTGAGGTCCTCGGGCAGCTTGTCGTCGTTGTCCTTGAGGAACTTCTCGGTCTGGTAGACCAGCGTCTCGGCCTGGTTGCGGGTCTCGGCCTCTTCGCGCCGGGTCTTGTCCTCCTCGGCGTGCGCCTCGGCGTCCTTGACCATGCGCTCGATGTCGTCCTTCGGCAGCGCGGAGCCACCGGTGATCGTCATCGACTGCTCCTTGTTCGTGCCCAGGTCCTTCGCGGTCACGTGCACGATGCCGTTGGCGTCGATGTCGAAGGTGACCTCGATCTGCGGCACGCCACGCGGGGCGGGCGGGAGACCGGTCAGCTCGAACATGCCGAGCTTCTTGTTGTGCGCGGCGATCTCGCGCTCACCCTGGAACACCTGGATCTGCACCGACGGCTGGTTGTCGTCCGCGGTGGAGAAGATCTCCGAACGCTTGGTCGGGATCGTGGTGTTGCGCTCGATGAGCTTGGTGAAGACGCCACCCTTGGTCTCGATGCCCAGCGACAGCGGGGTCACGTCCAGCAGCAGGACGTCCTTGACCTCACCCTTCAGGACACCGGCCTGCAGCGCCGCGCCGACCGCGACGACCTCGTCCGGGTTCACGCCCTTGTTCGGCTCGCGGCCGCCGGTCAGCTCCTTGACCAGCTCGGCGACGGCCGGCATGCGGGTGGAACCACCGACGAGCACGACGTGGTCGATGTCGCCGACGGAGATGCCCGCGTCACGGATGACGTTGTTGAACGGCGCCTTGGTGCGGTCCAGCAGGTCCGAGGTGATCTTCTGGAACTCGGCGCGCGAGAGCTGCTCGTCGAGGAACAGCGGGTTCTTGTCCGCGTCCACGGTGATGTACGGCAGGTTGATGCCGGCCGAGTTCGAGCTGGACAGCTCGA
The DNA here is from genome assembly GCF_044768185.1 of Amycolatopsis sp. NPDC101161. Classification (NCBI taxonomy): domain Bacteria; kingdom Bacillati; phylum Actinomycetota; class Actinomycetes; order Pseudonocardiales; family Pseudonocardiaceae; genus Amycolatopsis; species Amycolatopsis sp. NPDC101161. The sequence goes on from NZ_JBIWPI010000002.1 coordinate 1,948,181, forward strand.
TCTTCGCCTTCTCCGCCGCCTCGCGGATGCGCTGCAGCGCCATCTTGTCCTTGGTCAGGTCGATGCCGTTCGCAGCCTTGAACTTGTCGACCAGCCACTTGACGATGCGCTCGTCCCAGTCGTCACCACCGAGGTGGTTGTCACCGGAGGTCGCGCGGACCTCGACGACGCCCTCGCCGATCTCCAGCAGCGAGACGTCGAACGTGCCACCACCGAGGTCGAAGACCAGGATGGTCTGCTCCTTCTCGCCCTTGTCCAGGCCGTACGCCAGCGCGGCGGCGGTCGGCTCGTTGACGATGCGGAGCACGTTCAGGCCGGCGATCTGCCCGGCCTCCTTGGTGGCCTGCCGCTGCGCGTCCTCGAAGTACGCCGGGACGGTGATCACCGCGTCGGTGATGGTCTCGCCCAGGTACGCCTCGGCGTCACGCTTGAGCTTCATCAGCACCCGGGCGCTGATCTCCTGCGACGTGTAGTTCTTGCCGTCGATCTCGGTCTTCCAGTCGGTGCCGATGTGCCGCTTCACGGACCGGATCGTCCGGTCGACGTTCGTCACGGCCTGGTTCTTCGCCGGCTGACCGGTCAGCACTTCGCCGTTCTTGGCGAAGGCGACGATCGAAGGGGTGGTCCGGGAGCCTTCCGAGTTGGCGATGACCGTCGGCTCGCCGCCCTCAAGGACGGCGACGACCGAGTTGGTCGTGCCGAGGTCGATGCCGACCGCTCGCGCCATGGTGCTTTCCTCCTGTGTAAGCCTGCTATGTTCGTGACCTGCACGTTCATCCCCACCTTGAGCGGGGCTCTGGCAAGTTCTATCCGGCTTTCGCACACCTCGTCAAGCTGGACTTGAGTCGACTGCGCTCAACCTTTGTACCCAGCCTAACGAGGCGATCCGGGTTCTTGTTCCCGGGATCCCCGGCAGAGTTGGCGGGAACCGGGTGTGAGCCCGCTCACCAGGTAGTTCACCTCGGCCTCGCGTGCGCACGCCGAGTTGAACAGGCCCGTGTGGCCGTCGTCGGTGCGCGTCAGCAGGGCCGCGCCGTCGATGCTCGCCGCCAGGCCCCGGGCCCAGGACAGCGGCGTCGCCGGGTCGTGGGCGCCGCCCACCACCAGGATCGGCGGGGCGCCGTGGACGGGGTGGGGCTGGGGTGGGTTCTTCGGCGGGACCGGCCAGCCCGTGCAGCCGCTGGTGAAGTCCCAGAACTCCGAGTACCGCCAGCTGTGCGGCGCCACCGCGCGGAGCAGCCCGGCCGTCACGCCCATGTCCGCCGGCCCGGTGAACGGCGACGGGAAGTCGTGGCAGCCGATCGCGCGGTACGCCCCGTAGATCGGCGAGAGGAACTGGTTCCGCTCGGTCAGCCCGCGGGCGTCCGGGAACTCGCCGCCGGCCGCGGCCAGGGCCCCGCCCAGCGCCGGCCACTCCGCCCGGATGTAGAGGTGGTTGTAGACGCCCGCCGAGACCTCGTCGGCCGTCGCCGGGCGGCCCAGGTCGCTCGCCCACACCGCGCCGCGCGACGCCCGGCTCACGACGTCGTCGTAGAAGCGGAGGACGTCCCGGCCATGCAGGGCGCACTCGGCCGAGCCACCGCACCAATCCGCGAACCGGACCAGCGCGTCCTCGGTCGCCGCGGCCTCCTCGAGGATCGCCTGACGCAGCGGGCGGGCGTGGTCGACGGCGCCGTCGAGCACCATCGTCCGCACCCGGTCGGGGTGCTTCGACGCGTAGACCGCGCCCAGTTCGGTGCCGTACGACAGGCCCAGCCACGAGATCTTCGGCTCACCGAGCGCCGCGCGGATCGTCTCGATGTCCTCCGCCGCACTCTGCGTGTCCGCGTTCGCCAGCAGCGGCCCGGTCCGGGCCAGGCAGTCCTCGCCCGCCGCGCGGTTGTGCGCGACCAACGCGTCGAAGCCCGGCCGGGAAGCGGGGAACCGGTCGAGCGCCGGGTCGAACAACGTCCCGGGATCGCAGGTGATGCGCGGCGTGCTGAACCAGTCACCGCGCGGGTCGAAGCCCACGACGTCGAACCGCTGCCGCAGCCGCGCGAGGTCCGGCGACGCCAGGCCGCCGAACTGCACGAACCCGACGCCGGAGCCACCCGGCCCGCCGGGGTTCACCAGCAATGAGCCGATCCGCCGGGACGCATCGAGCGCCGGCAACCGCGCCAGTGCGAGCCGCGCCGAGCCCAGCTCCGGCCGCGCACGGTCGATCGGCACGTCGACCGTCGCGCACTCGGCCGTCGGTTCTTGCTGCGTCGCGCACGGCCGCCAGGTCAGCGAAGACGGAGACGCCGAAGCGACAGCCGGTACGACCCCCATGACCACGACCGCCGCGATGACCGCGACGACCCGGCGCACGTCCATGATGTGGTTCCTCCCCCTGCACGCCGTCCTTCGGCGTGCTTCCTTCCTAACAGCGACCCCCGACAGTTCAGGAGCGGCGGCCGGTCCAGGAAGTGAGGAAGAAATCGTGGTTTCCTTGCTGCACAACGACTTCCGCCGGAGTGCCGACCCAGGAAGTCACTCGATAGTGGGAATCCGCGGCGACCGGCACCCCCTGCGCCGGCGCCGCGGATTCCTCCCCCCGCGTGAACCCGACGACGCCGAGCATCGCGAAGGCCCCCAGCAACGCGGCCGCCAGCACGCGTCGTTCGATCTTGCCCATGGTGGAAGTTCCCCCGTAGTAAGGAAAAGGTCAGGCCGCGCGGACCGTGACGCTGCCGCTTTCGGTCGTGAGGTCGAGCGTGTTGGACGCGGAGCCGTCGGTCGGGACGTCGATGCTGCGGTGCCCGCTGTCGCTGTTCCCGACGACCCGGTACGGCCCGCCCGGCACCTCGACGTCGACGCTGCCGCTGTCGGCCTTGATCTTGACGTTGTTCGCCTGCGCCAACGTGAAGTCGACGCGTCCGCTCGACGCAGTCACGTCGACCGGCCCGCGCACCCCGGTGCCCTTGACGCTGCCCGAGTCGGCGTGCACCTGGACCTCGCCGACGTCCGACAGGTCGATCCCGCCGCTCTCCAGCCGCAGTTTCACCAGGCCCGGCACGTCTTCGACGCGCGCGTGGCCGGAGTCCGACTGGACGTCCACGCTCGCCACCCCGGCGACGTCCAGGCCGCCCGAGTCCAGCCGGCCGGTCACCGGCACGCCCGCGGGCACGACCACCTCGAAGTCGACCGAGCAGTTGCTCCCGCAGTCGGTGAGCACGAGCTGGTCGCCGTCGACGCGGTAGAAGGTGTCGCCCGGCTTGCTGCGCCAGTGGTAGTTGATTTTTTCGTGCACCGTCGACGGTCCCGTCCCGGTGCGGATCTTCACCGAGCCCGAGTCGCCTTCCAGCTTCACGCTGCGGATGGTCTCCGAGAGGGTGTTGCTGTTCTCGAAGTCCGATCCCCAGCCCCAGCCGAACGCGGTCGCCAGGCCGACGCCGATCAGGACGATGCCACCCAGAGCCAGAAGCGGGCGCGCCATGGTCGTTCCCCTCAGTTGTTTCCTCTGCGTGAGAAACGTTATGGCCGGGTGAGGGGCGCGCACATGGGGGTAACCCCCCGAAAGACCCTGAGATCCGTCCCTGACACGCGGGGGTGGCTCGGGGGGCCTAACCTGGCGCCAGGCTCGAAGTTCCGTGATCAGGAGGATCCATGCCGCAAGCACCCGGCCCGTACGAATCCCTTCCCGACGTGCCGTCCTTCACCCTCCGCAGCAACGATGTCGCCGACGGCGAAACCCTCGCCATGCCCCACCTCTCCGGCATCTTCGGCGCCGGCGGCGAAGACCGTTCGCCCCAGCTGGCCTGGGAAGGCTTCCCGGCGGAGACGAAGAGCTTCGCGGTGACGTGCTACGACCCGGACGCCCCGACCGGCAGCGGCTTCTGGCACTGGGCCGTGTTCAACATCCCGGCATCGGTGACGGAGCTGGCCTCCGGTGCCGGCGACGGCTCGGGTCTGCCGGAAGGCGCGGTCACGTTGAAGGGCGACGGCGGCGTCAAGCAGTTCCTCGGCGCGGCGCCCCCGCCCGGGCACGGCCCGCACCGCTACTACTTCGCGGTGCACGCGCTGGACGTCGACAAGCTGGACGTCCCGGAGGACGCGACCCCGGCGTTCCTCGGCTTCAACATGTTCGGGCACACGCTCGCCCGCGCGGTGCTCACGGCGGTGTACGAGAACAAGGGCTGAGTTCTTTCGGGACGGGCCCGGCGCTGTTGCGGATCGGCAACGGCGCCGGGCCCGTTTTTGTCGGTGGTCGATGACACACTGCGGTCATGCCACCACCGATAGCGACGCCCCGGTCGAGAGCGCTGGGGTTCGGGTCGCGGAAGACGCGCCAAGAGCGCGGGTTCGGGCTGCGCCAGCTGGCCCGGGCCACCGGCGTGCACCCGGCGGAACTGTCCAATTGGGAGCTGGGGTTGCGGGTGCCCAAGGTCGAGGAGGTCGCGCTCCTGCTCGGGCAGCTGCGGGTTTCGGTCGAGGAGCGGGAGCGGCTGTTCGAGCTGGCCGAGCACGCCCGGGAGCCGAACTGGCTGGAGAAGGAGATGCCGGACGCCCCGGCGATCCTGACGACGCTGGCCGAGTACGAGCGCACCGCGGCCTCGATCTTCAGTTGGCAGCCGATGGTCGTGCACGGGCTGCTGCAGACGCCCGACTACGCGCGGGCGATCCTGGCCCGCGGCGGCACTCCGGCGCAGCTGATCGACCAACGCCTGCGGGTGCGGATGATCCGCCAGGCCGCGCTGCGCGAGCACCGCGCGCCGCAATGTTCCATCGTGCTCGGAGAAGTCGCGCTCCGCCAGGAGGTCGGCGGCCGGGAGACCCTGCTCGAACAGCTTCGCCACCTGCTCGACCTCCCGCGGCGGATCGAGGTGCGCGTGGTCCCGTCCGGCGGCGACTACCACCCCGGGCTCAACGGCTCCTTCAGCGTTTTCGAGTACTTCGACCTGCCCGCCATCGTCTTTCTGGATCAGTACCGCGGCAGCGCGTACCTCTACGATGACGATCAGGTGGCGGCTTACAAGTCCGCTGCGAAGACCATGGCATCCCTCGCCTTGAGCGCGGCCGAATCGCGCGCGTTCGTCGAGGGGGTGATCGCTGACTTGGAGGCCTGACGTGACCTGGCGGAAGTCGAGCTACAGCGGGCCGGAAGCCGAATGCGTGGAAGTGGCGCTCGCTCAGGTGGTGCGGATCCGTGACACCAAGGACCGCCCGGGCGGAACGCTCGAAATCTCCACCCGATCGTGGGACGCCTTCCTGAAGCTCAGCGCAGCGACTCCGCGTTGACGCCCTCGCGTTCCAGGTAGCGGCCCTTGGTGTGCTCGCCGAAGCCGAACTGCCGGTACAGCCCGTGCGCGTCGGCGGTGTGGAGCATCCAGCGGAAGCCGGCGCCGGGACCGTTGTCGATCATCTCCCGCACGATCTCCTTGCCGAGACCGGTACCGCGCGCGGAGTCGACGACGAACACGTCGGCCAGGTACGCCGAAGACACCCCGTCGGAGAACGCACGGGCGAAGCCGACCTGCTCGTCACCGCGGTAGGCGCCGATGACCCGCCACGACCCGTCGATCGCGGCCTCGACCTGCGCGCGCGTCCGCCAACGACCCCAGTAGGCCTCGGTCGACAAGAACTTCCACACCACGTCGAGGTCCAGCCGCGCGCGATCGTCGTCCAGCTCGTACTCACCGAAAGTCCGCATGCCCGGAAGCTAACCCAGGCTGCTCGATCAGCCCCACTGATATTTGAGGAACTTCCCGTCCATGGTGACGACGACGCGCTCGCCTCCCGGGTCTTCGCGCCGCGAGACGTCGAGCTTGAAGTTGATCGCGCTCATGATCCCGTCGCCGAACTGCTCGTGGATGAGCTCCTTGATCGTCGGCCCGTAGACCTGCAGGACCTCGTAGAAGCGGTAGATCGTCGGATCGGTGGGGACCACGTCGTCGAGGGCGCCGCGCGTGGGCTGCAGCCGCAAAGCGGCTTCGGCGTCGGTGTTCAGCTCCAGGACCTGCGCGGCCTTCGCGGCCAATTCGGCCGGCACGGGGTGCTGGCCGAGCAGCGCGGACGTCGTCCACGCGAGCGGGGCGTCGAGGGTCTCGGCGAGCTGGGCCCAGCTGAGCCCGAGGCGAGTCTTGGCGGCGAGAACGGCTTCGGCGGCTTCCTGCTTCGTCGTCATGCGCCGACGCTAGAGCCGGCGTGTTTCAACGCGGTTTCAGCAGGTAGTCCACCACCGGACGCAGCTCGTCCGCGGACGGCGGCTCGTCGTCGATCAGGCCCTGGATGAGCAGGCCGTCGATGCCCGCGAGGAACACCCGGAACGCCACTTCGTCGTCGTGGCGGACCATCGACGTCAGGACGTCCAGCCAGCGACGTGCGGCCGGGCGCAGCTCGGGCTTGCGCGCCGCCAGGAGGTACAGCTCGTACTCGGCCATCGTCCGCCCGCGCCGCGGCCCCAGCGCCTCCGCCAGCAGGCCCGCGACCTCCTCGGCTCCGCGCGAACCGCGTGACCGGGCCCGGTCGATCATCCAGTAGACCTCGGTCGCCATGTCGCGGGCGCACGAGATGAGCGTCGCGACCAGCAGGTCGTCCAGCGAGGAGAAGTGGTACGTCGTGGACGTCGTCGGCACGCCGGCCTCGGTCGCGACCGTCCGGTGGGTGACGCCCGCGACGCCGTCGCGCTCGATCACCCGCAGCGTCGCCTCGATGATCTCCGCGCGCCGCTTGTCGCCGCGGGCCTTGCGGCCGTCGACCTGCAGTTTCACGTCGAAGCACTCCCGATTTCGATCAGCACAACGCCGCCGATGACCAGCGCCAGCCCGGCGATCATCGCCGCGTTGACCGGCTCCTTCAGGAACACCACCCCGATGATCGCCACCAGGGCGACGCCCGCCGCGGCCCAGATCGCGTACGCGACACCGATCGGCAAGCCCATCTTCAGCACGTACGACAGCGCCACGAACGCGACGGCGTACCCCGCCACCACCACGATCGACGGCCCGACCTTGGAGAAGCCCTCGGAGAGCTTCAGCGAGACCGTCGCGGAGACCTCGGCGGCGATCGCCAACGCGAGGACGAGGTACGCACCCATAGGGTGAAAACTACCTGAACGATCGTCCCGAAACAAAGAGCGACGTACACCACATCGGTGGGACTTAGGGCCACTCAACGGGTTACTCATCAGTAAGGAAGGTTAGTCTCCCGGCACCACCACTGCTTCGATCACTGAAGCATCCGGACGAAAGGCACCCGAACGATGGGCGCTCTGCAACTGACGCTCGGCGGGATCTCCGTCGTGCTCGGCCTCGTCGCCTGGGGCATGTTCGCCGCGACGATCGCCCGTTTCGTGCGGGTGATCCGCCTCGGGCAGCCCGACTCGACGCGCAACGGCCCCTTCATGCCGCGCATGAAGACGCTGATCAAGGAGTTCGCCGCGCACACGCGGATGAACCGCAAGCGCAGCGTCGGGCCGGCGCACTGGCTCGTGATGTGGGGCTTCCTGCTCGGCTCGCTGGCCCTGTTCGAGGCCTACGGCGAGGTCTTCGTCCCGACGTGGGGCTGGCCGATCCTCGACGACTTCCCGCCGTTCCAGCTGCTCATGGAGCTGCTCGGGCTCGGCACGATCGTCGGCATCCTGGTGCTGATGGCGATCCGCCAGCGCAACCACCCGCGCCGCGCCGACCGCCAGAGCCGCTTCCAGGGCTCCAACTTCAAGTGGGCGTACTTCATCGAGGCCGTCGTCCTGATCGAGGGCATCGGCATCATCGGCGTCCGCGCCGCGAAGGCCGCCCTCGGCGCGCACGAGACGCCGACCTGGGCTGCCTTCGTCTCCAACCCGATCGGCGAGCTGCTGCCGGCCAGCCCGAACCTGGTCACGGTGTTCGCGTTCGTCAAGCTGATGAGCGCGACGGTCTGGCTGATCGTCGTCGCGCGCACGATGACCATGGGCATCGCCTGGCACCGCTTCAGCGCGTTCTTCAACATCTACTTCAAGCGCGAGGCCGACGGCGGCGTCGCCCTGGGCGCGCTCAAGCCGATGATGAGCGGCGGCAAGGTCCTCGACCTCGAGGAAGCCGACCCGGACGAGGACACCTTCGGCGTCGGCAAGATCGAGGACTTCAGCTGGAAGGGCTGGCTGGACTTCTCGACGTGCACCGAGTGCGGCCGCTGCCAGGAGCAGTGCCCCGCGTGGAACACGGGCAAGCCGCTCTCGCCGAAGCTGGTCATCACGCAGCTGCGTGACCACGCCTACGCGAAGGCGCCGTACCTGATGGCCGGCGGCAAGCGCGACATGGCGGGCGACGAGGTGGGTCTGTCCGGCGACAACATGTACGCCGGGATCGACGTCCTCGCGATCGCCGAGTCGCAGAAGGCCCTGATCGGGGACGACGGCGGCGTCATCGACCCCGACGTCCTCTGGTCGTGCACCAGCTGCGGCGCGTGCGTCGAGCAGTGCCCGGTCGACATCGAGCACGTCGACCACATCGTGGACATGCGCCGCTACCAGGTGATGATCGAGTCGTCGTTCCCCAGCGAGCTGAACGGCATGTTCAAGAACCTGGAGAACAAGGGCAACCCGTGGGGCCAGAACGCCAAGGACCGGCTGGCCTGGACCGAGGACCTGGACTTCGAGGTCCCGGTGTTCGACGGCGACATGGGCGACGCCGAGTACCTGTTCTGGGTCGGCTGCGCCGGCGCGTTCGAGGACCGCGCGAAGAAGACGACTCGGGCGGTCGCGGAGCTGCTGCACATGGCCGACGTCAAGTACAAGGTGCTGGGCTCGGAGGAGTCCTGCACCGGTGACCCGGCGCGCCGTGCGGGCAACGAGTTCCTGTTCCAGATGCTGGCGCAGCAGAACGTCGAGGTGCTGAACTCGGTGTTCGAGGGCCGCGAGCGCAAGGCCCGCAAGGTCGTCGTGACCTGCGCGCACTGCTTCAACACCCTCGCCAACGAGTACCCGGAGCTGGGCGGCCAGTTCGACGTCGTGCACCACACGCAGCTGCTGAACCGCCTGGTTCGCGAGAAGCAGCTGGTGCCGGTGGCGCCGGTCGCCGAGGACGTCACCTACCACGACCCGTGCTACCTCGGCCGCCACAACAAGGTCTACGAGGCGCCACGCGAGCTCGTCGGCGCGACTGGCGCGCAGCTGCGCGAGATGCCGCGGCACGGCGACAAGTCGATGTGCTGCGGTGCCGGTGGCGCGCGGATGTGGATGGAAGAGAAGATCGGCAAGCGGATCAACGTCGAGCGCGTCGACGAGGCGCTCGGCACCGCGCCGTCGAAGATCGCGACCGGCTGCCCGTTCTGCAAGGTGATGCTGAACGACGGCCTCACCGCACGTCAGGCCGACGGCACCGCGAGTGAAAAGGTCGAGATCGTCGACGTCGCGCAGATGCTGCTCGAGTCGGTCAAGCGCAAGCCGGAACCGAAGCCGATCGCCCTCGGAGCGCCGTCGCTCGCGGAGGAGTGACAGAAGCCGTAAAAACGCACGGCCCCGGTCAGGAGTTCCTGACCGGGGCCGTTCTCATTACGTGAAACACGGAAATCGATTACACGAATAACGTTCACAATATTCACCGCAATGGCCCATCAGGGCAGAAACAAACCTTGGCCAAAAGCCCCTCCACCCGGCGTAAGCTGGGCTTTCCTCGCCGCCACCGCTGCCAGCGAGGCCACTTCGACGATCACGGAATCAGGGGGCAGCGCGGATGGGCGAGGACCTGCGGACCACGGCAACCGGGTTCGGGGAAACCACCGGCCGGCACGCCCTCCGCGATATTCCGCCCGTCAGTGAGTACCGCATGGAGCCGGTCGGCCAGCTTCCCACCCAGCGGACGCTCGTCCGTCCGTACGTCCTGACGCGCGGCCGCACGCAGTCGCGGCGGCACCTGGCGATCGAGGCCCTCGTCTCGACCCGCGCCGGCGCGCACTGGAACGGCGCCCGGCTGACCGGCGAGTTCCGTTCGGTGCGTTCGCTGTGCCACCACCCGCGCTCGGTCGCCGAGGTCGCGGCCCGGCTCAGCGTCCCCCTCGGCGTCGCCCGGGTGCTGCTCGACGACATGGCCGAGCAGGGTCTGGTCACCATCCACGACACGCGCGTGAACACCGAAGGCCGCCCGGCGGTGGCGCTCATGGAACGCGTGCTGCACGGCCTGCGCCGCCTCTGAGCATTACGCTCACCAGGTGACCGAGGAAAACGGGAACTCCGGTGGGGAAAGCACGCTGACCGTCCTGCTGGCCGGCGGCGTCAACCTGGCGATCGCCATCATGAAGCTGATCGCGGGCATCATCACCGGCTCCGGCGCGATGCTGTCCGAAGCGGCGCACTCGGTCGCCGACACGTTCACCGAGGCCCTGCTGCTGACGGCGTTGAAGCGGTCCGACCGGCCCGCCGACCGCGTGCACCCCTTCGGCTACGGCAAGGAGCGCTACTTCTGGTCGCTGCTGGCCGCCGTGTCGATCTTCGCGTCGGGCTCGATGTTCGCGCTCTACGAAGGCGTCGCGACGCTGTTCGGCCACGGCGAGGCGCAGAGCACGTCGATCCTCAGCTACCTCGTGCTGGCGGGGGCCTTCCTGCTCGAAGGCACGTCGTGGGTGCAGGCGGTGCGCCAGACGCTGCGTGAGTCGAAGGCCGAAAACCGGTCGTTCTGGGCCTACCTGCGGCTGATCGACGACCCGGCCCCGAAGACCGTCCTGTTCGAGGACTCCGCCGCCCTGATCGGCCTGCTGGTGGCGTTCGCGGGCATCGGGCTGCACCAGCTCACCGGCTCGGAGGTGTGGGACGGCGTCGCGTCGATCGTCATCGGCGTGCTGCTCGCCTGCGTCGCCTACCTGCTCGGGCGGACGAACCGCGGCCTGCTCATCGGCCGCCAGGCCAACCCGGAGATCGTCCGCGGCGTCCGCGACCACCTGTCCGCCGCGCCGGAGATCGAGGCCGTCGTGGACCTGCAGACGATGCTGATGGGCACCGACCAGGTCCTCGTCTGCACCCGCGTCGACTTCGACGACTCCCTCAGCGCCGGTGACCTCGAGCGCACGTGCGTCCGGCTCGCGGGCGAGCTGATCTCGGCGTTCAACGACGTCACCGAGGTGTTCATCGAACCCGTGCCGCGGACGGACCCGGACCTGCGCGCGACGGTGCTGGCCCGCTACGGCGAGATCGCGGAGCGGTGGAACAACCCGGGCCAGTAGCGGCTCAGTACCCGAAGTCCTGGACCCAGTAGTTGCCCGCCTTGGTGAACCCGACGCCGATCTTCGTCAGCGAGCAGTTCAGGATGTTCGCGCGGTGGCCCTCGGAGTTCATCCAGGCGTCCATGACCTGAGCCGCGGACGTCTGTCCTTTCGCGATGTTCTCCGCGCCCGGCTGCGAGTAGCCGGCGATCTTGATGCGCTGGTCGAACGTCACGCCCTCGGGGTTGGTGTGGGAGAAGAAGTTCCGGGCCGACATGTCGTCGCTGTAGTCCTGGGCCGCCGTGGTGAGGTGCGACTCCTCGGTCAGCGGCTTGCAGCCGGCCTGCGCACGCTGGTCGTTGACCAGGGAGATGACCTGCGCGGTGGTCGACTGCGCGACGCGGGCCGCGGCCTTGGTGGTCGGCGGCGGGGCGGCTTCCGACGTGGTCGGCGGCGGCGGCGCTTCGGACGTGGTCGGCGCCGGGGCTTCGCTGGACGTCGTCGTCGTCGGCGCGGGCGCTTCGGTCGTGGCCTGCTTCGGCGCCGGGGCCTTGCCACCCGCGAGATCGGTGCCGCTGCCACCGCCGGAGCCGGCCGGCGCGTCGGGCAGCACCAGCGCCGCGGCGCCGAGTTCGGCCGTGTTTCCTTCCGCGGTGGCCATCCAGGTGCCTGTCGCGGCGGAGAAAACGCCGAGCAGCACACTGAGTGACACCATCACCACGCGACCACGTTCACCAATGGGGGACACGGCGCGAGAACGTATCACGGAACGATTACAGCGAGAACCCTACGAACGCACTGGTCACATTCCCCGGCCCGGCATTCGACGACCGACACGAATTTCGCGGCAATCGGACGCTCAGGCGTTACTCCGTTCAGCCGCTTCGCACGACGAAGGTCGCGTCGCCGGACGCCGTCACCGGGCGGCGCGTCGGGTCCTGGCCGGCGACGGTCGCCGTGCTCGTGAAGCCCTGTTTCCCCGCGATCGTCGTACAGGTGTAGGTGATTTCGGCGTCCACCGCCAGGTTCGCCGCGGTATGCGCACACGACGTCGTGTGGTCGTCCACGACGGACACGGCGGTGAGCGGGACATCGCCGGTGTTCTTGACCAGGATCGAGAACGTGACCGTCGCGCCTTCGCGGACTTCGTACGGCGTCGCGTCCTTCATCAAGGCGATCTCGGGGTGGACGACGTCGACTTTCGCCTCCGCCGTCGATTGCACCGAGCGATTGGTCGGGTCCATTCCGGTCACTTCGGCGGTTTCCGCGAAGTCGTCGTCCGGCGCTTTTCGGGTGCAGGTGTAGATCTGCTTTTCCCCGGCCGCCAAAGTGGCGAACTTCTTCGCGCACGGCTCCTTGCCGGCCACGGACACGCTGGTCAGCGGGACGTCGCCGGTGTTCGCGACGGTGACCGTGAAGGTGACGTCGTCGCCTGCGCGGACCGTGCCGGGCTTCGCTTCTTCGGTGATCTTCACGGCCGGGTGGATGACGTCGAGCTCGTCGCTGTCCTCGGCTTCGACGGGCGGGCCGATCGGAGCGACGGCCGTGGCTTTCGCGGTGCTCACGGCGTCTTCCTGCGGTGCGGTCGTGGCGCAGTCGTACTTCTGGACTTGCTTGGCTTCGAGGCGGTCGAAGGTCTTCGCACACGGGTCGGCCTTGACGTCGGTCAGCGGGACGTCGCCGGTGTTCGCGACGGTGATCGTGCGGGGCACGGTGTCGCCGGGGCGGAAGGGGCCGCCGTGGATCTCCTGCGTGACGTTCAGCGCGGGGTGGATGACGGTGTAGGCCGCGTCGTCCGTGGCGCTGACCTGGCGGTTCGTCGGATCGGTGCCGTTCGCGGTGGCGGAGCTCACGAAATTGTCGGTGCCGGCGTTTACCGTGCAGGAGTGGTGCTGGAGAGCGCCGGGAGGGAGGGTGCCGATGGTCTGAGCGCACGCCGGAGTGCGACTGTCCGCAATGGACACTGCGGTCAGGGGGACGTCGCCGGTGTTCGTGACGACGAGGGTGAACGTGACGGTGTCGCCTTGCCGGACCCGCGCGGGCGTCGCGTCGTTCGTGATGGTGATCGCCGGGTGGATGACATGGACCGGTTCCCCGGCGGTGGCGGTCACGGGACGGTTCGTGGCGTCGGTACCGGTGACTTCCGCGACGGCGGTGAAGTCGGCTTCGCCGGCGGCTTGAGTGCAGCTGTAGTTCTGCGTGGCTCGCGGTTCGAGTGAACCCAGGGATTTGGCGCATGCCGGTGCGCCCGGGTCGGCCACGGAGACGTCGTGCAGCACGCTGTCGCCGGTGTTGGTGACGGTGATCGCCGAGGTGACGGGGTCGCCGGGGCGGACGGTCTTCGGATCGACGGACCGGGTGATCGCGACGGCCGGGTGGATCACGTCGACCGCGGCGGTGCCTTCCGCCGTGAGCGGCGGGCCGACCGGTGCGGTGGCGGTGACCTGGATCTTGGCGGTGACGTCGTCGGCCGGCGCGGTCAACGTGCAGCCGAAGGACTTGGTGGCGCCGGGCTCGAGGGCGCCGTCGAAGACCTGGGCGCACCCCGTGGCTCGGGCCTGCGGTCCGGTGGCTCGTGGGGCGACCGGGGCCGGTGTCGCCGAGTCCGTGACGCGCAAGCCGGTCAGCGGCGCGTCGCCCGTGTTGTGCACCGTGATGCGCAGCGGCACCGCGTCGCCTTCGCGGAACGGCCCGCCCGTCACCTGCGCGGTGATCGCCACGGACGGGTGCTGCACCACGAACGCGGCTTCCGCGGTCGCCGTCACCGGACGGGCGGTCGGGTCGACACCTGTCACCGTCGGCTTGTTCGTGAGGCCGGTGGCGCCCGCGCGTGTCGTGCACGTGTACGTCTGCTTGCCCTGCGGCGGCATCGTTCCGAGCGGCTTCGCGCAGGCCGCGACCTGGTCGTCCGTGACCGCCACGCCGGTCAGCGGCACGTCGCCGGTGTTCGACGTGGTGATCGTCCACGTCACCAGGTCGCCTTCGCGGACGGCGGCGGGCGAAGCCTGCGCGGTGAGCGCCACCGCCGGGTGGATCACGTCGACGACGGCGTCGCCGGTGACCTTCACCGTGCGGCCGAGCTGGTCCTTCCCCGACGCGGCGGCCGTGTTGGTGAAGTCGTCCGGCGGGGCCGGCGCCGTGCAGGTGTACGTCTGCCTGCCCTGCGGCGGCAGCGCGCCGATCACCTTGGTGCACGCCGGGGTGCGGTCGTCGGTGACGGCGACGTCGGTCAGCGGCGCGTCGCCGGCGTTGGCGACCGTGATCGTGAACGTGACCGGGTCGCCGGCGCGCACGACGGCCGGTGACGCGTCCTTCGTGAGCGTCAGGGCCGGCGTGATCACCGTGACGGTCGCCGACGCGGTGGCGGCCACCGGCTGCCCCGACGAGTCGGTGCCGGTGGCGGTGACCTGCGACGTCTTCGTCGTGGACGGGTTCGCCGTGCACGTGTACGTCTGCGTCGCGCCCGGGGCCAGGCGGTCGAACGTGCGCGAGCACGACGTCGTCGTGTCGTCGGTGACCCGCACCGGCGCGAGCGGGCTGTCGCCGGTGTTCTTGACCGCGATGGAGAACGTGACGGCGTCGCCCGCGTGGATCACCGGCGGGTCCGCGGTCTTGGTGACCTGGAGGGCAGGGGAGATCGTCGGAGCGGGTGCGTCCGCGGTGGCCGTGACCTGCTTGCCGAGCTCGTCGGTGGCGGTCGCGGTCGCGGTGTTGACGCCGTCGGCGATCGGGGCCTTGACCGCGCACGTCGTCGTCCGGCTCTCGCCGGGAGCGAGCGCCCCGGCGAGGGCGCACGCCGGCGCCTTCGGGTCGGTGACCCGCAGGCCGGAAAGCCCGGTGTCGCCGGTGTTCGTGACCTTGATCGTGAAGGTCGCGGTGTCGCCGGCGCGGTAGGCGAGCTTGTCGGCTGTCTTCGTCATGCCCAAAGCCGGGTGCACGACGTCGACGGCCGCGGACGCGGTGCCGTCGAGCGCGTCGCCGAGCGTGCTCGTGCCGGTCGCCTTCACGGTGTTGGTGAAGTCGTCGCCCGGCGCCGGGCCGGTGCAGTCGTAGGTGACGGTCTGGTGCGGGGCGAGCGTGCCGAGTGCCTTGGCGCAGGCGGGAACGGCCTCGTCGGTGGCTTGCACCCCGGTCGCCGGGACGCTGCCCGGGTTGGTCACGGCGACGGCGAACGTCAGCGGCTCGCTGGCGTGCGCCTTCGGCCGCGCGGAACGGAGGGCGACCTGGAGTTCGGGCACCGGCACGGAGAACGCGAGGTTCTGCGCGAGGTAGGTGTCGCCGCTGGTGACGAAACCGAGCTTCGTGCTCGTCGCGCCGGCGGGGACGGTGTCGACGTTGAACGACTTGGCGTCCACGCTGAAGTTGTTCTTCACGCCCGGCGCGGCGGCGTTGTCCGCGTTGGAGATGAAGAAGTTCGACGTCCCGCCGGTCGCGGGCTCGGCGGCCGGGGTGCCGTCGATCAGGAACTGGTCGCCGGAGCCGCCCCAGTCGCCGTCGTAGGCGGTGACGCCGATGTGCGCGTCGGCGGCCGCCGCACGGAAGCCGGTGATCGTCGTTTCGGTCGGGGCGCCGACGTCCTGGCGGACGTGCCCGTCGTCGACGACGACCTTGCGCTTGTTCGGCGCGAAGTCCGGGTTGCGTTCCGGGTAGGCGTAGACCAGGGCGATCGACCAGCCGCCGACGCAGTCGAAACCCTTGGGGGCCCAGACGTTGCCGACGGTCACGTCGAGCGGGGCGCCGGTCGGCGCGCCCGCGAACCGGCTGGTCACGTCGGCGTGCGCGGAGTAGTACGGGCCGTCTTCGGCGAACGCGGCCGGGGCGACGTCGACGGGTTTCGCGCTGCCCACCGAAAGCCGGACGTTCTGCGTGGCGGGGTTCCCGGGCGGCGGGATCGCGGGGATGCCCTCGCGAAACCCGCACGTCTTGCCGGTCGTGTTGCCCGCCCAGTTCAGCCGGGCGAAGACGATCCGGGCGCCGGGCGGGATGCGGACGGACGCGCTCGCCGAGTCGAACGTGCCGGGGTCGGCGTCGACGTCCGCCCACTGCATGAAGAAGTCGTCGTTGACCAGTGTGTCCTTGCGGTCCGCGGTGTTGGCGCAGGCCGCGGGCGTGTCGACCGGGCCGGCGGTCGGCGCGTGGTCGGCGGCGAGCGGGCAGCGGAGGACGCCGTTGCCCGCGTACAGGAAGTCGCCGTAGACGACGTCGTCGTAGCCCACCGCGAACGGTGGACCGCCCGCCGCGCCGGCCGACGGCGTCAGCGCCGAGACCGAAATGATCATTGCCAGAACGAGAACCAAGCGAAGCGGCCTATCGGGCAACCGCATTCCTCGCTACCTCCGGGGGCCGGGACGACCTTTCGGAGCCTGGCACGGAAGAGGGGTTTACGCGCCGGTTCTCACCCGTCCGTGGCGCCGGTGAGCTTCGCCGTGGACTCGTGGGTGATCTCCGTGGCCGCCTCGACGAAGCCGATCACCGTGCGGAGTTCGTCGTCGGTGTAGCGGTCGCACAGCTCGTACATGCGCTTGACCAGGTGGTCCCACAGGTGCACGCCGCTGGCGATGGCCTGCTCGTCGAGCGCGATGAGGACGCGGCGGCGGTCGTCGGGGTGCGGGCGGCGGCCGACGATGCCCTTGCGCTCCAGCCGGTCGATCATCGCGGTCACCGACGCGGGCGCCAGCCCGGACAGCCGCACGAGGTCCTTCGGCGTCTGTGGCCCGAACCGCGCGAGGTAGTCGAGGACCTTGGTGTCGACCGCGGAGAGCCCGCGCGTCTCGGCGATCGCGGTGTGGAACATGACCGTCTCGGTCGACAGCTCCCGCGACCTGAACAGGACTTCTTCGACCAGCTGCGCACGTTCGCTTGACACAGCCGCCAGCCTAGCCCACTCTTTAGTTCGACAGAACGAATTAGTTTCTAAGAGATTCGAGGGGACGAACGACATGACCAAGGCGCTGATCATCGGGGGCGGCATCGCGGGCACGATCACGGCCATCGCCCTGCACGAAGCCGGGCACGAACCGGTGCTGTTCGAGGCGTACGACCGCGGCGCCGAGGGCGTCGGCGCGTTCCTCACGCTGGCGGTGAACGGCCTGGACGCCCTGCTGCCGCTGGGCCTCAAGGACGTCGTCAAGGGTGCGGGCTTCGACTCGCCGCGCATGTCGATCGGGCTCGGCAACGGCACGCGGCTGGCCGAGTTCTCCCTGGGCGGCACGCTGCCGGACGGCACGGTGAGCCAGACCGTCCTGCGCTCGGACCTCTACGTCGCCCTGCGCGACGAGGCCGCCCGCCGCGGGATCCACGCCGAATACGGCAAACGCCTGATCGGCGCGAGCCAGACGTCCGGCCAGGTCAGAGCCGAGTTCGCGGACGGCTCCCACGAAACCGGCGACCTGCTGATCGGCGCCGACGGGCTCCGGTCGCGCGTCCGCACGATCATCGACCCGGACGCGCCGGCGCCGCGGTACGTGCCGCTGCTCAACACCGGCGGGTTCGCCGAAGGCCTTTCCCTGCCGGACGAGCCCGGCGTGCTGAACATGGTGTTCGGCAAGCGGGTGTTCTTCTGCCACGTCGTCAGCCCGGACGGCCGCGTCTGGTGGTTCGCGAACCCGGCGCGCAAGTCCGAGCCGACCGCGTCCGAGCTGGCGACGCTGGCCGGCGAGAAGCTGCGCGCCGAACTGCTGCACCTGGTAGCACCCGACCGGACGCCGGCGACGGAGATCATCCGCGCGACCCGCGAGGTCTACCCGGCGTGGCCGACGTACGACTTCCCGTCGGTCCCGGTCTGGCACCGCGGCCGCATGGTGATCATCGGCGACGCGGCGCACGCGACGTCACCGGCGGCGGGCCAGGGCGCGTCGATGGCCATCGAAGACGCCGTCACGCTGGGCAAGTGCCTGCGTGACGTGCCGGACGTCGAGCAGGCGCTCGCCACCTACGAGCGTCTGCGGCGCGAGCGCGTCGAGGCCGTGGTCGCGACCGGGAAGCGCAACGGCGAGCAGAAGGTGATCGGCCCGGTCGGACGCGTCGTCCGCGACTTCTTCATCAAGCGAGCGTTCGCGAAGCCGTTCGACGAGGACCCGAACGCCTTCATGTGGGACCACCACATCGACTGGGACGAGAAGATCGCGGCCGCTTAGCGCCAGGTGTCGACGCGGTGGAAGTTCTTGTACGCCCGGCTCGGGGTCGGGCCGCGCTGCCCCTGGTAGCGGGACCCGGCCTCGCTCGAGCCGTACGGGAACTCGGCCGAGCTGGAGAGCCGGAAGATGCAGAGCTGGCCGATCTTCATGCCCGGCCAGAGCGTGATCGGCAGGTTGGCGACGTTCGACAGCTCGAGCGTGATGTGCCCGGAGAAGCCCGGGTCGATGAAGCCGGCGGTCGAGTGCGTCAGCAGCCCGAGGCGGCCGAGCGACGACTTGCCCTCGAGGCGGCCGGCGAGGTCGTCGGCCAGGGTGACGAGCTCGAACGTCGAGCCGAGGACGAACTCGCCCGGGTGCAGCACGAAGGGCTCGTCGCCCTCCTTCTCGACGAGCGAGGTCAGCTCGTCCTGCTGCAGCTGCGGGTCGATGTGGGTGTACTTGCTGTTGTCGAAAACCCGGAAGAACCGGTCGAGCCGGACGTCGATGCTCGACGGCTGGACCATGCCGGCATCGAAGGGGTCGATGCCGAGCCGGCCGGCGTCGAGCTCTTTGCGGAGGTCACGGTCACTGAGCAGCACGCCCGGCAGCCTATCCGGTGGAGTCAGGCGACCCGCATGTGCTGCGCGTAGGACGTGTCGGGCGCGAAGATCTTCTCGAGCCGCTTCGCGTACCCGCGGCGCCCGGCCTCGCCGATCCGCTCCTGCAGCGCGGTGGCGCCGGGGATGAACCGCCGCACGGTCTCGGCGGCGAAGTTCACCCCGGCGACGGCGACGATCGCGGCCTGCGCGACGGGATCGTTCGGCAGCCCAAGGAAGTCGGCGTTGGTCTTCCCGAGCACGAGCCGGCTGATCGACGAATGCACGGCGACGGAGACGTGCGACAGCACCTTCCCGACGGCGCCGCGCCCCTCACCGACGGCGGCGTTGGCCTCGATGAGCGCCTTCGCGAGCCGCTTCGAGTCGGCGTCCGGGATGAACTCGGTGGCGGCGAGCAGCCAGAGCAGGCGCCAGGCGTCCTCTTCGGAGGTGGGGAGCAGCTCGTCGTCGACGCCCATGAGCCAGCCGATGTACCGCCAGAGGTGCAGGATGTCGCCGCGTTCGCGCGCGGAGTAGCGCAGGCCGAGCAGCTGCGTGCCGAAGACGTAGACGAGGGAGAAGAGCAGCAGGGTGCCGGCGGTCTGCACCTGGTTGACGGGCCGGTCCCAGGCTTCGTAGTCCCAGTCGTCCCGCCGGTTCATCGCGGCGCGCACGTGGGCGTGCACGAGCCGGATCCGAAGAGCGGAGGCGTAGCCCTTTTCGCCGTGCTTGAGGGCGCCGGGGGTGGTGACGTCGATCCACCAGGCGGCGGTCTCGACGAGCCGCCGCGTGGCCTGGTATTCGATCTCCCCGGTCCCGACCAGGGATTTCGTGGCGCGCGAGGCGAGGTAACCACCCATCAGCGACATGTCGCCAAGTGGGAAGAGCCCGAGCAGCCCGGCCCGGGTGATGGCTTTGGCACCGCGGTCGAGCCGGTCATCGTCGACCCAGTAGGGCTTGGCGTCAACCTCGTCGAAGAAGTCCTTGAGCGGCCCTTCCGCGGCGGCGCGGTCGCGCAGCGCCTCTTCGAAGAGCCGCCGCCCTTCCCCTTTGGGCTGCCGCGCCATCCACGCGACGACGTCGTCGGCCCGCTGGTCCTGAACCTGCGCGAACTCCCGGATGCGCGCGACCTGCCGCTCGTCGCCCCGGATGTCCCCGTCGATGAACAGCCGCTGAGCCAGCCGGAACCCACCTTGCCGAAAGAGCTCGGGCTCATCCATGGCGCTCACCTCCGAGGTCGACAACAAGTGTTGTCACTTGAGGCGGAGGAGTCAAGGAGGGAGGGGTCTGGACATGGGGATCACGGCGCCGTGTATGCTGGCGACGCACTGCGGATGTAGTTCAATGGTAGAACATCAGCTTCCCAAGCTGAATACGCGGGTTCGATTCCCGTCATCCGCTCTCACCGAAAAGCCCCGGATGCGAATCCGGGGCTTTTCGCATTTCTTTCAGGCCCAGAAATTGTCGTCGGCGGCCTCGTCGCTCGAAACGTCCGTCAGTTCCGTGGCCTTGCCGTCGCGCATGCGGAAGACCAGTGCGTGGCGGGTGTCCAGCTGTTTGCCGTCGCGGGTGCCGGTCGAGTGGTAGACCGTGATTACTTCCTCGTCGTTCGCGTAGACCTCTTCCAGTTCCACTCGCAGCGTTCCGCCGCTTCTCTCGGCGAGCTGCCCGTACATCGCGAGGATCGCGTCGCGGCCTTTGTGGTCGCCGGAGAACTTGTTGTGGCCGGGCATGTGCTGCACGGCGTCCGGGGCGAGGAGCTCCGACAGCGCGGCGACATCGCCCGCGGAAAACGCCTCGTAGCCCCGGCGGATGAGTGTGGCGTTCTGGTGTTCGGCCATGGTTGACCTCCTCGGGTAGGACGTCCGTTCATCGAACGCGCCCGTCCGGACCACGGTCAAGACCCCGGTTTTTCACCGGCCGGTAAGGAAAACACCCACCGGCCAGTGAGTCTACTGTGGACTCAACCGACGGCGCAGGTGCGCCGCGTGGGCGGCGGGCAGACCGGTTTCCTCCGCGCGCTCCAAAGCCTCGGAAGCCGCCGGCGAACCCAAGCGGTGCAACAACTCCGCCCGGGACGCGTGCCACCACGGGTAGTCGTCCAGACCCGGCAGCGCGTCCACCAAAGCCAGCCCCGCCGCCGGTCCGTCCCTTTCCGCCACCGCCGCCGCGCGGTTCAGGCGCACCACCGCCATGTCCTGGATCGACAACAGCACGTCGTACCAGGAGATCACCGCGTCCCAGTTCGTTTCCGAATACGACGGCGCCAGGTCGTGGCACGCCGCGATCGCCGCCTGGACGACGTACGGATTCGGCGTCGACGGCGTCCGGCGCAACCCCGTCCCCACCAGCTCGACGCCCTCCTTGATCAGCGCGAAGTCCCACGCCGAACGGTCCTGGTCGGCCAGCAGCACCGGCACCCCGCCGGAAAACCTGGCCGCGCGGCGGGCGTCCTGCAGCAGCACCAGCGCCAGCAACCCCAGCGCCGTCGGCTCGTCCGGCATCAGCGACACCAGCAACCGGGCCAAGCGGACTCCCTCGACCAGGAGCGACTCGCGACCCGTGTAGCCCTCGTTGAAGATCAAGTACACCGTCGACGCGACGCCGGCCAGCCGCGAAGGCAGCTCTTCGGCGGGCGGCACCCGGTACGGGATCCGCGCCTGGGCGATCTTCTGCTTCGCCCGCGTCAAGCGCTTCGCCATCGTCGCCTCGGGGAGGAGCAGGGCGCGCGCCACCTCCGCGGTCGACAAGCCGCCCAACGTGCGAAGCGCCAAAGCCACCTGCGCGTCCAGCGACAACGCCGGGTGGCAGCACGTGAAGACCAGCCGGAGCAGGTCGTCGCGGACGGAGACCGGGTCCGGGTGCGGGTCGACGGCCGGCATCGCGTCCGCCTCCTTCCCGAGCCGCTTCGCTTCGCGGCGGACGACGTCGACCGCGCGGCGGCGGGCCGCCACCAGGAGCCAGCCGCGCGGGTTGTCCGGGACGCCGTCGCGCGGCCACGTCTCGAGCGCGCGCACGACGGCGTCCTGGACCGCGTCCTCGGCCCGGTCGACGCTGCCGGTGACGCGGACCAGCGTGGCCAGTACCCGGGTGCCCTCGTCCCGGACCAGCCGCGCGACCGCGTCCCCGGCGTGGGTCACTGGCCGAAGTCGACGACCGGCCGGACCTCGATCGCGCCGTCCCAGGCACCCGGGATGCGCGAGGCGACCTTGACGGCTTCGTCGAGGTCGGCGCACTCGATCAGGTAGAAGCCGGTCAGGGCTTCCTTCGTCTCGGCGTACGGGCCGTCGCTGGTGACGAGGTCGCCGCCCTTGCCGCCGGTGACGCGCACCGTCGTGGCGGTCGCCGTCGGGTACAGCGCCGCGCCGCCGCGGATGACGGCCTGGGCGCCGTCGTGGAACTCGTTGTAGTCCTTCATCATGTCCGCGGCCTCGGGCTTGGTCGGGTCGATGTCGGAGGCGTAGATGATGGCGGCGTACTGGGGCATGACTGCTCCTCACAGGTCCTGACCGGCGCCGATCGCCGGCTCTCACTGTAAGGACGAACGGCGCGGACGTCTCCGGGACAACCGCGCCGGAAAAACTTCAGCCCTCGACGAGCTCCCACTCGGAGTCCGGGGTCGCGCGGTCGTACACCTGGCCGGGCGCGGCCTTCAGCACCGTGCGGATGTCCGGGTACAGGCCCGCGACGTGCTCCAGCTCCAGGCCCTCGACCTCGAAGTCCTCCGCCTCGGGGACCTCGAAGCCGACGAACAGCCACGTGCCGTCCTGCTCGCGGACCACCTGGCGGACCGCGCGGACCGGCTGCTGCGGGCCCGTCGGGATCTCCGTCAGGCCGCTGCTGATCTGGGCCTCGTCGTCCGGCGAGCCCTCGAACTCCCAAGCCTCGCGACGCTGGGTCAGCAGGCGGATGTCCTCGTCCTCGTCGTCGGAACCGGTCACCGACGACAGCAGCCACGTGCGGCGCTCGGGGTCCCAGTCCGCGGCCATGCCCGTCGGCATACCGGCGAGAGCGGTCAGCTGCGGCAGCAGTTCGACGGCTTCGCGCAGCGACATCTTCCGGAAGCTCTCGCGGTTGACCAGCACGTCGTCGGACAGCTCGGTGCCGTCGCTGATGAACCAGTCGTCCTCGTCGTCCAGCACGACGAAGCCCAGCGCGTCCGGGTCGTTCACCAGGGCCAGCGCGATGAT
Source organism: Amycolatopsis sp. NPDC101161 (assembly GCF_044768185.1). Taxonomy (NCBI): domain Bacteria; kingdom Bacillati; phylum Actinomycetota; class Actinomycetes; order Pseudonocardiales; family Pseudonocardiaceae; genus Amycolatopsis; species Amycolatopsis sp. NPDC101161. The sequence goes on from NZ_JBIWPI010000002.1 coordinate 1,971,218, forward strand.
GACCGGCCCTTCCGGGTCCTGGCGCAGCGGCCATTCGGTCGACATGCGCCATATCCCACCATCGGGCGATCCGGCGGCCGGAGCCGGGGTCACCGCTCGATTAATTCATCGTGCGTTGATATTGTGGGGGTCATGGTGCTGCCCAAGGGACTCGCCCGCTTCAACCGCGTGGTGACCAACCGGATCAACAAGTACTTCGTGAACTGGGCGCCGGGTTTCGGCCTGCTCGTCCACAAAGGACGGAAATCCGGCAAGGAGTACCGCACGCCGCTGAACGTCTTCCGCAGTGACGACGGATTCGTCGTCGCGCTCACCTACGGTCCCGACACCGACTGGGTGAAGAACGTGCTGGCCGCGGAGAGTTGCACCATCATCACCCAGCGGAAAAATTACCGCGTGCACTCGCCCCAGCTCGTGCATGATGAGTCGCGCCGAGCGATGCCGACGCCCGTGCGCCAGTTCCTCGGCCTGCTGAACGTCCACGACTTCCTGCTGCTGAAGCGGGACTAGGGGGAGAAATGCTGCTCGAGGGGGAGCTCGTCCGGCTGCGCGCGCTCGAACCGGAGGACGCCGAGCGGATCCACGGGTTCGTGACCGACCCCGAGGTCGGCCGCTGGATGGAGAACGGTCACCCGCTTTCCCTCGCCCAGGTGCGCAAGCGCTGCGAAGAGCGCGCGGTCAACACGTACGACAAGGTCGTCCTCGGCATCGAGGCCAAGGCCGAGCGGAAGCTCATCGGCGTCGTCGACCTGCGTGACGCCGAGCCCGAGGTCGGCGAGGCCTACCTGGACATCTACATCGGCGACGCCGAATACCGCCAGGGCGGCGGCTACGGCACCGAAGCACTGCGCCTGATGTGCCGCTACGGCTTCGACAACATGCGCCTGCACCAGATCACGCTCTGGGTCGTCGCCGAGAACGACGTCGCCCGGCACGTCTACCGGAAGGTCGGGTTCGTCGAGGAGGGCCGGCACCGCGAGTCCTTCGTCGGCCTGAACGGCGAACGCCACGACATGATCCTCATGAGCATGCTCAAGGGCGAACTCACCTGGTGAGCCGGGGCGGCGCCTTCATCCGCCACGCCTCTTCGAGCAGCTCGCGCAGCTGATCGACGTCGACCTTCTCCAGGTCGACGATGATCGAGCCGTGGCCGTCGTAGTGCGGGGTCGTGAAGAAGGCCGCGTCGCCGGACTCCAGCAACGCGGCCTTCTCGTCGAGCCCGCACATCACGACCAGGCCGCCCTCGGCCTCGGTGCGCAGCCGCGCGAACCCCTTGCCCGCCACCTTCAGCGCGGGCGTGCGGTACCAGGTCGACGCCTCGGCCTCGGGGAGTCCCGAGGCCAGGCGTACGACGTCTTCCCAAGTCGGCATGGGTCCATTGTCGGCCCGCCGTCTTGGAAAAACCGGATCACGGCAGCTGGGTGACCCGGTCCGCCGCGGGCGGGGCCAGGTTCGGGTGGGCGCCCAGGTACGCGACCAGCGCGTCCAGGTCCACCGGTCCGCCGGCCAGGTTGGTGCCCTTGGTGAACTCGGTGAAGCCGTCCCCGCCGGCGGCGAGGAAGTTGTTCACCGACACGCGGTACGTCGCCGCCGGGTCGACCGGCGTGCCGTTGACCGTGATGTTCGAGACCCGCGAGCCCTGCGCCGCGGACGCCGACCAGCTGTAGTGCAGCGAGCTCGAGATCTGCAGGAACTTCGGGTTCACGCCCGGCGCCCACTGCTGCTCGAGCACGTTCTTGAGGTTCGCGCCGGTCAGCGTGATCGTCTGCATGATGTTCGAGAACGGCTGGACGGTGAACGCCTCGCCGTAGGTCACCACGCCGTCGCCTTCGCCGGCCGGCGACGACGCGTAGTTCAGGTCGGCGCGGATGCCGCCCGGGTTGGTCATCGCGATGACCGCGCTGTTCGACTGCGTGCCCGCGAGCTGCGCGTCGGCGATGACGTCGCCGAGCGCCGACTCGCCGGCCGCGTTGCCCGCCGCCTTCAGGTCCTGGGTGATGGTGCCGATCTGCCTGTTCGCGATCGGGCCGGACTTCGCCACGGCGTCGGCGACGAGCGCCGCCACGGCCGGGTCCGGCGTGACCGTCCGCGTGACGATCTCGTTGAACGCCTTGGTCTGCGACCGCACGACGTCACGCGTCTTCAGGTTGATCTTGAAGTCGACGACCGACAGCAGCCGGCCGAAGGACGCGCCCTGGATGACCGTGCGCGGCTGGCCGGCCGGGTCGTTGATCACGCAGTTGTACTGCTGGTGGCTGTGGCCGGTGAAGATCGCGTCGACCTTCGGGGTCACCGCCTTCGCGATGGCGCTGGCCGGGCCCGGCAGGACCTTGCAGTCGTTCGGGCCCTCGAGCTCGGTGCTGTCACCCTGGTGCAGCAGCACGATCTGCGCCTTGACCCCGAAGAAGTCGAGCAGGTCCGCGGTGCGGTTGATCGCTTCGACCTCGTCGCCGAACTTCAGGCCCTTGATCGCCTCCGGCGTGACGACCGACGGCAGGTCCTTCAGCGTGGCGCCGATGACGCCGATCGGCACGCCGCCCTCGAACTTGACGGTGAACGGCAACAACGCGGGCAGGCCGTTGGTGAAGTACACATTGGACCCGAGGAACGGGAACTTCGCACCGCTGAACGTCTTCTGGAACTGGCACCCGTCGGTCGGGTGGCAGCCGCCGAACTGCATGCGCTGCAGCTCCTTGTAGCCCTCGTCGAACTCGTGGTTCCCGACCACGGAGCCGTTGACGCCCAGCATGTTCAGGAAGTCGATCGTCGGCTCGTCGTGGAACAGCGCCGAGGTCAGCGGCGACGCGCCGATGTTGTCTCCGGCGGACACGACGAACGAGTTGGTCACCTGCGAGCGAAGCTGCTTCACGTGCGTCGCCAGGTAAGCGGCGCCGCCGGCGTCCACAGTGGTCCCGTCGGACTGCCGGACGCGGCCGCTGGATCCGGCCGGCGGCTCGAGGTTGCCGTGCAGGTCGTTGAACCCGATGATCCGGACGTCGGTGGTGGGGTCCGGGCGCTGGCCCGCGGACGCGGGCGCGGCGGTGACCGCGGTCGTCGCCAGCGCGGCCGCGGCGAGCACCGCGAGCCGGGTTGAAAGCCTCATGCGTGTTTCCTCCGATTCGCGCCCAACGTCCCCAACGGGCGCACGGCGGAGGATTCTGCCTCGTGAAGCAGTCACCTACCAGGGTCAAAAGACGGACGTAAAGCGAATGTCACCTAACGGCTTCCATCGAGCAACACCCGCGCGACGAGTCCGGGGTCGTCGTTCATCGGCACGTGCCCGCAACCCGGCAGCAGCCGGAACGTCCCGTTTGGAGCGACCTTCCGCAGGTCGGCGACGCGGGGGCGGGCCAGGATCCGGTCGTGCTCGGCCCAGGCGATCGTCACCGGGACGCCGGTGACCGGCCCGGTGAAGCGGAAGTCCCCGCGCGACTGCGCGGCGGTGGGCTCGAAGCCCGGCGCGGTCGCGAGCGCGTGGGCGTCCTCGACGACGTCGTCCGGGGTCAGCAGCGCCGGCTTCCCGACGATCATCCCGGTCAGCGCCTTGCGCCCGGCCGGCGTCGCGGCGATGCGGCGCACGACGTGCGGTGGTGTGCGCTGAGCGAGCGCGCGGTGGGCCTTGAGCGTGGCGATCGCGTACATCTTCTGCGTGCGGTTCCACAGCCCGGCCGGCGACAACGCCGTGACGCTGCGGACGAGCCCGGCATGCCCGAGCGCGAGCGACAGCAGGCCGCCGAGCGAGTTGCCCGCGACGTGCGGCCGGTCGAGGCCCAGCTCGGTGAACAGCTCCTTGAACATCACCAGCGCCGGCTCGACGCCGTACCCGCCGGACGGCTCGGGCGACTCCCCGAAGCCCGGAAGGTCCACGGCGATGACGTCGCGATGCGGCGTGAGCAGCGGGAACACCGGTGCCCAGGCCTGACGGCGGTGCCCGATGCCGTGGATCAGCACCAGCGGCTCGCCCCGGCCCGCGCGGTCGTAGACAACGTCGTCCATCACCCGAGAGTAAGTCCGAGGCGAACAGAAAGCTACAACCGCCGGTAACAGTTACTCTGCGTCCGAGTGAATCCGCGTCCCGGTGTCGGCCGACCGCTGGACGGCGTCGAGCACGCGGTGCACGCCCAGCGCGTGCGCGAAGTCCGGCAGGTCGCCCTTCAGGTGCCGCGCGTAGGCGTGCGCGACGTTGTACGACGGCTCGGCGCTGCGCCCGGCCAGCTGCGGGAGCTCGTAGCGGGCGGGCACGGTGAGCTTCTCCAGCGTCCCGGTCCGGCTGCCGCGCAACGTCAGCTTCGCGATCCAGAACAGGGGGTCCGCGGCGGTGACGACCAGGGTGCCCTCGGTGCCGTTGATCTCCCAGTGGAAGTCCGTCGCCGGCGACGACCCGCCGCGCAGGTGCAGCGACGCGACGGCGCCGCCGTTCAGCACGCCGTTGACGGCGATCTGGTCCGGCGCGGTCATCGGGACCGAGTCGCCGGTGACCTCGTCACGCACCCGCGGCCGGACGGTCGCCATCGTCGCCGACAGCTCGGCGAACCGGCCGAGCACCATGTCGAAGGCGTCGACGGTGTGCGCGAACGGGATGGTCAGCATGGTCGCCCCGCCTTCGGGGTGCAGCTGGTAGTCGCGCCCGGCCCGGACCGACGGCCCCCAGTTGCCGCCCGAACCGATCAGCGACGTCGAGAGCACGCGGCCGACGTAACCGTCCTTGATGAGGTCGCGCAGGTAGCGCAACGCGGGCGCGGACCGGCCCTGCAGGCCGACCGCGGTCTGCTTTCCGCGAGCGGCTTCGACCAGCGCCTCGGTCTCGGCCAGGCTCGCGCCGAGCGGCCACTCGCTGAGCACCTGCTTGCCCGCGGCCAGCGCGGGCTCGATCAGCGCGCGGTGCTCGGACACCTTCACCGCGACGACGACCAGGTCGACCTCCGGGTGCCGCGCCAGCTCCCCGGCGTCGCCGAAGGTCAGCGGCACGCCGTACTTCTCCCCGGCCACCCGCGCCGTCTCGGCGCTGCTCCCGCTGAGCGCGCGGAGCTCGTAGCCGTCCACCGCGGCCAGCGCGGGCACGTGCGCGGTGGCGGCCCAGCCGCCGTTCGCGCTGAGCCCGACGATGCCGACCCGGACCGGTGCCATGAGCGTTCCCTTTCGTTGCCCTGCACAAGACTTCGACGTGCCGAGCGTCGTGGTCATTCCCGGGTGAGCGCAAGCCGCATCCGGTTACGTCTGCCTTTTCCGGTTATGACCTCCGACTCGCCGGTGTGGACGAACCCGAGTCGTTCGTAGACGCGCCGAGCGCGGTCGTTCCCCTCGAAGACGTGCAGGCCGATCGCGTCCGCGCCGGCTTCTTCGGCCGCTTCGCGAACGGCGTCCATGAGCCGGACGGCGACTCCGCGGCCACGCGCCTGTGGCGCAACCCACATCGAGAAGACGAGCCATTCCGGCTCGGCGGGCCAGCCGCAGACGAGCGCGACGGCGTCTTCGTCCTCGTCGAAAGCGGCGAACCAGGCGCGGTCGCGCAGCCAGTCACGCCACTCGCCGTCCGGCTTGGCGCGTTCGACGGCGACGAGCGAGCCGAAGTTCTCGGGGGTGTCCGCGAGCGCGCGAAGCCGGATTTCGCGCAGTACGGGGACATCGTCGGGCGTCAGCCGTCGCACGTGGACCATGCGCGCAGGTTCGCACGCACGCCGGGTTCGGTAACAGCCATTAACTCGGACGCGATGAGCCGGGCACTACGACGTGTGGGGGACGTATGGGCATCGAGGTCGTACTCGTGGTGCTGGCCGTCGTCGTGCTGCTGATCGGCGGCACGGTGTTCAGCGCGTGGCGATCCGAGCGCTCCGAGGACAGCGAAGACGACTGACCGATCGGCCCGGCGTTGGTCGGCCGACTGGCCGATGCGGTCGGGCTCTTCGACCGAAGTACCCGCGGGGCAAGATCCATAGCGTCGGTGGCATGACGAACGCACAGGTCACCGCCCTGCAGTACGGGTTCATCGGCTTCCTCGCGCTGTGGACCGTGGTGCTGGTGCCGCAGCTGATCACGCAGCTCGCGCGCTACGGCGGCCTGCGCGTCCGTGGCCTGCTGACGACCGCCGCGGTGCTGTTGTACGGGTGCATGACCCTGGCGGTCGTCTTCCTGCCGCTGCCCGGGCCGGGCACGCGCCGGCTGAGCCAGACCGTGCAGCTGCACCCGTTCCAGTGGATCACCGACATCCACACGGAGATGCTCAAACACGGGTCGCAGTGGTTCATGACGCAGACGTTCCAGCAGGCGTGCCTCAACGTGCTGCTGTTCGTCCCGCTGGGGGTGTTCGCGCGGGTGCTGTGGCGTCGCGGCCTGATCGGAACGCTCCTGATCGGCTTCACGGCGTCACTGCTGATCGAGCTCACGCAGCTGACGGCCAACTTCGGGACGGCACCGTACGTTTACCGCATCTTCGACGTGGACGACCTCATGAACAACACGTCCGGCGCGGGGGTCGGCTGGGTGTTCGGGGCGCTGCTGCTGGCGGTCCTGCGTTCACCGGTCGGCGTGCAGCCGGCCCGGAGCGAGCGGGTCCACTTCGCCGAGACGCGCTAGCCGCGCTTTCCGCTGCAGAGCGGCCCGCTTGGCAGCGCGCCGGTCTTCGAGGACGACGACAAGAGCGGCGACGGCGATGACCAGCGCGACGAGCCCGAGGATGAGCGGAAGCTGCACGAAATCCTCCTCGGTACGGCGCTGTGCGGGAGATCACACAGGGTACGCAGGTCAGTGGTGAATTCGCTACCCCCCGCGACGAAGGCGGGCGGTGAACCAGGTCCGACCAGGTTGCGCGGGCCGGATTCACCGAGGTCAGGGAGTGTTCGCCGGTCGGGTCGGCAGCAGGTGAACTCTCGAGTTCGCGGCGCGGACCGGCCGATCGAACCCGGCCCGAGGAGCTGCTGCCCCCTCCAGCCCCTCACCGGACAGCCCCCGCCCGTCCCTGGGGGGCGTCCCCGCTCCAGCGTATCGGCGGCCCCCGACAAAACCCTCGAAAAAGCGCGATGGCGGCCGAGCTGTCCACAACCGCGGAAGCCTGTGGACGGGATCGTGAACTCAGCCGGCTCGGTTGGCACGCTCCTCGCGATAGGGCCCGTCCGAAACCCGAGCGGTGAACCAGGTCCGTTCAGCGGTGAGCCACCGCTCGAAGACCAGGTCAGCCGAGGTCAGGACGGTCTCGAGCGCAAGACGGCGGCAGGTGAACTCTTGGCTCCACCGCCGTCCCCGCGCCGAATACCGGACGGTCGCCGACAGCAGATCGCCGTCCAGGACCACGTCGGCCAGCGAGATCGCGACCTCCCCGAGCCGCCCACCTTGCCCGGACGCGACCGAATCGAACCAAGAAGGCGGGTGCCACTCGACGATCGGCCGCCCCGAGGGCGCGAGGTGCCGCCTCGCGGCGGCGAGCATCGCTCGGCGGTCCGCGTCCACCGCCGTGTTGATCAGATGGCTCCCCAGCAGCACCGCGTCGAACGTCCGCCCGAGGTCCAGGTCTCCGATCCGCGCGCACACCGTCGGAGCCCGGACGTGCGCCAGCATCGCCGGCGAATCGTCCACCGCGACCACCGGATGCCCCAGCGAAAGCAACGGATGCGTCACCCGCCCCGCCCCGCACCCCAGCTCCAGGATCGACGCCCCGGGCGGCACAGCCCCGTGCACGATCTCCGGCTCACCGGCCGCCGGCAGCAGCAGGTAGACCTCGACGGGACACCCGTCCGCGGTGACTTCCACCAGACGAGCATGCCGGAAACTGGGCACGTGAGACCCACCAAGGACCAGCTGGCCGCCGCGCGGGACACGACCATCCCGGACGTCATCGCGCCCGGTCTCGACGTCCTCTTCTGCGGCATCAACCCCGGCCTCTACTCCGGCGCGCTGAAACAGCACTTCGCCCGTCCCGGCAACCGGTTCTGGCCCGCCCTCCACAACGGCGGCTTCACGCCCCGCCTGTACAAACCCGCGGAACAAGACCAGCTGCTCGACCTCAAGCTCGGCATCACGAACGTCGTCGCGAGAACGACCGCCCGCGCCGACGAGCTCACCGCCGACGAGTTCCGGGAAGGTGGCAAGCTCCTCCGAGCCAAGGTCGAGAAGTACCGCCCGCGGTGGCTCGCCGTCGTCGGGATCACCGCCTACCGGACCGCGTTCGGCTTCCCGAAGGCGCGCGTCGGGCGGCAAGAGCACCGGATCGGGGACACCCACGTGTGGGTGCTGCCGAACCCGAGCGGGCTCAACGCGCACTGGACGCCGGCCGGGCTCGCGGCCGAGTTCGCGGAGCTGCGGGCCGCATCCGATGACTGTCGAAATCGTTGAATACGGGGTGAGCCACCCTCAGTAGCCCCAACCGCTCCATCGGGTCCTCCCCAGCCCGGTCGAACCGTCCCTTCAAGATCGTCTTCTACTCAAAGTTTGCTGTGACCGGCGGATTGGGCCATGAGGGGTAATTGGCGTCATGAGCTGCGCAATCGCGACTCGTACCAAGCAGGAGGAGTCACTTTTGGCCGGTCCCGGCAGGGGGGACCGGACGGCGCCGGGAGGCGCCCCCAGGAGCGACGGCGCAGAGACGGAGGCCCACGATGCACGGCATCGAGCCCACCCGCAGGCCCATCGGGCCGGCCGGACCCGGCGGGCGCAGTCTCGGCGTGGCGGTCGTCGATCCGGTCCCGATCTTCCGCGACGGCCTCGCCGCGCTCGTCCACCGCAGCCAGGGGCTGCACTGGGCGGGCCAGGCGGCCAGCCACCACGCCGCGCTGCAGCTGTGCGAGCAGGTCAAGCCGGACGTCGTCGTGCTCGACTCGGCGCTCGACCCGAACTGCCACCTGACGAAGCTGCTCAACGCCGGCGACCCGGCGCTGATCCTGGTCACGCTCATCCGGGACACGAACCGCACGCAGCAGTACCTCGCGGCCGCGATCGCCGCGGGCACGCACGCGATCGTGCCGCGGTCGATCGATTCGCGACGGCTCGCCGAAGCGATCCGCCGCGCCCACACCGAGCGCCGGTACATCGATCCGGCGCTGGCCGCACTCACCGCCCGGCCGAAGCGGGCGACCGTCCCCAAGGGCGACCTCGCCCACGACAGCCCACCGGCGCCGCGCGGCGGGATGCCGCTGTCCCGGCGCGAGTACCAAGTGCTCCAACTGGTCGCCGAGGGTCTCGAGAACTCGGCGATCGCGAAGCTGCTGTTCCTGTCCGTCGAAACGGTCCGGACCCACGTCAAGAGCATCTTGCGGAAACTGTCCGCGCGGGACCGCACGCACGCCGTCACCATCGCCTTCCGCGGCGGGATCCTCGTCGCCCGGGCGGAGGACGGCCACGTGCCGGTGACTGCCGACACAACGGCCCTCCCGGGCCAGCGCTGACCCCTCGAACACCCGGATTTCCGCACTCGGAAGTGCGGATCTGCTTGCTCTGGTTACCCGCAGGTAATATCCTGAAGTTACCGGCGAGTAAGGCGAACATGTGCCCGGCCGGGGAGCCGAACACATTGGAGTGACGACATGGGCCACTACAAGAGCAACGTCCGAGACCTGGAGTTCAACCTCTTCGAGGTCCTGGGCGTGCAGGAGCGCCTGGGCAAGGGTGTGCTCGCCGAGTCCGACGAGGAGACCGCCCGCGGGGTGCTGTCCGAGCTGAACAAGCTCGCGACCGGCCCGCTCGCCGAGTCCTTCGCCGACGCCGACCGCAACCCGCCCGTGTACGACCCGAAGACCTTCAGCGTCAAGATCCCCGAGTCGTTCAAGAAGAGCTACCAGCAGCTCCTCGACGGCGAGTGGTGGCGCCTGGGCCTGACCAACGACCTCGGCGGCTTCGGCCTGCCCCCCACGGTCCAGTGGGCCGCGTCCGAGCTGATCCTCGGCGCCAACGCCCCGCTGTTCATGTACATGGCGGGCCCGAACTTCGCGATGATCGTGAACAAGAACGGCACCGAAGAGCAGAAGCACTGGGCCCAGATCATGATCGACCGGGCCTGGGGCGCCACGATGGTGCTGACCGAGCCGGACGCCGGCTCCGACGTCGGCGCGGGCCGCACCAAGGCCACCAAGCAGGAGGACGGCTCCTGGCACATCGACGGCGTGAAGCGGTTCATCACCTCGGCCGAGCACGACATGAGCGAAAACATCATGCACCTCGTGCTGGCGCGCCCGGAGGGTCCCGGCATCGAGACCAAGCCGGGCACCAAGGGCCTGTCGCTGTTCCTCGTGCCGAAGTTCCACTTCGACTCGAAGACCGGTGAGCTGGGCGAGCGCAACGGCGCCTACGTCACGAACGTCGAGCACAAGATGGGCATCAAGGCCTCGACGACGTGCGAGCTGACCTTCGGCCAGCACGGCACCCCGGCCAAGGGCTGGCTGCTCGGCGAGGTGCACGACGGCATCGCGCAGATGTTCCAGGTCATCGAGTACGCCCGGATGATGGTCGGCACCAAGGCCATCGCGACGCTGTCGACGGGTTACCTCAACGCGCTCGAGTACGCCAAGGAGCGCGTCCAGGGCGCCGACCTGCCGAACATGCTGAACAAGGCCGCCCCGCGCGTCACCATCACGCACCACCCGGACGTCCGCCGCTCGCTGATGCTCCAGAAGGCGTACGCCGAGGGCCTCCGCGCGGTCTACCTGTACACCGCGTCCTTCCAGGACCAGCTGTGGACCGGCGAGGGTGACCAGAAGGTCGCGCACGGCGTGAACGACCTGCTGCTGCCGATCGTCAAGGGCGTCGGCTCCGAGCGCGCCACCGAGCAGCTCGTGCAGTCGCTGCAGACCCTGGGCGGTTCCGGCTTCCTGCAGGACTACCCGATCGAGCAGTACATCCGCGACGCCAAGATCGACTCGCTGTACGAGGGCACCACCGCGATCCAGTCGCTGGACTTCTTCTTCCGCAAGATCGTCCGCGACAAGGGCGCGTCCCTGGCCTTCGTCGCCGGCGAGATCACGAAGTTCATCGAGTCCGAGGCGGGCAACGGCCGGCTCAAGAACGAGCGCGGGCTGCTCAAGCAGGCCCTCGAGGACACCCAGGGCATGCTGGGCTCGCTGATCGGCTACCTGACCGCGTCGCAGGAGGACCCGCAGAGCATCAACAAGGTCGGCCAGCACACGGTCCGGCTGCTGATGTCGGTCGGCGACCTGCTCATCGGCTGGCAGCTGCTCAAGCACGCCGAGGTCGCGATCGGCAAGCTCGACGCGGGCGCGTCCGCCAAGGACGTCCCGTTCTACGAGGGCAAGATCGCCGTGGCGTCGTTCTTCGCGAAGCAGGTGCTGCCGGAGCTGACCTCCCGCCGCGCCATCGTGGAGGCCGCCGACAACGCGCTGATGGAGCTGGACGAAGCCGCATTCTGATGGTCACGAAACGGGCTCTCCTCGCGTGAGGAGGGCCCGTTTCGTGTTTCAGGACCGGACAGCGCGGGCATTCCGCTCACCGAGTCCGACGGACCCGAGTGGCCGGGTTCGCGGATCCTTGAGAGGAGAAAGTGATGACTGTCGCCGGCATCGTCAGCGCACTCATCGTCGGGCTGATCATCGGTGTTCTGGGCCGCCTGGTCGCTCCCGGCAAGCAGAGCATCCCGATCTGGCTGACCATCGTGATCGGTATCGTCGCCGCCTTCATCGGCACGGCCATCGCCCGCGGTCTCGGCTACGCCGACACCCCCGGCATCGACTGGCTGGAAATCCTGACTCAGGTCGTCCTCGCCGCGATCGGTGTCAGCATCGCCGCCGGCGCGTATGGACGCCGTGGCGTGACCAGGTAACACCTCGGACCCCGGCCCGGTCCGGTTCGCCGTCGGGGGCGAACCTGACCGGGCTTTTCCGTGTCTCACTCCTTCGGGGGTCTGCGCGGGCGACGCGCCGGGATCGGTGCCACCGTGGCGCTTATCGCGCTATCCGAGGAGGCAACCGTGCTCGGCGGACTTTGGGGCATCATCTCGACGATCATCGTGGGCCTGATCCTGGGCGTGCTCGGCCGCTTGTTCGCCCCGGGCGACCAGAAGATCCCGATCTGGCTGACGATCGTCGTCGGCATCGTGGCCGCGTTCATCGGCAACTGGCTCGCCGGGGTGTTCGGCGTGCGCGACACGTCCGGCATCGACTGGATCCGGCACATCTTCCAGGTCGTCGCGGCCGTCGTCGGCGTCATCGCGGCTTCGGCGATCTACGCCCGGGTCAAGGGCGGTCACCGCACTACCGCCTGAGCGACAGGCCTGCGCCGACGAGCAGCAGCGCGGCGGCGCAGGTCATCGCGGTGGTGAGGGCGGTCGCGGACGACGTCACGGCCAGGGTCAGGAACAGGCTGCCGAAGGTGGCCACGCCGACCACCTGGCCCAGCTGCAGCGTGGTGGTCAGCAGGCCGCTGACGTCCGCCGCGCGCTCGAGCGGTACGTGGGTCAGCGCGTTCACCATCAGCGAGCCGAACGCGGGTCCCATCGACAGCCCGAACAGCAGGAGCGCCACGAAGAACAGCGTCCCGCCGTCCCGGCCCAGCCCGAGCAGCGCGTAGGCGACCGCGGATCCCACGTAGCCGCACGGGGTCAGCCAGGCGTGCACCCGCCGCGGCAGCCGGTTCCAGAAGAACCCGCAGAGGCCGAAGACGACGCCACCCGGCGCCATCGCCAGCCCGGCGGCCATCGCCGTCTTGCCGAGGCCCGACTGCAGGTGCAGCGACACGCAGAAGAGGAACCCGCCGTAGGACGCGACTCCCGCCGCGAGCGTCGCCAAGCCCGGGGCCACCCCGCGGATCTTGAGGACGGCGAGGTCGACGAGCGGGTCGGCCACCCGGCGTTCGACGACCACGAACAGCACGGCCAGCAGCGCGCCCACCGCGACCGAAACGAACGTCCAGGCCGGCCAGCCCGTCTCGTGCCCGAGCACCAGCGGCAGCACGACGAGCACCACCGACGGCACCGCGATCGCGAGCCCGGCGAGGTCGAGGCGACGGCCCGCCTTCGCGATGCCGCCGGGCACCAGCCTGGCGGCGAGGACGGCCACGAGCACGCCGAGCGGGACGTTCACCAGGAAGATCGGCCGCCAGCCCGTCCCGAACAGGTCCGCGCCGACGAGCACGCCGCCGAGCACCTGGCCGGCCACGAACGCGACCGAGATGACCGCGGTGTACGCGCTGAGCGCTTTGGCCCGCGCGGCGCCGGTGAACTGCGCCTGGATGAGGCTGATGACCTGCGGCATCATCAGCGCGGCGCCGGCGCCCTGGGCGATCCGGGCGGCGATGAGGATCTTTTCGTCCGGCGCCAGGCCGCAGAGCGCGGAGCAGACGGTGAAGGCGATCGTGCCGCTGACGAACAGCCGGCGCCGGCCGTACAGCTCGCCGAGGCGGGCGCCGGTGATGAGCAGCATCGCGTAGCCCACGGTGTAGCCGGAAACGACGAGCTGCAGCGCGGCGCCGGACGCGTGCAGGTCGGTGCGGATGTCGGTCATGGCGACGTTCACGACGGTGACGTCGAGCAGCGCCATGAACTGGCCGAGCAGCAGGACGGCCAGCATGAACCACGGCCGCCGGTCCGGCCGGGCTTCCCGGTCCGTGGCCGGGGCAGGGGTGGTCAGAGTCATGGCTCCGACCTTGGGGTTCTTCGGTTGTCTTCGGAGAGAGCCTGCGGATGCTGGTACTGCCAGCACCCGCTTCCCCGAAAATTGTCGTACCCCTCGGGCACGATGTCCGCATGACCCAGACGCAGGTCCACACCAGCCGCCGAGAGGAACTCGGCCAGTTCCTCAAGGCGTGCCGGGCGCGGATCGGCCCGGAGGAGGTCGGGCTCGCGCCCGGCCCACGCCGTCGGCTCAGCGGGTTGCGCCGCGAGGAGGTGGCGCTGCTCGCCGGCGTCGGCGTCACTTGGTACACGTGGCTGGAGCAGGGGCGGCCGATCAACGCGAGCTCGCAGGTGCTCGACGCCGTGGCGCGCACGCTGCGGATGGAAGCCCCGGAGCGGGAGCACCTGTACCGGCTGGCGGAGCTGACGCCGTCGCGGCTGCCGTCGACGGTGGAAACGGTGCCGGACACCGTGCGCGAGGTGCTGCGCGCGCTCGACCCGCTGCCCGCCACGGTGGTCAACGGCCGGTTCGACATCCTGGAGTCGAACGCGGCCCAAGAGGAGCTGTTCTGGGAGTGGCACAGCTTGCCGTGCCTGCACAAGAACCTGCTGTGGTGCTGCGTGACCGAGCCGAACGCGCGGCGGTTCCTCGTGAACTACGACGAGGAGGTTCCCTACATGGTCGCGCGGATGCGGGCCGAGTACGGCAGGCACGTCGGCGACCCGTCGTGGGAAGAGGACATCCGCCGGTTGTCGGCGCTGAGCCCGGAGTTCGGGGAGCTGTGGGCCCGGCACGAGGTCGCCGAACCCCAGGCCCGGCTGCGGCGGATCAACCACCCGCAAGCCGGCCGGATGGACCTCCGGCTGACCGAGCTGGCGGTGTCCGAGGCGCCGGGACTGCGGATCCAGGTGTCCACTCCGGACGACGCGCGCAGCTGGGCGTCGCTGCCCCGGACCAGGCGGCCGTCATGACGTCAGTGGAGCTGAGCGGCCAGGGGCTGACGTCGGTGCCTTCGCTGCCCCCTGGGGTGACGCGGCTGGATCTGTACAAGAACTCGCTTACGGCGGTGCCTTCGTCGCTGTGGACGCACACCGGCCTGGAGGTGCTCAACCTGGCGGCGAACCGGCTTTCGTCGCTGCCACCGGGCATTTCGGCGCTGACGTCGTTGCACACGCTCGACTTGGCGCACAACGAGTTCGACGCGCTGCCGGACGAGCTGGGCGACCTGGCCGGGCTCACCGAGTACCTGTACGTCAGCGACAACCGGCTTACGTCGTTCCCGGTGGCTTGGTGCCGGTTGAGCCGGCTGCGGTACCTGGGCTGCACGGACAACCGGTTGAGTTCGCTTCCCGCGGATCTCTCGGGTTTCGCCGCGCTGCGCGAACTCCGGCTGTACCGCAACGAGCTGGCCGCGCTGCCGGAGTCGATCGGTGCGCTCGGCGCGTTGCGGGAGCTGCACTTGCGGGGCAACCGCTTGACGGCGTTGCCTTCGTCGATCGGGTCCCTCGGCGAGCTGCGTCAGCTCGACCTGCGGGAGAACCTCCTGGAGACCCTGCCCGCGTCGGTCGCTCAGCTGTCCAAATTGGACAAGCTGGATCTGCGGTGGAACAAGCGCTTCCGGGAGCCGGCGTGGCTACGCGACTTCGAGGAGGCGGGGTGCATGGTCCTTCGCTGACAACTCAACAGAGGATGGTCGGACGCGGACCGTAGGTCGCCGTGTGCGACGTCCGGCGGACCTCGGCGCCGCTCGCGACGTCGTAGAGCACGCGCGTGTCGGTGACGCTGAAGCCGGACGTGCCGATCGACGGCTGGCACGGGGTGGTGCCGCCGAACTGGACCGGCGGGGGATCCCCGGGGGTTTGCGCGCCGGTCTGGCTCTCGACGCGGTAGTGGCGGGTGCCCCAGATCCGGACGGTCACGGAGTCGCCGGAAACCGTGGCCTGGATGGCGAACCCGGTCGGCGAGTCGTTGGTCAGCTTGAGCTCGACGGGGCTGCCGTCGGCGTTGACGGCCTTGGCGTCGCGGCCGGCGGGGTAGCGGTCGAGGTAGTGGTCGTGCTCGAGGTGACCGCCGTCGGTCAGGCCCGCGAGGTAGCCGGCGTTGTACAAAGTGGACGCGAGCTGCGAGACGCCACCGCCGACGACTTCGGCGCCGGTGCCGTCTTCGTCGACCGGGGCGGGTACGTAGCCGGCGTCAGCGGTGCGGGCGCCGGAGCGAGCGCCAAGGCTGAAGGTCTCGCCGGGCTTGACGATCGTGCCGGACACGCGGTCGGCGAGCGTCCGGTTGTTCGTCGCGGCGGGGCCGGCCAGGCCCCCGGTGGTGAACTGGCCGATGACCTCCTTGATGCCGAGTGCGCTGGCGGCGTCGGTGGTCACGCTGGGGCTCGACGCGCTGTAGACGACGGGGAGGTCGCGGCCGTCGGTCTTCTTGAGCACGTCGATGAGCGGCAGGAAGGTCTTGTCCCAGTTGACCTTCCGGGCGTCCTCGGACGGCTCGACGGCGGGCTGGTCGCCGGTGAAGACGATCTGGGCGTCCTTGCCGTCGGTCTCGGTGCTCGCGAGGGCGTCCTTGAGCGCGGCCTGCAGCTTGCCCTGGTCGATCCGGACCTCGACGGCCCCGCCCTCAACGGCGGCGAACTGGAACGACGACGCGATGGTGGCGGGCGTGAGCGGCACGTCCTTGCCCTGCCCGTGCACGACGACGGGCTTGGCGACGGCGGGCACGACGATCTGCTGGAAGGCCGCCTGCACCCCGGCGGCGGTCGCCTTCACGGGCGTGATCGCCATGCCGAGCTTGACCCCACCGGGGTCGAGCCAGTGGTCGGTGACGGTCCGCACGGCGCCGCCGAGGTCGGCCAGCTGCTGTCCCTGGCGCGGCAGGATGGGGTAGGGCGTGACGCCGCCGCCGCTGCCGTCGACGGCCATGAACCCGACCGAGCCTTCGGTGGCGGGGTGGTTCAGCTTGCCGTCGGCCAGTTCCCGCACGGCCTGGGCGACCTGGTTCGGATCGGTCTGCGTGGCGACCCCGACCTCGCGGCTGCTGAAGAAGGACATGATCCGCGTGATCGGGCTGAGCGGCTGGTGCCCGGCGAGCCCGAGGGTGTTCGGCCAGTCGAGCCCGAGCCCCGACTTCGAGGGCACGAGCTCGGCCTGGACATCCCCGGCATGGATGACGACGGGCTTGGTCAGCCGGGGCTCGAGTTCCTTGCGCAGCTTGGCTTCGGCTTCGGCGTGGGTGAGCCCTCCGACCTCGATCCCGGCAACGGTGACGCCGCGCGGCACATCCCCGGCGCTGGCGATCAGGTCGATGGCGTAGAGGATGACGAAGAGCCCGAGCGCGATCCCGATGGACATCATGGTCCGGGCCAGGCCCTTGCGAAGCTTCCGAGCCGGACTCTCGGGCGCGGGAGGTGGGGCGGGGGTTTCGAGGAGCTCGCCGAGAAGATCATCGGAGAAGAGATCGGTGGTGACAGCGGCTTCATCAACGGCGGGGACCGCGGCGGGCGGCGAAGGCGACTCGGCGACCTCGGCCGCGGGCGGGGCTTCGGCAGCCGGCTCCGCGGGCCAGACCACAGCAGGCGGCTCGGCGGCAGGCGATTCCGCGGGCTCCGGGGCCGCAGCTGTCTCGGCCGCGGCGGAGGGCTCCGCGGGCGCCGCGAAAGCGGGTTCGAGCGCAGCGGCGGGCGGCGAGGGGGCCTCGGCGGCGGGCGATTCCGCGGTCTCGGTGCCCTCGGCATGTGCCTCGGCCGCGGGCGGCTCAGCAGCGGGCGGCTCAGCGGGCGTTCCCGCTGCGGGTAGACCCGTGGTCCCGGCTTCCGGCGCGGCGGGCAGCTCCCCAGCGAGCACAGCCGAGCCCGGCGAGGCGTCCACCCCGGGCTCGCCGACGAGAGCTTCCGAACCCCCCGGCTCGGCGCGCTCGCGCTGGTTGTCGTCTGCCACGCCCCCTGCCCCTCTGCGGGAGTCGGCCTACAGGTAGAGCCCCGTGCCGTGCTCGGTCCGCTCCATCGCCACCGCGTGGATGTCGCGTTCGCGCATCACCAGGTGCCCTTCGCCCTGGATCTCGACCTCGAGCTGGTCGTCCGGGTTGAAGAGCACGCGGTCGCCGGTCTTGACGTTCCGCACACTGTTGCCGACGCCCAGTACATCACCCCACGCGAGCCGCCGCGCGACCTGCGCCGTCGCGGGGATCACGATGCCGCCGCTGCTGCGGCGCTCGCCCTCTTCCGGCGACAGCCGCACGAGGACGCGGTCGTGCAGCATCTGGATCTCGAGTTTCGGCCCGTCAGACACGGTTGGCATGCTACTCGGCGGGCGCGCCCGCCATGACCAGGCTCAGCTCGCTGGCCCCGTCCGCCGCCAGGCGCACCGGCACGCCCCAGTCCTGCCGGGTGATCCGGCACGCCGGGTGCTCGCCGCCGTCGTCGCAGCTCGCGGCCTGCGCGACGACCTGCAGCACGCCCTCGGTCACCCCGTCGGCGAGCCGGATCGTGCGCTTGAGATCCGTGCCGGTGCCGCCGCCCTCGGCCAGCAGCGAAGGCGGTGACGCGCTGATCTCCAGCCGGGTCGACGGGCCGAAGCGGTCGTCGAGCTTCTCGCCCGGCGGCGCCGCGAAGACGACCGAAAAGTCGATTTCGCCCGGCGCGAGCACGGTCGGTGGCCGGCGGACGGCGTGCGCGTCACCCGCGACGACCGTCGGCGCCGAGGACGAGTCCAGCGGGCCGATGCGGTTGCCCGCCGACTCGACGACCAGCAGCTCGCCCTCGTGCAGCAGCAGCCCCTGCGGCTCCGAAAGCCCGGTGGCGATCGTGGTCACTTGGCGCGTGAAGACGTCGAAGCGGCGTACGGCGCCGTTGTAGGTGTCCGCGATCGCGACCTTGTCGCCGGGCAGCACCGCCAGGCCGAGCGGGTGCTGCAGCAGCGCCTGGTCGGCCGGGCCGTCGGTGTGGCCGAACGAAAAGAGGTCGACGCCGATCGCCGTGTGCACGGTGAAGGACTCGCCGTCGGGCTCGATCCAGCGCAGCGCCGACGTCTCGGCGTCGGCGAGCCACAGCTTGTCGCCGTCCGGCGCGAGACCCGACGTCTGCGCGAAGAACGCTTCGCTGACGTCGCCGTCTCGCAGGCCTTCGACGGTCGTCCCCGCGAAGCGGCGGATGGTGCCGGCGACCGGGTCGAACACGCTCAACGTGTGGTTGCCCGCCATCGCGACGACGACCCCGCCGGCCGCGCCGTACCAGGCGACGTCCCACGGGCTCGTCAGGTCGACCTCGACGCCCTTGCCCGAGTCCGGCCCGCTGCGCCACTGCGCGCCGGTGCCGGCGACCGTCGTCACCTCGCCGGTGATCAGGTCCAGGCCGCGCAGCCGGTGACCGGCCGTGTCGGCGACGACGGCGTGGTAGCCGGCGCGCTCGGCGACGTCGTACGGCAGCAGCGCGATGCCCGACGGCTCGGCGAAGGTCGCGACGTCGAACGGGCCGTCCTGGCCGCCGCGTTCGCCGCTGCCGAAGCGCCGGATGACGGTCTCGCCGTCCGACGCGAACTCGACGATCGCGTGGTGCCCGGTGTCGGCGACGAGGACGCGCCCCTCGGCCGTCGCGACGGCCTTGCTCGGGAACCGCAGCTCGCTGGCCTGCTCTTCGACCGGGACGTATGGGCTGCCGCCGCGGCGAAGCGTCCCCTTCGCTTCGTGCTTGGTCACGAGCTCCGCGATGACGCGGCGAAGCGCCTCTTCGTGCCCTTCGCCCGCGGCGACGTGCACGACGTACCCCTCGGGGTCGACGACCGCGAGCGTCGGCCACGCGCGGACCGCGTACTGCGACCACAGCTCCATCTTCGGGTCGTTGACCACGGGGTGGTGCACGTCGTAGCGCCGGACGGCGGCTTCGATCGACGCGGGCTCGCCCTCGTGCAGGAACTTCGGCGAGTGGACGCCGATCGTCACGAGCACGTCCGCGAACTCGGCCTCGAGGGGACGCAGCTCGTCGAGGACGTGGAGGCAGTTGATGCAGCCGCTGGTCCAGAAGTCCAGCAGGACGATGCGGCCGCGCAGCCCGGCGAGGGTCAGCGGGCGGCCGCCGGTGTTCAGCCAGAGGTCGCCGCGCAGCTCGGGGGCGCGCACGCGGGCCTGCGGTCGGGGTGAAGTCACGGCAAGAGTGAACTACACGCGTTCACGCTCTGTTCCGAAGTCCAGCCGATGAGAGAACAAACTCACCCCATGGGGGTGCCCCGTGAAGACGGCGGAAAAGAACGCGCGGCGGGGTGAGCCGCCGCTTAGGCTCGGCACATGACCCCCGTCCAGCCGGCCGGCGCCCTCACCTTCGAGGAGGCACGGCACCTGCAGGAGAACCTCCGGGAACCGGTGCGTCCCGGGCTGACCGGACCCGAGCTCGACGACGTCGAGCGCCGCTTCGGTTTTCGCTTCGCCGCGGACCACCGCACGTTCCTGTCCGCCGGCGTCCCGATCGGCGACCGCTGGCCGGACTGGCGCTGCGGCAACCCGGAGCAGCTGCGCAAACGGTTGGCCTGGCCGGTCGACGGCGTCCTCTACGACGTCGAGCACAACGGCTTCTGGCTCCCCGACTGGGGCACCCGCCCGGTCGGCCCGGAGGACGCGGTCCGCGAAGCCCGCCGGCGCCTGGCGGACGTGCCGCAGCTGGTGCCGGTCTGCGGGCACCGGTACCTGCCGGGAATCCCGGGTGCGACGGGCTACCCGGTGCTGTCGGTGTACCAGACGGACATCATCGTGTACGGCTGTGACCTGCGGGATTACCTGCACCGCGAGTTCGCGACGGGCGGCATCAGCACGGCCCCACCGGACGGCCCGAGGTACATAGAGTTCTGGTCCCGCTTCATCGACTAACGGACTCTGGCGCTTTCTAGCACCAACGTTAGAAAGCCGAAGAGAGATCAATTCTCCCGGCGCAGCATCCGGCTCACACCGGCCGCGACGGTCGTCGCCAGGATCCAGCCCGACGCCGTGAACCCGGCCGCCACCCAGTTGTCCGTTCCGTGCATGTACCAGCGCGACTTGTTGCCGAAGTCCACGATCGGCACCAGCAGGTCCGCCGTGTAGATCACCGGGTTCCACTGCAGCCCCGTGTCCTGCTGGTTCACCACACACCGCGGGCCGTTCGAGATGATCTCGTGTGCCGGGTTCGATGCGGGCCGGTCGGCGCAGTCGTCCGTGCCCAGGCCGAACCACAGGCTGCCCAGCACCAGCAGCGTGAACAGCCAGCCCAGGGCGCGCACGGGGCGGTAGCCGTAGCCCACCATCGACCTCTGCAGCCAGCTCCACAGCCGGACCCCCGGGCCGAAGAACTTGAAGCCGCGCGCCAGCGCCTCGTACCTGAACTGCTGTTTGCGCAACGCCACCGTCGACGCGTGCTCTTCGTTGCCCGCCGCGCGGAGCATGTGGGCCAGCTGGTCGTACGGGCCCGGGCGGTAGCCGCGCATGGCTCGGCGGAGCAGCTCGATGCGGCGGTCGAGGGCCTTGTCGTCGTCGAGCGGGATTCCTCGGCCCAAGGCGTCGTAGCGGAAGTCCTCCAGCTCGATCCCGCCCGATGCCGCCCAGAACTCGTCGTTGTCCGTCAACGTTCCGCAGTGCGCGCGGCGCAGGACCACGCGGCCGGCCGGGGGCACGTTCGGCGTCAGCGTGAACTCGTCCGCCGCGACGTCGCCCGCGTCGAGGGCCACGCTGAACGGCGGCAGCGACCTCAGCTCCGAACCCCGCAGGTCCACGCGCCGGGCGACCTGCGCGCCGTCGAGGTTGACGCCACCCTCCGCGACGAACGGGCGGCTGTTGTTGTCCCGCAGCGTCAGGTCGCGGCCGATCCGGCCCGTTCGGATGTCCAGCGAAAAACTGCTGGTCGCGCGCAGTCCCGGCTCGGTCAACCGCGTGCCCGCCA
This sequence comes from Amycolatopsis sp. NPDC101161, assembly GCF_044768185.1. Classification (NCBI taxonomy): domain Bacteria; kingdom Bacillati; phylum Actinomycetota; class Actinomycetes; order Pseudonocardiales; family Pseudonocardiaceae; genus Amycolatopsis; species Amycolatopsis sp. NPDC101161. Next base: position 1,992,665 of record NZ_JBIWPI010000002.1, read on the forward strand.
GGTTGATCGAGCCGCCGACCTCGACGCCCTGCAGGCGCAGCGTGCCGTGGATCGTCGCGTCCGTGAGCTGGAAGTTGCCCGCGATCCGGGACCGGCGCGCCGAGAACACGTCACGGCCCGGATGGCGGAACATCGAGTTCCAGGCCAGGAAGTTGCCGCCGACCGTGACGTCGGCCAGGCGCAGCTGACCGGCGGGGACGCGCAGGCTCGTCGCCTCGATGTCGCCGCCGATATCGGTGCCGTCCAGGTGCAGCGCGCGGTCGTAGTACGGCTGGGACTTGCCGCGCACCACGCTGACCTCGGCGCCGGCCAGCCGCAGCGAGCCGCCGATCCGGGCGTTGACCATGCGCAGCGTGCCGAGCGCCTGCAGGCCGTCGGACAGCTCGACGTTGCCGTCGACGCGCATCCGGTCGGCCACCAGCGCGGGCCGCGGGTCGAGGTACGGGTCGTTGGACTTCCACGCGTCGACGGCGATCGGGCCCTGCTGGGACACCGTCAGCTTGGCCTCGCGCAGCGAGATGTCGCTGTCCACCGTGGCGCTCGGCAGGTACATGATCCCGGTGGCGGAGAAGCGTTTCCGCTGGCTGGCCGGCCCGTAGTTGTCGACCTCGCACAGGAGGCTGCCGCCGATGTGCAGGCCGTTGCCGTTGAGCGCGAAGCCGTCCGGGTTGTTCAGCGTGGCGCCCGAAAAGTTGACGTTACCGCCGGTCCGCAGGCCGGGGAGGCGGACTTCGCCGTTCGCGACCATCCGGTAGGCCAGCAACGCGCCGGTCAGCACGAGCCGGTCGGCCTGGATCGCCTTGCCGTGGGGGTGCGAGATCACCGTGCGGGTCAGCACCATCGACCCCTCGATGACGGCGTCGGTCAGGTTGACCGCGGCGTTCGGCATCCCGCGTTCGCGGTCGTCGCCGCGCTGGACGGTCGTCTCCTCGATCTCGCGGTCGGCGCCGTCGACCTGCACGACGCTGCGGATCAGCCGGACGTCGTTGCGGCTGCGCATGTTGCGGGCCTTGAGGCCGGGCAGCCAGCACTTGCGGAACACCAGCCCCAGCAGGTTCGCCTCACGCACGTCCGGCGGCTGCTCGAACCGGCAGCGCTCGAACCGGAACAGGTACTTCAGGTCCGCGGCGCGCAGGTCGAGCGTGCCGGTGATGTAGGCGTCCTCGACGTAGACGATCGGCGCGTTGGTGGCCGTCCGGCGCCAGCGCAGCAGGCCGCCGTTGCCGGGTTTCAGCAGGTCGGACGCCTTGACTTCGTACCGGCGGTCGGGGATGCCCGCGAAGGGGTCGAGGGGTGGCAGCGCGTTTTCGGTCGTCACGGACTGCCCCCTCCCTCACCCACTTTCAAAGTAGCGAACGCGAACGGAATTCGCAGGTGTTTCAGTCTTCGAGGCTGTGCGTCGGATCGAGGACCCGCTTCAGGAACGACTTCGTGCGCTCGTGCTGAGGATCGCCGATCACCTGGCTCGGCGGGCCCTGCTCGACCACGACGCCGCCGTCCATGAACAGCACGCTGTCGGCCACCTCGCGGGCGAACTGCATTTCGTGCGTCACGACCAGCATCGTCATGCCCTCTTCGGCCAGCTTCCGCATGACGGCCAGCACGTCGCCGACCAGCTCGGGGTCCAGCGCGGACGTCGGCTCGTCGAACAGCATGACGTCCGGGTTCATCGACAGCGCCCGCGCGATCGCGACGCGCTGCTGCTGCCCGCCGGAGAGCTGGCCGGGCAGCGAGGTCTCCTTCTCGCTCAGCCCGACCTTCTCGAGGTTCTCGCGCGCGACGCGCTCGGCCTCTTCCTTGCCGCGCTTGAGGACCTTGCGCTGCGCGACGGTCAGGTTGTCCAGGACCGTCAGGTGCGCGAAGAGGTTGAAGCCCTGGAAGACCATGCCGATCTTGCGCCGGGCGCCGTCGATGTCGACGTCCTCGTGGGTGATCTCGTTGCCGTTCACCACGATCTTGCCCTGCTGCGGCTCTTCGAGGAGGTTCACGCAGCGCAGCAAGGTGGACTTGCCGGAGCCGGACGGCCCGATGATGCAGACGACCTGGCCGCGCTCGACCTGCAGGTCGATGCCCTTGAGCACCTCGAGCGGGCCGAACGCCTTGTGCAGGCCGGTAATTTCGACGATCACGTCGCTCACTTGGTACCCCCGGCCACTCCGGCCCCGTATTTCTTCTCCAGCCGCTGCTGCAGGATCGACAGCGGGATGGTGATGACCAGATAGCAGAGGCCCGCGACGACGATCGGGGTCAGGCCCTTCGCCTCCAGCAGCGCCTGCCGGCTGAACTGCGCGAGCTCCTGCTGCGCCGGCGTCGTGCCGAGCAGGAACGCCAGCGACGAGTCCTTGGTCAGCATGATCAGCTCGTTCGCCAGCGGCGGCAGCACGATCCGGAACGCCTGCGGGATGACGATGGTGATCATCGACCTCGTCGGCGACATGCCGAGCGAGCGGGCGGCCTCGACCTGCCCGCGCGGGACGGCCTGGATGCCGGCCCGGATCGTCTCGGCCATGTAGGCCGACGACACGATGCCGAGCGCGATCATGATGGAGATGTTGCGCGGCAGGTGGGTGTCCGGGAAGGCGATCGGGACACCGACGCCGACCGCCAGGAAGATGAGCAGCGCGGGCAGGCCGCGGAAGAACTCGATGTAGCCGCGTGCGAACCACCGGTACGGCCCCACCGAGGAGAGCCGCATCAGGGCGAGCACCAGGCCGAGGCCCAGGCCCAGCGCGAAGCCGAGCGCGGTGAAGATGATGGTGTTCTTCAGCGCCACGGTGATGACGTCGGGGAACTGCTTCGCCGCGACGTCGAGGTCGAAGAACGCCCGGCCGATCTGGCCCCAGTTGGCCAGGAAGGCGAGCACGACGACGATCACGAGCAACAGGACGTACTGCGCACCCCGGAACGCCGATCGTCGCTGGCGTCGGCTCAGTGCCATTTCACTCCTCGAGCAGGCCCGGAAAGGGCGTTCAAGACACCACTGGAAACGCCGCTGTGGCCGGTGCCGAAGCACCGGCCACAGGCGGAGGTCTTACTGGGTGGGGCTACCGGGCAGCCAGGTCGGCGCCTTGCCGAACCACTTCTGGTAGATCTGCGCGTAGGTGCCGTCCGACACCGAGGCCTTCAACGTGTCGTTGATCGCCGTGACCAGGGCGGAGTTGCCCTGCTTGACGCCGATTCCGTAGAACTCGTTCGTCTTGAACTCGGTCGCGACGGCGGTGTCCGGGTTCGTCTTCACGAAGTCGTACAGCACGCCGTTGTCGTTGACGCCCGCGTCGACCGTACCGTTCTTGACCGCCTGCTCCTCGAGGGCGAGGTCGTCGAACGTGACGATCTCGGCGCCCTTCGCGTGCTCCTTGGCGTAGTCGGCGCCGGTCGTGGCCGACTGGACGCCGATCTTCTTGCCGGCGACGTTGCTGAAGTCCTTGATCGGCGAGCCCGACTTGACCAGCAGTGCCTGCGTGGCCTCGAAGTAGGGCTGCGAGAAGTCGAACTTCTGCTTGCGCTTGTCGGTGATCGTCATGCCCGCCGCGGCCAGGTCGCACTGGCCGGAGTTCATGGCCTCGCCCGATTCGATGTTCTCGAACGCGATGTCCACGATGTTCTGCGTGACGGAGAGCTTCTTCGCGACCAGGTCCACGAGGTCGACGTCGAAGCCGACGATCTTGTCGCCCTGCTTGACCTGGAACGGCTGGTAGGGCAGGTGCGTGCAGGTCGTGAGCTTGCCCGCGGCGATGAGCTGGACACCACCGGCTGCGGTGCCGCCGCTGTCGCCCCCGCACGCGGCCAGGGCACCGGCCGCCAGGGCGAGAGCCGGGATCAGGGCGAGCGCCTTGAGTTGGGGTACTCGGGCCACGTCGTCACTCCTTGTAGTTCTCAGGTTCTGAGAGCACGCATATTGCCACTCATCCATACCAAAGCACAGCACTGTCGAGTTACGGCGACGTTTCGCACCGCGCCCACCTGAACGAGAGTGTCGCGCACGAAGGGGCACGTGGGTGAGGATGTCGTTCATGAACGCGACCCCGCCCCGGCTGCCCCCGTCCGGTCGACGCGCGAGGAGGGCGACGACCCGCCGGATCACCCGGCCGGGGGCGCGGTTCGAGGGGTACCTCTCCCCGGAACGCCCGCACGCCGGCGCCTACGACGAGATGTTCGCCCCGGACGGCACGGTCCGCGGCCCGTACCGCGCGCTGTACGAGTCGATCGCCGCGCTCGACGCGCACGACCTGAACTCGCGGTCGCAGGCGCTGGACCGGGCGATGGTCGACCAGGGCATCACGTTCTCGCTGTCCGGGCAGGAGCGGCCGTTCCCGCTGGACCTGGTGCCGCGGGTGATCCAGGCGGCGGAGTGGACGAAGCTCGAGCGCGGGGTCGCCCAGCGCGTCCGCGCGCTCGAGGCGTTCCTCGCCGACATCTACGGCGACCGGCAGATCCTGCGCGACGGCGTGCTGCCGCGGCGGCTGATCACCTCGTGCGAGCACTTCCAGCGGGAGGCGTTCGGCATCAACCCGCCGAACGGCGTGCGCCTCCACGTGTCCGGAGTGGACCTGGTGCGCGACGAAGAGGGCACGTTCCGGGTGCTGGAGGACAACCTCCGCAACCCGTCCGGGGTGTCGTACGTGATGGAGAACCGGCGGACGATGGCGCGGGTCTTCCCGGACCTGTTCGCCCAGCACCGGGTCCGCCCGGTCGGTGACTACGCGTCACACCTGCTGCGGGCGCTGCGGGCGGCGGCCGCGGCGAACGTGGCCGACCCGATGGTCGTCGTGCTGACCCCGGGCGTCTACAACTCGGCCTACTTCGAGCACTCGCTGCTCGCGCGGCTGATGGGCGTCGAGCTGGTCGAAGGCCGGGACATGTTCTGCCGCGACAACGTCGTCTACCTGCGCACGACCGAGGGCGAGCGCCAGGTCGACGTCATCTACCGGCGCATCGACGACGAGTTCCTCGATCCGGTGCACTACCGGCCGGACTCGGTGCTCGGCATCGCCGGCGTCCTCAACGCGGCGCGCGCGGGCAACGTCGTGGTCGCGAACGCCATCGGCAACGGCGTCGGCGACGACAAGCTCGTCTACACCTACGTGCCCGAGATGGTGCGGTACTACCTGAACGAGAAGCCGCTGCTGCCCAACGTGGACACGTTCCGGTGCTGGCTGCCGGACGAGTTCGACCACGTCATGGCCCACCTGGACGAGCTGGTCGTCAAGCCGGTCGAGGGGTCGGGCGGCTACGGGATCGTCTTCGGCCCGGAGGCGACCCCGGCGGAACTGGCGACGCTGCGGCGGAAGGTGCGCGCGAACCGGCGCGGCTGGATCGCGCAGCCGGTGGTCCAGCTCTCGACCGTGCCGGCCAAGGTGGACGACCGGCTCGCGCCGCGGCACGTCGACCTGCGGCCGTTCGCGGTCAACGACGGCAAGGACATCTTCGTCCTGCCCGGCGGCCTGACGCGGGTGGCGCTGCCGGAGGGCAGCCTGGTCGTCAACTCCTCGCAGGGCGGCGGCTCGAAGGACACGTGGGTGCTGGCTTCGCGCGCGTCCAGTGTCGAACGGGAGCTGGAACAGCCCGCGCTCGGCGCGATGCCCACTGTGGACGGGCTGGTCGCCGAGCAGGGACCCGAGCTGACGTCGTCCCAGCAGCAACAGCAACAGCAGAGCTAGGGAGGTTCGGATGCTGGCACGCAACGCGGAGTCGCTGTACTGGATCGGCCGGTACGTCGAACGCGCCGACGACACCTCCCGGATCCTCAACGTCTCGGTCCACCAGCTGCTGGAGGACGCGACCGTCGACCCGGACCACGCGAGCCGCCAGCTCCTGGCGGTCCTGGGCATCGACCCGGCGGGCGCGGAGTCCCTGGACGTGTGGAAGCTGACCGAGCTGGTGGCGTACGGGAAGGACAACCCCGCGTCGATCGTCGGCTCGATCAACTCGGCGCGCGAGAACACCCGCGGCGCCCGCGAGGTCGTCTCGACCGAGTTGTGGGAATGCCTGAACGCGACGTGGAACGCGGTGCCCGACCGGCAGCGCTACGCCCGGCGCGCCGGGCCGCACGCGTTCCTGTCGTTCGTCGAGGAGCGCGCGGCGATGTTCGCCGGGCTGGCCGACTCGACGATGAGCCGGGACGACGGCTGGCTGTTCATGGTGCTGGGCCGCTCGATCGAACGCGCCGACATGGTGGTGCGGCTGCTGCTGTCCCGGGTCGCGGACCGCGCGTCCTCCCCGGGCTGGATCACCGTGCTGCGCTCGGCCGGCGCGCAGGACACCTACCTGCGCACCTACCGCGGCGCGCTGGACGCCGGCCGCGTCGTGCAGTTCCTGTTGCGCGACACGCTGTTCCCGCGCTCGGTGTTCCACGCGCTGCGCCAGGCCGAGGAGTGCCTGCAGCGGCTCGACCCGGGTGGCGGCGCGCGCACCAACGAGAAGTCCGAGGCCCTGCGCGAGCTCGGCCGGGCCCGCAGCGAGCTGGAGTTCCTCCGCCCGTCGGAGCTGCTCACCGACCTGCCGCGGCGGCTCGCGGCGTTGCAGACGTCGATCAAGGAGATCGGGGAAGCGGTGTCCTTGCAGTACTTCAGCACGTCCCCGTGGGTGGCGTGGAGCGGCGCGGAGGTTTCGCTGTGACGTGGCAGCTGCGGGTGGCGCACCGGACGGGGTACCGGTACGCGACGCCGGCGACGCAGTCCTACAACGAGGCGCGGCTGACCCCGCGCTCGGACCGCCGCCAGACGACCGTCGCGACGCGCATCGAGACGACCCCGGCGACCCGCGCCTACCGGTACACCGACTACTGGGGCACGGTCGTGACGTCGTTCGACCTCCACGCGCCGCACACCGAGTTCACGGTGCTGGCGACGTCGGTGGTCGAGACGGCGGACGAGGCCGAGCCGATCCGCACCGCGACCTGGAAGGACCTGCGGTCCGAGACCGTCGTCGACCACCGCACGGAGTACCTGACGCCGACCGACTACACCCCGCGCGACGCCACGCTGGCGCGCGAGGCCCGCGAGCTGCGGACCGGCCTCGACCCGGCGGACGCGGTCCTGGCGGTGTGCGAGTGGGTGAACAAGCAGCTCAAGTACCAGCCGGGCACGACCGGCGTCCACTCGACGGCGACGGACGCCTGGCAGGCGCGGGAAGGCGTCTGCCAGGACTTCGCGCACGTCACGCTGGTGATGCTGCGGGCGATCGGCGTCCCGGCGCGGTACGTCTCGGGCTACCTCCACACGAAGCCGGACGCCAAGCTCGGCGAGGTGGTCGAGGGCGAGTCGCACGCCTGGGTCGACGTCTGGACCGGCGGCTGGTGGGCGTACGACCCGACGAACGCGATCCCGGTCGGCCCCCGGCACGTGTGGGTGGCGATGGGCCGGGACTACGCGGACGTGGCGCCGTTGAAGGGCATCTTCACCGGCGGCGGTCAGTCCACTTTGGACGTCTCGGTCCACCTGACCCGGCTCGCCTAGACGCCCACGAAGGTTCCGCCCGCCGCTTCGGCCACGTCCGCGCCGAGGGCGGACGCCGGCGTGTGCGCGCCGGGCTTGCCTTCGCCGCGGGCCAGGCGCGCCGCGACCTCGGCCACGACCGCGTTGGTGAAGTCCATGCCCTCGCCGGCGCGGAGCCAGCCGTCGCGCGTGGTGCCGTCGGGCCAGGTGACGACGGCGTGGCCCCACGAGTGCGTGCGGGGACGCGGCGCCGCCTTCGTCGTCACGCGCGCCAGCCGCCGGACCGCGAACCGGCGCACGACCGGGATCGCCACCACCCGGGCGAGCAGGGGCAATAGCGCCCGGACCACCGGAGCGGCCGGCGCGATCGCGGAGACGACCGTGACGTCCGGCGCGCCGCTCGCGCGCTGGGCGGCGATCAGCTCGCCCGAGGGGATGCCCGCCGCCCGCACCGACTCGCCGTCCGGCAGGGCGATGGTTCTCGGGGCCGCGCCGGGCTTGGCCGTGGTGAGGGCGTCGACGATGCTGGCGGCCAGCGCGACCCCCACGGCACCCGCTTCGACGGCGACGGACGCCAGCGCGTCGACCTGCACGCGGCTCGGCGTGTCACGTCCCTCGCACAGCTTCGCCACGACGGCTTCCGTGGCCAGGACGCCGAAGCCGGCGCCGGTCACGAAGGTGCTGCCACCGGCCAAGGCCTCCTCGTGCAGGTCAAGAAGCCGCGAGACGGCGGCGAGGTCCGCGGCCAGGTCGACGTAGTGCCCGCCGGGCAGGCACGCCCGCGCGATCGTCGCGGCCGTGGCGGCGTACTCGCCGATCGTGTTCACGACGACCGCCGGCCGCTGCCGCCGGATCTCCGCCGCGATGGCCTCGACGCCGTCGGCGACGACGTACTTCGAGCCGCTCGTCTCCAGCCGTTCCCGGTCGCGCCCGACCAGCACGACCGGCACGCCCCGCCGCTCGAGCTCGGCGGTGATGCCCCGGCCGGTCCGGCCCAGCGCCCCGAGTACCCAGATCTCCATGTCGACCTCCAGTGACGTCTCAGTGTGTCATCACTGAGGCTAGCACGTGACGACACAGTGAGACGTCACTTGTAGGCTGAAGGCGTGGCCAGATGGGATCCCGGGACCGCGGACCGGCTGCGGAAAGCCGCGCTCGAGCTGTTCGCCGAGCACGGCTACGACGCCGTGACCGTGACGCAGATCGCCGAGCGCGCCGGGATCACCCGCCGCTCGTACTTCCGCTACTTCCCCGACAAGCGCGAAGTCCTCTTCGCCGGCGCGGAGCAGCTACCGCCCGCGGTCGCCGAAGCCGTCCTCGCCGCCGAAGAGGCGGAGTCGCCGCTTCGCACGGCCCTCGGCGCGCTGGTCGAGGTGGGCACGCAGGTCACGCGGCTCGTCGACCCGTCGCCGGAACGCCGGGCCGTGATCGCTTCGAGCGCCGAGCTCCGCGAACGCGAGCGGAGCAAGGGCGCGGCGATCACGGCCGCGATCCGGGACGCCCTGCAGCGGCGCGGAACATCGCCCGAGCTGGCGAAACCGGCGGCGGAGGTCGCGGCGATCATCCTCGGCGACGCCTTCGACCGCTGGATCGACTCGGGCGGCGACCAGGAGTTCCCGGCGTGCCTGGAGACGGCCGCCGCGACCTTGCGCGATGCCTGCCGCTAGCCGCGGGCGTGCGCGTCCAGGATGTGCGCGACGGCCTCGGTGACCCGCTGCGCGTAGTCCAGGTGCAGCCACTCGTCCGGCACGTGGATGTTCGAGTCGGACCCGCACGCGCCGGTGACCAGGAACTGCGCCTCCGGGTACTTGCGCGAGAGCAGGCCCATGAACGGGATCGACCCGCCCATGCCGGCCGCCCGGTGCGGCTGCCCGAAGACCTCGTCGCTGACCGTGCGCAGGGCATTCGTCAGCCACGGCGCCTCGGTCGGCGCGTTCCAGCCGTCCTCCGCCTGCGGGTTGTGGCCGAAGGTGACCTTCGCGCCGTACGGGACGTCGGTGGTCAGGGCCTTCTTGACGGCTTCGAGGCCCTTCTCGGCGTCGGCCGTCGGCGGGAGCCGGAAGCTCAGGGTCAGCGTGGTGCTCTCGCGCAGGACGTTGCCGGCGTCGGCGGGCTTCGGGAAGCCGTCGGCGCCGATCACCGAGAGCGTCGGCCGCCAGGTGTTGTTGAGGGCCAGCTCCAGCGCGTCTTCGGTGATCACACGGCCGCCTTCGACCAGCGGGAACGCCGTCTTGAGCGCGTCGGGGAAGTTCTGCGAGACGGCCTTCAGCTCGGCCAGCCGGTTCGCCGGGACGTCCACCTTCAGCTCGTCGAGCAGCAGCTCACCGGTGGTGCTGTCTTCGAGCCGTTCGAGCAGCTTCCGCAGCACGCGGAACGAGCTGGCGACGACGCCGGAAGCGACGCCGGAGTGCTGCGCCGAGCCCAGCAGCTGCACGGTGACGTCCAGGTGCAGCATCCCGCGCAGGCTCGTGACCAGCCACAACCGCTCGTAGTCGCTGCCGCCGGCGTCCAGGCAGACCACCAGCGAGACCTCGCCGATCCGGTCGGCCAGGTGCTCGACGTACGCGGGGAGGTCGGGGCTGCCCGACTCCTCGCCGGTCTCCAGCAGCACGACGATGCGGGCGTGCTCGCCGCCGGCCGCGTGCACGGCCTGGATCGCCGACGTCGCCGCGTAGCCGGAGTAGCCGTCGTCGACGGACCCGCGGCCGTACAGCCGGCCGTCGCGGATCACCGGCGTCCACGGGCCGAGGCCCTCGGACCAGCCACCGACGGGCGGCTGCTTGTCGAGGTGGCCGTACATCAGGACGGTGCCCTTGCCCGCCGCGCCCGGGGTCGCCGGGACGTCGACGAGCAGCAGGGGCGTGCGGCCTTCGAGCTGGACGACGTCGAGGGTCGCGCCCGGCAGGTCGCGCGCGGCGATCCACTCGCGGACGTGGTCGACGGCGGCGGCCAGGTGCCCGGTGTTCGCCCAGTCGGCGTCGAAGGCCGGGGACAGGGCGGGGATGGCCACCAGCCCGGACAGGCTCGGGATGACGTCGTCGGTCCACGACGTCACGACGGATTCACGAACGGATTTCTGCTCCACGCCGCCATCGTGCCACGGGGCTCCGACAGTGCGGCACGTCACAAGGTCGTCCCCGGAGTGGGTGAACGCGGCGCGTCCGGTGCGCGTGGTGACGCGGCCACGCCTGGTGAGCGCGCGAGTCGATTCCCTACTCTCGTAGGTCCGATGCTCGGGCTTCCAAGCGTTTTCCCTGTTCAGAGCCCCTTTCTCAGCAACAAATCAGCATCCGTCACTGACCAAAACCACGACCTTCGTGCCAGGATGGCGGCGAGAACCGTCAACGCCGACGGTGACCGAGCGCTTCGGACCCGATGCGCTGGTCCCCGCCGGTGCAGTCGCTGTGGTCGCCACAAGCGGCCGCCAGAGGCACCGACACCGAGGAGTACTGCGCATGCCGTCCGAACAGTGGACGCACCCGGAGCCAGGAGACGGGCCGGCCGCCGTAGCGGCCCAGCCATCCCCCGAGCAGGTGATCGCCGGATTGCGGGCAACCAGCGAAGGTGGCGCTGAGCTGACTCAGCTGCTCACCCCCGAAGGCGAACGGGTCCCCTCGCCCCAGTTCGACAAGTACGTCGAGGACATCGACGCCGAAGCGCTGCGCGGCCTCTACCGCGACATGGTGCTGGTGCGCCGCGCCGACCGCGAAGCCAACGCCATGCAGCGCCAGGGCCAGCTCGGCATCTGGGTCCCGCTGCTCGGGCAGGAAGCCGCGCAGATCGGCTCCGGCCGGGCGCTGAAGAAGAACGACATGGCGTTCCCCAGCTACCGCGAGCACGGCGTCGCGTACGCGCGCGGGGTCGACATGAAGGACCTGCTGGGCATCTTCCGGTGCACCGACCACAGTGGCTGGGACTACCAGGGCACCGGGTTCCACCCGTACACCATCGTGATCGGCAACCAGGTGCTCAACGCCGCCGGCTACGCGATGGGCCAGAAGTTCGAGGGCAAGGTCGGGGACGACGACGGCGAAGCGACCATCTGCTACTTCGGCGACGGCGCCACTTCGCAGGGTGATGTCCACGAAGGATTCGTCTGGGCCGCCGTCTACGACGCGCCGCTGGTGTTCTTCTGCCAGAACAACCAGTGGGCGATCTCCGAGCCGACCGAGCGCCAGTCGCGCCTGCCGCTGTACCAGCGCGCCCGCGGCTACGGCTTCCCCGGCATCCGCGTCGACGGCAACGACGTCCTGGCCTGCCTGGCGGTGTCCCGCTGGGCGCTCGACGAGTGCCGCCACGGCAACGGACCCGTCCTGATCGAGGCGTTCACCTACCGGATGGACGCGCACACGACGACCGACGACCCGACCCGCTACCGCCTCTCCGACGAGCTGGAGGAGTGGAAGCTCAAGGACCCGATCGAGCGCGTCCGGGCGTTCCTGGCCCGCGGTGGCTACGCCGACCAGGCCTACTTCGACAGCGTCCAGGCCGACGCGGACGCCTTCGCCGCCGACCTGCGCGAGTACACGTTCAACATGCCGGAGCCCCCGCCGGAGCGGATCTTCAGCAACGTCTACGCCGAGGGCAACCCGGTGCTGGACGCGCAGCGCGAAGAGTTCCTGTCCTACCTCGACGGCTTCGTATCGGCGGGTGAGCACTGATGACCGACCTCCAGAAACTCACCATCGGCAAGGCGCTCAACCTCGGCCTGCGCCGCGCGATGGAAGAAGACCCCAAGGTCCTGATCATGGGCGAGGACGTCGGCAAGCTCGGCGGCGTCTTCCGGATCACCGACGGCCTGCAGAAGGACTTCGGCGAGCAGCGCGTGCTGGACACGCCGCTCGCGGAGTCCGGCATCATCGGCACCGCGGTCGGCCTGGCCGTGCGCGGCTTCCGGCCGGTCTGCGAGATCCAGTTCGAGGGCTTCATCTTCCCGGGCTTCGACCAGATCTCCTCGCAGCTGGCGAAGCTGCACTACCGGACGCAGGGCAAGGTCAAGATGCCCGTCGTGATCCGGGTGCCGTTCGGCGGCGGGATCGGCGCGGTCGAGCACCACTCGGAGTCGCCGGAGTCGCTGTTCGCGCACATCCCGGGCCTCAAGGTCGTGTCCATTTCGAACGCCGTCGACGCCTACTGGGGCATCCAGGAAGCGATCAAGTCGGACGACCCGATCCTGTTCTTCGAGCCCAAGCGCCTGTACCACTCGGGTGCGCTGCGCGCGGAGATCGACGTCGCGGGCACGCCGCAGAAGATGTTCTCCTCGCAGGTCGTGCGCGAAGGCACGACGGCGACGGTCGTCGCGTACGGCCCGTCGGTGAAGGTCGCGCTCGACGCGGCCGCCGCGGCGGAGGACGAGGGCAAGTCGCTCGAGGTCATCGACCTGCGCACGCTCTCGCCGCTCGACCTCGGCCCGGTGTTCGAGTCGGTGCGCAAGACCGGCCGCCTGATCGCGCTCTCGGAGGCGCCGTCCGAGTCGTCGCTGACGTCGGAGATCGCCGCGCGCGTCCAGCAGGAGTGCTTCTACTCGCTGGAAGCGCCCGTCCTCCGGGTGACCGGGTTCGACACGCCGTACCCGCCCGCCAAGCTCGAGGAGCACTACCTCCCCGACCTGGACCGGGTGCTGCACGCCGTCGACCGCTCGCTGGCCTGGTAAGGGGGATCTCCGCGCAATGCCTACGTACAAACAGTTCCCCCTGGCCGACACCGCCGAGGGGCTGACCGAAGCCGACATCCTGAACTGGCACGTGAAGCCGGGCGACACGGTGACGGTCAACCAGATCGTCGTCGAGATCGAGACCGCGAAGGCCGCCGTCGAGCTGCCGATCCCGTGGGCCGGGGTCGTCACGGAGCTGCTCGTCGAGCCGGGGCAGACGGTGGAGGTCGGCACGCCGATCCTCACCATCGACGTCGACCCGGGTGGCGCTTCGGCTCCGGCCGCGGCTGCTCCCGCCGCCCCGGCTCCGGCCGAGGAAGAGGAGATGAAGCCGCTGGTCGGCTACGGCTCCAAGGCCGTCGTCACGCAGCGGCGGGCCCGCAAGGGTTCGGAACCCGCTCCGGCCGTTGCCGTCGCCGCTCCTCCGGCTCCCGCTCCCGCTGCCCCGGTTGCTCCGGCTGCTCCGGTTGCCCCTGCTGCTCCGCGCGGCGGGTACGTCCCGCTGGCGAAGCCGCCGGTGCGGAAGCTGGCGAAGGACCTCGGCGTCGACCTGCACGCGCTGACCGGCACCGCGTCGGGCGGCGTGATCACCCGCGAGGACGTCGAGCGGGCGGCCAACGGGACACCGGTCGTCGAGTCCGTTGTGGACAGCGGCTCCCGCGAGCGGCGCGTGCCGATCAAGGGCGTCCGCAAGATGACCGCGGCCGCGATGGTGCAGAGCGCGTACACCGCTCCGCACGTCACGGAGTTCCTGACCATCGACGTCACGCCGATGATGGAGTTCCGCGAGAAGCTGAAGAAGTCGCGGGAGTTCGCGGGCGTGAAGGTGACGCCGCTGACGTTCGCGGCGAAGGCCGTGTGCCTGGCGGCGAAGCGCACCCCGGACGTTAACGCGGTCTGGGACGAGGCGGCGCAGGAGATCGTCTACAAGGACTACGTGCACCTCGGCATCGCGGCGGCGACCCCGCGCGGCCTGATCGTGCCCAAGGTCCGCGACGCCGACTCGATGTCGCTGAAGGAGCTGGCGATCGCGCTGACCGAGCTGACGGAGGTCGCTCGTCAGGGCAAGACGTCGCCGGCGGACATGGCGAACGGCACGATCACGATCACCAACGTGGGCGTGTTCGGCGTCGACACCGGAACGCCGATCATCAACCCGGGCGAGTCCGCGATCCTGTGCCTCGGCGCGATCAAGGACCAGCCGTGGGTGGTGGACGGCGAGATCAAGGTCCGCAAGGTGCTGCAGCTGTCGCTGAGTTTCGACCACCGCGTGGTCGACGGCCAGCAGGGCTCGGAGTTCCTGGCCGACGTCGGCGCCCTGCTGGCCGACCCGGCCATGGCGATGACGTACTGAGTTTCCGCAGGTGAGGGCCGTCTTCGGGCGGCCCTCACTTTTACTCATTTGACTGAGTGAGCACTCACTCCGCACAATGGCAGCATGACCCCAGCACCCGAAACCCGGCGCAGAGCGCCGAGCATGAGCGCCGAAGACCGGCGCGCCATGATCGTGCACGCGGTGCTGCCGCTCCTCATGGAGCACGGCACCGCGGTCACGACCAGCCAGATCGCCCGCGCCGCCGGCATCGGTGAGGGCACCATCTTCCGCGCGTTCAAGGACAAGGACGAGCTGTTCGACGCCTGCACCGCCGAGGTGCTGCGCCCCGACCACGTCCTCGACGCGATCGCCGAGATCCCCGTCGAGCAGCCCCTGGCGGACCGGCTCGTCGAGGCCGCCGACGCGCTCGGCGCCCACTTCGAGCGGATGGGCGCGCTGATGGGCGCCCTGCACGCGTCCGGCCGCGTCCGGCACCGCGACCCGGAGCAGCGCGCGAAGAGCCGCACGATGAAGGGCGGCCGCAGCGAGTCCATGACCGCCATGCGCGGCGCGATCACCGAACTGTTCGAACCCGACAAGGACCACCTGCGGCTGACCCCCGAGCAGCTCGCCGCCCTGTTCCTGACCCTGCTGTTCGGCGGCCGCCGGATGGCGCCGATCGACGACGCCCCCACCACGCGCCAGGTGGTCGACGTCTTCCTGCACGGCGCCGTGGAGGCCCCGTGATCCCGGGCGGTGGGGGCGGCATGGAGTTCATGCTGGCGCGGCGCGGTCGCCGGCGGCACGCGACGACGGTGCCGGAGAGCGGGCTCACCGGGCCCGTCGACATTCCCGAACCGAAGCCGGAGGACCAGCCGAAGGACCTGCGTTCGCGGCTCAAGCGGGCGAGGACGTCCGTGGCAGGGACGGTTCGCGGCCTCCCGAAGGTCGTCAAGCTGACGTGGCAGGCCAGCCCGATCCTGACGATCCTCCTGGCGCTGATCACGCTGTTGTCCGGCCTTCTGCCGACCGTGACCGCGTACGTCGCGAAGCTGCTGCTCGACTCGGTCGTCGCGGCGATCCAGCACCGCGGCACGACGGCCGACATCGTGAACGTCGCGTTGTTCCAGTTCGGCGTGCTCGCCGCGACCGCGATCAGCAGCGCGATGACGTCGATCGCGCAGTCGCTGCTGCAGGAACGCATGACGCTGACCATCCGCCACCAGGTGATGGCGCACGCCAGCGAGCTGCACCTCGCGTACTTCGAGGGCTCGACGTCGTACGACATGCTGCGCCAAGCCGCGCAAGAAGCGCCGACGCGGCCGCTGTCGATGATGAACTCCGCGCTGGGGCTCGTCCGGACGCTCATCACGTTCGGCAGCATGGTCGCGCTGCTCGTCGCGATCAGCCCGCTGCTCGCGCTGGTCGCGCTGCTGGCGCCGATCCCGGCGTTCATCTCGCAGTCGAAGTACGGCTCGCGCGCGTTCTGGCTGACGTTCCTGATGTCGCCGATCAAGCGCCGGATGGATTATCTGTCCTCTTTGGTCACGACGGACACGTACGCCAAGGAGACGAAGCTGTTCGGGCTCGGCCCGTACTTCGTCGACCGGTTCCGCCGGCTCGGGCTCGTGTCGTACGAGCGGCAGCGGAAGCTGACGATCAACCGCAACATCAGTTCGACGTCCTGGGGGCTGCTGAGCACGTTCGCGGGCTCGGCGATCGCGCTGTACATCGCGCTGGAGGCGGTCGGCGGGCGGCTCACGCTCGGCGACCTGGCGCTGTACACAGCTGCGGCCACTTCGGTGCAGACGTCGGTGTCCGGGCTGTTCACGGCGTTTTCGGGGATGTACGAGAACAACCTGTACCTGGACACGCTGTACCGCTTCCTGGACACGAAGCCGGAGATCACGGCGCCTCCCACGCCCCGTCCTTTCCCGTCCACTGTGGAGGGTCACATCGAGTTCGAGTCGGTGACCTTCGCGTACCCGGGCGCGGAGGAGCCGGCGCTGGACAACGTCAGCTTCGAGATCCACCCGGGCGAGACGGTGGCGGTGGTGGGCCGCAACGGCGCGGGCAAGTCGACGCTGTTCAAGCTGCTCTGCCGGCTGTACGACCCGACCGGCGGCCGGATCCTGCTGGACGGCGTCGACATCCGCGAGTACGACCCGGTGGAGCTGCGAACGCGGATCAGCGCGATGTTCCAGGACTACGTGACGTACCAGGGAACGGCGGCGGAGAACATCGGCTTGGGCGATCTTTCGCGGTTGGAAGATCGGCCGCACATCGAGGACTCGGCCCGCCGAGCGGGCGCGGACGAGCGCATCGAGCGCCTGCCCAGCGGTTACGACAGCCCGTTGGGCCGCTGGTTCGACCAGGGCGTTTCGCTTTCCGGCGGTGAGTGGCAGAAGATCGCGCTCGCCCGGGCGTTCCAGCGGGAGGCGCCGCTGCTGATCCTGGACGAGCCGACGTCGGCATTGGACGCGCAGGCCGAGCACGACTTGTTCTCGAGGCTGCGCGAGCTGTCCGAGGGCCGGACGACGCTGTACATCTCGCACCGGTTCTCGACGGTGCGCCAGGCGGAGCGAATCCTCCTGCTGGACCACGGAAAGGTGGCGGAGTACGGGACGCACGAGGAGCTGATGGCGGCAAAGGCGGGGTATGCAGAGCTATTCACCCTCCAGGCGCGCGCGTACCTGGACGAGGTGCCGAGCTAGGGCGTCACGTAATGGCTGGGCAGCGAGGTGCCACCGCGCAGCTCGTTGCCCGGCCACGGGTGCGTCCGCCGATGTTCCTCGGCGTCGGCGATGGTCACGGTGTCGAGCACGCAGTCCGCGAGCTTGACCCCGTGGCCACTCCGGCCCAGCTCGATCCGGCACCGTTCGAACCGGCAGTTCTCGGCGAGCAGCGGCACCACGAAGGGCGGCTGGGCCTCGAGGCCGAGTGAGAGGTCGAGTTCGAGGTCCGCGAAGTCGCACCGGTCGAACACCACCCGGCCGAAGGTGAAGTCCAGCTTCGAGAAGTCGACGACGGGCGCCCGGAAGCGGCAGCGGAAGAAGGCGACTGACGAGGACCGCAGGTACCCATCGGCGAAATCGACCTTTTCGCCGGCGAACTCCGCACCGACGAATTCAGCGCCGTCGAACAGGACTTCGCCGCTGAACTTGCGGCGCGCGAAATCGGCGTTCTCGATGGTGATGCCGGTGAAGTCGAACGCGAGCGCGGACCAGGACAGTTCCCCGCTCAGGCGGGTGCGATCGCGGATCACGCGCAGGATCGCCTCCCGCACCTCGACCTCGCCGCCGGCTTCTTCGCGGGTGATCCGGAGGTAGCCGCACAGGACATCGACGCAGACCTGACGCTTGTCGGCCCAGTCGTCGGCGAGACCGGCCATGGCGTAGACCCCGGCCAGCCGGACGGCCGGGCTGTCGTGCGCGAGCTGCTCGGCCGCACTGCCGAACCGTTCGTTGAACTTCTGGACGACCTCGCGATCCGCCCGCTGGATGGCCAGGTCGTGCTCGTCTTCGGCGACGCGCTGCTTCCGGTAGTTGACGGCGAGCAGCACCACCCCACCGAACCCGGCGACGACCGAGAGGGCGATCTTCAGCAGGTCGAGCACCTGGGCGACGTCGAACTGGCCGGCGGCCGGCAGCCTCGGCCAGCCGAGGAACCAGAGCAGGCCGCCGCCGGTGGCACCGGCGACGACCAGGGCCACAGCCAACCAGCCGAGAACGGAGACGACCATCCCGCGCCGGCGGCGTTCCCGCTTCCGCCGCGTCCAGGTGAGCCCGGGGAAGAACGCCCGCCGCTGACGACGCCCGCGCCAGACCACGAGCAAGCCCGCGACCAGGCACAGCGCGATCAAGAGCCAGCGGAGCCAGTCGGACACGAGGGGTGAGACTAGCCGCTGCTCCGGGGGCCCGGGAGCAAATCGGACAGGTCGTTCGTTGACCCGGTATGGCTGTCGCGTTCCTGCTCTACGTCATCGCCGAGATCGCCGCGATCTGGGCGGTCGGCTCGGCCGTCGGCGTCCTCGGCACGCTGGGCCTCCTCCTGGCCGGCGCGTTCCTGGGCTCGTGGCTGGCCCGCCGCGAGGGCGGCAAGGCGATGCGGGCGTTCATGTCCGCGGCCCGCGCCGGGCAACCGGCGGAGAAGGAACTGACCGACGGGATGCTGGTCGCCCTCGGCGGGGTGTTGATCCTGGTCCCGGGCTTCGTGAGCGACGTCCTGGGGCTGCTGTTGATGCTCCCGCCGTCACGCGCGGTGGCGCGCCGGTGGTGGTTGCGGCGGATGGAGAAGCGGGCGGTCCGGTTCGCCAACCAGCGCCGTGGACCGGTGATGGTGGTGGACAGCGAGGTCGTGCCGCCGGGAGAGCCGCGCCGCGACCAGCCGACGGTCATCGAAGGCCGGGTCATCGAGGGCTAGTCACGAATGCACTGATCGGTGGTAGTCGATGAACTCATCATCGACCCTAACGGCGGACACCGACAGTTTGCTGTCACTGAGCCTGAACAGCTAGGCCGTGGTCGGTTTGGGGATGTCGAAGTAGCTCGAGAACCTCACCGCCGGGGCGTACTCGCCCTTCACCTTCACCCGGCCCGTTACGAACATCGCCGCCACCGCTGCGTTGCCCGTTGCCATCCTGATGAAGTCGTCCACCGACAGCGTGATCGTCGTGTCCGGGGTTCGGGACAGGTCCGTTGAGGAAACGCACACCCCGTCCTCGATCACCGTCTGGAAACGGTCGTAACCATCCTCGCCCGTTCCCTCGGAAAAGCGCCAAGAAACCACGAAATCCACGTGACGCGCGCGCTCGGGGGCGAAATGTTCGGACATTCGGCGGAAAATCTCGTCGAGGAACACCGCTCGCAGCTCTGGGTGGTCTGCGATCGCCTTCAGCTGGTCGCGGGACGCTCGGCGGACCACGTCCACCAGGACGTCCGTTGACAGCGAACTCAGCTCGATGCCCGCGCCGGCGGAGCCCAGCATGTGCAGGGTTTCCAGGACCTGGATGAACTGCGCGGGAGTCAGATTGGCGATGACCAGCTTGTCCGCGAACGCGTTGACCGCGTGGCCGGCGCGCACTCCGCGGGGCCGGGAAAGGCGCCACTTCGCTTTTCGGGGCACAGCGACGGACTATACGGGGTGCGGGAGGTCGAAGTATCCGATCAGGCCCGCCGCGAACGCCAAATCGCCCTTGACCTTGATTCTTCCCGTGACGAACAACACCGCCGGCGTCGCCTGGTGGGTGATGAGGCGGAAGAAGTCCGCCGGGGCGATGGTGATCGTGACTCGCGGGGCGGAGTGCATGTCCCTGCTCACCGTGCACGAGCCGTGGGAAATCACCGTCTCGTAGCGGTCGTAGCCGCCTTCGCCGATGCCGCCCGACAGGCGCCAGTGGACCACCGCGTGCAGGTCACGGGCCCGGTCCGGGCGGATGTGCGCGCCCATGCGGGCGAAGATCTCCTCCAGCACACGCTCACGCAGGGGGCGCTCCGCGACGACGCTCTCCAGCTGCGCGCGCGACGCCGAAGCCACCAGAGAGGCGAAACGCGCCGGGTCGACCTTGCTCAAGTCGAACGCCGGTGCGCGGGCGGCCAGCCTCAGGAGCGCGTTCAAGAGTCTTCGGAAGTCGTCCTTGCCGAGGTCGCGTGGGTTGACCGCGTCGGCGAGGGCGTTGACGTCGAGGGTGTGCGCCTCGGGGCTCAGCGGGTCGAGCCGCTCCAGGGCGTCCAGCAGCGCCGCCCCACGGAGTCCCGCGACCTGATCGGCGCTGGTCATCCCGGCGTTGTCGGCCATGGTCACTCCTCTGCTGTTACTCACGCGTAAGGCTACCCGCCAGTAGGTAGGCGGGCAAGCGTGCCGAAATCACCCTGCCGGGGCAGCGCCCGGTACCGTCTCTCGGCAGCAACAGGGAGGTCCAGCGTGTCAGAGGATGATCAGCGTCCGCCCGAACGGGCCAGGCGGCTGCCGCGCGCGGTGCGCGAGCGGCAGATCCTGGACGCCGCCGTCCAGGTTTTCTCGCGCCACGGCTACCACGCGGCCTCGATGGACGAGATCTCCGACGTCGCCGGCGTCTCGAAGCCGATGATCTACACCTACCTCGGGTCCAAAGAGGACCTGTTCGGTGCGTGCATCCGCCGCGAGGCGACGCGGCTGCTCGAGGCCATCCAGGCCGGCGTCCAGCCCGACCTGCCGCCGGACATGCAGCTCTGGCACGGCCTGCGGTCGTTCTACCGCTTCGTCGCGGAGTACCGCGAGTCGTGGACGGTGCTGCACCGCCAGGCCCTCACCGTCGGCGGGGCGTTCGCCGCGGAGGTCACCGACATGCGGGCGCGCGCGATCCAGCTGGTCGCGGCCCTGGTCGTGTCGGCGGGCACCCGCAAGGGCGTCGGCGAGCAGGCCGAGTTCTCCGGCGAAGGCCTGTCCGCGGCCTTGGTCGGGGCGGCCGAGTCGCTGGCCGACTGGGCCCTCGACCACCCCGACATCTCCGACGGCGTCCTGGCGTCCTGGCTGATGAACCTCGTCTGGCTGGGCTTCAACGACCTCATCGAGGGCGAGGTCTGGAAGCCGTCAGAGTGAGGTGATCGTGCCTTCCAGGTGGGGCTTCGACTTGCTCCACAGCTCGAACGCCCAGCCCTCCGGGGTGGCCCACGACGTGAAACCCGCCTTGGCCGGCAGCAGCACCGGCTGCTTGAACTTGACGTCGATCGTGAACGCCGCGGACAGCCGTCCTTCGAACGCGGCCAGTGCGTGGGCCTTCGTCCACATGCCGTGGGCGATCGCGCGCGGGAAGCCGAACAGGCGGGCCGTCAGCGGGTGCAGGTGGATCGGGTTGCGGTCGCCCGAGACCTCCGCGTAGCGGCGGCCGATGTCGCCCGGGACGCGCCAGAGCGCATCCGGTGTCGGCGGGGCCAGCTGCTCGCGACGCCCCGACGAGCCAGAAGAAGAACCGCGGCGCAGGTACGTGCTGACGTCGACCCACACCAGGTCGTCCCCGGCCCAAGCCTCGCTGACGACGTCGAACTGACGGCCCTTCTCGTGCGGGCGCAGGTTCTCCGCGCGCACCCGGATCGTCAACGCTTCACCCAGCCGCAGCGCGCGGTGCTGGGTGATCCGGTTCGCCACGTGCACCATGCCGAGCAGCGGGAACGGGAACCCCGGCTCGGTCATCAGCGCCATCTGCAGCGGGAACGCCAGCATGTGCGGGTACGTCGCCGGCAGCTCGTCGCTCAGCCGGAACCCGCAGACCGTGTTGTACGCGGCGAGGTGCGCCGGGTCGACGACGACACCCGTGCGCACCAGCTCGGTGTCGGGCAGCGACGAGCCCGTTTTGCGAAAACCGAGCAGTGCCTTCGGGTACAGCGTCGCCAGGCTCGGCGTGCTGTCGAGTTCGCGGATCACCACGTCAGGCCCCCAGCAGGGCCTGGCCGCAGACGCGGACCACGTTGCCGTTCACCGCGGCCGACGCCGGGTTCGCGTACCAGGCGATCGTCTCGGCGACGTCGACCGGCAGCCCGCCCTGGCCGAGGCTCGACAGCCGCCGGCCAGCCTCGCGGATGAACAGCGGGACCGCCGCCGTCATCTTGGTCTCGATGAAGCCTGGCGCGACGGCGTTGATCGTGCCGCCGTACGCCGCGAGCTGCGGCGCGCCGACGTTCACCATGCCGATCACGCCCGCCTTGGACGTCGCGTAGTTCGTCTGGCCGACGTTGCCGGCGATGCCCGCGATCGACGAGACACCGATGATCCGGCCGTTCTCGTTCAGCACGTGGTCGCCGAGCAGCTTGTCGTTCACCGCGAGCTGCGACGCGAGGTTGACGGCGATCACCGAGTCCCACGCGCTCTCGCTCATGTTGCCCAGCGTCTTGTCGCGGGTAATGCCCGCGTTGTGGACAACGACGTCGACGCCGCCGTGACGCTCCTTCAGGTACTCCGCGAGCTTCGCGGGCGCGCTCGGCGAAGTGATGTCGAGCTGCAGCGACGACCCGCCGATCTTGTTGGCCACCTTCGACAGGTCGCCGCCCTGGGCGGGGATGTCGAGCGCGACGACGTGCGCGCCGTCGCGGGCCAGCACCTCGGCGATCGCCGCGCCGATGCCGCGGGACGCGCCCGTGACCAGCGCGACCTTGCCGTCGAGGGGCTTCTCCCAGTTCGCCGGCGCCGAAGCCGTCTTGCCCTCGGCGCCGATCCGGATGACCTGCGCGTCGACGAACGCCGACTTCGCCGAGAGCAGGAAGCGCAGCGTCGACTCCGTCGCCTCTTCGGCGCCTTCGGCGACGTACACGAGCTGAGCCGTCGCGCCGCGCTTCAGCTCCTTGCCGACGGAGCGCACGAAGCCCTCGAGAGCGCGCTGCGCGATCCGCTCGCGGCCTTCGACCTGCTCCGGCGGCGTACCCAGGATGACGACCCGGCCGGACGGCCCGACGCTGCGGATCACCGGGTGGAAGAAGTCGTAGACCTCACGCAGGCGCGCAGGGTCGGTGACGCCGGTGGCGTCGAAGACGAGCGCCGCGTGCCGGTCGACCGCCGAGGTGACGACCTCGATGCCCGCGTCGGCGAGCTGGTCGCGAACGGTCTTCTCGAGCCGGCCACCAGGCGCGGCGCCGAGAAGTGCGGGACCCTCGAGGGCGGGTTGCCCGGGCTTGTACCGGCGGAGCGTGGCGGGGTTGGGCAGGCCGAGCTTCGGCACCACGAACTTCCCCACCGGGGTTTTCGTGAACTGCTGGTACCTGTCAGCCATCGGTTGCCTCCCGTGCAGTCTGCGTCACGTCGCAGTCTAACCTACTCCCGAGTAGGTTACAGTGTGAGAGAGCCGACCAGAGAGGTGGAGTCATGCCGCCCAGGAAAACGCCCGCCGTGCGCAAGGTCGCGATCATCGGCGGCAACCGGATCCCCTTCGCGCGGTCCAACGGGCCGTACGCGAAGGCGTCGAACCAGGACATGTTCACCGCCGCGCTCGACGGTCTGGTCAGCCGCTTCTCCCTGCAGGGCGAGGTGATCGGCGAGGTCGCGGCCGGCGCCGTGCTCAAGCACTCGAAGGACTTCAACCTGGCCCGCGAGAGCGTGCTGGGCAGCAAGCTCTCGCCCGCGACGCCCGCGGCCGACGTCCAGATGGCGTGCGGCACCGGCCTGCAGGCCATCGTCAACGTCGCCAACAAGATCGCGCTCGGCCAGATCGACTCGGCCATCGCCGGCGGCGTCGACACGACGAGCGACGCGCCGCTGGCCGTCAACGAAGACCTGCGCCAGATCCTCATCCAGCTCAACGCCGCGAAGACGCTCGGCGACCGCCTGATGCTCGTCGCGAAGATCCGGCCGGGCCACATCGTCCCGGCGATCCCGCGCAACGAGGAGCCGCGCACCGGCCTCTCGATGGGCGAGCACGCGGCGCTGACCGCGAAGATCTGGGAGATCACGCGCGAGGCGCAGGACGAGCTGGCCGCGAGCAGCCACCAGAAGCTCGCCGCCGCGTACGACCGCGGGTTCTTCGACGACCTCGTGACACCGTTCCTCAAGCTGGCGCGCGACCAGAACCTGCGCGCGGACTCGACCGCGGAGAAGCTCGCCAAGCTCAAGCCGGCGTTCGGCGGCCCGGACGGCACGATGACGGCGGGCAACTCGACGCCGCTGACCGACGGCGCGTCGACCGTCCTGCTCGCCACCGACGAGTGGGCGAAGGCGCACAAGCTGCCGGTGCTGGCGTACCTGACGTTCTCGCAGACCGCGGCCGTCGACTACGTCCACGGCGAAGAGGGCTTGCTGATGGCGCCCGCGTACGCCGTGCCGCGGATGCTCGCCCGCGCCGGGCTCTCGCTGCAGGACTTCGACTTCTACGAGATCCACGAGGCGTTCGCGTCGCAGGTGCTGGCCACGCTCAAGGCGTGGGAGGACCCGGCGTTCGCCAAGGAGAAGCTGGACCTGGACGAGCCGCTCGGCGCGATCGACCGGGCGAAGCTGAACGTCAACGGCTCGTCGCTGGCGGCCGGGCACCCGTTCGCCGCGACCGGCGGCCGGATCGTCGCGACGCTGGCGAAGCTGCTGCACGAGAAGGGGTCCGGCCGCGGCCTGATCTCGATCTGCGCGGCCGGCGGCCAGGGCGTCACCGCGATCCTGGAGAAGTAACCGGACGAAAAAGGGCCGCCCCTCGCTGGGGGCGGCCCTTTTCGCGTTCTAGTTGGGGAGCGCCTTCTGAGCCCGCTTGGCGAGCTTGTTCGCGCGCTTCTCGGCCTTGCGGCTCAGCTTCCCGGCCGCGGCGCTGACGTCCTTCGCGGCGTGACGCGCGCGCCAAGCCGCCGACGGCTTGCCGTGCGTGTCGCTGACCGCGAGCAGGAGGCCACCGGCCAAGCTCGCGTTCTTGAAGAACTGGATCTGCTGCTGCTGGCGCTCGCCCGGATCCTTGATGGTCCAGAAGCTGTGCGTCGAGAGCGTCGTCGGCACGAGACTGCCGAGCAGCAGCCCGGCCGCGAGCCGCGGGGCCTTGCCGGCCGCGAGCGCGAGACCGGCGCCGATCTTCACGGCGGCGTCGATGCGGACGAGCGTCACCGGATCGCGCGGGACCTGCGCCGGCACGACGTCGCCGACCTTCTCGAACGCGCTGTTGAGGAAGGGTTCCGCCGCCTTCGCGTGCCCTTCGGCGTGCCTCAGCGCATTGATTCCGCCCGTCACGAAGATCGTGGCGAGCAGGGGACGTGCCACTCGACGGAGTATCACGGTCGTTTGCCTTCCTCGTACGGGCCACTGCCTGGTCGAACCTACTCCGTGGGTGCCCGCTCGTCCCGCCGTCGAATCCTCATCGGGGTTTCTGCGGAAATATCGTGTCATTACTAGATTGGGCTATAAAGCTTTAGCGGTTGACCTTGACGCTGCGTCAACTTCTATCGTCGTCGGCATGGAGTGGTCGATCCAGGACCTCGCCCGCTCGGCGGGGACGACGAGCCGGACGCTGCGCCACTACGGCGCGGTCGGCTTGCTCGAGCCCAGCCGCGTCGGTGGCAACGGCTACCGCTACTACGACGAGCAGGCGCTCGTCCGGCTGCAGCGGATCCTGCTGCTGCGCGAACTGGGCCTCGGGCTCCCGGCGATCGCGGAGGTCCTCGACGGGCACCGCGACAGCGCCGCGGCGCTCGAGACGCACCTGGAGCTGCTCGAACAGGAGCGGCGGCGGATCGGCCGGCAGATCGAGTCGGTCCGGACCACTTTGCGGAAACTGAAGGGAGGTGAACGACTGATGGCAGAAGAAGTTTTCGACGGCTTCGACCACACGCAGTACGAGGAAGAGGTCACGCGCCGCTGGGGCGCGGACGCGTACCGGCGCGGTGACCAGTGGTGGAGTTCGTTGTCGGCCGACGAGAAGAAGGCCCACCAGCAGGAGCAGGTGGACATCGCGGCGGCGTTCGGCGCGGCTCACGCTTCGGGCGCGACGCCGGATTCGGACGAGGTCCAGGCGATCGCGCGGCGGCTGCACGAGTGGCTCCGGCCGGCGGTTTCGTCGGTGTCCGCGGGGTACTTCGCGGGGCTCGGGCAGCTGTACGTCGACGACCCGCGTTACGGGTTCGAAGGCGGCGGAGCGGAATTCGTCCGCGACGCGATGAAGATCTACGCGGAACGGAACCTCGGCGAGTAGTGCTACGTCGTAGTGCGCGCTGGGGGTAGGGACGAGCAGGGCTGCAGACCTGTTCGTCTCTATGTACGGCCATCCGGTCGAACTCCGGCGACACGCCCTAGCTGTCTATGGCGGAATATCGGGCTCGCGCTAGATACGTCGATAACTTGGCAGAGTGGACCCCATCCGCAACCCCTTCGCGCCGGGCGCCGGGCAGCGGCCGCCTGAGCTGGCCGGGCGCGAGCGTGAGCTCAAGGCCTTCGAGGTCGTGCTCGAACGGGTTGCGCGGGGGAGACCCGAACGCAGTCTCGTCCTCACCGGGCTGCGGGGCGTCGGGAAGACCGTCCTCCTCGGGGAGCTGCGGGCGATGGCCGTGCGGCACAAGTGGGGGGCCGGGAAGATCGAAGCCCGGCCGGACGCCGAGCTGCGGCGGCCGCTGTCGGCCGCGCTGCACCGGGCCATCCGGGACCTCGCCGTGCGGCACCGCGCTCCGGACCGCGTCGAAGAGGTGCTCGGCGTGCTCAAAGCCTTCGCCTTGCGGGCCAACAAGGCCGACGCCAAGCTGCGTGACCGCTGGCAGCCGGGCATCGACGTGCCCGCCGCGCAGGGGCGGGCCGACTCCGGGGACATCGAGATCGACCTCGTCGAGCTCTTCACCGACGTCGCCGAGCTGGCCGCGGACGTCGGGACCGGCGTCGCGCTGCTCATCGACGAGATCCAGGACCTGCAGCCCGACGACGTCTCCGCGCTGTGCGCCGCCTGTCACGAGCTCTCGCAGTCCGGGGCGCCGCTCGTCGTCGTCGGGGCCGGGCTGCCGCACGTGCCCGCCGTGCTCTCGGCGTCGAAGTCGTATTCCGAACGGCTCTTCCGGTACGCGCGGATCGACCGGCTCGACCGCGCGGACGCCGACTACGCCGTGATGGCGCCGATCGAGCGCGAGGACGCCGGCATCGAGCCGGAAGCCCTCGACGCGCTCTTCGACGCGTCCGGCGGCTACCCGTACTTCATCCAGGCCTACGGCAAGGCGGCCTGGGACGCGGCGCCGTCCGACCCGATCACCGTCAAGGACGTCCAGGTCGCCGCGCCCGAAGCCGAGTCCGAGCTGGCCGTCGGCTTCTTCGGCTCGCGCTACGACCGCGCGACGCCGGCCGAGCGCGAGTACCTGCAGGCGATGGCGTCGCTGACCCAGGGCCGCGACGAGCCGGCCGGCACCGCCGACGTCGCCGTGTTCCTCGGGCGGAAGCCGTCTTCGCTGTCGCCGGCGCGCGACAGCCTGATGAAGAAGGGCCTGGTCTACTCCGCCGAGCGGGGCCAGATCGCCTTCACCGTGCCGCACTTCGGCCACTACCTGCTCGGCCGCGACTGACCCTATCCACGTTCCTAAGGCTTTCTAGCTCCTGCGCTAGAGAGCCTTAGAAGCATGTAGCGGGTTGCGTCGCCGTGACCGCCGCCACCCCCGATCTCTCCGGCCCATACCCAAGTTTGCCGATGATTCATCGGCGAGTGCGCCAAGTCACCGGACATTCGTTGGATTCCTTGTGAAAAAAGGTGCATACTAGAGGCACAAGCCACCAAGACCCTCGAAGGGGATGCAGAACACGATGAACAACATCGCCGCCAAGCTCCGTGCCCGTCGCGCCGAGGTTCGCACTCGCCGGGCGCTGAACCGGGCGATCGACACCGCCGCGACCGCGACGGTCCGTCAGGAACTCATCGCGATCGCGCAGGCTCGCTCGGGCTACATGCGCTGACCCCTGTTTCACCCGTGGCAGTCACCCATTCGAGTGACCTATGCCACAAAGTGCTGAACGTGTAACGACACCCAAAGTGCTGTCGATACCCCCTACGACCCCGTGATGCTGGCGGACCCCCGACCTGGCAGCATCGCGGGGTTTCCCATGTCCCCGGTAAATCCCTTGCACGGGCCGACCTGTCGAGTAATCTTTGACTTCGTCAACGAACTTGTTGAGGTGGTCAATGAACGACGTGCAGCTGGCCGGCCGCGTGGCCGCGGTCCGGGCTTTCAACCGGCTCTACACCGGGGTCATCGGGGTGCTCGACGAAGGACCGGCCGACGCCGAGTACTCGCTGCCGGAAGCCCGCGTGCTCTTCGAGCTCGCGCACCAGGACCCGCTGCCGGTCACCGAGCTGCGCAAACGCCTCGACCTCGACGCCGGGTACGCCAGCAGGCTGCTCGCCCGGCTCGAATCGCGCGGGCTGATCGCGCGCGAACGGTCCGAGGAAGATGCCCGGCGCCAGCTCGTGCGCCCGACGGCCGCGGGCCGGGACGCGTTCGCCGTCCTGAACGCCCGGTCCACCGAACAGATCGGCGGGCTGCTGCGCCGGTTCGCCGACGAAGACCAGCAGCGGCTGCTGACGGCGATGCGCACGATCGGCGACCTGGTCGGCGACCGCCGTCGCGACCCGGCGCTCGTGCTGCGGCCGCCACGACCGGGTGACCTCGGCTGGGTGGTGGAACGCCACGGCGCGCTCTACGGCCGCGAGTACGGCTTCGGCGCCCGGTTCGAGGGACTGGTCGCCCGGATCGTCGCCGACTTCACCGAGAGCCACGAAGATCCGCGGCAGGCGTTCTGGATCGCCGAGCTCGACGAAGAACGCGTCGGCAGCATCGCGTGCACCCGCGGCCCGGACGAGGACACCGCGAAGCTGCGGCTGCTGCTGCTCGAGCCGTCGGCCCGGGGCCACGGTGTCGGCAAGCGGCTGGTCACCGAATGCGTCGAGTTCGCCCGCGCGCACGGCTACCGGGCGATGGAGCTGTCGACGGTCTCGATCTTGACCGCCGCGCGCTCGATCTACCGCGCGGCCGGCTTCGAGCTCGTCCGCGAAGAGGACTTCGACGACTGGGGCCCGAAGCTGACCGACGAGACCTGGCGCTTGGAGTTCTACCGCGGCACGCGGCCGAGCAGGTAGAACTCCGGGTTCGGGCGCAGCGCGGTCAGGTGGGCGAGGCGGTTCGACATCGCGAACAACGCCGTGATCGCGCCGACGTCCCAGATCTCGTCGTCGGTGAGGCCGGCGTCGCGCGCGGCTTCGAGGTCGCCTTCGCCGAACAACGCCGAGTCCTGGGCCAGGGCGAGCGCGAGGTCGACGATCGCGCGGCCGCGCTCGTCGAGCTCCACCTGCCACGGGTTGCTCGACACGCGGTCGGCCAGCTCGGGGTCCTTGGCGCGGATGCGCAGGATGGCCCCGTGCGCGACGACGCAGTAGGTGCAGTGGTTCGCGCCGGACGTGGCGACGACGACCAGCTCGCGCTCGGCCTTGGTCAGTCCGTCGGGGCGTTCCATCAGGGCGTCGTGGTAGTCGAGGAAGGCGCGCAGCTCGGCGGGCCGGTGGCCGAGGGCGCGGAAGATGTTCGGGACGAACCCGGACTTCTCGGCGATCGCGCCGACGCGCTCGCGCAGGTCGTAGGGCAGGTCTTCGAGTTCCGTCACCGGGAACCGGCTCACCGCGTCGCTCATGGGCTTCACGCTAGCCGTGGTTGGCTGTGTTCGTGACGGACTACGTCGACGGGTACTGCGAACGCGTCGGGCCCGGGCTCTGGGGTGAGCCGCTCAACGATCTCAGCAACCTCGCCTTCCTCGTGGCCGCCGTTCTCGTGTGGCGGCTGGCCGCGGGGAACCGGACCGGCCGGCTGCTCGCCGTGCTGATCGGGCTGGTTTTCGTCGCCAGCAGCGTCTTCCACCTGCTGGCGACGCGCTGGGCGGGCGCCGCGGACTCGCTGGCCATCCTCGTCTTCGTGCTGGTGTACGCCGTGGTGTTCGTACGGAGGTACTGGAGCCGGCGGTGGGCTTGGGTTGCCGTGCCGGGGTTTCTCGCGCTCACCGTGGTCACCGCGTTGCTGGGCGGCGGGCTTTACCTCGCGCCGCTGATCGGGCTGTTCGCCTTCGCCGCGGTGTTCGCCATCCAGCGTGACACCGCCTGGACGCGCTTCGCCGTCGCCGGCGCGGTGTTCGCGCTTTCCCTGTCCCTGCGCACGCTCGACCGGGACGTGTGCGACTACGTCCCGGTCGGCACGCACTTCCTCTGGCACCTGCTCAACGGCCTGGTGCTCTACCTCGTCTCCCGAGCGGCCATCCGTCCTTAGTGGACGCCGATCGGGCGGAGGTCCTTGTCGTTCTCGTCGGCGTGGTAGTCCTCGGCGTTGGTGTCGTCCGTGCCGTTGAACACCTTCATCTGGCGGGCGATCACCGTGACGATCACCGTGACCACCAGGTTGGCGACCAGCGCCACGAAGCCGACGTAGATCTGGACCGCCGAGCCCGCGAACGGGTGCCAGCCGAAGATCGACATGTTGCCCAGCGCCAGGGCCGAACCGCCGAAGTGCTGCTTGCCGTTGGCCGGGTTGGGGATGCCGTACAGCATGATCAGGCCCCAGCCGATGCCGACGACCCAGCCCGCGATCAGGCCCCAGCGGTGGAACCAGCGCGTGTACAGCGCCAGCGCGACCGCCGGCAGCGTCTGGAGGATCAGGACGCCGCCGATGAGCTGGAGGTCGATCGAGAACTGCGGATCGATCAGGATGATCACGGCCACCGCGCCGAGCTTCACGACCAGCGAAGCGAGCTTCGCCTGCTTCGCTTCTTCCTGCGGTGTCGCGTTCTTGCGGATGTACTCCTTGTAGATGTTGCGGGTCCACAGGTTGGCCGCGGCGATCGACATGATCGCGGCGGGCACCAGGGCGCCGATGCCGATCGCGGCAAACGCGATGCCGGCGAACCACGACGAGAACTGGCTGTCGAACAGCACCGGGACGATCGTGTTTCCGTCCGCCTTGCCGGTCGCCGCGTTCGTCAGCGGCTTGACGCCGGCGGTGATCGCCACGTACCCGAGCAGCGCCAGCAGGCCCAGCACCAGCGAGTACGCCGGCAGCGCGACCATGTTCCGCTTGATCACGTTGCGGCCGCGCGAGGCCAGCACGCTGGTCAGCGAGTGCGGGTACAGGAACAGCGCGAGCGCCGAACCCAAGGCCAGCGTCGCGTACTGCAGCTGGTTGTTGGCGGTCAGCAGGATCGAGCCGGCCGGCTTGCCGGTGGCCGGGGTCGGCGTGCCGAGCTTCTTCGCCGCCGCGTCGAAGATGTGCGACCAGCCGCCCAGCTTCGAGGGCAGGTAGATGATCGCCACCAGGATCACGATGTAGATCAGGATGTCCTTGACGAACGCGATCAGCGCGGGCGCCCGCAGGCCGGACTGGTAGGTGTAGAAGGCCAGGATGACGAAGGCGACCAGCAGCGGCAGGTGGCCGACGATGCCGGAGCCGTTGATGCCCATCGTCCGCAGCACGGCTTCGAGGCCGACCAGCTGCAGCGCGATGTACGGCATGGTCGCGACGATGCCGGTGATCGCCACCAGCAGCGCGAGGATCGGCGAGCCGAAGCGGCCGCGCACGAAGTCGGCCGGAGTCACGTAGCCGCGGACCCGCGAGACCGACCACATCCGCAGCGCCGGGAGCAACACGATCGGGTAGACGACGATCGTGTACGGCAGCGCGTAGAGGCCGAGCGCGCCGGCGCTGAACACCAGCGCGGGCACCGCGACGAACGTGTACGCCGTGTAGAGGTCACCGCCGAGCAGGAACCAGGTGATCCACGAGCCGAACTTGCGGCCGCCGAGGCCCCATTCGTCCAGGTGGTCCAGCGTGCTGCCGCGCTGCCAGCGCGACGCCATGAAGCCGAGGACCGTCACCAGCGCGAACAGGATCGTGAAGATGATCAGCTCGGGCCACTGCAGGTTGCTCATCGAGCTTCCCCCTCATCCAGGTCCTCGACGCTCAGCCGGTCCGGCGCGTCAACGGTCGGCTTCTCCCGCGTCATCAGGTAGACGATCCAAGTGCTGAGCACCCCGACCGCCACCATGAGGAACTGGAACCAGTAGAAGAACGGCATCCCGAACAACCGCGGACCGTCCATGTTGAACAGTGGCGTGACCAGGACCAGCAGCGGGACGATCAGGAGCAGGTTCCACGGGTTGAACCGCAGCCCGCGCACCTTCCCGTCGTGCTTCACAGTCGACATCGGACCTCACCTAACACTCCCGTAACCGACCGCCTGACCTTAGAACCTGGGTGACAGGGAGTCACGTCTGTCCGATATCGATTTGATCGCCGCGATCGGCGATGCCGACCAACGTCGGTTGCCCCGCCCCCACCCGGCCTATAGGAATAGCCGGACTCGCACGCGAAAACCCGATAAGGGGCAACCGTATGACACGACTCCGCTACGCGGTGGTGATCCCGGCCATCGCCGGCACCCTGCTGGCCGGGTTCACCCCTGCGTTCGCAGGCCAGGATGCCGCGGCCGGCAAGCAGCCGCTGAACTCCACGAACATCCCGCCGCAGTACGCGAACCAGAAGCTGGACTGGCACAAGTGCGCCGTCCCCGCCGAGCTGCCGACGGCCCCGCCCGCGGGCGCCGAGGACATGGAGTGCGCGACCTACAAGACGCCGCGCAACTGGTACCAGGCGAACGCCCAGATCGACCTGACCATCGCGGTCAGCCGGCTGAAGGCGACCAAGGACGCGACGGCCAGCGTCGTCACCAACCCGGGCGGCCCGGGGGCGCCCGGGCGCAACTTCCCGGCCCGCCTGCGCAACCAGCCCAAGCTGCGCGAGCACCAGGAGATCGTCGGGTTCGACCCGCGCGGCACCGGCAAGAGCACGAACATCACGTGCGGTGGCGCCATCGGCACCGGCTCGGACCTCGACCCGCGTGACCGCAGCAAGCAGAACCTGAACCTGATCCTCCAGGCGACGAAGTACGCGGCGCTGTCCTGCCAGCAGAAGTCCGGCGAGCTGGGCCCGCTGATCAACACCGACCAGACGGTCAAGGACATCGACCTGCTGCGCGTGCTGCTCGGCCGCGACAAGATCAACTGGGTCGGCTACTCGGCGGGCACGTGGATGGGCGCGCACTACGCGCAGGCCTACCCGACGCGCACCGGCCGGTTCGTCCTCGACTCCTCGACGGAGTTCACGACGACCTGGCAGAAGTCGTTCGACTGGCAGCCGCTCGGCTTCGAGCGCCGCTGGCGGCAGGACTTCCTCCCGTGGATGGCGAAGTACGACAAGCTCTACCACTTCGGCACCACCGGCGAGGCCGCCCGCCAGACCTACGAGCAGGTTCGCTACGCCCTGACCCAGGGCGCGGTCACCCTGCCCGACGGCTCGACCGTCTCGGCCAACGGCCTGGACTCCTTCATCGCGTCGAGCATCTACTCGAAGCGTTCGTTCCCGGGCCTGGCCGACTACCTGGTCAGCGTCCGCACGCTGACCCAGGGCACCGCGTCCGCGCAGGCCAAGACGTCGGCCGCGCAGAAGGTCAAGGCCGCCGACAAGAGCACCGAGACCTCCGGCGCGCAGCCGCTGATGGTCCCGACCGACGGCGACGCCTACGACGCCTCGTTCTGGACGATCCCGTGCAACGAGGGTCCGTGGACCGGCTCGACCCAGAGCGCCATCAAGCAGTCGCAGAAGCTGATCGACCAGCAGCTGCCCCTGCTCGGCGCGGGCTGGTTCATCCAGCCGTGCCTGTTCTGGAAGAAGCCGCCGGCCCCGCTGCCGGTGCTCGACGGCAAGGGCGTCCCGCCGGTGCTGATCGTCGAGTCGGAGCACGACCCGGCGACGCCGATCGAGGGCGCGCGGCGCGCGCACAAGGCGTTCGACAACTCGCGGATGCTGACGATCACCGGTGAGGGTGACCACGGCATCTACGCCGGCGGCAACGCGGGTGTGGACAAGGTCGTGGAGGCCTACCTGGTCGACGGCGTCGTGCCGAACGACCAGAGCCTGCCCGGCATGCCACTTCCGGTGCCCGCGGGCGCCTGAAGGCACTAGATGTGGTGGGGCCCCGCCGAACTCCGGTTCGGCGGGGCCTTTTCCACACCTGTGCACAGAGTTGTCCACCACCTGTGGACAACTCTGGTATTAGTATTGGCGCCATGGTGCGGGTACCGCTAACGGACGAAGAGCGCGAACGGGGCGAACGCCTCGGCCAAGCGCTGCGAGCGGCGCGGGCCGGCCGGAGCATGGTCGACGTCGCCGCGGAGGCCGGGATTTCGGTCGAGACGCTCCGCAAGATCGAGACCGGGCGGATCCCGACCCCGGCGTTCTTCACGGTCACGGCCATCGCGGACGCCGTGGGCCTGCCGCTGGACGAGCTGCGCGCGGCGGTCGCGGCCACGGCGTCACCACCGCTTTCCCAGGCGAGCTGATCCCCGGATATGACCTGGCACCTCACCGAGGACATCGACGACTTCCTCGCCCGGACCGACGACTTCCTGCGCTCGCGGCCCGCGCTGCACACCTCGCAGCTGACCCGGCTCGAGAAGCTGCGCAAGCAGCAGGAAAAGGGGACGCTCTTCGGCCGGCTGGAGCAGGGCGGCGAGGTCGAGGCGATCTTTTACGTCCGCCCGTCGCAACGCCTGCTCCTCACCGCGGTCGAACCCGAGCAGGCCGACGCCCTTGCCGCGAAACTGGCCGGCCACCCGTTGTGCGGCGTGACCGCGGAAGACGACTGCGCCGCCGCGTTCGCCGAGGCGTGGCGACGGCACACCGACGCGGAGGCGGTGCCCGGCGTGCGGGTCCGGCTCCACCGGCTCGGCACGCTCGTTCCGCCGGAGCCGATGCCCGACGGCCACGCGGTGGACGCGCCGGACCGCGCCGAAGTCATCCGCTGGTGCAGCGAGTTCGCCACGGCGGTCGGGCAGGCGCCCTTCGCCGACGAGTCGTCCTGGGCCGCCTCGAACTTCGCCGACAAGCGGTTCACGTTCTGGGAGGCCGGCTCACTCGTCGCCATGGCGGGTTCGACGTCGATGGTGGCCGGCATGGTCCGGGTCGACCCCGTCTACACCCCGGCCCGGTTCCGCGAGCGGGGCTACGCGGGCGCCGTGACGTTCGCCGTGAGCCGGGCCGCGTTGGCGGCGGGCGCGACGGACGTCGTCCTCTACACCGATCCCGCCAACGTCACCAGCAACGCCCTGTACCGGCGCCTCGGGTACGTCCCGATCGCCGCGTTCACCGGGTACGACTTCCGCTAGACCGGGCGGAGCTGGTTCAGGATGTGCTCGCGGTCGTTGAGGAACGCGCACGCCGGGACCGGCAGGTCGTAGCTGTTCAGCAGCCGCTCGAAGTCGGAGAACTCGTCGGTCGAGAAGCCGAAGCCGACTTTGACCGCGTGCGCGGCCAGGACGTCGGCCAGTTCTTCCCACTCGCCGGACCACAGCAGCGTCCGGTAGTGGGTGTAGTCCTCGGGGGACAGGCGGTCGGCCAGGTGCGTCAGGACGCTGTCGCCGAAGAAGCTGATCCGGTTCTCCTTGAGGTCGGCGACCGTCGGGTTCGCCGGGTCGCGGGCCGCGTCCGGGTTGCGAACCACGCCGGGGCCCGCCACCGGGTACGCCGTGTGGACGTGGCCGTTCTCCTCGACCAGCACGATCAGGTGCACGTTGTACCGCTCGCCCGCGCAGCGCCAGCGGCCGTTCGGCTGCCGCCGCCGGGCCTCGCTGGGGTCGTTCGCGACGTCCTTGACCACCGAGATGATGTGCTCGTCGCTCCAGCCGGGCGGGAACTCGCTGGTCGCCCGCCGCCCGACGCCCGGTGCGTGTCCGCCGCCCACCGCTGCTCCCTTCGACGCAACGAGCGTAGGTCAAACGGCGGCAGACAGCACCACGATGCCGAGGACGAGCAGGTCGGGACCGCGGAACAGCTGCCGGGTCAGGTTGGCGGGCATCGGCCCGACCGGGGTGTCCACGAAACCCGGATTCGCGTAGTCAACGGCGGTCCGCGTGACCGTGCGCAGGATCGAGAGCACCGCCAGCGGCACCGCGAGCCAGGTGCCCAGGCCGAACGACGTCCCACCCGCGAGGGTGACCACGGCGAGCACGCCCGTCCAGAGCAAACCGGTGCCGGCGAGCACCACGCCGTGCGCGACGACCAGGTCGCGGTTCGGCGAACCGAGCCAGCGGCGGCGGCCCGGGTTGCGCCACAGCTCGCCGAGCCCGGCGCCGAACGGCGTCAGCGCGACGTACGCGCCGAGGCCGGCCAGGACCGCGCCCGGCAGGGTCGGCAACGCGATGTGCGCGACGACGACCGCGAAGCCGACCAGCACCGCAGCCCCCGCGTACCGGGACCGGCCGAGCGTGCCCGCCACCGCCAGCCGCAGCGGGGTCGGCGGCCGGACCGAAAGCCCGATCGGCGCCGACGGCGGGAGCAGCATCATCGGGTCGAGGAAGGTGACGGCGACCGAGCGCAGCACCCGGCCGTCCCAGCCGGCGAGCAGCGCGGACCGGCCCGCGCGCGAGACCGGTTCGCCGCCGAAGGCCAGCGGCAGGGCGGCGACCAGCACGCCCGCGGCGATGAGCTCGACGGTCAGCGGGCCGAGGCCGAAAGCGGCGATCGCCAGGCCGAGGACGGCCAGCACCAGCGGGCCGAACGCGTCGAACCGCAAGGACGTCCGCCGCGCGGAAGCGAACGCGACGACGGCGGTCGCGGCCACGACGGCGATGCCCGCGCGCCACTCGTCCAGCCCCGCGCCGCCGACGGCGAGCATCAGCGCGGCCAGGTAGCCGGTCACCGCCACGACGCCGGTCCAGGCGCCGAGCAGCCGCAGCGTGACGACGCGGCCGCGGTCCACCGGCGCGAAGTCGAGCCAGGTCAGCTCGGCCGGTTCGACCCACGCGAAGCCGCGACGCAGCAGGCCGCGCCAGCCCACCGCGCAGCAGAGCGTGAGCAGGCCGAGCACGGCCGGGAAGTCGACGTGGGCCGAGCCGTAGACGGCCTGGCGCCAGCCGTCGACGTGGAAGAACGCCGTGAACAGGAACCCGAAGCCGAACAGGAAGACGAAGGAGGCCGTGTCGCCGCTGAAGATCCCGCCGAACCGCTTGCGGCCCGGGATCCGCATCCGGCGAGGCGTCAGGGTCACCACAGTTCGAGCGTGCTGTCCGCGGCTTCGAGCAGCGGCGGGTGGTGCGTGGCCACCACCACCGCCGCGCCGGCCGCCGTCGACCGGGCGATCAGCTCGACCAGCCATTCCTTGCCCTCGACGTCCAACGCGCGTTCCGGCTCGTCGAGCAGCAGGAGCTTGTGCGGCCGCGCGGTGACGCCGAGCAGGAGCAAGCGCCGCCGCTGCCCCGCCGAGAAGTGCCCGGACGTGACGCGCATGCGGTCGCCCAGGCCCGCATCGCGCAGCAGTTCCTCGTGGTCGCCGAGGTCGGCGCCGAACGAGCCGGACAGCAGTTCGAGGTGCTGCACCGGCGTCAGTTCGGCGAAGAAGTCGGAGTCGTCGAACAGGACGGACACCTTGCGGCGGAACTCGACGTCCCGCTCGTCCGGCGCCTTGCCGTCGATGAGCACGCGGCCCCGCTGCGGCTTCTGCATGCCGTAGAAGCAGCGCATCAAAGTCGACTTGCCGACTCCGTTCGGCCCGACGATCGCGGCGCACTCGCCGGGGTCGACGGAGAAGTCCAGGTCGTCGAACAGCCACAGTTCCCCGGCCCGGACCCCGATGCCCCGCGCGTCGATCATCGGAGGTGCTCGAGTACCGGGGCGAACTCGTCGAGGAACATCTCGAGGATGGTGAAGTAGGTGAACCCCCACCGCTCCCGGTGCCCGCGGATCTGGTCGGCGATCTGGGCCGGCGTGCCGACGAGCGCGATCGGCAGCTCCCCGATCTGCTCGGCGGTCATCCCGCCCGGGACGAGCCGCTCGATCTCGGCCAAGCCGGCCGCGCGGTCGTTCGTCACCTTCACGAACTGGCAGAGCAGGTTGAACTCCACTTCGGACGCTCGCTCGCCGAGCTTCGCCCGGACGAACGCCACCCGCTCGTCGACGTCCTCGGGCGGGGCCGCGGCGATGGGCGCGCCGTCCTGGGTCTTCGCCGTGCCGGTGAAGCCGATGATGTCGGCGTGCTCGACGGCCAGGCCGAGCACCCGGTCGCCGCGTCCGCCGAGCAGCAGCGGCGGCCCTTCGGGACGGACGGGCGACGGCTTGTGCTCGGGGTCGGCGTACAGCCGCTTCAGCTCGAGGATCGTGCGTTCGAGGTGGTCGACGCGCTCGCCGGCGGACGGGAACGGCATCCCGGCCGCTTCGAACTCCGCCTTGACGTACCCGGCGCCGAGCCCCAGCTCCAGCCGGCCGTCGGTGAACTGGTCGGTGCCCGTGACGTCCCGCGCCAGCAGCACGGGGTTGTAGAAGGGCGCGTTGAGCACGAAGGTGTTCAGCTTGACGCGGGAAGTGGCCTCGCCGGCGAGCACCAGCGACGGGAACGGCGTGGCCATGCCGAGGTGGTCGGCGACGGACAGCACGTCGTAGCCGAGGTCCTCGGCCTTGCGGCACTTCTCGACCCACGCGGCGCGGCTGTCCGGAACGACCATGTTGACACCGAAGCGGAATTCCCCAGTCATGATCCCCAAAATACTCACCGGTCGCGGAGGCGTTCGACCACCGGGGCCAGGCGGGGCAAGTCGTCTTCGATCACCGTGAAGTAGCTGATCCCGAGGGTCTCGCGGGTGCGCAGCAGCTGGTCGGCGACGGCTTCGGCGGATCCCACGAGGACGGTCGGGAGTTCGCCCAGCTCATCGACTTCGAGGTCCGGCACCCGCCGGTGCACGGCTTCGAGCGTGCCGCGCCGGTCGGCGGTGATCCGCGTGACGTGCACCAGCAGGTTCAGCTCGACGTCCCGGCCGTCGAGCGCCTTGCGCGCGAACTCGACGCGTTCGGTGAGCTCGGCGGCGCCGGCCAGCGCCATCCG
Organism: Amycolatopsis sp. NPDC101161; assembly: GCF_044768185.1. Classification (NCBI taxonomy): domain Bacteria; kingdom Bacillati; phylum Actinomycetota; class Actinomycetes; order Pseudonocardiales; family Pseudonocardiaceae; genus Amycolatopsis; species Amycolatopsis sp. NPDC101161. The sequence continues at coordinate 2,031,429 of NZ_JBIWPI010000002.1, forward strand.
GCCTTCGGTCTTGGTCGCGGCGGTGCCGGTGAACCCGACGATGTCGGCGTGCTCGGCGGCCAGCTTGAGCACGCGATCGCCGCGCCCGCCGAGCAGCAGCGGCGGCCCGGGCTTCTGCACCGGTTCCGGCTTGTGCGACGGGTCCGCGTAGAGCCGTTTGAGTTCCAGAACCGCGCGTTCGAGCCGGGCGAACCGCTGCCCGGGCGTGCCCCATTCGATGCCCGCCGCGTGGAACTCGTCCTCGACGTACCCCGCGCCGATGCCCAGCTCCAGGCGGCCGTCGGTGAACTGGTCGGTACCCGTGACGTCCCGGGCGAGCAGCACCGGGTTGTGGAAGCAGGCGTTGATGACGAACGTGTTGAGCCGGACCCGCTCGGTCGCCTCGCCGGCCAGCACGAGCGCCGGGAACGGCGGCGCCATCCCGACGTGGTCGGCCGCGCCGACGACGTCGTAGCCGAGGTCTTCGGCCTTCCGGCACTTCTCCACCCACTCGGCCCGCGAGCCGGGCACCACCAAGTCCACGCCGAACCGGAACGGTCTCATGGTCGCGAAACTACCTCGGAAAGGTAGAAGGGGACGCCTCCCGGATGCGGCCGGGAGGCGTCCCCTTCTGTCTCAGAGAGCTCAGCTCAGGCGCTGGGCCAGCGCGTCGAGCTCGTCACGCAGCGACGTCGGGACCCGGTCGCCGATCTTCTCGAACCACTCCTCGATCAGCGGCAGCTCCTCGCGCCACTCCTCGGGCTTGACGTCCAGGGCGGCCTGGATGTCCTCGATCGGCTCGGTCAGGCCCTCGGTGTCGAGGTCCTCGGCGCGCGGCACGAAGCCGACCGGCGTCTCGACGGCGTTGCCCTTGCCCTCGACGCGCTCGATGACCCACTTGAGGATCCGCGAGTTCTCGCCGAAGCCCGGCCACAGGAAGCGGCCGTCGTCGCCGCGGCGGAACCAGTTGACGTAGAAGATCTTCGGCAGCTTGTTCGCGTCGGCGTTCTTGCCCAGCGTCAGCCAGTGCTTGAAGTAGTCACCGGCGTGGTAGCCGAGGAACGGCAGCATCGCCATCGGGTCGCGGCGCACGTTGCCGACCGCGCCGGCCGCCGCGGCGGTGGTCTCCGACGACATCGTGGCGCCCATGAAGACGCCGTGCTGCCAGTCGCGGGCCTCGTTCACCAGCGGGACGGTCGTCTTGCGGCGGCCGCCGAACAGGATCGCCGAGATCGGCACGCCCTTCGGGTCGTCCCACTCCGGCGCGAGGATCGGGCACTGCGACATCGGCGTGCAGTAGCGCGAGTTCGGGTGGGCGGCCTTCTCGCCGGAGTCCGGCGTCCAGTCCTGGTGCTTCCACGAGGTGGCGTGCTCGGGCTTGTTCTCCATACCCTCCCACCAGATGTCGCCGTCGTCGGTCAGGGCGACGTTCGTGAAGACCGTGTTGCCCTTCTCGATCGTGCGCATGGCGTTCGGGTTGGTGTGCCAGTCGGTGCCCGGCGCGACGCCGAAGAAGCCGAACTCGGGGTTGACCGCGTACAGGCGGCCGTCCTCGCCGAAGCGCATCCAGGCGATGTCGTCGCCCAGGGTCTCGGCGCGCCAGCCCGGGATGGTCGGCTGCAGCATGGCGAGGTTGGTCTTGCCGCAGGCGCTCGGGAACGCGGCCGCGACGTAGTGGACCTTGTCCTCGGGCGAGATCAGCTTGAGGATCAGCATGTGCTCGGCGAGCCAGCCCTCGTCGCGGGCCATCACCGAAGCGATGCGCAGCGAGTAGCACTTCTTGCCCAGCAGGGAGTTGCCGCCGTAACCCGAGCCGTAGCTCCAGATCGCGCGCTCCTCGGGGAAGTGCGAAATGTACTTCGTTTCGTTGCAGGGCCAGGAAACGTCCTGCTGTCCCGGCTCGAGCGGCGCACCCACGGAGTGGAGGGCGGGCACGAATTCACGCTCGGTGCCATCCGGCGCGACGAACTTGTCGAGGGCCGCCTTGCCGGCGCGCGTCATCACGCGCATCGAGGCGACAACGTAGGCGAAATCGGTGATTTCGATACCCAGCTTGGGGTTCTCGTCAGCGAGCGGGCCCATGCAGAAGGGGATGACGTACATCGTGCGGCCGCGCATCGAGCCCCGGAAGAGCTCGGTCATGGTGGCCTTCATCTCGGCCGGGTCCATCCAGTTGTTCGTCGGGCCGGCGTCCTCGGGGCGCTCCGAACAGATGAAGGTGCGGTCCTCGACGCGGGCGACGTCGTTGGGGTCGGAAGTGGCCCAGAAGGAGTTGGGCTTGGACTTGAGCTGCACGAACGTCCCGGCCTCGACCAGCTCCTGGTTGATCCGGGCGGCTTCTTCGTCGGACCCGTCGACCCACACCACGCGGTCCGGGGTGGTCAGCTCGGCGACCTCCCGGACGAAGGACAGCACGCCAGTGTGCGTCGTCGGCGCGGTGTCCAGTCCGGGGATGGCGACTGCGGTCATCTCTACTCCTGACTTCCGACGACAAAAGAGCCCACACCGGAACGACGCTGTTCCGGCGCGGGCCACATTGCCGACGACCGAATGGCTTCGCGCACCGGCTGGCGAACCGGTGTGCGTGATTTGGGATTCCCTGAGAGTAGCCGCATGACCGGCAGGTAACCGAGAGCTGGCGTGTAGGTTCTCTCACAAGAACGATAAGGGAATCGATTCAGAAGTCACTTGATCGGTGTATTCGGCGTAAATCTTCCGGTGGGCGCGATCACACCCGTGACCTGGCCGTTTTCATTTGTGACATGAAGAAAGCCCGAGGCCGGAGCCCCGGGCTTTCAAACTATGACCTGAGTCACGTTCAGTTCGGCGAAATCCACTGTCCCGTACCGGAGTCGATGCGCGCGACGCCCTCGAGCGTCTGCGTGCCGGCGCCGCCCCATTCGGCGTCGCCCGCCGGGTCGCCGTCGCTGCCGGAGTCCATCAGTCCACTGGAGACCTCGGTCCACTGGCCGTGGCCGGTGTGCTCGAACGTCGTGGTCGTGCCGTCCGCTTCGGTCTGCACGGCGATGTCCGCTTCGCCGTCGCCGTCCTTGTCGGTGAAGGCGATCGTGCCGCCGCTCTTCGTCTCGACGATGGCGGTGTCGTTGTGCCCGTCGTGGTCGGTGTCGATGGTCGCGGCCCCCGCGTCGACCTCGCCGTCCGGCATGTCCGCGTGGATGTGGCCGCCGGAGCTGTCGTCGTGACCACTCGTGCCGGAGTCGTCGTGGCCGCCCCCGGAGGACTCGACCCACTGGCCGCTGGCCTCGTCGTAGACGGCCTGCTCGACGACCTTGCCGTGGTCGTCCAGCACGGCGTACTGGTCGGCCTGACCGTCGTGGTTCGTGTCGATGAAGGCCTGGGCGGTGCCGTCGTCGTGCTCGATGATCGCGGTGTCGTCGACGCCGTCGCCGTTCGCGTCGTAGTTGACCTCGGCCTGGTACTCCTGGCCGTCGACGTGGACGGTCATCGCGTTCGTACCGCTCGCGTCGGTGTCGCTGCCGCCGCTCTCGTCGACCCACATGGGAACTGCCCCCTTTGAACCGGATAACGCCGTCTCTGACCTGCTGTCGGAGGGTATGACTCACCGTAGGCCCGTTCGGTTCCGCTCCACAACCGGGCGCGTGGTCAGGCCGTCTTGTCCCGCAGTGCCCGGATCCGGGTGAGGAACGCTTCGGCGCGGTCACGGCCTTCGGAGACCTCTTTGAGCCGCTTCGACACGATGGCGATCTTCTTGGCGCGCTCCTGCGCACCCATCTTTATCGTCTTGTCGACTTCCTTCAGCTCGGCCTCGATGGCGTCGATGCGCCGGCCCAGTGCCTCGTCCAGGGCCATCGACAGCTGCTGCTCGGCCTCGATGAGCTGCTCGGCGACGAGCTGGTCGAGCGTCGAGCGGGCGTCCGCGATGGCCTCGACCAGCCACTGCTTCATGTGCTGCTTGTCGGCCGCGTGCTTGCGGGTGCGGGCCATCCACCAGCCGGCGCCGAGGCCGATGATGATCGTCGCGGGCAGCACGACGGGGTTGAGGATCGCGACGCCGGCCAGCGGCAGCGCGGCCACCTTGCCCGCGCCGACGCCGCCCGAGATGCCCATGAAGACGAGCAGCTTGTCCTCGGCCGTCGGCGGCTTCTTGTCCGGCGGCCGCAGCACCACCGGCGGCCCGCCGGCCCGGGCGAACTGCGCGCGGATGACGTCGAGCTCTTCGGGCGAGAACAGCTCCGACAGCGAGACGTTGGTGACCTGGTTCAGGCGCTGCGAGAGCAACATCGAAATGCGCTGCGACGTCGTCTGCAACGCGATGTCGACCTGCTGCGGCAGCGCGGCCAGCTCGTCGCGCTTGGCCGCGTCGATCAGCTGGCGGAAGTGGGTCTGCGCGTCCCGCATCTGCCGGGCGCTCTCGTGCCCGATCTCGACGCGGGTGCGCTGCACCTCCCCGCGCAGCTTCAGCTGCCAGCCGCGGGTCGACGTCCGGCGCTCGGCCTGCAGCTGGTCCCGGCGTTCGCGCAGCTGCTCGGCCTCGGCCTCGCCCGCGGACAGCGCCCGGCTTTCGGCCTGCAGCTTCGCCTTCAGCTCGCCGAGCGCGCTGGACAGCGCACGCAGCGTGTTCGCCTCGCCGAGCATGGCCGAGCGGCCGACGAGGAGCTCCTGCAGCGCCGTCTGCACCGCGGCGACGCCGGACTTCTCCCGCAGCATCGCGGCCATCTGCTCGTTCGGCGCCTTCGAGGCCGTCTCGAACATCCGCGCCGACACCGGGTGGAAGACGGCGTCGGCGAAGCGGGGCGCGTGCTCGCGCAGCAGCTGCCGATCGGCCTCCATGACCTCGCGCCAGCCGCGGAACATGTCCACCTTGGTCAGCGCGAACACCACGGTCTCGACGCGCTCGCCGACGTCGCGCAGGAACTGCAGCTCGGTCGAGGTGAACGGCGCCGAGGCGTCGACGACGAACAGCAGCGCGGTCGCGCCCGCGGCGGCTTCCTTGGCCAGCTCGCCGTGCAGCGAGTCGAGCCCGCCGACCCCCGGCGTGTCGACCAGCGAAAGCCGCTCCAGCAGCGGGACCGGCCCGGTGACCTCGACGTACCGTGGCGGGATCTGGCCGGGCGGCAGCTCGTGCGCGGCCGACACCCAGTTGATCAGCTGGCCGAGGTCGATCGGCACCGACGCCAGCTGGCCGGGGTAGCAGGCCTGCGCGCCCCACGTGTCGGCGTGGTCGAACACGAGGTAGGTGGCGGTGGCGACGTCGGCGTCCACAGGGGACAGTCCCGGCATCGCGAGCAGCGCGTTGACCAGCGAGCTCTTCCCGCGGTTCGTCTCGCCGACGACCACCACGGACGGCTTCTTCGGCCGGGCCCTCCGGACCTGGTCGACCCACTTGGCGGCCTCCGGGTCGGCGTCGCGGACGACGGTCAGCAGCTGGTCGCGGGCGGCCTGGACCTGCGCGGGCAGGCTCGGCGCGGTCGGTGCGCTCACGGGTTCTTCTTCGCGTAGACGGTGACGATCGGGGCGCGCAGCAGCCGGTCGTGGTCGGCGAAGCCGGTGACCTCGGTTTCCGCGACGACGCCGTCGAGCGCGGGGTCGTCGGTCGGGACCGCGCCACCGGCCTCGTGGCGGGCCGGATCGAACCGCTCGCCGTCGGGCCGCAGGGCTTGCACCCCGATCGCGGCGAGGCCTTCTTCCAGGCGTTCGACGACGCCGCCGCTGCGGGCGCGGTCCAGGGCGTACAGGCACATCTGGATCAGCGCCTGGCGATCGGCGAGCGCACGCTCGAGGTCGGTCCCGACCTGCTGCTGCAAGGGGTGCACATCGGTGTCCGACGCGGTGGACCCGCCGCCGGTTCCGTCCTTGCGAAACCACGCCATGCGGACAGTTTGGCGGATGCGGCCCCACCGTGGGCGGAAGCCGCCGTCAGACGAGCTGGTCGATCACGTCGCGGAGCACGGCTTCGAGGCCGGGGCCGTCCTCGGCGAGCCGGGACGAGACGAGCAGCTGGTCCTCGGCCGTGCGCAGCCAGATCGAGCCGGCGACGGAGATCTCGATGACGTTCAGCCGGAACGGGTACGCGCGCCGGCCCAGCCGGACCTCGGCCTCGCGCACGAGCTGGCCGAGCCGCTCGCCGGCCACGATCTGGCGGCGGTAGAAGCCGGGCGCCCACGGCGTGCTGCCGGACGGCTCGCCCGCGCCGCGCAGGGCGGGCCCGCGCGCGTTGGCGAAGTGGCGGGCCGCGGCCGGGCCGAAGAACTCGAGCGCCTGGCGCATCGCCGAGCCCTGCGCGAGCGCGGGCCGGCCGTAGCGGGAGCGGGGGCTGCGCGGGTCCGGGTCTTCGCGGTTGCGCAGGAAGGCGAGCAGGTCGACCCACCAGTCGGCCCACTGCGCCTGGACGGCCGCGCGGTCGATCTCGCGTGGGACGTGCACCGGGACCTGCGGCTCCACGGGCGGCAGCACCTGTCCTTCGGAAACGGACAGCGCGAGGGCGTCACGGATGTACAGCGCGACGTCGATCTCGTTCTCGCTGCTCCAGCCCGCTCGCCACGATGTCGTGTTTTCTAGGCGCACGCCTCAACAGTACGCGGGAAACGGGCGCTGACCGGCGAAGTCGGCAAGCAGAAACAAACTCAGGCTTCGCGGACTTGTTGCCAGATCAAGAAGTACGCCCGGTGCACGACGTGCGCGACGCGGCTCTGCGCCGGCGTCGCGCCGAAGGACGCGAAGGAGCGCCACCACCCCGCGCGTTCGAGGGCGTGAGCGGCGAGCTCCGGCCGGGGTGCGCCGGGCTTGCCGAGCTGGGCGCCGATGTCGGCGTTGCTGCCGACGCGCAGGACCTCCTCGGACAGGTCCTCCGGCATGTCGACCGCGCCGGAGGCGACCAGCGTCAGCGCTTCGAGCAGCCGCAGCTGGTGGGCCTCGGGCTTGGCGAGCAGGACCTCGATGGCGTCGTGGACGCGCTGGCGTTCGCCGGGGTCGCCGGAGGCGTGCGCCAGCGCGGTGACCGACGCGAGCGCCGCGGCCGCCTTGATGCCGTCGGCACGGGCGGCGAAGACGATCGACAGCCGCTGCCGCACCGCTTCCAGGCCGGACGCGTCGAGCAGCGAGCGCCGCAGCGCGCCCGCCGTGATCTCCGGTTCCTTGCGGATGGCCTCGACGGCGTGGGAGACGCCGAACAGGTCGAGCTTCTCCAGCAGCCGAAGCCGGGTGCCCGACGGGACGTCGCACTCCCAGGTCGTGAAGATGTCGGCCGAGATCAGCATGGTCTGCAGGACGTCGTCGTCGAGGTCGGCGAGCTGCCGCAGCGCCTCGGCGTCGGCGGAGGTGAACCCGCCGGACTCGGCGGACTCGGCGATCAGCCCGATCACCGGCAGCACGTCGGCCACGCGCGGCTTCAGCGTCGACGCCTGCTTCTCCGACAGGATCGTCGCGGCCTTCCAGATGTCGCCGCCGGAGCCCTCGACCGACTCCGGCGCGATCGTGTCGGCCTTGTTCAGCACGGCGATGGCGTTGACCGGGCCGGCCTCGCGGCTCGCGGTGGCCGCGGTGAACGCGGCGAGGGCCTGCTGGTCGTCGGCGCGGACGCCCTGGGTCACGACGTAGAGCACGGCTTCGGCGCCGGCGACGGCGTTGCGAGAGGTGTCGTCCAGCTCGTCAGAGCCTTCGTCGTCCTTGGCGTGCTTCGCGGCGCCCAGCAGCTGCTCGGTCCGCGACACCGAAGCGGCGTCGAGGGAGCCGAGGCCGGGGGTGTCGATCACCGTCATGCCCTGCAGGACGGCGTTGGTCAGGTACGCCTCGATGTGCGACACCTGCTCGATGTCGACGCCCAGCTCGGCCGGGATCATGCCGTCGGCGGCGAAGGGGAGCACCTGCTTGCGGCCGTCGGTGAAGACGATCTCGACGCGGTCGACCGTGCCGTACTGGAACCGGGTCACCAGCCGCGTGCACTCGCCGATGTCCGTCGGCGCGACCCGGCGCCCGATCAGCGCGTTGACCAGCGTCGACTTGCCCGACTTGATCCGCCCGGCGACGGCCACCTGCAGCGGCGCGCCGAGCCGGCGCAGCACTTCGGCGAAGCCGGCCGCGGTGCGCGCGGAGACCTGTGACTGCAGGCGGTGGCACAGGTTGGCCACCGACATCGACAGCGGTCCCGCGAGCCGGCCCTGCTCCGGTGACGTCACGGCCCCCAGCCCTCCCCGGTCGTACGGACAACCCCGTGAATCGTGCCATGCACCTCATCCGGAGGTCGCACCGAAGGTGGTACCGGCGACCGACGCGCTTCCCCCGGCCCGCGACCTAGTGTTGTGTGGTGCGACGGCTGAGCCTCTGGATGCGTGCCCACCCCATGGCGGGCGACACGGTGCTCGCCGTCCTGCTCGGCTTGATCGACATGCTGCTGTTCGTCGCCGACGGCTTCGCTGAAATCGCCGAAATGCCGCCGTGGTACATCGCCGTGCCGGTGAACGTCGCCATGGTGGCGCCGCTGGTGTTCCGGCGGAAGTCGCCGCTGTGGTCGGCGTACGTCGTGCTGGTGATCGGTGTCGTGCACGGGACGCTGCAGCTCGGCGTCTCCAGCGTCGCCGCACTGGCGATGAGCATCTATTCGGTCGTCGTCTACGCAGGGCGGCGGCAGGGGCTGGTGTACGTCGGCGCCGTCGTCGCCGGGTCGGCCGTGCAGCTGGCGCTGGGCCCGGCGGACGAACTCGTCGTCTCGGCGCTGTTCCTGGCGTTCGGCATCGCGCTGTGCTGGACGCTCGGCGAGTTCGTCGGCGCCCGGCGCGCCTACGACGTGGAAGTGGAGGCCAGGTTGCACCTGCTCGAGACCGAACGGGACCAGGCCACCCGGATCGCGGTGGCGGAGGAGCGCGGCCGGATCGCGCGCGAGCTGCACGACGTCGTCGCGCACGCGGTGAGCGTGATGGTGGTGCAGGCCGACGGCGCGTCCTACGCGATCGAGAGCAACCCCGAGCTCGCCCAGCGGGCCCTGCAAACGATTTCCGAGACCGGCCGCGGCGCGCTCGGCGAGCTGCGGCGCCTGCTCGACGTGCTCCGCAGCGACGACGCCGAGGGCGAACCCCGCGTGCCGCAGCCGGACGCGCACGCCCTCGCCGAGCTGGCCGACCGGATGCGCACCGCCGGCGTGCCGGTCGAGCTGGAGACCGACGAGCTCGGCGACCTGCCCGCCGGGGTCTCGCTCGGGATCTACCGGATTGTGCAGGAGTCGCTGACCAACACGCTCAAGCACGCGGGCCGCGGCGCGACCGCGTCGGTGCGGGTGCACCGGACCGGCGACCTGGTGGAGGTGCTGGTGTCCGACGACGGCGCCGGGCGCGTCCCGCAGCTGGCCGCGGCCGGCGCGTCCCAGCGGCTGCCCGGTGGGAACGGCTTGATCGGCATGCGCGAACGCGCGCACGTGTACGGCGGAACGCTCGACGTGGGCCCCGCTCCGGGCGGTGGGTGGCAGGTCCGCGCGGCCCTGCCGGTTAGGTTGGACAAGTGATCCGGGTGGTGGTCGTCGACGACCAGGAACTGATGCGCGTCGGGTTCCGCATGGTGCTGGGTGCGCAGGCCGACATCGACGTCGTCGGCGAGGCGGGCGACGGCGCGCAGGCCATCAAGATGGCCGAGGAGCTGCGGCCCGACGTCGTGCTGATGGACGTCCGGATGCCGGTGCTCGACGGCGTCGAGGCGACCAAGCGGATCGTCGCGGCCGGTACCGCGCGCGTGCTCGTGATGACGACGTTCGACCTCGACGAGTACGTCTACGCGGCGCTGCAGGGTGGCGCGAGCGGGTTCCTGCTCAAGGACACCCAGCCCGGCCACCTGGTGTCGGCGCTGCGGGCGGTCGCCTCGGGCGACGCGGTGGTGTCGCCGTCGGTGACCCGCCGGTTGCTCGACCGCTTCGTCGGCTCGGGCGGCGCGCCGATGCGCGACACCGCGGAGCTGGACGTGCTGACCGACCGCGAGCGCGAGGTGCTCGTGCTGATCGCCAAGGGCATGTCGAACCTGGAGATCGCGGAGGCGCTGTTCCTCTCGGAGGCGACGGTGAAGACGCACGTCGGGCGGATCCTGGCGAAGCTGGAGCTGCGGGACCGGGTGCAGGCCGTGGTGCTGGCCTACGAAACCGGTCTCGCGCGCCCCGGCTTGGCCTAGCGGTAGTCGTCCGGCGGGGTGGTCGCCGGGTCCTTGCCCGCGTTGCGGACCTCGGTGAGCCAGCGGCCGAAGTCCGGGCGGTCGCCGTCGATGTCCGTGTAGCCGTACTCCTTCATCAGCGTCCAGGACGCCAGCGTCCGACCCGCGAACCGCGCGACCTCCGGATCCTGCGCCAGGGCCGCGACGCCGCGCGCGAGCAGGTACGGCGTCTCGGAGATCTTGAAGTCGACCGGGGCGAGCTTGCCGACCGCGTCGCGCCAGTTGTCCTCGGTGACCTCGAAGTGGTCCAGCATCGACTCCGACCGCAGGAAGCCTGGCGTCACCGAGAGGCCGACGCAGTCGTTCTTCTTCAGCTCCACGCCCAGCGCCCGGCCGAGCGCGCGGATGCCGCACTTGGCCAGGTAGTAGGGGAGACCCGCGCCGACGTAGTCGTCGTTGTCGCCGTCGGTCACCTCGAGGACCAGGCCGCGCCGCGCGACCACCAGCGGCAGCAGCTTGTGCAGCGCGATGAGGTGGGTGTCGAGCGCGTTGTGCGTCAGGTTGAGCGCGTCTTCGAGCGGCGTCTCCCAGAACGGCGCGTCGAAGTGGAAGTACATGTCGCCGCCCCAGACGTCGTCGACCAGGATGTCGATTCCGTCCACTTCGGACTCGATGCGCGCCTTCAGGGCGTCCACATCGGACACCGACGTGAAGTCGCAGCGGACCACGACGGCCTTGCCGCCGGCCGCCTCCACCAGCTCACCCGTCTCTTCGATCGTCTCCGGGCGCTTCAGCGGTGACGCCGTTTCGCGCGTCGTGCGGCCGGTGACGTACACCGTCGCGCCTGCGCGGCCGAGTTCCACCGCGATCGCGCGTCCGCAGCCCCGGGTCGCCCCGGTGACCACGGCTACCTTGCCCTGCAAGCTCATGAACCCTCCCGTCCCCGCCACGCGGTCAGCACCGCGTCGACGTCCTCCGCCAGCCGGTCGGCCAGCTGCCCGTGCGGCCGGATCGACCAGTCGATCGACACCCCGTTGATCACGTCCAGCACGACCCGGGCCGCCCGCGGCACGCTCGGGGCGTGCGGCAGCGAGGGAGCCGCCGCCCGCACGAGCCGCCGCAGTTCTTCCTCGACCGCCGTGAAGTGCTCGCCCAGCAGCGACCGCAGCACCGGGTCGCCGATGTCCACGCCGAGCTGGCCCAGGTGGTTCGCCGCTTCTTCGGCGTCACCCAGCACCGCGTAGACCGACACCGCCGCGGCGCGCAGGCCGTCGACCGGGTCGTCCGCCTCCTCGGCGCACGCCCGCATGTGCTCGACCGCCCGCCGCGTGGCCCGCCGGCTCATCTCCTGCAGCAGGCCGCTCTTCGAGCCGAACCGCTGCGCGACCGTGCCGACCGAGACGGTCGCCTCCGCGGCCACCTGCGCGAGCGTGAAACCGGGGCCACACCTGCCGATCACGGTCTCCGCCGCGCCCAGCAGCCGCTCGTCGGTGATGCTCCTCGGCCGGGCCACGTCATTATTGAACCACAGTTCATTAATGACGTCGAATCAGGGTCCTCTCAGGGTCATCACGGATCGCGCATCGGCCGAAGAGCCAGCAAGGTACTACTCAGGTAGGGGGCCCGGTTCGGTCTCCAGGGTGACGCGCGAACCGGCTCCGACCCGCGACGATGAACGCGTCGTAAGCGAGGGGCGGAAGAGGAGCAGTCATGATCGAGGCAACCGGCCTCACCAAGCGGTACGGAAAGACACTGGCGGTGAACAACCTGTCGTTCTCCGTGGCCGCGGGTCAGGTCACCGGCTTCCTCGGCCCGAACGGGGCGGGCAAGTCCACCACCATGCGCATGATCCTGGGCCTGGACAACCCCACGGGTGGTCAGGTCACCATCGGGGGCAAGAAGTACCACCAGCTCAAGGAACCGCTGCGCACGGTCGGCGCGCTGCTCGACGCGAAGTGGGTGCACCCGAACCGCTCGGCGCGGGCGCACCTGCTGTGGATGGCGAAGTCCAACCGCATCCCGGCGAGCCGTGTCGACGAGGTGCTCGACACGGTCGGCCTGACCAGCGTCGCGACCAAGCGCGCCGGCGGGTTCTCGCTCGGCATGTCGCAGCGGCTCGGCATCGCGGCCGCCCTCCTGGGCGACCCGGAAGTACTGCTGTTCGACGAGCCGGTGAACGGCCTGGACCCGGAGGGCATCCTCTGGATCCGGAAGTTCATGCACCGCTTGGCCGAGGAAGGCCGCACGGTGTTCGTGTCGAGCCACCTGCTTTCGGAGATGGCGCTGACCGCCAGCAACCTCGTGGTGATCGGCCGCGGGCAGCTGATCTCGCAGTCCTCGACCGAGGACTTCGTCTCCCGCGCCGCGGAGAACACCGTCAAGGTGCGCTCGCCGCAGCTGACCGAGCTGCGCGACGCGTTGCAGCGCGCCAGCGCCGGGGTCGCCGAAGAGGGCAACGCGCTCGTGGTGTCCGGGATGGACAGCGACAAGATCGGCGAAATCGCCGCCGCGAACCGGATCGTGCTGCACGAGCTGAGCCCGCAGACCGGCTCGCTCGAGCAGGCCTTCATGCAGATCACCGGCGACTCCGTCGAGTACCACACCGGTCTCGACGCCGAGGCGCAGCACGTGCTCGAGTCCGCCAAGTAAACGGGGAAACCAAGATCATGAACCTGCTCGCGGTAGAACGCATCAAGCTGTTCTCCACCCGATCGCCGTGGTGGTGCGCGCTCATCACCCTGGCCCTGACCATCGGCTTCGCCGCCATCATCGCCGGCGCGACGCCGTCCGACGCGCAGCTCACGCTGTCGGCCACCCAGTTCGGCGGCTCGCAGTTCGGCATCGCCGTCGTCATGGTGCTCGCCGCGCTCGCGGTGACCACCGAATACCGGTTCAACACCATCCGCACGACGTTCCAGGCCGTGCCGCACCGCTCGCCGGCGCTGGTCGCCAAGGCGGTCGTCGTCGCGCTCGTGGCGCTGGTGATCGGGGAGATCGCCGCGTTCGGGGCGCTGGGCCTCGGCATGCTCATGCGGCCGCACGACGGCCTGGGCCTGCACACGTCGCAGGACTGGCTGAACGTCGCGGGCCTCGGCCCGGTGTTCGCCCTCAGCGCGGTGCTCGCGGTCGCGCTCGGGATCCTCATCCGGCACAGCGCCGGTGCCATCGCACTGCTGCTCATCTACTACTTGGCCGTAGAGGAGCTGGTGCAGCTGATCCCGAAGATCGGGCACACCATCCACGAGTGGCTGCCGTTCAACGTGGCGAACAAGTTCCTGCGCGGCTCGGCGGTCGTCGACGGCCCCGCGCCGTCGGACTCGCCGCTCAGCCCGGGGTGGGCGCTGGCGTACTTCGCCGGCATCGCGATCGTGTTCCTGCTCGTCGCACTCGGGGTTGCGAAGAAGCGGGACGCCTGAGGGGAAACAGGGGAAAAACGGGAATCCGGGTCGCGCTGTCGGGGGGCGACCCGGATTCCCGTTCCCGATAGGCTCGTCGGGTGATCGAAGCGAACGCACTGACCAAGCGGTACGGCGCCACCACCGCGGTCAACGAGCTGACGTTCACCGCGCGGTCGGGGCGCGTCACCGGCTTCCTCGGCCCGAACGGCGCCGGCAAGTCCACGACCATGCGGCTGGTCCTCGGCCTCGACACCCCGGACGCGGGCACGGTCCTCGTCGACGGCGTCCCGTACCGGGAGCTGAAAGATCCACTCCGGACGGTCGGCGCGATGCTCGACGCCACCTGGCGCCACCCCGGCCGCAGCGGGCGCGACCACCTGCGCTGGCTGGCCGCGACCAACGGCCTCCCCGAGAAGCGCGTCGACGAGGTGCTGGACCTGGTCGGGCTGACGAGCGCCGCCGACCGCCGCGCCGGGCAGTACTCCCTCGGCATGCTGCAGCGGCTCGGCATCGCCTGCACGCTGCTCGGTGACCCGCGTGTCCTGCTCTTCGACGAGCCGGTCAACGGCCTCGACCCCGAGGGCATGGCCTGGATCCGCCAGCTGCTGCACGCGCTGGCCGCCGACGGCCGGACCGTCTTCGTCTCCAGCCACCTGCTGCCCGAGATGGCGCAGACCGCCCAGGACCTGGTCGTGATCGGGCGGGGCCGGCTGATCTACCAGGGCACCATGGACGACTTCGTCGCGCGGACGAGCCAGCACGGCGTGCGCGTGCGCACCCCGCACGCCGACCAGCTGCGGACCGCGCTGACCGGGCAGGCCGAGTTCACCGAGGCCGGCGGCGCGTTCGTCGTGTCCGGTTTGGACAGTGACCGGATCGGCCGGCTCGCCTTCGACGCGGGGGCGACGCTGCACGAACTGAGCCCGATCACCGGCTCCCTGGAGCAGGCCTACCTCGACCTCACCCGTGAGGCCGTCGAATTCCCCGCGGCGGAGGTCGCCCGATGATCACGAACCTGCTCCGCGCCGAGCGCATCAAGCTCTTCAGCACCCGGGCGCCGTGGTGGTGCCTGGCGCTCGCGTTCGCCGCGCCGCTCGGCTTCACCGCGCTGTTCTTCGCGCTGGCCGGACCGGAGATCCCGCCGACCGTCGGCAACACCCAGCTCGCAAGCGGCAACGGCCGGACCGTGCTGGTCGTCCTCGCGATCCTCGCGACGGCGTCGGAGTTCAACTGGGGCACGATCCGGCTGACGTTCCAGGCCGTGCCGAGCCGGGTCCCCGCGCTGCTGGCCAAGGTCGTGGTCGTCGGCGCGGTCGGGGCCGGGCTCGGGCTGCTCGTCGGCTTCGGCTCGTGGGGCCTGGCGACGCTGGTGAACCCGGACGCCGACCTCGCGCTGCGCTCGGGCGCGGAGTGGCGTTCGGTGCTGGGGCAGAGCCTGGTCTTCCTGCTCGCCGCGGTGGCCGGCGTCGGTGTCGCCCTGCTGCTGCGCAGTGTCGCCTTCGCGTTGACCGTGGTGCTCGTGTGGACGCAGGTGCTCGAAGGCGTGGTGATCTTGATCCCGGGCGCCGGCAAGCACATCTACCAGTGGATGCCGTTCCACGCGGCCGACCAGTTCGTCGGCGCCGGCGGGCTCGGCGCCGGGACGCTGCAGCTGCCGCCCGCCCCGCTCGGCCCGTGGGGCTACCTCGGCTACTTCGCGGCGGTCTGCGTTGCCCTGTTCGTGGCCGGCGTGATCACCACGGCACGCCGCGACGCCTGAGCGTGACGGCACTCTCAATACCTCAAAAATTCGTGTTAACAAAAGATGAAGAGCCTGTGGCTTCTCTCACAGGCACCGGACATACTGCTATGACCAGGCAATATTCGTAAGTGAGCACCGGAACCGTCTGCGCTCCCCTGGAGGTGATCCTTGACGGTGAACACCGGTCAAGAATTGGGCAACACGATTCCCCGAGCCCGCGTCGAAGACGATGCTCCCCGGCTCGAACCGATGCTGGACCTCGAATGGTCGCGGGCGATCGAGCTCCCGCAGGCTGCCATGACGGCGGCCACGCCGGCCGAACTCCGCCGGGCGTGGGTGCACCGCGCGCCCGAAGACACCGTCCTGGCCCTGTTCCGCGCCTCGGCCGGGATGGTCGGGCCGATCCCGGCACCGTGGTGGCTCCGCGCGATCGCGGACGGGAAGCTGGATTCGCGGGAACAGGGGTTCCGCGTCGAAGACCGCATCGCCCAGCTCCTCGGCCGGCGGCCGGGCTGGGAATTCGTCCCGTGGGCGGCGGACGGTGAATCCGGCTACTGGGAGTTCATGCCGTCCGAACGCGGGAAATCGGGCCACGCGATTCCCACGACGGTGATGAACACCGACCGGCACCCGGGCTGGATCGACGTGCTCCCCGCGCACACGGGGGCGACGCCGGACCCGATCCCGATCGCCGGACTCGCGGGGCTGCGGTCTCGTCTCGGGGAGCTCGAAGCCGTTCGTTAACCTCGGTGGGTGGAGAACCAGGACCAGCCCCGGCTGCGCAGCGTGGTCAGCTACGTCAAGCGCGGTGGCCGGATGACCGTCGGGCAGCAACGCGCGTGGGACGAACTGTGGCCGAAACTCGGCCGCACGGTCGGTGAGCTGCCCGCCGGAACGCTGGACTTCACCGAGTGGTTCGGCCGCGAAGCCCCGGTCATGCTGGAGATCGGTTCCGGCATGGGCGAGACGACTTCGCAGCTGGCCGCCGCGGCCCCGGAGCTGAACTACGTCGCGGCCGAGGTCTACGACCCGGGCCTCGGCCAGCTGATGCTGCGCGCGGAAAAGCTGGGCGTCGAGAACCTGCGGCTGCTGCACGGCGACGCCGTCGTGCTGCTCACCGAGCACGTCGAGCCGGACACGCTGCACGGCGTCCGGCTGTTCTTCCCGGACCCGTGGCCGAAGAAGAAGCACCACAAGCGGCGGATCGTGTCGCCGTCGTTCGCCGCGCTCGTGGCGTCGCGGCTCGCGCCCGGCGGGACCTTCCACATGGCGACCGACTGGGAGAACTACGCCGAGCAGATGCTCGAGGTCTGCTCCGCCGAGCCCGCGCTGCGCAACCGGTACGACGGCTGGGCGCCGCGGCCGGAGTGGCGGCCGGTGACCAAGTTCGAGCAGCGCGCCGACGTCGAAGGCCGCGTCTCGCACGACCTGATCTTCGAGAAGCGGTAGGAGTTCGCCCCTCCCCCGACAGAGGGGCGAACTTCCTTCCCTATTCCTCGGCCAGCGGCTCGGCCTGGACCCGCTTGAGGGCGGGCGTGCAGACCGACGCGCCGAGCAGGGCCACCCCGACCCCGAGCACGACCGGCGCCAGCAGCCACGGGCTGAGCACGATTCCGCGTGGGTCGACCATGCTGTACAGCCCAACACCGACCAGTACCCCGACGATTCCCGCGCCGATGGTGGCGACCAGCGCGGGCAGCGCGGCCTCCATCCGCAGCGCCCTCGCCAGCACCCGCACCGGCGTGCCGGCCGCCATCAACGCCCCGAACGTCCGACGGCGGTCCATCACCGAGCCCGCGGTCGCGACCGCGGCGCTGCAGCCGGCGAGCACGCCGGCGGCGATCAGCCCGATCACCGTGACCCGGCGCAGGTCGCCGAGCTCGGTCTGCTGGTTGAACAGGTACTGGTCGCGGCTGCCGACCTCCTCGCCGGCGGCCGGCGCGGCCAGCGCCGTCCGGACGATCTCGCGGTTGGTGTCGGTCGTCGGCGCGACGACGGTGACGTACTTCGGCGTGACGCCGGCCGGCAACGCGGCCGGGTCGATGATCGACGTGCTGGACAGGTCCGAGTCCCGGGGCGGCACGGCCTCCGCCCGCGTACCCGAGTTCACGGCCACCGCGGGGGCCTCCCATTCCGGGGCGATCTTGTACTTCGCCAGGTCCAGCTGCGTGTCGCCGAAGACGGCCGGACCGCCGGCGCAGTTGGCCGGCGTGAGGCCGTACCGGGTCAGCTTGACGGCGTCCGCGCAGGTCATCACCAGCGCCCGGTTGCCGGTGCGCTCCCGGCCCTCGCCCTGGACGAGGTAGACCTCGCCGACCGCGACGGCCTTATCGGCCTGCCCGTACTTCTGCAGCGACGCGTTGGCCTGGTCGACGACCTTGCCCGCGTGCTGGGCGTCGGTGTCGACGTAGAGCACGGAGTCCTGGAAGGACCGCCCGCCGCCGGCCATCGACTCGAACGTCGGCAGCAGCGTCAGCGCCATCGACCCGGCGAACACCGCGAGCACGATCCCGGCGGAAGCGCGGTAGGCGCCCTTCGGGTCGTCCCGCAGGCGGCGGCCGGCGAGCAGCGCCGACGGGCGCCGCCAGATCCGGACGAACGTGCCGCCCACCGCCGACGTCACCCACGGCCCGACGACCGCGGCCGAGCCGACCAGCAGGAACAGGCCCGCCATGACCATCGTGATGCCGCCGGAGTCCTTCGCCGTCGTCACCGCGACGAGGAAGAACAGCCCGGCCGCGGGCAGCGCCAGCAGACGCCACCAGCGCAACGGCTTCCTCGTGTGGCCGCCCGTCGCGAACAGCGGGTTCTTGAGCACGCGGCGCAGGCCGAGGACGCCGGCCAGCACCACGAGCACCGGGATGGCCAGGACGATGAACACCGTCAGGCCGACCGGCAGCGCGAAGTCGGACGCGAGCCAGGTGCCCCCGGCCCACGGCACGAACGACGCGAGGCCGTGCAGCGCCGGGCTGATCAGCAGGCCCAGCAGCGCGCCGATGCCCGCGGACAACGTCGTCTCGGCGGCCACCATGTTCGTGACCTGCCCCGGCGTCGCTCCGACCAGCCGGATCGCGGCCAGCCGCCGCTCCCGCCGGGCCGCGGTCAGCCGCGCCGAGGACGCGACCAGCACCAGGCTCGGCACCAGCAGCACGATGATCCCGACCCAGGACAGCAGCATGAGCAGGGGATCCGGGCGCGCCTTCCCGCCGGGGAAGCCCGCGATCGGGTTGGCGTTCTCCGGCATCTGGTCGGGCGTGTGCCCGACGAGCGCGACGAGCTGCTCCGGGAAGCGGAGGCCGTTCTCGTCGAGCGCGCCGACGGGCTTGCCGAACCGGTCGCCGAGCTGGTCGGCCGGGTGCGCCTGCAGGAGCCGGCCGAGCGCGGGCGACACGACGGTCTCGCCCGGCCCCGGCAGCTGCGGCACCCCGGCCGGCAGCGGGACTTCGGCGGCGGTGGCCCCGGGCGCCAGCGCGACGTCGACGCGCATGATCTGCTGTCCGCCGAAGTAGTCCTTCGAGGAGTTGAAGAGGATCTTGGCCGGGGCGTCGGAGCCGCGGCTGAAGAAGTCCTGGCCCTGCCAGAGGGCCCGCTGCTCGCGGTTCTGCGTGGCGAACGGCAGCGTCGCCAGCAGCAGCACCAGCCCGGTCGCGACGGCCACCCCGATCGCGGTGAGGATCGCCGACGTCCGGGTCCGCCGGTCGACCTTCAGCACCCGCAGGGCGATCTGGAGCGAGTTCACGCCGCCAGCCTCGTCGCGATCAGGCCGTCGCGGATGGCGACGGTCTTCGGCATCGACTCGGCCAGCTCGCGGTCGTGGGTCACCACGATCACCGCGGCGCCCGTCTCGTGGGCGGCGCCGAGCAGGGCGTCCATCGTGTCGCGGCCGGTGCGCGTGTCGAGGGCACCGGTCGGCTCGTCGGCGAAGATCACCTTCGGCCGGTGGGTCAGGGCGCGGGCGATCGCGACGCGCTGGGCTTCGCCGCCGGACAGCTCGCCGGGACGGCGTTTCTCCTTGCCGGCCAGGCCGAGGCGCGAAAGCCACTGGCGGCCGGCTTCGATGGCCTCCTTGCGGCCGAGCCCGGCCAGCAGCGACGGCAGCGCGACGTTCTCTTCGGCCGACAGCTCGGCCACCAGCATCCCCGACTGGAAGACGAAGCCGAACTCGGTGCGGCGCAGCTCGCTGCGCTTCTTCTCGCCGAGGTGGTCGATCCGTTGCCCGGCCAGGAAGATCTGCCCGTCGTCGGCCCGGAGGATCCCGGCCAGGACGTGCAGGAGCGACGTCTTGCCCGAGCCCGAGGGCCCGACGATCGCGACGGCGTCCCGTGGCTGGATGTCGATGTCGATGCCGGCGAGGGCGTACTGCGCGCCGTAGCGCTTCACGAGCCCGCGGCCGGAAAGCACCGGCCCGATCGTCGATTGTGGAGTGTTCGGGTCCACCACGTTCTCCCCTGTCGGTTCGGATCTTGACGCCGACGAGCTTCGCGGAGATCGGGCGGTGTCCACTTCGGGCAGACGGCCAGTCAGTCCCGGTGCGGCATCGGCCGATCGGCCGAGGGAGCGCGGGCCACTCGGCCAAGGTGCGGACGCGGCCCGATCCTCTAACGTCACGTTGTGACCGCCGCGCCCCCGCCGAAAACGCTGTACGCCCGCGCCGCCGCCCTGGTGCGGCGCATCGGCGTGCCTTCGGCCGTCCTGTACGCCGCGCTGCTCTTCGACGTCGTCTTCACGACGCAGGCGGCCCTCGACGATCACGGTCCCAAGTTCATCGACTTCGGGCTGCTGCCCGGCATGTTCGCGATGGTCGCCTGCGCGGTGTGGGCGCAGAAGCGCGCGGCGGTCGCCGGGGTGGCCGGCGGCGCGGTGCTGGTGTTCTCGACGCTGTGGATCTACGCGTTCCGCCTCCCGGCGTACTCCAGCGTGCTGCCGAAGATCACCATCACCGAGGTCGTGGCCGGGGTATTGATGGTCTACTACGTCACCCGGCGGGCGCGGGCGGGCGTGGCGTTCTGCGTGGTCAGCTTCCTGGTCGTCGGCGGCCTCGTCGCGCTCTTCGGCCGGTACCGGGGTATCAACGACATCGACAGCGGCACGGCGTCGCAGGGTCTGGTGTTCGGCCTGCTGCTGCTCGTCGGACCGGTCGTGCCCGCGATCACGCTGCGGGACCGCCGGCCGAACGCCGCCCCGCGGACGCGGAAGCTGCAGCGGGTGAACGAGCTGGCCATGGGGCAGTGGCCGCTGATCGGGCTGCTCGGGTTCGCGCTGCTGTTCGAGTTCGGCTACACGTACTCGAGCAACGCCCGCGGGTTCCCGATCCTCTTCTGCTCGCTCGCCGCGGCCCTCGTCGCGGTGCTGTCGCCGCGGCGGCCCGCGGACGCGCTGCTCGGCATCGGCGGGATCCTGCTGGTGTCCGCGGTCGTCACGCCGTTCCTGCACCTGCGCTACGACTACCCGATGCCGGGCGGGGTGCCGTTCGTGCAGGTCATCGCGGCGATGGGCGTGATCGTGAACCTGACTCGGGCCCGCGGCCTGAGCCAGTCGTGGCCGCGGATCGGCCTCCTCTCCGCCGTCGTCGCCCTCGCCGCGATCCTCAACTCGAACCAGCCCCGGGGCCTGCAGAGCGACCCCCAGGTCCTGTCGGTCCTGGCCTTCGCCGCGGCGCTGCTGCTCGGCATCTCGATCGCCACCGGCCTGATGCTGCGGTCGCGGGACTCCGAGCGCACCACGGTCGTCAAGTCGGCGGTGGCCGACGCGCAGACCGCCGAGCGGATGGCGCTGGCCCGCGAGCTGCACGACGTCGTCGCCCACCACGTCACCGGGATCGTCGTGCAGGCCCAGGCCGCGCGGATGATGGCCGAAAAGGACCCGCAGGTGGCCGTCGAGGCGATGGGCCGGATCGAGAACGCGGGCGTCGAGGCCCTCGCGGCGATGCGGCGGCTGGTCCGCTCGATGCGCGGCGACGCGCCCGCCGGGTCGAGCGAGTTCAGCGAGCAGGCCACCACCGACCTGGGCGCCGACCTGCGGAAGCTGGTCGAGAGCGCCAACCACGGCGTGCCGACGTCGATGCACCTCGACCTGCCGCCGGACCTGCCGCACGAGGTCGGCCGCTCGGCTCTGCGGCTGGTCCAGGAGTCGCTGACGAACGTCGGCAAGCACGCCTCGGACGCGACGGACGCGTTCGTCCTCGCCGAGGTGAGCGGCGCCGAGCTGCACTTGCGGGTGACGGACAACGGCCACGAGACGGCGCGGCGGCCGGCCGGCGGATCGGGCGGATACGGTCTGGTCGGCATGCGCGAGCGCGTCGCGCTGCTCAAGGGACGGCTGTCGGCCGGGCGCGGCCCGGACGGTGGCTGGCGGGTCGAAGCGTGGCTGCCGCTGGCCGCCGGAGAAGACACGGAAGGGGACGAGTGATCCGGGTACTGATCGCCGACGACCAGGAGATGGTGCGGATGGGCTTCCGCATGATCCTGGACGCCCAGGACGACATCGAGGTCGTCGCCGACGTCGCGGACGGCGTCTCGGCGGTGTCGAAGGCCCGCGAGCTGCGCCCGGACGTCTGCCTGCTCGACATCCGCATGCCGGGCCTCGACGGGCTCGAGGTCACCCGGCAGCTGGCCGGCCCGGACGTGGCCGACCCGCTGAAGGTGGTCGTGGTCACGACGTTCGACCTCGACGAGTACGTGCACACGGCGCTGCGCAACGGCGCCCACGGCTTCTTGCTCAAGGACGCCGGCCCGGCGCTGCTGATCGAAGCGGTCCGCGCGGCCGACCGCGGGGACGCGCTGGTCTCGCCGCAGATCACCATCCGCCTGCTCAAGCACTTCGACGGCGGCTCGGCCCGTTCGCAGGCGGCACCGCCGTCGGAGCCGCTGACCGCGCGGGAGATGGACGTCGTCAAGGCGGCGGCGCGCGGGCTGACGAACACCGAGATCGGCGCGGAGCTGTTCCTCTCGCTGTCCACGGTGAAGACGCACCTGGCGTCGGTGCAGGGCAAGATCGGCGCGCGCAACCGCGTGGAGATCGCGGCGTGGGCGTGGCGGAGTGGAGTCGTCTCGTAATCGAGGGTGCGTAGTATCCAGAGATGCAACGCCGTTTCCACGCCCCTGTCGTTCTCCCCGCCGACGCGTCCTGTTCGCTCCTGCGTGACGCGGTCGTCGATGTGGACGCCGACGGGCGCATCTCCTACTGCGGACCGGCGGCCACCGCCCCCGAGTCCGCCGCACCGGTCACCACCCTGACCGGCATCCTGCTCCCCGGCCTGGTCAACACGCACGCGCACAGCCCGATGACGCTGCTGCGCGGCATGGGCGGCGACCTGCCGCTGCTGCCCTGGCTCAACGAGATCATCTGGCCCGCCGAAGCGAAGCTGCGGCCCGAAGACGTCCGCACCGGCATGCTGCTGGGCTCGGTCGAAATGCTGCGCCACGGCGTCACGACCAGCGCCGAGATGTACTTCGAAGGCGAGCAGCTGGTCGACGCGGTCCTCACGACGGGCGGCCGCGTGCTGGTCGCTCCGCCGGTGATGGAGCTGCCGGGCCTCGACTGGCGCGCGCAGCTGGCGGCGATCGAGCGCTGGATCGACACGGACGGCCTGCGCTTCGGCCACGGCGACCGCATCGAGCTGGGCTACGGCCCGCACTCGGCGTACATGCTCTCCTCGGAGGGGCTGCGCGCGACGGCGGAGTCGGCGGCCGCGCGCGGTGCGCTGGTGCAGATCCACGTCGCCGAGGCGGCCGCGGAAGACACGGCGGTCCGCGCCTCGCACGGTTCGGTCCCCGCGCTGCTCCGTGAGCTGGGCATGCTCGACGGCCGGGTGCTCGCCGCGCACGCGATCCACCTCTCGGACTCCGACATCGCGCTGTTCGCGGCGCACGGCGTCGGCATGGCGCACTGCCCGGGTTCGAACGCGAAGCTGGCTTCGGGCATCGCGCGGATCGCGGACCTGCGCGCGGCCGGGGTCGCGGTGGGTCTGGGCACGGACGGCCCGGCGTCGAACGACGACATCGACCTGTGGGAAGAGCTCCAGCTCTCGGCGATGTTCGCCCGCTTGGCGACGGGCGACTCGACGGTGCTGACCGCGGCCGACGTTTTCCTGCTGGCGACCCGCGGCGGGGCCGCGGCGCTGGGCCGGGACGACATCGGCGCGCTCGAGCCGGGCCGCTGGGCCGACCTGGTGCACATCGACCTCGACGACCCGGCGTTCGCGTGCGGCGTGGACGTGCCGGACGTGCAGCTGCTGTCGAACCTCGTGTGGGCGGCGGGGTCGCGGCGGGTCCGGGACGTGTGGGTCGCGGGCGAGCAGGTCGTCGCCGACGGCGAGTCGCTGAAGGTCGATCGGGCGAAGGTCCAGGCCGGGGTGGCCGAGACCGCCGCCCGGCTGCGGGCCTAGTTCGGCCGCAGGATCAGCTCGGTCAGGTGGGCGTCCGGGGTGGCGGACACCGCCGTCACCACCGCGGTCGCCACCGAGTCCGCCTTCAGCAGGTGCGAAGTGTCGTAGTCGCGGCCTTCGCCCTTGAAGATCTCCTGCTGCATCTCGGTGTCCGTGCGGCCGGGGTAGACCGACGTCACGCGAATCTCCGGCTCTTCCTCGCGCAGGGCGTCGGCGAAGGCGCGGACGGCGAACTTGCTCGCCGCGTACGGCGACCAGCCCGGACGCGCGTTGCGGCCCGCGCCGGAGTTGATCACCACCACGTGGCCGTGGGCCGCGCGCAACGCCGGCAGCAGGAGACGGGTCAGCTCGACCACGGCCAGGGTGTTGACCTCGAAGTTGTCGCGCCACGCCTGAGCCGGCGCCTCCTCGACACGGCCGAGGTGGGCGACCCCCGCCGAGTGGACCAGGACGTCCAGCGACGGGATGTCCGCGACCGCCGAGGCGAGCGAGTCCGCGTTGGTCAGCTCGACGGGCCACGGCTTCGCGCCGGGAAGCTCCTTCGCCAGCGCCTCGAGGGCGGCCGCGTCCCGGCCGCCGAGAAGGACGCGGTGGGTCGGGGCCAGCTGGTGGGCGACCGCCTTGCCGATGCCGCGGGAAGCGCCGGTCACGAGGGCGAGGGGAAGATCCGTCATGTCCCCACCGTAACTACGCGAAGCCCACGTCGACCGTCCGGTCGTCCCGCTTGTCCGGGCCGAGCTGCCGGGAATCCGCGCAGCCCGTCGCCGGATCCGCGTCGGAGTCCTTGGTGTCGTCTCCGGCGTCCTTCAGCGTCGGGTGCTTGCCGTCCGCCGTGAAGCACACCTGGTAGCTGCCGTCCTCGAGACCGTCGAAGCCGTACGCGCCGTCCGGGCCCGTCACCACGCTCGCGATCTCCTTGTCGCCGCTCTTCAGCACGGCCTTCACGCCGGCCAGGCCCGGCTCGCCCGCGTCCTGCAGGCCGTTGCCGTTGGTGTCCGACCAGGCGAAGTCGCCGATGCGGTTCGTCGGCGTGACCAGGCCGAGGTCGACCGCGAAGTCCTCGTGCGACGGGGCGCCGACCGTGCGCGGCGCGGTGCAGCCGTCCGGCCCCGCGTCCGAATCGCGGTCGTCGGGAGCCGCGTCCTTGCTGGTCACCGCGTAGCCCGAGGGCACCGCGAAGCAGACCTGGTACGTGCCGTCCTTCAGCTTCTCGAAGCCGTACTTGCCCTTGTCGTCCGTCGTCGTGGTGGCGACCGTGCCGCCCGCGCCGTCCTTCAGCGTCACCTTCACGCCCGCGACGCCGGGCTCGTCCGGGTCCTGGATCCCGTCGCGGTTGCGGTCCGCCCAGGCGAAGTCGCCGATCTTGGCGATCGCCGGCGGCGGTAGGACGGTGATCGTCGCCGACGCCGTCTTGTCGCCCAGCGTGCCGCCCGGGTACTGGACGCCGGTCACCTTCGCCGTGTTGACGTGCCCGGTGTCGGCCACCGTCAGGTTCGGGTGGTCGCAGGTCAGCGCCTTGTTCGCGCCCGCCGCGAGGGCGAACGGCGCGAACGTCCCGGTGCACCACGGGTCCAGCACGGTGATCCCGGAGAGGTCCTGCGTGCCCTCGTTCGCCACGGTGACGCGGTAGTGGGCGGTCTCGCCCGCGGTGACCGTCGCGAACGGGCCCCACGCGCCGGTCGCCGGGTTCTGCACTTCCTTCTTCACGGAGTACGCCGCGAGCTGCAGGCCGACGCAGTCCCAGCGCAGCCGCTCGGCGCTCGTCGTCGCGAAGAACTTCACCGACGCGGCCTTCGCCGGGGCCGTCACCGGCGGGAACTCCTGCTTCGCCAGGTGGCCGTCGGCGGCGTCGTGGTCGGCGACCAGCTTGGTCTCCTGGACCTGGGCGCCGGTCACGTCGTAGAAGCGCAGGCCGGTCGCCGGTCCGGCGGCGGGCACGTACGAGCCGGTCGACACGCTCAGCGTGTAGACGCCGCCGGGCACGAACTTCTCGGTCGAAGTCGCGGTGCTGGCCTTGCCGTCCGGCGTCTGGATCACCGCGGACCGCTGCCCGTCGACGGCGAACGCCTGCTCGGTCAGCAGCCGCGGCACCTTGGCGGACGGAGTACCGGGCGGCACGGGCGCGGCCGGCGTGAAGACGTAGGCGTCCGGAGCGCCGTTGCGGGCGGTCTCCTCGACGCTCGGGTTGGCCGCGATCCCGCCGCACGCCGACGGCGCGCCCGCGGCGGCCGCGGGTACGACCGTCCCCGAGAGCGCCACCACCGCCACTGCCACCACGCGAGCCGAACGGACCATGCCTCGACTATGGCGCGGGGCCGGGGCCCGCACCGGGCGAGAACCGTCCACTTAAGAGTGAATCTCGGCCGGTGCGGGCCCCGCGCGTCAGCGTTCGCCGATGCGGCCGGGCAGGCCGAAGCGGCCCTTCTTCCACACCGAGACGATCGACGGCCGCGGCTGGGCGGTGCCGCCGTCGGGCCAGTGCGACGTCGGGTTCGCCGAGCTCGCCGCGTTTTCGCCCGGGTGCTGGACCGCGACGAGCACGAGGTGGTCCGTCACGACCGGGCCGCAGGTCTCGGCGCCGACCGGCACCGAGAGGAACTGCTTGACGTGCCCGCGCTCCGGGCCGGTGACCGGCACCGAGAACAGGCCGTCGTTCGCGCCGAGGGCGTTGCCGTCGGTGGCGATCCACAGGTTGCCGTGCCGGTCGAAGGCCACGTTGTCCGGGCACGAGATCGGGCTGACCTGGCCCTTGTCGAAGCCGCCGAAGTACGTGTCGGCCGCGGCCGGGTCACCGCAGACGAGCAGCAGCCGCCAGGAGAAGCGCGTCGACGCCGCGTCGCCGCGGTTCTCCTCCCACTCCAGGATGTGGCCGTTCTTGTTGCCGTTGCGCGGGTTCACCTCGTCGACGCCGGCCTTGCCCGCCGCGCCGCGGTCGGTGTTGTTGGTCAGCGCCGCGTAGATCCGGCCGTTGACCGGGTTCGGCTCGATGTCCTCCGGCCGGTCCATCTTCGTCGCGGCGACCTTGTCGGCGGCCTGGCGCGTGAAGACGTAGACCTCCTCGGCGGTGAATCCGTCCACAAAGGACTTTTCGCCGCTGGCGAGCGGGATCCACTCGCCGGTGCCGTCGAACTCGTGGTCCGCCGGGAGCTTGCCGGTGCCGTCGATCTCGCCGGGGCTGTCGCCGGTGAAGCGGGCGACGTACAGCGTGCCCTCGTCGAGCAGCGCCGAGTTGTGCCGCCGCGCGTGCGCGCTGTTGCCGGGCTTGTACTTGCCCTTCGAAACGAACTTGTAGATGTACTCGAACCGGCTGTCGTCGCCGGAGTAGACGGCGACCCGGCCGTCGGCGGTGATCTTGACGTTGGCGGCCTCGTGCTTGAACCGGCCGAGCGCGGTGTGCTTGACCGGCGTCGAGTCCGGGTCGTTCGGGTCGATCTCGACGACCCAGCCGAAGCGGTTCGGCTCGTTCGGCTCCTGCGAGACGTCCCAGCGCTTGTCGAAGCGCTCCCACTTGCGGGTGCTCGTCCCGGCGCCGACGGAGTAGCGCTTGAGCCGCGCGGCGGCGACCGGGTCGGTGACCTTGTCGGAGTTGGCGAAGTACTGGTCGAAGTTCTCCTCGCCGGACAGCACCGTGCCCCACGGCGTCACACCGCCGGAGCAGTTGTTCTGCGTGCCGCGGACCTTGCGCCCGCTCGGGTCGGCCGACGTCTTCAGGTACTTCGAGCCCGCGGCCGGGCCGCGGACCTCGAAGACCGTGTCGAGCGTGATCCGGCGGCCGTACCGGCTCGGGACGACCGCGAGGCCGCCGTGCACCGGGTCGCGGCGGGTCAGCAGCACCGACAGGCCGTGCGCCGCCCAGGCGATCTTGACCTGCTCCTCGGTCGGGTTCGCCGGGTCGTACTGGTCGGCCGGGAACATGTGGACCTCGGTCGTGTACTCGTGGTTGACCACGAGCAGGTTGCTCAGCCCCAGCGGGTCCTGCGGGATCAGGCCGACGAAGTCGTTGTTGTAGCCGAACTGCTTGGCCTGCGCGGCCGCCGTCTGCTTGGTGAAGTCGAACTTCGGGGCGCCGGCGACGACCGGGTCGCCCCAGCGGACGACGACGCGCTGGTCGTAGGCCGCGGGGATGCTGACCTGGTCGAGCTTGTTCGGCGGGACCGGTTCGAAGTCGGTGCCGGGCACGGGCCGCGGCGGCTTCGAAGCGGGCCCGGCGGGCGAGGCCGCCGCCGTGCCGGACAGGGCGGCGAACCCGCCCGCGGCGGCGGCCATCACGGCACCGGCCTTGAACACCCGGCGGCGCGAGATGTCCTTGACGACGTCGCCGAAGTACTCGTTGCCGGATTCGTTGGCCTCGGGGTGGGCGCACGCGTTGCCGCAGCGGTACTCGCAGGTGATCGGGGATCGGCCGCCAGGGTGGGCGGGGAACAGCGGGAGCAGGCGGTCGAGCACAACGCCTCCAGGGTGGGAGTTCGGGAACGAACCGAACCTAAGCTCCCAAAACCAGCCAATCCAGACATTCAGGTGAACACCTGGTGTACTGGCGTTCCGGTCAGAACTCCTCGCCGACGAGCGCGGCTTCCTGCGGCACCGCGTGCGGGTCGGCCTGGCGCTCCCGCAGCGAGAGCAGCGCACCCGCGACGACGCACAGCACGGCCGAGGCGATGAACGGCGCCTGCGGCGAGCCGAACCACTCGGCGACGTGCCCGACGAGCGTCGCGGCGACGGCGCCCCCGAGCCAGCGGCAGAAGTTGTAGCCCGCGCTGGCGACAGGGCGCGGCGCGTCGCTGATCGACATCGCGGTGCCGGTGAACAGCGTGTTCAGCAGGCCGGACACGAGCCCCGAGACGATGATCCCGGCGACCAGGACCGGCTTGCTCGGCACGGCGAGCACCAGCATCAGCACGGCGTAGCCGAAGACGGCGGCCGCGGCGGCGTGCCGCTCACCGAGCCTGGCGGCCAGCCGCGGCGCGAGGGCGACCCCGGCGACGGCGACGCACAGGCCCCAGCCGCAGAAGACCAGCCCGACGGCGATGGCGCTCCAGCCGAGGACGAACGGCGACCAGGCCAGCACCGCGAAGAACGCGGCCGTGTACAGCGCCGACGCGACCGAGGTGCGCAGCAGACCGGGGTGCTTCAGCGCGCGCAGCGGGTCGAGCAGCTTGATCGGGGCGCGCTGCTCACCCTTGTCGCTCTTGAGGAAGACCGCGCACAGCACGAGCGCGCCGGCCATCAGGATCGCGGTGCCGAGGAACGGACCGCGCCACGAGATGCTGCCGAGCAGCGCGCCGAGCAGCGGACCGACCGACAGGCCGACCCCGAGGGCGGCCTCGTAGAGCAGGATCGCGCCGGACTGGCCGCCGGTCGCGGCGCCGACGATCACCGAAAGCGCGGTCGCGATGAAGAACGCGTTGCCGAGCCCCCAGACCGCGCGCAGGCCGACGAGCTGCTCGATCGAGCCGGCGGCCGAACACAGCGCGGTGGCCGCGACGATCAGCGTCAGCCCGACCAGGACGGTCTTCTTCGGGCCGAACTTGGCGCTCGCCGCGCCGGTGACCAGCATCGCGATGACCTGGACGCCGAGGTAGGACGAGAAGAGCAGCGTGACCTGCGACGGCGTCGCGTCCAGACCCTTGGCGATGGACAGCAGGATCGGGTCGACCAGCCCGATCCCCATGAAGGCGATGACCGCGGCGAACGCGGTGATCCACACCTGCTTGGGCTGGCCCTTGACGGCGTCCAGCAGGCT
This sequence comes from Amycolatopsis sp. NPDC101161, assembly GCF_044768185.1. NCBI lineage: Bacteria > Bacillati > Actinomycetota > Actinomycetes > Pseudonocardiales > Pseudonocardiaceae > Amycolatopsis > Amycolatopsis sp. NPDC101161. The sequence goes on from NZ_JBIWPI010000002.1 coordinate 2,060,783, forward strand.
CGAGTGGTGTTCAGCGCTCATCGCTGATCAGTTCCTCCTTCTTGGTGTCGACAAGCAACTTGGCGAGGGCCGGGAGAGCGGCTTCGATCGCGGCGCGGTCGGTGTCGTCCATGGCGATGAGCCGCTCGCGGAGGAACTCCTCCCGGGCGGCCACCGTCTCGGCGTAGAAGCGGCGACCCTCGTCGGTGACGTCCACGAGCACCGCCCGCCGGTCGGCGGGGTCCGGCGTGCGGGTGGCGAGGCCGAGGCGCTCGAGGCGGCTGACGACGTCGGTCATCGACGGCAGCTTGACCTGCTCGAACTCGGCCAGCGCGCTCATCCGCCGCGGCCCGCCGTTGACCAGCTCGCTCAGCACCGAGCCCTGCGTGAGGGTCAGCGACAGCTGCGGCGTCTGCCGGCGCACCTGGTGGTACAGCCGGAAGACCAGCGGCCGCAGCCGGTGGGCGAGGTCGGCGATCGGGGAAGTCACTTAGCTATGCTAACAAAAATTAGTAAGGGTGGCTAAGTAAGTCGGCTCACAGGCTAGGCTCGGGGGATGGAAGCGGTGATCTTCGACCTCGACGGCGTCTTGGTGGACTCGGAGCGCATCTGGGACGAGGTGCGCCGGGCGGTGGTGGCCGAGCACGGCGGCACGTGGCTCCCCGAGGCGACGCGGGCGCAGCAGGGGATGAGCACGCCGGAGTGGGCCCGCTACCTGGTGGAGGAACTGGGCGCGCGGCTGTCGCCACCGGAGATCGCGACCTTGGTGGTCAAGCGGATGGCGGCGCGATACGCGGCCGAGCCGCCGTTGATCCCCGGAGCGGTCGAGGTCGTGCGGCAGGTGTCGGCGCGGTGGCCGGTGGCGATCGCGAGTTCGTCGCCGGTGATCTTGATCAAGGGCTTCTTGGACGTGACGGGTTTGCCGGTGGGAGCGGCGGTGTCGTCGGAGCAGGTGGGGGCCGGGAAGCCGGCGCCGGACGTGTACCTGCGGGCGGCCGAGCTGCTGGGTGTTTCGCCGGGCGATTGCGCCGCTGTGGAGGACACGACGAACGGGCTGCGGTCGGCTTTGGCGGCCGGGATGGCGGTGTATGCGGTGCCCAACCCGCACTTCCCGCCGGATCCCGAGGTGTTGAAGCAGGCCACGGCGGTGGTGGAGAAGATCACCGACCTGCCGGGCGCCCTCGGGCTCAGCTGACCTCGAAGCGCACCGGCGGCGAGCCGGCGGCCACATCGGCCACGAACACTTGGTAGGTGTTCCCCAGCCTGCCAACCCACCGGCCTTGGCTCAGGTCGCCCTTCGCGTCGTAGAGCCGCAGGAGATCCGTCGTGGAGCCGAGCAGGTAGACCGCCTTGTCCGGCGGCAGCGGCCCGAAGTTTTCGCCGATGTACCCGGCCAAGAGGACCTTCCCGTCCGCCGAAACGAAGGGAACGCACCGCGGCGAAGGGCCGAACTGCGGGCTGCTGCTGCTGAACGGCAAGTCCGCGGGCATCGCGGCCACGCAGAACAGCAGGCCGGGTTCGCCCCGCCGGATCGTCGTGAAAGCCCAGGCTCGCCAGCGGTCGGTCTGGCCGGCGAACTCCGTGAGGGCCACCGGCGTACCCGTCATGACCAGCTCCGCCATGGGTTCGTACACCGGCGTCGCCAGCTTCAGCGCTTGCCCCGGGTTCGCCGGCGGAGCCGAAGCCGTGTTCAGCTGCGTGGCCAGGAGCACGCTGGTCAGCACCACCAGGACCGCCGCCAGTGGCGCGATCACCACCGTCAACCGGCGGCGCCGGGGTCGGTGCTGCCTCCTCTGCTGCTCCGCCCACGCCGCGTCGAGGTTGGGCGTGACCTCCTCCGCCTGCCCGCGCAGTGCTTCGGCCAGCTTGCGTTCCAGGTCGGTCATCGCTCACCTCCCGGCTCTTCCCCCAGGTGCTTGCGCAGGTTCTCCATCGCGTGGTGGGTCGTCGCCTTGACCGTTCCCGGGGAAATACCCAGGGTCTCCGCGATGCCCGCCGTACTGAGGTCCAGCCAATAGCGAAGCACCAGCACCTCGCGTTGGCGACGGGACAATTTCCCCAGCACCGTCCGCAACCGCTCGTGCTCCCAGTTGGCCACCGCCCGGACCTCGGCCGACAGTTCGTCCGGCGGCCGGTCCTGCGGGGTCCGCCGGACGACGCGCAGGTGCCGCGTGCGCGACCGGGACATGTTCACCACGGTCGTGCGGAGGTAGCCGGCCACCCGCGTGTGGTCGGACAGGGTGTCCCAGCGCTGGTGGAGCTTGACGAAGGCCTCCTGGGCGACGTTCTCCGCGTCGTCCGCGCCGAGCAGGTGGGCGAGCCGCGTCATCTGGGCGAAGTACTCCCGGAACAGGTCGTGGAACGTCGGCGCGCCCAGGTCCCCCGGCGCGCTCTCGCCCACGCTCGCACTCACGCCCCGCCAACGCGCACCCCGCCCCACCGGTTTAGTGCACCACGCGAAGAAGGCCGCCACCAGCGGTGACGGCCTTCGACGGGGGTCTGCTCTACCGCTCGACTTCGCCGCGGATGAACTTCTCGACGGCGTCGCGGGCGGTCGCGTCGTCGTACTGCTCCGGCGGCGACTTCATGAAGTAGGACGACGCCGACAGGATCGGGCCGCCGATGCCGCGGTCGAGCGCGATCTTCGCGGCGCGCACGGCGTCGATGATGATGCCCGCCGAGTTCGGCGAGTCCCACACCTCGAGCTTGTACTCCAGGTTCAGCGGCACGTCGCCGAACGCGCGGCCCTCGAGCCGGACGTAGGCCCACTTGCGGTCGTCGAGCCACTGCACGTAGTCCGACGGTCCGATGTGGACGTTGCCCTTGCCGAGCTCGCGGTCGACCTGCGACGTCACCGACTGGGTCTTCGAGATCTTCTTCGACTCGAGCCGCTCGAGCTCCTTCATGTTCAGGAAGTCCATGTTCCCGCCCACGTTGAGCTGCATCGTCCGGTCGAGCTGGACGCCGCGGTCCTCGAACAGCTTGGCCAGCACGCGGTGCGTGATGGTGGCGCCGACCTGGGACTTGATGTCGTCGCCGACGATCGGGACGCCCGCGTCGGTGAACTTCTGCGCCCACTCGGGGTCGGAGGCGATGAACACGGGCAGCGCGTTGACGAACGCCACGCCGGCGTCGATCGCGGCCTGGGCGTAGAACTTGTCGGCCACCTCGGAGCCCACCGGCAGGTACGACACGAGCACGTCGGCCTGCGCCTCGCGCAGCGCGGCGACGATGTCGACCGGGGTCTCGTCGGACTCCTCGATCGTCTCGCGGTAGAAGCGGCCGAGCCCGTCGTGGGTGTGGCCGCGCTGGACGGTGACGCCGAGCGGCGGCACGTCGGCGATCTTGATCGTGTTGTTCTCGGAGGCGAAGATCGCCTCGGACAGGTCGCGGCTGACCTTCTTGGCGTCCACGTCGAACGCGGCGACGAACTCGATGTCGCGGACGTGGTACCCGCCGAAGTCGACGTGCATCAGACCGGGGACGCGGGTGGCCGGGTCCGCGTCGCGGTAGTACTGGACTCCCTGGACCAGCGACGCCGCGCAGTTGCCGACGCCCACGATGGCCACCCGTACGCGGCGGTTCTCGCCCATGGGGGTTTCTCCTTCAATCCGTGTCTGTTCAGTAGGTCTGGTGCCGCGACGCTGCGGCCCGCGCCGGTCGGCTCAGGTCTCCGGACCCTGCCGTTCGGCTTGTTCGTGCGCGATCAGCTCGTTGAGCCAGCGCACCTCCCGCTCGCTGGTCTCCAGCCCCAGCCGGTGCAGCTCGCGGGTGTAGCGATCGATCTTCTCCTCGGCCCTGGCCAGTGCCGCCCGCATGCCCTCACGGCGTTCTTCGACGCGGCGGCGGCGCCCCTCGAGGATCCGCATCCGCACGTCGGCCGGGGTCCGCGAGAAGAAGGCCAGGTGGACGCCGAAACCCTCGTCGTCCCAGGTCTGCGGCCCGGCGTCGCCGAGCAGCTCGCCGAAGCGCTCCTTGCCCTCCGCGGTGAGCTTGTAGACCCGCCGCCCGCGCCGCGACCACGCCCGGTCGTCGGCCTCGTCCAGCTCTTCGACCAGGTACCCGGCCCGCAGCAGCTTCCGCAGGGTCGGGTACAGCGAGCCGTACGAGAACGTCCGGAACGTGCCGAGCGTCTCGTGCAGCCGCTTGCGCAGCACGTACCCGTGCATGGGCGCTTCGTGCAGAAGACCGAGGATCGCGAACTCCAGCACACCGCACCCCCTTTCGGGAACAAACCGAGACGTCGGGCGTTGCTCCGAACGATCGCCTCGATCCAACCTACTCAGCCACTATATCGCGCCGATACATCGAAGTGGCGAAGCTAACGAGGCCGCTCACTGCGCGGTGGGCGAAATTGACCGGAGAGTTATCGAACGTCCGGCGTGTCCCCGTCGGCTCCGCCACAGGTCGCGCTAGGGGGCGTGGACGACACAGGAAGAGCCCGTACTCTGTCCTGGTGATTAACCAGCGGCAGGTCGTGGACTACGCGCTGCAGCGCCGTGCGCTGCTGGCCGAAGTCCGCTCCGGGCGCGTCGGCAGCTACGAAGCCTGCGACGCGAGCCCGTACCTGCTGCGGGCGGCGAAGTTCCACGGCCGGGCCGGTGACCAGCCCTGCCCGATCTGCCGCCAGGAACCGTTGACCCTGGTGTCCTGGGTCTACGGTGACGAACTCAAGCACGTCGCGGGCTCGGCGAGGACCCCCGAAGAGCTGGCCGGAATGGCCGGCCGGTTCGCCGAGTTCACCGTGTACGACGTCGAAGTGTGCCGGGCGTGCCACTGGAACCACCTGGTCCGGTCGTACGTCCTCGGTACGGGGGAACCGGCCGACGGTCCACGAAGGACCGCAGGCCGGTGAGCTGGATCACAACCGCTGAAGAGCGCAGAACGGCGCACTACCGGGCGCCGGTCTGGGAGGCCCATTCGTGAACGACGACCGCAACCGCTCCTGGCCCGGCCAGGAGCCAGATGCACCTCGCCGTGCCCAGTCAGGCCCGTGGCCGGGGGAAGACCCCGGACCGGCGTGGCCCGGTGAAGAGGCCCCCCGCCGACCCCAGCGCGGGACGCCGCCCCGGGGCAACCCGCGTGGCGGCGGGTCGCCCGAGTGGCCCGCCGGCGACGAGGGCGGTCCCCAGTGGCCCGCCGGCGACGAGCCGCCGAGGCGGCCGCAGCGCCCGCGTCAGCAGGGCCAGCAGGGCATGCCGCCCCGGCGCGCGGTCCCGCCGCCCGGGCAGCGCCCGCAGCAGGGTCCGCCCGGGTCGCCGCCGCAGGGCTTCCGCCAGCCCGGCAACCGGCCGGTGCCGCCTCCGGGGCGCGAGCCGGACCTGATCACCCACCACGCGCACAACGGCACCGACGACCTCGGCCGCGACCCGTACGACGACGGCTACGACGACGCCGCCTTCAACGAGTTCGCCGACGACGTCGAGCCCCAGGACGAGCTCGACGAAAAGGGCAAGAAGGTCCTCACGCCGGCGCAGCGCAAGAAGCGCCGGTGGAAGATCATCCGGCGGGTGGCGTACGCCTTCGTCGGGCTGTTCTTCGTCGTCCCCGCGATCGCGTTCGTCATCACGTACTTCCTGGTCGACGTGCCGACGCCGGAGAGCATCAAGTCGCTGCAGAACCAGCCGATCACCTACTACGACGCCAGCGGCCAGGTGATGGGCCGGGAGCTGCCGCCGGGCGGCGACCGCCAGCTGCTCAAGCCGGGCGAGGTGCCCGAGGTCGTCAAGCACGCGGTGTACTCGGCGGAGGACGCGACGTTCGAGACCAACTCGGGCTTCGACGTCACCGGCATCCTGCGCGCGGTCTGGAACCAGGTCTCCGGCGGCCAGGGCGGTGGTTCGACCATCTCCCAGCAGTACATCAAGCAGGCGACGCAGAACGACGCCCCGACGCTGACCCGCAAGTGGACCGAGCTGGCCAAGTCGTTCAAGATGAACAACCAGCAGTCCAAGGAAGAGATCATCACTTCCTACCTGAACATCGTCTACTTCGGCCGCGGCGCGAACGGCATCCAGGCGGCCGCGAAGGCGTACTTCAACAAGGACGCCAAGGACCTCAACGCGTCCGAAGCCTCGCTCCTGGCCGGCCTGATCCAGGGCCCCGGCCGCTCGGAGAACCAGGCGTACGCCCAGAAGCGCTGGGCGTACGTGATGGACCAGATGGTCGCCAACAAGTGGCTGCGCGCGGACGAGCGGGCGACCTTCCAGTACCCGACGCCGATCGCGAAGAACGCCAACAAGGACCAGAACACGGGCAAGCTCACCTACCAGGTCCAGCAGCGGATCAAGGACGAGCTCGCGACGCGCGGTTACGACGAGAACAAGCTGTTCTCCAGCGGCGCCAAGATCTTCACCACGATCGACCCGGCGGCCCAGGACGCCGCGGAGAAGGCCGCGGCCGACGGCATGAAGGGCCAGACCGACGAGAACCTGCTGAACGCGCTCGTCGCCGTCGACCCGAAGACCGGCGGGGTGCTCGCCTACTACGGCGGGCCGGAGCTGGTGAAGGACGCCAACGGCAAGGACCAGATCGGCCAGGACCGCGCCAACCAGGCGAGAAACCCCGGTTCGTCGGTGAAGGCGTTCGACCTCACGGCGTTCCTCAAGATGGGCAAGGGCCTCGGCGAGGTGTTCGACGGCTCGAACAACCGGGTGCTCGGCGGCCGCACGGTCCGGAACGCGGGTGACAGCGCCAGCTGCGGCAAGGACTGCACCGTCGCCAAGGCGATGGAGATCTCGGCGAACACCGTGTTCTACGACATGGTCCTGAACGTGACGAAGCCGTCGCGGGTCGCGGAAGCGGCCAAGGAAGCCGGGGTCAAGGTCGCCCCGAACGGCAAGAGCGTCCTCTACACCGACGACAACAACATCTCGCTCGGTGGTGGTGGCACGGCCGTGACGCCGGAGGACATGGCGGCCGCGTACGCGTCGTTCGCCAGCGGTGGCACCTACCACGAGCAGCACTTCGTCGCGAAGCTGACGAACGCCCAGGACGAGGTGGAGTTCGACCAGAACAACATCAAGACCAACCCGGCGTTCGACGACGACGCGTCGAAGAGCCAGCAGATCGCGGGCAACGTCACCCAGGCGCTGATCCCCGTCATCGATCACTCCCACCTGAAGTGCCCCAGCGGCCACGAGTGCGCCGGCAAGACCGGTACGCAGCAGTACACGCCGAAGGACGGCGACCCGAAGGCGTACGCCGACCGCAACGCGCAGACGTGGATGGTGGGCTACACCCCGTCGGTGTCGGCCGCGGTCTGGGTCGGCGGCGACGGCAACAAGCCGCTGCACGACCCGAACAACAAGCCGATCTTCGGTGCCACGATCGCCGGTCCGACGTGGCAGAACTTCATGAACCTCTACCTCAAGGGCAAACAGGGGGAGAAGTTCGACAAGGTCGCGCCGATCGGCAAGGACGTCAACGACGTGACGACGACGCAGTCGAAGCCGCCGGACACGCCGACCACGACGACCCCGCCGAGCACCACGGAGACGCCGCCCAGCACGGAGCCGTCGAACACCGACACGTCCACGCCGACGCGGACCCGGACCCGCCCCGGGCCGCCGATCACGACCCCCAATCCCGGCGACGGCAACACCTTCGGTGGTGGTGGCGGGATCGCCTCGCCACCGGGCTCCGGGCCCGGCTAGCGACGTCCTACTTCAGGGCCCTCCGCGCGTTCGCGGAGGGCCCTGAAGCGTTTCAGGTCGCTCGTTCCGGGAACCCCGCCGAGGTACGCGCGTCCTTTCGTAGAGGGGGCGGCGACCGATGCTGCCCGCGCACACTGGAGGACTGCCCCGTGCCCGACGATCGATCCCGCTCCTGGCCCGGCCAGGGACCCGATCCGCGCCGTCGCGCACCCCAGGGTCCGCCGCCCGGCCAGGGTCCGCGCCGCCCGCAGCAGCCGTGGCAGCAGCAGCCGCCCCAGCAGCCGCCGCGGACACCGCCGCGCGGGTACCGGCCCGAGCCGCCGCCGATGAGCGGCGGCCCCGAGCTGATGACGCACCACGCGTACGAGGAGCCGGACACCCCCGACGTCGAGTCCGACGCCGACGGCAAGCCGGTCCTCACCCCGGAACAGCGGAAGAAGCGGCGCTGGAAGATCATCCGGCGCGTGGCCTACGCGTTCGTCGCGGTGTTCTTCGTGCTCCCGGCGATCGCGTTCGTCATCACGTACTTCCTGGTCGACGTGCCGTCGCCGACCGAGGTGGCGCAGAGCCAGAGCCAGGCGGTGACCTACCTCTTCGCCGACGGCTCGCCGATGGGCAAGGACGTCCCGCGCGGCGGCAACCGCGTGCTGCTGACGCCGGAGCAGATCCCCGACGTCATGAAGCACGCGGCGATCGCGACCGAGGACGCGTCGTTCGAGACGAACTCCGGCTTCGACATCACCGGCCTGCTGCGCGCGGCCTACAACCAGGCCACCGGCGGCACGGGCGGTGGCTCGACGATCTCGCAGCAGTACATCAAGAAGGCCACCGACAACGACGCGCCCACGCTGACGCGCAAGTGGACCGAGCTGGCCAAGTCCTTCAAGATGAACCAGACGTACGAGAAGAAGGACATCATCACCGCGTACCTGAACATCATCTACTTCGGGCGCGGGGCGTACGGGGTCGGCGCGGCGTCGCAGGCCTTCTTCCACAAGGACGCCAAGGACCTGACCTTCTCGGAAGCCGCGTTGCTGGCCGGGCTGATCCAGCAGCCGGGCCGCTCGGAGAACCCCAAGGTCGCGCAAGACCGCTGGAACACCGCGCTCGACCGGATGGTGAAGAACAACTACATCACCGCGGCCGACCGCGCGGCGGCGAAGTTCCCGACGCCGATCCCGCTCGAAGACAGCAAGCAGCAGGCCGGCGCGCCACCCGCGTTCGTCGTCCAGCAGGTGAAGGACGAGCTGGCCGCGCACGACATCCCGGAGGACCGCTACTACTCCGGCGGCTTCGTCGTCCAGACGACGATCGACCCGAAGGCGCAGCAGGCCGCGGAGCAGGCCGCCACCGAGGCGCTCCAGAACCAGGTCGACGACAACCTGCTCGACGCGCTCGTCGCCGTCGACCCGAAGACCGGCGGCGTGCTCGCCTACTACGGCGGCAAGCCGGTCATCCAGGTCAACGGGCAGGACCAGGCCGGGCGCGACTGGGCGAACACACCGCAGAACCCGGGTTCGTCGATGAAGCCGTTCGACCTCACGGCGTTCCTCAAGATGGGCAAGGGCCTCGACGCGACGTTCGACGGCTCCAACAACCGCACCTTCGACGGCCGTGTCGTGCGCAACGCCGGCCCGGGCAGCAGCTGCTCGCAGGAGTGCACCGTCGCCGAGGCGATGAAGCGGTCCGCGAACACGGTCTTCTACGACATGGTCCTCAACCAGACCCACCAGCAGCCGGTCAAGGACGCGGCGCGCGAAGCCGGCGTGAAGACCAAGAACGACGACGGCGGCCAGTCGATCATCTCGACCAAGGACAACAACATCTCCCTCGGCGGCGGCGAAACCCAGATCACGCCGCTGGACATGGCCGCGGCGTACGCGACGTTCGCGGCCAACGGCCAGCAGCGCCCCCGCCACTTCGTGCTGAAGGTGAGCAACGGGCAGAACGAGGTCGCCTACGAGGCGCCGACCGACGCCAAGGCCGCGTTCGACAGCGACTCCGACAAGAGCCGCCAGATCGCCGGGAACGTCACCGAGGCGCTGAAGCCGGTGATCGACTTCTCGCACCTGAAGTGCCCGGCCGGCCACGAGTGCGCCGGCAAGACCGGGACCCAGCAGCACACGAAGACCGCGGGTGAGCCGGCGTGGGCGGCGAACGCGAACTCGCAGACGTGGATGGTGGGGTACACGCCGTCGGTCTCGGTGGCGGCCTGGGTCGGCGGCGACGGCAACAAGCCGCTGCACGGCAAGAACAACTCGCCGATCTACGGCTCGACCATCGCCGGCCCGATGTGGGAGAAGTTCCTCTCGCTGTACCTGGCCGGCAAGCCGGGCGAGCGGTTCGACAAGGTCGACCGCATCGGCGGCGAAGTCCCGCCGCCGCCGTCGTCGGACGTGGCCACGACCACCGACGCGACCCCGACGGACGAGAACCAGAACAACGGCGGCGACAACAACGGCAACGGCAACGGCAACAACGACGGCAACCAGGGCGGCAACCACGGCAACCAGTCGTCGTCGCAGCCGAGCACGCCGAAGCACACGAAGTCGTCGACCTCTTCGAAGGAGACACCGACGAACTCCGGCGCGCCGGGCAACTAGCCGGCTGAACCACGGTGGGCCGCGGTCCGTGTCCTTTCCGAGAGGACTGCGTCCGCAGCCCACCGTGGAGGACGGCCCGTGAACCACGACCGCACGTCACCCGGCCGGCAGCAGGCCCCGCGCCGACGTACCCGGCGGCCCGCACCGCGATCCGGCCTGCTGGGCGACGAGCCCGAGCTGATCACCCACCACGCGCACAACGGCACCGAGCCGGACGAGCCGCCGACCGTGCCGATCCTGCGCCAGCGCCCCGGTCAGCCACCGCGCCGGCCGCGGCCGCTCACCGGCCAGGACCTGCGGCGACGGCGCTGGCGGCGGGTCCGGCGGATCACCTACGTCGTCGCCGGGCTGTCGTTCGCCGTGCCCGCGATCGCGTTCCTGATCACCTACCTCGCCGTCGACGTCCCTTCGCCGGAGACGGTCGCGCAGGCGCAGGGGCAGGCCGTGACCTACCTCTACAACGACGGCACCGAGATGGGCAAGGACGTCCCGACCGGCGGCAACCGGCAGATCCTGGCGGCCAACCAGATCCCGGACGTCGTGAAGAAGGCCGTGATCGCGACCGAGGACGCGTCCTTCGAGACCAACTCCGGCTTCGACGTCGGCGGCATCCTGCGCGCGGCGTACAACCAGGTCACCGGCGGGTCCGGCGGCGGGTCGACGATTTCGCAGCAGTACATCAAGAACTCGTCCGGTGACGACGACCCGACCCTGTCCCGCAAGTGGGTCGAGCTCGCGAAGTCGTTCAAGATGAACCAGACCTACGAGAAGGCGGACATCATCACCGCCTACCTCAACATCATCTACTTCGGCCGCGGCGCCTACGGGATCCAGGCCGCCGCGCAGGCCTACTTCGGCAAGGACGTCGGGCAGCTCGACTACTCGCAGGCCGCGCTGCTGGCGGGCCTGATCCAGCAGCCGGGCCGGTCCGAGAACACCGCCGTCGCGACGGGCCGGTGGAACACCGCGCTGGACCGGATGCTGAAGAACGGCTACCTGACGCCGGCCCAGCGCGCCTCGGCGAAGTTCCCGGCGCCGATCCCGCTGCGGGAGAGCCGGGAAGCGGGCGCGCTGAACCCGTTCATCAAGGCCAAGGTCAAGGCCGAGCTGGCCGCGCAGGGCATCGACGAGAAGCAGTACTACTCGGGCGGGTTCCAGGTGTTCACGACCATCGACCCGGTGGCCCAGCAGTCGGCCGAGAAGGCCGTCGCCGAGGGGATGGCCGACCAGACCGACAACCGGATCCTGAACGCGCTCGTCGCGGTCGACCCGAAGTCCGGCGGCGTGCTCGCCTACTACGGCGGCGACGCGATCGTGAAGGGCCCGAACGGCGAGGACCTGGCCGGGCGCGACTGGGCGGACGAGCCGCACAACCCCGGTTCGTCGATGAAGCCGTTCGACCTGGCCGCGTTCCTCAAGCTCGGCCGAGGCCTCGACGCGCGCTTCGACGGCACGTCACCGCGGACGTTCCCCGGCGTCGACCTGCCGATCCGCAACGCGGGCGACAGCAGCAGCTGCTCGCAGCAGTGCACGGTCGCCGAAGCCATGCAGCGGTCCACGAACACCGTCTTCTACGACATGGTCCTGAACGTGACGAAACCGTCCGGGGTGGCGGAAGCGGCGCAGGAAGCCGGGATCCGGACGGACGGCAACGGCGGCCGCAGCAAGCTGTTCACCGGCGACAACAACATCTCCATCGGCGGCGGCGGCACCCAGGTGACGGCGGCCGACATGGCGTCGGGGTACGCGACCTTCGCCGCGGGCGGCGTCCAGCGCGACCGGCACTTCGTGCAGAAGGTGACCAACGCGAACGGCGAAACCGCTTACGAGGCCAAGGATCGCTCGACCGACGCGTTCGCGGACAACGACCCGCAGAAGAGCGCGCAGATCGCCGGGAACGTGACGGCGGCGCTCGCCCCGGTGATCCAGTTCTCCAAGCTCAGCTGCCCGGCCGGCCACGAGTGCGCCGGCAAAACCGGGACGCAGCAACACACCCCGCAGAACGACGAACCCGCGTCGGCGGCGAACGCCAACTCCCAGACGTGGATGGTGGGCTACACGCCTTCGGTGTCCGCGGCGGTCTGGGTGGGCAGCGACGGCGACAAGGCGTTGCGCGGCCCGAACGGCGCCCCGCTGTTCGGCTCGACCCTCGCGGGCCCGATCTGGGACCGGTTCATGCAGCTGTACCTGTCGGGCCGGCCGGGGGAGCGCTTCGACCGCGTGGCGGCGATCAGCTCGCCGCAGGACCGGGTGCAGGTCCAGCTGCAGCAGCCGGAGCAGCAGGACCAGAACCAGCAGGACCAGGACCAGCAGAACCAGCGGCAGCAACCCGGGAACGGGAACCGGCAGCAGGCCGATCAGCTCGAGCAGTTCCGCCAGTTCCAGCAACGGCTCCAGCAGCTGCAGGACCAGCAACGCGGCCGAAGGAGGCCGTGACGTCGGCGCTGGGGGACACCGGCGTCACGGCCAGACTGGGGGTCAGAGCTTGATGACCGTTCCTTCGACACCCGAGCGGTGCGCCGCCTCGATCACGCGCAGGGCTTCGACCGACGACTCCGGGTCGACCGGGAAGTCGCCCTCGCCGCGCAGGGCGTCGCGCACGTCGGCGTAGAACTGCTCGTAGCGGCCCGCCTCGGTGGGGACCGTCTTGACGTCGTTGCCGACGCCGATGCGGCCCGCGTCCGACGCGGGTTCGACGGCCCAGCCGTCGTCGCCGGGGCGCATGCCCGCCTTGATCTGGGGTTCCTGCACGTCGAGGCCGTACTTGGTGAACGTCGCCTGGTCGCCGAGCACCCGGAACCGGGGGTTCAGCGTGCCGGCGAGCGCGGACGCCCACAGGTGCGACCGGACGCCGTTGGCGTGCTTCAGCGCGACGAACACGTCGTCGTCGACCTGGACGCCGGCGCGGCGGCGGTCGGTCTCCGCGTAGACCTGCGTGACCGGGCCGAACAGCTGCAGGGCCTGGTCGACGATGTGCGCGCCGAGGTCGTAGAGCAGGCCGCCGGCCTCGGCCGGGTCACCGAACTCGCGCCAGTTGTCTTTGGGCTTGGGCACCCAGCGGTCGTAGCGGGACTCGAAGCGGAAGACCTCGCCGAGCTTGCCGGACTCGAGCACCTTCCGGACGGTGAGGAAGTCCGAGTCGAGCCGCCGGTTCTGGAAGACCGTCAGGCCGACGCCCGCCGCCTTCGCCGCGGCGACGACCTGCTCGGCTTCGAGCGCGGTGGGCGCGAACGGCTTGTCGACGACCACCGGCAGGCCGGCCTCGATCGCCCGCAGCGCGAGCGGGACGTGCGTGCGGTTCGGCGTGCTGACCACGACGAGGTCGAGGTCGCCGGCCCGCTCGAACAGCGCGTCGGCGTCCGGGACGACCTCCGCGCCGGGGTGGTCGGCGCGCGCCTGGGCGGCGTTGCTCGACGTCGTGATCACCGCGGGGGTGAGCCCGGGCGTCGCCGCCACCAGCGGCGCGTGGAAGACGCGGCCGCCGATGCCGTACCCGAGGATGCCCACGCGCAAGTCACTCATGCCCCCATTAAACAACAGTGTTGCTTAATTGGCCAGGCGTGGGAAGATCCTGTCCATGGCGGACACCGGGGTGAACCTGCGCAACGTGCGCGAGCACAACCGCGCCCTGCTGCTCACGCACATCCTGCGCGCCGGCGGCCTCAGCCGCGTGGAGCTCGCCGAACGCACCGGGCTCACCCAGCAGGCCGTCTCCAAGATCGTGCCCGAACTCCTCGACGCCGGCCTGCTGGACGAGGAACGCCAGGCTTCGACGGGGGTCGGCAAGCCCCGCACGCAGCTGACCATCCGGGCCGGCGCCCGGCACGCGCTCGGCGCGCGCCTGGACCGCGACGAGTACCGCGTCCTGCGCACCAACCTCATCGGCGAGGTCGAGGAGACGGCCGGCGGCCCGCTCCCGGCCGGCTTCACGCCCGAACAGGCCGTCGAGGCCATCGGGACGACCGCGCTCGAGCTCGCCGACGGCTTCGACGTGCTGGGCCTTGGCCTCGGCGCGGTCGGCCCGCTGGACCACCTCGCCGGCCTGGTCCGCGACGCGACGAACATGCCCGGCTGGCACGACGTCCCCCTGCGCGACCTGCTCGAGAAGCGCACCGGGCTGCCGGTGACGCTCGACAAGAACACCAACGCCGCCGCGTTCGCCCGGCTCTGGCCGCACGGCGAGCCGACGGCGACCGCGGTGGTGCTCGTCGGCACCGGCATCGGCGTCGGCCTGCTGATCGACGGGCGCCTCTACCGCGGCCCGCGGACCAACGCGGGTGAGTTCGGGCACACCACGATCGCCTTCGACGGGCCCGTCTGCGCCTGCGGGCGACGCGGCTGCGTCGAGATCATGGCCAAGCGGGCGCCCGACACGCGGACCGCCGCGGGCTTCCTCGGGATCGGCCTCGCCGACCTCGTCCAGGTGCTCGACCTGGAGCGGATCGTGCTGGCCGGACGCGCCGTGCGGGACGAACCGGACGTCCACCGCGAGGCCGTTTCGGCCCGGCTGGCGGAGCTGCTGCCATTGCCGCAGTGGCAGCGGATCGAGGTCGTCGAGGACGACGGCGGCGAGGAGATCGTCACGCGCGGAGCCGCCGCGGAGGTCCTGGCCTCGTACTACGCGAATCCGGCATGATCACCGCCTTCACCTCGGCGACGGGCGCCGACCGCTAACATCCGCACTCGTGCCAGAGGAGACCACGCGCGAGCCGGAGCCCGGCCCCGTGACGCTTACCCGGGCGGAACGGGTCGTGCCGAGCTGGAACGAGCCCCTCGCGGCGGCGGTCACCAGACCGATCGGCGGCCCGCTCGGCGAGCACGCGGCGGTCGGCCGGCACTGGTTCTGGTCGCCGCAGCGCGTCGGCCTGCTCCTGGCCACCCTCGCGCTGATGCTCTGCTGGTTCGGCAAGGGCTCCTGCATCCAGCAGTACCAGGACTCCAGCGGCGCCACCCAGCTCGACTGGCGCGCGGGCCGCCCGTTCGTCGCGATGTGCTACTCGGACATCGTGCCGCTCTACAGCTCCGAGCGGCTCGACCGGCCGGGCACCTTCCCGTACTACACGTCGTGGAAGGAGAGCTCGCAGACCGCGGAGAACAACACCCGGTACATGGAGTACCCGGTGTTCACCGGCCTCTTCCAGTGGGCGAACGCGAAGCTCGCGGCGGGCTGGCTGGACGTCGCCCAGAGCGGCTGGCTGCCCGGCGCGCTGCCGGTCGCGGTCTACTTCGACCTCACCGCGTTCTTCCTGGCGCTGGCCTGGCTGGTCACCGTGTGGGCGACCGGGCGGACGATGAAACGCCGCCCGTGGGACATGGTGCTGGTGGCGGTCTCGCCGCTGGTGCTGGTGCACGCGTTCACGAACTTCGACGCGATCGCGACGGCGTTCACCGCGACCGGCCTGCTCGCCTGGGCGCGCAAACGCCCGCTGCTTGCCGGGCTCCTGCTCGGCCTCGGCGCGACGGCGAAGCTCTACCCGCTGTTCCTGCTCGGCGTGCTGTTCTTCCTGTGCCTGCGCGCGGGCAAGCTCACGCCGTTCTGGAAGACCGCGGCCGCCACCATCGCGACCTGGCTGGCGGTGAACGCGCCGTTCATCCTCACCGCGACCCGCGGCTGGTGGGAGTTCTTCCGGATGAACACGCTGCGGCCGATGGACCCGGACTCGCTGTACAACGTCTTCTCGTACACGACGGGCTGGGCCGGCTTCGACGGCGTGCTGCAGAAGAACCAGAACCCGGCCTACCTCAACCTGACGGTCGCCGTGCTGTTCCTCGCCTGCTGCGCGGGCATCGCCTACGTCGCGCTCGCCGCCCCGCGCCGCCCGCGCGTCGGCCAGCTCGCGTTCCTCGTCGTCGCGGCGTTCCTGCTGACGAACAAGGTGTGGAGCCCGCAGTACTCGCTGTGGCTGGTGCCGCTGGCCGTGCTGGCGATCCCGCGCTGGCGGCTGCTGCTCGGCTGGATGCTGATCGACGCCCTGGTCTGGGTGCCGCGGATGTTCTACTACCTCGGCGTCGACCACAAGGGCCTGCCGGAGGGCTGGTTCCTCGGCACGGTCGTGGTCCGCGACCTCGCCGTCGCCGCGCTGTGCGTGCTGGTCGTGCGCGAGATCTACCAGCCGGGTACCGACCTGGTCCGGGCCGCGGGCGACGACGACCCGGCGGGCGGCTTCCTCGACGGCGCCCGGGACGTGATCGTCCCGAACGCCGTCCGGCGCCGCCGCAAGACCGTGGCCGCTTAGCCCAGCTGTTCGCGCAGGTAGGCGATGTCGGCCGCCTGGCCGTCGGGCGGCGTCTCGACGACGACCGGCGCGCCGGCGGCCCGGGCCACCTCGACCAGCACCTCGGGGTCGATCGTGCCCTCGCCCTCGACGACGTTGGCGTGCCGGTCGCGGGTCGAGCCGAACTCGTCGCGGGAGTTGTTCAGGTGCACCAGGTCGATCCGGCCGGTGATGGCCTTGACCTTTTCGACGGCGGTCGCGAGGTCCCAGCCGGCCGCGAAGGCGTGGCAGGTGTCCAGGCAGAACCCGGCGCCGAACTCGCCGACCTTGTCCCAGAGCCGGGCGATGACGTCGAGGTCGCGGGTGATCGCGTTCTCGCCGCCCGCGGTGTTCTCGATCAGGATCGGGACCTTGAAGCCGCCCTTCTCCTGCTCGCGCTCGAAGAGCTTGCGCCAGTTGTCCAGGCCGACCTCGACGTCGTCGGTGTCGCCGACGTGCCCGCCGTGCACGATCAGCCCCTTCGCACCGACGGCCGCCGCGCCGTCCGCGTGCTGCGTGACGTTCTTGCGGGACGGGATCCGGATCCGGTTGTTCAGCGAAGCCACGTTGATGAGGTACGGAGAGTGGATGAACACCTCGACGGGGTCGGCCTTGATGGCTTCGCCGTGGGGGTGCGGCTTCGGGGCCTTCCAGCCCTGCGGGTCGGAGAGGAAGAACTGGACGACGTCGGCTTTGCGCTCGGCGACCGCGGTCAACGGGTCGTCGTCACGGACATGGGCGCCAATCAGCATGCCGAGCACGCTACTCCGGGTGCTTCTTTCCCCTGTGGGACCGGCTGGTGACGCTCGTGGAGTACCGTGAGCGCGTTCCGTGATCCAGATTGGTCCGACTGCCGGAGGGCATCGATGGGGAAGCAGCTCACCCGGATCACCGCACTGGGATTCACCTTCGCCGCTTCCGCCGCCCTCGCGCTGCCGGGCGTGGCGAGCGCGGACACCAGTCCCACCCTCGGCGGCGACTGCTCGGCCACCCTCCAGAACGGCCAGGCCCGCGACGCGAAGACCGGCCTGGTCCTCGACGCCGGCGCCCCACTGAACGCTCCCGACCGGCTGACCGTCGGGCTCGACTCCAGCGCCAAGAACACGAACGGCTCGGCCCCGCTGCTCACCCTCCCGGTGGGCGACACCGTGCGGGCGCTCGGCATCGGCGAGGTGCCGGTTGTCGGCGACGCGGCGGGGAAGACCGTCTGCCCGGCCGCGCAGGGTGTCGTGAACACCGTCGGCGGCGTGACGCAGGGCGTGGCCGAGGAGCTGCCCCCGCTGCCGCTCCCGCCGGGCCCGAACCCGCCGGCTCCGCCCGCACCGCCGGCCCCGCCCGGCCCGACGCCGCCGGGGCAGAACCCGCCCGGGAACAGCACCGGCCCGGTGACCACCGGTCCCGGCAACGCCGGCCTGCCGGGTGACGCGATCTCGGGCATCTTCAGCAACGCCTCGCTGCTGCCCGGCAGCCTGGTGCAGGCCCCGGTGATCGCGCAGATCATCCCCGGCCAGCAGGTCCCGACGGTCGACGAGCAGAAGTCCGGCACCGCCGAGGCGCTGCCCGCCGTCACGCCGCCGGCGAAGCTGCCGGTGCTGCTCGCGGTCCTGGCGCTGGCGGTCGTCGCCGCGGCCCTCGTCCGGGCCTGGATCCGGCGCAAGCCCGCCTGATCTCACCCAAGGTGACGTCCGCTTCCACTCGAATGCCGGACATTTCTGAACGAGCGGGCGTCACCGCGCTGCCTTAACGTCGTTGTTCTGGGGAGAGACGACGAGGCAAGGGGCGGCGAGTATGCAGGATCGGACACGGAGGGCAACGGCGGCCGGAGCGACGGCGTTCGTGCTCGCGGGTTCGGCCGTGCTCGGCATGCCCGGCACCGCTTCCGCCGACACCAAGACCGTGCCCTGCGGCAGCACCGTCACCGCGAAGCCCGGCGACCACATCCAGGGGACCCTGCTCGGGCTGCCGCTGCCCGTCGACCTGGGCATCGTCGGGCAGGCGACCACCGTGCTCACGAGCACGGTCGGCGGCCTGCTCAACACGGTCTGCAAGGTCACCGTGAACGTCGTGAACACCGTCGTCTCGCCGGTCCCGGTGGTCGGCGCGCCCGCGGCGAGCGCGATCAACCAGGGCGTCGACGGCGTCAACTCGGCCGCGACCGGCGGCCTCAACACGATCAACGGCGGCGGCAAGCAGGCGTCGCCGCAGCCCGGCACCGGGGGCAACCCGCAGCAGCCGCCGCAGTCCGGTGGGACCGGCGGCGCGCCGCAGGGTGGCACCCCGCAGGGCACCACGCCGATCCCCGACGCCAACAGCCCGCTCCTGCCCGGCTTCTCGAGCACGCCGGTGTTCGGCGGCTTCCCGTTCACCGTCGGCACCGGGTACGCGCCGATGCGGGACTACAGCGGCATCCCGTTCGCGACGGCCGGGTTGTTCACGCCGTCGCCCGCCCTCCGGTACGGCAGCCAGATCCCGGGCTACGCGCCGCAGTACGGCCTCAACGGGCCGGACCAGAACGCCGCGGGCAACTCCGGCATCCAGACGGCGGGTCAGGCCGAAGCGCTACCGTCGGTGTCCAACGGTTTCACGGACGGGTCGAATCTGCCCCTGTTGATCGCGGTGCTGGCACTCTCCGGAGTCAGCGCGGGCCTCGTGCGGACCTGGGTGCTCCGCCGAATGGCCGCTGCGAATTGACCCGACTGCCGAGTATCTTTCGCGTATCGCCTTCGTTGATCCTGTTGCCTGGAACGACGCCCCCGTAAAGCTTTGGAGGACCCGCACGTGCGGAAGATCCTGACCGCCACCGCCATGGCCGCGTTCTTGGCCGGCGGCGCATTCCTTTCCACGGGCACGGCTTCCGCCGCGACGACGCTCGCGGGCACCTGCTCGGGCGCCGTGAACGGCAGCATGGGCGACACGGTCGCGATCCAGGGCTCCTCGGTGAAGGAGCTGGTCCGCAAGGGCGCGCAGGACTACGTGAACTCCCACCTGTGGACCGCGCTCTCGGTGTGGCCGAACTCCCTCGCCGACACGATCGCCGGCAAGGGCGCGCTGCCGGTCGGCGAGGTGCCGAACGCGGCGGGCGGCACGATCGCCGGCTCGGCGATCGGCGGCGTGGTCGCGACCGCGCTCAAGGGCGCCAACGGCCTCGGCGTGCTGGACAGCACCAAGAACGAGGTCCTCAGCTCGATCTCCGCGCACGTCGCCCAGGGCTGCGGCCTGACGACCGTCGCCACGAACTACGTCGCCCCGGGCCAGCAGGGCACCGGCGGCACCGGCACCACGCCGGGCGGCACCGGGACCGTCCCCGGCGGCAGCACCGGCAACCTCTCCAACCTGAACCCCGGCACCGCGGGTGGCACGGGCGGCAGCGCCCCGATGCGCGACTACAGCGGCATCCCCACGGCGACCGCCGGGACGGCCGTCGCCCCGGGTGCGCGGTACCCCGCGAACGGGACGCTCCCGGGTGACGCTTCCGCCCCGCAGGCGGGTCAGGGCGACCAGAGCGGCCAGAGCGCCGGCATCCGGGACGCGGGCAACGCGCAGTCGCTCGCCTCGAACGGCGGGTCGAACGACGTCCAGCTGCCGATGCTGCTCGCGGTGATCGTGCTGGCCGGCGTCACGGCGGGGCTCGTCCGCACGTGGGTCCTGCGCCGCGCGAGCTGACCCCGGCGTCCGGCCCCCGGAGCACCCCCAGGTAGCCTTACCTGGACAAACCCTCCTGCCACGGACAGTCCGTGGCCGCGAGCCCATAGGAGGTGAGTGGTTGTGTCACGCCATTACGAGGTAATGGTCATCCTGGACCCCACGCTCGACGAGCGCACGGTCGCCCCCACGCTGGACAACTTCCTCAACGTGATCCGCACTTCGGGCGGTTCCGTGGAGAAGGTCGACGTCTGGGGCCGTCGTCGCCTCTCGTACGAGATCAAGAAGCACGCCGAGGGCATCTACGCGCTCCTCGACCTGAACTCGTCCTCGGACGCGGTGAAGGAGCTGGACCGCCAGCTGTCGCTGCAGGAGACCGTGCTCCGCACCAAGGTCATGCGCCGCGAGGTCAAGCGCGCCGCGGCCAAGCCCGCCGCCGCCAAGGCCTGAGCCCGAGGGGAACCCCGATGGCCGGAGACACCGTCATCACCGTGGTCGGCAACCTGACGTCCGACCCGGAACTGCGCTTCACCCCGTCCGGTGCGGCGGTCGCGAACTTCACCGTCGCGTCCACCCCGCGCACGCTCGACCGGCAGTCCGGCGAGTGGAAGGACGGCGAGGCGCTGTTCCTGCGCTGCAACATCTGGCGCCAGGCGGCGGAGAACGTCGCCGAGTCCCTGACCCGCGGCGCCCGCGTCGTCGTGCAGGGCCGCCTCAAGCAGCGGTCGTTCGAGACGAAGGAAGGCGAGAAGCGCACCGTCGTCGAGCTCGAGGTCGACGAGATCGGGCCCTCGCTGCGCTACGCCACGGCCAAGGTCAACAAGGTCAGCCGCGGTGGCGGCGGCGGTGACTTCGGCGGCGGCGGTGGCGGTGGCAACCGCGGTGGCGGAGGCGGCGCGCCCGCCGACGACCCGTGGGGTTCGGCCCCGCCCGCCGGTGGCGGCGGGGGCGGCGGCTTCTCGGACGAGCCCCCCTTCTGATCTCGCACACATCCACAAAGATTTGAATTACCAGGAGTAGACAGTGGCCAAGCCACCCATTCGCAAGCCCAAGAAGAAGGTCTGCGTGTTCTGCAAGGCCGAGAAGAAGGGCCGCCCGGAACTGATCGACTACAAGGACACCAACCTGCTGCGGAAGTACATCTCCGACCGCGGCAAGATCCGTGCCCGTCGCGTCACCGGCAACTGCAGCCAGCACCAGCGTGACATCGCCATCGCGGTCAAGAACTCCCGCGAGATGGCGCTGCTGCCCTACACCTCGACCGCGCGCTAAGGGAGGGCACTGACATGGCGAAGATCATCCTCACCACGGACGTGGCCAACCTCGGCGGCCCCGGCGACATCGTCGAGGTCAAGGACGGTTACGCGCGCAACTACCTGCTCCCGCGGGGCTACGCGATCGTGGCCTCCAAGGGCGCGGAGAAGAACGTCCGCACGATCCAGCGCGCGCAGGAGAGCCGTCGCATCCGCGACCTCGACCACGCCAAGGAGATCAAGGCGACGCTGGAGGGCCTCGGCGCCATCCAGCTCACCGGCAAGGCGGCCGAGGGCTCGAAGAAGCTCTTCGGTTCGATCACCGCCGGCGAGATCGTCGACGCGATCAAGGCGGCCGGTGGCCCGCTGCTCGACAAGCGCGTCATCGAGCTGCGCGACCACATCAAGACCGTCGGCAAGCACTCGGTCGGCGCCCGGCTGCACCCGGACGTCAAGGTCGACGTGCGCCTCGAGGTCAAGGCCTCGCAGTAAGGCAGTACGCGTGACGAAGGCGGGTCGCTCCCTGGTGGGCGGCCCGCCTTCACGCGTTTCGGGGGAACCCCGGACAGACGGCGGCCGTCGTAGGACAATGGAGCGGGACGCGAAGGGAGCGCACTCGGATGGGTAACGAGGTCAACATGTCCGCGCCGTCCGGCGGAGGGGGATTCACGTTCGACGCCGACAAGATCGACGGCGTGATCAAGAAGTGGCAGGACCTCCAGGCCGACCTCAAGCGCGACTACGACGACGCCAACCTGATGGCGAACGTCAAGGCGCCCGGCAAGGAGTTCGCCAGCGGCGACTGGGAAAAGCTCGCGAACCCGTCCGGCAAGGCGTTCCTCGAGCAGAACTCCAAGATGCAGGAGTACGTCAAGAACTACATCGAAGCCCTGACGGCCGCGAAGCAGAAAATCACCACCAAGGAGTCGGAAACCCGGGCCGACCTCTCGAAGACGGGGAACCAGGCCACGTGAACCGACGACTCCTCGCCGTTCCGGCCCTGGTCTTCGCCGTGCTCGCCGTCGCGGGCTGTTCGGGCAAGACCCGCGGCACCGCCAACCCGGCGGCGACCGCGGAGACGAGCAGCAGCGAGACCTCCCGGTCCGCCGCTGACTCCGCGCCGCGCGTGCCGGAACCGTTGAACACCGCGAACATCACGTCGGACGCGTGCAACTCCATCAACGCGGCCGGCCGCGCCGCGCTGGGCCTCGGCGACGGCTCCCCGCGCAGCACGGGCAACGGCCCGAGCTGCACGTACCAGGAAGCCGCCGACCCGGGCAACCAGATCGACGTGACCACGGTGACGGCGAACAAGAACGGGCTCCAGGACGTCTACGACACCAAGGCGAACGACGCCTACTTCGGCGAGTCGCAGGCCTACGGGTACCCGGCCGTCTACGCCGCCGCGCTGGACGACCGCAAGAACGGCAAGTGCGGCCTGTTCGTCGGGGTGACCAACGAGCTGGCGGTCAACATCCTCGTCCAGTACGACCACGGCGCCGGCGCGTCGGACCCGTGCTCGGTCGCGGGGAAGTTCGGCGAAGCGATGATCCAGACCTTGATGGGGGGCTGAGATGCTGGAACTGGTCCTGCTCGGCGGCTTCGCCGCGTACAACATGGCCACCACGCACTCGGACGACCACACGTCGGTGCAGGGTGACCGCAAGATCGACTGCTACGACATCTGGCACCAGATCACCACCGGCCCGGGCACCGGCTCGATCCAGAACGGGCAGGCGGCGGCGAGCCGGCTGAAGGGCGCGTACGCGGACCGGCTCACCACCATCGACACCCTGGCCAAGGAGATGGACGCGGCCTGGACCGGCGGCGGCTCGGACGCGGCGCAGAACGCCGGCGCGCACCCGCTGCGGGTGTGGATGGAGGACTCGGGGACCAAGCTCACCGACTCCGACAAGTACCTCGGCGAGCAGAACACCG
The DNA here is from genome assembly GCF_044768185.1 of Amycolatopsis sp. NPDC101161. Taxonomy (NCBI): domain Bacteria; kingdom Bacillati; phylum Actinomycetota; class Actinomycetes; order Pseudonocardiales; family Pseudonocardiaceae; genus Amycolatopsis; species Amycolatopsis sp. NPDC101161. Next base: position 2,084,107 of record NZ_JBIWPI010000002.1, read on the forward strand.
CGTTCACCACGGTGCACGCGCAGGTGCAGGAGGTCCCGAAGGACCCGCCGAAGAACAACCTGCTCAACGCGGTGACGCCGTGGACGACCGACACCGACCGGGCGATCCGCGACTACAACACCAAGGGCCAGGCCAACGTCGACGCCTTCAACACCTACTACAAGGCGAGCAACGACAACGGCCAGAAGATGCCGACGTACTCCGCGCTCAAGGGGCAGCAGGAGAACGTCAACGTCGACAACGGCAAGGACGGCAAGAAGAAACCGGGTGAAGACGGCAACGGGAACGGCGAGCGCGGAGGTGCTCCGGGCACCGGTCCCGGCGGCGTGAACATCCCGGGGCCTGGCGGGGTCCCGTCGTTCAACGGCCAGCCGCCGAACATCCCCGGTGGCGGCTTCGACCCGTCGAAGGTGCCGGGCGGTGGCTACGACCCGTCCAAGGTGCCGAGCTTCGACCCGGGGAAGGTGCCCGGCGGTGGCTACGACCCGTCGAAGCTCCCCGGCGGCGGCACCTACACCCCGCCGAACTTCAACGACGGCACGCACTCGTCCGGCTTCTCGCCGTCGGACGTGCCGGGGATGCCGGGCTTCGGCCCCGGCGGTGGCACGCCGAGCTTCTCCGGTGGCGGGGGCAGCGGGTTCGGCCCCGGCGGGTCGGGCGGGGTCGGCGACCCGACGGCGGGCTTCGGCCCGGGCGGCGGCGCGGGCTTCGGGCCCGGCGGCTCGAGCGGCGCGGCCCTGCCGGGTGGCGCGGGCGCGGCCGGCGCTGGCCGGGGCGGCATGGGGGCCGGCGGCGCGATGGGCGCGGGCGGCGCGGCGGCCGGGCGCGCGGGTTCCACCGGGATGGGTGGCATGGGCGGCATGGGCCACGGCGCCAAGGGCCAGGGCGGCGGCGACGAGGAACGCACGTCGAAGTACCTCCTCGGCGACGACCCGAACGACATCTTCGGGACCGACGAGCTGACGGCCCCGCCGGTCATCGGCGAGTAGCGCACGCGGGACGGCCGGGCGCGTGCCAAGATGGGCGCGCCCGGCGTTTTCGCTGCACCGGGTTCGGATTCCTACTGGGGGAAAGCGTGCTGGACAGGCAGGTCACCATTTCGACCGGCACCCTGATCAACCTGATCAGGCGCCGGGGCGGCGAGCCGCACACGGTGCTGTCCGAGACGCCGACCTGGTACAGCGACGAGGCCCAGCGCGCCGAGGACGAGCGGGTCAACGCCGAGCTCGCCAAGGCCGGGCTGTACGGCCCGCGCGGCATGCACCCCGGGTTCGTCGCGACGATCGAAGCGATCGCCCGGCCGCAGCTGGAGTACTACGGCTGGATCGACGGCGGGTTCCAGGGCAAGCCGGTCAGCTACCGGCTGCTGGCCGGCAGCGCCAGCGGCGAGGCGTTCGTGCTGGCCAAGCACGAAGAGCTGGACGTCGTCGTGCTGGCGTCCTCGCGGCCGGGAGAGCTGCTCGACGACTTCCTGGGTCAGATCCCGAAGCTGGCGCCCGGGCGCGGGACGCCGCTCGCGGTGCCGAAGAGCCAGCTCGAAGGGACCGCCCGCGGCGAAGACGGCGGCGCGTACGCCGTGCTCCGCAACGACCGTCCGGCCGAGGGCTCGCAGGAGGTCGAAGAGCTCCGGCGGATCCTGTCGCTACGCCGAATGGGGAGCGGCAGCCTGTACGTGGCGGCCCGCAGCCGCACCGGCGGCCGGCACCGGATCGAACGGCCGGTGAACTACATCGATACCTCGGAAGGCCGATGGCTGACCGAAGAGGTTCCGGGGCGCGGGGAGAACCGGATCGCCTTCACCCCGGCCGACCAGCGCGTTCTCGCTGACCGGTTACGCAGCGCACAGGGCAGGCTCACCGCGGCCTGACCCGTCGGCCGTTCAGCCCACCGGGTTACGGCTCTACCCTCCGTGATATTCATCCACAGGCCGGGTGGCCCAATGGTCTCCGGCTGGTCCACGACACGCCGAACAACGGGTTTCACGCGACACGCCGAACGAGTTTTCGGCAAGTTCTCCACACCTTGTTCACAGGCGTTGACCTGCGGGTTCACCGAAGCCGATCGACCTTGTCCCCAACTTGTCCACAGCTCTGGCGCCACCTGTGACTGGTTACCCCCATTCATCCCCAGGTTGTCCACAGAAGGGTCCCCATCCTGAATTGCCATCCGCCTTCCGGGGGATCTAGCGTGCCCGCTCGGGCCTGTACTCACGGTGGCGCTCCGCGTGTCTAAGACGACTGACGGACGTTGTCCCCGATCATCGGGGAGGGGCCTGGAGACGGGTGCCGCGGATCGAGCCGCGTGCTTCGAGAGCGAAGATCCGGCATACTCGAACGGGTGTTCGACACGATGAGGAGGTGTCCGGGGCGGTGGCGCTGACCGACGACCGCAGTCCGATGTACGCGGAGTCCGACCCGGGGCCGAGCGACCCCGGGCCCGGGGGTGGCGGTGGCGGGTTCGACCGCCAGCCGCCGCAGGACATCGCGGCCGAGCAGTCCGTGCTCGGCGGCATGCTGCTGTCCAAGGACGCGGTCGCCGACGTCATCGAGGCGCTCGGCCCCGACGACTTCTACAAGCCCGCGCACCAGGCGATCTACGACTGCATCCTCGACCTCTACGGCCGCGGCGAGCCCGCCGACCCGATCACCATCTCGGCGGAGCTGGAGCGCCGAGGCGAGCTGGGCCGCGTCGGCGGCGCGCCGTACCTGCACACGCTGATCGCGACGGTGCCGACGGCGGCGAACGCGGGCTACTACGCGGAGATCGTCGCCGAGAAGGCGGTCTTGCGCCGGCTGGTCGAGGCGGGCACCCGGATCGTGCAGTACGGCTACGGCGCGGCCGCGGCCGACGGCGCGAACATCGACGAGGTCGTCGACCGCGCGCAGGCCGCGATCTACGACGTCACCGAGCGCCGGACCAGCGAGGACTACGTCGCGCTGGAAGAGCTGCTGCAGCCGACGATGGACGAGATCGACGCCATCGCCTCGCGCGGCGGCCAGTCCCAGGGCATCCCGACCGGGTTCACCGACTTCGACGAGCTGACCAACGGGCTGCACCCGGGTCAGATGATCATCGTCGCGGCCCGTCCCGGTGTCGGCAAGTCGACATTGGGACTGGACTTCGCGCGCTCGGCGTCCATCCGGCACGGCCTGACCAGCGTCATCTTCTCGCTGGAAATGAGCCGGACCGAGATCGTCATGCGCATGCTCTCGGCCGAGGCCAAGATCCGCCTCGCCGACATGCGCGGCGGCAAGATGTCCGACGACGACTGGACACGGCTGGCCCGCCGGATGAGCGAGGTCTCCGAGGCGCCGCTGTTCGTCGACGACTCGCCGAACATGACGATGATGGAGATCCGCGCGAAGGCCCGGCGGCTGAAGCAGCGCAACGACCTCAAGCTCGTCGTCCTCGACTACCTCCAGCTGATGACGTCCGGCAAGCGCGTCGAATCGCGGCAGCAGGAGGTCTCGGAGTTCTCGCGGCAGATGAAGCTGCTGGCGAAGGAGATCGAGGTCCCGGTGATCGCGATCAGCCAGCTGAACCGTGGTCCGGAGCAGCGGACGGACAAGCGCCCGATGCTGTCCGACCTGCGTGAGTCCGGCTCGCTGGAGCAGGACGCCGACCTCGTCATCCTGGTCAACCGCCCGGACGCGTGGGAGCGCGACGACCCGCGCGCGGGCGAGGCGGACCTGATCATCGCGAAGCACCGTGCCGGCCCGACGGCGACGATCACCGTCGCCCACCAGCTGCACTACAGCCGGTTCGTGGACCTCTCGCACGACTAGCCGAGCGCGCTGTACCCGCGGACGAACGCCGTGAGGAGCCGGCCGAAGTTCTCGCGGTCCTCCTCCGGCCAGTCCGCCATCACCTCGGCGAACACCGAGCGCCGGAACGCGTGCAGCTCGTCGAGGTGCGCCTGGCCGGCCTCGGTCGGTACGAGCACGGCACGCCGTCCGTCGCGCTGATCGGCTTCGCGGCGAAGCAGGCCTTGCTCGACCGCGCGCGCCACCAGCCGGCTCGCGCGCGGCTGGTCGACACCCATCGCCGCGCTCAACGCGGTCACCGTGCCGGCCTCACCGCGTTCGGTGAGCTCTTCGACGACGTCGAGCAGTTCGTGCACCGGGTCGTGCGCGCCCTGGCCACGGGCCTTGCCGATCCGGCTCAGCGCCCGCCGCTGCTGGCTCCGGCGGATCGCGATCATGGCGCGCTCGACCTCGGCCACCGCGTCCGTCATGGTTGCTCCACCTCCGAACTGCATGTACTTTTACATGTAGTTGTTCGCCGACATCATCGGAGTACCCGTGAAACCCCTGGGATGGCACCTGCGCCACGTCCACGAGCTCCTCGAATCCTCCATGGCCCAGGCCCTCGACGCGGAGTCGCTGAGCCGCCGGCACTGGCAGGTACTCAACACGATCGCCCTCGGCGCCCGCACGCCGGAGGAGGTCGGCGCGGCACTGGCCCCGTTCGGCGAGACAGCCCGCCAGCTGGCCGACCTCCGGACCCGCGGGTGGGTCGCCGAAAGCGGCGAGCTCACCGACGCCGGCCGCGCGGCCCACGCCCGGGTCGAGGCGCGCGTCCACACGTTCCGGACCACGGTGGCCGACGGCATCAGCGACGACGACTACCGCACGACGATCCGCACGTTGGAGCGCTGCGCGGCGAACCTCGAGAGCCACTGAAGGAATAACCCGGACGGCGCCGGCGTCAGGTATCCTAGTAGTTGAACTTTCAAGCACTGGAGCCGTCGATGACCCGCACCCCGGTCCTCTACCTCAGCCACGGAGCGCCGCCGCTCGCCGACGACACCACGTGGACCCGCCAGCTCGCCGCCTGGTCGGCCGACCTGCCCAAGCCCCGCGCGATCCTCGTCGTGTCGGCGCACTGGGAGGAGGCCCCGCTGACCATCGCGGCCACGACGACCGTGCCGCTCGTGTACGACTTCTGGGGCTTCCCCGAGCGCTACTACCAGGTGAAGTACGCGGCGCCGGGCGCACCGGAGCTGGCAGAGAAGGTGCGGAAACTGCTCCGCTCCACAGACACGCCGGTGCACGACGCGCCGGAGCGCGGCCTCGACCACGGCGCCTACGTGCCGCTGGTCGAGATGTACCCGGACGCCGACGTGCCGGTGCTGCAGGTGTCGATGCCCTCGCTCGACCCGCAGGAACTGTTCGACCTCGGACGCAAGCTCGCGCCGCTGCGCGACGAAGGCGTGCTGATCATCGGCAGCGGCTTCTTCACCCACAACCTGAGCGGCATGGCCCGCGCGACCGACGGGACGCCGCCCGCGTGGTCGGCCGAGTTCGACCACTGGGGTGACGAGGTCGTGCGCGGCGGAGACGTCGACGCACTGCTCGACTTCCGGCACAAGGCGCCGGCGGCGGCCCTCGCGCACCCGCGGATCGAGCACTTCGCGCCGCTGTTCGTCTCCCTCGGCGCGACCGCGGAGGAGAAGTCCGGCCGTACGGTGATCGACGGCTTCTGGCACGGCCTGGCGAAGCGGTCGCTGCAGTTCTCCTGACCGGCCCCCGAACACGAACGAGCCCCAGGAACCTGATCGGTTCCTGGGGCTCGCCGTCTCCAGGGAAGGAGCGTTCTCGCGATCGTCAGGCGCTCCGTGCGAGGAGACCTCGCGGCGCGGTGGAGCGCCTGCCGGGGGTTGGGGGCCGGGCGGGTTCTGGCTGAACCCGCCCGGCGTCACCGAACTACTTGCGCTTCACCAGGCCCAGCAGCTTCGCGAGAAAGCCGGTGGAGTCCAGGCCCGACATGGCCGGAACCTGCGCGGCCGGGGCGGCGCTGTCCAGCACCGGCAGCTTGGCGTTCACCGGCAGGGCCGGGGCGGCCGGCAGCGCCGGGGTCGCGGGCAGGGCCGGGGTCACCGGGAGGGCGACCGGCAGCGTCGGGACGCCGCCACCCAGGGCGGGCAGCGCCGGCAGCGCGACGGGCAGGCCACCGGTCGGCAGGTCCGCACGCTCGGAGCCGGGCAGGGCGCCCAGGGCGGGCACGGCCGGCAGGGCCGGGGCCGCGATCGGCAGGCCCGCGGTCGGCAGGTCCGCACGCTGCGTGTGGCCCGGCAGGGCACCACCCAGCGCCGACAGCCCGGTCACGGCGGGCAGCGCCGCGGTGTTGGGCAGGGTCGGCTTCGGCATCGCCGGGATGCCGCCCAGGTGCGCCAGCTGGGTCAGCCCGGCCAGCGGGTTGCCCCCGGTCGGCAGGTCGGCGCGCTGGGCACCGATCGGCGCGGCGGTCGGCAGCGCGGTCGGCAGCGCGGGCAGGCCCTGGGTGGGCAGCCCCGCCGTCGGCAGGCCGCTGGCGAGCCCGGTCAGCGAGGGCAGCTCGCCGGCACCCAGCTCCGAACCCTCGACCGGGTTCGCGATCGTCTCGGCCACGTCCGTGGGTTCGCCGTTGATGCTCGTCATGTCGGTCGCGTCCGCGGTGGCCACCCCGAGCACCTCGAGGGGCACGCCGAAGATCTGCACCGGCGCCACGATGTCGTGGTAGAAGTTGTACCCCGACAGGCTCGACCCGTCACCCTCGGTGACCGGCTCGCCGCCGTTCTGAGTGGTCAGCGAGTTGTCGCCGACGGCGTGCGCGACGCCGCCCACGGTCACCGCGTCGCCGAACAGCTGCGCGATCGCCGTGGCCGGGATGTCGAGGATGTTGCCGGAGATGGCGCCCTCGACACCCGAGGTGGTGTCGTCGCCCGCGTTCTGCACGGACGTGGTGTTGATGCCGGTGCCGCTCGCGACACCCGCCGCGCTCACCGCGTCGCCGAAGACCTGCGCGACCGGCAGCGCGTCCGCGCCGATGATGTTGCCGGCCACCGCGCCGCGGTCACCGTCGGTGGTGGCGTCGCCGCCCGCCTGCGACTTGGTGTCGCTGGTGCCCAGGCCGTGGCCCAGGGCCGCACCCGCGACGCCGTCGCTGAACAGCTGCGCGACACCCCCGACCGGGGCCTTCACGATGTTGCCGGTCAGCGCACCGTCCTGGCCGTCGGTCAGCGCGTTGCCGCCCGCCTTGGAGTCGGTGATGTTGTCGTTCTCACCGGTGCCGATGCCCGCGAGGGCGGCACCGCTGCCGGCGGCCAGCACCGGGAGCGAGACCGGGGCCTCGACGATGTTGCCGGCGCCGGCGCCCGCGGGGCCGTTCGCCGTGACGTCGCCGCCCGCGTTGGACGTCGTGTCGGTCGAGCCCTTGCCGTGGCCCTGGCCGACGAACGCGCCACCGATGTTGGCGACCTGCACCGGCAGCGAGGCCGGCACGGTGCCCAGGTTCGAGCTCAGGAAGCCGTTGTCGTCGTGGGTGCTGCCACCGCCGCCGCCGGAGACGACCTTGGTCTCGTCGGCCGAGCCGGAGCCCTGGCCGATGAAGGAGCCGCCCACGCCGAAGACCTCGGCGGGCAGGCCGACCGGCACCTGCACGACGTTGCCCGAGCCGGACGAGTTGTCGCCCTGGGTGCCGTCGTACGCCCCGGCGGTGACCGTCTTGTCCTCGGTCGCCGTGCCGGACGCGTTGCCGATGTGGCTGCCGCCGATGCCGAAGACCTCGGGCGCGCCCGCGGTCTGGGTGTTGACGATGTTGCCGCCGAGGACGGAGTCGTTGCCCTTGGTGTAGCTGCCGTTGCCCGCGTTGGCGTCGGTCGTGTTGTCGTGCGCCGCGTTCGCCTGGCCGATGTACGTGCCACCGACGCCGAAGGCCTCGACCGGCAGCGCGACCGACGGGTTCAGGACGTTGCCCGAGCCGCTCGCGTTGTCACCGGCGGTCTTGACGAAGCCGCCCGAGTCGACCGTGCTGGAGGAGCTGCCGGCGTCGGGGATGCCCGCCGAGGCGTTGCCGATCCACGAGCCCGCGACACCCGCGACGTTCGCGATCGGGGACAGCGAGGCCGCCCCGCCGTTGCCGGACAGGAACGAGTCGTTGCCGCTCGTCTCGAGGTAGGTCGGGATCCCGAGGCTGCCGTCGCGGGTCGCCCCGGCGGTGGCGTCGGCGGAGGTGTTGCAGCCGTCGGAGTTCGACAGCGAGCCCCACACGGCGCCCGAGTTGCAGTTGAACTTGACCGGCAGGGCGATCGGCGCGCCGACCACGTTGCCCGATCCGGCGCTGTTGTCACCGGAGCTGAACAGCGAGCCGCCGGAGGTGGCGACGGTGTCGGCCGAGTAGCCGTGGCTCTGCCCGTTGCCGAGCAGGTACGAAGCGGCGTTGCCGGTCACCTGCACCGGGGTGGCGAACTGGCCCGCCACCACGTTGCCGGAGAGGGCCGAGCCGTCGCCGTTGGTGTCGACGTTCCCGGTCTCGGTGGTGCTCTGGCTGGCCGACCCACCGGTCACGCGGCCGGTGCCGCCGGCGACGCCGCCGCCGTTCCCGGCGATCTGCACGGGGAGCGCCCAGTCGAGGGCGACCGCGTTGCCCGCGAGGCTCGAGTCCTGCCCGGTCGTCGCGATGTCCTGGTTGTGGTCCCAGGTCTGGGTGTGGTTGCCACCCTGGACGTTCGCGTCGCCGAGCACACCGACCGCGTTGTCCACGATCTGGATCGGGACGACGACGTCGCCGGTGACCTTGTTGCCCTTGAGGTTGTTGTGGCTCGGGGTGAAGGCGCCCGCACCGTCGGCCTTGGTGACACCGCCGAGGGTGCTCTGGCTGATCGGGCTCGCTTCGTCGAGCTGCTTCGCCGCTTCGTTCGCGGCGTTGGTGACCGGCTTGGTGCTCAGCTCCGTCTGCCCGGCGGGCAGGTCCAGCTGGCCGAAGGGGGTGCCGACCGCGTTGTTGGCTTCCTGGATGGGAGCCGTGACGTTCAGGTCGAGCGGGGAAGCCGGGGTGTCGGGGTTGACGTTCTCGTCAGCCGAGGCGATGCCGGTACCCAGCATCAGCAACCCACCCGTGACAAGTGCGGTCTGGAGTCCGCGCTTTGCCCACGTCTGCATGGGGTTTTTCTCCTTTATTTCGGGTTCCCTTGCGGGCTTGTGGGGGTGCGCTCGTCGAATTCGAAACGGAGTCCGAGCTGCACCGAGGGGGAAGGAACTTCTTGCGGGCGCAACAAAGCGCACCGCCGTGTCACGGGTATCGCGCGGACGCAGGAGCCGTCAGATGAAGACGGACTTGGGCGCGTCAGCGACCCGTGAAGGGAGGTGTTCAGTCAGGAGTGACGCCGGGCTGCTCGCCCGGGGTGCGCATCGCGGTGCGCAGGCCGGCGCGGCTCATGGCCGCGACGGCGGAGTCGACGGCTTGGGTCGTCCAGAAGGGGACGCCGAAGTTGAGGCCGTCGAGGTGACCACCGGGGGCAGTGCTGCCACCCGGGGCGGTGGGGACGGACGGTGCGACCGGAAGCTGCACCGGGGCCAGCGGCGACGGCAGGTCGCGGTGGGAATCACGGGACTCGCCCGCGGCAGCGGTGCCGTTGTCGTGCTGGAAACCCGTCGGCATCGCGAGCGGGGCTCGCAACGCGGCGGGGAGTTCGACGGTCGAGACGGCGACCGGATCCGTGGCCTGGCCGATGCCCGTGGTCACCGGCGCCTGCTCGACCGGGGAGAGCCCCGGGAGCGACGGAACCAGGTCACCGTGGCCGGCCGGGTCCAGCAGCTGCAGGACGTCGTGGGCCGGCTCGGGGGTGAAGGTCTGCTCGAGGACCTGGCGGGTGTCCTGCGGCTGGCGGACGATGTGCTCGACCGCGCCGAGGGTGCGGTGCGCCGGGCTCACGACGGCGTCGTCGGCGAGGTCCGAAACCGAGTCGCCGACGCGGTCGGAGACCTCGTGCCCGAGGACGCGGGCGCACGGCGCGCTCCACGTCGTGACGCCCTGGTGGCAGCTCGTGCCGGCGACGTCGCCGGTCGCGTCCGCGGCGCCGTCGTTGACGTCGTTGACGCTGCCGGTCGCGGCCTCGGTGACCGGGGCGACGGAGGAGGTGCCCACCTCGACGGTGTCCGCGGAGGCGGTCGCACCGGAGACGAGCCACGCGGCGGCGGTACCGGCCACGGCACCGCCGAGCACCAGCAGCGCACGCGACACGAAGCGGCCGGCGCGCTTGGCGCCCTGCCCCTCGTTCGTCGCGTGGTCGGCCACTGGTGCGTCTCCTTCGAAACCGGGTGCTCGACGGCGATTGCCGTTGCGGAAGCGACCTAACCAAATCCGCGACACCGCTCGCATCCTCGACACGACTTGATGCCCCCATCGTGTGAAGAACACAGCGTGCAATCGGGTCTGACACGGGGTGATCGTTCCTGGCAGCCGAGCGTGTCGGACTCGGCCCGCGGAAAGCGGCCGAATCGGGCGCCGTTGCCAGTACGGTGATCCGGTGAGCCACGCGCGACGCGAAGACCCGTTCCTGCCGGAGCACGAGGACATCACCGGGCTGATCCCCCGGGGCCTGCGCATCAGCGCCGCGCTGGCGTGGCGGTTCATCGTCGTGATCGCCGCGCTGTACGCGGTGGTCTGGGTGATCGGCTACCTGTCCGTCGTCATCATCCCGCTGTCCATCGCGCTGCTGCTGTCCGCGCTGCTCGCGCCCGCGGTGCAGAAACTGGTGGCGGTGAGGTTCCCGCGCGGGCTCGCGACGGCGATCGTGCTGGTCGCCGGGCTGGCGGTGCTCGGCGGGCTGCTGACGTTCGTCATCACGCAGTTCTCCTCCGGCCTGCCGCAGCTGCAGAAGCAGCTCAACGACAGCCTCAACCAGATCAAGGAGTGGCTGCTCAACGGGCCGCCGCACCTGCGCCAGGAGCAGATCCAGGACTTCATCAACCAGGCGATCGGGTTCATCCAGAACAACCAGGCGTCGATCACGACGACCGCGCTGACGACGGCGAGCACCGTCGGCGAGATCCTCACCGGCTTCCTGCTGACGCTGTTCATCACGATCTTCTTCCTCAGCGGCGGCGACGGCATCTGGACGTTCCTGGTCCGCGCGGTGCCCCGGCGGGTCCGCAACCGCGTCGACGTCGCCGGGCGCCGCGGCTTCGCGTCGCTGGTCAGCTACGTGCGGGCGACGGCCGCGGTCGCGGTGGTCGACGCGGTCGGCATCGGCGTCGGCCTGTGGATCGTCGGCGTGCCGCTGGTGATCCCGCTGGCGACGCTGGTGTTCATCGGCGCGTTCATCCCGATCATCGGCGCGGTCATCACCGGCGGCGTCGCGGTGCTGATCGCGCTGGTGACGAACGGGTTCATCGGCGCGGTGATCGTGCTGGCCATCGTGATCGGCGTGATGCAGCTGGAGAGCCACATCCTGCAGCCGCTGCTGCTCGGGCGGGCGGTGAAGCTGCACCCGCTGGCCGTGGTGCTGGCCATCACCGCCGGCCTGGTCGCGGGCGGGATCGCCGGCGCGCTGCTGGCCGTGCCGCTGCTGGCGGTGCTCAACGCCGGCGTCCGGTCGCTGCTGCACGAGACCAACCCGGACCCGGCCGAGGTGGACGTCCTGAAGGACCAGGCCGCGCAGCCGAACGACGCCGAACCCGGGGGGCCGAAAGCCGAAATCGCGACGGTCGGCGAGGCCGAAGCCGGGTCGTCGACGGCCGAGCCGCCGAAGCGCAACGACAAGCCGTGACCACCCGGCGGTCACCGGACCCGATCACGCCGATGTGGCGTGGCGTGCTCGCGTTCCGCGTGCTCACCTGGGCGTTCGCCTGCGCCACCGTGATCGTCCAGAGCGGGCACTACAAACGCGAGTGGCTGGCCTGGACGATCCTCGGCGTGATGGCCGGGTGGTCGGTGGTGAGCAGCTTCCTCTACCTGCGCGAGCGGACGCGGCCGCCGGCGCTGGTCGTCTTCGACCTCGTGCTGACGACCGCGCTGCTGCTGACTTCGCCGTGGGTGCTGAGCGACGCGCAGTTCGCGCTGAACGTCCCGCTCATCACGACGGTGTGGGCGGCCGTGCCGCCGGTTGCCGCGGGCGCGCGCTTCGGCGCGGGCGGCGGGGTGCTGGCCGGGCTGGTCGTCGGCGTGGCGACCGGGCTGGCCCGGGACAAGTTCGACCTCGACGTCGCCCGCGACGGTGTCCTGCTGGCCGCGGCCGGGCTGCTGGTCGGCATGGCCGCGACGATGGGCCGACGGTCCGCGGCGCGGCTGGAGCAGGCGCTGCGGAAGGAAGCGGCGACGGCCGAGCGGGAGCGGCTGGCGCGGTCGATCCACGACAGCGTGCTGCAGGTGCTGGCCCGCGTCCGCAAGCGCGGCAACGAGGTCGGCGGCGAAGCGGCCGAGCTGGCCAAGCTGGCCGGCGAGCAGGAGATCGCGCTGCGGTCGCTGGTGACGACCGAACCGCTGACGCCGAACGACCGCGGCACGGCGAGCCTGCGCACCGCGTTGCAGCTGCTCGCGACGTCGTCGGTGCAGGTCTCGACCCCGGCGGACGACGTCGAGCTGCCGGCCCACGTCACCGACGAACTGGTGGCCATCACCCGCGAAGCGCTGTCGAACGTCGAGAAGCACGCGGGTCCCGACGCGCGGGCTTGGGTGTTGCTGGAGGATCTCGGCGGCGAGGTCGTGGTCAGCGTCCGCGACGACGGACCGGGCATTCCGGACGGCGTTCTCGAGCGAGCGGCCGCGGACGGGCACCTCGGCGTGGTGGAATCCATCCGGGGGAGGGTCCGCGACCTCGGTGGGAGCGCGACCCTCGACACCGGGCCCGGCCGGGGCACGGAGTGGGAGGTCAGGGTGCCGAGCACGAGGGGTGCGAGATGAGCGACGAGCCGCGGATCTCCGTGATGGTGGTCGACGACCACCCGATCTGGCGCGACGGGGTGGCCCGCGACCTCACCGAGCACGGCTTCGACGTGAAGGCGACCGCGCCGGACGCCGACGCCGCGCTGCGCATCGCGCGGACCGTCCAGCCGGACGTCGTGCTGATGGACTTGAACCTGGGCAGCACGTCCGGGGTGGACGCGACCCGCGAGATCACCTCGGCGCTGCCGTCGACGAAGGTGCTGGTGCTGTCGGCGAGCGGCGAGCACAAGGACGTCCTGGAAGCGGTGAAGGCCGGCGCGTCCGGCTACCTGGTGAAGTCGGCTTCGGCGGCGGAGCTGGTGGACGCCGTGCACCGGACCGCGGCGGGCGACCCGGTGTTCACCGCGGGCCTGGCCGGGCTGGTGCTCGGCGAGTACCGGCGGATGGCCGACGCGCCGGCGGAAGGCGCCGAGCCGCCGCGGCTGACCGAGCGCGAGACCGACGTCCTGCGCCTGGTCGCGAAGGGGCTGACCGCGCGGCAGATCGCCGAGCGGCTCGTGCTGTCGCACCGGACGGTGGAGAACCACGTGCAGTCGACGCTGCGGAAGCTGCAGCTGCACAACCGCGTCGAGCTCGCCCGGTACGCGATCGAGCACGGCCTCGACGAGGAGTAACTAAAGGCAGAACGACGAAGCCGGACCAGGTGCTCGTCGGCAGCGCGGCCTTGCCGAGGCGCCACTGGGGCTCGCCCGGGTGCCAGGCGGCGAGGACGCCGTCGGCCAGCACGAGGTCACCGGCGTCGGACCAGTCGAACCCGCCGCCGCGCTTGAGGTGCTCGGTGATGAACGGCATGGCCGCGACGTGCTCCCAGTTGGGCGTGTCCGGGTGCAGCAGCCAGAGGTCGCGGGTCTGCGTGCTGGTGCTGCGGTAGGCGGGGTCGGCGAAGTCGACGGCCCAGACGCCGCCGTCCGGTGACGGGACGACGGTGGGCGTCCGCGCGATCACCGGCCGGCTGAGCTGCTGGTGGCGGTTGTTCCGCAGGTCGACGAGGGTGAGCTCGGTCAGGCCGTCGAGGAGCAGCCAATCGCCCGCGACGCCGAGGATGCGCGGCGCCTGCTGGACCGTGCGGCCGGTGTCGGGGTCGATCAGGGCGTCCGTCGAGGAGGCGTTGCCGGAGTCGATGGTGATCAGCAGGCCGTGCGGCGTCCCGGCGCGGACCTCGGTGCGGCAGCTGGCGGGCTGGCCGTGGCCGAGCTCGGGGCCGGAGAGCGAGACGCGCTGCAGCCGGCACGCGTCGGGCGCGTCCGGCCGGATGACCCACACGCTCTCGCCGTCGACGGCGGGCGCCACCGACCAGGCGTGGCCGAGCGAGCGCGGCGGGCTCGCCGGACCGGTGTAGGCGAAGGCCTCGAGCGGGTCGTTCGTGCCGGTCGGATGGGCGAGCAAGACCGCGGACTTCCCGACCCGCAGGACGCTCATCCCGACGTCGCCCGCGGGATAGCCGGGCGGGGTGGCGACGGGTCCGCGGTCGGCGTCGAACAGGGTCGGGCCGGTGGTGGGGAGCAGGGCCGTGACGCCGATGCCGCCGGTCGCCGGGCCGCCGGCGAGCCCCTCGGGCAGGGTCGGCGGGGCGGTCGGCGTCGTGCTCGTGGCCGGTGGCGGCGGCGGTGCCGGCGCTTCGGCGGTGCACCCGGACAGCAGGATCAGCGCCACGCCGAGGGCGGCGGCGCGGAATACGGGTCCGTTCAGGGTTTTCCCCCGATCTCCCTGGTGAAATCCGGTTCTACCATCGTGGGCATGGGCGAGGAAGAGACCAGGGCGGCGGAACCGGTGACCGAAACCAAGCCGTTGAGCGAGCGCGATCTCCGGGTGTCCGACGACGAGCGCGAGCACGTCGTCGGGGTGCTGCAGAAGGCCATCGGCCGCGGGATGATCGACCTCGACGAGTTCACCGAGCGCACCGACCGCGCGCTGGCGTCCCGGACCCGCGGCGAGCTGAACGCCGTGCTGGCCGACCTCGCCGGGCTCTACCACCCGGCGGCGGCGATGGCCGCGGCGCCGTCGTACGCGGCGCAGCCCCCGAGCTTCGCGCCCGGCCGGCGGTTCGAGCTCAACGCGAAGTACTCGTCGCTGGTCCGCAGCGGGCCGTGGGTGGTGCCGCCGGAGATGGTCGTGCGGAACAAGTACGGCTCGACGAAGCTCGACTTCACCGAGGCCCAGGTCCAGTCGCCGGTGGTGCACATCGAGCTGGACGCCAAGTGGGGGTCGGTCGAGGTGATCATCCCGGAGCACGCCGCGGTCGACGTCAACTCGATCACCGACGTCAAGTTCGGCTCGCTCGAGGACAAGACCCGCAGCAACGGGCACATGGGGAACCCGCGGTTCGTGCTGAGCGGCCGGGTCCACGGCGGCTCGCTGGTCATCCGGCACCCGCGGCGCGGGTTGTTCGGCTAGCCGGGGCCCCTCTGCCCCCGGCGTCAAGGAGGCCTCCCCACCCAGGCATCGGGTGGGGAGGCCTTCGCGCTGTTCAGGCGGTCCGCAGGTTCCGCGCGACGAACCAGACGAGGGCGGCGAACGCGACGGCGGCGAGCCCGGCGACGACGTGCAGGCCGGCGGGGAAGCCGTACGCGCGGACGACGGCGTTGCCCAGCGTCCCGACGGTCGCGATGCCGAGGGCGTAACCGAACTCGTTGACGGTCTGCGCCAGCGACGCGGCGGCACCGGCCTTGCGCTCCGGAACCGAGCCGACGACGAGATCGGTCCCGAGCGCGACCATCGGCCCGACGCCCAGCGACGTCACGGCGAACCCGAGCGCGGGCCACACCGGCCCGGCGGCGGCATCGGCGAGCGCGAGGATCGTCATGCCGGCCGCGGCGAGGGCGACCCCGCCGGCGATGAGGACGTTCGGCTTCACGTGCCGGGCGAGGTGGGGCGCGGCCAGGAAGCTGACGGTGGAGGCGGCCATCCCGGGCAGCAGCCCGAGCGCGGCCCCGACCGGCGAGAGGTGCTGCGCGATCTGCAGGAACTGCGCGGTGAACAGCATCGTGGTGCCGCCGAGCATGCTGAACAGGAGCATCCCGCCGAGCGTGGTGCGGAAGGCCTTCGCGGCGAAGAGGCTGAAGTCGACGAGGGGGTCCTTCAGAGTCCGTTGCCGCTGGTAGAAGACGTAACCGACGGCCAGGCCGGCGATCAGCGCCGCGGCCGGAACCGGGTGGAAGCCGTCGCGGGCGAGCTCCTTGACGCCGTAGACGGCGGGCAGGATGGCGGCGAGCGAGAGGGCGACGCTGGGGAGGTCGAGCCGGCCGGCCTGCGCGTCGCGGTATTCGGGCAGCAGCTTCGGGCCGATGACCAGGAGCACGACCATCGCGGGGACGCCGAGCAGGAAGACGGAGCCCCACCAGAAGTGCTCGAGCAGCAGGCCGCCGACCATCGGCCCGATGATCGCGCCGACGGTGAAGCAGCCGGCCCAGATCCCGATGGCCTGCGCGCGCTGCTGCGGGTTCTTGAAGAGGGTCCCGATGAGGGAGAGGGTCGAGGGGCCGAGGGTGGCGCCGGAGATCCCGAGCACGGCCCGCGCGGCGATGAGCATCCCGGCGCTGGTGGCGAAGGCGGCGCCGACGGAGGCGAGCCCGAAGGCGGCGGCCCCGATGAGCAGCAGCTTCCGCCGCCCGATCCGGTCGCCGAGGGTCCCCATGGTGACCATGAACCCGGCGACCATGAAGCCGTAGGTGTCCATGATCCACAGCTGCTGGGTCCCGTCGGCGTGCAGGTCGGCGGCGATCTTCGGCAGCGCGAGGACGAGGACGAAGACGTCGAGCGAGACGAGCAGGGTGGGCAGGGCCAGCACGGCCAGCCCGACCCACTCCCGGCGCCCGGCCCTCGCCGTCCCGGCCGGGGCTCCGCTCGGGGCTCCGGCCGGCGTTTCGGCGGTGATGGTCATGGCTGCGTCCTCTCGGCTCGGTGGTGCTTCCACCACTCCGTCGAGCGGGCCGGGCCGAAATCGACAGCGCCCCGGATT
This sequence comes from Amycolatopsis sp. NPDC101161, assembly GCF_044768185.1. NCBI lineage: Bacteria > Bacillati > Actinomycetota > Actinomycetes > Pseudonocardiales > Pseudonocardiaceae > Amycolatopsis > Amycolatopsis sp. NPDC101161. Next base: position 2,100,770 of record NZ_JBIWPI010000002.1, read on the forward strand.
TTCCCCGGAAAGCCGTGAAGGCCGCCTCGCGGTCGAGGCGGCCTTCACGGGGTTGTGTCAGGTTGTCCACACCCCTCGTGCATTGGGGACAACTCCGCGCATCCAGGTTCGCACAATCCAGCACTGTCGGTCACAGCCGATAGACTGAAAGTGGGGGGGCGCCCCCGGGGATAGGTCAGGAAGTTCGCTCAGGGGCGAGCCGCCGCGCGGGCCGCGGCCGGGTCCGACGTCGCCAGCGCCGCTTCTGCCAGTGACTCGCACTCCGCGAGCGTCGCCGACGCCAAGCTCGCGCCCACCGAACGGACCGCCGGGGCGTTCATCGACAGGCTCGTCAGACCCAAGCCCGTCAGGACCAGCGCCAGCCGCGGGTCCGCCGCCGCTTCGCCGCACACGCCGGCCGGCTTGCCCGTCGACTTGGCCGCGTCGCCGATCAGCTTCAGCAGGCGCAGGAGCCCCGGCTGCCACGGGTCGTTGAGCTTCGCGACCGCGCCGAGCTGGCGGTCCGCCGCGAACGTGTACTGGGCCAGGTCGTTCGTGCCGACCGAGACGAAGTCGACGACGTCGAGGATCTCGCGGGCGCTCAGCGCCGCCGCCGGGATCTCGATCATCACGCCCGCCCGGGCGATGCCCGCCGCGCGGACGCGCTCGGCGAACCAGGCGGCTTCCTCGACCGTCGCGACCATCGGGGCCATCACCGAAACCTCGGCGCCGGAGTCCTCCGCCGCGCCGGCGATCGCCTCGAGCTGGCGGTCCAGCACCTCGGGGCGGTCGAACGCCACGCGCAGCCCGCGCACGCCGAGCGCCGGGTTCGGCTCGGCCTCCGGCGAGAGGAAGGCCAGCGGCTTGTCGGCGCCCGCGTCCAGGGTCCGCACGATCACCGGCTTGCCGCGGAACGGCGAGAGCACCGCCGTGTACGCGGCGCGCTGCTCGGCGACCGACGGCTCGTCGGAGGCGTCCAGGTAGCAGAACTCGGTCCGGAAAAGACCCACGCCCTCGGCGCCCGCGTCGGCCGCGGCCTGCGCATCGGCTGGGGAGCCGACGTTGCCGTAGACCTTCACGCGGTGGCCGTCGGACGTCGCGCCCGTGCCGTTCCAGTCGGCGAGCTGCGCGACCGTCGCGGTGACGACCGGCGCCGACGGGTCGGCGACCTCGACCGTCCCCGCGTCGCCGTCGACCGCAAGCGCTTGCGCGTCCAGGGCCAGCAGGCCCCGCACCGCGACGACGGCCGGGATGCCCAGCGCTCGCGCCAGGATGGCGGTGTGGCTCGTCGGGCCGCCCTCTTCGGTGACCAGGGCGAGCACCTTCGCGGGGTCGAGGCCCGCGGTGTCGGCCGGGGCGAGGTCGCGCGCGACCAGCACGCTCGGCGACGCCAGCTCGGGCACCCCCGGCGGCGCGATGCCGAGCAGCTCGGCGATCAGCCGGTCGCGCACGTCGCGCACGTCGCGGACGCGCTCGGCCATGTACCCGCCCGCGGCGGCCAGCGCTTCGGCGAAGCCTTCCGCGGCCTGGTAGACGGCACGTGCGGCGGGCAGCCCCTGCGTCTGGACCAGCTGCTGCGCCTGCGACGCCAGCGCCGGGTCCGCGGCCATCGCGGCCGTAGTAATGAGGATCGTGGCGGCCTCGCCGGTGGCGGTCTCGGCCTGCTTTTCCAGCCGCCCGGCGACGACGGCGGCCGCGGGCGCGATCCGCGCGGCTTCGGCGGCGGGATCGGCGGGGGCCGGCGTGGCGGCGGGCTCGCCGAGCGGCTCCGCGACGCGGACGACGGGACCACTGGCACGGCCGGGGCTGACGGCGACCCCGGACAGAGTCTCAGACATGGTCTAGACCATAGCTCAAGTAGGTCTGGATATCTCGTGGTGGCGGGCACAAGCCTCGCTGACGCACCTGTTCGAGCACCGGCCGGACCTCCTCGTGCCACCAGGCTTCGGCCAGTTCGTCGCGGCTGGACACCGGCCGTCCGGCCAGCATACGGCGGAAACCCCAGGCCTCGGCCGAGTCGGCGAGCCGGAACCAGTCGGCCGGGTCGTCGAGCCAGAGCCCGAGCCGGACGTCGTCCGGCAGGGGGGACGCGCTCGAGGAACATCCGCTCGGCGGTCTTCGACGGCAGGTCGGCGAGCGTCAGGCACCGCAGCGCGCAGGCGACCGTGCTGATCCAGCGGACCCGCGCGCGGATGGTCGTGGCGCCGCGGGCGCGGGCGATGGCGACGCGGTGGTGACCGTCGTCGACGAAGAACATGTCGGAGAGGCGCACGAGCCGGACCGGCGGGAGGTCGGCGGTCGTGCGCGTCAGCCGGTCCCAGCGATCGCGCAGCGCGCGGTTGCGCGGCCGGAACTCGCGGTCGAAGTCGCCGGCGCGGGCGACCGTGCCGACGATGCCCTCCAACGGGACGTCGTAGACGCCTTCGTCGACCTCGGTCTGCTTGCCGAGCGCCTGCAGGGTCTCCCCGAGCGGCATGATCGCGAGGTCGTCGGGCCGCCGCGCTTCCGCGATCGCCCTCAGCTGTGCGGCGTAGCCGCGCCACCAGGCCGAACCGAACGAATCGCCCATGTGTCGTACAACACGGGCCGCCGGGAGGTCATTCCGCCAGGTCGGCGGCGGTCGGGTAGGACGGCTGCGCCCCGGCCCGCGTGACGCTGAAGGCCGCGACGCGCACCGCGCGCTTCGCCGCGGAGACGAGGTCCGCGCCGTCGGCGAGCGACGCGGCGAGCGCGCCCGCGAAGGCGTCCCCGGCGCCGGTGGTGTCGACGGCCTCGACTTCCGGCGACGCGACCTCGGTGGTGCCGTGGGCCTCGACGACGACCGCGCCGGCCGCCCCGAGCGTGACGACGGCGGCCCGCGGCCCGAGGCCGAGGAGCTTCCGGAAGTCCGCGCCGGGCCCGGTCAGCCAGGCGGCTTCGTGTTCGTTGACGAGCAGGACGTCGAGCTTCGCGAGCGTTTCGGGGGAGAGCTCGGCCGCCGGCGACAGGTTCAGCAGGACTTTGACGCCCTTTTCGGCGGCCCGCGCGACGGCGTGTTCGACGGTCGGCAGCGGCACCTCGAGCGACGCGACCATGATCTCGACCCCGTCGAAGACGGCGTCGACGTCCGCGGGCTCCAGGCTCGAGTTGGCGCCGGGCGAGACGAGGATCGAGTTCTCGCCGTCCGGGGTGACCGTGATGTAGGCGATGCCGGTCGGCCGCTCACTGGTCCGGACCAGCCCGGTGTCGACGCCCGCGGCCCGCAGCGAGTCGAGCAGCAGCCGGCCGTAGGGATCGTCGCCGACGGCCCCGAGGAGCGCGACGTCCGCCCCGAGCCGCCCCGCCGCGACCGCCGTGTTGGCCCCCTTGCCGCCCGGCGAGAGCACGGTGTCGCCGCCCAGCACGGTCTCGCCACCCGCCGGCCGCCGCTCGACGGCGACGACGAGGTCGGCGTTGGCGGATCCCACAACGAGTACGTCCGAGTTCATACCGCACTGTCCCACGAAAGCCGTCCGACCAGGTCGGGAAGGGTGCCGAAGAGGAAAGTGAAGGTTTTTGTAACTTATCCGGCGTTGAGTGCGACAATCATGCGAGCAGCGGATGCCCGTCACTCGATCGGGGGATGTCCGTCCCCCGGCCGTCACTTCCCGGACCGGTCCCGCTCTCCAGGTGCGTCATCACGCGAGACGTGGTGACGGTGCCCCGACCGGCGCGAGCCGGGCAGGGCCTCGAGTCGCCGGCGCCGATCACGTAGCCCCCCGAGTGATCGGCGTCGGCGGCGCCCCGCCCCCGATGGTCAACGCGACTTCGCGGGGCAGCAGCGTGGGCGCGCACTTGCAGAACTTCCGCGCCGCGGCGGGGCTCAACGCCCGCGGCAGGCGGTACCAGCCATCGCCCATGGCGAGGTCCTCGGTGTCACGGTGGCGCAGCGGGAAATCGAGGTCGGCCTGCCGGAATTCCAGGTGACCGTCTGTGAGCAGCCGCAGTTCGGCTACCTCGCGCCAGCTCAGTTCGAGCTTCCGGTAGTAGGTCTTCCACCGGAAACCCACGTTCGAAAGCCGCAAGTCGGCTCGGCGCTCGCGCTTGCGGCTGTTGAACTCGAAGGAGTGCACGACGCAGTCGAGCACGATGACGGCGCCCAGCACGATCCGGAAGACGGTGTGCAGGAAGCCGGACGGCCCGAACTCGGCCGCCACGAATGCCCCGATGCCGAGCATGGCCATGGCGAAGTCGAAGAGCCACACCTTGCGGCGGTCCCAGCCGTCGACGTGGATGCTCACGTGGTCCAGTTCGGGCACGGTCGCCGGCGCGGAGACGGCTGCCGGCGCCGACCGGGGCGCGGGTTCGCGCACCACCGGGGTGACCGGCCGTTCGGAAACTCTGGCGTACTTCCCGGCGATCTCGCGGACGCGGCCGGCTTCGGTGGCCGACAGCGTGATCCAGGGAACCAGGAAAGCGTCGCCGGACACCGGGGTGAGTCCTCGGTGGCGCTCCGCGAACCCGGCATCGGCCGGTTCGAGAACGACCTGGAAGAAGTCTTCCCGGCGCGGCTCGGCCGGAAGGGCGACGGCCACCAGTTCGTCCCAGCGGGCCGCCCAGACGACTCCGCCGACGATGCGCGAGATGCCCGATGCGTCGAAAACCAGTTCGTTGACGACGGGTTCGAGCAGCGACCGGAAGACCAGGATCAGCCCGAGCAGCACGAACCCTCCGCCGAAGATGCTGCCCATCAGTCGCGGGCCCTCCTGGGTCGACGACCAGCCCAGCCAGACGGCGCCGGCGCCGATGGCGAGGAAGATCCCCGCCTGGATCCAGTGGGGTCCGTCCGTCCGCGACACGACAACGCGGTCGCTGTCCGGCGCGGTCATTCGATCGACCCCGAAATCCGCTGCGAACCCGGCTGTTCGAACACCGGCGGTTGGACAGTCGTCTGCTTCTCCGTCGACTCGTCGTCGTCGCCGTTCACCCAGTCGTCGACCCCTTCGGCCTTCTTCTTCCGGGACTCCTTGCGCCACTCCTTCTTGGCGTCGTCCCAGAGGTCCTTGCGGAAGTCCTCCCCGAACTTCTCGCCGAACTCCTTCCGGGTGTCGTTCCGGATTTCCGTGCCGACGGCCTTGAGGTTCTCGCCGAGCGACTTGTCCGAAGAGACGGTGTCCTTCAGCTTCTTCCGAACAGGACGTTCATCGCGGACCTTCTCGAGGAACGTCCTGGTGTCGCGCGGTTCGTTCTTGATCAGCCCGCCGACCTTCTTCAGCGGGCCGGGCAGGTTTTCCGCGCCCCGCTTCAGCGCGCCCTTGACCCGCCGGAAGATGTCGCCGATGCGGTGGAACAACTCCTGGGCTCTCTTGAAGGCCCTCAGCAGCTTCTTGATCCACCCCATGCACTCGGTGCCGGTCTTGACGGCTTCGGCGGTGCCCTCGGTGGCCATGCCCACCGGCAGCGCCGGACCGACGTACCGGCAGGCGATGCTGATGAGTTTGCCGACGCATTCGGAGATCAGGTCGCGGACGATCGAGCGGACGACGCTCAGGATCGTCTTGCAGATGTCGACCAGTTTCGAAATCGCGTTGGCTCCCGTCGCGACCCCCGCGTACGTCGCCGCGCGATCTTCGGCGAAGGCGCGATAGGCGTCCGCCGAGGCGCCTTCCCAAGCCGCGCTGTCCTTTTTGACGGTGTCCTGGAGGTCGGTGCTGATCTTCTCCAGCTCCTTGCCGACGTTCTCCCAGGTCCCGACCATGTTCTCCAGGGCGACCTGGTCACCGGTCAGCCAGTCGAGCGGTTCCCGTAGCCACGGGAAGAACTCCATCGCCCACCCGACCGCGGCCGAGGCGAGGGTGCCGATCGGGTCTGCGACGAGTTCCGCGATGCCGCCGGCACCGAATGCGGCGTTCACCAGGCCCTCGGTCCAGTTGCCGTCGGCGACGGCGGTGCCCGCGTCCCAGAAGTCCTGGAGAAGTCCGGCGCCCTCGAGCGCGCTGCGGTCGTCCGCCGCGTCCGTTTTGATCAACGGGTTGTCAGCCACGGCTCAGTCCTCCACCTTGAACAGGTCCTTGAACTCCGTCTCGTCGGCTTCCTTCATCTGCTGCCAGAGCTGGATGCGGGTCGAGTGGTCGTACGACGACGTCGACGCGGATTCGATCGCGATCTCCGCCACCTGCTGCGCGATCGCGCAGATCGCCGCGAGCGGGATGCCGAGCAGGCCGAACGCTTCGGGGTGCTCGGTCGATTGGGCGGCTTCCTTGCACTTGTCGATCCGGTCGGTGATCGCCTCGATGTTCTCGCGGTGTTTCTGCAGCTCCTGCGGGTCGACCGCGAAGCCCGGGCCGCCTGGTCCGGCCATGGTTCCCCTCCCTCGCCCGCGCGTCAGCGCAGGTAGTCGCCGTCGCTGAAGTAGTCGTCGTCGCGGCCGTCGTCGGACGACGGGCGCGGCGCGCGCGGCGGCTCCGGTGGTTTCGGCGCCGGGGGCAGCTGCCGCTCCTCTTCCGGCACGAACCGGTCGCCCTCGTCGCGAGGCGAGGCCGGCGGCGGGGTGAAGCCTTCCGGTTCGGGTGCCGGGAAAGCCTGCTCGAGGCGGCTGACCAGCTGGTTCATCACTTCAGGCCCGACCGGATCGGTGACCCCGGCCCGCATCGCCCCGGCGAGCTTGCTCTGCGCGGCCTTGACGGTGCGGAGGATTTCCTCGGCGAGGTCCGGCTTGTCCCGCACGCTCGGGCCGATCTCCAGGCCGACGAGGTTGCCGGCGTGGTCGACCTTCACGCCGATCTGGCCGTCCTTGCTGCGCTCGGAAACCGAGACCGCTTCGATCTCGCTGACCATCAGATCAGCTTTCCGCTGGGACTCCGCCATCCGGGTCTCGAAGTCCGCGATCAGCTGCTCAGGGTTCGACACGCGAACCTCCCCGTTCACGTCAGTAGCCGTACGGCGACCGAGTGTGGCACACCGGCCCGACAGTTTCGGCGGAGTTCCGGTTTTCCCCACCCCGAGCGATTCTTCGCACAGCCGGTAACCGGTGGGGTATCGTCCGTGACGCAAGAGGGGAGATCGAACGCGAGGGGAGCGCGGTTCGGTGGGGTTGTTCGGCGACATGCTCGACGCTGCCAAGCACGTCGGGTCGGAGATCGCGCACGCCGTGGAATCGGGCGGCGAACGGCTTGGCAACGTCTTGACCGGCGCGGGCGTCGGCCTGCTCGCGGGCGGGCTGCCCGGCGCCGTCGCGGGGGCGTACGTCGGCTCGCAGACCGGGACCGGGGCGGCGAACCCGCAGGCTTCCGGGCTGTCACCCGGTCAGCTGGTCCAGGCCGTGATGACCGGTCCGGGCACCGAGTCACTGCAGAAGGTGCACCAGGCGGGCATCGACCAGTCGACCTACCAGCGCCAGCTCGAGAACGGCACGCGCGAACTGACGTCCGGTCTCGAGTCCGCGTGGACGGGCGGCGCGTCGGACGCGGCCCGGGAGCGGCTTCAGCCGCTGACGGCGTCGGCGACCTCGGCGTCCACGACGCTGGACCGCAACTCGACGCTGGCCCAGGCGCAGATCGACCAGTTCCACCAGATGAAGAACTCGCTGCACCCGGACGTCACCGACCAGCCGCCGACGCGCAGCGCCTGGGACGTCGTGACACCGTGGGACACCGACACCGAAGACAAGATCAACCAGTACAACCGGAAGGCCCAGGAGAACGTCGAGCGGTACAACGCGTATTCGCAGCAGTCCAGCTCGAACACCGCGGCCCGGACGATCGACTACGGCCAGCTCGGCGCGTACGACGGCGGCGACTTCACGGTGAAGGACCCGAAGAAGCCGGTCGAGCCGCCGGCCAAGAAGCGGACCGGTGGCGACGACGACCGGTCGATCGGCGCCCAGGTCCAGCCGCCGCCGGCGGTCCACCCGCCGGTCGTGCAGCCACCACCGCCGGGCCAGGTGACGCCGCCCGGACAGGTGACCCCGCCGGGGCAAGTGACCCCGCCTGGGCAGGTCACGCCGCACCCGCCGGGCGTGGACGACAGCGTCCGCGCGCAGAGTTACGTGCCGCCGTCGACGCAGTTCCCGCCGGGCTACCAGCCACCAGGCACGGGACCGGGCGGCTTCGGCCCCGGCTCGGGTCCCGGAGGCGGCGGGTTCGGTCCCGGCTTCGGCCCTGGTGGCGGCTTCGGGCCGGGCTCGTCGTCCGGCGCGGGCAGCGGAACCGGGGCGGGATCGGGTGCACGCGGTCCTGGCGCGGCGACCGGAGCCGGCGCCCCGGGCGAAGGACGTCCCGGCGCGGCCGGCGGGGTCCGCGGCGGCGCGGCGGGCAAGCCGGGCTCGCCGGGGATGGGCGGCATGGGCCACGGCGCCAAGGGTGGCAAGGGCGAGGAGGACGCTGAGCACCAGCGCGCGTCGTACCTGGTGGAGGCGGATCCGGAGAGCATCTTCGGCGGCTCCGACGAGCGGACCGTGCCCCCGGTGATCGGGCTGTGATCTTCCTGCCCAAAGCGGCCCTGCTCACCGCGTGGGAGTGGGAGCGGCACGGCCCACCGCCCGCGGTCCTCGGCGCCGACAACCTCTGGCTCGGCGACGAGACCCGCAAGCGGCTCGAAGAGAACGTCCTCGACGTCCTGGCCTCGCTGCGCCTCGCGGCGGGCGGCACGTTGACGCGGGAGTTCCGCGACGTCCTGCGCGTCCTGGCGAAGGGGGCGCACCAGTTCACGGCGTGGCTGGGCGACATCGAAGCGAACGAGTCGGGCGCGGCGCTGGTGTCCGCCGCCGGCCCGGACGCGCTCCGGCTGATCCGCAAGGACGACACGGTCCGGATCGACGTGGTGGAACCGTCGCGGCTCGCGGAGTCCCTGGTGGACGTGCTGCCGCCGGTGCCGCCCGCGCGGATTTCGGCGGTCTCGATCCCGGAGGCGCGGTTCTCGGGCCGCGCGGTCGAGGAGTCGTACGACCTCGACGACCCGACCCTCGATCGTGGCCGGGACCCGCTGCCGTGGGCGCGCCGGCTGATGGCGGCCCGGCGGACGGGGCTGCACCAGTGCTACGCCGTGAACCGGGGGATCCGCAGCGCGCCGATCACCGCGGTGGACGTGGCCGGTACTGGGCGGGTGCTGACGTACGTGTACCCGGGGCGCGAGCGAATGGTCAGCTTCCAGCCGGGGACCCGGGCTGCGCTGACCGATGCCCTGTACGCGACCCTGAACGGGTTAGGGGGAGGACGATGACGGGCTCGTTTTTCAGCGGGATCGGCTTCTGGGCGACGGACATGCCGAGCGCGGGGCCGCCGCCCGCCGGCGGGCAGGGCTTCGCGATGAGCTCCGACGAGATGCGGGCGATGCTCAAGAAGGCCGAGGACCAGCGAAAGACGATCAACGAACAGTTGATGGCCACCGAATGGATGACCAAGGCGACCGCACCGGCCGACGAACCGGTGAGCCAAGCCGCGGTCAACGGCCCCAACGGCATCAACGAAGCCGCGAGCTACTACCGAGGTCACCTCGGATTCCAGTACGACTACTACACAGAATTGATCACCCGGATGAGACAGGCACTCGGCATCATCGAGGCTGCTGACCAGCAGGCGGCCGACTCGACCAAGACGATCAAGGGGTCGCTCGAATGAGGCAGCGAATTCTCCTGACCGCGGCGACGATCGCTGCCGGAGCGACATTGCTGACGGCTTGTACGGGCAAGGATGCGTTGACCGGCTCGCCCACGCCCGCGCCCGCGTCCACGAGCAACTCGGAACTGCCGAACAGCGGCGCGCCGAAGGTCGACAACCCGTTGCCCGCCAAGGTGCTGGACGGCAGTCCGTGCGACTCAGCAATCACCGCCGAACAGGTCAAGGGCTATCTCGGACAGTCGGATGCCCCCCAGCCGAAGGATTCGGAGCTGGGCCCCTACTGCGAATGGAGCAGTACCTCGGGAAGCGGTGCCGGCATCCTGGTCGGTTACGAGACGAAAACCGGCCAGGGAATCAGCCTCACCTACAAGAACGTGAAGCCGAAGGCAAAGCGGTGGGTCGACGACCTGGAGCCGGTTCAGGGCTATCCGGCCGTGGGTTATGTCGACGTCGGGACGGCGGACAACCGGACCTGTGTCATCACCGTCGGCGTCTCGGACGAACTCGCGTACTCGGTCTCCTTGACCCTCGGTGACAAGGCCGCCGGTGAGGGCAAGGACGCCTGCCAGCTCGGGCGTGGGGTCGCGGACACCGTGCTGACCAACCTCAAGGCGCGCGCCTGAGCTGCGCCTTTTCGTTACGGCCGAGATCGCGTTAATGCAAGACTTGTCGTAGTAAGCACCTAGACTGTTCGGATGAGCCACCCCACGCGGAGGGGTCGCGCGCGTGCGGCTACCGAACAGGACATCCGGCGGACCGCCCGGAAGCTGCTCGTCGAGCAGGGGCCGGAGGCGGTCACGCTGCGCGCCATCGCGCGGGAGCTGGGGATCACCGCGCCCGCGCTCTACCGGTACTACGAATCGCGGGACGACCTCGTCGAGAACCTGCGGCTGGACGTCTGCGCCGACCTGGCCGACGAGCTCGCTGAGGAGATCGCCGAGCTGCCTGACGACGGCATGCTGCAGCTGTTCGCCATCTGCAAGGGCTTCCGGCGCTGGGCGCTCACCCACACGAAGGAATTCACGCTCGTCTTCGCGTCCCCGACCGGGGGCGTGGGTTCGGCGGCCGGGAGCGCGCTGAGCCGGGTCGACGAGCCGTTCGGGCGGATCTTCCTCGCCGCCGCGGGGCGGGTGCTCGCGCGGACCGACATCGTGCTGCCGTCCGCCAGTGGGGTGCCCGACGAGCTGCGGGACGACTTCACGACGTTCCAGGAGTCGCTGAGCGCCGTGCTCGCCGAGTCCGACCACGACGTTCCGGTCGAGAAGCTCGACCTCGGCGTGACGTACCTGATGATCCAGTTCTGGGCCCGGCTCTACGGGCACGTCACGCTCGAGGTCTTCGGCAACTACCCGATCCCGATGTCCAAGCCGGACGTCCTGTTCGAGGCGATGCTGATCGACCTCGCCCGGGAGATCGGGCTCTACTCCGGCTAGGCCGCGTGGCCGCCGTCCACCGACAACACCGCCGCCGTCACGTACTCAGCGCCCGGTGAAGCCAGGTAAGCGACCGCCTCGGCCACCTCCGACGGCCTCCCGTAGCGGTCGAACGCCGTCAAAGCGCGCTGGTCAGCCGCGTACGGGCCGTCGGCCGGGTTCATGTCCGTGTCCGTCGGGCCCGGGTGGACCAGGTTGACCGTGATGCCGCGCGGTCCCAGCTCGCGCGCCAAAGCCTTGGTCAGGCCCACCATCGCCGCCTTGCTCGTCGCGTACAGCGCCATGCCCGGGCCGGGCACGCGGTCCGTGACGCAGCTGCCGATCGTGATCACGCGGCCGCCGTCGCCGAGTACGCCGGCCGCGGCCTGCGTCGCCGCGAACACTCCGCGGACGTTCACCGCCAGCACGCGGTCGACGTCTTCCAGAGACGTCTCGTCGAAAGCGCCCACGAAGCCGACGCCCGCGTTGTTCACCAGCACGTCCAGCCGGCCGAACTCCGCGACGGTCGCGGAAACCGCGGCCGACACCGCGGCGGCGTCCGCCGAATCCGCTTGGATCGCCAGCGCGCGACGGCCGAGGTTTTTGATCTTGTCGACCACTTCGGCCGCCCGCGCGGCGTTGTTCACGTACGTCAGCGCGACGTCCGCGCCGTCCTCGGCGAGCCGCAGTGCCGTGGCCGCGCCGATGCCGCGGCTGCCGCCCGTCACCAGCGCCACCTTGCCGTCGAGGGTCATCCCCGGTTCTCCTTCGATCGAACGGATTTCCTTGACCGTTCAATCAAATCGGGGATGACCACGAACTACCGGCGGCTTTCCGACAGCGCGCTGTGGGGTCGGTGGTGATTGTAGAAGTGCAGCCATCCCGGCAGCTCCGCCCGACGCTGGCTCTCGGACGGGTAAAAGCGGTGTAGGCGCAGCCCTCGGCGAGGATGCGGTGGAACCGTTCGATCTTTCCGTTGGTCTGCGGCCGGTAGGACCGAGTCCGTTTAGGGATGATGCCCAGCTCGGTGCAGGTGTCGCGCCAGGCGTGGGACCGGTAGGCCGAGCCGTTGACCGACAGCACACGCTCGACGGTGACCTCGTGGCTGGTGAGCCAGGCGACCGCCCGGCGCCTGGGTGGTCGTGTTCGCGGCGGCGCAGCGGTTCGCCGATGACCCGGTCGAGGCCGGCAGGTTGAGCCGGCCGGCGATCTGGACCGGGCCCAGCCGCCAGTTGCAGCCGAGTGGGACGCGAAGGCCTCCGGTGAGTGAAGCGGTTCCTCGACAGCTCCACTTCACATCCGGAGGCCTTCACCTGTCCGCACGACAGGCCGTCACCAGGTCACCTCGACTCGGGACAACGTCCCTGGGCATCACAGCTAGAGGACGATGTTGACCAGCCGTCCCGGCACCACGATCACCTTGCGCGGCGAGCCGCCGCCGATCAGCGCCGCGACCTTCTCGTCCGCCAGCGCCGCCGCCTGGACCTCGTCCTGCGACGCGGAAGCCGCGACCGTCACCCGGGACCGGACCTTGCCGTTGACCTGGATCGGGTACTCGACGGAGTCCTCGACCAGGTACTTCTCGTCCACCACCGGGAACGGGCCCTGGACCAGCGAATCCACGTGGCCCAGCCGGTGCCACAGCTCCTCCGCCAGGTGCGGGGCCAGCGGCGCCAGCATCAGCACCAGCGGCTCGGCCAGCTCGCGCGGCGTCGACGCGGCCGCGCCGTACACCTTGGTGACGTGGTTGTTCAGCTCGATCAGCTTCGCGCCGGCCGTGTTGAACCGCATCTCCGCGTAGTCCTCGCGGACGCCCGCGATGGTCTTGTGCAGCACCTTGCGGTCCGCCTCCGAAGCGTCCTCAGTGGACACTCGCAGCTCGCCGGTCGTCTCGTCGACGACCAGGCGCCACAGCCGCTGCAGGAACCGGTGCGCGCCCACGACGTCCTTCGTCGCCCACGGGCGCGACATGGCCAGCGGGCCCATCGCCATCTCGTAGAACCGGAACGTGTCGGCGCCGTAGTTCTCGGCCATCTCGTCCGGCGTGACGACGTTCTTCAGGCTCTTGCCCATCTTGCCGTACTCCTGGGTGACCTCTTCGCCGTTGAAGAAGTACTTCCCGTCGCGCTCCTCGACCTGCTCGGCCGGGACGTAGACACCGCGCGCGTCGGTGTACGCGTACGCCTCGATGTAGCCCTGGTTGAACAGCTTCCGGTACGGCTCCTTGGACGTGACGTGCCCCAGGTCGAACAGCACCTTGTGCCAGAACCGCGAGTACAGCAGGTGCAGCACCGCGTGCTCGACGCCGCCGACGTACAGGTCGACGCCGCCGGTGTCGTCGGCGCCGTACTCGCCGGGCCGCGGGCCCATCCAGTACTGCTCGTTTTCGGGCGCGCAGAACGTTTCGCTGTTCGTCGGGTCCACGTAGCGCAGCTGGTACCAGCAGGAACCCGCCCAGTTCGGCATCGTGTTGATGTCGCGGCGGTACTTCTTCGGACCGTCGCCCAGGTCCAGCTCGACCTCGACCCAGTCGGTCGCGCGCGCCAGCGGCGACGACGGCGTCGAGTCGCGGTCCTCCGGGTCGAACGTCACCGGCGAGTAGTCGGCGACCTCGGGCAGCTCGATCGGCAGCATCGACTCGGGGACGGCGTGGACTTCGCCGGCCTCGTCGTAGACCACCGGGAACGGCTCGCCCCAGTAGCGCTGGCGCGAGAACAGCCAGTCGCGCAGCTTGTACTGCACGGTCCCGGTGCCGGCGCCCTTTTCGGTCAGCCAGTCGATGATCGTCTTCTTGGCTTCGGCGACGTCCATGCCGTCCAGGAAGCCGGAGTTGATCGCCGGGCCGTCCCCGGTGAACGCCTTGCCGTCGAAGCCTTCCGACGGCTGGACGGTCCGGATGATCTCCAGGCCGAACTTCTCGGCGAACTCCCAGTCGCGGACGTCCTGGCCGGGCACGGCCATGATCGCGCCGGTGCCGTAGCCCATCAGCACGTAGTCGGCGACGAAGATCGGGATCTGCTTGTCGTTGACCGGGTTCGTCGCGTACGCCCCGGTGAAGACGCCGGTCTTCTCCTTGTTCTCCTGCCGGTCCAGCTCGGACTTCCGCGACGCGGCGACGCGGTACTCCTTGATGGCCTCGGCGGGCGTCGCCGCGCCGCCGGTCCAGCGAGAATCGACGTCCTCGGGCCAGGCCGAAGTGACCAGCTCGTCGACCAGCGGGTGCTCCGGCGCCAGCACCACGTAGGTGGCGCCGAACAGCGTGTCCGGCCGGGTCGTGAAGACCTCGATCGCGTCGTCACCGGACTTGAACGTGACGCGGGCGCCGTGCGAGCGGCCGATCCAGTTCCGCTGCATGGACTTGACCTTCTCCGGCCAGTCCAGCAGGTCCAGGTCGTCGACCAGGCGATCGGCGTACGCGGTGATCCGCATCATCCACTGCCGCAGGTTGCGGCGGAAGACGGGGAAGTTGCCGCGCTCGCTGCGGCCGTCGGCGGTGACCTCTTCGTTCGACAGCACCGTGCCCAGGCCCGGGCACCAGTTGACCGGCGCTTCGGAGATGTACACCAGCCGGTGGTCGTCGATCACCTTCTTCCGCTCGGACGCGCTCAGCGACGCCCAGTCACGGCCGTCCGGCGTCGGCCGCGAGCCGTCGGCGAACGCGGCCTCCAGCTCGGCGATCGGGCGTGCCTTGCCCGCCTCGGTGTCGTACCAGGAGTTGAAGATCCGCAGGAAGATCCACTGCGTCCAGCGGTAGTACTCGGGGTCGATCGTGGAGATGCGCCGGCGTTCGTCGTGGCCCAGGCCCAGGCGCCGGATCTGGCGCAGGTAGGTCCGGATGTTCTCCTCGGTCGTCTTGCGCGGGTGCTGCCCCGTCTGGACCGCGTACTGCTCGGCCGGCAGGCCGAACGCGTCGAAGCCCATCGTGTGCAGCACGTTGCGCCCGATCATCCGGTGGTAGCGGGCGAAGACGTCGGTGCTGATGAAGCCCAGCGGGTGCCCGACGTGCAGGCCGGAGCCCGACGGGTACGGGAACATGTCCTGGACGAACAGCTTGTCGCTGGGCACCGGCTGCCCCTCGACGGCGAGCGGCCCGACGGGGTTGGGCGCGTGGAAGGTCCCCTGGTCGGCCCAGTGGTCCTGCCAGCGCTGCTCGATCTGACCCGCCAGCGCGGCCGTGTAGCGGTGCGCCGGGACGTCGGTCCCTGTCGCCTCAGTCATGACGTCTTCCTTTGTTTCGAGCCGCTCCAGAAACAACTCGACCCCTCAGCCACCAGGGCATGAGGGGTCGCCGCACCGGCCGGGCCGGGCCCGGTCAGCGCGGCAGGCTAAGGAGCAGCCGAGCCGTGTTCATGTGCACATCGTAACTTGCTGGTCAAAGCCGTTCCGAGGGGACCGCCAGTGCGACGAACTGGGTGACCTGGGTCGCGGAGAAGTTGTTGTCGCTGACCAAGATCAAGCTGCGCTCGCCGTTGGGCAGCTTCGGCCCCCACGTCATGCCCTCCAGGTTGTCCACAGTAGACAAGCCGAGGTCGGCCGCGTCGAAGAGGAACCGCTTCTTCACCGGCTTGACGTTCTTGGCGTCGGCCAGGGACTTGACGTTCAGGACGTTCGTCGCGCCCTTCGTGTCGATCTCGTAGACGCGCACCTTGTTGCCGACGCCGGTGACGAACGAGCGCTCCATCATCAGGAACTTCGTCGGGTCGGCCTGGTCGACGGCCAGCATCGAGGAGACGCCGGTGGTCGCGAACGCGCCAGCGGGCACCGGTGACGCGAAAATCGGCTCCTGCGGGTAGGCGTACTGCGCCAGCACCGGCCCGTACCGGCCCTGCAGCGTGATCCGGGAGACGCCGCCGGTCGTGCGGGTCGACTCGGGGCCGTCCTGCAGCAGCGGGCCCTCGACGTCGCTGGCGACCAGCGCGCCGAAGCCCGTGAACGTGAGGCCCTCGAGGACGAGGTTCTGCCGCGGGCCGGCCGTCGGCGTCATCTTCTCGTTGGCGGGGATCGGCAGGTCGCGGACGTATTCGCCGTCGCGCCGGGCTTCGCGGATCGACGGATCGATCAACGTCGTCGCCGTCCGCTCACCCTCCTGCGACCAGTAGTAGTCGCCGGTCCACGGGTCGACGCGCAGCTCTTCGGGGTCGATCGTCTGCTCGTTCTGCGGCTTCGCCGGGTCGTTCTGCGCGAGCGGCGGGTACGGCGTGCCGTCCGGGCGCAGGAACGGCTTCGTGCCGGTGAAGGTGACCGGGCCGACGCCGTTCGCGGACACCGGGAAGGTCGCCGTGTAGAAGCGGGCGGGGTTGGTCGCCGACCGGTCGTCGCAGATCAGCGCGTAGCCGCCGGTCCGCGGGTCGTAGTCGATGCTGGAGAGGCCGCCGACCGTCGTGCCCTGGAACTGCAGGTTGAGGGGGACGATCTGCTCGCCGAGCAGCCGGATCGGCCGCTGGTGACTCTCGGTGGCGCTCGCCGGTGTCGCGGCGAGGATTCCCCCGATCAGGGCAGCGGTCAGGACGGTGGGCAGTACACGCGGTGACATGGCCTGTAGCACAGTCGATCAGGGTATCCGGCAGGTTGCCGGGGCGTCACGCTTATCCTTGACCCGTGTTCGCTATCGCGCTGGTTCCGGTCGTGCTGGGTCTGCTCGTCGGTTTTGGTGGGTTCCTCGGGTTCCGCGAGCGCTTGACGCGCGAGGGCGGCACCGGGGTGCGCACCCAAGCGGCGTTGCGCAGTGAAGAGGCGTTCAAGCTGGCCAACCGCGTCGCGGGGCTGCCGACCATGGCCGGGGGCGCGATCTCCGTGCTCACCGGACTGGCCGGGCTGGCCATGCCGACGACCGGTGGTCTCATCTCGGCCGCGCTCGCGGGCGTGCTCGCGATGCTCGTGCTGGTCATGGGCGGCGGGGTGCTCGGCAACCGGGCCGCGCTGACCGTGCCCGCGCCGGCTCCGGCGGCGCCCGCCGGCTGCAGCGGCTGCGCGTGCGGCGCCGGCGGCTGCGGTGTCTTCAAGAAGGAAGAGGCTTAATTCCGCTGGAGGTCGCCCGGGTGGGTGGCCAGCAGCGCCAGCGGGATGCCCTGGCGGCGCAGCACCTGGCTCCACAGGTCGCCGCTCGGTGAGGCCAGGATGTCGCTCGGCAGCGCGGGCACGATGACCCAGTCGTCGCGTTCGATCTCGCCGGCCAGCTGACCGGAGTCCCAGCCCGCGTACCCGGCGAAGACGCGCACGCCGCGGACCTTCGGCACCAGCACCTCGGGGTCGGTGTCCAGGTCGACCAGCGCGACCGGCCCGCGGACCGCGATGACGCCCGGCACGCTCGCCGCCGTCTCGCCGGTGCGCAGCGCGGCCAGGCACAGCGCCGTCTTCTTCTCCACCGGACCGCCGACGAACACCGCCTGCGGCTCGGCGACGTGCCCGCCCCAGTTGGGCAGGACGTCGTGCACGGCGACGTCGCTCGGGCGGTTCAGGACGACACCGAGGGTGCCCTCGTCGCGGTGATCGATGACGAACACGACGGTCCGCTTGAAGTTGGGGTCGACCATCGTGGGGGCGGCGACCAGGAGCGTTCCCGGTTCAACCTCGGCGTCCGCTGGCACGCGACCCATGATCCCACCCCCGACCCGGCGAATTACTTCGGCTCGGGAACAATCGCCTCAGCAGCCTCGTTTGAAACATGTGGCCGGCGCACTGCGTGTCCCCCGGGCTCACTGAAGAACCGCCTTTGTGGAATACCGTCCGGCTGGAGCCACACTGCGCATAGCCGCCGAGAGGCGACCTTAGTGCGTCGGCCACCCTTTACTCTGGCTTCGTGACGATCAGCGCTCGGACGGCGACAACGCGAAGAGGGCCGCGCGAGCTGCTCAAGGATCCCGACTTCCGCCGGCTGCTCTTCACCCGCTTCGCGGCCAGCTGGGGCGACGGCGTCTTCCGCGCCGGGCTCGCCGGCGCCGTGCTCTTCAACCCCGAACGCGCCGCCGATCCGCTGGCCATCGCGGGTGGGTTCGCCGCCCTGCTGCTGCCGTACTCCGTCGTCGGGCCGTTCGCCGGTGCTTTGCTGGACCGCTGGGACCGCCGTCGCGTCCTGATCTTCGCGAACCTCCTGCGCGGGCTGGCGATCGTCGCCGCGGCGGCCGCCGTCGGCTTCGGGCTGGGCGGGGTCGGCCTGTTCACGCTGGCCCTGGCCGCGGAAGGGATCACGCGCTTCATCGGCTCCGGGCTTTCGGCGTCGCTGCCGCACGTCGTCGAAGAAGAGAGCGTCGTGACGGCGAACGCGTTCGCGACGACGCTCGGCTCGTTCATGGCGGTCATCGGCGGCGGCTGCGCGATCGGTCTGCGGGCACTGTTCGGCAGCAACGACATCGGATCGGCCGAGGCCACGGTGTTCGCGGTGCTCGGAACCCTCGTCTCGGCCTTCATCGCCCGCGGTTTCGCGCGCGGGGAGCTCGGGCCGTCGGTGGTCGACGAGCCGACGAACCCCGTGCTGGCCGTCGCGCGCGGGCTGGCCGACGGCGCTCGGCACGCGTGGCGAGCCCCGAGCGTGACCGCCGGGTTCCTGGCGCTGTTCGCGCACCGGGCGTCGTTCGGGGTGTCGCTGCTGGTCACCGTGCTGATGATGCGGAACTACTTCACCGACCACGGCGTCTTCCGCGCCGGGCTGCCCGGGCTCGGGCAGATGGCCGCGCTCGCCGGCGCCGGCATCCTGATCGCCGGGCTGCTGACCGCGCGGCTGATCCGCAAGTTCGGCCGGCTGCGCGCGGTGCTCGGCTCGCTGCTGCTCGCCGCGATCGCGCAGTCCGCGCTGGGCCTGCCGATGCTGCTGCCGCTGGCGCTGCTCGCGTCGTTCGTCATCACCGGCGCGGGTCAGGTGCTGAAGCTCTGCGTCGATTCGTCGATCCAGCTCGACGTCGCCGACGAAGCCCGCGGCCGCGTCTTCGCGCTGTACGACACGCTGTTCAACATCACCCAAGTGGCGGCGGTATCCCTGGGCGCGCTCGTCGTGCCGGACGACGGCCGTTCGCCGGGCCTGTTGATCGCGGCGACCGTCTGCTACCTGGTCGGCGGCGCCGGGTACGTGCTCGCGCGACGCCGCGCGATTCGCTGAGGCAAACACCCGAACCGGTCACGGTCACTGCTCCATTGGCATTAGGGTGACGGCAAGTCATTAGTAGGTTCGAGGGACACCGGGGGCACCTGTGACCACCGCGGGCGACGACCGTGCACGGCTCGAAGCACGCAATGCCGCGATGAAGGACCAGGTGGACACCCTCCTGGAGAACTTCGAGCGGCAGACGGCGCAGCTGCGGGACGCCCAGTCCGCGGCGGCCCAGACCACCGCGCAGGTCAGTTCCCCCGACGGCCTGGTCCGCGCCACGATCGACGCCGGCGGCAACCTCGCGAAGCTCGAGATCGCGCCGAACGCGTTCGAGCGCACGACGCCCGCGCAGCTCGCGAACACCGTCCAGACCGTGGTGCGCCAGGGAACCCTGCAGGTCAAGCAGAAGATCGCCGACCTGATGGCGCCGATCACCGAAGGCCTGCCCGACCTCGCGGACCTCGTCGAAGGCGCACCGTCGCTGGCCGGGCTCGTGCCGCCGATCCCCGACTTCGTCGAGGCGCCGGCGCCGCAGCCCGCGCCTTTCGAAGAGGGCGGTTCGATCCTGCGCAACGAGGCCGTGCCGCCGCCCGTGCCCGCGCCCAAGCCGGCTCCCAAGCGCGTCCGCCCGCCGCGTGACGACGACGAGGAGCCGCCGTCGTCCTGGATGACGAGGGGCGACTGATGCCCGGTGGGGGCTCCGGGTTCACCGCGGAACCCGACGCCGTCCTGCGCGCGTCGAACGGCTTCACGACGGCCGCGGACGCGCTGGAGAGCGCGCTGAAGACGTTGCAGGGCGCCCTGGACGCGCAGGGCGTGTGCTGGGGCGGCGACGACTCGGGCAAGGAGTTCGCGAAGGACTACGTGCCAGGTGCGCAGGGGGCTGTCGAAGGCTTCACCAACCTCGTGCAGGGGTTGCGGGGCGTGCAGCAAAATGTCGCCAAGTCGATGAAGGCGCTGTCGGGCGCCGACGAAGACGTGACTTCGCAGCTCGGCAAGGGGCAATGACCCGTGGGTATGGAGATGCCCGACGCGGTCAAGTGGCTGCTGCCCATCGTCGTCGGCGAGAGCTGGCCAGAGGGCGACGAGACCAAGCTTCGTGCGTTGCGCGACGCATGGCACGCGGCGTCGTCGGCGATCGGGCCGGTTTCGGAGACGGGTAACCAGGCGGCATCGGGCGTCCGCGACAACTGGACGGGCGACGGCGCGGACGCGTTCGTCGAGCAGTGGAAGAAATTCATCGAGGGCGACGAGGCGTACTTCAAACAGCTGGCCGACGCGTCGAAGGCGTTGGGCGATTCGTGCGACCAGACGGCGCTCGACGTCGAGTACACGAAGTACATGATCATCATTTCCCTGATCGTCCTGGCCGCCCAGATAGCGGCGATGATCGCGGCGGCGGCGGTGACGTTCGGCGGCTCGACGGCGGGCATCGCGCCGGCCCAGGTCGCGACGCGGATGACCGTGCAGATGCTGTTCCGGCAGCTGCTCGAGAAGCTGGCTCAGCAGGGGTTCAAGCAGGTCGCGAAGGAGCTGCTGGAGAAGCTGCTCAAGCAGGGTCTCAAAAAGATCGGTATGGAGGTCCTCAAGAACGAGGCCATCAACCTGGGGATGGACGCGGGCATCCAGGGTCTGCAGATGGCGAAGGGGGATCGCGCTAGCTGGGACTGGTCGAAGACGTCGGACGCGGCGATTTCCGGCGCGGTCGGTGGAGTGGTCGGGGCGGCGTCGGGGTCTATTGGTCGAGGGGCTACGGAAGGGCTTTCGCATTCGGCCGGGGGTCAGGTCGCGGACGCGGCGTTGCGGGCTGGGGGTCGGGGGGCGGTCGAGGGGGTCGCGCAGACTGTCGGGCAGGCGGCGGTTACTGGGGATTTGGGGTCTTTGACGCCGGAGCAGTTGCTGACTGGGGCTTCGAGTGGGGCTGTGGGTGGGGCTGTCGGGGGTGCCAAGGAGCAACTGCACGCGGTTCATGAGGCGAACATTCCCCGGGACGCTGGGGAGTCGGGGTCTTCCGGGTCTGATGGGGGTTCGTCTTCGGAGCCGGGGTCGCGCAGGGAGCCCTCGCCAGCGCCGGAAGGTTCGTCCGAGTCTGGTGGGCGTTCGCCTTCTGAGCCGGAGTCGCGGAGTGAGGGTTCCTCCGCGTCGGACGGGCGTTCCTCCTCCGAGCCGGAGTCGCGGCCGGAGTCGTCCGCGGAGCCGGAATCGCGCTCGGAGTCCTCTTCCGAGCCCGAGTCGCGCGGGGAGGAACCCCGGCGAGAGCCTTCCTCGGAATCGCGGGGCGAGGAGCCGTCGGCTGAGCCCGAGTCGCGTGGTGAAGAGCCCAGGCGAGAGCCGTCGTCGGAACCGGAGTCGCCGAGCCGGGAGCGTCAGACGTTCGAGCCGCGGGCCACTGCGGAGGCGTCCGACGGGCCGCGCCCGAGCTCCGATCACGTCCAGCAGCAGCCTGAGGTGCGAGCGGAGGCGAGGACCGCCGAAGCTCCGGCCCCTCAGCAACAGGCGCCGGCCCAGGGACCGGCACCGAGCCAGCCGATGAGCGGCGGACCGTCGCCGGCGTCGTCGAACGGCGGCTACGGAATGGCCCCACCGAGCATCGGCCCGGAACGCCAGACGTTCGGACGCCCCGCGGACAACGTCGGAGCGGCAGGCTTCACCGGGGGCGCGAGCCAGCCGTTCGCGGCGGATGGGGGGCCGGCGCCGTTCCAGAGAGGACCGTCGGCTCAACAGGCCCCACCGGGCGGATTCGCCCCGCCCCCGCAGGCAGGAATGCCCGCCGGCGGCGGCCTGGGTCCACGCGCAGGCGGATCCGCTCCTCCGAGCCCGACACCGCCGAGAGGCGGCCAGTCACCGTTCGAACAACAGCAACGGATGCAAGACCCGCGCCGGATGCCGCCGGGCCAGCAGGTGGGCGGCCAGCCGCCAAACGGACGGCACCCCTCGCACGCCGCACAACCGCAGCTGAGCGGGCCGCCGCAAGCTGGGCAGCCACATGGCGGTCAGGCGCAAAGTGGCCAGGCGCACCAGAGCGGGCAACCGCCCCAAGGCGGACAGCCGCACGGCGGTCAGGTACAAGGCGGCCAGCCAAACCTGGGCGGGCAACCGCCCCGCGGCGGGCAGCCGCCCAGCGGTCTGGCGCCGCAGGGTGGGCAAGCGCAGGTCGGTCAGGCGCCGCACGGTCGGCAGCCGCAGAGCGGACTCCCGCAGGGGGGGCCGGCACCGTACGCCACGCAGCCGCAGGGCGGCCGAGCACCACACGACGGGATTTCCCAAGGTGGTCCGGCGCAGGGTGGCCAGCCGCCGAACAATGGCCTGCCGCACGGCGGGCAAGCGCAGAGTGGGCTCCCCCAGGGCGGCCACCCACTGGTCGGCGGCCACCCGCAAGGTGGACAGCCACACGGTGGCCAGCCGCCGCACGCCGGACAACCATCGCACGGTGGGCAGCCGCCGCACGTCGGGCAACCATCACCAGGAGGGCAGCCGCCGCACGGCGGAGAGCCATCGCACGGTGCGCAGCCGCCGCACGTCGGACAGCCATCGCCTGGAGGGCCGCTGCCGCATGGCGGACAGCCGTCGCACGGTGGGCAACCGATGCAGGGTGGACAGCCGTCGCCAGGTGGGCAGCCGGTGCAGGGTGGTCAGCGGCCGTCGGCTGGGCCGCCGGTGCCTGGCAGGTATTCCGCGCACGGGGGGCCGCCGGCGCAGGGTGGGGGGTTTCCGCCGCGGATGCCGTCGCAGCGGCCGCCGGTCGGTGGGGCGCAGCATCCGGGGATGTCCGGTGGGCAACGGCCGGGTGGGTATCCGAACCAGACTCGGGGGCCGCAGGGGCCGGGTCCGCATCCAGGGGGGCGGCCGCCTGTGCCGCCGCCTCCGGGTGGGCGGCCGCCGGTTGATCCGCGGCTGGGGCTGGCGCGGCCGCCTCAGGTTCCGCCGCCGCGGTTCGGGCAGCCGGTGGAGCCTCGTGGGCCGCAGGGTCCCTTCGAGCAGTCGCGGCCCGGGCCGGCTCAAGAACGGCCGACGGAACCGACTGCCGGCCAGACATCCGCTGAGCGACCGGGTGAGCAGGCTGCACCTGCGGCTGGACACCTGCCGCAGACAGGTGCGGCCGACCTAGCGACCGAGCAGGCTGGCGAACACAGCGGCCCGTCTGAGCAACCGGGCGCTGAGCACCACGCCGACGAGCAACATGCAGCCGAGCACGAGCACGTCGACGACCAGTACGGACAGCCTGGACAAGCCCCCGACGAGCCCTACCTCGACGATCCCGGCTTCCACACCGATGCCCCCGCCGGGATCCGGCGGATTGAGGACACCTTCATGGACTCCGGGCGGCAAAGCCCGGAAACCGGCGAGTGGCGGCACGAACAGGTCCGCCGCGAGGCGCTCGCCCTCCGGGACGAGTTCCATCCCGGTATGTCCGATGACGGCGCCTTTGCCGTGCACGCCTACACGCGCCACGAGATGGTTGGGCCGCTCAATCGGGCTCTTCGGCTTGGTGGCCCTGAACTCCTCGACCTCGCTCCTCAGGCCGGCGCGCTCGTTTCCGGGCTCAACGAGCTGCCTCCGCACGTCGGGACCGTCTCGCGGCGCGTCGACTTCCATCAGGATCCCTCGCGGCTTCAGGCCTTCCTCGGGCGCTTTCACGAAGGCGCGCACATCACCGAGCCCTCCTTCCTCAGCTCCTCGAAGGTCGACGCTGAACACCCGCGCAGCACCTTCGCCGGTGAGGTCGAGATGCGGATCGAGTCCAAGACCGGCCGGGACGTCGAGTCCATGGCCAGCATCGGACGCGAGCGCGAGGTCCTCTTCAAGGCCGGGTCGCAGTTCGAGGTCACCCGCGTCGAGCTGGGGCCGGGACACCCTGAGCACCCCAACTTCGAGAACCGGCCCGGGGCCCGGGACCAGCCGCAGTGGATCGTGCACGCCGAAGAGGTCGCGCCCGGTGATCCGCGGTACCGCGAAAACTCGCACGAAGCCATCGAGGAGCGGCGAGCCCAGGAACGCGCCGACGAGGAACGGTTCCAGCGCGAAGCCGACGCCGAGCTCGAGCAGTTCTACGCCGAACACCCCCATCTCAGGCCGACCAACGACCTGTTCAAGCTGCTCGGCGGGGACGAAGACGCGCCGCCGCCCGCCGTCAGACCCGCGCCCGCCACGAACGCGCCCGACGGCGGCTGGTCCCAGCTCGCCGAACCGCTCACGCCCGGTGGGACGCCCGTGCTGCACGCCGGGTCCGTCGAGACGCCGCAGCAGCACGCACGCCTGATCCGCGACGCCGTTCCCGAACTCGCCGCCGTCAACACCCGCAACCACTACAGCCCGGGTGACCACGGCTTCCGGACGAACGCCGCCGAGTCGATGACGGCCTTCGACCGGCGGATGAACGGTGAGGACGTCGTCGCCGGGCCGGCTCGCGGTGAGACGCTCGACGGGCCGTGGAGCAGCCGAAACAGCTTCGACGACGTCGCGAGCGACCTCGGCGGACGTCCCGTCGGCGCGCGGGCCGCCGTCGCCTTCGAACACGGTGGGCACGAACAGCTGGTCGCCGCCGTGCACACCGAGCACGGGGTCCTCTTCGCCGATCCCGTCACCGGGCGGCTCGCCGAGCTGCCGCACGACGCCACCGCGATCCGCGAACTGCCCCTCGGCCACCACGAAACGCCGACGATCACCGATCGTCTCAACCCGACGCCCGAGCGGCCGCCGCACGACGAGGGTTACCTCTTCGACGGCGAGCACCACGCGACCCCGGCCGACCACGAGAGCATCCGCAGCGCGGTCGGCGACGAGGGCGTCTACCAGGACATCCACGACCGCGCGCTGGCCCGCCGGGACGCCGCCGGGCTGCCGCTGACCGACGAAGCCGCCGTCGCGGTCCACGGCTACACCCGCGGTGAGTACGCCTACGACGTCAACGAGGCCCTCCGCCGCGGCCCCGGCCACCCCGGTTTCGACCTCGCGCAGGAGAACGCGCGAGCCATCACCGATGGCCTCAACCAGGTCCCGCGCACGTCCGGCGAGACCATCCGCGCCTTCGACGTCGGGGGTGACCCGCGGCTGGCCGAGCTCGTCGCCGGGCCGTACAACCCGGGTGACGTGGTCGTCGAGCCGGCGTTCTCCAGCGCGTCGATCAAGACCGACGAGTTCTCGACCAGCAAGTTCGGGGACGACGTCGAGCTGCACGTCCGGTCGGACAACCTCCGCGACATCTCGAAGCTCGCTGAGAACCCGTCCGAGCGCGAAGCGCTGTCGCCGCCCGGGACGCAGCTGCTGGTGCACGAACGACGGCTCGAGATCACACCCGAGGGCCGCCGCAAGTGGGTCGTCGAGGCCGAGGAGATCGGCCCGGGCCACGCGCGCTACCTCGACCCCGAGGCCGCGCAGCGGAAGATGGCCGAGCGCCGCGCCGAGAACGACCACAACGCGGCCGAGTTCGAACGGCGCCGGCAAGCCGCGCTGATGGAACGCCTCGGTGGCCTGACCGAGCCCGACCACGTCGCTGCGCCACCCGAGCACCCGACGGTCCACGACGCCGTCGCGGCCCCGGCCGAACCGCTGCCCGTCCCCGAGCCGGGGCCGGACTACTCGCAGCTGGCGCGCTCGACGAACCCGCCCGCCGAACCGGCCATCCACGCCGTCGGGACGACGCCGAGCGAGCGCGCGGCCTACGTCCAGGACCGGCACCCGCACCTGCGCGAGGTCAACCCGGGTTTCCACGAGCCGGGCGCGCTCGAGAACGGCTTCCTGTCCAACTGCACCCGCGGGCCCGGCGCGTACTGGGACCGGCTGCACGGCGGCAGCGCGACGGCCGAGCCGATCCCGTTCCACGAGATGGGCACGCGCGGCACGCTCGAGCACATCGAGGGCCGGTTCGGCGAGACGTTCTCCGCGCGCGGCAGCTACGACGACGTCATCCGCGAGATGCGGGACAGGCCGCTCGACCACCACGCCGTGGTCGCGGTGAAGTACGACGGCCCGAACGGCGCCGAGTACGGGCACGTCGCGATGGTCGTGCACACCCGCGACGGCGTCGCGTTCCTCGACCCGCAGTCCGGCGACCTCATGCACCTGCCGCAGCCGCCGAAGGACATCAAGCTGCTGCACGTCGGCACGCCCGGCACCGAGCACGTCCAGACCGAGCACTTCCAAGGCGAACACGGCGGCTACGGCCACGCGCCGCAGTCCCGCCTCGACGAACTCCTCGCCCAGCCACGGGTCGCCGAAGCGCTCGCCGGTGCCACCACCGACCTCGTCGTCAAGGACCACGAGGGGAACCCGCAGAACCTCGGGCCGGTCGGCGAGTTCGTCCGGACGCGGCTGGCCGAGCACCCGGAGCTGGTCGAACTCCTCCACGACCCGGCCAACGAGTTCCTGACGCGGTCGCTGCTGCGCAAGCCGGAGACGATCGCGAGCCTGCTGGTGCACGACGAGGCCGTCCCGATCCTGGCCGACGCGGTGCACGAGGTGCACCACCCGGACCCGGACGCGGAACCGGTGGGCCCGGACGCGGAGCCGACCCCGCTCACGCCGGACCAGGCCGAGACGTCCCACGAGGTGATCGACCAGGCGGAGGGGCACCCCCAGCAGCACCGCCGCCAGGCCGGGTTCGACTTGGGCAAGGCCGGGGACGAGGCTTACACGCGGGAGTACCTCGCCGAGCGCTACGCGGAAGCGGCGCGTGCCGACGCGAAGCTGAAGGAGATCCTGCCGCCGCTGGCGGAGGAGACCGGTGGCCACGCCGGGTTCCGGCCCGGGCCGAAGTCCGAAGGCCGGGCGATGGACAAGATCAACACCAACTACGACGGCGACGCGTCGCGGCTGGTCGACCTCGCGGGCGCGATGATCCAGTTCGAACGCGTGCAGGACGCCTACGCCGCGTTGGCGCGGATCGCGGACCACCCCGACCTGGAGATCGTCGACTTCGACGACCGCTTCGCGAACCCCGCTCCGGCGGGCTACCGCGACCTGCAGATGAGCGTGCGCATCGACGGGCACGTCGCCGAGCTGCGCCTGCACCTCAAGGCGCTGGACGACGTTTCGGCGTACGAACACTCGCTCTACGAGGTCCGACGCGATCTCAAGGCGCTCGCCAAGGCCGAGGGCCGGACCTACACCGCCGACGAACGAGCCCTGATCGACGGGCTGATCAAGCGCGAACGAGAGCTGTTCTGGAACGCGCTGCAGGGGAGTCTCTGATGGTCCGGACGCCGTCCTACTTCGAGTACTACGACCACACCTACGTGGTCGACAGCACGCCCGACGGCGGGCTCACCGGCCGGATCCTCAACTGGAAGACCGGCCGGTTCGACGAAGACAACGAGCACGTCACCGACGTGCTGTTCGACCACGGTCCGGACATCCGGAGCCTCGACCGCGAGCGGTTCATCCGCCGGACCGAGGAAGCGCGGCAGCGCTACCTCCGCGGTGACGGCCCGATCTTCGCGCTCTACCAGACGATCGACGCGATCTGGGCCGACGCGGAAGAGGAGAACCGCAAGATCACCAAGGAGGAACGCGCCTTGATCGAATCGCTGTACCGGCGCACCTTCAAGATGTGGGAGGACGAGTTCGCCCGCCGCGACGCCGGCGAAGCCCCGACCTTCACCTTCACCTCGGTGCTCGAGCGATGATTCACGTGGAACATCGACTTTCGCCCGAAGACCAGCGCACCCTCTTGGTGCAGCTGGGAAAGCTCGTCCGCGACCTCCGGACCGACGCCACGGGACCGGCCGCCGTCGACTTCCGGCAGGTCGGGACGCACCGCGAACTCCAGGGCCACAACGCGACGACGTCCGACGCCGTCGCCGAGCTGTTCTCCGAGCTGCGCCAGGGGATGGCCGCCGAGGGTCGCGGCACCTGGCTGCAGGCGCGCTTCACGCTCAACCCGGACGGCACCTTCGACTTCGACTTCGCGCTCGACGACGATCCGGTGTGGACGGACCCGCCGCCCGCGGCCGCCTACCCGGACGAGCTCGCCGCGTTCCCGCGCGCCGACGAGCACATCCCGGACTGGTGGCGGCTGCGGGCGCAGCTGCCGCTGGGCGTGGTGTTCCGGCACGCGGACGTCGGCGGCCCGGACGTCGAGCGCCCGCCGCTGACCGACACCGAGGTGCCGCTCGTGCTGCAGTACCTCGAGCGCGAAGCCGTCGTGCACGAAGACGGCGACGTGCGCTTCCACACCGACGGCACCTGGATCTGGCCGTCTTCGGTGACCGACCTGCTGGCCGAAGAAGGCGTTCCGCCGGAACCGGACCTGGTCGCGCACATCCGGCGCCACCACTTCCAGCCGCCGTACGTCGAGCCGCTGGTGCGCCGGACCGCCGCCGCCGACCTGCTCGGCGAGCCGCGGCCGAAGCCGAGCCGCGCCGACGTCAAGAAGACGAGCGGGGACGTCGCCGCGGAGCTGGAGACGACGCCGGATCCGCGGCTCGCCGACGAAGAGCTGCTGATCGTGCTGGTGCAGCGGCTGGGCGAGCACGGCGTCTGGCCGGAGGCGTACCGCGTCGGCGACCGGGCCGACGGGACGTGGTGCCTCAACTTCACCCCCGACGGCTGGGAAGTCGCCGCGTACGCCGGCGGGAAGCCGCGCGAACCGAAGTACTTCGACCGGCTCGAAGACGCCGCCCAGCAGCTGCTCGGCGCGTTGCTGCTGCACCCAGCCCGGATGACCGCCGGCCACGAAACCCCGCTGGAGACCGCCCGGGAGCTCGACGACTGGCCGGTCCACCCGGCGCCGGGTGAGCCTCCCCTCACCCTGCTCCGCAACAAGCGCATCACCCGGCTGGTGGCGGGTACGGTCGTCCTGCGCTTCGGCGAGGAACCCGGCAACCTGGTCCACCACGGGGAGGTACGGTTCGCCTCGACGTCGCTGCCACTCGAACGTGAGCGGCTGCGGCGGAGCTACCGGCTGAGACGCCCTCTGCACGTGATCACCGGCATCACGGTTCCGTGGGCGAACCTGCCGGGTGGCGCGGTGGCCTTCGTGCTGCCGAAGACGATCGCCGAGCACGAGTCCGACGGAAGCCTGGAGAGGATCGAGTAGGTGGAAGCGGCGGAAGCGATTGCCAAGGTCGGCCAGTGGCTGCGCGCGGTGCACGGCCCGGACGTCTCCGGTCCCGCGGGCTTGCGGGTGGACACCGAGAAGGTGCTGCGCATCCCCGAGGGCTGGTCGGTGCCCTACAACACCATCGCGTTCCTCGACGAGGGCCGGCCGGAGAAGGAGATCTTCCCGCCGCCGTCGGTCGTCGTCCGCGAGCCGGACGGCGAGCTGCGCCAGGCGCACCCGCACCCGGGCGGCCTGTCGGTGCCGGTGGCGTTCCCCGGCCAGGAGAACTGGCGCGAGGTCGTCGACCCCGAGTACGTGAAGGCCGGGCTCGGTGAGCTGGGCGTGCCGCTGCAGGCGGTCGCGGGCTGGGTGAAGGTCGACGCCGAGGGCAACCAGACCGGCGAAGAGCGCGAGAACCCCGAGTACAAGGCCGGGCCGATCCGCCGCGGCTACCCGAAGCCGGAGAACACCCTGGAGACGCTGCTGTCGTTCGGCAGCGTCGGCTGGCTGACCCGGGAGCTGCTGCTCATCGGGCTGATCCGGTGCGAGGTGTACGTCCCGCTCGACCTGGAGACCGGCAAGACCGACCGGTTCTACTTCGCCGAAGAGCGCAACGAGCTCAAGGTGTTCAGCTCGACCCGGCACCTGCCTTCGCGCGAGCACGGCTGGTGGAAGGTCGACGTCGCGACGCTCGCCGAGTTCGAGCACCCGCCGAACCTGGTGATCAACGGCGGCCCGACGACCATCGAGGACGTCTCCAGCGGCGAGCTCGCCGAGATCGTCCAGCGCTTCCCGCGGCACGAGCCGCGCGTCGACGTGCACGGCCGCTGCCCGGAGGCCGAGGAGGACCTGATCCGCGTCGCCGCCGATACCGCGGCGCGGATGGGGCTGCCGGACCCGGTCAAGCCGCCGCTCGCCGCGGCCGAGAAGGCCCGGCGGCGCGGCTTCGAGCTGACCGCCGAGGAGTGCGCGAAGACCGTGCTCGGCGAGTCGTGGCTGAAGCGGCTGCAGATGCCGGAGCCGCCGCGCAGCAAACCGAACGACCTGCGCGCGAACGGCCTGGCCCCGGCCTACGACAACGCCGGCCGCACGACCCCGCGGCTGGACACGTTCGGCAAGTACTTCGAGCGGAACCTCGACGGCTTCCGCTACGGCTGGCAGCGCGTCACGGGCGCGTACGTCGGCTTCGCGCTCGGGGAGGCCCTCGGCGCGGCCGTCGACCGGATGATGCTGCACGACATCCACGCGAAGTACGGCATCGAAGGCGTCACCGACATGGTGCCCGCGTTCGACCAGCCGGGCCGGATCGGCTCGCTGACGCAGCGGCTGCTCTTCTACACCGAGGCCGCCATCCGCAGCCCGCACCGCGAGCGGCCGGAGTCGCGTGAGGCCGAGCAGCTCTTCCCCGGCGTCGTCCGCGGGGCGCTGCAGCGCTGGCTGCGCACGCAGGGCGCGCCGATGGAGAACGCCGACGGCTGGCTCGTCCAGGTCGCCGACCTGCACGCCCGCCGCGACGCCGACGACGCCGAGCTCAACGCCTACCACCAGCTCGCGACCGAAGCCGGCGGCGCGCCGCCGATGACCGGCCCGGCCGCGCTGATCCCGGCGTTGCCCGCCGCGCTGACCATGGCCGGGCCCGGCAGCGGCCTCTCCGGGGGCGCGCGCCAGGCCGTGCGCGACCTCGCCGGCGTCACGCACCCGACCGAGCCGGACCTGGCCGCCGCGACCTACCTGACCTGGCTGTTCGAGCACGCGCTGACCAAGGACGCGTTCAGCTTCCCGATCTGGAACACCAGCCGCGAGGTGCTCAACCCGGACAACCAGTACCAGCAAGGCCCGGAGTGGACGGCGATCGCGGAGATGGTCGCCGAGTCGGTGCCGTTCTTCGGCGAGCACGGGCTGCCCGACCTGCGGATGCCCGAGCTGATCGGCGACGGCAAGACGACGCTCTCGGTCCTCGGCCGCGCCTTCGCCGCGTTGTCGGGCTTCGAGAACTACCCGGAGCAGGCGCTGCTTCGCGCCGTCAACCACTCCGGCCGCAGCGCGCTCACCGGCGCGATCGCCGGTGCCCTGCTCGGTGCGCGCACCGGGATCCCGGGGCTGCCGCAGAAGTGGGTCGACCAGCTGGAGCTGCGGTACCTGGTGGAGAACGTCGCTTCGGACGCCTACTGGCACTTCGACCGCCACTCGGCACTGAGCGCGCTCGGCGACCAGTGGATCGAGCGGTACCCGCGGCGTTAGCCCGAGGATGGGGAGCATGACTGAAAGCGGCGACGGCTTCGTCGAGTGGAAGCCCGACGTCGACCCGGAGTTCGACGAAAAGGCGTTTCCCGACCTCGGCCTCCCGGTGCGCGCCATCCGGGGCTGGGCGCAGTACACGCTGTTCGGGGAGCCGACCGGCCCGCGCCGCGCCAACGAGCAGTACACGCCCGGCCCGGTCTGGCGCGGCTTCCCGGTGCCGTCGACCGACGTCGAGAAGCTCCTGAACTACCTCGGCGCGAACTGGATCAGCCGCGCCGAGTTCGTCCGCGCGCTGCTGGACTGCGAAGTCCTGGTGCCCACGCCCGGCGGCGAGCCGCTGGTCCGCCCGGTGCCGGACGGCCGCGAGGTCATCGCCTACAGCTCGTCGGCGAAGGTGCCGGGTCGCTACCCGCACCGGTGGCGGGTGACCGTCCGCGACCTGCTGGCGGACCTCCCCTCGACCGGCCTGACGCTCGACCCCGGCACCGGCCTGGTCCGCAGCCTCACCGCGGCCGAGCTGGCCGACGCCGGCCCCGCCGAACGGCGGCCCAAGGTCGACGAGCCCGCGCCGGAAGCCGGCCCGGAGGTCGCCGAGGCGCTGCCCGCGCTGGTCGCGGAGTTCGGCGTCGAGCCCCCGGACCTGCTGGAACGGCACCTGCGCTACGCCGTCGACCACGCCCGCGACTACCACTTCGAGCTGACGCCGGAGGAGTGCGTCCGGTACCTGCGCGGGTTCGCCTGGCAGTACCGCAACGGCGTCCGGCGACGGGCGGGCCAGGACCCGGAATGGCCCGCCGACCTGGGCGCGAACGGCCTGATCGCGCACGTCGGCGAGGACGCGCGGCCGCGGCCGGTGCCGTGGACGTACGGCAAGTTCTCCGCCTTCGGCACGTTGGCCGCGCGCTTCGCGTGGCACCGGATCGTCGGCGCGTACGCCGGCTTCGCCATCGGAGACGCGCTGGGCGGCGGCGCCACCGGTCCGCTGCCGATGGGCGGGCTGACCCGGCACCTGCTGTTCCACACCGACAGCGTGCTGCGCGGCCTGCCGCCGGTACCGACCGGCGAAGTGCCTTCGCCGCTGCCCGGTCCGGACCCCGTCGGCTGGCTGGCGGTCGCGACGCGGCACGCCGGATTCGCCCCCGACGACGCTTCGGCGTTGCTCGCCACGGCGTTGGCCGCGACCCCGGCCGGTGCGGTCGCCATCGACGGTGTCGACGGCGAGCAGTACGCGAAGGACGTCGCCCGCGAGCTGGCCGGTGGTGAAGACACCGAAGGCGTCGACCTGCTGATCGCGCTGTTCCAGACCCTGCTCACCCGGGACGCGTTCGCCCTGCCGATGCACCTGCGGCTGCGGGAGATCGGCGGTGACCTCGCGGCCCAGACACTGGCGTTGCGCGAGGACCGCGACGCCGACGACGTCACGCAGCTGGAGAGCATCGGCGACGGCCGGACCGTCCGGTCGGTGCTGGGCCGGGCGCTGTTCGCCGCGGCCAAGCGCGGCTACGACCCCGAAGCGGCGATCACGCTCGCCGCGCGGTCCGGCCCGGTCGCCGGCGCCATCGCGGGCGCGCTCGTCGGCGCCCGGCTCGGCGTGCCCGGCCTGCCCGCCGCGTGGGTCGCGGCCCTGCCGGACCTCGGACTCCTCGAAGACGTCGCCAGTGACGTCTTCTGGTACTTCAACCGCAACGGCCTCCAGACGGAGACCGCGGAGCACGCACGCTGGGAGCGCCGGTACCCGAGCGGCCGGTTCACCCCGAAACCGAAGGGACCGGACTTGCGATCGCGACTGCGCGGAAGCCTGCTGGCCGGGGCGATCGGCGACGCGCTGGGCGCCAAGACGGAGTTCGACTCGATCGACCGGATCCGCGAGATCGCCGGGCCGGCCGGGATCACCGACTTCATCCCCGCGTACGGCGGCGTCGGCCGCATCACCGACGACACGCAGATGACGCTCTTCACGCTCGAAGCGCTGATCCGTGCCCACGCCCAGCAGCGGAAGACCGGGTCGGCGGACGTCGTCCACTCGCTGCAGATGGCCTACCAGCGCTGGCTGCACACGCAGGGCGTCTCGTGGGACCGGGCGCGCGGGCCGCAGTCGGCCGTCGAGGCGCCGGACGGCTGGCTGATCACCCACCAGGAGCTGTTCAGCCGCCGCGCGCCGGGGCTGACCTGCTTCGGCGAGCTGGAGGCGTACGGCCGCGCGGGCGTGCGGGGCAGCATCGAACGGCCGGTCAACAACTCGAAGGGCTGCGGCGGCGTGATGCGCGCGGCCCCGGTCGCGCTGTGGTCGGCCGACCTCGCGGAGGTGTTCCGGCTCGGCGCCGAGAGTGCGGCGCTGACCCACGGTCACCCGAGCGGGTATTTGTCCTCGGGCTGCTTCGCGGTGCTCGTCCACGGGCTGCTGCACGGGAAACCGCTGCTCGACGCCCTGGCGGCCGCGCGCGACGAGCTCGTCAAGCACCCGGGGCACGAAGAGCAGAGCGAGGCGCTCGACGCGGCCTTGGCGCTGGCGGAGCAGGGACCGCCGACGCCGGAGAAGCTCGAGACGCTCGGGCAGGGCAACGTCGGCGAGACCGCGCTGTCGATGTCCGTGTACGTCGCGCTGACCACCACGGACGCCGACACGGCGTTGCTCGCGGCGGTCAACCACAGCGGGGACAGCGACTCGACCGGCTCGGTCTGCGGCAACCTCGTCGGCGCGATGTACGGCGAGGAAAGCCTGCGGGACAGCTGGCTGGAGCAGCTGGAACTCCGCGACGTCATCGTCGGCCTGGCGGACGACGCGCTCACCGAGTTCGGCCCGGACGCCCCGGGTGACGACCGGTGGTTCGCGCGGTACCCGGTCGACTAAGTTTCGGGTGTAACTGGGGTCAGGGGAGGACGAAACGTGCGTTACCGGGTAGAGGTGGCTGAACGCCCGGACGGCCTGTACGCGACGTGGGGCGAGGGGACGTTCCGCGCGCAGCGTTCGACGACCGACGGCACCGTGCTGCTGTCGGTGCTGCCGGACGAAGAGGCGCCGGAGGACTTCGACAAGGAGTTCGAGGACCGGCCGGCCAGGGTCGTCCCGGCGAGCGAGGTGCCGTCGACGTTCACGCTGCGCACCTTCGCCGCGTACGACGACGAGGTCTTCGAGGTCGCGCCGGGCGCGCGGCCGGAGCTGACCCTGCGCTGGGTCCGCGACGACGCCGCCCGCGCGGCGCAGCTGGGCCTGACCGACTTCTCGGTCACGGTGCCGGCCAAGCAGGTCACCGCGTTGTGGCAGACGCGGCAGGACTTCACCGAGACGCCGGAGGCGCGGCCGCAGCCGGGCACCGGCGACCAGAACGCGCTGCTGCGCGCCATCGGCCGGACGCTGCTGCACACCGTGCCGGGCGGCTGGGCCCGCGTCGGCGCGCAGTTCCGCCAGGTCGGGGACTACTCCGAGATCGAGGTCCGCGCGGTCGGCGACGAGGACGGCCCGGTGTCGGTCTCGCTGCCCGCGGCCCCGAAGCTCGGCGGGCTGTTCGCGCGGCTGCGTGCGGCGATGTTCCAGCCCGAGACGGGCACCTGGTTCCAGGGCACCTTCACGCTCGACGCCGAGTCGCAGTTCGACTTCGACTTCGACGCCGACCGCGAGCCGGACTGGCGGGTGCCGCCCAACGACGGCGGCCGCCCGTCGACCGCGGCCTACGAGCTGGAGCTGGCGACGTTCCCACGGTCGCCGAAGCACGTTCCGGCGTGGCTGACGGCGAAGGCCGGGCTGCCGCTGGACGTCACGTTCCGGCTGGCCCGGACCGCCGACTCGCACGCCGAGGGCGAGCGGCCGGTGGTCAACCGGCCGCCGGTGCCGCCGGACCAGGTCCGCGGCCTGCTCGACTACCTGTTCCGGGCGCCGGTCGCGCTGCACCGGCCGGCGCCGCTGCCGGACATCTTCGGGGCGCCGGGCGCGAAGCCGGACGTGCCGAACGCCTTCCACACCGACGGCACCTGGATCTGGCCCGCCGCCGTGCCGCACTACCTGCGCAAGTACGGGGTGCCGCCGGAGCCGGAGCTGGTCGAGCACGCTCGCGCGATGAGCTTCCGGCCGCCGTTCGTCGGCGAGCTCGTCCGCGCGACGGCGGAGGCGGAGGTCCTCGGCCAGCCGCGGCCGCCGCAGACGGCCGCCGACCTGCCGGACGAGCGCGCGCTCACCCGCGTCGCGCGCGGCGAGCAGGTGCGGACGCTGAAGGGCGCGGAGACGCTGGAGCTGCTCCAGCAGCGGCTCGCCGAGCACGGCGTGCCGTCCTCGGCCTACCGGATCGGCGCCAACGAGGTCCCCGCCGACGACGTCTGGACGCTGCGGCGGGCGGAGAACGGCTGGGAGGTCTCGCGGCCGCCGGCCGACGAGCCGGTGGCGTTCGGCTCGCTCGCCGACGCGGCCCGCTTCCTGCTCGGCGTGCTGCTGATGCAGCCGCCGCGGCCGGCGGAGGAGTCCGACCAGCCCGCCGACTGGCCGATCCTGCCGATGCGCGGCGAACCGCCGTTGAACTTCTATCGCGGCAAGCGCCTGATCGTGCTCACGCCGGGCACGACGGTCGTCCGGTTCGGCAACGAGACCGGCAACCTGGTGCACGCCGACGGCTCGCGGTTCGTCGAGACGGCGCTGGCGTTCGAACGCGAACGCGAGAAGCGGCTCTACCGCGTCCAGCGCTCGCTGCGGGTGCTGACCGGTGTGGCGGCGCCGTGGAGCGGGATGCCGGGCGGCGCGGTCGCCTACCTCCTGCCGCGGCCGCTCGCCCAGCACCTCGAAACGGGCGCGCTCAGCAGGCAGTGATCAGGACGGCGGGCGACCACCAGTAGCCGGCGAGCGGCTCGACGTCGACGTCGGCGAAGCCCGCCGTCCTCAGCTGCCCGGCCCAGACCGCGGCCGGGTGCTCCCAGTTCGTCCGCTCGTGCCCGGCGACGATCCCGAGCAGGACGGGCAGCAGGAACCCCTGCGCGACCAGCGACGCGTCCGCGCCGTACTCGGCGACGCCGCGCTCGTAGCGTTCGACGAGCGAGCGAAGGTGGTCCATCGACCCTTCGACGTACTCGGGGACGTCGAACTCGGCGAGCACCAGCGTCCCGGTGCGCGGCTGCAGCGCCCGCAGGACGTCCGCGCGCTGCTCCGGCTCGATGGACTGCAAGGCGAACGTCGACTGCGTGAAGTCCCAGCCGAGGTCGTCACGGGCCAGGAACTCCTGCGCGGTGGCCTGCCAGCAGGTCGCCGCCGGCACCCGCTCGCGGACGCCGTCGAGCAGCGCGGCCGACGGCTCGACCAGGTCGATCCGGCTCGGCACGTGCGTGGCCTGTTCCAGCGCGGGCACGACCGCCAGGCCGTCCCCGCAGCCCAGGTCGAGCAGCGATTCCGGCTTGGCGCTGTCGTAACGCGCGGCCAGTTCCTCGCTCAGCCGCCGGTAGAGCTCGACGTTGCCGCCGCCGCGGATGAACGCCGTGAACGCTTCGGGCTGGTCGTACACCGCCGCCGCGCCTTCGCCGGCCAGGTGGATCCGCAGCTCGTCGGCCAGCGGGGAGCCGGCCCGGCGGGCGAGTTCGGCGGCGCGGTCGCGGTCACCGGAGCGGTAGGCGGCGAGGGCGTCGGCGAGCAGCTCGATCGAGGTCATGGTCCGGGGATATCAGAACGGGACCCACAACGTCACCCGAGTGCCGCCACCGGCGAGTCCCGACTCGACGCGCGAGGTCCCGCCGACCTCCGCCAGCCGCGCGGTGATCGACTCGCTGATGCCGAACCCGGCCGGGTGGTCGGCCGCGCTGAAGCCGCTGCCGTGGTCGCGGGTGATCACCGCGATGCCGCCGTCGCGCTCCTCGACGCGCACCACGACCCGGTCGGTACCGGAGTGCTTCATCGTGTTCCGCATCGCCTCGCGCACGGCGTCGCGGATGGCGATCTGCCGGACCTCCGACAGCGTGTCGTCGTCCAGTTCGGCCACCACGAGCTGGGCGCGCAGGCCGTCCCGCGCCATCTCGGCGGCGAGCGCGGCGAGCTTCTCGCCCAGCGGCCGGGCGCCCGCCTCGGCCTGCTCCGACTTCGCCGTCTCGATCATGTGCCGGATTTCCATCGCCTGGGCGCGGGCGAGCCGCTGGATCTCGACCAGCCGCTCTTCGGCGTTCGACGTGTCGGACAGCGCCATGGCTTCGAGGGTCTGCAGCACGGTGTCGTGCAGCATCCGGTGCTGCTGGGCACGCTCGGCGAGCCGGCCGTTGCGGGTGCCGTAGGCCAGCGCCAGCCGGGTGCCGAGCCCGGTCAGCACCAGCGCGGCGGTGGCCAGGAACAGCTCGGCGAGCAGCGCGGAGTACGTCGACAACGCGGCGCCGACGTGGAACTGGCCGCTGTTGAGCCAGTTGGCCAGCATCCGCAGCGGGAAGCTGAGCAACCCGAACACCAGCCCGCTGGGGACGCCCAGGGCGAGCGTCAGCAGCCCGGCTTCGCCGAAGAGGTGGAGGCTGCTGACCGCCAGCGCGTCGAAGTACGCCTCGGGCGGCACGGCCAGCGCGAGGACCAGCGGCGAGAGCACGGTGAAGACGAGGTCGACGGCCAGCAGCTTCCCCGCGTCCCGGCCGCGGTAGGGCGCCGAGCGGAACATCCAGCGGAAGCCGATCACGTTCACCGCGACCGAGAGCAGGGTGAACAGCCCGACCGGCAGCAGCCCGGTCGCGCCGTGGCGGAAGACGTAGACGCCGAACTGGCCGGGCACGGCGAGCAGCCGGAAGGCGAGCGGGATGAGCACGACGTACCGGGTGGCGCGCAGCAGCAGGCCGTCCCGGCGGGTCGGGTCGATCGGGCCGCCGATCTTCGAGATCCGCTTCAGCGCGTGGATCGGGGTGGGGTCGCCGATCTCTTCCGAGAGCTCGCTGGTGGCCGTCGCGATCGCGGGCGCGCCCTGCCGCAGGAGCGCCACGAAGAAGCTGCCCCCGGTCGCCGGCTTCGGCGGGTCGGGCGCTTCGGTGGACATCGCGCGGACAACCCCCTGGTCACGTCGGTGAACCGAGGTTAGGGAGTATCACCGATCCGCGGGGGTGTGGTCCAGCGATCCACGGAATTGACAGAAATCCGGTCAGGAATTTCCGATTCCCTGCTCGGCCGCCCACTTCTTCAGCTCCGCCACGGCGTCGTCGTGCTCCAGCGGCCCGCGGTCCAGGCGCAGCTCCTTGAGGAACTTCCACGCCTTGCCGACGTCCGGCCCCGGCTTGATGCCCAGCAGCTCCATGATCTGCTCGCCGTTGAGGTCCGGCCGCACGCGGTCGAGGTCCTCCTTGGCCTTGAGCGCGGCGATCCGGGCCTCGAGGTCGTCGTAGGTCGCCTGCAGCGCGGCCGCCTTGCGGCGGTTGCGCGTGGTGCAGTCGGCGCGGACGAGCTTGTGCAGCCGGGTCAGCAGGGGACCGGCGTCGGTGACGTACCGGCGGACCGCCGAGTCCGTCCACTCGCCCTTGCCGTAGCCGTGGAACCGCAGGTGGAGGAACACGAGCTGGGAGACGTCGTCGATGATCTCCTTGGAGAACTTCAGCGCCCGCAAACGTTTGCGGGCCATCCGCGCCCCGACCACCTCGTGGTGGTGGAAGCTCACCCCGCCGCCGGGCTGGAACTCCCGCGTCGCCGGCTTCCCGGCGTCGTGCAGCAGCGCCGCGAGCCGCAGGATCAGGTCGGGCTCCGACGTCGGCTCGTGCGTCTTCTCCAGCTCGATCGCCTGGGCGAGCACGGTCAGCGAGTGCTGGTAGACGTCCTTGTGCTGGTGGTGCTCGTCGATCGCCAGCCGCATCCCGGGCACCTCGGGCAGCACCCGGTCGGCCAGCCCGGTGTCCACGAGCAGCTCCAGCCCCGGCCGCGGGTCGTCCGCGAGCAGCAGCTTCGACAGCTCGGCCTGGACGCGCTCGGCGGTGATCCGGTCGATCTCGCCCGCCATCGACGTCATCGCGTCGACCACCCGCGGCGCGGCGGTGAAGCCGAGCTGGGCGGCGAACCGGGCGGCCCGCAGCATGCGCAGCGGGTCGTCGGCGAACGACTCCTGCGGCGTCGCCGGCGTGTCGAGCACCTTCTCCCGCAGCGCGCTCAGCCCGTCGTGCGGGTCGATGAACGTCTTGGACGCCAGCTCGACGGCCATCGCGTTGACCGTGAAGTCGCGCCGGAGCAGGTCGCCCTCGATGCTGTCGCCGAAGGTGACCTCGGGGTTGCGGCCGACGCGGTCGTAGCTGTCCGCGCGGAACGTCGTGATCTCGAGCTGCATGCCCTTCTTGGTCACGCCGACCGTGCCGAACGCGATCCCGACGTCCCAGACCGCGTCGCCCCAGTCGCTGACGATCTTCAGCACCCGGTCCGGCCGCGCGTCCGTCGTGAAGTCGAGGTCACCGGAGCGCCGGCCGAGGAGCGCGTCGCGCACGCTCCCGCCGACGAGGTACAGGCGGTGCCCGGCCCGGGCGAACCTTTCGGCCAGCTCGTCCGCCAGGGGGGAGAGCCGCATCAGCTCCACCACCGCGTTCTCCTTGGCGACCACGTCGTTCACGAAAATCCCACTGGGTTCGGGTGCGATTACTACAGGCACCACCGGACAGGACACGGAGAGCCAGCCTACCGGGGCAACCGTTTGCTCTAGCATCGCAGCATGTCTGGATCAGCCGGCCGCCCCGGCGCCTCGAAGCCGCGGAGGCGGCGCAGGCGTCAGCGCGGCAGGCGCCTGACCACGGTCGACGAGACGTCGGCCGGCGGTCTCGTGGTGGACGCCGAGCGCGAACAGGCGGTGCTGATCGGCCGGCTCGACCGGCACGGCAGACTGCTGTGGTCGCTGCCCAAGGGCCACATCGAGGACGGTGAAACGGTGGAACAGACGGCCGTGCGCGAGGTCAAGGAGGAAACCGGCATCTCCGCGCGCGTGCTGCGGCCACTCGGCACCATCGACTACTGGTTCGTGGCGGAGCGGCGGCGCATCCACAAGACCGTCCACCACTTCCTGCTCGAAGCGCTCGGCGGCGAGCTGTCCGACGAGGACGTCGAGGTCACCGAGGTGGCCTGGGTCCCGCTGGCCGAGCTCGAGACCAAACTCGCCTACTCCGACGAACGCAAGCTCGTCCGGAAGGCCAGCCAGATGCTCAAGGAACTTTTCGCGCGCCCGGACGTCCACGGACGAGACGAGCACGCCCCTGAGGGAGCCCCCGAGTGAAGCGGTTCGCCGCAGCCTTCCTTTCCGTCCTCTTCCTGGCCGTTCCCGCTCTCACCGGAGCCACGGTGGCCCAGGCGGAGGAAGGCGCGCGCCTGCGCGTCGACCTGACCCAGCTGAACCCGCGCGTGATCACGAGCTCGTCGACGACGCTGACCGTCGCCGGCACGGTGACCAACACCGGCGACCGCAAGGTCACCCGGCCGCAGGTCCGGCTGCAGGTCGGCGAGCGGCAGACGACCTCGCGCGGGATCAACGACGTCCTGGCCGGCGCCGTCATCAAGGACACCCCGCTGACCGAGTTCACCTCCGTCGCGGACGTCCTGGAGCCGGGGCAGAGCGCGCCGCTGAACATCACGGTGAACCTGACCGGTACGAAGGCCGCGCAGTTCGGCAGCCCCGGCGTCTACCCGCTGCTGGTGAACGTCAACGGCACCCCGGAGTTCGGCGGCCCGGCCCGGCTGGGCGCGGTCAGCATGCTGATGCCGGTGCTGGCCCGGCCGGGCAAGTCGGCGGGCCACTCGTCGGCGGGCGCGCCGAGCATGACCCTGCTCTGGCCGCTGACCAGCACCGTCCCGCAGGTCTACACGGCGGCGTACGGCCAGCCGCTGGTGCTCCGCGACGACCGGCTGGCCGACGAGATCGGCCCCGACGGCCGGCTGAACGCGCTGGTCACCGCCGCGTCGACGGTCGGGCACAGCGACACGCGCCTCGCCAATTCGATGTGCTTCGCGCTCGACCCGGACCTGCTGACGACGGTCGACCTGATGAGCCGCGGCTACCAGGTCCACACCGACGCCGGGAACGTCGACGGCAAGGGCGCGCAGACCGCGAAGACGTGGCTCGCCTCCCTGCGCACCCTGCTGACCGGCCGCTGCGTGGTGGCGCTGCCCTACGCCGACGCCGACCTGAACACCCTTTCCCGGATCCGCCCCGGCGATCCGATCCTGGTCGCGCAGGCGGCCGCGTCGGCGGCGGCCATCCAGCAGCTGACGGGCGTCACCCCGCAGACCGGCGTGCTCTGGCCGGACGGCACGCTCAACGAGGCCGTGCTCACCGCGCTGACCCAGGCCGGCGTCAAGACCGTGCTGACCGACGCGGCGAAGCTGGCCCCGGCCGGTGCCGGCGGCGGCGTCACCGTGCAGGGCGGCGCCGTGCGGGCCCAGCCGACCGACTCGCTGATCTCCGCGGCGATGTCCGGCGTGCCCAGCGTGCCCGACTCGGTCACCGTGGCCGCGAGCACCGAGCGCGCGATCTCGAGCCAGAACGGGCTCGGCGCGCTGGCCTTCCGCGCGGGCCTCGGCCTCCCGGCCGGCCAGGAGCGCCCGGACCACCTGCTGGTCGCCCCGCCGCGGCGGTGGGACGCCCCGGCCGCCGAGCTCACGGCGTACCTGCAGCAGGTCGGCGACTTCCTCAACGCCGGCGTCGTCACGGCCTCTTCGCTCCCGTCGCTGCTGGACGCCGATCCGAAGACCACCGGCGCGGTCGGCGACGGCGGCCAGAACCCCGGCTCGGTCCCCGACCCGGCGCTCGTCTCGACGCTGTCGAAGCTCGACGAGCAGGCCACCGGGATGGCGTCGGCGATGCAGCTGGACCCCACCAAACGGGTGAAACCGGACGACGTCGTCGCACCGGTCCGGCTGGCCGAGCTGCGCGGCGCCTCCACCGCCTGGCGGGGCCTGCCCGCCGACGCGGCGACCGCGAACGCGCAGGCCGAGATCGCGGCCATCAGCGACCGGGTGAGCGTCCAGCAGCCGCGG
This sequence comes from Amycolatopsis sp. NPDC101161, assembly GCF_044768185.1. Classification (NCBI taxonomy): domain Bacteria; kingdom Bacillati; phylum Actinomycetota; class Actinomycetes; order Pseudonocardiales; family Pseudonocardiaceae; genus Amycolatopsis; species Amycolatopsis sp. NPDC101161. Next base: position 2,143,029 of record NZ_JBIWPI010000002.1, read on the forward strand.
CAGACGATCGCGCTCGCGTCCGGCAACTCGCCGCTCCCGGTGTACGTCGTGAACGACCTGCCGGTCGGGATCAACGCGCGGTTCACCCTGAACAACAACATCGGCCTGCGCGCGGACGACACGAAGGAGCGGTCCTTCCCGGCGGGCGGCGGCCGGAACTACTTCCTCCCGGTGGAGGCGCTGCGGGCCGGCCGGTTCAGCGTCGATGTGTCGTTGAGCACGCCGACCGGTACCCCGCTCGGGTCATCCGCGCGCTTCGAACTGACGTCCACGGAGTACGGCGCGATCACCATCATCGCGACCGTCACCGCAGGTGTGGCCCTGCTTCTGCTCGCCTCGCGGCGCATCTACCGGCGGGTGAAGGACGCCCGGGCGGGTCGCGACGTCGTGGACTGATGCCTCGGCCTTCGAGTGTTCCGGGCGGTTCCCGATTACCCTTGGTCCGCACATGCGCGGCACCGGGCCGCGGGCACCGGACGAGCACCGAGGATTGGGCACGCGTTGGAGAGAGAGCCGGGCTTACCACCCGAGCGTGCGAGTCGTCCTCGGCGCGAAGGCGCTCAGCCCCCGCAACGGGGTGACGGCCCCCCGCGCCCGGTCCGCCGCCAGCAGCCGCCTCCGCCACCGCCGGAGCGCGGCCGCAGGCAGCCGCCCCGCAACGGTCAGCCGCGCCCGGTGCCCCCGCCGCCGGACGACGCGACGGTCCGTGACCGCCGCCCGCCCCGCGAGGACGGCCCACCCCGCCCGGCCCGCGACGAAGCACCGCCCCGACGCCCGGCTCGTGAAGACGCCGCTCCACCGCGGCGTCCGGCCCGGGACGACGCGCCCCCGCGCGACGGCCGCCCCGATGGCCCGCCTCGCGACGGCCGTCCCGTCCGCGACGACGCGCCTCCCCGCGACGGCCGTCCCATCCGGGACGACGGCCCGCCTCGCGACGGGCGTCCCGTCCGGGACGACGTGCCTCCCCGCGACGGCCGTCCCGTCCGCGACGACGGCCCGCCTCGCGATGGCCGCCCCGTCCGGGACGACGCGCCTCCCCGCGACGGCCGTCCCATCCGGGACGACGGGGTGCTCCGCGAGCAGCGGCCCGCCCGCGACGGCGCGCCCCCGCGCGACGCCTGGCCCACCCATGACGAAGCGCCACCCCGCGAGCCGCGCCCGCCCCGGCGGGTCCCGCCCCCGGGTGCCCCTCCGCAGCAGCCGCCGCCCGGCAACCCGCCCCGCGGCGGCCAGCCACCTCGGGCGGCCGGCGGCCCGGCACCCACTCGCGTCCAGCCGGTCCCGCCCCTGCCGAACCCGCCGGGGCCCCCGCCGCCGCAGGGGCCGCCGTCGGCCCAAGGACGGCTGCCGCAGCCCGCCCCGCCGGTGACCCCGCCCCCGGGCAGCCCGGCCCCCGGCACGCCGCCGCCCGGCATCCCCGTGCCCCCGCGCGGCCGCGGCTCCCGGCGTCCCGCGCCGGTCCGGCCGTGGCAGGAGGAGGCCCAGCGCCCGCCCGACCCGGAGGCGACGCGGTTCATCCCGCGCACCGCCGGCGTCCCGATGAACTCGCGCTGGCCGGTCGCCGACCCGGACGTCATGCGCCCGTACGACGCGCTGGCCACCCAGGTCATGCCGGCGCTCAAGGGCCCGCTGGTCAAGCCCAGGCCGGGCGAAGAGGTCGAAGCGCCGGCCAAGGCGCCGTCGCTGGCGAAGGCGTCCGGCCGGATGGCGATCGCGTCGCTGATCAGCCGGATCACCGGCTTCCTGTGGAAGCTGCTGCTGGTCGGCGCGATCGGCCAGGGCATCGCGAACGACTCGTTCAACGTCGCCAACACGATGCCGAACATCATCTTCGAGCTGCTGATGGGTGGCGTGCTCGCGAGCGTGGTGGTGCCGCTGCTCGTCCGCTCGCAGGACGATCCCGACGGCGGCGCGGCCTACACCCAGCGGCTGATCACGGTGGCCTTCTCGCTGCTGCTGGTCGGCACGGTCGTCGCGGTGCTCGCGGCGCCGGCGTTCACCGGCCTCTACGTCGACGGCTCCGGCAAGGCCAGCTCCGGCCTGACCACGGCGTTCGCCTACCTCCTGCTGCCGGAGATCTTCTTCTACGGCGTGTTCGCGCTGCTCTCGGCCGTCCTGAACGCCAAGCAGATCTTCGGACCGACGGCCTGGGCACCGGTGATCAACAACCTGGTGGTCATCTTCACGATCCTGGTCGTCTGGATCATGCCGGGCGACATCGACACCGCGCACCCGTCGATCACCGACCCGAAGGTGCTGACGCTCGGCATCGGCGTCACCGGCGGCATCGTCGCCCAGGCCCTGCTGCTGGTGCCGCCGCTGCTGCGGTCCGGCTTCCGGTTCAAGTGGCGCTGGGGCATCGACAAGCAGATGAAGGAGTTCGGCGGCCTCGCGCTCTGGATCCTCGGCTACGTCGCCGTCAGCCAGATCGGGTACACGATCAACACGCGCGTGCTGACCAGCGGTTCACCCGGTGGTGTGACGGCCTACAGCAACGCCTGGCTGCTCTTCCAGCTGCCGTACGGCGTCATCGGCGTCTCGCTGCTGACCGCGATCATGCCGCGGATGAGCCGCGCGGCCGCCGACGGCGACCACAAGAAGCTGATCGGCGACCTCTCCTACGCGTCCCGGATGTCGACGGTGATGCTCGTCCCGATCTCCGCGGTGATGACCGTGGTCGGCGGCTCGATCGGCATCGCGCTGTTCACCTTCGGCAAGGGCACGGTCGACACCGCCGAGCGCCTCGGCGACGCCCTCGCGATCTCGGCGTTCGCGCTGCTGCCGTACGCGCTGGTCATGCTCCAGATGCGCGTCTTCTACGCCATGAAGGACGCCCGCACGCCGACCTTGATCATGATCGTGATGACGCTGGTCAAGGTGCCGCTGCTGTACCTGTGCCCGGTGCTGCTGTCACCGGACAACGTCGTGCTCGGCGTCATGATGGTCAACGCGCTGACGTTCGTGGTCGGCGCGATCCTCGGCCAGGTCTGGCTCTGGGTGACGCTGGGCAACCTGCGGAGCAAGCGGGTGATCGGCGTGATCCTCTTCACGGTCGTCGCCAGCGCGCTCGGCGTCGGGGCGGCCTGGGTGGCCGGCCACATCGTGCCGGACTCGTTCGGGCCCCGGCTGGGTGCTTGGGTCAAACTCTTCTTGCAGGGCATCGTGGGCATCGTCGTCTCGTTCGGCGTGCTGATGGCGCTGAAGGTGGAGGAGCTGAAGCCGGCCACTTCGAGGTTCACCCGGTTGATCAAGCGGGGGTAACGATTCCGGTACGGAAGGCGACGACTCGTGCGTCGTATTCTGGGTACCCTCGACAACGGGATCGAGCGGGAGCGAGTGAGGGTGGACACGAGGCGGAGCGAACAGGCGGGGGGTGCGAACCACGTGGGCAAGGCCCAGGTCGGATCGCTGGCCCCCGGGCGTGTGGTCGGCGACGGCCGTTACCGCCTCCTCGCGCAGTTCGGCGTGGACGAGCGGGCCGACGCGCACCTCTGGCGCGCCCGGGACGGGCAGCTGAAGCGGGACGTCGCGCTGACCCTGCTGGTCGGTGACCCGGCCGACCCCGAAGCCGCCCGGCTGGCCCGGCGGACCCTCGAACGCGCCACGCACGCGTCCAAGTTCGGTCACGGCGGCGTCGCCCGCGTGCTCGACGTGCTCGCGCTCGGCAGCGGCATCACCTCCAGCGAAGGCCTGCTCGGCGTCGTCGTCGCGGAGTGGACCAAGGGCAGCGACCTGGTCGACCTCGTCGCGCAGCGGCCGGTGGCCCCCGCCGCGGCCGCGCGGATGGTGCAGGCGCTGGCCGAAGCCGTCGAGCAAGCGCACCAGAACGGGCTCGTCCTCGGGCTCGACCACCCCCAGCGGCTGCGGCTGACGCCGAACGGCGCGCTGAAGCTCGCGTTCCCCGGCCCGCTGCCGGAGGCGACGCTGCGCGACGACGTCAAGGCGCTCGGCGCGGTCCTGTACCTGCTGCTGACCGGCCGCTGGGCGCTGCCCGGCGGCCCGCCCGCGATCCAGCCGGCCCCGCTGTCGCCGCAGGGGCGGATCGTCCCGCCGCGCCAGCTGGTGCCGACGGTCCCGGCCGACCTGTCGTCGCTGGCCGTCCGCACGATCGAGGACGGCGGCAACGGCGGCATCCGCACCAGCGCGGCCATCCTCCGCATGCTCGACCAGGTGGCCGAGGAAGAAGAGCGGACCCAGCTGATCAAGGCCGTCGGCGGCGACCCGGCCGAGGGCGAAGGCACCGTCTGGACCACGAAGAAGCCGATCAAGGACGTCGCCCGGCGGCGCAAGCTCGCGCTCGGCGTCACCGTGCTGGTGGTCGCGACGGTCGTCATCCTCGCCTGGGGCGGGCTGATGCTGATCAACGTCTTCCAGGGTGAGTCGAAGGTGAGCGGGCCGACGATCAACGTCGCCGCGCCGCCGGCGTCGAGCCAGCCCGCCGGGCAGCCACCGGCGTCGTCGGCGCCCGCCCCGCCGCCGTCGCCCACCCTGGGAGCGCCGGTGGCGGCGCAGAACGCTGCCGTCTACAACCCCGAGGGCAAGGGCGACAACCCCGGACGCGCGAAGAACGCGATCGACGGCGACCCCGGCACGGTGTGGAAGACCGAGCAGTACAAGCAGCAGTTCCCCACCATCAAGCCGGGTGTCGGGCTGGTCGTGACGTTCCCGGATGCGATCAACCTCAGCCAGGTGAAGGTCAGCGGCGGTACCGCGGGCACCAAGGTCGAGATCCGGTCGGCGACCGAGAAGAACCCCGACCTGGCCGACACGAAGGTTGTCGGCAACGGCGACCTGCAGGACGGCGACACGACGATCCCGCTGGCGCAGCCGACCCAGAGCAAGTTCTTCATCATCTGGATCACCCAGCTGGGCGGCGACAGCGGCCAGTACCTGACCCAGATCGGTGACCTGACCTTCCTGCCTGCGGGGTGACGCACCCGACAGGGTCAGTAGGCTCTGCCGGGTGACAGCTGCAGCTCCCACGGATGCGGATCTGATAGCGGCTCACGCCGCGGGGGACCCCCATGCGTTCAGCGAACTCGTCCAGCGACATCGCGACCGCATGTGGGCGGTCGCGCTGCGCACGGTCCGCGACCCGGAAGAGGCCGCCGACGCGCTGCAGGACGCGTTCATCTCGGCGTTCCGGGCCGCCGACAAGTTCCGCGCGGAGTCGCAGGTCACGACGTGGCTGCACCGGATCGTGGTGAACGCCTGCCTCGACCGGATCCGCCGCCGCCAGGCCCGCCCGACCGTCCCACTGCCGGAAACCGGCTTCAACGAGCCGGCCACCCCGCGCGACTCGATGGCCGAACGCGAGACGAGCCTGCTCGTGCGCCAAGCCCTCGACCAGCTGCCGGAGGAGCAGCGCGCGCCGATCGTGCTCGTCGACGTCGAGGGCTACTCCGTCGCGGAGACGGCGAAGATGCTGGGTATCGCCGAAGGCACCGTGAAGAGCCGGTGCGCGCGGGGCCGCGGAAAACTCGCGAAGGTTCTCGGACACCTGCGGAACCCCGATGCGATTGCGAACGTCCCAACTCACGAAAGCAAACGGGCCGGGCGCCAGCCGGGTAGCGGGGAGGGACGATGACGGACGAAAGCCGGGGGATCGGGGGGACCGTCGGTCCGCCCTGGTCTGTCGACGTGCTCGCCGATCTCCACGCCGGTGTCCTGGACGACGATCGCGCGGCCGCGCTGTGGCCGTTGGTGACCGCCGACCCGGAGGCGCGGGAGATCCTGGCCGCCCTCGACGCGACGCAGGCCGACCTGGCCTCGCTCGCCGACGCGCCCGCCCCGCCGATGCCCGCCGAGTTCGCGGCCCGGCTGGACGCGGCGCTGGCCGCCGAAGCAGCGGCCCGCTTTCCCGAAAAGACCCAGCCCAGTGCCCGGCCGGCAGCTCCGGCACCGCAGGGTGCCCAGGTGGTCGACCTCGCGGCGGCGCGGAGGCGGCGGAACAAGCGGCTCGGCTGGGCCGCCGGCGTCCTGACCGCGGCCGCGGCGGCGGTCGTCGCCGTGACCGTCGCGCTGCCCTCGACGTCGCAGCAGAGCGGCACCCCGAACGTCGCGGCCCCGGCCCCCACGGGCCCGTCGGTCGGCAGTGACGGCAGCGGCGCGCAGGCCCTGGTCGGCAAGGCGGTCGGCGTCCGCGACTTCGGCCCGCTGCAGAACGAAGACCGGCTGGACGCGTGCATCGCGGCCGCCGGGCTCGACCCGAAGGTGCGACCGGAGGGCATCCGCCCGGTGAACGTCGGCGGCAAGGCCGGGGTCATGATCATCCTGACCACCGGCAAGCTCGCGCAGTTCCGGCTCGTGGCGTTCGGCGCGGACTGCGGACCCGGCAACCCGGCGGTGCTGTTCGACAAGGTAGTCGGGGAGAAGTAGCGGCTGTCACCGCCGGGAACACCGCCACCTACGATCGTGTTGAGCCTGGTACAGGTCACTACGAGCGGAGGTCACGGGTGGCTGCCGAAGAAATCAGGAACCTGATCGTCGTCGGGTCGGGTCCTGCCGGATACACCGCTGCCGTTTACGCGGCACGAGCCCAGCTGGAACCGCTGGTGTTCGAGGGCACGCAGTTCGGCGGCGCGCTGATGACGACGACCGAGGTCGAGAACTTCCCCGGGTTCCGCGACGGCATCATGGGTCCGGACCTGATGGAGGAGATGCGCAAGCAGGCCGAGCGCTTCGGCGCCGAGCTGCGCGCGGAAGACGTCGAGTCGCTGGAGCTGACCGGGGACGTCAAGTACGTCGTCGCGAACGGCAAGCGCTACGCCGCCCGGGCGGTCATCCTCGCCATGGGCGCGGCGGCGCGGTACCTCAACGTGCCGGGTGAGCAGGAGCTGCTCGGCCGCGGTGTCTCGGCCTGTGCGACCTGTGACGGCTTCTTCTTCCGCGACCACGACATCGTGGTCGCCGGTGGTGGCGACTCCGCGATGGAGGAGGCGACCTTCCTGACGAAGTTCGCGAAGTCCGTCACGGTCGTCCACCGGCGCGACGAGTTCCGCGCGTCCAAGATCATGCTCGAGCGCGCCCGCGCGAACGAGAAGATCAAGTGGAAGCTGAACTCGCAGATCACCGGCGTGGTCGGCGACGGCAAGGTCGAAGGCCTGAAGCTCAAGGACACCAAGGACGGCTCGGAGTCGACGCTGGACGTGTCGGGCTTCTTCGTCGCGATCGGCCACGACCCCCGCAGCGAGCTCGTGCGCGGGCAGGTCGAGCTGGACGAGGACGGCTACGTCGTCACCCAGGGCCGGACGTCCTACACCAACCTCGACGGCGTGTTCGCGGCCGGCGACCTGGTGGACCGCACCTACCGGCAGGCGATCACCGCCGCCGGCTCCGGGTGCAGTGCCGCGATCGACGCGGAACGATGGCTGGCGGAGCACGGCGAAGCGGACGCGCACGAGGCGCCCGAGCTCGTCGGCGGCGGCTACGGCGCGGGCACCAACTGACTTTCCGGCGTTCAACCACCTTTGGAGGAGAAACCATGGCCAACACCGTCAAGGTGACCGACGCGACGTTCGTCGACGAGGTCCTGACCAGCGAGAAGCCCGTGCTGGTCGACTTCTGGGCCACCTGGTGCGGCCCGTGCAAGATGGTCGCCCCGGTGCTCGAGGAGATCGCGGCCGAGAACGGCGAGAAGCTGACCGTCGCCAAGATCGACATCGACGAGAACCCGAACACGCCGCGTGACTACCAGGTGATGTCGATCCCGACGCTGATCCTGTTCCAGGGTGGCAAGCCGGTGAAGCAGATCGTCGGCGCCAAGCCGAAGGCCGCGCTGCTGTCGGACCTCGCCGACGTCCTCTGAGCCCGAACACTCCCGGCGGACCCGGGGCCTGCGAGAACCCTCTCGCGGACCTCGGGTCCTTCGCCGTTCGGGGTAATCCCACCGGTGTGGGTGAATCGAGCGTGACGAGGGCCACCGGGGGTACTCCACGATCGGGCCCTTGACGCACCTACCGGGCCTGCGCTGTCACCGAGAGTTGGCAAGGCACAATAGAGGACCTGGGCCCGTCCCAGCGAAGGTTTTCTTGCCACGCACCGAGCCCCCGAGTCGGTGCCCTAGGAAAGAGCGAGGAGTGCATGCGGGTACTCCGCCGCGGTGACGCCGGTCCGGACGTCGCCGAGATCAGGTCCATCCTGGCCGGGATGGACCTGCTCCCGCCGGTCACCGGTACCGACGACTACGGCACGTTCGACGTCGCCGTCGAGCACGCCGTCCGTGCCTTCCAGCAGCGCCGTGGGCTGATGACCGACGGCATCGTGGGTCCGGCGACCTTCCAGGCGCTCAAGGGCGCCAGCTACCACCTGGGCAGCCGCCCGCTGTCGTACATGATCGCGTCCCCGGTGCACGGCGACGACGTCTTCACGCTCCAGGAGCGGCTGACCGAGCTGGGCTTCGACGCCGGCCGCCCCGACGGCTACTTCGGCCCGGCGACCGAGCGCGCGCTCAAGACGTTCCAGCGCGACATGCGCCTGACGCCGGACGGCATGTGCGGCCCGGCGACCATCCGCGAGCTGCACCGCCTGTCCTCGCCGCGGGCCAGGGGCGGGCGCCCCGTGTTCCTGCGCGAGCAGGAGCAGGTGCGCCAGGCCGGTCCGCGCCTGCGCGGCAAGCGCATCGTGATCGACCCGGGCCACGGCGGCGACGACCTCGGCGTGGTCGCCGGCGGCCTGCGCGAAGCCGACATCGCCTGGGACCTCGCGCGCCGCCTCGAAGGCCGGATGAAGGCCACGGGCATGGAGGCGCTGATCTCCCGCGGCCCGAACCACAGCCCGACCGAGCTGGAGCGCGCCAAGTTCGCCAACGACGCGGGCGCGGACCTGTTCCTCTCGCTGCACAGCGACAAGAACCCGTCGCCGCGCGCGCAGGGTGTCGCGAGCTTCCACTTCGGCAACGGCAACGGCACGACGTCCACGGTGGGCGAGCTGCTGGCCGGCTTCATCCAGCGCGAGGTCGCGGCCCGCACGGGCCTGCAGGACAACCGCACGCACTACAAGTCGTGGGACATCTTCACCCGCACCCGCTGCCCGGCGGTCCGGATCGAAATCGGCTACCTGACGAACCCGGACGACGCCCGCAAGCTCGGCGACCCGGCGTTCCGCGACATCGTCGCGGAGGGCATCCTGATCGCCGTCAAGCGCCTGTACTTGCTCGGCGAAGGCGACCAGCCGACGGGAACGTTCACGTTCGCCGACGTCCTGGCGCACGAGCTGGCCAAAGCCGAATAGGGCTGACCACAACCCCTAGCGGCTCACCTTCACCTGCCCCACCACCCCTGGGGACGCAGCTCCTGCGTCCCCAGGTTTCCGGGCAGTCATCCACAGCTTTTCCACCGCGCCTAGCAGCGCTCTGTGGATAACTCGGCACTTCTTCCACAGTCGTGCACAGGCGTGTTCCGACCCTGCTCGAGCACGGGCGCAAACGTTTGCGGGGTGCGTCAGGCGCGGCCGAGGCTGGGCTCGGCCGTCGTGATCGTCACCTGGCCGAGCAGCCGCTCCAGCGCCGCCTCGACGTCTTCCTTCCAGGTGATCGCCGAACGCAGCTCCAGGCGCAGCCGCGGCCACTTCTGGTGCGGGCGGACCGTCTTGAAGCCGACGCTCTGCAGGAACGCCGCCGGCAGCACGCAGCTGTGGCCGCCGTCCGGGTCCGACTCCTCGGGGCGGGCGTCGCCGAACGCTTCGATCGCGCGGACACCGCGTTTGGTGAGGTCCTTGGCGACCGCTTGGACCAGCATCCGGCCGAGGCCGCCGCCGCGGAACTCCGGGAGGACCTGGAACGCCGTCAGCAGGACCGCGTCCGCGCTCGGCGGGGACGTCGGGAAGGCCAGCGACCGCGGGACGGCGTTCGGCGGGGCGTACAGCACGAACCCGACCGGCAGCGTGTCGCTGTAGACGATCCGGCCGCAGGAACCCCACTCGAGCAGGACGCTGGAGACCCAGGCTTCCTTCTCGACCTCGGTGGCGCCGAACTCCTCGGCCTGGTTCTTGAGGTGCGGGGCCAGCTCCCAGTAGACGCACCTGCGGCAGCTCTTCGGCAGGTGCTCCAGGTTGTCCAGTGTGACGCCCACGACGCGACGCGACACCCGCGACCTCCCCTGACCTGCGCTCCCGACCGGCTGCCCGGTCGTCAAGCCGCGTGGGAGCGCGGCACGGCACGGGAGCCAAGGACGAGGATAGGCCGATGTGACGAGCGCCGAAAGGCCAGGGGGTCCGGATGGGTGCCCGGTTACACTCGACGGGATCTGCTGCGCTCCGCACAGGCAGCCCATCCACGAGCCCCGGGTGAATCGTCGATGACCGAGAACCGCCCCAGCAAGCCGCACAGCGGCCGCCAGAACCTCGACCCGCACCTCGAGCGGTACGCCGCGCGCACCGCCGGGATGACCGCCTCCGAGATCCGGGCGCTGTTCGCGGTCGCCAGCCGGCCCGAGGTGGTTTCGCTGGCCGGCGGCATGCCGAACCTGGCGGCGCTCCCGCTCGACACGCTGTCGGCGCAGGTGGCGGAGATCATCGCCGAGGACGGCCTCGTCGCGCTGCAGTACGGCTCGGCGCACGGCGTCCCGGTGCTGCGCGAGCAGATCTGCGAAATCATGGCGCTGGAAGGCATCAAGGCGCACCCGGACGACGTCGTGGTGACCGTCGGCTCCCAGATGGGCCTGGACATGGTCACGCGGCTGTTCTGCGACCCGGGTGACGTCGTGATCGCCGAAGGGCCGTCGTACGTCGGCGCGCTCGGCTCGTTCGCCGCCTACCAGGCGCAGGTCGTGCACGTCGCGATGGACGACAACGGCCTGGTGCCGGAGCTGCTGCGCGAGGCGCTCGCCCAGGCGGAGAAGGCCGGCCGCCGCGTCAAGTTCCTCTACACGATCCCGAACTTCCACAACCCCGCCGGCGTTACGCTGGCCGTCGAGCGCCGCGCGGAGATCCTGGAGATCTGCCGCGAGCACGGCGTCCTGGTCGTCGAAGACAACCCGTACGGGTTGCTCGGGTTCGACGGCCAGACGTACCCGGCGCTGCGCTCGACCGACCCCGACAACGTCGTGTACCTCGGTTCGTTCTCCAAGACGTTCGCCTCCGGCCTGCGCGTCGGCTGGGTGCTCGCACCGCACGCCGTGCGCGAGAAGCTCGTGCTGGCCGCGGAGTCGGCGACGCTGTGCCCGCCGACGTTCAACCAGATGATCGTGTCGCGCTACCTGGCCACGCACGACTGGAAGGGCCAGATCAAGAAGTTCCGCGAGAACTACCGCGAGCGGCGGGACGCGATCCTCTCCGCGCTCGACCAGTACCTGCCCCCGGGCTGCTCGTGGACCAAGCCGGACGGCGGCTTCTACGTCTGGGTGACGGTGCCGGAAGGCGTCGACACGAAGGCGATGCTGCCGCGCGCGGTGACCGCGAGGGTGGCGTACGCGTCCGGAACGGGCTTCTACGCCGACGGGTTCGGCAGCCGGCAGATGCGGCTCTCGTACTGCTACCCGACGCCGGAGCGGATCCGCGAGGGCGTCCGACGGCTGGCCGCGGTGCTCGAGTCCGAAATGGACCTCGCGCGCACCTTCGGTAACGTGAGCGCGCGCCAGATCCAGGGGCCGCAGAACCCGTCCCCGGACACGGTCTAGTTCTTCCCAGCTAAGGAGTTCCTACGGTGGTCGACCGTACCGTTGCCGTGCTCGCCGGCGGGCTTTCGCACGAACGCGACGTTTCGCTGAGGTCCGGGCGACGGCTCTCCGCGGCGCTCAAGTCCGAGGGCCTCGGCATCGAGGAGTGGGACACCGACGCCGGCCTGCTGGAGCGCCTGCGCGCCCAGCGGCCGGACGCGGTCGTCGTCGCCCTGCACGGCGGCGAGGGTGAGAACGGCTCGGTGCAGACGGTGCTGGAGATGCTGGACGTGCCGTTCGTCGGCACCGGCTCCCAGGGCTGCCGCCGCGCGTGGGACAAGCCGACGGCGAAGGCGCTCATCGAGAACGCCGGGTTCACGACGCCGGGCTGGGTGGTGCTGCCGCACAGCACCTTCCGCGAGCTCGGCGCGCAGGCGGTGCTCGACGCGATGGTCGAGACGCTCGGCCTGCCGCTGATCCTCAAGCCGGACCAGGGCGGCTCGGCGCTCGGCACGCAGGTGGTCCGCGAGGCGGCGGAACTGCCGGCCGCGATGGTCGGCTGCTTCGCCTACGGCGACACGGTGCTCGCCGAGCGGTTCGTGGACGGCGTCGAGGTGGCCGTGACGGTCATCGAGGGCGAGAACGGGCCCGAGGCCCTGCCCGCGGTCGAGATCGTGCCGGAGAGCGGCGTGTACGACTACACGGCCCGCTACACGGCAGGCCTGACCGACTTCTTCACCCCGGCCCGCCTCGACGACGCCGCGGCCAAGGCGGTCGCCGAACTCGCCGTCGCCGCGCACCGCGTACTCGGGCTGCGCGACATCTCCCGGACCGACGCGGTCGTCGCGTCGGACGGCGCGGTGCACTTCCTCGAAGTGAACCCGTCGCCGGGTCTCACCGAGACGTCGACCGTGCCGATGGCGATCGAGGCCGCGGGCAAGTCGCTCGGCACGGTGTTCGGCGAACTCATCGGACGCGCGATTTCCCGCTGACTCCAGACACGCGAAAGGCCACTGCGGAAGCTCCGCGGTGGCCTTTTTCGTGTCGCGGTTGATCATCACCCGGTGTGGTTACCGCGACTGCGTCGAGCAATCATCACCGTGACGAAACACCCCAGGGTGATCCCTAATCGGTTTTCGGTGTCTGATTCGTCCCGTTCGCATCGATGATCGCGACGATCCGCTCGAGGTCGTCGACGGACCCGAACTCGAGCGTGATCCGGCCCTTGCGGCGGCCGAGGTCGACCTTCACGCGGGTGTCGAACCGGTCCGAAAGCCGGTTCGCGAGCTCCTGCAACCCCGGCGCCTGGATCGGCTTGCGCGGCGCGGGCTTCGGCTTGGCCGGCTTCTCGCTCTTCTTGAGCGTGACGGCTTCCTCGGTCGCCCGGACCGACATGCCCTCCGCGATGATGCGCGCGGCGAGCTCTTCCTGGCTGTCGGCGTCCTCCAGCGAGAGCAGCGCGCGGGCGTGGCCGGCGGACAGGACGCCCGCGGCCACCCGGCGCTGCACCGGCAGGGGGAGCTTGAGGAGCCGGATCGTGTTGGTGATGACCGGCCGGCTGCGGCCGATCCGGCTCGCCAGCTCTTCGTGCGTCACCGCGAACTCGTCCAGCAGCTGCTGGTACGCCGCCGCCTCTTCGAGCGGGTTCAGCTGGACGCGGTGGATGTTCTCCAGGAGCGCGTCGCGCAGCATCGACTCGTCGGCGGTCTGCCGGACGATCGCCGGGATCGCCTCGAGCTCCGCCTGCTGCGACGCGCGCAGCCGGCGCTCGCCCATGACGAGCTCGTACTCGTCGTTCCCGAGCTCGCGGACGACGATGGGCTGCATGAGCCCGAACTCGCGGATCGAGTGCTCGAGTTCGGCGAGCGCGTCCTCGTCGAAGACCTGCCGCGGCTGCTTCGGGTTCGGCTTGATCGAGCCGACCGGGATCTCGCGGTAGACCGCGCCGGCGACCTCGCCGCCGTGCGTCTTCGCTTGGCCGTTCGCCGCGAACCAGCCCTTGTCTTCGGCCGTCTTCTTGTCCGCCGCCGCGTCCGCGGGCGCGGGCAGGGGACCGCCGGTGGCGGGTCCGGTGGGGATCAGGGCGGCGAGGCCGCGCCCCAGCCCTCCTCGGCGCTCGGTCATGTCGAACTACCCTTCTCCATCTGTGCGCCGCGCTCGGCGATCTCCTTGGCCGCGTCGACGTAGCTCATCGCACCACGCGAACCGGGATCGTAAGCGAGGACGGTCTGGCCGTACCCGGGCGCCTCCGAGACCTTCACGCTGCGGGGGATGACGGTCTTGAGGACCGTGTCGCCGAAGTGGTTGCGCACCTCGTTCGTCACCTGGTCGGCCAGCTTGGTGCGGCCGTCGTACATGGTGAGGAGGATCGTCGAGACGCGCAGCTCGCGGTTGAGGTGCTGCTGCACGAGCTCGATGTTGCTCAGCAGCTGCCCGAGACCTTCGAGTGCGTAGTACTCGCACTGGATCGGGATGAGCACCTCCTGCGCCGCGACCATCGCGTTGACCGTCAGTAGGCCGAGCGAGGGCGGGCAGTCGATGAAGACGTAGTCGACGCCGATCTCGTTGAGGATCTCCGAGGAGATGGCCTCCTTGAGCCGGGACTCGCGGGACGCCATCGAGACGAGCTCGATCTCAGCGCCGGCGAGGTCGATCGTCGCGGGGACGCAGAAGAGGTTGGGGGACTGCTCGGTGGGCTGCGCGGCGTCCGCGAGCGTCACCTCGCCGATGAGTACCTCGTAGATCGACGGCGTCCCGGACCGGTGGTCGACGTCGAGCGCGGTGCTCGCGTTGCCCTGCGGGTCGAGGTCGACGACGAGCGTCTTGAGCCCGTGGACGGCGAGCGCGGCGGCGAGGTTGACCGTGCTCGTGGTCTTGCCGACGCCGCCCTTCTGGTTGGCGACGGTCAGCACGCGACGGCGTCCGGGGCGGGGGAGCTCCCCTTCCTTCGGGTGCAGCAGACGCGCGGCGCGGGCGGCTTCTTCGGCGATCGGGGTCCAGCCCACGTCGGGGGTGGTCTCCGTGGAGTCGGACGGCGGGGGATTCACCGGTCTCGACACCTCCTCCATCTAGACGTCTGGTCGGTGGTCGAGTCGCGTCGTTTCACGTGGAACATCGCGGCCCGTTAACGCTTCTTGCTCCGTGCCTTCGGCTTGCTGGCTGCTGGGAGGCGACGGATCTTCACGACCGTGCTGGGGACCTCTAGTACTGCGGCACCGCATTCGATGATCAGTGGGTCGGCCCCGCCGGCCTTGCGGATGGCGGCGCCGTCCCGGTCGATCTCGTCCGCCGCGCTGGCACCCTTGAGGGCAACCAGGAAGCCATCGGGACGAACGAGCGGCAAGCACCAGTCCGCGAGCCGGGCGAGCGGGGCGACCGCGCGAGCGGTGACGATGTCGGCGCCACCGAGCTGCTCACGCACAGGCCGCTCCTCCGCGCGTCCACGGACGACGGTGATCGGGAGTTCCAGCTTCTCGGCCACCTCGGCCAGCCAGTCCACCCGGCGGGCCATCGGTTCGAGCAAGACGATATCGAGGTCCGGTCGCGCGATCGCGAGCGGTACTCCCGGAAGCCCGGCACCCGACCCGACATCGATGACGCGGGCACCCTCGGGCATCTGCTCACCGATGACGGCGGAGTTGAGGACGTGTCGCTCCCACAGCCGCTCGACCTCCCGCGGCCCGATCAGCCCACGCTCGACCCCGTGACGCTCGAGAAGTTCGACATACCCAGCGGCTTGGTCCACCCGCGCACCGAACACCCGCTCCGCCGCGGCCCGCACCGCCACCGCGGCCTGCTCCAAGCTCACTCCGTCTACTCCTCGTCCGCCGGTTTCACGTGAAACCGCGCTCCGTCGATTGTCCCCGATGTCGAGTCGAAAACGAGCCGACGAGCCGCAGATGTGGACAACTCCACTCGCCCAGCGGCATCGAAGGCGCGGTTCCACGTGAAACATCACCGCTGTAATTCGCTCGGCCGCGGCTGCGCGTTCCGCAGCCGGATCCCGCTGAAGCCGAGCGAGCTCGGCGCCGCCGCGTCCACGAACCGCCAGAGGTTCGGCAGCACCCGGAGCTCGATCCCCGCCGACGCGTGCAACCCGAGGAGATCGCCGACCCGCTCCGGCGGCCCCAACGGGGAGACCGGCTCCGTCGCGACCATCGCGTGCGCGTGCTCGCCGAACGAGCGGAATGACACAGCCGCGAACCGGTACGCGTACAACCGGACCGTGCGCATCTCCTCGAGCCACCCGTACTCGATCGCGTGCACCCGATCCGACCCGAGCCACCCCCGGTCCGACGACGTCGTCGCCGGCGTCACCCACGCCATCGCGCGCGGGCACTGGCGGGGGAACCAGTAGTCCGGCGCCCGGTCCGGACCGACCGCCCACACGTACGCCTCCGGCTGCAGGGCCGTCGCGGCGACGTGCGGCTCGAAGCGGGTGATCGTCGGGTCCTCCGAGAAGTGGACGACCTCACCGGGTGCCGGGCGCATGCCACAAAAGAAGCGGCCCCACCTGACCGAGTCAAGTGGGGCCGCTTCAGTGGAGCCGAGTCTCAGGACTCCGGGAAGATCACCACGCGGCGCTTCGGGTCTTCGCCCTCGCTCTCGCTCGTGACGCCGGAGACCGCCGCCACCGCGTCGTGGACGACCTTGCGCTCGAACGGGCTCATCGGCTGCAGGCGCACCCGCTCGCCGCTCTGGAGGACCGACTCCGCCGTCGAGCGGCCGAGCTCGCGCAGCTCCTCGCGGCGGTCCGCGCGCCAGCCCGCGATGTCCAGCATGAGGCGGCTGCGCGAGCCCGTCTCCTGCTGGACCGCCAGGCGGGTCAGCTCCTGCAGCGCCTCGAGGACCGTGCCGCGCGGGCCGACGAGCTTCTCGAGGTCCTCGCCGCCGTCGATGCTCACGATCGCGCGGCCGGCCTCCACGTCCAGATCGATGTCGCCGTCGTAGTCGAGCAGGTCGAGCAGGCGCTCGAGGTAGTCGCCCGCGATGTCGCCCTCCTGGACGAGGATGTCGTCACCGCCCGCCTTCTGCTCGGCCCCCTCGTCCGCGGAAGCGGCCTCCGGGGTCACGTCGTCCTTATCGGCTTCGATCGTGTCGATCGTCTCCGACATCATTCGTCTCCTCTCCGAACCGGTCGCGCCTCAGCGGCGCTTCCGGCCCGACTTCCTGGTCGAGTCTTTGAGAAGGCCCGGCACGCCCGTGCCGTTGTCCTTCGAGCCGTTCTGGCCGTTCGTGTCGGCGGGCGCCGGGTCAGCGGTCTCCGCGGCCTTGGCGGCGGCCTCCGCCGGGGTGGTCTGGGCGAAGCCGTGGGCCGAGCCGGCCTTCGTGACCTTCTTGGCCGTGCCGGTCTGCGCGGGCTGGTTCTTCTTCTGCTGGACCGGCTTCTGGCCGACCTTCGGCGCGGTCGGCTTCTGCCCCGGCTTCGGGCCGAGCGACGCGCGCTTCTCCGCGGCCTCCGCCTTGCGGGCCGCTTCTTCCTTGTCGATCTTCGTGTAGACGAGGCGCTGCTGCATCAGGGTCCAGCCGTTGTTCGCCAGCCAGTAGAAGAGGAGGCCGAGCGGGAACAGCGCACCGAAGACGAGCACACCGAGCGGGAACACGTACATCGTCAGCTTGTTCATGATCGCGGTCTGCGGGGTGGCCGACGCGGCGTTCTGCCGGGCCACCGAGTGCCGCGCGGTGAGGTGCGTGGCGATCGACGCGACGATCATCAGCGGCAGCGCCACCGGGAGCACGTTCCAGTGCCAGCCGGACGCACCGGAGCCGCCGATCGCGGTGACGCCGTTGTGGATCGCCTCACCGATGTTGACGCCGAACAGCTTCGCGTTGACGTACGACTCGACGTCGTGCTGGTTGAAGAAGTAGTTCTCGGTCTTCGGGCCGCCGCCCTTGGGCTGGATCGTGAACGCGCGCAGGACCCAGTTCAGACCGATGAAGACCGGGATCTGGAGCAGCATCGGCAGGCAGCTGCCGAGCGGGTTGACGCCGTGCTCCTTCTGGAGCTTCTGCATCTCCGCGGCCTGGCGCTGCCGGTCGTTCGCGTACTTCTTCTGGAGCTTCTTCATCTCCGGCGCGAAGTCCTGCATCTTCTTCATCGACCGGACCTGGTTCACGAACGGCTTGAACATGATGCCGCGGACCGTGAACGTCAGGAAGATGATGCCGAGGATCCAGGAGATCGCCGTGGCTTCCCCGAAGACGAAGCCGAAGACCTTGTGCCAACACCAGAGGATGAAGGACACGGGGTAGTAGATGAAATCGAGCACTGCTGCTACTCCTCGATCGGTGTATCAGGTCGTCGGTGGCGCCACGAGAACTCCTCGGGCACGGGGTCGCGGCCGGGTGGGGTCCACGGGCCGCAGCGCAACAGCCGGCGCAGCGCGAGGTAGGAGCCGCGGCCGGCACCGTGCCGGGTGAGGGCTTCGACTGCGTACGCGCTGCAGCTCGGGTAGAACCGGCAAGCCGGTGGGAGGAAGGGCGAGATCGCCTTGCGGTAGAGCTTGATGGGGAGCAGCAGGACCCAGGCGACGGGGCCGGGCCGCGGGGGCGCGGGCTCCACAGCGTCGTGCTCGGAGTGCTCGTGGTCGTGCTCGGGGGTGGCTCGCATGCCGGTCACACCGCTGATCCGTGGTCGGGGGCCGCGTCGGCGGGACGCGCCGGGCGGGGGGCATCCCCGGCCGGACGACGCGACGGTGAAAGACCCAGCCGACGCAGCGCGGCGTCGAGATCGGCTCCGAGCTCGGCGCTGGACGCGGTCGCGGACGGCGGCAATGCCCTCACTACCAACGCACTGCCCGGCGGCAGGGTTCCGAGCCGGGCCGAAACGAGGTGACGCAGCCGCCGGGTGACGCGGTGGCGGACCACCGAGTTGCCGACGGCCTTGCTCACCACAAAACCCGCCCGGGCCGCCGACGGTGGGTCGGCGGCCCCGGACGGGTCCGTGGTCAACGCGTGGACGACGAGGCGGCGCTTGCCTGCCCGGGACCCGCGACGGAGAACCACGCGGAAATCCTCACTCCGCCGCAAGCGTGCGGCAGCCGGCAGCACGGCGCGCCCCGACGTGCCGGATCAGGCGGACAGCGCGGCGCGGCCCTTGCGACGGCGGCCCGCCAGGATGGCCCGGCCGGCACGCGTCCGCATGCGCAGGCGGAAGCCGTGCGTCTTCGCGCGGCGGCGGTTGTTCGGCTGGAAGGTGCGCTTACCCTTGCTCACTGCTTCTCCTGTGTGTCGCGTCGGACGCGGGGATTCCTCCCCGTCGCCTGGCGTGTCGTGCGGGCGCACGGCAGTCTCTGGTGTCTCCTACCAACGTGTGGCCTCGTCACGACGAGCGACGACAACGTGGGCACGCGAATAGCACCCGTCGCATACGGGAGACCTTACGAGGGTACGCACCCCCGTCGGGCGGCCGGTAAGCACCCCCTCGGCCACGGTCCGCGACCGGCCGCGGAGGCCGCGATCGTCGACGCCGCGGCACCGAATGGCAACACGCCGTACACCGTGAAATGCTTGCGACCCAGGATGCCTTGTGGCAGCGGGCGGGGCTTGTTAGCGTGCCTCTCTCGGGTCACCGGTCGAGGTGCACGAGTATCCGGGTGGTGGAGTGCCCACCGGCGTACGACGAGCCCGCAGGTGGCGTCGCCGCGGGTCGCCGTACATTAGTGCACAGCTGTGGACAACTATGTGGATATTCGCTGTGCCGGTGCACACGCGGGTCCGCTGTTGCGTACCGGGCCGCGTGACCAGGGGCGTTCGGCCGTCCACGCCGACGAGGGGAGGGGAGCCAGACCGGTGTCGGAGCACCAGCACAATCTGGGCGTCATCTGGGAACAGGTGGTACGCGAACTGTCCGACGGGACCCTGTCCCCCCAGCAGCGCGCCTGGATGCGCGTGACCCGCCCGATCGGTCTGCTCGACGGCACCGCCCTGCTGGCGGCCCCCAGCGACTTCGCGAAGGAAGCGATCGAACGCGGTTTGCGCGGCGCGATCACCGACGCGCTCTCCCGGCGGCTCGGCCGCGCCATCTCCCTCGCGGTGAAGGTGGACAGCGCCGAGACCGTCGCGCCGTCGCCCGCGCCCCGGTACGTGCCGTCACCCGGCCGGGTGGAAAACGGTGCGAGCCCCGAGCCCGCCGCCGCGCTGCCGGGCAACGGCTCGCCGATGATGCCGCCGCCGCGGCCCGAACCCGCGCCGCCGATGCCGCCGCACCCCTCCGTCGCGGCGAAGCCGGACGACGGGGACGACACCGACGAAGAGGTGGACGAAGAAGGCGAGGCGCTCGCCGCCGTCCACGAGATCTGGCCGACGTTCTCCGGGCAGCCGATCGCCGGCCAGCCCTACACCGCGCCGGCGCAGCCGCAGACGTCCAAGACGAAGCTGAACGAGAAGTACACCTTCGACACCTTCGTCATCGGCGCGTCCAACCGCTTCGCGCACGCGGCCGCGGTCGCCGTCGCCGAAGCGCCGGCCCGCGCCTACAACCCGCTCTTCATCTGGGGTGAGTCCGGGCTCGGCAAGACGCACCTGCTGCACGCGGTCGGCCACTACGCGCAACGGCTGTTCCCCGGCATGCGCGTCCGGTACGTCTCGACCGAAGAGTTCACGAACGACTTCATCAACTCGCTGCGCGACGACCGCAAGGTCGCCTTCCAGCGGCGCTACCGCGACATCGACATCCTGCTCGTCGACGACATCCAGTTCCTGGAAGGCAAAGAAGGTACGCAGGAAGAGTTCTTCCACACCTTCAACACCCTCCACAACGCGAACAAGCAGATCGTCGTCAGCTCCGACCGCCCGCCGAAGCGCCTCGAGACGCTGGAAGACCGGCTGCGGACGCGGTTCGAGTGGGGCCTGATCACCGACATCCAGCCGCCCGAACTGGAGACGCGCATCGCGATCCTTCGGAAGAAGGCCGCGCAGGACAGGCTGGCGGTGCCGGGCGAGGTCCTCGAGTTCATCGCCTCGCGCGTCGAGGCGAACATCCGGGAGCTCGAAGGCGCGCTCATCCGCGTCACGGCGTTCGCGTCCCTGAACCAGCAGCCGGTCGACAGCGCGCTCGCGGAGATCGTGCTCCGCGACCTGATCCCGGACTCGCACGCGCCGGAGATCACCGCGCCGACCATCATGGGCGTCACGTCCGAGTTCTTCGACGTGACGCTCGACGACCTGTGCGGCCCCGGCAAGACGAAGGCGCTCGCCACGGCCCGCCAGATCGCGATGTACCTCTGCCGCGAGCTGACCGACATGTCGCTGCCGAAGATCGGGCAGACGTTCGGCGGCCGCGACCACACGACAGTCATGCACGCGGACAAGAAGATCCGCAAGGAGATGGCCGAGCGCCGGCGCATCTACGACCAGGTGCAGGAGCTGACGTCGCGCATCAAGCAGCGCGCCCGCCAGTAGCACATCCCCTTACCTCCCAACGACTTCGGGGCGTCCGCTCAATGTGGACGCCCCTTAGTCGTCTTTGGAGTGTCCGAAGCGCGCCTACGCGCGCGAAGCAGCGAAGGTGCGTACGCGCGCTTCGCCAAACTCGTCGAAATTGTTTGTACACAAGGAAGTTTCCCCATGGTGTGGGCGGATTGCCCACAGTGCCAACGGATCTCCCATCAGCGACGACGCCGGATCCACCCACACCCCGCCCACAGGTGATCCACAGTCCATCCACACCCTTGTCCACGCTGATTCCACAGGTTGCCCACATTCTGTGCACAGCACGTGCCGGTCACTCGGTAGGGCGATTCGGACCCCGCCGCGCACCCCCAGACCCTGGGGACGGAGCGCCCCACACCTGGGGACAACCGTGGGGACAACTGGGCCTCGCTGTGGACGAATCGGGGGTCGGCCGAAACCATCCACGGACGCCCCGAGTTGCCCACAGAACCGCCACCACGGTTCTCCACATGCCCGCGAGCCCTCCCACCTGCGCGAACGAGCTCAATCCACACAATCCACACCGCTTACTACTGCTACTGCCTTTAGATCTCTTCTAAGAGAGAACAAAACAAAAACAGGCGATGGACGAAGTTGGGGACAGCCGCGAGAACGTGTCGGCAAGTCGACAAAGTCAAGGGGAGGCCGAGGTGACGGCGGGCCCCGCGACGGCCTAACGTGGACGCCTGCACCTGGTCCGCGCTCCGGCCGCTCAAGCGGGAGGGCGGACCGGCCGGAGGGGGCAGCCGGTCACTGTCCCGCGAGAACCAGGCCTGGCCCGAGCCACGAGCGCTCGGTCGTCGAAAGGATGCGCGCATGAAGATCCGCGTCGAGCGTGACGGGCTCGCCGACGCCGTCGCGTGGGTGGCCAGAAGCCTCCCCTCCCGGCCTCCCGTGCCGGTTCTCGGCGGTGTCCTGCTCGACGCCGGTTCGGACGGCGACTCCGACGCCCTGACCGTCTCGGGCTTCGACTACGAGGTCTCCGCCACGGTCGGCGTCCCGGCGACGATCGCCGACGGCGGCCGCCTGCTGGTCTCCGGGCGCCTCCTGGCCGACATCACCAAGGCGCTGCCCGCGCAGCCGGTCGAGATCTCGGTCGACGGCGCGCGCGCCACCATCACGTGCGGCAGCGCGCGGTTCTCCCTGCCGACCATGCCGGTCGAGGACTACCCGCAGCTGCCGTCCCAGCCCGCCTTCGCGGGCGAGCTCGCGGGCGACGCGTTCGGCCAGGCCGTCACCCAGGTCGTCGTCGCCGCGGGCAAGGACGACACGCTGCCGATGCTGACCGGCATGCGGCTCGAGATCTCCGGCAGCTCGCTCACCCTCGTCGCGACCGACCGCTTCCGGCTCGCCATGCGCGAGTTCACCTGGCAGCCGGCCGAGGGCCTGGCCGACGCCGCGGTGCTCGTCCCGGCGCGCACGCTCGCCGAGGCCGCCAAGACGCTCGGCGCGAGCGGCGCCACGATCCGCCTCGCGCTCGCCAGCGGCGAGGGCCTGCTCGGCCTGTCCGGTTCCGGGCGCTACACGACGACCCGCCTGCTCGACGCGGAGTTCCCGCCGTACCGCCAGCTGCTGCCCGCGTCGCACACCTCACGCGCGGTCATCGACGTGTCCGCTCTCACCGAGTCCATCAAGCGCGTTTCGCTGGTGGCGGAGCGGGGGACTCAGGTACGACTGGAGTTCGGGGACAACTCGCTGCGGTTGTCCGCGGGCGGCGACGACGAGGGAAGCGCCGAAGAAGAGCTTCAGGTCGAGTACGAAGGTGAGCCGGTGACCATCGCGTTCAACCCGGGTTACCTCGTCGACGGCCTCGGGGCGCTCCACAGCGACCGGGCGGAGCTCACGTTCACCACGCCGAACCGGCCCGCGCTCATCAAGCCCGCCGACGCCGAGGGCAACGTCGTCCCCGGCTACCTCTACCTCCTGATGCCGGTCCGCCTCCCGGGCTGACCCGCAACTTTCCTTAGCACGTAAGGGGATCTCATGGTTCAGCTCGGTCTGATCGGCCTGGGCAAGATGGGCTTCAACATGCGTGAGCGGCTGCGCGCGGCCGGTCACGAGGTGGTCGGCTACGACCGCAACCCGGACGTCTCCGACACGACGTCGCTCGAAGACCTGGTGTCCAAACTGGACGGCCCGCGGATCGTCTGGATCATGGTCCCGGCCGGCGACCCGACGCGCCAGACCGTCACCGAGCTGAGCAACCTGCTCTCCGCCGGCGACATGGTGATCGACGGCGGCAACTCGAAGTACACCGACGACAAGCTGAACGCCGACCTGCTGGCGGCGAAGAACATCGGCTACGTCGACTGCGGTGTCTCCGGTGGCGTGTGGGGCAAGGAGAACGGCTACGGCCTGATGGTCGGCGGTACCGCGGCCGACGTCGAGAAGGCCATGCCGATCTTCGACGCGCTGCGCCCGGAAGGGCCGCGCGAAGAAGGCTTCTCGCACGCCGGCGACGTCGGCGCGGGTCACTACGCGAAGATGATCCACAACGGCATCGAGTACGGCATGATGCAGGCGTTCGCGGAGGGCTTCGAGCTGCTCGAAGCCGCGAAGGTCGTCAAGGACGTGCCCGCGGTGATCAAGGGCTGGCAGCGCGGCACGGTCGTCCGGTCCTGGCTGCTCGACCTGCTCGTGCGCGCGCTCGACGAGGACCCCGAGCTCGACGACCTCGAGGGGTACGTCGAGGACTCCGGCGAAGGCCGCTGGACGCTGGAAGAGGCGATCAACAACGCGGTGCCGGCGCCGGTCATCTCGGCCGCGCTGTTCGCGCGGTTCGCCTCGCGCCAGGAGCACTCGGCCGCGATGCGCGCGGTGGCCGCGCTGCGCAACCAGTTCGGCGGGCACGCCGTGAAGAAGGTCGGCGGGTAAGGAGCACCTGGTGTATCTGCGTCACCTGCAGGTCACCGACTTCCGCTCCTGGCCCCAGGCCGATCTCGCGCTCGAACCGGGGCCGACCGTGCTGGTCGGCCAGAACGGTCGCGGCAAGACCAACCTGCTCGAAGCGATCGGGTACGTCGCGACGCTGGGCTCGCACCGCGTCGCGACGGACGCGCCGCTCATCCGGCACGGCTGCGAGCGCGCGCTCGTGCGGGTCGCGGTGGTCAACGACGACCGCGAGCTGACCGTCGAGCTCGAGATCACCGCCGGCCGCGCGAACCGCGCCCGGGTCAACCGCGGCGTGGTCGGCCGGCCGCGCGACGTGCTCGGGATCCTGCGCACGGTGCTGTTCTCGCCGGAGGACCTGGCGCTGGTCCGGGGCGACCCGAGCGAGCGAAGACGGTTCCTCGACGAGCTCTTGGTGCTGCGCGCGCCGCGGTACGCGGGAGTTCGGGCCGACTACGAGAAGGTGCTGAAGCAGCGCAACGCCCTGCTCAAGACGGCGGGGAAACGGCGTACGGGCCGCGAAGACCCGTACGCGCTCTCGACGCTGGAAGTCTGGGACGACCACCTCTCGGTGGCGGGCGCGGAGCTGCTGGCCGCGCGCCTGAACCTCGTCGCGGACCTCGGGCCGCACGCGGCCGCGGCGTACATGGGGGTCGCGCCGGACTCGCGGCCGGCGAAGATCTCGTACAAGTCGTCGCTGGGTGACGCCCTGCCGGAGACGTACGGCGTACCGGATGGCGAACGGGCGCAACCCGAAGTCCTCAAGGACGTCTTGCTCAAGGCGCTCGGCGAGGCTCGCAAGGCCGAGCTCGAGCGCGGGATCAGCCTGGTCGGCCCGCACCGGGACGAGCTGGAGCTGATCCTGGGCGAGGCGCCGGCCAAGGGGTACGCGAGCCACGGCGAGTCGTGGTCGTTCGCGCTCGCTCTCCGGCTCGGCAGCTACGAGCTGCTGCGCGCGGAGGCGGGCGAGCCGGTGCTGCTGCTCGACGACGTGTTCGCCGAGCTGGACCGCAAGCGCCGGGCCCGGCTGGCCGAGGTGGCCGCGAGCGCCGAACAGGTGCTGGTGACCGCTGCGGTCGACGAAGACGTGCCCGGGGAGCTGGCCGGCGGCCGGTTCGTGGTGGCGGATGGTGAGATCACGCGTGGCTGAGCAGGGCGAACCGGGGGCGGCAAGATCGACTCGCACACCCCGTGTGACCGTCGACACAGCAGTTACCCACCGATCTGGGGACAAACCTGTGGACAGTGTGGATAAACCCGTGCCCGAGTTATCGCCGCGCGTGACCAAAACGCCGGAACAGCGGCTTGACGCCCCCCGCGCGGGGGTTAACCCACGTGGGCAAGTCACTTCGGGTACGCAGAGTGAAGGCGGCACTGCTCCGAATGGGCAGACCGGCCGGGACCTCGCCCACGCCGCGCTCGAAGCGGCGAAGGCCAAGGCCAAGGAACGCGGGACGTCGCCGGGCTACCGGCGCCGCGCGGTCGGCGGTGGCGGGGGCCAGAACCCCCGGCGTCGCCGCTGGTCGGGGCCGGGTGCGGACCCGCGCGACCCGCAGCCGCTCGGCCGGCTCGTCTCGCGGCTGGTCTCCGACCGCGGCTGGAACGAGAGCGTCACGACCGCCCGCGTGTTCGCGCAGTGGGCCCGGCTGGTCGGCGAGGACGTGGCCGAACACGCCCAGCCGGTCGCGCTGAAGGACGGTGAGCTCACCGTCCGCGCCAGCTCCACGGCGTGGGCCACGCAGCTGCGGTTGCTGCAGGGCAAGCTGCTGCACAAGATCGCCGCGGGGGTCGGCAACGGCGTCGTCAAGCGCATGCGGATCCAAGGTCCGACCGCTCCGAGCTGGCGGAAAGGGCCCCGGCACGTGCCGGGGCGCGGCCCGCGTGACACGTACGGCTGACCCGGGTTGCGCGATGCTCGGTTGAATGCCCCGAGAACGCATCCAGACCTCCCGAAATACGTCAAGACTCGGCTCGGACCGATTTCGTCCGTCTGTGACGCGCTCAGGGGTGTCCTTGCCGCATGCCAGCGGACGCGGCCAAGTACACTGGGAGGGAGCGAGCGTCCGCTCGGGCGAGACGAGGAGAAACAACGCCGGTGACCGAGAACAAGAGCGAGTACAACGCGTCGTCGATCACGGTGCTCGAAGGCCTCGAGGCGGTCCGCAAGCGCCCTGGCATGTACATCGGTTCCACCGGTGAACGCGGCCTGCACCACCTCGTCCAGGAGGTCGTGGACAACTCCGTCGACGAGGCGATGGCGGGTTACGCCACCAAGGTCGAGGTTACCCTGCTCGCCGACGGCGGGGTGCGCGTCGTCGACGACGGCCGCGGCATCCCCGTCGACATGCACCCCAAGGAGAAGAAGCCGACCCTCGAGGTCGTGCTGACCGTGCTCCACGCGGGTGGCAAGTTCGACAGCGACTCCTACGCGGTGTCCGGCGGCCTGCACGGCGTCGGCGTCTCCGTGGTGAACGCGCTGTCGACGAAGCTGCTCGCCGAGGTCAAGTACGGCGGCCGCAGCTGGCGCCAGGAGTACACCGACCAGATCCCCGGCCCGCTCGAGGACCTCGGCCCGGCGTCGGAGACCGGCACCACGATCACCTTCTGGGCCGACAGCAACATCTTCGAGACCACGACGTACAACTTCGAGACCATCTCGCGCCGGCTGCAGGAGATGGCGTTCCTCAACAAGGGGCTGACGCTGTCCCTGCGCGACGAGCGCGTCGCCGACGAGGAGACCGAAGCCGACGCCGAGGGCAAGGTCGCGCGGGTCAAGGAGAAGACCTACTGCTACCCGGGCGGGCTCGAGGACTTCGTCAAGCACATCAACGGCAGCAAGGACCCGATCCACTCCAGCGTGATCTCCTTCGACGCGAAGGGCACCGGCCTCGAGGTCGAGGTCGCGATGCAGTGGAACACCGGCTTCACGCCGTCGGTCTACACGTTCGCCAACACGATCAACACGCACGAGGGCGGCACCCACGAAGAGGGCTTCCGCGCCGCGCTGACCCGCGTCGTCAACTCCTACGCGCGCGACAAGAAGCTGCTCAAGGAGAAGGACGCCAACCTGACCGGTGACGACGTGCGCGAGGGCCTCGCCGCGATCGTCTCGATCAAGCTGGCCGAGCCGCAGTTCGAGGGCCAGACCAAGACCAAGCTGGGCAACAGCGAGGCCAAGACGTTCGTGCAGCAGACGTCGAACGAGTGGCTGGCGGACTGGTTCGAGCGCAACCCCACCGAGGCGAAGACGATCATCAACAAGTCGATCTCCTCGGCGCAGGCCCGGATGGCCGCGCGCAAGGCGCGTGACCTCGTCCGCCGCAAGGGCGCGCTGGAGATCGGCGGCCTGCCCGGCAAGCTCAAGGACTGCCGCTCGACCAACCCGGCGGAGTGCGAGCTCTACATCGTCGAGGGTGACTCGGCCGGCGGCTCGGCCAAGGAGGGCCGGGACTCGATGTACCAGGCGATCCTGCCGATCCGCGGCAAGATCATCAACGTCGAGAAGGCCCGCATCGACCGCGTCCTCAAGAACACCGAGGTCCAGTCGCTGATCACCGCGCTGGGCACCGGCATCCACGACGAGTTCGACCTCCAGAAGCTGCGCTACCACAAGATCGTGCTGATGGCCGACGCCGACGTCGACGGCCAGCACATCACCACGCTGCTGCTCACCCTGCTGTTCCGGTTCATGGCGCCGCTGATCGAGCACGGTCACGTGTTCCTCTCGCGGCCGCCGCTGTACAAGATCAAGTGGCCGCGGGCCGAGCCGGAGTACGCGTACTCCGACCGCGAACGCGACGCCGTCATCCAGGCGGGCGTCGAGGCCGGCAAGCGGCTGCCGAAGGACGACGCGATCCAGCGCTACAAGGGTCTCGGCGAGATGAACGCCGAGGAGCTGTGGGAGACCACGATGGACCCGGCCAACCGGCTGCTGGGCCAGGTCACGATGGACGACGCCGCCCAGGCGGACGAGCTGTTCTCGGTCCTGATGGGCGAGGACGTCGAGGCCCGCCGGTCGTTCATCACGCGCAACGCCAAGGACGTGCGCTTCCTGGACGTCTAGGCGTTCCCCGCTCTTCGCCCCGCTAGGACTCTCCACTCGAGAAGGACTCCATGACGGAAACTCTGCCGCCGGCTCCGGACCACGACCGGATCGAACCGGTCGACATCCAGCAGGAGATGCAGCGCTCCTACATCGACTACGCGATGAGCGTCATCGTGTCGCGGGCGCTGCCGGACGTGCGGGACGGCCTCAAGCCGGTCGCCCGCCGCATCCTGTACTCGATGTTCGACTCCGGCTTCCGGCCGGACCGCGGGTACAACAAGTGCTCCCGCGTCGTCGGCGACGTCATGGGCAACTACCACCCGCACGGCGACTCGGCGATCTACGACGCCCTCGTGCGGCTCGCCCAGCCGTGGTCGCTGCGCTACCCGCTGATCGACGGCCAGGGCAACTTCGGCTCGTCGGGCAACGACCCCGCGGCCGCCATGCGGTACACGGAGTCCCGGCTCGCGCCGCTGGCCATGCAGATGCTGGCCGACATCGAAGAAGACACCGTCGACTTCTCCGACAACTACGACGGCCGCACGCAGGAGCCCGACGTCCTGCCGTCGCGGTTCCCGAACCTGCTGGTCAACGGCGGTTCCGGGATCGCGGTCGGGATGGCGACCAACATCCCGCCGCACAACCTGCGCGAGGTCTCCGAGGGCGTCGTCTGGGCGCTGGAGAACCCCGAGGCGACCGACGACGAGCTGCTGGCCGCGCTGCTGGTCCGCGTCAAGGGCCCGGACTTCCCGACCAAGGCGATGATCCTCGGCACGTCCGGCATCGAGGACGCCTACCGCACCGGCCGCGGCTCGATCCGGATGCGCGCGGTCGTCGAGGTCGAAGAGGACGCGAAGGGCCGCACGATCCTGGTCGTGTCCGAGCTGCCGTACCAGGTCAACCCGGACAACCTGGTCGAGAACATCGCGAACCTGGTCCGCGACGGCAAGCTCACCGGCATCGCCGACATCGCCGACGAGTCCAACAGCCGCTCCGGCATGCGGATCGTCGTCACGATCAAGCGGGACGCGGTCGCGAAGGTCGTGCTGAACAACCTGTTCAAGCACACCCAGCTGCAGCAGAACTTCGGCGTCAACATGCTGGCGCTGGTCGACGGCGTGCCGCGCACGCTGCGGCTCGACCAGATCATCCGGCACTACGTGAAGCACCAGGTCGAGGTCATCGTCCGGCGGACCAAGTTCCGCCTGAAGAAGGCCGAAGAGCGGGCCCACATCCTGCGTGGGTACGTCAAGGCGCTGGACATGCTCGACGAGGTCATCGCGCTGATCCGGCGGTCGCCGTCCGCGGACGAGGCCCGGCCGGCCCTGATGGAGCTGCTGGACGTCGACGAGATCCAGGCGACCGCGATCCTCGACATGCAGCTGCGGCGCCTGGCCGCCCTGGAGCGCCAGCGGATCATCGACCAGCTGGCCGAGATCGAGCTCGAGATCGCCGACCTGAAGGACATCCTCGACAAGCCGGAGCGGCAGCGCGCGCTGATCCGCGACGAACTGATGGCGATCGTCGAGAAGTACGGCGACGACCGGCGCACGAAGATCATCGGCTTCAGCGGCGACGTCACCGACGAAGAGCTCATCGCCGTCGAGGACGTCGTCGTCACCATCACCCGCACGGGGTACGCCAAGCGGACGAAAACCGACCTGTACCGCTCGCAGAAGCGCGGCGGCAAGGGCGTGCAGGGCGCGACGCTGAAGCAGGACGACATCGTCCAGCACTTCTTCGTCTGCTCCACGCACGACTGGATCCTGTTCTTCACGAACAAGGGCCGCGTCTACCGGACGAAGACGTACGAGCTGCCCGAGGCCAACCGCAACGCGCGCGGTCAGCACGTGGCGAACCTGATGGCGTTCCAGCCGGACGAGCAGATCGCCCAGGTCATCCAGATCAAGAACTACGAGGTCGCGCCGTACCTGGTGCTCGCGACCAAGCGCGGCCTGGTCAAGAAGACCAAGCTCACCGACTTCGACTCCAACCGCTCCGGCGGTCTCATCGCCATCAACCTGCGCGAAGGCGACGAGCTGGTCGGCGCGGTGCTCGCGGCGGCCGAGGACGACCTGCTGCTGGTGTCGGCCGAGGGCCAGTCGATCCGCTTCCACGCGACCGACGAGGCGCTGCGCCCGATGGGCCGCCCGACGTCCGGCGTGATGGGGATGCGCTTCAACGACGGCGACGAGCTGCTCGGCATCAGCGTCGTCAAGGAGGGCAAGTTCCTGCTGGTCGCGACCGACGGCGGGTACTCCAAGCGCACGCCGATCGAGGACTACCCGGTCCAGGGCCGCGGCGGCAAGGGCGTGCTCACCATTCAGCACGACCGCAAACGTGGCAGGCTGGTGGGAGCGCTCATCGTCGACGCCGAGGACGAGCTCTACGCGATCACCTCGAGCGGCGGCGTGATCCGCACGCCGGCGGGCGACGTGCGCAAGGCAGGACGGCAGACGAAGGGGGTCCGGCTGATGAATCTCGGTGAAGGAACCACTCTTCTCGCCGTCGCACGCAACGCGGACGAGCCCTCGGACGTCGCCAATGGTGACACCCCCGAGGACGCACCGGCGGCTCCGGAAGCACCTGACGCGGGTGAGGAAACGACGGCCACGCCGGAGCAGTAAGTTTGCTCTCCGACGGCGGCCCCACGGCACGGGTAAGGACTGAAGCTTCGTGACACCATCCGAGAATCCCGAGGCACCGGGTTCGAACGGGACTCCGGCGAGCCCACCCTGGCAGCGGGTCGGCAAGGACGGCGACGCCGAAGCGACGGTCGGGATTGCCACGGACGAAGCGCTGCCGGCCGGGGAGACCCAACCGGTCTCCCCGGACCAGCGCCAGGTGGTGACGGGCAGCGCGGCCCCCAAGCTGTTCGGCGACACCCCGCCGTCCGGCGAGCAGGCGGTCCCGTCGGCCTCGTCCCAGCGAGCCCGCCCGAGCGCACTGCGACGTCCAGGCCGCGGCCCGCGTCGAGCATCGCTGCAGGTCAAGCGGTTCGACCCGTGGTCGGTGCTGAAGCTGTCCCTGGTCCTGGGCGTGGCGATGTTCTTCGTCTGGCTGGTGGCGGTCGGCGTCCTGTACACGGTGCTCGACGGCATGGGCGTCTGGGACAAGCTGAACGGAACGTACTCGTCCCTGGTGGGCGGCGAAGGGGCGAACGCGTCCTCGGAACCCCTGATCAGCGCGGGCCGCGTGTTCGGCATCGCGGCCATCCTCGGCGCGATCAACATCGTCCTGGTGTCGGCCCTGGCCACGGTGAGCGCGTTCATCTACAACGTGTCGGCCGACCTCGCCGGAGGCCTGGAAGTCACGCTGTCGGAGCGGGAGTAACCCGGTTGCAGGGCCCCTCCGGGGGTCCTGTAAAGTTCTCCTCGTTCAAGGGCCTATAGCTCAGGCGGTTAGAGCGCTTCGCTGATAACGAAGAGGTCCCAGGTTCAAGTCCTGGTAGGCCCACGCAGGTCAAGCCCGGTTCGCATCTCGCGAGCCGGGCTTTTTGCATGACCTGGGTGACAATCTGGGTGACTGTCGGCCTGGGAGACCTCGTTCTGGTGCCTTCAATGCGCGCACTTGCCGTGTCTCGTTCCGGCGACTGCTGGCTGATCGACGCGAGGTTGGCTTCCTGCTCTCGCCCTGTCTCCTCTACCGCGTTGTTGCGCGATCGTGGGACGTCGGCCAGTTGGATGATGTCGCGGGCTGGAGGCGCTGAGCGGCAATGTTTAACTATCTGCGTGATATTATCACGCCCATGGTTCAAGACCATGTGGAGCGGATCCGGTCCGCAATGCTCGGCCTCTGCGAGCCGCTGCATGACGCTTTTACGTTCGCGGAGCAGCGCCGGCAGGAACTGCTCGCTCACCTTGACGACGGTCCTGACTACGCGTGGTTCGGAACGCATACGGTCCGAGCCTTCGCACACCATCGTCTCCGTCAGCTCACTCAGGAACTCGGCAACTGGAAGTTGAGCGGCAACCACGCGCGCAACGGCGAGCTGTGGCTGACCGACGACCACTACGGCGTCCGGATGCTGCATAGCCCTAATGGCGGCGTAGTTCCCCCGCCTGGGTCAAACCTCGCGCGGAGGGCCTTCTACTGCAACCCTCCGTTAACTGGCATGATCCCGTTGTTCGGCGACTTGGGCGACAAGCTGCTTGGCTTGTGGCGCATTGACCCGGAGACCGCTGCGCCGGTCTTCAGGGTCGTGCGCACGGTCGGAGAGTGGAAGTGGGGCAAGCACCAGAAGACCGACCTGGACTTCCCGCTGCCTGCTACAGCAGACGAGCTGGCTGACCTGTCGTTCGAACCGACAGACGAAGGCTTGGGGCTGGACCTGCCCCTCGAAGACCAAGAAGAAGAGGGCGATTCCGATGCTGGCGGCATCACCGGGTGAGCGACTGCGGACCCTGCGGGATCTGCTCGGTCTCACTCAGGAGCAGCTGGAGAATATCTCGGGGGTGAAGCAGTCGTGGATCTCCCAGGTGGAGACTGCGTCTCGCGACGCGACCGAGGACGGACTTCGGGCGATTGCCGAGGCCACTGACACACCGTTCGGATTCTTCGCCGTCCAGCCGACCACGGTTCCGCTGGACTCCCTAAGGTTCCGCAAGCGAGCCTCGGCCAGCAAGGTGCTGACTCGGCGGGTGCGAACCTTCTACGCCGAGAGCTACCGCATCAACGAAGCACTGGTTGCGGCGGAAAGCTACCCAACCCCGCCGCTGCCGTACGCCACTGCCGAGGAACTGTCGCCGGAGGACATCGAAGAGCTGGCCGCGCAGACTCGTGAGGCGCTACGCCTCGCGCCGGACACGCCGATCCCTCACCTGACTAGGGCTTTGGAGCGTTCCGGTGTCGCGGTGGCGCCGTTCGTGTTGACCGACGACTCAGACGAGCAACCCGTGGCAGGCGGTCACTTCGGCGTTTCCTACTGGGGCGGTGTGGGCGAACCCGCGTTGATCGGGTACTTCCCCGGCAGCCAGGGCGACCGTGAACGGTTCACTCTCGCGCATGAGGTGGGCCACCTCGTGCTCCACACCTTCCGGCCTCGGGTCGCTGACGCCGAGCAGGAAGCCGACCGGTTTGCCGGCGCGCTGCTGATGCCACGTGAGCGGGCCGAGGAGAACATCTCCGAGCGCGCCACGCTGCGGGAGTACGCACGGCTGAAGGCCACCTGGGGCGTGTCGATGCAGGCCTTGATCCAACGTGGCTACGGTCTCGACCTTGTCGGCGAAACTCGCCGTCGCTCTTTGTTCGTCCAGCTGTCATCGAAGGGCTGGCGCAAGCAAGAACCGGTCAACGTAGGGCGGGAAGCCCCATTGCTGCTGTGGACACTGCTAAGCCGGAAGTTCGGCCAGCGCCCTTACCGGCCGGCTGCGGAGTCGCTTGCAGTCCCGCCGACGATGCTTCGATCGATCGCGCCAACGCCGGTCGAAACGTCTAAGCAGAGCCGTCAGGAGCCTCCGGAGTCCCCTGTCTTAGCCGTCCGCCGGATCGGCCAGACCAACTAGGACACCTAGGGCAGCACCAAACGTTGCTCGTCTGGAAACGCACCACCGTCTCGGCGCGGCCAGCCCGCCAGGTGACACCGTGACCGTCGGCGCGCTCGCGCCGCTGCCGCTCGTCCTCGCCTGGTGGGCGCGCGCCGGCTGGCTGCGGCCGACGGCCGGGCACGAGGTGCTGCCGTAAGACTTCGCACGGCACGAGCTGGGCGACGTATCGGTCGAGCTGTTGGCCGACGCGCTCGCGAGCGCAGTTCAAGCGCTAATCGGCGATTCTCGAGATTTTTTCGGTCGGCGCGGTCGGCGCGTGGCACTACGGCGTGCTGGTCGGCCACAGGGAGCCCGGCGCCGGTGAGCGTCGAGCCACTGCCGCTCGACCACCGCGGCCTACATTCGAACCATGGACAAGAGCGACCTCGCAACGCTGCTAGCCCGCGCCGTCACCCTGAAGGATGACGATGGTGTCCTCGTTGAGCACGACAAGGCCAACGGGCTGGTGACCTTCACGTGGGATGACCGTTGGTCCGACGACGACGCGAAGCGAGCTGCGGCCACGATCGCCCGATGGCTTCAACAGAAGGGCATGCGCTTGTTGAGCCAGGACTTCTCGGCCCGTCGGACGCTGGTATTGCGCATCCCCAAGGCTGAGGAGGTCGACCGTGGTTGACCAGCGAGCCACCAACTGCTGCGCCATGACGCGCGTCACCGCAAAGCCGGCGCTGCGGCTGCACCAAGAGGCCGACGCTCGCGGCGACAAGTCCGTGCGCATCACCGCGGGCGCGCTCCGAAACCAGCACCCGGCGGGGCCATATCCCCAGGGGTAACGGCGGCTACATACCCGCCGAAATACTTCCGTACGTCGACGCCCGAAGGGATGCCACCATGACAACTATCGCCAGCCTCGACCGAGCTGAAGTGCGCCAAGTCATCAACCGTGCGACCGATGACCCCGCTCAGCAAGACGAACTCCGAGCCGCCTTCGATGTATTCGCGGTAGATGTGCTTGGCTGGGTTCAGCACGGAATCGATCTTTCGGGTTCGGCGGCTGACGCCCTAGAGGTCATCTCAAAGCACATCAAGGAGTACAAAAAGCGTGCCGAAGGCACGCGCGGGTCGAGGGCAAGGCGTACCGCCGGCGCGTGATCGCCGTCGAGAACTGGGCCGAGGTAGCCCGTGGGTGACGACGAGCGACCGCGGTACACAGTCGGTCAGCGGCTGCGCTACCGCGAGACCGGCACGGTGTGGACGATCGCCTCGGACTGGCACCACCACCCCGACGCTGCCAAGACGGCTGGCGTCACCGATGACCGGTTCTACGTCGTCGAGGTCGAGGGCCGCCGGAGCGTGGCGTACCGCCGCACCATCGAGCAGGCGTGCTACCCGATCGACGACGAGTCGGCCGCCGGCGACCACGACCAGCCGTGAGGTGCCGCGGGTTGCCAGCATGAGCCCGTCCCGTGAGCGATGATGTGGTGAACCCGGACGAGAGGCGGTGTTCTGGTGGCCGACGAGCACGAGGTGACGCGCACCGTCACCTACTTCGACGACGACGGCCACCCGGCCGCCGGTCCGAAGCTCGACCCGCGCATCGCGTTCGCCTCGGCGCGGCTCGGCGACGCGGCAGCGTCGACCGACCGGCCGAGTCAGCGGTTTCTCGCCGACCTAGCCGCCGAGCGCGCCGAGCTTGATAGCCCGGCGCGCGAGATGGTGTGCACGGTCATGCACACCGTGATCAAGCGGTTCGCCGTGGCCGAGGCCGACCACTCGGACTACCGCGAGGAGTGGCGCCCCTGATGGACGCCGCACTAGCTGGCCTGATCGGTGCCGCTGTCGGCATGTCCGGCGCCGTGCTGTCCTCGGTGATCACCACGGGACGAGCCCAGCGCCTGCGGCGCGAAGATCGGCGCGAAGAGGCGTACGCACGGGGTGTTCGAGCCGTGTCCGAGCTGCTCTACGTGGAGCACGAGCAACGCAGCACCAAGGACCTTTTGGTGGCCTGGACTCACATAAGTCTCGTCGGCTCGGTTGAAGCGGTCGAACATTTCAGGAACGTCACGGCCGAGTTTCAGAAGTGGGTGGCGGACAGCGAGTACGAGGTGGACTTCACGTCTTGGGCGAAGTTTCAAAACTGTGCGCGCCGCGACGTCGGCACGATGCCTCGGCGTCGATGGCGGTTGCGGCGGAAGAAACGTCCGACGGACGCAGCCCTCACCAACACCAACCCGTAGAGCGCGAATTCTCCAGCCCGCAGGCCAGGTGAACCGGAATCGTGGGGCGCCTGGCCTTTCGCATGCCGTCACCTGGTCGGCCTGTGACCGGTGCGGGCGCCTCTCCGACGGCCACAGTCGCGGATGGAGACATACAAGATCGGCCGCGAGGTCAAGGGCCGATTCGCGGACCGCGAACCGACCCTGACCTCTGTTGCTATGCCGCCGAATCCGGGAAGATTGCGTCCATCGCTTTCGCTCCATCTTGGATCACCGGGCGCAGTTGGTGGCGGTAGACCAACTCGGTCACTTTCGTGTCCGAATGCCCCACCAGCCGCGAGATCTCCTCGATGGTGAGCCCACTGTCGGAGAGCGGGACGTCGCTCGCCGCCGGTAGCCTCGCCTCGTGGACTTGCTCCCCTTCGACGAGTACGTGCGCTCGCTCAACCGCAAGCGCATGTCCGCCGGCGTCCTCTTCCGCGACGAGGCCGACCGCGTGCTGTTCGTCGAGCCGTCGTACAAGCCGCACTGGGACATCCCGGGCGGTGCGTGCGAGGAGGGTGAGCCGCCCTGGCGCACGGCGGCCCGGGAGGTCGCTGAAGAGGTCGGCATCGATCGGCCGCTCGGCAACCTGCTGGTGATCGACTACATCCCGGACGACTCGCGCATGCCGGAGGGGATGGCGTACGTCTTCGACGGCGGCCAGGTCACCGAAGCCGAGATCAAGGCCCTGTCGATCACGGACCCCGAGATCCTGTCGGTGGAGCTGCTACCGCTCGACACTGCGGAATCGCGCCTGAAGCCGATCCTCGCGCGCCGGATCGCGGTTGCCCTCGACGCCGTGCACGCCGGTGAGCTGCTGATATGTGAAGACGGCAGGCGCATAGCGCAGTAGTCTGGCTACTGTGTGCACACGGCCGGAGGACGGATGACCGCTCACAACCCGCTCGCCGAGAACCTGACGCGCATCCGCAAAGCCCGCGACTTCTCCCAAGAGGGACTCGCCGAGGCTGCTTCGGTCGGCGTCGACACCGTGGCGCGCATCGAGCAAGGCACTCGGACGACCAGCCGCCCTGTGACCCTCCGCAAGCTCGCGGCCGCGCTCGGCGTCCCCGTCGATGCGCTGCTCGGAACTCTGCCGGCCCCGCACTCCCGCGATGTCGACGTGGCTCCGCTCCGCCGAGCAATTACCGCGGATGCGTCCATCCCCGGCCTTGACGACCTGGCCGACACCCGCGAGCTACTACCGCTCCCGGAACTCACGGCCAGCGCGCACGCCGCTTGGCGAGCGTACGTCGACGGGCGCCACACCGAGCTGCTGCACGCGCTGCCGGTCGTCCTGGCCGACGCCCGTCGAGGCGTCCGCGACACCCGCGACGAGGAGCGCGCCGGCGCGCACCGCGTCCTGTCGACCGCCCACCGACTCGGCGCCGGCATCGCAGGCCGGCTCGGCTTCGACGACCTGGCTTACACCTCCGCCGCACGGGCGATCGACGCCGCGGCCGAGTCGGACGCTCCCGAGGTCGAGACCGCAATCTCGCTCCGCTACCTCGCATGGACGCTAGTCCGTCAAGGCCGGGAGGAAGATGCTGAGCGCGTCGCCACCCAAGCGGCCGCCGCAATCGAACCGCGGATGCTTGACCGCGACCCTCTACGCGCTGGCGTGTTCGGCAACCTGCTGTTCAACGCCGCGACCGCCGCTCTTCGAGCTGGGAGCGCTGGCCGTGCCGAGGACCTTCTTGCCGCCGCTCATGCTGCTGCGATCCGGTCACGAGGAGACACAGCTTCGGAAGCTGCGATCTTCGGCCCGCGCGTCGCTGCTCTCCAGAACGTCGAGCTTGCGGCGCGGGCCGGCGACCCCGAACAGGCTCTCCGCCTGGCGGCCGCCGTGCCGGACACTATGGGTGACGTCCCGGCCTTCTGGGAGGCCGGCCACCGGCTACTTCTCGCAGCTGCGGCCGCCGACCTACGCCACGATCGGGACGCCTTGGCCTGGCTCGCCGAGGCACGAGACCTTGCACCAGACTGGGTGCGATATCAGCCGCTCGGCAAAACCACGATGCGGCGTCTTGTCGATCGAGCAGCCCGACGCCGGGGCACGGAGTTTGCTGTGCTCGCCACCCATTACGGCGTGATCGACTAGGGACTGCCGCTGCGGCCTGAAGCCTTATCCAGAACAGTAGGTCGGTGAGGTCAACAGCGCCGGTGATAAGTCTGGGCGTCCACGTGAGTTCTCGCCGCCAGCGGCGCGCTGTGTTTCGTGGCTGGAACCTCAGAGAAGATTTTCGATGCTGCCGATCATTTGCTGAGACGCCTCGCGGCGCAGCTCAGGCGATCAGCACCTGTTGCGTCTCCTTGCCGTCTCGGAAGAGGACGTCCTTACCGTCAATCTTCACGGCGCGGTAAAGAAGCTCGCCGTAGCTCACGAGACGTCGAAGAGCCTCCGTGACTGTGACGCCTTCCTTCTCAGCCACCAACCGTAGGGCCTCAGCAGTTGACGGCCCGATGTTTACGGTCAGCCTGGTAACTGACGCTGCTGCTAGCTGGCGCTTTGGGTCCACGCCAGGTTCACGATGCTCGACGTCTTCGGTGTGGACACCGGCTTCGCCGCTAGATTCGTAATCCTGACGTCCTCGTGCAGCGGACATCGTCAATCCTCCTGAGCTCAAGGGGGCGTCCTTATCAGGACATCTTAACTTTGTCAAACCGCCCCTGGGACCGGCGCAAGTATGTCATGCGTGCAGCTCTGATGCGACATGTTGGCGTGCTCGATGTGATGAACTTGCATATCGAGACGTGGCTGTTACCATGCTCGGTCCGTATCGCAGTACGACCGTACGGTCTGACCTGCGGAGATGCCTCGCGTAAGACTGTCGGGAAGCCGGAGTACTCTATGCGCCACCTTGCCGTGGGGCGTCAGGTGGAGCAGGAGGTCTTCGGGTGACCAGCCGGGGTGAAGCGTTCGCCGACTCGCATGAGGAGTCAGAGACGCCCGTAGACGTCAACCCGGGCTTCCATCGCGGCGACATACAGCTGACGCCCTCCGTGCCGGATGCGCCGCACGACCCGGACTGCGCCCGGTGTCCCACTCTCGACGCACGATGCGACACCCTGGAAGCGGAACTTTCCGCCGAGCGTGCACGCAACGACGTGCTTCTGGACGCGCTCTCCACCTTCGCGCGGCAGAAAGTCGGAGACGAGAAGATTGACTTCGCGGCTGAAGTGCGGACAGCGCTACAAGCGAAGCCTTACGACGTGCATTCCAGTCGGTTGCCGTCTGATCGGCGCGAGGATCTGATGGTGGTGGTCCAGTCGCAGAGCCACACGTTTCCGCCTGATGTTTGGGAGCAGCCGGAGATGAGAGCGGCTCTCGCGTCCCGTGAGATCAGCGCCGTCTACCGCCTCTTGCGCAAGCACGGTGTCTCGCAGCGCCAGATCGCCGCGATGACCGGCCAGTCCCAGTCCGAGGCGTCGGAGACCCTCAAGGGGCGCCAGGTCATGGCTACAGACGAGCTCAAGCAAATTGCTGACGGCCTGGGTATCCCTCGTGGGTACATGGGGCTTGCCTACGACGAGGCCACGGCGATACGCATTGTGGGCCAGGAGATTCAGAGCGAAGAGGCGGCAGCGCGGCGGAGGTTCCTCGCGCACGCCGCCCAAGTCACGATGAGCGCGGCGGTCTTCGGTCCTGGGTCGGTCGGGTGGTCGTGGGACGCGCGCAGGACGCCGTGGTGGGGACATGGCTGACTACGAGGTTGGTAACGGTG
Source organism: Amycolatopsis sp. NPDC101161 (assembly GCF_044768185.1). Lineage (NCBI taxonomy): Bacteria > Bacillati > Actinomycetota > Actinomycetes > Pseudonocardiales > Pseudonocardiaceae > Amycolatopsis > Amycolatopsis sp. NPDC101161. Next base: position 2,182,458 of record NZ_JBIWPI010000002.1, read on the forward strand.
GCGAAAAGTCGTCCGAGGATGACGACGGCCAAAGTCAAGGCTTCGCTGATGAGGTGCCTCTCGATGCCAAGTCTGATCTTCCGCCAGGCGGCTTCTGGCTCCCGCCAGCACGCGAGGTCGTCACGAATGATCCAGTCGAAGTTGGTCAAACGATCGGGGTTGAGAAACCCCAGAAGACTCATCAGTTGCGCCTGTGGACTCTCTGGATCTTGGTCGGCACTGTGGGGGCCGGTTTGGTGCTCATTGCCCTCGGCCTAGCCATGCATTGGTTTGACACAGACTTCGCCAAGACGATCCTTCAGACTGTCGTGAGTCCTATCCTTGGCGCGCTATCAGCGGTCGTGGGGTATCTCTTCGCGGACCGGAAAACAGACTAGGTTTTCGTGTGTGCTGCACGGCCTTGAATTGCCTGGTCGGGTCGGGATGAGTGACAAATTGAGTGACGATCGTGGAGGCCTGCGGCGGTAGCCGGCGGACGTACACGGATGTTGAACCGCGAGGTCGCGAACCTCTCGCCTTGATCAGGTAGTTGTGATCTTGCCCTGATAACGAAGAGGTCCCAGGTTCAAGTCCTGGTAGGCCCACTCGAACAAACCCGGTTCGCATCTCCGCGAACCGGGCTTTGTCGTTTCAACGCCCTAATTCTCGATCAAGTCCAAGCGCACCTGGGGTGGATCATCGCGGGAGTCGTGCTCGTGGCGCTGCTGGCGATCGCGGCGATCGTCGATCTGCGGGACCGTCGTCGCGGGGGCACGCGGATCGCTGCCGGGTTGCGCCAGTCGCGGCAGGACGACGTCGTGCGGGATCCGCAGGTGGGCGACCAAGGCAACTACCTGGGCCTCTGAGATACAGGTCAGCCCTGCCGGGAAGAGAATGAACCGGCAGGGCTGAGCGGTCACGGTCGGCACGCACCACGGTCGCCTCTCGGCGAAGTGGCTCAACGCGGCTCCAGCCGGACGGAACTCCGCGAAGGCAGTGGTTGAGGCCCGGGGGACACGGTGGCCGCACCGACCAATGGGTACAACAGGACACCCCGCCCCCGTATTTCCGCCGCGGTGTGACGTGCGTTACCTGCAGGATCGTGGTTCCACGTGGAACCACCGCCCCGAAGGCGGCCGGCGCCGGTGCAGTAACATCACGGGGTAAGGGAAGCAAGCTGAGAAGGGGGCTTCGGTGAAGAAGCTGCTGGCACTCGCGGTCATCGCGGGCGGCGTCCTGTTCGTCGTGAAGCGCAACAAGGCGGCCAAGGCGGAAGCCGACCTCTGGCGCGAGGCGACCGCACCGGTCCCCTCGAACAACGGCACCACCCCGGCCAAGCCGGCGGGTGCGTCCCACAACTGAGTTTCCCGCGGGCACCAGCCCGCACCCGGGGCTGTAGCTCAATTGGTAGAGCACCGCCTTTGCAAGGCGGGGGTCAGGGGTTCGATTCCCCTCAGCTCCACACCCCGAGGGACGTGACAAAGGCCAGGTCAGGCGGTGTTTCCGCTGACCT
>NZ_JBIWPI010000003.1:0-191098 GCF_044768185.1 Amycolatopsis sp. NPDC101161
GCCCGGTCCCATTCCGAACCCGGAAGCTAAGCCTGACAGCGCCGATGGTACTGCAACCGAAGGGTTGTGGGAGAGTAGGACACCGCCGAACTTACCTTACGTACGGCCCGTTAGGATAGCCAGTTGGCTGCCCTAGCGGGCCGTACGCGTATGTCCGGAACAAGATTTTTTCATGGCAGGAGGCCAGGTGTCCGAGTTCGGTCGACGAGACTCAGCGGATGATGGGTCCGGCCGGTCGGCACGCCGGGACGAAGGCTCCCGGGGCCGATCGGACGAACCCCGGGGAAACCAGCGCGGTGGCGCGAAGCAGGACCGCGGCGGCCGCGACAGCGGTCACCAGGGCCGGCCGCGCCGCGACGACCGCGGGGTCCGCGGCGGCGGCAAGCCGTTCCGCGGCAGCGACGGTCCCCGCGACCAGCGCGGAGGATACGCAGGTCAGGGGCGTGGTACGAGCGACCGCGACGACCGTCGCGGCAGCTTCCGCGACGGTGGCCGCGACTCCGGCGGCCGGCCGGGCGGCAGCAGCCGGTATTCGGGCGGCCCGAGCCGTTCCGGCGGTGGCCGGTACGAGGACCGCGACAGCAACCGCTCCGGCGGGCGCTACGAGAACCCGAGCCGAGGTCAGGACGACCGCGGCGGCCGCCCCCAGGGCAAGTCCTCGTACGGCGACCGCAAGCCGCGCTGGGAGGACCGCAGCAGCCGCCCCGGCTCGGACTCCCGCGGCGGCGGCTACCAGCGCCGCGACGACGACCGGAGCCGTGGCAGTTCGGACTCCCGCGGCAGCTACCAGCGCCGCGACGACGACCGCGGCCGCAGTAGCTCGGACTCGCGCGGCAGTTACCAGCGCCGCGATGATGACCGCGGGCGTAGTAGCTCGGACTCCCGTGGCAGTTACCAGCGGCGCGACGACGACCGTGGCCGTAGTAGCTCGGACTCGCGCGGTAGCTACCAGCGGCGCGACGACGATCGCGGCCGTAGTAGCTCGGACTCGCGCGGTGGTTACCAGCGCCGGGACGACGACCGGAGCCGTGGCAGTTCGGACTCCCGCGGCAGCTACCAGCGCCGCGACGATGACCGTGGCAGCCGGACCGGTGGCTTCAAGCGCGAGGACCGCGGCGGCTACCAGCGGCGCGATGACGACCGCGGTGCCCGCACCGGCGGTTTCAAGCGGGATGACCGCGGTGGTTCCGACCGTCGCGACGATCGCGGTGGCCAGACCAGCGGCTTCAAGCGTGAAGACCGTGGCAGCTACCAGCGCCGCGATGACCGCGGCGCCCAGACCGGCGGCTTCAAGCGTGAAGACCGCGGCGGCTACCAGCGCCGCGACGACGACCGCGGCCCCCGCGCCGGCGGCTTCAAGCGCGACGACAGCCGGCGCGACGACACCCGGCGTGACCGGCCCCGTCGCGACCCGCAGCCGCGCGTCGGCGGTCCTCTCGACGACGAGGCCCTCGCCAGGGAACTCCTCGAAGCCCCGGAACTCCCCGAGGACATCGAGTTCTCCGACCTCGACGAGGAGGCCCGCCGCGAGCTGCGGACCCTGCCCAAGGGCCTGGCCGAGACCGTCGGGAAGCACCTCGTCGCCGCGGGCGGCCTGATCGACTCCGATCCGGAAGCCGCGCTCGAGCACGCCAAGTACGCCAAGGCCAAGGCCTCGCGCGTGCCGATCGTGCGGGAAGCGCTCGGCCTCGTCGCCTACCACGCCGGCAACTGGTCGGAAGCCCTCTCCGAGCTGCGGGCCGTCCGGCGGATGACGCGCAGCGACGACCACATCGCCATCATCGCCGATGCCGAGCGCGCACTCGGCCGGCCCGAACGCGCCCTCGACCTCGCGAAGGAAGCCGACACCACGAAGCTGGCGAAGGCCGTCCAGGTCGAGCTCGCCATCGTCGCGGCCGGGGCTCGGCGGGACCTCGGGCAGCTCGACGCCGCCGTCGTCTCGCTGCAGGGTGACGACCTCAAGGCCGAGAAGCGCGACCCGTGGAGCGCTCGCCTCTTCTACGCCTACGCCGACAACCTCGTCGCCGCCGGGCGCAAGGACGAGGCCGTCCAGTGGTTCCTCAACTCCGCCGAGGCCGACGCCGAGGACGAGACCGACGCCGCCGAACGCGCGGCGGAACTGGCGAACGAGAAGAAGGACACCGAAGACTCGGATGAGTGACGCCCTGCTCGCGGCCTACGACGCGGTCCTGTTCGACCTCGACGGCACCGTCTACCACGGCACCCGGGTGATCCCGGGCGCCCCGGAGACGGTGCGGGCCGCGCGTGAACACGGCACACCGGTCCGGTTCGTCACGAACAACGCGTCCAAGGCCCCGGCCGAGGTCGTCGACCACCTCACCGGCCTCGGCATGCCCGCCGACGCCGGTGAGGTGCACACCAGCGCCCAAGCCGGTGTGCAGCTGCTGAAGGAACGGCTCGAGGCCGGCGCCGAGGTCCTCGTCGTTGGCACCGAGTCCCTCGCCGCCGAAGTCACCGGAGCCGGCCTCGAAGCCGTCCGCGAGAACGCCCCGAGCGTCCAAGCCGTCGTCCAGGGCCACTCGCCCGACAACACCTGGGCCGCGCTGGCCGAAGCCTGCCTGGCCATCCGCGCCGGCGCGCTCTGGGTGGCCTGCAACGTCGACGCCACCCTGCCCAGCGAGCGCGGGCTGCTGCCCGGCAACGGCTCGATGGTCGCCGCGCTGCGCACCGCCACCGACGTCGAGCCGCTCGTCGCCGGGAAGCCGGAGCCGCTGCTGTTCGAGACCGCCGCGCGGTCGGCGGGCGCGGAGCGACCCCTCGTTGTCGGCGACCGGCTGGACACCGACATCGCCGGCGCGGTCGCCGCGGGCATGGACTCGCTGGTCGTCCTCTCCGGCGTCGCGACGCCGGAACAGCTGATCGAGGCCGTCCCGGCCGAGCGCGCCACCTACCTCGCGAAGGACCTCACCGCGCTCACCGAGTCGGCCGACGACCTGAAGATCGGCCCTCGTCCGGGCTGGACCGTGACCGTCGAGCACGGCACCCTGACGGCGAAGGGCGACGGCGACGACCTGGACCTGCTCCGCGCGCTGTGCCACGTGGCCTGGGAGACCGGCGTCACCGAACTCGGCGAGGACACGAAGGCCCGGCTGCGCTGACTGCTACCGTCGTAACGTGCAGGATCATCCCTACCCCGTCCCGGGCCCGCCGCCCGGTTCGTTCTCGCAGCAGACCGACCCGCGGGCCGGCATCGACGAAGCCGTCGCCGGGCTGGACGACCTCGACGCGCTGCCGCTCGCGGAGCACGTCGAGCGGTTCGACGCCGTGCACACCGAGCTGACGGTCGCCCTCTCCAGCATCGACAAGGTCTGACCGCGGTGCCCAAGCGGGCGCGCCTCGACGCGGAGCTGGTCCGGCGCGGCCTCGCACGGTCGCGCGAGCAGGCCTCGGCCCTGATCACCGGCGGCAAGGTCACCGTGCGCGGCATGGTGGCCAGCAAACCCGCCACCGGCGTGGAATCCGACGCGCCCATCGTCGTCAAGGACGAGGACGACCCCGGCTGGGCCTCCCGCGGCGCGCACAAGCTGCTCGGCGCCCTGGAAGCGTTCACGGACTTGAGTGTCGAGGGCAAGCGCTGCCTCGACGCCGGCGCGTCCACCGGCGGCTTCACCGACGTCCTGCTCCGCAACGGCGCCGCGACCGTGATCGCCGCCGACGTGGGTCGCGGCCTGCTCGACTGGCGGATCCGCACCGACGAACGTGTAGTGGTCATGGACCGCACCAATGTTCGCAACCTCTCTCCCGAGGACCTCGGCGGCCAGGTCGACGTCGTCGTCGGGGACCTCTCGTTCATCTCGCTGAAGCTCGTGCTGCCCGCGCTCGCCGCCTGCGCGCGCGAAGGCGGCGACCTCGTGCCGATGGTGAAACCGCAGTTCGAAGTGGGCAAGGACCGGCTCGGCAGCGGTGGCGTCGTCCGCGACCCCGAACTGCGCGCCGAATCGGTGCTCACGGTCATCGACGAGGCCGCGAAGCTCGGGCTCGCGCTGCGCGGCGTCACCGCGAGCCCGCTGCCCGGGCCGTCCGGGAACGTCGAGTACTTCGTGTGGCTGAAGAAAGAACACGTGGCCGAGTCCACTGTGGACGCGGTAGACAGGTCTGAGGCCGAGCGGCTCGTCCGAACCGCCGTCGAGGAAGGGCCCGCATGACCACCGAACGTGAAGTGCTCCTCATGGTGCACCCCGATCGCGAAGCGACGGGCGAGGCCGCGCGCGAGGTTTCGGCGCGCTTCGCCAAGGCCGGTATCCGGATCCGGGTGATCGAGCACGACGTCTGCGCGCTGATCAACCCCGACGAGCACGGCGTCGGGGCGACCTGCACCGTCGTGGACCCGGACGACAACCCCGCCGAAGGGGTCGAGCTCGTCTTCGTCCTCGGCGGCGACGGCACGCTGCTGCGCGCGGCCGAGCTGGCCCGCCCGGCCGGCGTGCCGGTGCTCGGCGTCAACCTCGGCCGCGTCGGCTTCCTCGCCGAGGCCGACTCGGACGCGCTGGCCGACACCGTGCAGCGCGTGGTCGACGGCGACTACCAGGTCGAACCGCGGATGACCATCGACGTCACGGTCACCCACGACGGCGAAGAGCTCGCCCGCGAGTGGGCGCTCAACGAGGCCAGCGTCGAGAAGAGCACCCGCGAGCGGGTCCTGGACGCGCTGATCGAGGTCGACGGCCGCCCGGTGTCCGCGTTCGGCTGCGACGGTGTGCTGTGCGCCACACCGACCGGTTCGACGGCGTACGCGTTCTCGGCGGGCGGCCCGATCATCTGGCCGGACGTCCAGGCGCTGCTGGTGGTGCCGAGCAACGCTCACGCGATGTTTGCGCGGCCCCTCGTCGTCTCGCGGAACTCGGTGATCACCGTCGGGATCGACCCCGACGGCTCGCCCGCCGTCCTGACCTGCGACGGCGGCCGGCTCATCGAGCTGCCGCCGGGCGCCCGCGTGCGGGTGACGTGCGGCAAGACCCCGGTGCGGCTGGTCCGCCTGTGGGACGGCCCGTTCACCGATCGGCTCGTGCAGAAGTTCTCGCTGCCGGTGAAGAGCTGGCGGGAGCGGCACGCGCGCCCCTGCGAGTGACCCTCCGCCTTCCTCCCCACCACCACCCTCAACCGAGGCGCTCCGCGCCGCTGATTTGACTCGAATTCGAACATATCGGCGACTCGCCGGGTGCCCGCGCGCGCAGAGTGTCGGTGGGGGCCGCTACCGTAGGCGGCGTGCTGGCCGAGATGCGCATCCAGGGCCTCGGAGTCATCGAGGACGCCCTGCTGGAACTGCACGCGGGCTTCACCGTCGTCACCGGTGAGACGGGTGCGGGAAAGACCATGGTCGTCACCGGGCTGCATCTGCTGTCCGGGGGCCGAGCCGAGGTGTCCAAAGTCCGGACGGGGATGCTCAAGGCGTTCGTGGAAGGGCGGTTCACCTATTCCGGGGTCGAAGGCGCCGAGCGGATCGTCACCGAGTCGGGTGCCGACGTCGACGAGGACGGCAGCGTCATCGCGCTGCGGGCCGTCGCGGTGGATGGGCGCTCGCGCGCGCACCTCGGGGGCCGGTCGGTGCCGGTCGGCGTGCTCGCGGAGCTGTCCGAACAGCTGATCGCGGTGCACGGGCAGAACGACCAGCTGCGGCTGCTGCGCCCGAGCGAACAGCGCGATGTGATCGACCGGTTCGCCGGCGACGCGGTGGCGAAGCCGCTGACCGCGTACCGCGAGGTCCGGTCCGAGTGGCTGGCGGTGATCGCGGAGCTGACCGAGCGGTCGACGCGCTCGCGGGAGATGGCCCAGCAGGCCGACCTGCTCAAGCACGGGCTGACCGAGATCGACGCCGTCGCGCCGGAGCCGGGCGAGGACGTCGAGCTCACCGCGCAGATCAAGCGGCTCGCGGCGGCCGACGAGCTGCGCGCGGCCGCGACCGAGGCGCACCTGGCGCTGTCGGGCTCGCCGGACGGCGACCCGGACGCCCCGAGCGCGATGGGCATGGTTTCCGAGGCGCTGCGGCGGCTCGCGACGTCCGAAGACGCGGTGCTGCGCGAGCTGGCGCCGCGGCTGGAGGAGGCGTCGACGCTGCTGACCGACGTCGGGTCGGAGCTGGGCAGCTACGTCGAGACGCTGGACGCCGACCCGGCGCTGCTGGAGAAGGTCCTCGCCCGCCAGGCCGACCTCAAGCGGCTGACCCGCAAGTACGCGGCGGACGTCGACGGCGTGCTCGCCTGGGCCGACGACGCCCGGCGCCGGCTCGAGTCGATGGACACGTCGGAGGAGGCGCTCGCCGAACTCGCACTGCGGCGCGACCAGCTCGCGGTGCAGCTGGCCGGGCACGCGGTCGAGGTGTCGGCCGCGCGCGTCGAGGCCGCGGCCGCGCTGGCGGAGGAGATCACGCGGGAACTGTCCGGGCTGGCGATGGGCCAGGCGGCGATCGAGGTGACGGTCGAGCAGCGCCCGGCCGAGCACGGCGACACGCACGCGCTGCCCCTCGACGGCCGCGCGGTGCACGCGGGCCCGGACGGCGTCGACGACGTCGAGCTGCTGCTGCGCGCCCACGACGGCGCGCCGCCGCTGCCGGTGCACAAGGCCGCGTCGGGCGGTGAGCTGTCGCGGGTGATGCTGGCGATCGAGGTGGTGCTGGCGCACGCGGACACGGTCCAGACGCTGGTGTTCGACGAGGTCGACGCCGGGGTCGGTGGCCGCGCGGCGGTCGAGATCGGCCGGAGGCTGGCCCGGTTGGCCCGGACGCACCAGGTCCTGGTGGTGACGCACCTGCCGCAGGTGGCGGCGTTCGCGGACCAGCACCTGGTGGTGGACAAGGGCCACAGCGGCGGCGTGACGCGCAGCGGCGTGAAGAACCTCAGCCAGACCGAGCGGGTCAACGAGCTGGCCCGGATGCTCGCCGGCATGGACGACACCGAGACGGGCCGCGCGCACGCGGAGGAGCTCCTGGCGACGGCGGAGAAGGCCAAAGCCGAGCCGGCTCCGAAGCCCAAGCGGGGCAAGAAGAAGTAGGCGGCTCTCCGGGCGGAGACCCGGGCCGGGGCCGGCGGAATGGGCTGGACTGGGCCGCCGAGGGTTGGGGCGCCGCCCGGGTTGTGACTGGGCCATGGCTGGACTGGGCCGCCGGAGCTGGGGTGCCGCCGCGGGTTGGGGCCGCGCCGAGGGCCGAACTGGGCCGCTGGGGTTGGGGCGCCACCGGCGGATGGGGCCGCGCCGGGGCCGGACTGGGCTGCCCGGCTCTTAGCGGCTCTCGAGGTCAGCGTTGATGGCGCCGAACACCTGCGCCAGCGTTCGCGCCTGCTCACGGCTCACGTGGTCCGCGAAGTGCCGCTGTACCCCGCGCACGTGGGTTGGCCAGGCCCGTTCCAGCGCCGCCAAACCCTTGTCGGTCAGCACCACCAGCGTTGACCTGCGGTTCGCTGGGTCCACCTCGCGCCGCGCGTAGCCGTCGCGCTCCAAGCCGTCCACTACGCGCGTCAAGCCGCTGGGGCTGTGCACCAGCGCCTCCGCCAGCTCCTTCATGTGCAGCCGGCGGTCCGGGGCCTCCGACAGCTGGACCAGTGCGTCGTACGTCCGGTGCGGCATCCCGTGTTCGGCTCGCAGCTCGGCGTCCAGTACCCGCAGCAACAGCGCCGATGAGCGCAGGAACCCCCGCCAGGCCGCGTCGTGTTCGTGGGACAAGCTCACTCCGGGAATACTACTCGCGCGGACTGTTGTTGTGCGGACTGTTCGCTTGCGAAGAAAGGACCCAGGATGCGCGCGGTGGTACTCCGAGAACCCGGTCCCGTCGAGAACCTCGAACTGAAGGAACTTCCGCTGCCCGAGGTGAAACCCGGCTGGGTGCGGATCGCCGTCAAGGCGTTCGGGCTCAACCGGTCCGAGCTGCACACCCGCCTCGGCCTGGCCGACGGCGTCACGTTCCCGCGCGTTCCCGGGATCGAGGCCGTCGGGGTCGTCGACGCCGGTGGTCGTTTCGCACCCGGGCAGCAGGTCGCCACCATGATGGGCGGGATGGGCCGCACCTTCGACGGCGGCTACGCCGAATACACCCTCGTGCCGGAGAGCCAGGTCATCCCGTTCCGGAGCGACCTGCCGTGGGAAGTTCTCGGCCAGGTCCCCGAAACGCTGCAGACCGCGTACGGCTCGCTCACCACCGGGCTCGACCTCAAGGACGGCCAGACGCTGCTGATCCGCGGCGGCACGTCCGCGCTCGGGTTCGCCACCGCGGCCCTGGCGAAGGACCTCGGCGCCACCGTCTTCGCGACCACCCGCCAAGAAGAGCGGCTTCAGACCCTGCGCGACCATGGCGTCGACCACCCGCTCCTCGACGACGGCGACATCGCCACCCAGGTCCGGAAGATCGCGCCCGAGGGGGTCGACGCCGCCCTCGAACTCGTCGGGACGCCGACCCTGCCGGACACCCTGAACGCCACCCGCGTGCACGGCACCGTCTGCTTCACCGGCATGTTGTCCAACCAGTGGACGATCTCGAACTTCTATCCGATCGGATACCTTCCCGCCGGGGTGCGGTTGACCGCTTATGGTGGTGAGGCGGACGACCTGCCCGCCTCCGTCCTCCAGCGCCACCTCGACCGGATCGCCGCCGGCGAAACGAGCCTCGGCCCGGCCAAGGTGTACGCGATGACGGAGATCCAGCAGGCGCACGACGACTTGGAGCACAACCGGACGGCGGGCAAGCTCGTCGTGCTGACCGGCCGAGCGGAGGGAGCCGCCCCGTGATCCTGCCGCCGCCCGCCGACGTCGAAGCCCAGCTGGCCGCCGCCCGCCGCGACGGCGACCTGGACGGCTACCTCGGCCTGCTCGCCGGGGAAGAGCTCTTCGTCCCGATCCGGCGGGTGGACGCCCACAGCATCCTCGACGAGCGGGCGGAGACGTTCCCGAACGTCTACTTCGAGACCGGCGGCGACGAGTTCCTGCAGGTCTTCACCCGCGGCGCGCTGCCCGACCTCGGTCCGGACGTCGTCGCCATGAGCGGGGCGCTGGACTGGGCGGTCGACGGCGTCGGGCGGCACGAGCGGGTCGTGTTCAACCGCGGCACCCGCGGCGAGTGGCGGCTGGCCGGCGCGACCCTGCAGCCGTGGCTCGACGCGCACCACGACGACGTCGTCCCGCTGGAGGAGCAGGTCGAACGGCTGATCACCGCGCCGTACGGGCACCTCGAAGGACCGATCGCGCACGCGCTGGCGTGCGGCGCGCACCTGGCCGTGCTCAACGCGGCGCCGTGGAACGTCCTCGACGCGCGCCGCCACGACTACGTCGCCGAGGTGCGGGGCCTGCGGGACTGGTGGGGCGTGCCGGACCCGCCGGCCTGGCGCGCGACGATGGCCGACCTGATCGGCGACGGCTACGCGCTGACGCCGGGCAACCTCGTGCTCATGCTGCGCCTGCGGTTCGCCGCCGAGTACGGGCTGACCAGCGGCGAGTTCGACCCGCTCACCTGGGCGGACCTGGTCGACCGGTGGTGCGCGGAGAACGACGCGGCCGACCAGGCCGAGGAGCTGCGGCACACCGTCCGCCGGGTCTCGCGCTGCGAACAGCGCTTCCGGGCCGACGGCCTGGTCGACGCGGACGGCTTCGTCACGACGGCGCTTTCGTGGGACGTCGGCCGCGCGGTCAACATCGCGCGCTGGGGGCTCGCGGTCGGGTATTGCGACGCGCTGACCGCCGAGCTGATGGTGCTCGAAGCGGGGTCGCTGGCGCGCCGCTACCACCAGTCATGGGCCGACCTGTCGGCCGGGTACCTGATGGGCCGCGTCCTGCACGCCGAGGAGGACGAGTTCGGCGAGTGGTACCCGGCGGCTGTGCGGGTCCACCACCAGCTCCTTCAGGACCCGGGCAGCCCCTGGGTGAACCTCGATTTCGGGTCGCTCTCGGAGGAGTCCGACGCCTGACCCGTGCGGGGGAGGTCACCACAACGAGTTACCTGGGCTACGGCGTGGCGAGCATCGTCCCACGAGCAAATTTGTCACCATCGGCCACATGAAGCTCACCGGCTTGCTCACGCGGAACCAAGAACCCCTCCCGGGGATCACCGGCGTCGCCCGCGTGGACCGCCGGACCCGGGAGCTGCTGCGCCGGATCAGTCCCGGCGACATCGTCGTGCTCGACCAGCTGGACCTCGACCGCCAGACGGCCGACGCCCTGGTCGAGGCGGAGGTGGCCGGCGTGGTCAACGCGTCGCCGTCGATCTCCGGCCGGTTCCCGAACCTGGGGCCGGAAATCCTCATCGCCGCCGGCGTCCCGCTGGTCGACTCGGTCGGCGGCGAGCTGCTGCGCACGATCAAGGACGGCACCAAGCTGCGGCTGCACGAAGGCCTCGTGTACGTCGGCGAGCGCCAGGTCGCCTCCGGGATCGAGCAGACCGCCGACAGCGTCGCGGACCAGATGATCGAGGCCAAGGCCGGGATGTCGACGCAGCTGGAGGCGTTCTCGGCCAACACCATCGAGTTCCTGCGCCGCGAGCGCACGCTGATCCTCGACGGCGTCGGCGTGCCGGAGCTGAAGGTCGCCCTCCGCGACCGGCACGTGCTGGTCGTCGCGGGCGGCAACGGGCACGCCGAAGACCTCAAGAAGCTCAAGAAGTACGTCGCCGAGCACCGCCCGGTGCTGATCGGTGTGGACGCCGGCGCCGACACCCTGCGCGTGCAGGGGTACCGCCCGGACGTCATCGTCGGCGACCCCACCGGCATCGGCACCGCCACCCTGCGCGGGGGCGCCGAGGTCGTGGTGCCCGCCCAGCCGGACGGGCACGCCCCCGGTGTCGAGCGGATCCAGGACCTCGGCATCGGCGCGGTGACGTTCCCCGCGTCGGGCAACGCCGAAGACCTCGCGCTGCTGCTGGCCGACGCGCACGGCGCGAGCCTGGTCGTCACGGTCGGCTTCCAGGCGACGCTGCGCGAGTTCCTCGACCACGGCCGGTCCGGCTCGAACCCGTCGACGTTCCTGACCCGGCTGAAGCTCGGCACGAAGCTCGTCGACGGGAAGGCGGTGGCGACGCTGCACCGCAGCCGGGTGTCGATCGGCGCGGTCGTGCTGCTCGTGCTCGCCGCGGTCGTGGTGGTCGCCGCGGCCCTGCTGGTGTCCGACGTGGGCGCGGTCTACCTGGACTGGCTGAAGGACACCTGGAATTCGTTCGCCGCCTGGGTCAAGGGACTGTTCACGTGATTTCGCTGCGCTACCACGTCGTTTCCATCGCCGCCTGCTTCCTCGCGCTGGCGGTCGGGGTCGTGCTCGGCTCGACGGCACTGAACGGCACGCTGCTGTCGGGGCTCGCGGGGGAGAAGAAGGACCTCGGCAGTCAGGTCTCCGACCTCGAGGCGCAGCGCAACGCGCTCAACGCCCGGCTGGCCGACGCCGACGCGTTCGCCGGCTCGATGGGGCCGAAGGTCGTCGCGGGCGCGCTGGACAAGCGGTCGGTGGTGCTCGTGACCACCGAGGACGCGCGCCCGGCCGACCGGGACGCGCTCAAGCAGCTGGTCGGCCAGGCCGGCGCGTCGGTGACCGGCGAAGTGCAGCTGACGTCGGCGTTCGCCGACCCGGGGAAGGCCGACCAGCTGCGCGACGTCGTCACGCGGCTGCAGCCCGCCGGCTCGAAGTTCCCGACCGCGGGCGACTCCGGCACGCTCGCCGGCGCGCTGCTCGGTTCGGTGCTGCTGCTGGACAAGACCACGGCGAAGCCGCAGTCCTCGGGTGAGGAGCTGGCGGCCGCGATCGGCGGTCTCACCGACGGCGGGTTCGTCAAGGCGGGCGGGGACGTCAAGCCGGCGCAGCTGGCGATCGTGCTGACCGGGGCGCAGGCGACGGGCGACGGCGCGGGTGACCGCGCGGCGACGATCGCCCGGTTCGCCACGCAGCTCGACCGCTCCGGCGCCGGCACGGTCCTCGCCGGGGACGCCGGTTCCGCGGACGGCACCGGCGCGCTGGGCGTGGTCCGCGCCGACACCTCGGCGACGTCGATCCTGTCCACTGTGGACAACGTGGACAGCTCGGCCGGGCGGGTGAGCACGATCCTGGCGTTGAAGGAACAGCTCGACGGGGGCGCTGGACGCTACGGCATCGCCGGTAACGCCCAGGCCCCCGCGCCCGGGGTCAGCCACCCCGACGGGAACTGAGGCTCAGCTCGCGAGCCACAACGCCGGGACGTTCGGCGGTTCCCAGCCCGGCTGCGACGTGTGCGCTTGGCGGCACGTGTACGTGACGCCGTTGTAGGTCACCTTGGCGCCGACCGCATACGCGGTCCACGGTGCCCACGCGGCGATCGACGGCGGTGTGGTGGTCGTCGTCGGCGGCGTGGTGGGCGTGGTCGGGGTCGTGGGCGTGGTGGGTGTGGTCGGAGTAGTAGGGGTGGTGGGTGTCGTGGTCGGCGGGGCCGAGCAGTTCGGCGTCGAGGCCGCGAGACCGTCGACCACCGCGTGGAACAACGTCGACCCCGGGTCCAGGTCGTAGAGCGAGAACATCATCGCGCCACCGAGACCCGTGCAGTGGATGTAGTCCGTGCGCGCCCGGACCGACTGCGCCGACGAGCCGCCGTAGAAGTTCGTCCCGTCGTAGAACCACGCCGACTGCGTGACCGGGTCCCAGTACGTGTCCGCCGGGTTGTCGACGACGCCGGACAGTTCCTTGTACATCGCGACGCCGGGGACGTTGCCGCTCAACGCGTGCCCGGGTGACGGACCCGAGGCCGACTGGTACAGGCCGTGGTTCGACCCGGCGGGCACGCCGGTCCAGCCGCGGTAGTAGAACGGGATGCCGAGCGTCAGCTTGGCCGCCGGGAAGCCGCCCGCGATGCCGTACGCGCTGTTGCCGTGCAGGTAGTCCTTCACCACCGAATCGATCGTGTACTTCTCGGTGCCCGGCGGGATCGTGCCGGACGGGTCGTTCGGCGACGAGTACAGCGGGTCCTGGAAGTTCGTCGGCCCGGTCGCGTCCCACGCGCCGTGCATGTCGTAGGTCATCGCGTCGCCGAAGTCCAGGTACTGGCCGATCCGGTCGGTCTGGATCTTCGCGATCTTGTCCTGGCCGCCGGGCAGGGCGGCCGAGAGCGCGTAGTGCTTGCCGCCCAACGCGTCCAGCTCGCTGCGGAACTCCGCCATCAGCGCGGTGTAGTTCGCGGTGTCGGCGGCGGTGTAGTGGTTGCCGACGTGCCCGGTCGGCGAACCCGGGTACTCCCAGTCGATGTCGATGCCGTCGAAGATGCCGGCCGCGGTGCCCGGGCCGCCGTAGCCGCCCGACGCCGGGATGTTGCCCTTGATGAACATGTCCAGGCACGAGCCGACGAACTTCTTGCGGGACGCGTCGGTCGCGGCGGCGTCGGAGAAGTACTTCGAGTACGTCCAGCCGCCGATCGACAGCAGCACCTTGAGGTTCGGGTGCTTGGCCTTGAGCTCCTGCAGCTGGTGGAAGTTGCCGGCGACGGGCTGGTTCCAGGTGTCGGCGGTGCCGTCGACGCTGATGTCGGAGCCGAACGTCTTCTGGTAGTCGGCGAACTGGTCCTCGGCGCCGTCCCCGGCGTTGGGGTCGCTTTCCCCGCCGGGATCCGGCGTCGTCGCCTTGGTCGCTTCGAAGCACGTCAGGTTCGTGGGATCGATGTTCTCGAAGTCGTAGAGCAGGTAGTCGAGGTTGCCGGCGATGGCGTCGACGTTCTTCAGGTAGTAGGCGTTCTGGTAGATGCTCCACTGGTCGTAGTAGGCGATCCGGACCCCGCCGGAGGTCGCGGCGGCCGCGCCCGGCGCGGCCGGGCCGGCGACGGTCAGCCCGCCGATCACGACGGCGGCGGCCGCGGCGGCGACCAGGGCGAATCTTCGCTGCATGGGCGTCTCCTCGCGCAGGCGGACGGCCCTCTCCCGGCCGCGACGGCGCGGGAGAGGGCGTACGCGACGGTTCTTCACGAAGCGGGTCCGGCCCCGGTCATGAATGTGCGCGCGGAGACGACGAGGTGTCAATACTTTGGACTAGACCAATCTGCCGGACCGCGAGCTATGCGACGCGGTGTCCGGATTCTCCCTACTTCAGTGGTGGGTCGAGCGGGAAGCACGACACGCGCGCCGGCCACGTGTCGCCGCCGGCCGGCAGCGGCATCTGCTTCAGCGCGGCCGCCGCGTCGGAGTCGTGGGCCTCTTCGGCGGCGGCGTGGAAGATGTCGGCCGCGATCGACTGGTCGAACACGCCGATCTGCTGGTGCGGCCAGGCTTCCGCGCCGTGCAGCGCGCCCGGGATCAGCTGGTCGACGACCTTCCGCAGCGTCACGCCGTTCGGCGCCTGGTACTTCCAGACGTCGACGCCGAGGTTCTTCCCGACCTCCGCCATCCGGCCCCACGCGGTGAGGTTGAAGTTGGCGTAGTGCCACGACATCGTCCGCGACAGCTCGAGGGGCTGGCTGCCGTCGGCGGCGAACTGCACCGGGAACCGCTTCTGCTCCGCGTCGAGGACGATCTTCCGGGCGGCGTCGCGGTGACCCAGGTACGCCGAGATCGTCGCGTTCTGCATGTCGAGGAAGGTGCCGTGGTTGTTGGTGGCGGCCAGTTCCAGCTTCGCCTGCGGGCTGGTCTGCATCCAGGTCAGGTACTGGCCCAGCCACGCCTTGATGCCGGAGCGGTCCTTGCCCGTCCAGCCCGGCGCGCCGCCGTCGAGCAGCGCGAACGCGTCCATCAGCTGGCTGAACGACTGGGTCGAGTCGATGATCCCGGTGCCGCTGATCGTGGTCTTGCACGGGATGATCTGCGAGTACGTCATGTTCGGGTTCATCTTGGTGGCCGGGTCGAGGAACCACGTCCGGATGTCCAGTGCCGCCCGCTTCGCGTACTTCGCGTCGCCGGTGTAGTACCAGGCCAGCGAGAGGTAGTACATCGCGTCCCACGCCCACATCCGGTAGGTGTGGTCGGTGATCGCGTCGGCCTCGGGGTTGCGCTGGCCGTCCTTGCTGACGTACGGGCAGCCCTGCGGGTTCTCCGGCGTCTTCGGCTGGCTCGCCCACCAGTACGGCGCCTGGCTCGTGTAGTCGTGCTTGTCGCCGCTGGGCGGCGCGGACGGCTTGTCCATGACCGACCACGGGCCGGCGGTGAGCGCGGTGTCCGCCTTGGCCAGCACGGCTTTCAGCGCGTCACGCTGGGCCTTGGACGCTTGGCCGCCGCGGATCGCCTGCTTGGTGTTCGCGAGCTTGGCGCCGTCGGTGACGATCGTGTGCGGTGGCGCCGCGGCGGCCGCCGTCCCGCTGACCGGGACCAGGAGCATGCTCGCGGAAACCGCCAGCGCGCCTAGGGCTCTTCGCACGTCGACCGCCTTCCGGGGACGTCAAAATCCCCACGTCGTCACCGGGCGGCGGTACGGCTGCAGGGATTCTGACTTCCTCGGGCGGCAGGTGTCAATCGGGCCAG
This sequence comes from Amycolatopsis sp. NPDC101161, assembly GCF_044768185.1. Taxonomy (NCBI): domain Bacteria; kingdom Bacillati; phylum Actinomycetota; class Actinomycetes; order Pseudonocardiales; family Pseudonocardiaceae; genus Amycolatopsis; species Amycolatopsis sp. NPDC101161. The sequence goes on from NZ_JBIWPI010000003.1 coordinate 15,390, forward strand.
GTGCGGCGCTTGGCCAGCGGCCGCGCGTACGAACCCGCACGGCTGGTCTTCAACCCCAGGGCCACCAGCGACTCGGCGAGCCGGACCGCCGCCGCGACGCCGTCGATGACCGGGATGTCCAGCATCGTCGAGATCTTCCGGTCCAGGCCGGTCATCCCGGCGCAGCCGAGCACGAGCACCTCGGCGCCGGCGTCCCGGGCGCGGCGGCCGGCGGTGAGCAACGCCGATTCCGTGCGACGCTCGTCCGTCAGCTCCAGCACCCCGAGGCCGGCGCCGGTCACCGTGACGCAGTTCTGCGCGACCCCGGCGGCGTGCAGGCTGTCCTCGATCAGCCCGCACGTCCGGTCCAAAGTGGTCACGACGCCGTAGCGGCGGCCGAGCAGGCAGGCCAGGTGCGCGGCCGCCTCGGTGATGTCGACGACCGGGACGTCCAGCAGCTCGCGGGCGCCTTCGCGGCCGTGCTCGCCGAAGCCGGCGAGCACGACGGCGTCGAACGGTTCTTCCAGGCCCCGCAACAGATCCAGCACGGCCGCGGCGGACAGGAAGCTGTCCAGCCAGCCCTCGGCCGACTCCGGGCCCCAGCGCGGCGTCCGGGCGAGGATCTCGGTGCCGGGGCTCGCGGCCGCGCGGGCCCCGGCTTCGATCTCCTTGGTCATCGCCTCGGTGGTGTTGCAGTTGGTGACGACGATCCTCATCGGTGCTTCCTCGACACCGCGAAGTAGAGGGCGGCCGACGACGCCGTGCCGATGAACCACGAGTACGGCGCGGCCGGGGCGAAGAACGGCACCAGCGCGATCACCGCGGACAGCGCGGCCGTCGGGAAGAACGTCACCAGCGCCCGCGGGTTCACGCGCGGGTAGATCCCGTCGGCGACGAACAGCTGCGCGACGTCGACCTTGCCGCGCCGGATCAGGTAGTAGTCGACGATCATGATCCCGAACAGCGGCCCGAGGAACGCGCCGAGCCCGCCGAGGAAGTAGTTGACCACCGCCGGCGAGGAGTACAGCTTCCACGGCAGCACGCACAGCGCGGCGACCGCGCTGATCATCCCGCCGACGGTGAAGGTGATCCGCTTCGGCCAGATGTTGGCGAGGTCGTAGGCGGGGGAGACGAAGTTGGCGACGATGTTGACGCCCATGGTGGCGATGGCGAACGTCAGCGCGCCGACGATCAGCACCGGCGTGTTGTGCACCTTGGACAGCAGCTCGGCCGGGTCGGTGATGGCCTCGCCGAACACCTGCATGCTGCCCGCGGTGACGATCACCGACAGCAGCGCGAACGCCGTCGAGTTGATCGGCAGGCCCCAGAAGTTGCCGCGCTTGACCGTCTTCTGGTCCGGGGCGTTGCGGGAGAAGTCGCAGAAGTTCAGCATCAGCGTGCCGTAGGTGGCCAGGATCAGCCCGGCGGCGCCGAACCACTGGCGGATCTGCTCGCCCGTCGAGAGCTGCTTCGGGCTGCTGGTCAGCGAAATGTGCCAGTTGCCGGCGGCGAGGATCCACACGGCGAGGGCGATCATGACGACCCAGATCGCCGGGCCGCACCAGTCCTGGAACTTGCGGACCGACTCCATGCCGCGGGTGAGGATGAGCGCCTGGACCGCCCACAGCGCGATGAAGCAGATCCAGCCGAGCGCGTGCAGGCCGAGGAAACCGTGCTCGGTCAACGGTTTCAGGCCCGGGTCGATGGTGAGCACGAGCAGCGTGATGGCCACGCTCGCGAGGTAGGTCTGGATGCCGTACCAGAAGATCGCGATGATGGCGCGGATGAGCGCGGGCAGGTTGGCGCCGAACGTGCCGAAGCTGATCCGCGCGACGACCGGGAACGGCACGCCGGTGCGCTGGCCGATCCGGCCCATCAGGTTCATGCCGGCGTAGATGATCACGAAGCCGAACAGCAGGGCGGTGAACACCTGCCAGGCGGACAGGCCGAGCACGAACAGCCCGGCCGCGAAGGTGTAGTTGCCGAGGTTGTGCACGTCCGACATCCACAGCGCGAAGATGTCGTAGACCTTCCAGCGACGTTCCTTCGCCGGGGCGAGGTCCTCGTTCCAGAGCCGGGGATCCGGCGGTGGGCTCGTCTCTTGCTGGGAATCGGTGAGCGGGGCGGCGGTCATGCTGGCCTCCGGTCGACGTGCAGCGACGGCGATTTGGGATACCAAAATTTGGCATCCCAAATATCACCCCGATGTCCGCCCCCGTCAACCCTCCGGTCGTTAAACTCGGGTTACAGAAGGTTGCGTAGCCTTCTGTGGGAGGGGAGTCGGTGACGACGGCGAGCGAGCGGCAGCCCCTCGCGGCCACCCGGCAGCGGGTGCGCGATGAGCTGCGCGAACGGATCTTGACCGGCCGGCTGCGCCCGGGCGACCGGCTGGTCGAGCGCGAGCTGGCCGAGGACCTCGGTGTCTCCAGGGTGCCCGTCCGCGAGGCGATCCGCAGCCTCGAGGCCGAGGGGTTCCTCGTCGAGCAGTCGGCGCGGCGGATCGTCGTCCGGCAGCTCGCGCGGGTCGACGTCGAGGAGCTGTTCGACGTCCGGGAAGCCCTCGAAGGACTCGCGGCGGGACGCGCCGCCGAACGGGCGGGCGCGCCGGAGCTGAAGCGGCTCGAGCGGATGCTCGCCGACGCCGCCCGCGCGACCGCCCGCGGCGACGCGGCCCGGATCACCGTGCTCAACTCGCGGTTCCACGACGAGATCGTGGCCATCGCCGGCAACACGCTGCTGACCACGATGCTGCAGCCCCTGCAGGGCCGGCTGCGCTGGCTCACGAGCCAGAACGAGCACTGGGACGACCTGCTCGGCGAGCACCGCCGGCTCTACGAGGCGATCGCGTCGGGGGACGCGGAGCGCGCGCACGCCGAAGCCGTCGAGCACGTGCGGGTCAACCGCGAGGTGACGCTGAAGTCCCTCTTCGGCGACGATCAGGCGGAGATCGCGGCCGGCTCGAGGTAGGGCGTCACGTTCCGCAGGGCCCGCTCGACGTACTCGTCCTTCTCGCCGACCGGCGCGACGTAGTGCATGGCGTGCTCCGCGGCTTCGAGGCCGTGCAGCCGGGCGAGGACCCACGTCGCGAGGTACGCCGAGGCCAGGCAGCCGCCGGCGGTGGCGAGGGTGCCGCGGGCGAAGAAGGGCTGGTTCAGCACCTCGACGCCGGCCGCGAGGACCCACGGCTTCGTGGTCAGGTCGGTGCACGCGGGCACGTCGTCGAGCAGCCCCAGCTTGGCCAGGACGAGCGTGCCCGAGCACTGCGCGGCGAGCAGCTGCCGGGCGGGATCGAGGCGCGAGAGCGTGCTCATGATCGCCGGGTCCTCGACGACTTCGCGGGTCTTCGCGCCGCTGCCGACGATCACGGCGTCGGCGCTGCAAGCCTCTTCGAGGTCGATCATCGCGTCGATCGTGACGCCGTTCATCGACGTCACCCGCGGGGCCGGGCTCGCGATCGACACGCGCCAGCCGGGTTCTCTCACCCGGTTCAGGACGCCGAGCGCGATGAGCGAGTCGAGTTCGTTGTAGCCGTCGAAGGTCAGGATCGCGGTGTGCATGGCCGCACGTTAAGGCGGCCGATCCAGGACAGTCCATAAATTGTCCTGCCTACAATCCCGGGGTGCGAGTACCGAAGTACAAGACCGTCGTGGACGCCTTCGCGGCGAAGATCCGCGACGGCCACTGGCCGGCCGGCACGCGGCTGCCCACGCATCGGCGGCTCGCGGCCGACGAGGGCATCGCCGTGGTGACGGCGTCGCGGGTGTACGCCGAGCTGGAAGCGATGGGGCTGGTCAGCTGCGAGCAGGGGCGCGGCACGTTCGTCCGGGACCCGGGGGCGGGCGAGGGCGTCGACGAACGGTCGGTCGCGGCCGACGCCGTCGACCTCAGCTTCAACTCCCCGGCCGTGGCCGGCCAGGCCGGCCAGCTGCGCCGGGCGCTGCGGGACCTCGCCGCGGCGGGCGACCTCGACGCGCTGCTGCGCTACCAGCCGCACCGGGGCCGCGCCGGCGACCGGGCCGCGGTCGCGGTCCACCTCCGCTCGCGGGGGCTGGTGGCCGGCCGCGAGCGGGTGCTGATCGTCAGCGGCGCCCAGCACGGCCTGGCCGTGACGGCGATGGCGGTGCTCCGGCCCGGTGACGTCGTCGCGGTGGACGCCCTCACCTACCCGGGGTTCCGCGTGCTCGCGCGCACGCTCAGCCTCGACCCGGCGCCGCTGCCGGTGACCGCCGGCGGTCCCGACCTCGAAGCGCTCGACCGGCTCTGCCGCCGGCGCCGGGTCCGCGCGGTGTACGCGATGCCGACCCTGCACAACCCGCTCGGCTGGGTGCTCTCCGCCGGGCAGCGCACGCGGCTCGTCGAGATCGTCCGGCAGCACGGCGCGACGATCATCGAGGACGCGTCCTACGCCTACCTCGCCGAGGACGCCCCGCCGCCGCTGGCGATGCTCGCGCCGGAAGCCACGGTCTACGTCTCGGGGCTGTCGAAGAGCGTCGCGACGGGGTTGCGCGTCGGGTTCGTCGTCGCGCCGCCCGAGCTCGTCCCGGCCCTCGAGACCGCGATCCGCGCCACGACCTGGAACACGCCCGCGCTGACCACGGCCATCGCGCGGCGCTGGCTCGAAGACGGTACCGTCGCACGCTTGGAGGCCCGCAAGCGCGAAGACGCGCGAGGGCGCCAGGCACTCGCCTCGGCGGTGCTGGCGGGGCTTCCGTGGACCGGGCACCCGGCGTCGTACTTCCGGTGGCTGCCGCTCGCTCCCGACTCCCGGCCGGACCGCATCGTGGCGGCACTGGCCCGGCGGCGGGTGGCGGTCGCCACGGCCGAGCCGTTCGCGACGACGCCGACGGTGCCGCAGGCGCTCCGGCTGGCGCTGGGATCGGTGGGACACGCCGAACTGCGCGCCGGTCTCGAAGCGGTCCGCGACGAGGTCGAGCGGGACGTTTTCCGCTGATCACGGCCGGATGACGAAGGTCACGCTCGGTACCGGAGAGCTCACGTATTAACATGATCCGCGGGTCTTCGCTCCATGAGCGGACGTGGCATATCCAACAGCCCGCGGACCCGCTGCCAACAGGCGCTTCCCAGTGCCTTCATGGGAAATTCACAGAATGGGTGGCAAGTCTGACAACGTGAACCACGCCGACGACGGTGCCGGAACGGCGGCACGATGACGACTGCCCAGGCCACTCTCGAAGCACCCTCCCGGATCGCGAGACCGGGTGGGAAAGCGCCGTACCTGCACCAGATCGACCTGTTCCGGCTGGTCACGTTCGCCTGCGTGATCCTCATCCACGTGGTGGGCGCGACCAACTTCCCGCAGGACGTCGGCGCCAACGCCGTCGAGACACCGCTGCACTTCACGCGCGAGGCGTTCTTCGCGCTCACCGGGTTCGTGCTGGTGTTCCAGAACCGCGGCCGCGAGATCACCCCGGGCGACTTCTGGCGCAAGCGGCTGCCGCTGGTCGCGACGCCGTACCTGGCGTGGTCGATGTTCTTCTGGGCGTTCTCGCTGGTGACCGGCACGCAGCAGCCGTCCTCGCTCGAGGCGTCGATGCGCCTGCTGCTCAAGGACCTCGTCACCGGCGGCGCCTGGTACCACCTGTACTTCCTGCTCGTGACGATGCAGGTGTACCTGCTGTTCCCGTGGATCATGAAGCTGCTGCGGGCGACCGAGGGCAAGCACAAGTGGCTGCTGCTCGGCAGCGGCGGGCTGCAGGTCGGCGTCACGCTCTTCATGACGTACCAGCCGTTCGGCGTCAGCTACGAGACGATCACCCACCTGTACGCCACGGTCCTGCCGTACCAGTTCTACACACTGTTCGGCGCCGTCGTGGCCATGCACTTCGAGGCCGTGCACGCCTGGGTCGGCCGGCACCGGCTGCTGCTCGGCGGCGCCCTGATCGCGGTGCTGGCGGGCACCGAGTGGTACTACCTGCACACCGTCCACAGTGGAACGTTGCCGCAGGTGGCCAGCGACCCGTTCCAGCCGTACCTCATCCCGTGGTGCGTCACCGTCATCGCCGCGATCTACGCCTTCACCACCTGGTGGTCGGGTCGCCGCGTCGACGGCGGCCGCGGGGCGCGGCTGGTCTCCTGGGCGGCGAACCGGTCGTTCAGCATCTTCCTGGTCCACCCGCTCGCGCTGGCGTTCCTCGGCCCGCTGATCCCGCGGGTGGCCGACCGCTTCGGGGCGCCCTGGCTGAGTGTGATCATCTACGCGGCCACGATCGCGCTGACGATCGTCATGGTCGAGGCGCTGCGGCGCCTGCCGGGCAGCCGCGCGCTGACGGGACGGCCGCGCCTGCGCCTTGCCAAGGCCGCCGCCTGACTCACCCCGTCGGGTGGTCAACGGCACAAAAGAGAGTTCGGGCATGTCCCGGCGCGCGGATCCGCGGTCTTCGGATATGCTGGCGGCCCGTGGGACTTCAGTCACGGGCTACCAAGTACGTTTTTGTCACCGGAGGCGTCGCCTCCTCTCTGGGTAAAGGACTCACGGCTTCCAGCCTGGGACAGCTCCTTACCGCGCGCGGGCTTCGCGTCACGATGCAGAAGCTCGATCCGTACCTCAACGTCGACCCCGGGACGATGAACCCGTTCCAGCACGGTGAGGTGTTCGTCACCGACGACGGCGCCGAGACCGACCTCGACATCGGGCACTACGAGCGTTTCCTCGACCGCGACCTCGACGGCAAGGCCAACGTCACGACCGGTCAGGTCTACTCCGAGGTGATCGCCAAGGAGCGCCGCGGCGAGTACCTCGGCGACACCGTGCAGGTCATCCCGCACATCACCGACGAGATCAAGTCCCGGATCACCGCCGCGGCCGAGCCCGACGAGGCCGGGAACGCCCCGGACGTCGTGATCACCGAGGTCGGCGGCACGGTCGGCGACATCGAGTCCCTGCCGTTCCTGGAGGCCTGTCGCCAGGTCCGCCACGACGTCGGCCGCGACCACTGCTTCTTCCTGCACGTCTCGCTGGTGCCGTACCTGGCGCCCTCGGGCGAGCTCAAGACGAAGCCGACCCAGCACTCGGTCGCCGCGCTGCGCAACATCGGCATCCAGCCCGACGCGCTGGTCTGCCGGGCCGACCGCGAGATCCCCGAGGACCTCAAGCGCAAGATCGGCCTGATGTGCGACGTCGACACCGAGGCCGTCATCGCCTGCCCGGACGCGCGGTCGATCTACGACATCCCGAAGGTGCTGCACAGCGAGGCGCTCGACGCCTACGTCGTCCGTCGCCTCGGGCTGCCGTTCCGGGACGTCGACTGGACGGTGTGGGGCGACCTGCTCGACCGGGTGCACAACCCGAACGAGGTCGTGCGGATCGCGGTCGTCGGCAAGTACATCGACCTGCCCGACGCCTACCTGTCGGTCACCGAGGCCCTGCGCGCGGGCGGGTTCGCCCACCGCGCCAAGGTCGAGATCGTCTGGGTCGCCTCCGACGACGCGCAGACCGCGTCCGGCGCCGCGTCCGTGCTGTCCGATGTGGACGGTGTGCTGATCCCGGGCGGGTTCGGCATCCGCGGCATCGAGGGCAAGGTCGGCGCGATCGAGTACGCCCGCACCCGCGGCGTGCCGCTGCTCGGCCTGTGCCTCGGCCTGCAGTGCATGGTCATCGAGGCCGCGCGGCACCTGGCCGGGATCAAGGACGCCGGGTCGTCGGAGTTCGACGAGAACACCACGCACCCGGTGATCTCGACGATGGCCGACCAGCGCGACGTCGTCGCGGGGGAGCGGGACATGGGCGGCACCATGCGCCTGGGCGCCTACCCGGCGAAGCTCAAGGCGGGTTCGCAGGTCGCGAAGGCGTACGGCACCACCGAGGTGTCCGAGCGCCACCGCCACCGCTACGAGGTGAACAACGCCTACCGCAAGCAGCTCTCGGACGCGGGCCTGGTCTTCTCCGGCACGTCGCCGGACGACCGCCTGGTCGAGTTCGTCGAGCTGCCCGCCGACCAGCACCCGTTCTTCGTCGGCACCCAGGCGCACCCCGAGCTGAAGAGCCGCCCGACCCGGCCGCACCCGCTGTTCAGCGCGTTCGTCAAGGCCGTCGTCGACCGCAAGGTCGCCGAGCGGCTGCCGGTCGAGCTGCCCGAGGCGCCGGTGGCGGCCCGATGACCGCCCCGGGCGAGCACGAGTTCAGCGTCGCGTCGAGCCGGGACGTCCACATCGGACGCGTCGTCGGCCTGCGGATCGACGACGTCGTGATGCCGGGCGGTGACACCGCGGTCCGCGAGGTGATCGAGCACCTCGGCGCGGTCGCGATCGTCGCGCTGGACGACGAGCAGCAGGTCACGCTCATCCACCAGTACCGGCACCCGATCGGGCACCGGCTGTGGGAGCTGCCGGCGGGCCTGATCGACCACCTCGGCGAGGACCCGGTCGGCACGGCCGAGCGCGAGCTGGTCGAAGAGGTCGGCCTGGCCGCTTCGGACTGGGTGACGCTGGTCGACGTCGCGGCGTCGCCCGGCTTCACCGACGAGGTCGTGCGGGTCTTCCTGGCCCGCGGACTGTCCGATGTGGACCGTGAGGTGCTCGGCGAGGAGGAGGCGGACCTGGTCATCCGCAAGTTCCCGCTCGCCGAGGCCGTGCGGATGGCCCTGGCGGGCGAGCTGATCAACGGCGCCACGGTGTCCGGGGTACTGGCCGCGCACGCGGTGGTCACCGGAGTGGCCCCGGCGCGTCCGGCCGACGCCCCGTGGGACGACCGCCCGACGGCGTTCGCCAAGCGCAAGCAGTCCTGAGGGGGTCCGCTGCGTCCCGCTTCAGGGGCGCAGCGGACGGCCCTGGGCGTCGAGGCCGCCGTCCTTCAGCAGCATGATGCCGTCGATCATCGGCCACAGGAAGCCGATGCCGGTCACCAGCACCACGAAGAGCTGGAGCAGCCCCAGCCCGACCTGGCCGGTGTAGAACCGCCCGACGCCGAACGGCAGGACGATCTGGAGCACGCCGGCGACGGTCTTGGACCGGTAGGAGTAGGGGACCGGCGCGTACGGCATCGGGGCCGGCGGCGGCGCGTACGGGTCCGGCGCGTACATCGGCAGTTGCATCGTCGCCTGCGCGTACGCCGGCGGCGGCCCGAAGAAGCCCGGGTGCGGGGGCGGCAGGTCGCGGAACAGCGGCCGCAGGTCGCCGAGGGTCGTCGCCGCGTAGGCGTCCGTCACCCGCGTCTCGTACTCGTCCGGCGTGATGCGGCCCATGCCGAAGTGGTCGGCGAGCAGCCGCGCCGCTTCCTCCCGCTCGGCCGTGCCGATGCGGAGTTCGTCAGACTCCATGAAATCCAAGGTAACCGCGCGAACCTGAGAACGGGGTTTCTGCCGGGTCACGAGCCCCGGGCGGCCTAAGGTGTGCCGCGTGGCCTCCAGCCCGCACAGCACGGACGGCGTGATCGCCGCGTACCTCGACCACCTGGCCGTCGAACGCGGGACCGCGCGCAACACCCTGGACAGCTACGCCCGTGACCTGCGCCGGTACGCCGCGCACCTCGACGGCGCCGGCGTCGCCAAGATCGCCGACGCCACGTCCGCGCACGTCACGTCGTTCGGCGCCGCGCTGCGCGAAGGCGACGGCGAACACCGGCCCCTGGCGGCGTCTTCGGCCGCGCGGGCGCTCGTCGCCGTGCGCGGCCTGCACAAGTTCGCCCACGCCGAAGGCCTCACCGAGCACAACCCGGCCCGCGAGGTCCGCCCGCCGACGCCGGCGAAGCGGCTGCCCAAGGCGTTGCCGGTCGACGACGTCCTGCGGCTGCTCGAGACCCCGCCGCCGGACGGCGAGCGCCCGCTGCGCGACCGGGCGCTGCTGGAACTGCTCTACTCGACCGGCGCCCGGATCTCCGAAGCCGTCGGGCTGGACATCGACGACGTGGACGACGCCGAACGCACGGTCCTGCTGGACGGCAAGGGCGGCAAGCAGCGGCTCGTCCCGATCGGGCGGCCCGCGCTCGCCGCGGTGCACGCCTACACCGTCCGCGCGCGCCCGGCGCTCGCCGCGCACGGCCGCGGCACCGCGGCGCTGTTCCTCAACGCCCGCGGCAGCCGGCTTTCGCGGCAGAGCGCGTGGCAGGTCCTCAAGGACACCGCCGAACGGGCGGGGATCGCCGCCGTCGTGTCGCCGCACACGCTCCGCCACTCCTTCGCCACGCACCTGCTCGAAGGCGGGGCGGACGTCCGGGTCGTGCAGGAACTGCTCGGCCACGCGTCGGTGACGACGACGCAGGTGTACACGCTGGTCACGGTCAACACCCTGCGCGAGGTGTACGCGACGGCGCACCCGCGGGCGTTGGGCTAGATGGCCCCATGGAGGGCGAAGGGCCTTCGTACGCTGCACCGACGGTCGAGTGACATTGCCCCGTCGAGTCCGGCGCGTTGCTTTGCCGGGGCTCCGGCTCCGCGCATAGGCTGCGTCGGACGCGACGAACAAGGAGTCTTCTCGCCATGTCGACACCGAACCAGCCGGCCCACGCGGCCGAGTCCGCCGGGTCGGCGGCGGCGAACCTCAACGACGTCAAGATCGCGACGCCGGAGATCCACGACGGCGACGAGCCGCAGGAGCGCAACGGCAAGAAGGTGAAGCTCGAGGGGATCGGGCCGACCGGCCGGCCCATCCGCGAGCACCCCGACCCGGCCCCGCTGGAGAAGCACGGCCCGGCCAAGATCATGGCGATGTGCAACCAGAAGGGCGGCGTCGGCAAGACGACGTCGACCATCAACCTGGGTGCCGCCCTCGCCGAGTACGGCCGCAAGGTGCTGCTCGTCGACTTCGACCCGCAGGGCGCCCTCGCCGTCGGTCTCGGCATCCAGCCGCACGAACTGGACCACACGGTCTACAACGCCATCATGGAGCGGTCGGTCAGCGCCACCGACGTGCTGATGAAAACCCGCGTCGACGGCGTTGACCTGCTGCCGAGCAACATCGACCTGTCCGCGGCGGAGGTCCAGCTCGTCGCCGAGGTAGGGCGCGAGCACACGTTGTTACGGGTCCTTCGTCCGGTCATGAACGACTACGACTATGTTCTTGTCGACTGCCAGCCCTCACTCGGCTTGCTCACGGTGAACGCGCTGACCGCCGCGGACGGCGTGATCATCCCGCTCGAGTGCGAGTTCTTCAGTCTCCGAGGCGTCGCGCTCCTGATCGACACGATCGAGAAGGTGCAGGAACGCCTCAACCCCAAACTGGACATAGTCGGGATTCTCGCCACCATGTACGACCCGAGAACCCTGCACTCGAAGGAGGTCATGGCTCGCGTGGTGGAGGCATTCGGCGAGACCGTGTTCGACACGGTCATCAACCGCACCGTGCGGTTCCCCGAGACGACGGTCGCGGGTGAGCCGATCACGACCTGGGCGCCCAAGTCGGCCGGCGCGGCGGCGTACCGCCAGCTGGCCCGTGAGGTGATCGCTCGGTGAGCAGGCGCGCCTCCCTGCCCGGAGCGTCGGAACTCTTCAGGATCACCTCCAGTCCCGCCCTCGATCTCCCTCCCCAGGCACCACCCGCCGAGCCCGTCGAGAAGGCCAGGCCTTCGGACAACGGCCGGACGGAACAGCTGGCCCGCAGCGCGGCCCCGCACGGGTCCGGCCGGACCAAGCACGACGCGAAGATCACCGTGTACGTCTCCGGCGACGAGCTCGTCGCCATGGAGCAGGCCCGGCTGACGCTGCGCGCGAAGCACGACCTGGTCGTCGACCGCGGCCGGCTGGTCCGCGAGGCGGTCGCCGTGCTGCTGGCCGACTTCGACGCCAACGGCGAGGAGTCGGTGCTGGTGCAGCGGCTGCGGGTGGTCGGCTCAGACGGCGGCGAAACCGAGGGCTGATGGACGAGCCGGCACCGGTCCCGGCATCGGCTCCGGAGGAACAGGTTCCCGAAGAGCACCAGACGGTGCACGGCGGGATGATCCCCGAAGGCGTCAACACCGAGGAACTGAGCACGTCGAAGTTCAAGGTGCGGCTGGCGAACTTCGAGGGACCGTTCGACCTGCTGCTGCAGCTGATCTCGCAGCACCAGCTCGACGTCACCGAGGTGGCGCTGCACCGGGTCACCGACGACTTCATCGCCTACACCCGGGCGCTGGGCACCGACTGGAACCTCGACGAGACGACGGAGTTCCTGGTCATCGCGGCGACGCTGCTGGACCTGAAGGCGGCGCGCCTGCTGCCGTCGGCCGAAGTGGAGAGCGAGGACGACCTCGCCCTGCTCGAGGCCCGCGACCTGCTGTTCGCGCGGATCCTGCAGTACCGGGCGTACAAGCAGGTGGCGGCGCTGTTCGGCGAGCTGGAGCAGGGCGCGCTGCGGCGCTACCCGCGTTCGGTGGCGCTGGAGGAGCGGTTCATCGGGCTGCTGCCCGAGGTGATGCTGGGCGTGACGCCGCAGAAGTTCGCGGAGATCGCGGTGGCGGTGTTCCGGCCGAAGCCGCCGCCGACGGTGTCGATCGCCCACATCCACATGGGCCGCGTGTCGGTCCGCGAGCACGCGGCGCTGCTGCGGGTCAAACTGGCCGCGGCGGGGCAGGCGACGTTCGGCGAGCTGGTCGACGACTGCGAGCACACGGTCGAGATCGTGGCGCGCTTCCTGGCGCTGCTGGAGCTCTACCGCGAGGCGACGGTCCAGTTCGAGCAGAGCGAGGCGCTGGCGGAGCTGCACGTCCGCTGGACGGGCGGCTCGATGGCGGAAGCCTCCGCGGCGGCCGAGCTGGACCGGTCCGCCGGAGACGAAGAGGAGTACGGGTGAGCCCCGAAGACAAGACGCCGGAGCCGGGGTCGGAGCAGGTCGAGGCGGCCGCGGCGGAGCTGGCGCTGGACGAGGCGCTGTCCGGCGAGCCGGTCACCGAGGACGGCGAGCCGGAGGAGCCGCTGGAGCCGCTGGTCGCGGAAGCTCCGGCCGAGGAGGCTGCGGCGGAAGAGCCGGCCGAGGAGAGTGCCGTCGAGCCCGAGCCCGAGCCCGATGCGGAGCTTTCACCCGAAAGCTCCGCGCCTGCCGAGCCTGAGCCCGAAGCTGCCGAGCCCGCTCTCGATCCCGACGATCCCGAGTCGGACCTCGTCGCCGCCGGGGACGTCAGCCTGCTGCCCGACGTCACCTCCGATGAGGCCCTCGAAGCCGCCCTCGAGTCGCTTCTGCTGGTCGTCGACTCGCCGGCCAGCGAGGAGCTGCTCGCCGAAACCCTCGAACAGCCCAAGGCGCGGATCGTCGTCGCCCTGCGGACCATGGCGCAGAAGTTCACCGACCGGACCTCCGGGATCGACCTGCGCCGCGTCGGGGAAGGGTGGCGGTTCTACACTAGGGACGTCTACGCCCCGTTCGTGGAGAAGCTCCTGCTGGACGGCCAGCGGTCGAAGCTGACCCGGGCCGCGCTGGAGAGCCTCGCCGTGATCGCGTACCGGCAGCCGGTGACCCGGGCCAGGGTCGCCGCGGTGCGCGGCGTGAACGTGGACGGCGTGATCCGGACGCTGCTCGCGCGCGGCCTCATCGAAGAGATGGGGACCGACCCCGAGACGACCGGCACGCTGTACGTGACGACCGAGCTGTTCCTGGAGCGACTGGGGCTGTCGTCACTGAACGACCTGCCCGCCATCGCTCCGTTGCTACCCGAAGTGGACACCATCGATGACATCCAGTGAGCACCCCGACGGCATCCGCCTGCAGAAGGTGCTGTCGCAGGCCGGGGTCGCCTCCCGGCGGGCGGCGGAAGACCTGATCGCGGCCGGCCGGGTCGAGGTGGACGGCCAGGTCGTCACCGAGCTGGGCCGCCGGGTGCACCCGGACGAGGCGATCATCCACGTCGACGGCACCCGCGTGAACCTGCGCGACGACCTGATCTACCTCGCCCTGAACAAGCCCAAGGGCGTGCACTCGACGATGTCGGACGACCGCGGCCGCCCGTGCGTCGGCGACTACCTCGCCGGCCGCTACGAGGAGACGCCCGGCGTGGTGCACGTCGGCCGGCTCGACGAGAACACCGAAGGCCTGCTGCTGCTCACCAACGACGGCGACCTCGGGCACCGGCTGATGCACCCGTCCTACCGGGTGCTCAAGACCTACCTCGCCGAGGTCGACGGCCTCGTCCCGCGCGGGCTCGGCAAGGAGCTGCGCAACGGCTGGGAGCTGCCGGACGGCATCGTCAAGGTCGACCAGTTCCGGGTCAAGGACATGCACTCGGGCAAGTCGCTGGTCGAGCTGGTCATCCACGAGGGCAAGAAGCACATCGTGCGCCGCCTGCTCAAGGACACCGGCCACCCGGTGCTCAAGCTGGTCCGCACGGCGGTCGGCGATGTCCAGCTCGGCAACCAGCGCGTCGGCTCGATCCGGCGGCTGACGAAGGGCGAGGTCGGGGCGCTTTACCGCAACGTCGAGCTCTGACACACCGCTGTCACGAAGCCGCCGGGGGTCGCGTCGTCCGGGCGGCCGTAGTCCGCGGCCAGCTGGGCGCCGGTGACCGTGGCCGGCTCCCAGCCGTGCTCGCGCAGCCACTCCGGTGCCCGGTCGCCGAGGCCGCCCTTCCACAGGCCGGTGATGTGCTCGCTGCCCGGCGCCGCCTTGGCGCGGGCCAGCAGGCTGTCCGGTGTCCCGTCCGCCCGGTGCTCGAACGACACGGTGCTGCCGGGCGCGGAGAGCCCGGTCACCGTGGTGAGCATCCGGTCGGCTTCGTCGTGGGACAGGTAGACGAGCAGGCCCTCGGCCAGCCACGCGGTCGGGACGTCCGGGACGAACCCGGCGGCGCGGAGTGCGCTCGCCCAGTCTTCGCGCAGGTCGACCGGGACGGCGATCCGCTCGCAGGACGGCTCGGCGCCCTGTTCGGCGAGTACGTCGTCCTTGAACGCCAAGACCTCGGGCAGGTCCAGCTCGAACAGCCGGGTGCCGGCCGGCCAGGGCAGGCGGAACCCGCGCGCGTCGAGCCCGGCGGCGAGCAGCACGACCTGGGCGCACCCGGAACCCAGCAGGTACTCGTCGTAGAACCGGGTGCGGATCACGACCTGCGAGGCGAAGAACGCGCCCAGGCGGCCGGCCGGGCGGTTCTCGGGCAGGACCGACCGGCCCGCGGTGAAGAACGCGGCCGCGTGCGGATCGTCGAAGAGCCGGTCGGGGCGGCGGCTTTCGCGGGCCCGCAGGCCGGCGACGCCGACCGCGGTCCGGCCCACGGCGGGCAGGGACTCCGTCATGATCCCCAACCTACGCCCGACTTTCCGCCGTGGTGAACGCGATCACGGCTCGCTAGCGTGACGGGCATGCGACTCGGGGTGGTGTGCGGGGTCCTCGCGGTGCTCCTGTCCGGTGCGGTGGCCCCGGCGGCCGCGGCGCCCGCGGCGAGCGAACCGGTCTACGACTACGCGAAAGCGATCCGCGAAACCGTCTGGGTCGACATCGGCCACGACGGGGACGGCGACGGCAAGCCCGACCGCGTCGCCGCCGACATCATCCGGCCGAGCGAAGCGACTTCGCGGGTGCCGGTGATCATGGACGCCAGCCCGTACTACTCGTGCTGCGGGCGCGGCAACGAGAGCGAGCTGAAGTCCTACGACAGCGCCGGGAAGCCGGTGAAGTTCCCGCTGTTCTACGACAACTACTTCGTGCCGCGCGGGTACGCCGTGGTGCTCGTCGACCTGGCCGGGACGAACCGCTCGGCCGGCTGCGCGGACGTCGGCGGCACCTCCGACGTCGACTCGGCGCGCAAGGTCGTCGACTGGCTCAATGGCCGCGCGGCCGGCTACACCGCCAAGACCGGCGGCAGCGCGGTGCCGGCGAGCTGGAGCACCGGGAACGTCGGGATGATCGGCAAGTCCTACGACGGCACCATCGCCAACGGCGTCGCGGCGACCGGTGTCGCCGGGCTGAAGACGATCGTGCCGATCTCGGCGATCAGCTCCTGGTACGACTACTACCGCTCCGACGGCGCGACGTTCGGCTTCAACCCGGCGGGGCTCGCGCAGACGGTCGAGGCGCGCAACAGCGGCCAGAACTGCTCGGCGCAGAACCAGGTCCTCACCGACGGCGCCACCGCGAACGGCGACTACGGGCCGCTGTGGGCGGACCGGGACTACGTCACCCACGCGGGCAACGTGCGGGCCAGCGTGCTGCTTTCCCACGGCGTCAACGACCTGAACGTCAAGACCATCCACTTCGGACAGTGGTGGGCCGGGCTGAACGTCGAGAAGAAGATCTGGCTGTCGCAGACCGGGCACGTCGACCCGTTCGACTACCGGCGCGCGGACTGGGTGGACCTGCTGCACCGGTGGTTCGACCACTACCTGCTCGGCATCGACAACGGCGTCCAGAACGGGCCGCAGGCGAGTGTCGAGCGGCAGCCGGACCAGTGGGCGGACCAGAGCGCGTACCCGGCGGCGGGTGCGGTGGCGACGACGTTGCGGCCGGGTGCGGCCGGCAAGCTGGGCACCTCGCCGGCGTCCGGGACGGCGTACTTCACCGACAACCCCAGCCTGGGCGAGGACACGTGGGTGACGAACCCGGGCAGCGCGGCGTTGACGTACTCGACCGGTGCTCTGGCCTCGGACCTGCAGGTTTCCGGGACGTCGTCGGTGACCGTGACGGCGATGCCGAGCACGTCGTCGGCCCGGGTGTCGGCGCTGCTGGTCGACCTCGGTGCGGCGACGATCCGCAACTTCGCCGGCAGCGGCGAGGGGATCAAGACGGGGACGGCGGAGAACTGCTGGGGCTCCTCGACGTCGGGTGACGACGCTTGCTACCGGATCACGTCGGCCGACGTGAAGAAGGTGAACTACACGATCCTCAGCCGGGGCTGGGCGGACTTGGCGAACTACGCATCGCTTTCGCAGGAAAGGGTGTTGACGCCGGGGACGGCGTACACGATGACGTTCCGGCTGGCGTCGACCGACCACGTCGTGCCGCGCGGCCACGCCCTGGCGTTGATCATCGGGGGGACGGACGGCAGCTTCATCCGCGGTCCGGCCCAGCCGGGCCGGGTGACGCTGGACTTGGCGCGGACGTCGGCGTCGGTGCCGTTGGCGGGCGTGGTCCCCGCGGCGACGACGCATCCGGCCGCGGGCGGTGGCGAGCACGTGCCGTCGGCGGGCCGGGCGGACCTGCGCTAGCCCGCGGCCGGCGTGCCCTGGTGGTGGAAGATCTGCCAGTGCCCGCCGGCGACGCGGCGCCACAGGGACGTGCGGTGCGCGCGCCGTCCGGCGTGCTCGGAGGTGTACTTCACCAGCACGACGCCGTCGGCGACGAGCGATCCCCGCAGGTTCTCCACGGTGATCGGCGCGCCGTCCGAAGCCGCCACGAGCCGGAGTGCCTCCTCGTAGCCGAACTCGCTGCCGGACTTGCCGAATTCGTGGAAGTCCGGGGCGAGCAGCCGCGCGAACCGGGCCGCGTCGGCGCGGCACCCGGGCCGGAGGGACTCCCGTTCCGCGGCGAGAGCTTCCGCGATCTGGTCTTCGTCGTCCATGGCCCGACTGTGCCGGTCCGGCCTCGCCGCGCGCGACCGGTTATCGGCTTCAGCTCGCCTCGGCCGCAGCCGTCCGCGTCGCCGACTTCCGTTGCAGCGCCCGGGCGATCGGCTCCACGACCCGCGCCGCCGTCGGGCCGAGGATCGCCATCAGCAGCACGTACGCGGTGGCCAGTGCCGCCAGCTCGCCGTCCACCGCGCCCGCCGTCACCGCGAGCCCCGCGATCACGATCGAGAACTCGCCCCGCGCGACCAACGCCGCTCCCGCGCGGGCCCGGCCCATCTTCCCGATGCCCTGCCGGCGCGCCGCCCACCAGCCGGTGCCGACCTTGGTCAGCGTCGTCACCACCGCCAGCACGATCGCCCAGCCGAGCACCGGCGGGATCGACGCCGGGTTCGTGTTGAGCCCGAACACCACGAAGAACACCGCCGCGAACAAGTCGCGCAACGGCTCCAGCAGGTGCGTCGCGTTCTCCGCCGTCGAACCGGAGATCGCGATGCCGAGCAGGAACGCGCCGACGGCCGCCGACACCTGCATCGCCGACGCCACGCCGGCCACCAGCAGCGCCGCGCCGAGGACCTTGAGCAGGAACACCTCGCGGTCGGGGCTGTCGACCGCCGCCGAGACGTACCGGCCGAACTTCAGCGCGATCACCAGCACCACGGTGATCACCAGCAGCGAGATCCCGACGGCCTCCATGCCGCCGAGCAGCGACACCCCGCCCAGCACCGCCGTGAGGATCGGCAGGTAGAGCGCCATCACGAGGTCCTCGAAGACGAGGATCGACAGCACCACCGGTGTCTCGCGGTTGCCGAGCCGGCCGAGGTCGCCGAGGACCTTCGCGACGATCCCGGACGACGAGATGTACGTGACGCCCGCCATCACCATCGCGCCGACCGGGCCCCAGCCCAGCAGCAGCGCGACCGCCGCGCCGGGGGCGGCGTTGAGGACGATGTCGAGCAGGCCCGCCGTCCACGACCGGCGCAGCCCGGTGAACAGCTCGGCCGCGGAGTACTCGAGCCCCAGCAGCAGGAGCAGCAGCACGACGCCGATTTCGCTGGCCAGGTGGGTGAAGCCGCCGATGTCGGTGAGCGGGATCAGCCCGCCGGAGCCGAAGCAGAGGCCGCCGAGCAGGTAGAGCGGGATGGGGGAGAGGCCGATCTTGCCGGCCAGGCGCCCGAGCGCGCCCAGCACGAAGAAGACCGCCCCCAGTTCGATCAGGGACAGCGCGGTGTGGTCCATCGTGCGCTCAGCCGTACTTCAGGATCTTGGCGGCGGCTTCGAGGCCCTCGCCGGTGCCGACCGCGACGAGCAGGTCGCCGCCGGTGAGCGTGAAGTCGGGCGTCGGCGAGGGGTGCACCTGCCCCGCCCGCGCCACCGCGACCACCGAAACCCCGGTGCGGGTGCGCATCGCCGTGTCGCCGAGCGTCCGGCCGTCGAAGGGGCCGGCCGGCTTGACCGGCAGCTGCCGCGTGCTGATCCCCGGCAGGTCCCGGTGCTCCTCCGTGAGCTGGGCGACCAGCTGCGGCGCGCCGAGCAGGTTGGCCAGCGTGCCCGCCTCGTCCGCGGTCAGCGGGATCGAGGCGGCACAGGCGTCCGGGTCGTCCGACTTGGACACGATGAGATCGGTGTGGCCGTCCCGCTGGGTCACGACGCCGATGCGGCGGCCGGTCCGGGTGCTGAAGTCCTTGCGGACCCCGATGCCGGGCAGGGGAGTTACTTCGACGTTCACCCAACCACCGTAACCCACGTGTCCGATTCGCGGTGTTCAGCCGAGCAGCAGGAGCGCCGCCGCGACGACCATCACGGCCGCGGTCCCGCCGTGGACTCCGAAGGCGATGGCCTTCTTCCCCCGGTGGCGCAAGACGATCAGCATGTCGAAGACGGGCCAGAGGGCCGCGGTGAGGAAAGCCCAGCCCAGTGCGTGCGGGTCGCCGTAGATCATCAGGGCCAGCGGGATCAGGCCGGCTCCGACGTCGCGGCCGCCCTTGACGTTGAGGAAGCTTTCGGCGTTCTCGGGGACCTCGGTGAAGCCGAAGCCGACGGCGATCTTCGCCGGCGCGAAGAGGTAGTTGAGGCCGACGTAGATGATGCCGAGCGAGACGATCGCGACGAGGATGTAGCCGGTGACGATCATGGTGTTCCCTTCGGTTTCTAGCATCGCTAGGATTGCTAGCAACGCTAATCTAGCGACGCTATTTTGTCTAGCAGTGCTAGGGTGTGACCTATGACCCAGCGACAACGGCGTGTGCGCGACCGGACCGAGCGGGGGCAGCGGATCGTCACCGCGGCCCGGGAGCTGGCCGAGGCGGAGGGCTGGGACGCGGTCACGACCCGCCGGCTCGCGGCGCTGATCGAATACAGCCAGCCGGTGCTCTACAGCCACTTCCCGGGCGGCAAGGACGCCATCATGGCGGCGGCCGCCCTGGAGGGCTTCGGCGAGCTGGCCGCGACGCTGGCCGCCGCCCGCGCCGCCGGCCTGGCCGGGGTCGCGCGGGCGTACGTCGAGTTCGCCGAGGCGAAGCCGGCCCTCTACGACGCGATGTTCACCCTGGCCTCGGAGCTGCGGTTCGCCGAGGACGACACCCCGGAGGTGATGAAGGCGAGTTTCGCGGAGCTCCTCGCGGTCGTCGAGCCGGTGGCGGGCACCCGGAACGCGGGTGTCCTGACCGAGGTGTTCTGGAGCACGCTGCACGGCTTGATCACCCTCGACCGGGGGCACCGGCTGTCCCGGGAGCACCGTGACGAGCGCCTCTCGCTGGTGGTCGCCCGCTTCGGCGTGCGGGGCGACTGATCTCCTCCGCGGCCCGACCGGCAGAATGGACACCGGCGGAGAACGTTGACGAGAACGCTAGGAGAGTGCCGGTGACGGGAGCCCTACGTGGTGTGGTCGCGCTGGACGGCCCGTCGGGGACCGGGAAGACCACCGTCGCGCGCAAGCTCGCCCAGCGGCTCGGGGCCGGCTACCTCGACACCGGCGCCATGTACCGGATGGTCACCCTCGCCGTCCTGCGTGCGGGCGTCGACCCGGCCGACGCGGACGCCGTCGCCCGCCTGGCCGACGCCACCGACTTCGCCATCGGCACCAGCCCCGACCGGCCCGAGATCCGGCTGGCCGGCGCGGACGTCGCCGCCGACATCCGCGGGCCCGAGGTCACCAAGGCCGTCTCGCCCGTCTCCGCCGTCCCGCACGTGCGGGAGCTGCTGGTGGCCCGGCAGCGGCAGATCATCGAGGACGTCGTGGGCCACCGCGGCGGGATCGTCGTCGAGGGCCGGGACATCGGCACCGTCGTCGCGCCGGACTCGCCGCTGAAGGTCTTCCTGACCGCGTCCGCCGACGTCCGCGCGTCGCGCCGCAGCACCCAGGACACCGCGGCCGGCCGGAAGTCGTCGGTCGCCGACGCCCTCGCGAGCGTCGAACGCCGCGACCACCTCGACTCGACCCGCGCCGCCTCGCCGCTGCGCGCGGCCGACGACGCCGTGCACGTCGACACCTCGGAGCTGTCGATCGACCAGGTGATCGTCGCCCTCAGCGAACTGGCCAGCCACCGCGGCCTGCTGGCGGGGTGCAACGCCGAGGTCGCCCGATGAAAGCTGACGGGTTGCCGGAAGGCTCCGTCGGCTGGCTCCACGACGCCGGGCGGGTCTTCGCCCGGTATCATCTGCGGTCGGCCTTCCGCATCCGCGTGCACGGCCGTGAGCGCATGCCCGCCACCGGGCCCGTGCTCGTGATCGCCAACCACAGCTCGATGATCGAACCGCAGCTGATCTTCGGAATGCTGCCGCGCCGCTCGGCGTTCCTGGTCAAGGCCGAGATGTTCGGCGGGATCGTGGGGAAGTTCTTCCTGGCGATCGGGCAGATCCCGCTCAAGCGCGGCGAGATCGACCGCAAACCGCTGATGACCGCGGTCGGCGTGCTGAAGGACGGCGGCGTCGTGGGCATCTTCCCCGAGGGAACCCGCGGGGCCGGCGACGTCGGCGCGGCCGAACGCGGCGCGGCCTGGCTCGTCCGGGCCTCCGGCGCGACCGTGCTCCCGGTCGCGACGCGGGGCACGCGCAAGCCGGCCGACGGCAAGAGGCGCTGGCGCCCGCGCGTGGACATCCTCGTGGGGGAGCCGTTCACGCCGAAGGTCGGCCCCGGCAAGACCGGGCTCGACCAGGGCACCGAGGAGCTGCGCGGCGAGCTCGCGGCGCTCGTGAAGACTTTGGACGATTGGCGTACCGAAAACGGATTCGTTACGCCATAAGGGAAATTGGGTAGTGATGGCAGTGTTTGATTCCGCCTCCGCGGGAGAAAGTACGTCGGCGGCGCTGGACAGCGTCGGCGAAGTCGACGGCACCTGGTCCGACGAGACCGAGTTCGCCGCGCTCGACGCGCAGATCGAGGCGGCCGAGCTGGCCGAGGAGGCCGCCCTCGGGCAGCCGGTGCTCGCCGTCGTCGGCCGCCCCAACGTGGGCAAGTCGACGCTGGTCAACCGCATCCTCGGCCGCCGCGAAGCCGTCGTGCAGGACGTGCCGGGCGTGACCCGCGACCGCGTCGCCTACGACGCCTACTGGGGCGGGCGGAAGTTCACCCTGGTCGACACGGGCGGCTGGGAGCCGGACGCGACCGGGCTGCAGGCCTCCGTCGCCGCGCAGGCCGAGCTCGCCATGCAGACCGCGGACGCCGTGCTGCTGGTGATCGACGCGACCGTCGGCGCCACCGCCACCGACGAGGCCGTCTCGAAGGTCCTGCGCCGCTCCAAGAAGCCGGTGCTGCTGGCCGCGAACAAGGTCGACGACGACCGGCTGCTCGCGGACACCGCGTCGCTGTGGTCGCTCGGCCTCGGCGAGCCGCACCCGGTCAGCGCGCTGCACGGCCGCAGCTCCGGCGACCTGCTCGACGCCATCCTCAAGGCCCTGCCCGAGGCGCCCCGCGAAGGCGGCGCCGCCTCGACCGGCCCGCGGCGCGTCGCGCTGGTCGGCAAGCCGAACGTCGGCAAGTCGAGCCTGCTGAACAAGCTGTCCGGCGAGGAGCGCTCGGTCGTCGACTCGGTCGCGGGCACCACCGTCGACCCGGTCGACTCGCTGGTCGAGCTGGACGGCGAGACCTGGCGGTTCGTCGACACGGCCGGCCTGCGCAAGCGCGTGAACTTCGCCGCCGGCGCCGAGTACTACGCCTCGCTGCGCACCAAGACCGCGATCGACGCGGCCGAGGTCGCGATCGTGCTGCTGGACGCGGCCGAGCCGATCTCGGAGCAGGACCTGCGGGTGCTGACCATGGTCGTCGAGGCCGGGCGCGCCTGCGTGCTCGCGTTCAACAAGTGGGACCTGGTCGACGAGGACCGCCGGCACGCGATGGTCCGCGAGCTGGAGCGCGGCCTGGTCCGCGTGCCGTGGGCGGAGAAGGTCAACATCTCGGCGCTGACCGGCCGTTCGGTGCGCAAGATCGCCCCGGCGCTGCGGACGGCGCTGGCGTCGTGGGACCAGCGGGTGCCGACCGGCCAGCTCAACGCGTGGCTCTCCGACCTGATCGCGGCGACCCCGCCGCCGGTCCGCGGCGGCAAGCAGCCGAAGGTGCTGTTCGCGACGCAGGCCGGCATCCGGCCGCCGACGCTGGTGCTGTTCACCACCGGCTTCCTCGAGGCGGGCTACCGCCGGTTCATCGAGCGCAAGTTCCGCGAACAGTTCGGTTTCGCGGGCAGCCCCGTTCGGGTGAATGTGCGGGTTCGCGAAAAGAAGGCGAAACCGAAGGTCGGCGGAAAAGCCGCGCGCACGCGGTGATTTCCTGACGCCCCGGCCGGCGTGGTCCGTCGATTGCGACCTGGATCACGCTGGTCAGGGCCGTGATCGTGAGGTCCGACACTCCGTCGTGACCGGGAAGATATATTTCCTTCACCAGCGAGTATGGTGGAGGGTCGTTGCGGGCGCCTCATTCAGGAGAGCAAGCCCGGTGAGGCTCGCGGAAGGTGAGTGATGGGCTTGCGCGCCCATAGTCCGTCCCTGCACGTCTTCGTTCCGGTCGAGGTGAACGCCCGATGACCGTCACGATCGAACCCGCCGAAACGGCCCCGGTGCTCGCCACGCCCGTGGCCGCCCCCGTCGCCGACCGGGCGCTGTTCTGGTCCGGCCTCGGCGCCGGCGAGCGCACCCTGCTCGACATCCTCGCGGAGACCGCCGAGCGGTACCCGGCCGCCGCCGCCATCGACGACGGCACGACCACCCTGACCTACCGCCGGCTGCTCGAGGAGATCGACGCCTACGGCCGCCGCCTGCGCTCGTACGGCGTCGGCCTGGGCGACCGCGTCGGCATCCGGATCTCCTCCGGTACCGCCGAGCTCTACGTCGCGATCCTCGCCACCCTGTCCGTCGGCGCCGCCTACGTGCCGGTCGACGCGGACGACCCGGACGAGCGCGCCGAGCTGGTCTTCGAGGAGGCCCAGGTCGCGGCCGTCGCCACCGACGGCAAGATCGAGGTCCACAGCACGCCGGGCGGGCGTGACGGCGTCCCCGGCCCCGCGGACGACGCGTGGATCATCTTCACCTCCGGGTCCACCGGCAAGCCCAAGGGCGTCGCGGTCACGCACGCGTCCGCCGCCGCCTTCGTCGACGCCGAGGCCGAGCTCTTCCTCACCGAGGAGCCGATCGGCCCGCACGACCGCGTGCTGGCCGGGCTGAGCGTCGCCTTCGACGCCTCCTGCGAAGAGATGTGGCTGGCCTGGCGGCACGGCGCCTGCCTGGTCCCGGCGCCGCGCGCGCTGGTCCGCACCGGGGTCGACCTCGGCCCGTGGCTGGTCGCGCAGGGCATCACCGTCGTCTCGACCGTGCCGACGCTGGCCGCGCTGTGGCCCGCCGACGCCCTCGAAGACGTCCGCCTGCTCATCTTCGGCGGCGAAGCCTGCCCGCCGGAGCTGGCCGAGCGCGTCGCCGTCGAAGGCCGCGAAGTCTGGAACACCTACGGCCCGACCGAGGCCACCGTCGTCGCCTGCGCCGCGCAGCTGACCGGCGAGGGCCCGGTCCGGATCGGCCTGCCGCTGGCGGGCTGGCAGCTCGCCGTCGTCAACGACGAGGGCGAGCCGGTCGCCATGGGCGAGACCGGCGAGCTGGTCATCGGTGGCGTCGGCCTGGCCCGCTACCTCGACGCCGAGAAGGACGCCGAGAAGTTCGCGCCGCTGCCGTCGCTGGGCTGGCAGCGCGCCTACCGCTCCGGGGACATGGTCCGCGCCGAAGAGGAGGGCCTGCTGTTCCTGGGCCGCCTCGACGAGCAGGTCAAGCTCGGCGGCCGCCGCATCGAGCTGGGCGAGGTCGACGCCGCGCTGCAGGCCCTGCCGGGCGTGCAGGGCGCGGCCGCCGCGATCCGCCGAACCAAGGCCGGCAACCAGGTCCTCGTCGGGTACGTCGTCCCGGCCGCCGGTGTCCCGTTCGACCAGGACGAGTCCGCGACCCGGCTGCGCGAGCACCTGCCCGCCGCGCTGGTGCCGCTGCTCGCCGTCGTCGACGACCTGCCGACCCGCACGTCCGGCAAGGTCGACCGCAACGCGCTCCCGTGGCCGCTGTCCACTGTGGACGCCGCCGGGCTGTCGCCGACCGAGACGTGGCTCGCCGAAGGCTGGGCCGAGATCCTCGGCGTGTCGGTCGACGACCCGAAGGCCGACTTCTTCACCCACGGCGGCGGGAGTCTCACGGCCGCCCAGGTCGTCGCGCGCATCCGCACCCGCCACCCGCAGGTGTCGGTCGCCGACGTCTACGCCTACCCGAAGCTCGGCGCGCTGGCCGCGATGCTGGACGCGCTGAGCGGCCAGGCCACCGAGCGCCGCGACATCGCGCCGACGCCCCGGCGCGCCGGGGTCGTCCAGACGCTGCTGATGGTCCCGCTGATGGGCCTGGTCGGGCTGCGCTGGG
Source organism: Amycolatopsis sp. NPDC101161 (assembly GCF_044768185.1). Classification (NCBI taxonomy): domain Bacteria; kingdom Bacillati; phylum Actinomycetota; class Actinomycetes; order Pseudonocardiales; family Pseudonocardiaceae; genus Amycolatopsis; species Amycolatopsis sp. NPDC101161. The sequence continues at coordinate 40,661 of NZ_JBIWPI010000003.1, forward strand.
CGACGCTCGCCGCCGCGCTGTCGAACGTCCTGTCGTTGCTCGGGTTCGCCTGGGCGCCGACGATGGGCTGGGCGTGGATCGGCCTGGCCTGGCTGGTGCTGTTCAGCCCGGCCGGCCGCATCGCGATCGCCGCAGGCGGCGCGCGCGTGCTGCTCTCCGGCGTCCGCCCGGGCACGTACCCGCGCGGCGGCAGTGTCCACTTGCGACTGTGGACGGCCGAGAAGCTCGCCGAGTTCTCCGGCGCGGACAGCGTCGCCGGCGCGTCGTGGATGACGACGTACGCCAAGGCGCTCGGCGCGCGGATCGGCAAGGACGTCGACCTGCACTCGCCGCCGCCGGTCACCGGCTTCCTCAAGCTGGGCCGCGGCGCCGCGATCGAGCCCGAGGTCGACCTGACCGGCCACTGGGTCGACGGCGACGTCGTGCACATCGGCAAGGTCCGCGTCGGCGCGGAGGCCCGCATCGGCGCGCGCAGCACGCTCTTCCCGGGTGTCCGGATCGGCAAGGGCGCGGAGATCGCGGCCGGGTCGACCGTCCGCGGCGCCGTCCCGGCCGGGCAGCGCTGGGCCGGTTCGCCGGCGGCGCGCGTGGCCAAGGACGAGCGCGACGCGCTGAAGTGGCCGTCGAGCCGCCCGCCGCGGTCGCACTTCTGGGCCGCCGTCTACGGCGCGACCTCCCTGGCGCTCGGCTTCCTGCCCGGCGTGGCCGCGCTCGCGGGTGTCGGCGTGCTCGGCTACGCGATCGCCGGTGCGCCGACGCTGCTGGACGCGTTCACCCGCGCGCTGGTCTTCGTCCCGGCCGCGACCGCCGCGTACTTCCTGGCGTACATGCTGCTCGTGCTGGTCGGGGTCCGGTGCTTGAGCATCGGCATGGTCGAGGGCTACCACCCGGTGCACGGCCGCGTCGCGTGGCAGGTCTGGGCCACCGAGCGGCTGATGAACATGGCCCGCGAAGGCCTGTTCCCGTTGTACGCCAGCCTGTTCACGCCGGTGTGGCTGCGGCTGCTCGGCGCGAAGGTCGGCCGCAACGTCGAGGCGTCGACGGTCCTGGCGCTGCCGAAGATGACCAAGGTCGACAGCGGCGCGTTCCTGGCCGACGACACCATGGTCGCCACCTACGAGCTCGGCCACGGCTGGCTGCACGTCGCCCCGGCCCGGATCGGCAAGCAGGCGTTCCTCGGCAACTCGGGGATGACCGCGCCCGGCCGGTCGGTGCCGAAGCGCGGCCTGGTCGGCGTCCTGTCCTCGACGCCGTTGAAGGCGAAGAAGGGCTCGTCGTACCTCGGGATGCCGCCGCTGCCGGTCCGCCGCGCGATCGGGGAGGCCGACACCAGCCGCACCTACACCCCGGCGCTGCACTTCAAGGCGGCGCGGGCGCTGGTCGAGCTGTGCCGGATCATCCCGGTGATGTGCGGGGTCGCGCTGACCGTCTCGGTCGCCTTCGGGCTGCTGTGGGCGGCGACGGCGTTCGGCTTCGGCGTCGCCCTGCTGCTGGCCGGGCCCGCCCTGCTGGCCGCCGGGATCGTGGCGGCGCTGACCGCGACCGCGATGAAGTGGCTGCTGGTCGGCAAGTTCCGCGAGATCGACCACCCGCTGTGGAGCTCCTTCGTCTGGCGCAACGAGCTGGCCGACACCTTCGTCGAGGCGCTCGCGGTACCGTGGCTGATCGGCTCGGTCGGCGGCACCCCGCTGCTGACCGCGTGGCTGCGCACGATGGGCGTCAAGATCGGCCGCGGTGTCTGGCTCGAGACGTACTGGCTGCCCGAGGCGGACCTGGTGTCGCTGGGCGACGGCGCGACGATCAACCGCGGCTGCGTCGTGCAGACGCACCTGTTCCACGACCGGATCATGAGCATGTCGCGCGTGGCGCTCGGCGAAGGCGCGACGCTCGGCCCGCACGGGATCGTGCTGCCGGGCGCCGGCATCGGCGCGCGCACGACGGTGGGCCCGGGCTCGCTGGTGACCCGCGGCGACGAGGTGCCGGCCGACACGCGCTGGCTCGGCAACCCGATCTCCGCGTGGACGGGTAAGTAGAAGGTCACGAAGTACCCGCCTGGCTCGCCGGACTCACCCGTCCGTGCGAGCCTGGTTTGGTACGGCCGCTCGACGAAAGGTGCGCAACGGGTGATTTCGAAGGCTCCGGCACCGGCCCCCGGCGCGGACACCTCGGGTGACCCCTACCTCCCCGCGCACGGCAACGGCGGCTACCGGGTCCGGCACTACGACCTGAACCTCGACTACAAGGTCGGGCCGAACCGGCTCTCGGCGTCCGCGGTGCTCACGGCCGAGGCGACGCAGGCGCTTTCCCGCGTCAGCCTGGACTTCGGCGAGTTCCGGATCAACCGCGTGCTCGTCGACGGCAAGCCCGCGAAGTACCTGAAGCGCGGCGCGAAGCTGCACGTCCGGCCGGCGAAGTCGATCGCGCCGGGTGCCGCGTTCACGATCGAGGTGCACTACGTCGGCAACCCGCGTCCGGTGCGCAGCCGCTGGGGCGACGTCGGCTGGGACGAGCTGACCGACGGCGCGCTCGTGGCGAGCCAGCCGGTCGGGGCGCCGTCGTGGTTCCCGTGCAACGACCACCCGTCGGACAAGGCCGCCTACCGCGTGACCCTGACGACGGCGTCGCCGTACCTGGTCGCCGTCACCGGCAACCTGGTCGAACGCTCCATCGGGGGCAGCACGACGCGGTGGGTGTTCGAGCGGCCCGAGCCGACGGCGACGTACCTGATGAGCGTCCAGCTCGGTCGGTACGACGAGCTGGAGCTGACGGGCCGCGGCTGGTTCCCGCACGCGGGGGTCGGCGCGCGCCGGTTCACGCTCGGCTTCGGCCGCGGTCACGTCGATTCCGTCCTGCAGACGGTGCCGCAGCGGGCCGCCGTACCCCCGCGGCTGCGGCGCGCGTTCGAGCGCGACTTCGGCCGGCAGGGCCGGATGATCGAGATGCTGCAGCGGCTGTTCGGGCCGTACCCGTTCGACGAGTACGTCATCGTCGTCACCGACGACGACCTCGACGACCCGATCGAGGCGCAGGGCATGGCGATCTTCGGCGCCAACCACGTCGACGGCCGCCGCACGTACGAGCGGCTGGTGGTGCACGAGCTGGCCCACCAGTGGTTCGGCAACAGCTTGACGGTGGCGGATTGGCGGCACATCTGGCTGAACGAGGGCTTCGCGACGTACGCGGAGTGGCTGTGGTCGGAGGAGTCCGGCGGCCAGTCGGCCCAGGCGCTGGCCCGCAGCTGGCACACGCGCATCAAGGCCAAACCGGCCGACGTCCGGATCGCGGACCCGGGCGTGTCCCGGATGTTCGACGAGCGCGTGTACAAGCGCGGCGGGTTGACGTTGCACGCGCTGCGAGCGGAGATCGGCGACCCACCGTTCTTCGCGTTGCTGAAGGCGTGGACGGGGGACCACCGGCACGGGCTGGTGACCACGGAGCAGTTCGTCGCGATGGCCGAGGCTTACGCGGCCCGCTCGCTGGACGCGTTCTTCACGCGGTGGCTGTTCACCCCGGCGCTGCCCCCACTGCCGGGCGCCTAGGCAGCCCGGGTCGCGTCCACCAGCCAGACCGCGCCGGATGTTGGTGAATGCGGCCACCGGGTCGTCGAAGAACATCACTCCGCCCCGGCTGAGCGCTACGTCGAATCCGCTGTCGGGGAACGGGTGGACCTGGGCGTCGCCCTGCTCGAACCTGACGTTGGTGATGTCCTGCGCCAGCGCGTCGGCGCGGGCGCGCTCCAGCATCGGGGCCGAGTGGTCGATCCCGATGACGTGTCCGCGGGAGGCGCGCCGCGCGGCCAGCAGGGTGACGTGGCCGGTGCCGCAGCCGACGTCGAGGACGTCGTCGTTGAACGCGCGGACGATCGCGTTGTAGCGGGCGCGGTTGCGGGCCCAGTGGACACCCTCCCAGCCGTTCCAGGCTTCGGCTTGCCGGGCGTTGACAACGGCGGCGCGCGAGCTGTTCATCCGCGACGGCTACGGCGCGACGACCCTCAAGGAGATCGCCGACCGGGCCGGCGTCGCCGTGCAGACGATCTACTTCACCTTCGGCAACAAGCGCGTGCTGCTCGCGATCGCGGGTGACCTGGAGCCGGTCGCGACGATGGACCGGCCGTGGTTCCGGGACGCCGTCGCCGCCCCGGCCGCCGAGGTCCACGTGCGGCTGCACGTCCGCGGGACGCGCGGGATCCTGGAGCGCGTCGCCCCGATCGTCGAGATGCTGCGCGCGGCCGCCTCGGCCGACCCGGCGATCGCCGGGCAATGGGACGCCGATGCCGACCCCCGGTTCGCCGTCCACCTCGAAGCCGCCCGGTCCCTGGTGGCCAAGCCGGGGGTGCGGGCCTGTGCCCGGAGCTCTACCAGGTGTTCGTCCAGGACCGCGGCTGGTCGCCCGAGCGGTGGGAGAGCTGGGCGGCCGACACCTTGATCGCCCAGATCTGAGCCATACATCGGATGTCTCTGCCGCTTTCCGGGTGAACCCTCCTGGCGTTTCGGGACACCCTCTGCAAGTATGGCCGCACGCCGCCTGCTGATCTCGCCGAAACGTAGTATGAATTCGGAGGACACTTCATGGATGCAGTGTCGCGGCGTGCGGTGCTTCGCTCGGCATCGGTCGCGGTGGGGGCCGCCGCGTTCGGGGGACTCTGGGCTCGGGCCGCGTCGCCCGCCGCCGCGAGTGCGGGGAACCCGCACCGGGACGTCGCCGCCGATGCGCGGATGGTCTGGAAGCGGCTTCCCGGGAACTGGCAGGAAGGTCCCTTCCTCGCCAACGGCTACCTCGGCGCCCAGGTCTACGCCGGCAAGACACCCGACACCCTCAAGGTCATGCTGAGCCACACCCAGGTGCAGGACCAGCGGATCCAGTGGGAAGCCGGCATCGGCCTGTCCCGCCTGCCGATCGGCTACCTCACCCTCACCTTCGCCGGCGCGATCACCGCCGTCGACTGGACGCTCGACCTCTACAACGCCGAACTCGGCGGCACCATCACCACCACCCGCGGCTCGGTCGCATTCTCCGCCGTCGTGCACAACGACCTCGGCGTGCTGCTCGTCTCGCTGACCCCGGGCGACGGCGAAAAGAGCGCCGCCTGGGCCTTCCAGCCGCTGGAGTCGGCGACGACCCGGACCGTGCGCAAGCCGCCCGAGTACGTCGCCAACCCCGCCCCCGAGGTCGCCGCCGGCTACTGCGCGCAGCCGATGCTCGCCGGCGGCGGGTACACCACCGCGTGGCGGGAGCGGGCGATCGGCACGAGACGGCTGTTCGCCGCCACCGTCGCCTACAGCTTCCCGGGCACCACGCACACCGCGGACGCCCGCGGAAGCGTCGAGAAAGCGCTTGCCGCGAACCCGGACGCGCTGCTGGCCCGCCACCGCCGCTGGTGGAACGACTACCACCGCCGCAGCTTCGTTTCGGTGCCGGACAAGCAGGTCCAGCGGTTCTACTGGATCCAGCTGTACAAGATCGCCGCCGCCACCCGCGCGGACGGGCCGGTCGTGTCCGAGTGGGGACCGTGGTTCCCCGAGGTCGGCAACAGCTGGACCGCGGTGTGGTGGAACCTCAACGTCCAGGTCACCTACCCGATCGTGAACAGCAGCAACCACCCCGAACTCGACGCCGTCACCGAGACGTTCCGGCGCGACCACGCGAACCTCGAGACGTCCGTGCCGCCCGCCTACCGCGACGGCGACACCTACGCGCTCTCGCACCCGGGGGACTGGCGGCTGCGGCCCGGCGGCACGCGCTCGGTCGGCGTCCCCGGGACGACGTCCAAGACCGACCAGACCGGGAACCTGTTGTGGGGCCTGCACAACGTCTGGCTCGCCTACCGCCACCACCTCGACCGGCAGGTCCTGCGCGACGTCCTGTACCCGACGCTGGCCAAGGCGCTGAACTTCTACCGCCACTTCCTGTTCGCCGGCCCGGACGGGTCGCTCCACCTGCCGCTGACCCGCTCGCCGGAGTACGCCGACGCGCCCGACTGCACCTACGACCTGTCGCTGATCCGGTGGGCGGCCCGGACGCTCGTCGACACCGCGCGGATCCTGCGCCTCGACGAACCGCGCGTGCCGATCTGGCGGGAGATCGGCGCGAAACTCGTGCCGTACCACGAAGATCCGGCGAACGGCGTGCTGATCGGCGACGGCGTCCCACTGGCCGCGTCGCACCGGCACTTCTCCCACCTGCTGTGGCTCTACCCGCTGCGGGAGAAGGTCTGGGACCGGCCGGCGGACCGCGACGTCATGACCCGGACCTTCGACCACTGGGCCGCCGACCAGTCCGCTTGGCACGGCTACAGCTACGCGGCCGCGTCTTCGATGAAGTCCGTGATGGACGCGCCCCAGGAAGCCCTGCGCTACCTGAAGTTCTTCCTCGACCGCAACGTCGTCGCCGACACCGAGCTGACGGCGAACACGATGTACCGCGAGGGTTCCAACTTCGCGATCGAAAGCCCGATCACCGCCGCACAGTCCATAGTGGACATGCTGATGCAGGGCTCCGGTGGCGTACTCAAGATCTTCCCGTCGGTCTCGGCGACCTGGCGGGACGCCTCGATCGCCGGGCTGCGCGCGGAAGGAGCGTTCCTCGTGGACGCCTCCCGCCGCGACGGCCGCACGGAGTTCGTCCGCGTGCACAGCGAAGCCGGTGAGCCGCTGGTCCTCCAGCACGGCATCGCTGGCGACGTCGACGTCCGCGACGAGTATGGCCGCCGCCTGCCGTGCCGCCCGGCCGGGACCGGGCGGATCGCGGTCGGGCTGTGCCGCGGCGGCACCGCCGTCGTCACCCCGCGGGGCGGCCGGCCGGACTGCGCGCCGCGGGACGTCCCCGCGCTCGGCCCCGCGCCGCAATGGGGCCTGCCGAGCTGAAACCCGCTTTCGACGAGGAGGTCGAATGGACATCACCCGCAGGACCGTGCTCGGTGGCGCGCTCGCCGGGATCGCCGCCGGCGCGGCCGGGATCACGCCCGCCTTCGCCGCCGAACCCGGCGGCGACGACTTCGCCTGGGCCGGGTTCCTCGGCACCGCCGACCTGTACTGGCGGCGGCTGCCGAAGACCTGGTACGAGGGACCGTTCCTGGGCAACGGGTTCCTCGGGTCCGGCATCTACGCCGAGCCCGGGCAGAACGCGATCCGGTTCAACGTCCAGCACAGCCAGGTGCAGGACCACCGCCCCGAGTTCGGCTCGCTGTTCGGCCTGGCCCGGCTGCCGATCGGGTACTTCACCCTCGAACCGGTCGGCGCGATCACCGCGATCGACTGGCGGATGGACCTGTGGAACGCCGAGCTGACCGGCACGATCACCACCGCCGCGGGCAGCCTGAGCCTGCGCGCGATCGTCCACACCGGACAGTCGCTGCTCGCCGTCGAAATCCGGCCCTCGGAAGGGGAGCGCGGGTTCAAGTGGGTGTTCCACCCGGCGGTCGCGGTCAGCCCGCGCGCCGACCCGGTGTGGAACAAGCCGCCGCCGGACGGCTACACCGCGAACCCGCCGGTGCAGCTGAGCGGCAGCGGCGACGCGCGGCTGGCCGTGCAGCCGCTGCTGGCCGGCGGCGAGCACGTGACGGCGTGGCGCGAGGTCACCCGCGGCGGCGCGCGGACGCTGTACACGTCGGTGGCGTGGTCGCACCCGGCGAAGACGTCGGCGGCGCGGGCGCTTTCGACGGTGCGTCACGCGGAGCCGTTCGCCGCGCTCACCCAGGACCACCGCCGCTGGTGGCACGACTACTACCAGCGCAGCTTCGTGTCCATTCCGGACACCCGGCTGCAGAGCTTCTACTGGATCCAGCTGTACAAGGTCGCGTCGGCGGCCCGGCGCGAGGCGCCGGTGATGGCGACGTCGGGACCGTGGCTGGAGAACACGCCGTGGCCGGCGACGTGGTGGAACCTCAACGTGCAGCTCGAATACTGGCTGATCCACGGCTCGAACCACCTGGAGCTGGACGCCGTCAGCCACGCGCTCGACAAGTACCGGGCCAACCTGACCAGCCAGGTCGCGTCGCCGTACCAGGCCGACTCGGCGGGCATCCCGCGCACGACCGACATGACGCTGCTCAACGGCGTCTCGAACGCCACCAGCGGGTTCCCGGTCGGCATCCCCGGGCACGACACGCCGACGCCGGAGGTCGGCAACCTGACGTGGGCGCTGCACAACGTGTGGCTGTCCTACCGGCACACGATGGACCGGTCGCTGCTCCAGGGCACGCTCGTTCCGTTGCTGCGCAAGGCGATCAACTACTACCTGCACTTCCTCGCGCCGGGCCCGGACGGCAAGCTGCACCTGCCGCCGACGTTCTCACCCGAGTACGGCGTCAACGCGCCCGACTGCAACTACGACCTCTCGCTGATCCGCTGGGGCTGCAAGACGCTGCTGCAGAACGCGCCCGGCGACCCGCTCGCGCCGAAGTGGCGGGACGTGCTGGCGAACCTCGTCGACTACCCGGCCGACGCGAACGGGTACATGATCGGCGCCGGCGTGCCGTTCGCGAAGTCGCACCGCCACTACTCGCACCTGCTGCAGATCTACCCGCTCTACGACGTCACCTGGGAGCAGCCGGAGCACCGGCAGATCATCGAGACGTCGCTGAACCACTGGGTCGGCTTCGAAGGCGCGTTGCAGGGCTACACGTTCACCGGGGCGGCCTCGATCTCGGCGCAGATGCTGCGCGGCGAGCAGGCGGCGTTCTACCTCGGCGAACTGCAGCGCCGGTACATCCAGCCGAACACGATGTACAAGGAGTCCGGTCCGGTCATCGAGACACCGCTTTCGGCGGCGAAGTCCGTGCAGGACATGCTGGTCCAGAGCTGGGGCGGGGTGGTCCGGCTGTTCCCGGCGGTGCCCGCGGCCTGGGGCGACATCGCGCTGCGCGACTTCCGGACCGAAGGCGCGTTCCTGCTCAGCGCGTCCCTGGCGGCGGGGAAGACGCGCTGGCTGAAGGTGCGCAGCGAGGCGGGAGCCCCGTGCGTGCTGCGGCCGGGTATCGACGGCGAGCTGGCGGTGATGGACGCGCGGGGCCGGGCGCGGCGCTGGCGTCGGCTGGCCAATGGAGACATCCAGGTCGAGCTGGGACGGGGAGAGGACGCCTTCGTGTACCGGAAGGGCGATCGGCCGGACTTCGCGGTGCGGCCGGTGGCGCCCGGCGGGGCGAGCACGCCGTGGGGGCTGCCGTGAGGGGGTGATCGGGCCGGCTTTGCGCGTTCGCGCCCCGCGAGCCGGTCCGCGCGGCAGAATGGTGCTTCCGACGAGGGAGCGTGGATGAACGAGCCGGACGGCAGACCGGGGTACGGCCCACCGCCGTCCTCGTACCCGCAGTGGCAGCCGCCGCTGCCGCCGAAGAAGACCTCGCCGGCGGCCGTCGTGCTGATCACCGGGTCGGTCGTCGTCGTCATCCTGATGGCGCTCGCGCTCCTGGCCTGGGGTTATCCCGGGTTCCTGCGCGAGCCGGACGCCCGGAGCGCCATCGGGACCCGGCCCGCCGGCTCGGCGTCGGTCGTGTCGCCCACCTCGACGCCCACGAGCGTCCCGGTGGCGCCGCCCGCCGACGGCCGGGCCCCGCTGCCGAAACGGCCGAAGCCGCTGGCCGACCCGGTGACGTGCGCTTTCACCCCCGAATCGATCTCGCCCGCGCCGAAGAAGGTGGCGCCGCCGCCCGACGGGCCGGCGCGGTCGTCCGGCACCGTCCCCGTGCGGCTCGCGACGAGCGCCGGCCCCATCGGGCTCACGCTCGACCGCGCGCTCGCCCCGTGCACCGTGGTCAACTTCCTGAGCCTGGTGAAGCAGGGGTTCTACGACGGCACGTCGTGCCACCGGCTGTCCGTGGCGTCCGGGCTGCGCATGCTGCAGTGCGGCGACCCGGTCGGCGACGGTACCGGCGGCCCCGGCTACACGATCCGCGACGAGGTGTTCCCCGAGCTGACCTACGGCCGCGGCGTCCTCGCGATGGCGAAGACCGACCAGCCCGACTCCGGCGGCTCCCAGTTCTTCCTGGTCTTCGGCACGACGGAGATCCCGCCGGAGTACACCGTGTTCGGCAGCATCGACGACCCGGGCCTGGCCGTGCTGGACAAGGTCGCCCAGGGCGGCGTCGACGCGGCCAAGTCGGCCCTCGGCGACGGCAGCGGGCCCCCGAAGATCCCGGTGACCTTCACCCAGGTCACCACGCCGTGATCAGGGCCGGTCGAGCAGCTTCCGCAACGCCGTGAGCAGCGACTTCGCCGTTTCGGGCGACGCCGTGCGGTGGCGCCACGCGACGTAGCCGTCCGGACGGACCAGGAGACAGCCGTCCTCGTCGATGCCGCTGAGGCGCGCCCAGTCGCCGTACGCGTCACGGCCTTCCGGGTCGCCGACGCGGACCGCGCGCACGTCGAGTCCCAGCTCGGCGCCCACCTTGGCCGCCGCGTCGCGCCACGGCGTGCCGGTCAGCCCGGTCAGCACCGTCCAGCGGCCGCCGCCGACGAGGTCCAAAGTGGACACCCGGCGCCCGTGCGGGCCGACCAGCCAGGCGTGCGGCAGCTTCGCGCCCGGCTCGGTGCTCGGCCGGTGGAACAGTTCGGGGTCGCGGTCCGGCTCGGCGACGACCCCGTCGGGCAGCACCGCGCCCGAGGCGTACCGCTGGTCCATTTCGACTCCGTGGGCGTTGAACTCGTAGTGCTTGAGCTCGATCGCTTTCTCCAGCTCACGCCGTTTCCGCGCGCCCTCGGCCGTCGGCGCGAGACAGGTCTCGAGCCCGGCCGTGATGCCGTCGGCGTCGGTGTCGCCGGTGATGCCCAGCGCGGCGAAGATCGGCCCGAACTGGTCGCGGCTCAGGTTCGCGCGGTCGACGATCTGCTTGCCCACGGGAGCGCGTTCGGCGGTGTAGCTGTCGAGAAGCCCTTCGCCCGCTTCGCCGCGAAGCACCATCGCGAGCTTCCACGCGAGGTTGTAGGAGTCCTGGATCGAGGTGTTGGAGCCGAGCCCGTTGGACGGCGGGTGCCGGTGCACGGCGTCGCCGGCGCAGAACACCCGGCCGCTGCGGTACTCCGTCGCGTAGTTGTGGTTGACCGTCCACAGGGACGTCGAGGTGATCTCGACATCGAGGTCCGGGTCGCCGACGAGGTCGCGCACCAGCCGCGTCGCCTCTTCGACGTCGACCTCCGGTGGCGCCTGCTCGATGTCGTAGCCCCAGGTCAGCAGCCACTGGTTCCACGGCCGGACCATCCGGACCAGGCCCATCCCGATGCCGCCGAGGTGCGCGCCGGGCCGCATGACCCAGTAGAGGACGCTCGGCCGGTGCGCGACGTACGGGCCGAGGTCGGCGGTGAACGTGATGTTCATGCTGCCCGCCTTGCCGGTCTGCCCGGCGATCGGCAGGCCGGCCTGCTCGGCGACGCGGCTGCGGGCGCCGTCCGCGCCGATGAGGTGCTTGGCGCGCAGGGTGAACTCGTCGCCGCGGACGCGGTCGCGGAACCGGGCCGTGACGCCGGTTTCGTCCTGGGTGAAGTCGAGGAACTCGGTGTCCAGCCGCAGTTTCGCGCCGCGCGCGGCGGCTTCGCTGGCCAGGATCGGCTCGAGGTAGGTCTGCGGGAGGTCGATCATGTGGCACGGGCTCGCCGCGGCGTACTCGGCCGCCGACCGGTCGCCGGTGCCCCAGCTGGCGATGCGGCCGATCTCCGGACCGGTCAGCGACGTGCAGAGGACGGTGTCGCCCATCAGCTCCGGCGGCGTGCCCACGGCGAGGGCCTTGTCCTCGACGCCGAGGTCGCGCAGCACCTCCATGGTGCGCTGGTTGGTGATGTGCGCGCGGGGCGTGTTGGCCATCCAGCCGTACTTGGTGGCCAGCACGGTGGGCACGCCGTAGGTGGCGAGCAGCAGGGCCGCGGAGCCGCCGGCCGGGCCGCTGCCGACCACGATGACGTCGGTGTCGTAGGTCATGCGCTGCTCCCTGAGATGCGGAAGGTGAACTCGAGCCGGCGTCCGGTGCCGTCGGGCTGTTCGGCGAAGTCGACGATCAGGCCGTCCTTGACGCCGAAGACGGTGTCGGAGTCGAGGTACTCGCCGCCGGCGACGAACAGCTGGGTGATCAAGGTGCGGTAGCCGGGCTTGGCGATCATGAAGTGCACGTGCGGCGCCCGGTAAGGGTGCCGGCCGGCGACGTCGAGCATCTGCCCGACCGGGCCGTCGGCCGGGATCGGGTAGGCGCTGGGGACGATGGTGCGGAAGCGCAGCCGGCCGTTCTCGTCGGTGCGGAAGCGGGCGCGCAGGACCGGTCCGTCCACCTCGGGCAGCTGGACGTCGTAGAAACCGTCCTCATTGGACTGCCAGACGTCGACGATCGCTTCGGCGACAGGCTGGTCTTCGGTGTCCGTGACGCGGATGTCCGTCCACAAGGGAGTTCCCGGCAGTCCTTCGGCCAGGTTCGCGCCCTGCGGGGTCTCCGGTGGACCGTCCACGTAGAACGGGCCGAGCACGGCCGACGGGGTCGTGTCCGGCGTGCGCGAGTTGGTCAGGACGTCGACGACGCTCGACACGCCGAGGGTGTCCGACAGCAGGATGAACTCCTGCCGCGTGTCGGTGGTGATGTGCCCGGCGCGGGTGAGGAACCCGATCGCGTACTCCCACTCGTCCTGGGTGAGGTCGGTGCGGATGGCGTAGGCGTGCAGCGTCTCGACGAGGTCGGTGAGCAGGGTGCGGACGCGGTCGGGCGCGGCGGCGAAGCTGTCGACGACCTGTTTGGTGAGCGCCTTGAGGCTGGGCGGCGCGGCGGGGTGGGTGCCGGTGAGGGCCTGGCGGAGCAGGTCGGCCTCCGGTTCGTCGGCGATGTCCGCTTCGGTGAGACCCAGTTCGGCCAGCGAGTGCGGGATCGGGAGGCCGTCGGCAAGCGCGAAGACTTCGCCGGCGTCGTCGAGACCCTTGTGCGCCATGACGTACGGGAGGAGGACGGCGTGCGTTTCGGCGTGGGGCAGGCCGAACTTGCCGCCGAGGAGGTGGCAGAGCTTGTGGTGCAGGCCCATCCGCACGGCGTCCAGGCAGGTGCCGGCGAGGTAGGCGCCGCGGAGGGCGTCGGTGCGGGCGTCCACATCGGACGGATCGGCGGCGATGCGGGGGAGGGCGCTCGTGAGGAGTTTTGCGGCTTCGTTCGCGAGGAGGTCGGTCATCGGGTTGGCGTCGGGGGCGTAGCGGGCCTCGACGGCGTGGGCGAGGGCGTTGAGCCCGCTGGCGGCCGAGAGCGGGACGGGCAGGCCGAGGGTGAGGTCGACGTCGTAGAGGACGGTCTCCGGCCGGACTTTCGGGTTCTTCTGGGTGGTCTTGCGGCCGTCGGCGGTCTGGCCGAGGACGGCGGTGAGTTCGGAGCCGGCGTAGGTGGTCGGGACGATCAGCTGCGGCAGGTCGGTGTGCAGGGCGATGGCCTTGGAGAGCCCGGTGGCCGAGCCCCCGCCGACGGCGACGACGCCGTCGACATCGTGCTCGGCGACGACCTTGAGGGCGCGCTCGGTGACGTCGACGGGGGTGTGCATGGCGGGATCTTCGAACCGGGCGGCCAGGAGCGGACCGAGGTTTTCGGCGGCTCGGTCGGCGTGGCGAGGGGTGCCGACGAGCAGAACGCGGTTCATCCCGAGGCGGCGGGCCTCGTCCCCGAGGGCGCCGAGGGTGCCGCGGCCGAAGATCACCCGGACGGGGTTGGCGGCGTAGGTGAACGAGGTCATGCGGGGGAGTATCCGGGTGGGGAGGGGAGCGGTCCTGCACGTTCGTGCTGCGGCTCGGCACGAAACGCGCGAACCTCGGCAGACGCGATCGTGAAGCCTCAGCCCGTCCGGCGCAGGGCCGCCGGGGTCGTGCCCAGCTGGGCCCGCAGCACCCGCGTCAAATGCTCCTGGTGCGAAAACCCGCACCGAGCGGCGATCTCCGCGATCGGGTCGTCACCCGTACGCAGCAGCAACCCCGCCCGCTCGACCCGCAACCTCAGCAGATACCGGTGCGGCGGCACCCCCGTGCGCGCCTTGAACTGGCGCGAGAACTGGCTCACGCTCAACCCCGCGAGCGCCGCCAGCTCGGCCAGTGGCACCGCCTCGGCCAGGCGTTCGGCCATGAAGTCCCGGACCCTCGTGAACTGCCGGTCGGAGAGCCCCCGCGCCGTCGCCGGCTCCCGACCCGGCCCCGCGTGGTGGCGGCGGACCAGCTGCGCCGCGACCAGCGCGCCCAGCTGGTCCGCGTACGTTCGGGCGCTCGGTTCCCAGTCGCGGACCACGCCGTCCAAGCTGAGCACCAGCTGCTCCAGCAGGGGGTCCGTGCTGCCGAGCTCCTCCGCGAGCCGGATCGGCGCGTGGTCACCCGCGGCCTCCTGCACGGCGTCGTCCGCGACGTACACGTGCACCGTCTCGAGCTCCCCGCCCAGCTCGACCGACAAATCCGCGTGCGACGGCTGCAGGAACAGCCCGCCCACCGGCATCCGGCGGCTGCGCTCGCGCGGGGTCCCGACGCCGCGCCGGACCGTCACCGGGCCGTCGAGGTGCAGGATCAGCTGGTGGCTGGCGGCGGCCGCGAACTCGGCGCGGTACGGACGCTCCCGCTGCTTGGAGACGTAGACCCGGTCCCAGCCGAGCCCGGCGCTGGTGCGTTCGGGCCGCACCCAGGGCAGCGCGAGGATGCCGTTGGTGTCGCCCAGCCCGAGTTCGCTCACGCCTGCCTCCTCGACGTCGAGGCTGCTCGCGATGGTACGCGAACCCCGCACGCAGGCCGGGCGTCCGCGCGGACTTCGAGGGTGAGCCTGCGGCGCACCCTCGGGATCATTCAGACGTCCAGCACGAGCCGGGGCGACAGTGCGCGCGACACGCACGGGTACATCCGCCCGTCCGGTGCGCCGATGTCGTCGCGGTGCTCGGGGTCGCCGTCGAGGACGGACAGTTCGCAGCTCCCGCAGACACCCTCGCGGCAGCCGGACGGCACCGGCCTCCCGGCGTGGTTCAGCACGTCCAGCAGGGATTCGTCGGCCGGCACCCGGAGGACCTGCCCCGAGCGGGCGCACACGACCTCGAACGGCGTGTCCGGCTCGAAGACGCGCTGGGCGGGCTGGAAGCGCTCGGTGTGCACGCGGGGGAACAGCGCTTCGGCCGCGTCCACCATGGACGCCGGGCCGCAGCAGTAGACCTCCGCCGCGGGGAACTCCGCCGCCAGGGCCGCGAGGTCCGGGCGGCCGTGGTCGAACAGCCGCACGCGGTCGCCGTGCTCGGCCCGCAGCTCCGCCGCGAACGGCATGGCCGAAGGCGAGCGGCCCGTGTACACCAGCGTCGCCCCGGCGCCGGCGGCCCGCAGCATCGGCACGATCGGCGTGATCCCGATCCCGCCGGCCAGGAACAGGTACTCCGGCGCGGGCACGAGCGGGAAGTGGTTGCGCGGCACCGAAACTTCGAGCGTCCGGCCGGGACGCAGGTACAGGTGGATGTACTCCGACCCGCCCCGGCTCAACGGGTCGTGCCGGACGGCGATGCGGTAGGCGGAGAGGTCGGCGGGATCGCCGCACAGCGAGTACTGCCGGGTCAGCCAGTTCGGCAGCGCGAGGTCGATGTGCGCGCCGGGCTCCCAGGGCGCCAAAGGCCCTTCGTCGCCGCGCAGCACCAGGGAGACGACGTCGTCGGCGACGCGCTCGACGCGGTCCAGGATCGTCTTCTGCATGTCAGTACAGCTTCCGGTAGCTCTCTTCGAGGACCTGGTCGAACATCGCCGGGGGGACGGCGATGCCCAGCTGGTCGGCGGCGATCTCGCCGGCCGACGGCATCTCCGCGGCCAGCGCCTGGCTGGCGGGGTCCCACAGCCGCGACCGCAGCAGCGCCCGGCCGCAGTGCAGGTACGACTCGGCGACCTCGACGATGATGGCGAGCATCGGCGCCTTGGCTTCGGTGCGCATCCGGGCGAGCACGTCCTCGTCGTCGGTGACGTACGCGCTTCCGTTGACGCGCAGCACTTCCCGCATGCCGGGGATGAGGAACAACAGGCCGACGTGGCCGTTCTCGGCGATGTTGCCGAACGAGTCGGCGATCTTGTTGCCGGGCCGGTCGGGCAGGGCGAGCGTGTGCTCGTCGAGCACCTTGACGAAGCCGGGGTAGTCGCCGCGCGGCGAGCAGTCCCCGCGGCCCGCGGCGTCGGAGGTGGCCAGCGCGAGGAACGGCGAGTGGGCGATGAAGCGGCGGGCGTGCTTGTCGATGTGGTCGAGCTTCTTGCCCTCGAGCATCTCTTCGGGCGCGCCCAGCCGGCTCCGGACCTCGGCCATGGATACCCGCCGGTACCGGCGGGTCAGCGTGTTTGTGCTGGTCATGCCATAATTATGAGCAAATACTCAGGTCTTGACTACTCGCTTTCCACGCTCACCGGAGGGAGGGGCTGTGACGCCGGACCAGCGCCGCATCCAGCCACGTAAACAGCCGCGCCAGGTCCGCGCCGAGCTGACCCGGCAGCGGATCCTGACCGCGGCTGCTCACGTTTTCGCCGACCACGGCTACGCCGCCGGCACCACCAACCGCATCGCCGAGCAGGCCGGGATCTCGATCGGCTCGCTGTACCAGTACTTCCCGAACAAGGACGCGATCCTGGCCGAGCTGCTGATCCGCCACCTCGACGACGGCACGGCGGCCGCGGCGAAGGTCCTGACCGGCCCGCTGCCGGATTCGATCGAGGAGACCTTCCGCGTCTTCGTCCGGCTCGCCGTCGAAGCCCACCTCGACGACCCGCACCTGCTGCGCATGCTGCTCGAGCAGGCCCCGCGGTCGAACGAGCTGCTCGAGCGGATCGGCCGGGTGAAGCGGGACATGGTCGGCCACACCCGCGCCCTCCTGGAGGGCCACCCCGAGGTGCGCGTCGCCGATACGGCCACGGCGGCCCGCCTGGTCATCGCGACGGTCGAGCTGGCCGTCCACGACCTGCTGGCCGAGCCCGACCCGATCGACGCCCGGCGGCTCGAGGACGAGATGGTCGCGATGCTGACCCGCTACGTCAAGGGGTGAACGGTCAGGCGCGGGCGCGCCGGAGGCGTTCGGCCGCCTGGACGCGGACGGCCTCGCCGCACACCGGGCGATCGCCGTGCAGTGCCTCCCACCGTGCGTTGTGCACGGCCGTCCAGAGGCTCGCCGCCCACGCGATCTCCAGCTCCTCGGTGGTGAACCGGCGGCCCCGGAGTTCCTGGTAGGCGGCCAAGAACGCGGCGGAGCTCGCGACGGGAGCCAGAGCCGGCGGCGAAGCGTTGGCGAACGTCGCCGAGGCCGCTCCCACGAGGGCGGCTTCCGGTTGCCACGCCAGGCTGTCCCAGTCGTGCACGGCCCGGATCTCGCCGTCGTGCCAGCGGAGGTTCTGGGCCTCGAAGTCGGCGTGGCCCAGCACGCACGGCAGATCCGCGGCCAGCAACCGCTCGCCGGCCCGCCTCGCCGTCTCCACGACGTGCGCGGGCACGGCGCGCTGGTCCCGCTCGTCCAAGAACCCGATCGCGGGCCACAGCCCCGGATCCCGGTGATCCCAGCGGGCCCAGCGCGGGTTCGGCAACGGCGGCGGCACGACGACGTCGGCCAGCTCGCTCATCAGCCACGCGAACACCGCCGCGTAGCGCTCGGCGACGTCCGGGGTGTCGCCGGGCAGCAGCTCGCCGCCGGGCAGGAGCTCTTCCGCGTGGACGGCCAGCGAGCCGACCCTGGTGACCGGCGTAAGCGGCCGCGGGCAAGGGAAACCGCGCTCCGCCAGCCGCGCCTGGGCCGCGACGCAGGACGCCTCCCGGCCTTCGTCGTCGCGCGCCTTCACGACGACTTCGCGGCCGTCGGCCAGCCGCAGCCCGGTCACCTCGGACAGCGACTTGCGTTCGAAGAGCACTTCGGCCGGGACGCTTCCGAGGTGCTCCGCGCACCAGGACCGGATCACCGGTCGGTCGTGGGACGCCAGGTGGTGCGGCAGGGCGAAGAGCTTCTTGTCGTTCGGCGGCCGGAACAGGATCTCCCCCCCCCCGCAACGGTCAGATCGGGTTGAACACGCCCAGCGGAGCGGTGCAGAACGGGCCGCCGACGTACTCGGCCGCGATCCCCGTCGGTGCGGGCTTCGACGCCAGCTGGTCCGCGTACACCTCGGCGTCGTCCAGGGACTTGTAGCCCAGTGCCTCCGCCTCCTCCAGCGAGTAGATCCGGCGCGTGTTGTCCGAGACGCCCCAGATCAGCCGGTACCCCGGCGACGGCGCCGCGAGGCACGCCTCGAACAGGCGGGCGCCGTCGTCCGGCGAAAGCCACGTCGTCAACCCGCGCGGGCCCAGCGGCAACGGCGTCTCGAAGCACGAGCCGATCCGGATCACGATCACGTCCATGCCGAACCGAGAGTGGTACAGGCTCCCGAGCGCCTCGATCGCCGCCTTCGAGACGCCGTAGTACGTGTCCGGGCGCGGGGACGAGTCCGCCGGCAGGTCCGAATCCACCCGGCGGAAGCCCACCGCGTGGTTGCTCGACGCCAGGATGACGCGCGGAACGCCCGCCGCCCGCGCCGCCTCCAGCACCGTGTGCGTTCCGTTGATGTTGACGTCGAGCGTCGCTTCCCACGAGTTCTCGCGGCTGTGCCCGCCGAGGTGGATCAGCGCGTCGACGCCTTCGCACGCCGAAGCCATCGCCGCCGCGTCGGTGACCGACGCCGTCACGATCTCTTCGGAGGCGTCCGACGCCGTCTGCGGGACGACGTCGAGCAGGCGCAGCACGCGGCCTTCGCGCTTCAAGCGGGGGCGCATCAGGGTGCCGACGACACCCGCCGACCCGGTGATGAGCACGCGCTGGTCCGTCATTGTGGTCCTCTCGGTAAGGGCGGCGGTCAGCGAATGCCGGCCCGGCGCAGCTGCTGCCCGAGCTCGGCGGTGATTTCGGCGAGCAGCTCGCCGACGCGCTGCGCGTCGGCGTCGGTCACCTGGGCGATCGGCATCGAGCAGCTGATCGCGTCCGTGCCCGGGATCCGGTAGGGGATCACCGCGGCGACGCACCGGACGCCCAGCGTGCCTTCCTCGACCTCGGAGGCGTACCCGCGCTCGCGGGTCGCTGCGCACTCGGCGTGCAGGCCTTCGAGCGTGGTGATGGTGTTCGGGGTCAGCGCGGTCAGCGACGCCGGCATCAGCGTCTCGATCTCCTCGTGCGTCAGCTCGGCCAGCAGCGCTTTGCCCAGCGCCGTCGCGTGCGTGGGCAGCGTGCGCCCGACGCGGGAGACGAGGTGCGTCGACCGCTGCGACTCGCGCGTCTCCAGGTAGACGACCTCGGTGCCGTTGCGGCGCGCGAAGTGCGCGGTGAAGCCCGTCTTCTCCCGGATCCGCTCCAGCGCCTCGGTGGCGAACGGGACGACGGCGTCGCGGTCCAGGTACGCCGTGCCGCAGATCAGCGCGCGGACGCCGAGGCGGTAGCGGGCGGTGTTGGCGTCGGCCTCCAGCCAGCCGGCCTCCAGAAGCGTCCGCAGCAGGCCGTGCAGCGACGAGCGCGGGAAGCCCGTGCGCGCGTGCAGATCGGACAGCGACAGCCAGACGTCGTTGGCCGCGAACGTCTCGATGAGGTCGACGGCCCGGCGCGCGGACTTAACGCCGGACGACTCGGCGGGAGCGCCGTCGGCCGCGGCCGGGTTGTCCACCTTCTGCGGCATTTGTGCGCCTCCGTCCGGCCGTTGACTTGTGACTCCGGCCATATTAGCGTCCCGAACAACGTTCTTATGGATGAACATAATCACTATAACAGACTCCGTTCATAGATGTGAACAGGTGAACCACATCGACGTGGACGCGGAAGGGAGCCTGCGGTGCACGCACTCGACTGGACGATGGTCTGCGCGTACTTCGCGCTGATGATCGTGATCGGCTGGTGGTCGCACAAACGGGTCAGCGACGTGAAGGACTTCTTCACCGCCGGCGGCAAGATGCCGTGGTGGCTGGCCGGCATCTCGCACCACATGTCCGGCTACAGCGCCGTGCTCTTCGTCGCGTACGCGGGCGTCGCGTACACCAGCGGCGTCACCGTGTACTTCTGGGGCTTCGCCAGCATCGGCATCGGCGTGGGCATCGGCAGCTGGCTGTTCGCCGCGCGCTGGAACCGGTTGCGCTCGAAGCTCGGCGTCGCGTCGCCGCTGGAGTACCTCGCGAAGCGGTACAACGTGCCGACGCAGCAGGCGCTCGCCTGGAGCGGCAGCCTGCTGAAGATCTTCGACATCGCGGCCAAGTGGTTCGCCGTCGCGACGCTGCTGCACGTCTTCGCCGGGCTCGACTACAACCTCGGCATCCTCATCACCGGCGCGGTCACCCTCGTCTACTGCACCATCGGCGGCCTGTGGGCCGACGCGCTCACCGACTTCGGCCAGTTCGTCATCCAGGCCATCGCCGCGATCGTGATGATCGTCGTCGTCCTCGGCAAGCTGGGCGGGATCTCCGCGCTCTGGACGATGTGGGACAAGCTGCCCGAGAACCACGTCAACCCCGTGACGTCCAAGTACACCACGATCTTCCTCCTGGTCTACGTGCTCGTGAAAACGCTGGAGTACAACGGAGGCATGTGGAACCTGGCGCAGCGCTACATGGCGGCGCCGAACACCCACGAGGCCCGGCGCGGCGCGCGGCTTTCGTCGGCGCTGTACCTTTTGTGGCCGCTGGTGCTCATGTTCCCGATGTTCGCGGCGCCGCTGCTCATCCCCGGCATCAAGGACCCGACGCAGTCCTACGCCATCATGACGACGACGTTCCTGCCGCCGGGCCTGATCGGCCTGGTGCTGGCCGGCATCTTCTCGCACACCATGGCGATGGTCTCCTCCGACGCCAACGCGATCTCCGCGGTGATCACCCGCGACATGATCCCGGCGATGGTCCGCCGCACCCGGCAGTGGACCGACGTCCAGGGCCTGAAGGCCGCCCGGATCACCACCGTCATCTTCGTGGCGCTGACCATGCTGGTGGCCACCCAGGCGCAGAACCTCGGCGGTGTGCTGCAGATCGTCGTCAACTGGGTCGCCGCGCTGATGGGCCCGATCTCGATCCCTCTGCTGCTGGGCATGCTGCCGTGGTTCCGCAAGTGCGGCCCGCGCGCGGCGCTGGTCTCCTGGGCGGGTGGCCTGATCGACTACGCGCTCGTGTACTACGTCTTCAACGCCAACCAGACGGTGCTGGTCGCGACGCCGATCCTGGTCTCGCTCGCCCTGTACGTCGGCCTCGGCCTGCTCGCCCCCGAGCGCAGCGCGGCCGCCGATGAGATCGTCGACACCGTGAACGCCGACGACGACGTCGACCGCACGAAGGAAGGCACGACCGTGCCCGCTTGACCGACGCCGGTCCACCCCCGGCCGCACCCGACAAACGGAGAGCAGAGAACAGATGGCACAGACCGAGATCGCGCTGGACGGCCTGCTGGCGTTCCCCTTGACCCCGTTCACCGAGAACCTCGAGGTCAACCTCGACGCGCTCGCGGAGAACGTGGAGAGCCACATCGCGGCGGGCGCCGGCGCCCTGTTCGTCGCGTGTGGCACGGGGGAATTCAGCTCGCTGTCGCCGGCCGAGCACGCCGCGGTGCTCGCGAAGACCCGTGAGGTCGCCGCTGGCCGGGTCCCGGTCTGGGTGGGTGCGGGCGGGGGTGCCGCCTCGGCGCGCGCGGGGATCGCCCTCGCCGAGGCCGGCGGCGCGGACGGCGTGCTGCTGCTGCCGCCGTACCTGGTCACCGGCCCGCCGGCGGGCCTGGTCGACTTCGTCCGCTACGCCGTCGGCGACTCGTCGGTGCCGGTGATCGTCTACCACCGCGGCACCGGCGTGTACACCGCGCAGACCGCGGCGGCGCTGCTGGACATCCCCTCGGTGGTGGGGCTCAAGGACGGCTACGGCGACGTCGAGGTGATGACCCGGATCGTCACCACCATCCGCGCGCTGGACACCGAGCGGGCGCGGAACTTCCTGTTCTTCAACGGGTTGCCGACCGCGGAGGTCTCGGCCAAGGCGTACGCCTCGATCGGCGTCGCCCGCTACTCCTCGGCGGTGCACTGCTTCGCGCCCGAGATCGCGCACCGCTTCCACCGGGCGCTCGGCGAGGGCGACACCCGCGTGATGGACGCGCTGCTGACCGGCTTCTACCTGCCGCTGGTGGCGCTGCGGGACGAGACGCCGGGCTTCGCCGTCTCGCTGGTGAAGGCGGCCGCCCGGCTGCGTGGTGACAAGGTCGGCCCGGTGCGGCCGCCGCTGGTCGAGCCGACGCCGGAGCAGATCCACCGGCTCGAGAAGATCGTGGAGGACGGCTTCGTCACGCTGAAGGCGCTGGGCTGATGAAGATCCTCGATGTGGTGCTGACGCCGGTCGCGTTCGCCGACCCGCCGCTGCTCAACGTCATGGGCGTGCACGAGCCGTTCGCGCTGCGCAGCGTCGTCCAGGTGAAGTGCGAAGACGGGATCGTCGGGCTCGGCGAGTCCTACGGCGACTCCGCGTTCCTCGGCGAGGTGCGCAAGGTCCTGCCGCAGCTGCGCGGCCACGACGTCTTCGACCTGCCCGGCCTGCAGCGGCTGGTCGCGCAGGCGTTGTCGGGCACGGTTTTGACCGACGCGCACGGGCTGATCGGCGGGTTCTCCATCCGCAAGACCGTGGCCAGCGTGTACTCGCTGTTCGAGGTCGCCTGCCTGGACGCGCAGGGGCAGTACCTCGGCCGCCCGATCACCGACCTGCTCGGCGGCAAGGCGCGCGACGCCGTCGAGTTCTCCGCGTACCTGTTCTACAAGTACGGCAAGCACGTCGACGGCCGTGAGGACTCCTGGGGCGAGATCACCACGCCGGAAACCCTGGTGGGCTCGGCGAAGCGGATGATCGACGAGTACGGCTTCCGTTCGATCAAGCTCAAGGGCGGCGTCTTCGAGCCCGCGCAGGAGGTCGACGGGATCCGCGCGCTGGCCGAGGCGTTCCCCGGGCACCCGCTGCGGATCGACCCGAACGGCGCGTGGACTCCTGCGACCGGCATCCGGGTCGCGTCCGAACTGGACGGTGTCCTGGAGTACCTCGAAGACCCGACGCCGGGTATCGAGGGCATGGCGCAGGTTGCTGCCGAGGCGTCGATGCCGTTGGCCACCAACATGTGCGTGGTGAACTTCGGCGACATCGACCCGGGCTTCCGGGCGCGCGCGATCGGCGTTCTGCTGTCGGACCACCACTTCTGGGGCGGCCTGCGGGCGACGCAGTCGCTGTCGACGACGTGCGAGAGCTTCGGCGTCGGCCTGTCGATGCACTCCAACAGCCACCTCGGGATCAGCCTCGCCGCGATGGTCCAGGTCGCCGCGGCGACCCCGCACCTGACCTACGCCTGCGACACGCACTGGCCGTGGAAGGTCGAGGACGTCATCGAGCCGGGCGTGCTGGAGTTCCGCGAGGGCGCGGTGGCGGTGCCGACGACCCCCGGGCTGGGCGTCAAGCTGGACGAGGACGCGCTGGCCCGGCTGCACGAGAACTACGTCCGATGTGGACTGACCAAACGGGACGACGTGACCTACATGCGCGAGTACGTTGCCGGTTTCGAGCCGAACACGGCGAGGTGGTGACCCGGTGAAGGTGACCGGATACGCCTACCCCTGGGACGTCCTGGAGTCCGGGTTCATCTCGCGGGCCCGCGACCTCGGCGTCGACGAGGTGGCCGTCGCGCTGTCGTACCACAGCGCGCGTGCGGCGACGCCGTGGTCGGCTTCACGCACCGCCGTCGTGGCGCGGCACGCGGCGTTCTACCGGCCGCTTTCCGATGGATGGGGCGCGTTGCGTCCGTCCACTCCGGACTGGGTGTCGGCGGAGGACAGTGGTGGTGACGCGGTCCGGCTGCTCAACGAAGCCGGGATCCCGGCGGCCGCCTGGATCGTGCTGACCCACAACTCCCAGCTCGGCTACGAGCACCCGGACGTCGTGGTCCGCAACTGCTTCGGCGAGCCGTACCCGTGGGCGCTGTGCCCGTCGCGGCCCGCGGTGCGCGAGTACGCGGCGACGCTGACCGCCCAGGCCGTCGCCGGGCTGGAGCTGTCGTCGGTGATCCTCGAGGCCTGCGGCCCGCTCGGCGCGGTGCACCAGCACCAGCACGAGAAGACCGACGGCGTCTGGGCGCCCGCGGTGGCCCGGCTGCTGTCGATCTGCTGCTGCGACGCGTGCGCTGCCGCGTGGGACGTCGACGCGGACACCGTCCGGGCCCAGCTCGTCGAGGAGGTCCGGCGGCTGATCGCGACCGGCGACCTCGGGGTGACGGCCGATGGCTTGCCGCCGTCGTTGACCTCGATGCTGCTGCGGGTCCGGCAGGAAGCGACCGATGCCTTGCGGGCCGCGGTGCTGGCGTCGTTGCCAGCGGGCGTCCGGATCGTGCTGCACGGCGCGCTCGACCCGTGGGTCACCGGCGCGCTGCCCGGGCTGACGCCGTCCGCGGCGGACGACGTCGACGCGGTCGTATTGTTCGGCTGGGCGCCCGCCACGGGTGCCGAGGCCGTCGCGGCGGCCCGGGAGGCCCTGCCCGAGCGGGTCGCGATCGGCAGCTACATCACCGCGGTCGCCGCCGCGCCGGTGCCGGACGTCGCCGGGTACGTGGGCGAGCTGGCCAAGGCGGGCGCCGCGGAGCTGCACCTGTACCACCTCGGCCTGGCCGGTCCGGGTCGCTGGAGCGACCTGGGCTCGGCCACCGCCGCCGCCCATGAGAACTGAGGAGCTGTTCCACCCATGAGCCAGGCCACTGACGCAGCCACGCTCGAGAAGATCCTGGCGGGGGCCGCCGCGGCCGCCCGCCCCGCCGCCGCGGCCACCCCGGCCGAGCGCGCCCGCTGGCTCGTCGCGGCCGCCGACGCCCTCGACGCCGCCGCCGACGACCTCGTCCCGCTGGCCCACAGCGAAACGCACCTGCCGGCCACCCCGCGGCTGGCGGGCGAGCTGAAGCGCACGACGTTCCAGCTGCGCCTGTTCGGCGAGGTGCTCACCGACGGCGAGTTCCTCGGCGCGACCGTCGACCACGCCGACCCGGACTGGCCGATGGGCCCGCGTCCGGACATCCGCCGCGTGAAGACCGCGATCGGCCCGGTGCTGGTGTTCGCGGCGAGCAACTTCCCGTTCGCGTTCAGCGTCGCCGGCGGTGACACAGCGTCCGCGCTCGCCGCCGGCTGCCCGGTGGTCCTCAAGGCGCACCCCGGGCACCCCGAGCTGTCCGCGCTGACCGGCCGGATCCTGCGCGAAGCCCTGGTCGGCGCGGGTGCGCCCGAGGGCATCTTCGACGTGATCTTCGGCCAGGAGGAAGGCGTCACGGCGCTGAAGGACCCGCGCATCGCCGCGGCGTCGTTCACCGGATCCATCCCCGGCGGGCGCGCGCTGTTCGACATCGCGAACGCGCGGCCGCGGCCGATCCCGTTCTACGGAGAGCTGGGCAGCGTCAACCCGGTCGTCGTCACCGAGGCCGCGATCGCCGCGCGCGGGGAGGCCGTCGCGAAGGGCTACGCCGGGTCGTTCACGCTCGGCGCCGGCCAGTTCTGCACCAAGCCGGGCCTGCTGTTCCTGCCCGAGGACCACAACCTGACCGCGGCTTTGCGGGACGCGTTGGACGGGGCCGCGGCCCAGCCGATGCTCAACGACCGGATCGCCGCCGGCTACGATTCCAAGCTTTCTCTGCTGAAGGAGGTCCCGGGCGTCGAGGTCGTGTCCGCGTCGGATTCCGCCGCGCCCGCGTTCACCCCGACGCTGCTGGCCACCACCGGCAAGCAGTTCCTCGAGGGCGGCGACACCGTGCACGAAGAGTGCTTCGGGCCGGCGTCGCTGATCGTCACCTACGCCGACCAGGCCGAGCTGCTGCGCCTGCTCGACGTCATCGAACCGGGGCTCACCGCCACGATCCACGGCGAGGAGTCCGATGCGGACTGGATCCGGCCGGTGCTGCCGGCGCTGAGCCGCATCGCCGGCCGGCTGCTGTGGAACGACTGGCCCACCGGTGTCACGGTGAGCTGGGCCCAGCAGCACGGCGGCCCGTACCCGGCCACGACCGCCCCGACGACGACGTCCGTCGGCACCGCCGCGATCGAGCGGTTCCTGCGCCCGATCGCGTGGCAGGGCTTCCCGGACGCGCTGCTGCCCGAACCCTTGCAGGAGGCCAACCCCTGGCAGCTGCCCCGCCGCACCGACGGCTCCCGCTGACCCGGCGGGGCGCCTCCCGTGGGGGCGCCCCCCGTTTCCACTCTATCGCTCGGCACCGACAGTTTCCGGCGCCGAGCACCGAATCCGCCGCCGCACAACTGAATCCCCTTTCCCCGCAAGCCGAGGATGTCTTCCTGGGAGGCATTGCCATGCCCGTGAACCGGAGAAACGCTCTGCGCGGCGGCGCGCTGGCGGCCGCTTCGACCGTGTTGCTCACCCGTCCCGCGTTCGCTTCCGCGGCGCCCGCGCTCACCCCGGCCGCGAGCGGGGTGCCCGCCGCGACCGCGCCGATCGTCGCCGCCTACCGGCAGCTGCAGACCGGCATCAACCGGCCGTCGCCGGAACGCGCCGAGGCGCTGGCCAACCTGGGCCGCGTCGCCAAGGCGTACAACGCGAGCCTGTCGGTCGCCGGCGGTGGTGCTCCACTGTGGACGGACCTGCCGCTCGGCCCGGGCAGCGACTACACGACCTCGATGTACGCGCGGCTGCGCGCGATCGCCGTCGACTGGGGCACCCCGGGCGGCGCGCTGTCCGGCGACCCGGTGGTGCTCGACCGGATCAAGACCGCGCTCGAGCTGATCTACGCCAGCCAGTACAACGAGAACGTCGGCGAGATCGGCAACTGGTACACCTACGAGATCGGCATCCCGTACTACCTGCTGCACACGCTGTCGGTGGTCGCCGACCAGCTCACCGCCGAGCAGCTGGCCCGCTACCTCGCGCCGGTCAAACGGTTCGTCGGCAACCCGAACCTGCGGGCCAACAACGCGTCGGTGATCGAGACCGGCGCGAACCGCGCCGACAAGGCCCTCATTTCGATCGTCTCCGGCGCGATACTGGGCGACACCGCCTGGATCAAGACCGGCATCGACGCGCTCACCGACGTCGCCGGCGGGGGAGCGGCGAGCGTCGTCGCCAAGCTGGACCGCGCGGCCGGCGACGGCTTCCACGTCGACGGCTCGTTCATCCAGCACGACACCATCCCGTACCCCGGGCACTACGGCATCGTCCTGCTCACCGCGCTCGCCGGCGCCATCCACGTCACGGCGGGCACCGAGTACGCGCTGCCGCAGCCGGTGAAGGACAAGATCTACGCGCTGGTGGCGGACAGCTTCGCGCCGTTCGTCTACGCGGGCGCGTTGATGGAGCCGGTGCGCGGCCGGATGCTCTCGCGCCAGGGTGAGACCGGGCACGACATCGGCCACCAGCTGACGGTCGCGACGCTCGTGCTGGCCCGCACGGCGTCCGGCAAGACGAAGACCGACCTCAACGCGCTCGCCGCGAAGTGGATCAAGGAAGGGACGTACGCGCCGTTCCTGAAGATCCCGGATCCCGAGCGGTTCGCGCCCGGCCCGGACCTGGTGGCGACCCCGGGCATCGAGTTCGCGCAGGACATGCTGGCCTCGGGCGCGCGACCGGCGCGGGTCACCGCGACGCACCGCGTCTTCGGCCAGCAGGACCGGATGGTGCACGTCACCGACGACTGGTCGGCGTCCCTCGGCGTCAGCTCGACGCGGATCTCGCGCTACGAGTCCATCAACGGCCAGAACCTCAAGGGCTTCTACGTCGGCGACGGCGTGCTCTACACGTTCCTGCCGAACGCCAAGGGCCACTACACCGACGCCTACTGGCCGACGGTCGACCCGCTGCTGCTGCCGGGCACGACCGAGAACGACGGCCCGGTCGACCCGAAGTTCGGCGGCGTACCGGTCGGCCCGAACGCGCACACCGGCGGCGTCCGCTGGGACGCGCGCACCGGCGCCTACGCGCTCGACTTCAAGTCCTGGGACGGCTCACTGGTCGCGAAGAAGTCGTGGTTCTTCACGCCGTCCGGGATCGTGTGCCTCGGGGCCGGGATCACCAGCACGTCCGCGAGCGCCGTGCGCACGACGATCGAGAACCGCAACCTCGGCGAGGGCGGGCGCGGGTCCTTGCTGGCCGACGGCCGCCGCGTCCCGACCGATCTCGGCAAGGCCTCGGCGCTGCGTCGTCCGCGCTGGCTGCACTTGGAGAACGTCGGCGGGTACGTGCTCCTGGACGACGCTTCGGTGACGGCGCTGCGCGAAGACCGCACCGGCGCGTGGCGCGACATCGACACCGGCGCGAACACCAAGGGCACCACGACGCCGAACACGCGCCGGTACCAGAAGCTGGTGCTGGAGCACGGCGTCAAGCCGGTCGACGCGACCTACGCGTACGCGGTGCTGCCGGGCACTTCGGTGATCGGCACGCTGACCGAGTCCTGGGCGTGTCACGTGCTGACGAACACCTCGGTGGTGCAGGCGGTCCGCACGGGCGACGGCACGGTGCTGGCGAACTTCTTCGCCGCCGGCTCGGTCGGCGACGTGCGGGTGTCCGGCCCGGCGTCGGTGGCGGTCGGGCGGCGTGAGCTCGCGGTGTCGGACCCGACGCAGACGCAGGACAGCGTCACGGTGACCGTGCGCGGCAAGGCCGTGACGGTACCGCTGAAGGGCACCTTCGGCGCGACTTCGCTGGTGCCGCTGCGGTAGGCCTCCCCGCCGGACCGGTGCCCCGACCCGGTCCGGCGGGGTCCCCACCTCGGTTAGGCTGGTTTTCATGACCGAACACCTCGACGTCCTGATCGTGGGGGCCGGGCTGTCCGGGGTCGGCGCGGCGTGCCGGCTGCAGGAACGGCTGCCGGGCAAGACGTACGCGGTGCTCGAGGCGCGTGACACGATCGGCGGAACCTGGGACCTGTTCCGGTACCCGGGCATCCGGTCCGATTCGGACATGTTCACGCTCGGTTACCCGTTCCGGCCGTGGAAGGACCCGAAGGCGATCGCGGACGGCCCGTCGATCCTGTCGTACATCCGCTCGACGGCCTCCGCACACGGGATCGTCGACCGGATCCGCTTCGGCCACCGCGTGGTGCGGGCGTCGTGGTCGTCTTCGTCGGCGCGGTGGACGGTCTCGACCGAGCACGGCGCCACGTTCACGTGCCGGTTCCTGTACCTGTGCAGCGGTTATTACTCGTACGAGTCCGGGCACGTCGTCGACTTCCCGGGGCGCGCGGACTTCGCGGGCGAGATCGTGCACCCGCAGCACTGGCCCTCGTCGCTGGACTACACGGACAAGCGGGTCGTGGTGATCGGCAGCGGCGCGACGGCGGTGACGCTGGTCCCGGCGCTGGCGTCGCGCGCTTCGCACGTGACGATGCTGCAGCGGTCGCCGTCGTACATCGTGGCGCGCCCGGGCCGGGACGCGCTGGCCGACCGGCTCCGGGCGCTGCTGCCGGAGAAGCTCGCGCACCGGTTGGTGCGCGGCAAGAACGTGGTCATGGGAACGCTGTTCTTCCAGCTGATGCGGCGGTTGCCGCGCCGTGCCGCCCGGGCTTTGCGTGACCGGGTGGCGGCGCAGCTGCCGGCGTCGATCCCGGTGGACCCGCATTTCGTGCCGTCGTACGACCCGTGGGACCAGCGGCTGTGCCTGGTGCCGGACGCGGACCTGTTCCGGGCGCTGCGGTCGGGCAAGGCGGACATCGTGACGGACCGGATCGCGCGGTTCACGGCGTCCGGAGTCTCTTTGGAGTCGGGCCGTTCGTTGGCTGCGGACCTCATCGTGACGGCGACCGGACTGCGGCTGGTGGCGTTCGGCGGGATTACGCTGACGGTCGACGGCCGGGTTGTCGAGCCCGGGGACCAACGCGCGTACAAGGGGATGATGTTCGGCGGCGTGCCGAACTTGGCGTGGTGCGTGGGGTACACGAACAATTCGTGGACGCTGCGGGCGGATCTGACGTCCCAGTACGTGTGCCGGCTGCTGGCGTACCTGGATCGGCGCGGGTTCGCGTTCTGCGCGCCGGACGCGGAGTCGGCATCGTCGGCGGGCCGGCCGCGGCCGATCGTGGACCTGGCGTCGGGGTACATCAAGAGGGCCGCTCCCGGCCTGCCGAAGCAGGGTGAGAAGCGGCCCTGGATGATGCGCCAGAACTATCTGCTGGACTTCGCGGACATGCGGCTCGGCCGGGTCGACGACGGAGTGATGCGCTTCGGCCACGCGGAAGACCGGGCGGCCGCGGCGCGGTGAGCGGCAGGTTTCGGCCGGCGGCGCTCGCCCTGCGGCGTGCGCAAGGTGGCGGGCCGGTCGGCGCGGCCACTGCAGCCCCTTCGCCAGCCGACCGCTGCGATCGCCGCGCGATCGAGCCGAAACGGGCGGCCGGGCCACCTGGCCCGGCCGCGTGAACCCCCTGCCGCCTCGTCAGCCCTGGCGGGCCTTGTTGCGCGGGTTGTCCTTGTTGATCACCAGCACCTTCGTCCCCCGGCGGATGACCTGGGCACCCGGCTGGCGGGCGAGCGAGCGGATCGAGCTGCGGACCTTCATGGCGAGCCGTCCTTCCTGCGGGCACTGCGTCCCACGTCCCGTTCAACCACCCGGCGAAGAGTTTCATTCCGCAACTCAGCTGGTCTCCCGGGCCACCCAGGACTGCAGGTCGTCGCCTCGGACGGCGGCCGCCATCAGCTCGGGGAACTGGTCCGGTGTGCACGCGAACGCCGGCACTCCCAGCTCGGCCAGGGCCGCCGCGTTCTCGTGGTCGTACGACGGCGCCCCCGAGTCCGAGAGTGCCAGCAGCGTCACCACCTGGACTCCCGCGCCCACCAGCTCGGCGATGCGGTGCAGCAGCTCGTCCTCGTCGCCGCCCTCGTACAGGTCGCTGATCAGCACCAGCAGCGTCTGCTCGGGCCGGCCGACCAGGCCCTGGCAGTACGCGATCGCCCGGTTGATGTCCGTGCCGCCGCCCAGCTGGGTGCCGAACAGCACGTCGACCGGGTCGGCGAGGTGCTCGGTCAGGTCCGCGACCTCCGTGTCGAACGCCACGAAGGACGTCCGCAGGGCCCGCATCGACGCCAGCACCGCGCCGAACAGCCCCGAGTACACCACCGACTCCGCCATCGACCCCGACTGGTCGACCGCCAGGATCACGTCCCGCTGCACCGCCTGCTGCCGCCGGCCGTAGCCGATCAGCTGCTCCGGCACGATCGTGCGCAGCTCGGGGGAGTAGTGCTTGAGGTTCCGGTGGATCGTGCGCGCCCAGTCGACGTCGCCCGGTCGCGGACGGTGCGTGCGCGACGCCTTGTCCAGCGCCCCCTTGATCGCCGCGCGCGTGCGCTCGGCCAGCCGCTCCTCCAGCTCCTCGACGACCTTGCGGACGACCTGGCGCGCGGTCTCCTTGGTCTCCTCCGGCAGCACCCCGTTCAGCGACAGCAGCGTGCCGACCAGGTGCACGTCCGGCTCGACCGCCGAGAGCAGCTCCTTCTCCAGCAGCATCCGGGTCAGCCCGAGCCGGTCGACCGCGTCGCGCTGCATCACCTGCACGACGGTGCTCGGGAAGTACCGCCGGATGTCCCCCAGCCAGCGCGCGACCCGCGGCGCCGACGCGCCCAGGTTCGCGCTGCGCGGCCCGCCCGCGGCCTCTTCGTCCGGCTTGTCGTAGAGGGCGGCCAGCACGGCGTCGACCCCACTGTCCTCATCGGACAGCGGGGCGTCGGCCAGCCCCGACCCCTCGCCCGCGCCTTCGGCACCGAGCACCAGCCGCCAGCGCCGCGCGCGTTCCGTGTCCGCGGTCATGCCCCCACCCCCAGCAACGTCGCCAAAACGGGCAGCACGCGCTCCGCCCGGTCCTCGTCCAGTTCCTCGGCCACCGCGACGACCGCCGCGGTGCCGTCGAGGCCCGCCGCCCGGTGCCCGATCGCCCGTTTCTCGGGTCCGCTGAACGCACCGAACGTGCGGCGCAGCAACGGAAGCACCTCGGTGAAGACGTCGGCGGGGATCGCCGAGAGCCACGCGTCGATCACCCGCAGCAGGCCTTCGTCGTGCACCAGCAGCAGCGCGCCGCCGTCGAAGAAGCCCTCGACGTACGCCGCGCCCGCCGACGGCGCGATCCCCGGCGTGAGTGCGCGGCCCAGCCGCAGTTCGATGTCGAGCGCGTCGAGCAGCCCGGCGTCGTGCAGGATCCGGGTGAGGCGCCCGGCCAGCAGCGGCGGCAAGGACGGCCGTTCGGCCAGCCGCGCCAGGGCCGAGAGCCAGCGTTCCTTGGGCTCCTCGCCGAGCAGCGACGTCGAGTCGTGCACCCCGTCGACCAGCTGGGCCATCCGGGCCGCCGCGTCGTCGTCGATCCCGTGCGTCGCCGGCGGCAGGCCGGCGCAGATCCGGTCGAGCATGCGGTCGGCCACCGCGCGCAGTGCGCCGGTGTCGGTGCCCCGGACGTTCCCGTAGCGCGTCGCCCGGGCCAGCGCGGGCAGCGCCGACATGAGCCGTGCGACGTCCGCGTCCGCCGCCGCCCGCGCGTCGAGCGCCGCCAGCGCCTCGGGCAGCGCCTCCGGCAGGTCGGCGAGCAGGCAGTTCTCGACGGCCGTGGTCACCTCGTCGAGCGGGGGCGTGCCCTCGACGGTGCCGCGGACCGCGGCGGTCGCCGCCGACGGCACGGTCGTGCCGTACACCGCGGCCGCGACCAGGTCGACCTCGAACGCCGGTTCCCAAGCCAGCGCCCACGTCTCCCGGAACGTGCCCTTGTTCCGCCGCGCCGACGCCTCCCGGCTGCCCCACTCGATGCCGAGGATCCGCAGCCGGTGCAGCAGCTTCGACCGGTCGAGGCCGCCGGGTGTGCGCAGGTCGAGGTCGAGCTCCTTGACGACGGGATCCTTCTTGAGCCGCAGGCGTTTTGCCGTCGCGGTGAGGTCCGCGGCCAACGGCGGCTGCGGCACCCGGTCGGGCACCTCGCCGAGCCGTTCGCCGACCACCAGCCGCCGCGTGACCAGCTCGACCTGCACCTCGTCGCCGCCGCACAGCACCGACCGGGTGGCCTCGGTGACCTCGGCCAGCCCGGCCGACGACCGCCCGCGCAGCGTGGCCAGGGTTTCGGCCAGCCGGACCGCCTCGATGACGTGCGCGGTCGAGACGGGCAGGTCCTCTTCGCGCAGCACTGCCGCGACGCCGGCCAGCCAGCGCGTGGTGACGTCTTCGGGCGTGGTGAAGAGGTGGTGGTACCAGCCGGGGGAGCGCACGCCCGCGCCGTAGCCACTGGCCGTCGCGAGGCGGCCGTGGGTCCACGGAACCCAGGTGCACGCGACCTTCCGCTTCGGCAGTCCTTTGAGGACGGTCTGGTCGTGCGACGCGGGCGGTAGCGGGTCGGCCATCGCGGGCACGTGCCAGGCGCCGCAGACGACGGCGATGTTCTCGAAGCCGTCCTTGCGGGTGCGGCGCAGCACCGAGCGCATGTAGGCCTCGCGCCGCGCTTCGCTGCCCCGGGGCGGTTCCTCGTCTTCGCGCACCGCCGTCATCGCGTCCGCGATCACCTCGAACGGGTTTTCGTCGTCACGCCGCGACTCGACGACGTCGTCCCACCAGCGTTCCGGGTCGTCGTAGCCGCCGGCCGAGGCCAGCAGCGCCAACGGGTCGACCGGCGGGCCGGCGTGCTCGTCCGGGCCCGCGGCGAACGTGTGGGCGGCCGGGAGGTCGCAGAACCGCACGGGAATCCCGGCTTCGCGCGCGTACGCGAGCGCCTGCCACTCCGGGCTGAAGACGGCGAAGGGCCAGAACGCGGCGCGCGAGACGTCGTCGGTTGCGTACGCCAGCAGCGCGACCGGCGGCTGCATGGCCGGGTCTTCGGTGAGCTCGACCAGCGCGTCGGCTTCGGGTGGGCCCTCGATCAGCACGACGTCGGGCTCCAGTTCGGCGAGCCGCTTCGCCACGGCCCGGGCGGATCCCGGGCCGTGGTGGCGGATGCCGAGCAGGTGGGTGGTCACGAGATCTCCTGGCCCGCCCGGTAGAAGTCGGCCCAGCCGTCGCGCTCGCGGACGACCGTCTCGAGGTACTCGATCCAGATCGCGCGGTCGGCCACCGGGTCCTTGACCACCGCGCCGTGGATGCCGGCCGCGACGTCGTGCGGGCGCAGCACACCGTCGCCGAAGTGCGCCGCCAGCGCGAGGCCGCCGGTCAGCACGCTGATCGCTTCCGCCGTCGACAGCGTGCCGGACGGCGACTTCACCGCCGTGCGGCCGTCTTCGGTGCGGCCCGAGCGCAGCTCGCGGAACACCGTGACCACCCGGCGGATCTCGGCCAGCTCGGCGGCCTCGACGGGCAGCCGCAGCGACGTGCCCAGCTCGGCGACCCGCCTGCTGACGATCTCGACCTCCGCCTCGGCGCTGTCCGGCAGCGGCAGCACGACGGTGTTGAACCGCCGCCGCAGCGCGCTCGACAGCTCGTTGACGCCCTTGTCGCGGTTGTTGGCCGTCGCGATCAGGTTGAAGCCCGGGCGCGCCTGCACCTCGGTGCCCAGCTCGGGGATCGGGAGCGTCTTCTCGGAGAGGATCGTGATCAGCGAGTCCTGGACGTCGGCCGGGATGCGGGTCAGCTCTTCGAGGCGGGCGAGCTTGCCGTCCCGCATCGCGCGCAGCACCGGGCTTTCGACCAGCGCGGCGGCGCTCGGGCCCTCGGCGATCAGCCGGGCGTAGTTCCAGCCGTAGCGGATCGACTCCTCGGACGTGCCCGCCGTGCCCTGCACCAGCAGCGTCGAGTCGCCGCTGATCGCGGCCGAGAGGTGCTCGGACACCCACGTCTTCGCCGTGCCGGGCACGCCGAGCAGGAGCAGCGCGCGGTCGGTGGCCAGCGTCGCGACGGCGACCTCGATCAGCCGCCGCGGGCCGACGTACTTCGGGGTGATCACGGTGCCGTCCGGCAGCGTGCCGCCGAGCAGGTACTCGACGACGGCCCACGGCGACAGGTTCCAGTTGGGCGGCTTGGCCCGGTCGTCGGCGGCGGCCAGCGCGGCCAGCTCGGCGGCGTGGTCCTGTTCGGCGTGCGGCCGGAGGACGGTGGGGGCGGTCATGCGAGCTCCTCGTACATTTCGCGGCGGAAGTTCAGCGTTTCGGTGAGCGCCCGGCGCCACGGACCGGCGTCCATGGTCAGGCGGGTGGTGGCCAGCGGGTGGCGCAGGCACTCCGGCGGGACGGCGCGGGCGATCACGACGGCGGCGTGCGAGACCAGGCGGTGGTCGGCCTGGCGGGCGATCCAGTCGAGCAGGGCGGTGCCGAGCTCCTTCGTCCACGGCCGGGGCAGCTCGTGCACCAGCCGCGCGAACGATTCGACGGGCAGCCGGCCGATCAGGTGCCCGACGGTGGCGGCCTGGCTCGCCGGGCCGAGCACGCCGAGCAGCGGCGGCGTGGTGCGGCCGCCGGGGTCGGCGCCGATCAGGGCTTGCGCCCAGGTTTCGTCGCGCTGGCGCAGGGCGGCGGTGGCCCAGGAGTCGCGCAGGACGCCGGCCGGGCAGCCTTCGACGGTCATCCGGACGACCTCGGCAGGCGGGCCGAACTCGGTCCAGAAAGCCAGCGGAGCGGCCGCGACGAGCGTGCGCAGCCGGACGGTGCCGTCGCCGCGTTCGCCTTGCGGGACGGTGATTTCCAGGACCCGGCCCCGGCGGCGGACCAATGGCCGGAGGCGATCGGCCATGCTTTCGCCGTACCGCGTGCCGGGCAGGCGGCCGAGCAGCTCGGCGGCCCGTTCCCGGACGGCCGCGGCGCGGTCGGCGAGGGCGGCTTCGAGGAAGTCTTCGTCCACGGCTTCGAGGTGGCCGGCGAGCACGCCGAGGAAGTCCGACCGGACGTCGGCGGGTTCGCTCTTCCAGGACGCGCGGAGGGCTTCGCGGGCCGCGGCGGGGTCTTGGGTGAGCGTGGTGGCGAGCCAGCGGCGGCGCTGGGCGAGGCTGCCGTACTGCCAGACGTCCTTGCCCGCCTCGGCCGGCGCGCAGAGGAAGGCCCAATCGGGGTTCCGCTGCCCGAGCCAGGCCCCGACGGGCCCGGCGACGGCGACGAGCGGCCCGCGCAGGGCGGCCTTGCTCCGCGCGGCTTCGGCGAGCAGGGGGAGGGTTTCCGGCGGGACGCGGTAGTCCGTGCCCGCGACGATCCCGAGCCACTCCAGGAGGAGGTCGGGATGGCTGGCGGCGAGCAGGCGGGCCAGGCGTTCCCGGGCGAGGGGCGGCACGAAGGGCCGTTCGTCCGGGGCCGCGACGGGCAGCGGGCGGACGTCGCGCAGGGGCTGCCGCCCGGCCCGGCGGTAGGTGGTGAGGACGGCCGCCGCGGCGAGGAGCTGCTCGGCGGGATCGTCGCGGTCTCGGACGAGCTCCTGGACCGCGGGCGGCTGGGTGGCGGGGTCGAGCGTGCGACGGCGGGTGCCGAGGAGCGCGGTGCCGACGAGGTCTTCCCAGGCTTTCACGGCCGCACCTCCTGCTCGTGGGCAAGGGAGAAGTTCACAGCCGCACCGCCCGGTCCTCGTGCCAGCACGTCAGCGGGCGCAGACCCGCCGGGCTCCACTCGCCGGCCACCGTCAGCGGCCGGCCCGCCGACATCGCCAGCAACGACCACGGGAACGCGTACGGCACCAGCGGCACCGCCGTTCCGTCCTTTTCGGACAGACACCAGCCGCTGCCGTGTTCCGCCGGCGTCACGCCCGACAGCAAGACCGGCCAGCGCTCCAGCCACGGATCCGCCGCCATCGCCCGCGCGTAAGCCGCCAGCGCGTCGGAAATCGACCCGCCGGACGCCGACGGGGCCGCCAACGGGATGCCACGCTCCACCACCAACGCCCGCAACGGTGCCGCACCCGGGTAGAACGCCAGCTCCGCCGTCAGCAAATGCCCTGGTGGCAACGAAGAATCCAGCGGACGGCCCGGCGGCGCGAACGACAGCACCAGTGCGTCCCGGCCCGTGTCACGGCCGCGCAGCCACGTCCGGCGGGTCAGCAGCCGGTCGTTCTCTTCGTCCGCCGCGCCCGTGATCAGCCACTCGTCCGATACCCGCTCGCCCTGCTCGAGCACCCGGGCCGTCTCGACCGAAAACCCCAGCCGGGTGCGGACCGTTTCCGCCAACGGCAACGGCAGTGCGGCCAACCGCGTCGCCGAGTCCGCCAGCAGGTACACCAGCGACAGCTCACCCAGCAGCGCCTCCGGCCAGTCGCGGCGGCCCACGATCCCCGCCGCCCGGCGCAACCCGCCCGCCAGACCGGACGCCTGCGCGTCCACCATCCGCGCCGCCACCGTGCGCAGCTCTTCACCGCCGCTGCGCTCGAACCCGGCGAAACCCGCGCCGATCCGGTCGGTCAGCCAGATCTTCAGCTCCGCGACGCCGCCTTCGACCCGCGCTGCCCGCTCCGAAGCGCGTCGAGCGGCCGCTTCCTCGTCCTTGGGGCCGGCCGCCTCCGCGCGTTTCTCCGCCTTGCGAGCGCGGTCGGCGCGTTCGGCGAGCCACGTGTGCACCCACTCGGGTGGTTCGGCCGGCGGCACCTTTCCCGCCGCCCACACCAGCAACAGCCCGAGCGCGTGCTTGCACGGGAACTTCCGGCTGGGACAGGAACACCGGAACGCGGGCTCGGCGAGCTCGACGCACGTCTGGTACGGCGTCTTGCCACTGCCCTGGCAGAAGCCCCACACGGCGTCTTCGGACGCACCCGCGCCCGACCACCTCGCCGGCGCGGCCAGCGCCCGGCCCGCCTTCTCCGAAGCGGGATCCGGCGCCAGCCCGGCCACGCGTTCCGCGGTCCACGGCACCGCCGTCACCACCTGTCCCCCCACTGTCGCCCTCGCTTTCCGGTACTCGCTGAAGCATGCCAGCACCCACCGACAATTTCCGGAAGCCTTGACGAACCGAGCTATTCCAGCACTAGAATATCGACGTGCTGACCGACGCGGAACTGACCGTCCTCGGCCTCGTCGTCGAGCGGCCGAGGCACGGCTACGAGCTGGACGAAGTCGTGTCCGAACGCGGCATGCGCGAGTGGACCGCCCTCGGCTTCAGCTCGATCTACTACGTCCTCGGCAAACTCCGCGACCGCGGCCTGGTCGCCGAGGTCGCGGAAGAACGCGCACACGCCAAGGCCAAGAAGACGTACACGGCCACCGACGCGGGCCGGCGGGCCTGCGCGGCGGCCGCGGAGGCGGCGGTCGCCGAACTCCGTCCGGTGCACCCGCCGGTGCTGGTCGGGCTGGCCAACAGCCCGGCGATCCCGCCCGGCCGGCTCGCCGCCGCGCTGGCCCGGCGCGCCGAAG
Organism: Amycolatopsis sp. NPDC101161; assembly: GCF_044768185.1. Taxonomy (NCBI): domain Bacteria; kingdom Bacillati; phylum Actinomycetota; class Actinomycetes; order Pseudonocardiales; family Pseudonocardiaceae; genus Amycolatopsis; species Amycolatopsis sp. NPDC101161. The sequence continues at coordinate 78,823 of NZ_JBIWPI010000003.1, forward strand.
CCGTCGAGGAACGCCTGGCCGAAGTGCGCCGAGCCGCGGAAGCCGACGCCCCGCCGTTCGTCCGCGCGATCTTCGACTACTCCATCAAGCAGCTGGAAGCGGAAGCCGCCTGGCTGGAAGGACTGCCCTGATGCCCTACGACGTCAAGAAGGACCTGAAGCAGCTGTACGCGCCGAAGAACACCGACTGGGCGCTGCTCGACGTGCCCGAACAGCAGTTCCTCGCGATCGACGGCCAGGGCAACCCGAACACGGCGGAGAGCTACAAGAAAGCCGTCGAAGCGCTCTACGCCTTCGCGTACACGATCAAGATGACGGCCAAGCGCACCGGCCAGGACTTCGTCGTCGGCCCGCTCGAAGGCCTGTGGTGGGCCGAGGACTACACGGCGTTCACCGTGCGCGCCAAGGACTCCTGGCGGTGGACGATGCTGATCTCCCTGCCGGGACACGTCGGTGAGGAAGCCGTCGAAGAAGCCCGGGAATCGGTGCGGCGCAAGAAGAAGATCGACCCGCCGGTCCGCCTCGAGAAGCTGCACGAAGGCCGCTGCGCGCAGGCGCTCCACATCGGCTCGTACGACGACGAAGGCCCGCTGCTCGCCCGCCTGCATGACGAGTTCCTCGCGGAGCACGGGCTGAAGGAAACCGGCCTCCACCACGAGATCTACCTCGGCGACCCGCGGAAAACCGAGCCCGCGAAGCTGAAGACCGTGCTGCGTCAGCCCGTCGGCTGATCGAGCTCGGCGAGGCCGCTTTCCCACCGCGCCCGCCGCTGCTCGGACGTCTGCTCCCACCACGGCTCACCGCGCTCGCCCAGCGCCACTTTCGCCGTCTGGGTGCGTGCGCGGTCCTGGACGCGCCGCGCCGCCATCAGGTGCTTCTGCAGGCGGTCGCGGACGTCGTCCGGGATCTCGGGGTCCGTCGCGCGCCACCGGCGGCCGTTCACGACGATGTAGCGGCCGTCCGGGGTGTGCTCGGGCATCAGTACTCGCTGCTGACCGGCCAGGTGTCGTCGTGCAGGAGGCGCTTGAGGATCTTGCCCGTCGCGTTGCGGGGGAGGTCCGGCACGAAGTACACGTCGCGCGGCACGGCGAACCGGGCCAGCCGCTGGTGGATGTAGGCCCGGATGTCCTCCGCGTGCAGCGAGGCGCCGCGCCGCGGGACGACGTACGCCGCCAGCCGCTGGCCCCACTCCGCGTCCGCCACGCCGACCACCGCGGCGTCGTGCACGCCGGGCAGCGCCACCAGCGCCTCTTCCACCGGACGGGGGAACACGTTCTCGCCGCCGGACACGATCATCTCGTCGGCCCGGCCGGTGACGAACAGGCGGCCCGCCGCGTCCAGGTAGCCGACGTCGCCGGTGGCCATCAGGTCGGCCGCGCGCGCCGGGTCCTTCCCGTTCGTGTAGCCGTCGAACAGCATGTCGTTGCCGACGAAGATCTGGCCTTCGCCGCCGGGCGGGACGGGCTTGCGGTCCTCGTCGAGGATCGCGACGCGCGTACCGAGCGGGCAGCGCCCGGCGGTGCTCGGCGCCGCGCGCAGGTCGGACGGGCCGGCGATGCTCGCCCAGGAGACCTCGGTCGAGCCGTAGAAGTTGTAGAGGACGTCCCCGAAGGTGTCCATGAACTGCGTGACGAACGAGCCGGACATCGCCGACCCGCTGCTCGCGACGATCCGCAGCGACGACAGGTCGTAGCGCGCGCGGACCCGCTCGGGCAGGTCCATGATGCGCTGCAGCATGATCGGCACCGCGAACAGCGCGTCGCACTTCTGCTCGGCGATCGCGCGAAGTGTTTCCTCGGCGTCGAACTTGCGGATCAGCGCGAGCGACGCCCGCAGCGCCATGCCGAGCTGCATCGCGGCCAGGCCCCAGCTGTGGAAGAGCGGCGCCGCGACCAGGATCCGGTCGCCGGCGCGCAGCGGGATGCGGTCGAGGATCGCCGCGGCCGTCCCCATGCCCTTCGGCGTGGGGCGGCGCGCGCCCTTCGGCGTCCCGGAGGTGCCGGACGTCAGCACGACCACGCGGCCCGGTCGGTCGACGGGCTTGGGCGGGTCGGCGGGGGCGGCGTGGATCAGCTCGTCGACGGTCGGGTAGCCGGTCTCGGCGTCCGGCCAGGTGCTGATCCGGGCGAACTCGCCCGGGACGTTCGCGATGGTCTGCGCGAACTCGTCGTCGGCCAGCACGGCGGCCGGCTGGTGCTCGGCGAGCACGTCCTTGACCGAAGCCGCGGACAGGCCGGTGTTGAGCAGGATCAGGTCGGCGCCGAGCTTGCTGGCGGCGACGAACGACTCGACCATCGCGGCGTGGTTGCGGCACATCAGCGCGATCCGGTCGCGTTCGCCGACGCCGAGCTCGCTCAGCCCGTTCGCGAGCCGGTCGCTGCGCTCCTGGACCTGCTTGAAGGTGCGGAGGCTGCGCTCGTCGTGCAGCGCGGGCTCGTCCGGGACGCGGGCCGCCGCGGCCTGGTAGCCGCCGGCGATGGTGGCGCCCCACTGCGCGAGGGAGCTGAGCTGGCGGGCGATCTTGTCCGGCCGGCCCGCGGACAGGACGCCGGCGCGCACCAGGACGCTCGTGGTGCGCAGCTTGGTGGCCTTGTTGCCGTCGCGGTCGGCGTCGGGGTCGGCCTGCCCGGCGAGGTGCAGGTCGAGGCGCCGGGCGAGTGCGCGGACGTCCTTCTTCACCGACGACACCAGATCGGTGTGCGACGGCGGCAGCATCATCCGCACGAACAGCTCGGTCTTGCCGCCGGCCAGCGGTCTCAGCTCGAGCGAGACCCACGTGCCTTCGTCGGGGACGCCGCACCACACGACGTGCTCGCCCGGCCGGTACACGACGGCCTGGACCTGCGCCTCGATGATCGGCCCGCGTTCGGGCGCGATCCGGATCACGCCCCGGGGCCCCCGGCCGCGCGCGGCGTGCTCGACGATCTCGCACCCGGCGATCTCCGGCACGAACCGCGAATACCACTCCGGCGAACCGACGATCTGCCACACCACATCCGGCGTGTGCCCGACCACGGCGCTCGCCTCGACTACATCGTCACGCATCGTCTGCCCTCACCGCAGGGGATCACCGAACACACGTTCAGGTCACGGAGACGTCACAGTAACAGCAAACGGGTGATCCGGGATACTCCGAACGGCCAGATACCGGAGAGTAACGGACACTCGTAGTAGGTCTTCCTAGCGTCCACTGTGGAGTGATTAACGCCGTTCACCGAGCATAACGGCCACGGGGAGTGTGCGCAGGGTTGTCGGCAACGTCTTGAACGACTCATTGATGACCTCTGACGATTTGAACGGCCTGTTCCTGTCATTTCGGGGCATACCGGGCAATCAGCTCACGGCCGAGGCGGGCGAGCTCGGCTTTCACGGACTCCGGCGACTCCACCTCGACCAGCGCACCCCAGCCCGCCAGCTCCTGCGCGATCATGATCGGCGCCGGTGCGGCGACCCGCGCGCGGACGCGGTCGCCGGGCAGGTCCGCGACCCGCTCGCAGTGGCGGCCGAACCGGTCGCGCAGCACGCCGAAGTAGCGGCGCTCGAGCACCACGTCCGCGGTGAGCAGCGACCGGCGCTTCTCGATCTCCTCGACGACCTCCGCCCAGACCTTCGCCAGTTCGAGGTCCGCCGGGCGGTCCGCGGCTTCCTCGGTCGGGGCGGGCTCGACGATCCGGTCGACCCGGAACGTCCGGCGCCCGGCCGGAGTCCCGGCGACGAGGTACCAGACGTCGTCCTTGTCGACCAGCCCCCACGGGTCGACGAGCCGCTCGCGCCCGCTGTAGGTGAACCGGACGCGCCGGCGCGCGATCACCGCGTCCCGCAGCAGCTCGACCACCGGCGGCCGGTCCTTGACCCGCTCGCCCCAGCCGGCCGGGTCGACGACGATCGCGTCCGCGGCGGCCTCGGCGTCCGGACGGAACGTCCCGGGCAGCGCGCCCATCAGCTTGCGCAGGGCCGACTTGACCTCTGGGGAGGCGGCCGCCGCGGGGCCGGCCAAGAGGAAGAGGGCCTGCGCCTCGCGCGCGGTGAGGCCGGACAGGTCGGTGCGCGCGCCGCCGACCAGCTGCCACCCGCCACCGCGGCCGGGCTGCGGGTAGACGGGCACGCCGGCCGTCGAGAGCGCTTCGAGGTCACGGCGAGCGGTGGCGACGGAGATTTCCAGCTCGGCGGCGAGTTCGGCGGCCGTGACCCGGCCGCGCGTCTGCATCAGCAGCAGGGTGGCGACAAGACGGTCGGCGCGCATGGACGAAGTGTCGCAAACAAAGTGCTCACTCGGTGAGCACTTTGACTCCGCATGATGGCTCCAGATCGCTTGAGAGGAGCAGACATGCTGCGAGGAATGGCCACCGTTTCCTACTTCGCCGACGACCACGCGGCCGCGCAGGCCTGGTACACCGCGTTCCTCGGCGTCGAGCCGTACTTCCAGCGGCCCGGCTACGCCGAGTTCCGGATCGGGGACTACCAGCACGAACTCGGGCTCATCGACCGGAAGTACGTCCCCGCGAGCATGGGCGGTTCCAGTGGGGAGATCGTCTACTGGCACGTCGACGACCTCGACACGACCGTCGCCCGCCTGCACGAGCTGGGCGCGAAGGAGTACGAGCCGATCACCGAACGGGGGCCCGGGTTCGTGACGGCGTCGGTCGTCGATCCCTTCGGGAACGTCCTCGGCGTCATGACGAACGCGCACTACCTCGCTGTGCTGGCGGAACGCTCGTGAGGCGGTAAGCCTCCTTCACGCACTTGTCGCACCGCTCGTGCCGGACCGTCTTCTCCGCGGGATCCGTTCCGTAGAACGGGAAGCAGCCCGCGCCGCAGCTCGCGTAGTAGATCAGGCCGAGGCGGACCTCGCCGCGGCCGACGTAGTGCGCGAGACGGCGGCGCGGCTCCGGTCCGCACTCGGGGATCCAGCCGTGCGCCGGAAGGCGGGCGGCGGCGATGTCGTCGAGCGCGCCCGCGCGGCTGATCAGGTCCGCGCCGAGGCAGGTGAGGCGCTCGCCGAGGTCGCGCATGCCGTCCGCGCGCAGGGGTGGGCCGGCGAGCCAGGCGACGTCGCCGGGGAGCGTCGCGGCCAGGTCGCGCAGACGGGTCAGGAGGGCGTGGTCCGGGTCCATGACCTGCAGGAAACCTGACGCGGATTTGTGACACCAGCCGACGAGCGGCCGCGGGAACTGTCGGACCCCGGTGACAGAATGCGCTCATGGCGACACCCTTCGCGACACCCCGGGCGAGAGCGCTCGGCTTCGGGCTGCGTGAGTCGAGGATGGCCCGCAACCTCGGCGTGCGTGAGCTGGCGAGGTTGATCGGTGTGCTGCCGCAGGAGCTGAGCAATTGGGAGTACGGGAAGCGGATTCCCAAGGAGGAGCAGGTGGCGTTGCTGATGGGGGTGTTGGTCGTGGAGCCGGGGGAGCGGGCCCGGCTCCTGGAGCTGGCCCGAACGGCGCGCGAGCCGAGCTGGCTGGAGAAGGTGGTGCCGGGAGTGGCGCCGAGCGCGGGGACTTACGCGGAGTACGAGCGGGAGGCGCACGCGATGTTCGATTGGGAACCCGCGGTGATCCCGGGCTTGCTCCAGACGCCGGACTACACCCGAGCTTTCCTGGCGGCCGGCGGGTTGCCGGCGGATCGGATCGCGACGGTGATCCAGGCGAGGCTGGCCCGGCGCCAGGTGCTTACCCGGCCGCACCCGCTCGACTACCACGTGCTGGTGGGCGAGGGGGCCTTGCGCGGCGAGGTCGGCGGCGCGCAGGTGATGGTGGAGCAGCTTCGGCACCTCCGGCAGGCTTCGGTCCGGAGCAATGTCAGGGTGCAGGTCTTGCCGACCCGGAGCGGCGCGCATGCCGGGCTGTACAGCAACTTCGCGGTGCTCGACTTCCCCGCGCTCCCGCCGATCGTCTTCGTGGAACTCTTCCAGGCCAGTGCTTACCTCTACGATGACGATCAGGTGGCCGGTTACCGCAAAGCGGCGAAAGACATGGCGGCGCTGGCGATGAGCGAACGCGAGAGTGCGGAGTTCATCGGGGAGGTGATCGCCGACTTGGGAGGGAACCCATGACCGTGTGGCGGAAGTCCAGTTACTCGGGTGAGGACAAGTGCGTCGAAGTGGCGCTCGGACCTGCGGCAAAAATCCGCGACACCAAGGACCGCACCGGCGGCACCCTCGAAATCTCCACCCGATCGTGGGATGCCTTCCTGACCGACCTATGTCGCCCGGCGCCACAGGATCTTCGTCAGGTGTAGTTCCCGCGCACATAGCCCGCGACCCGGGTCACGCTTACCGTTCCCGTCCATGACCAGCGATCTGGACGGGCGCACCGCCCTCGTCACCGGCGGGGCCTCGGGCATCGGCCTGGCCTGCGTCCGCGCGCTCGCCGCGGCCGGGGCCAAGGTGCACGTCGTCGACTTGGACGCCGCCAAAGCCGAAGCCGCCGCCACCGAGGTCGGGGGCTGGGCGCACGCCGCCGACCTCACCGATCCCACCACGATCGATGCCCTCCCCGCCGAGGTCGACGTCCTGGTCAACAACGCCGGGATCCAGCACGTCGCCCCTCTCGAAGACTTCCCGCCGGACGTCTTCACGCGCATCCAGTCCCTCATGGTCACCGCTCCCTTCCTGCTGATCCGGCACGTGCTCCCCTCGATGTACGCGCGGGGGTGGGGCCGGATCGTCAACATGTCGAGCGTCCACGGGCTGCGGGCCTCGCCTTACAAAGCCGCGTACGTCGCCGCCAAGCACGGGCTCGAAGGCCTCTCGAAGGTCGCCGCCCTCGAAGGGGCCGCGCACGGCGTCACGAGCAACTGCGTGAACCCCGGGTACGTCCGCACCCCCTTGGTGGACAACCAGATCGACGCGCAGGCCATCGAGCACGACATCCCGCGCGAGGACGTCGTCTCGGAAGTCCTCCTCAAGCGCGCGGCCATCAAGAAGCTCATCGAAACCGACGACGTCGCTTCCCTGGTGACGTGGCTGTGCTCGCCGCACGCCGGCCACGTCACCGGGGCGTCCATCCCGCTCGACGGCGGCTGGACAGCCGCTTAAGAAACCCGCTAAACCACAAGGAAGTGGAGCCCGCAGTGAGCCAACCCCACCGGTCGGCGATCGCCAAGATCGTCGGCGCGAGCCTGATCGGCACCACCATCGAGTGGTACGACTTCTTCCTCTACACCTCGGCCGCCGCCCTCGTCTTCAACAAGCTGTTCTTCCCGACGGCGAACCCGCTGACCGGCACGCTGCTGGCGTTCCTGACCTACGCCGTCGGGTTCCTCGCCCGCCCGATCGGCGGCCTGGTGTTCGGCCACTACGGCGACCGGCTCGGCCGCAAGAAGCTCCTGATCGTCAGCCTGGTGCTGATGGGCGGCTCGACGTGCCTGATGGGCGTCCTGCCGACGTACGCGAGCGCGGGCGTCGCCGCTCCTCTGCTCCTCACGCTGCTTCGCCTGGTCCAGGGCTTCGCGCTGGGTGGTGAGTGGGGCGGGGCCGTCCTGATCGTCTCGGAGCACGGCGACGACCGCCGCCGCGGCTTCTGGGCGAGCTGGCCGCAGTGCGGCGCGCCCGGCGGCAACCTCCTCGCGACGGCCGTCCTGGCGATCCTGTCCGCGACGCAGTCCGACGCGACGTTCATGTCGTGGGGCTGGCGCGTCCCGTTCCTGCTCTCGGGCGTGCTGCTGCTGATCGGGCTGTGGATCCGGCTGGCCGTCGCGGAGTCGCCGGTGTTCCTGGCCGCGCAGAAGCAGGCCGAGAGCCGCACCGAGAAGCACGTGCCCGTCGTCGAGGTCTTCCGCGACAGCTGGCGCCAGGTGCTGATCACGATCGGCGCGCGAATGGCGGAGAACGTCTCGTACTACGTGATCACCGCGTTCATCCTCGTGTACGTCACGACCGGGCTGCACCTGCCCAAGGGCGTCGGCCTGACCGCGGTGCTGATCGGCTCGGCCGTGCACTTCGTGGCGATCCCGTTGTGGGGCGCGCTGTCCGACCGCGTCGGCCGCCGGCCGGTGTACCTCTTCGGCGCGATCGGGATGGCGTTGTGGGGCTTCGCTTTCTTCGCGCTGCTGGACACGAAGTCGTCGCCGGTGATCGTGCTGGCCGCGACCGTCGGGCTGGTGCTGCACGGCGCGATGTACGGCCCGCAGGCCGCGTTCTTCGCCGAGCAGTTCCCGACGCGGGTGCGCTACACCGGCCTCTCGGTCGGCGGGCAGCTGTCGTCGATCGCCGCGGGCGCCGTCGCGCCGCTGATCGCCGTCGCGCTGTTCTCCGCGTGGGGCAGCACCGTGCCGGTGTCGCTGTACGTCGCCGCCATGTGCGTGATCACGGTGGTCGCGCTGCTCGCGGCCCGCGAGACACGCGGCGAATCGCTGCACGACGACGACGTCCAGGCGGAGACGGCGGCCGTTTCGCCCTAGCATGACGGCCGTGACCGGATCGACCGACGCCGTGCGCCGGCTGCTCGACCTGCTCGCCTCCGGGGCGAGCAGCGAGCAGCTGGCGCACGTCGTCGTGGCCGCCCGCGCCGAAGGCACCCTCGGCGCGGCCGACCTGGCCGCGCTGGCCAGCGCGGGGGAGCTGGCGCTGCGGATCCGCGAGACCCTCGCCGAGCACCGGCGGCGCGAGGCCCAGCTCGGCGCGCTGTTCGACACGGCGAGCGAGCTCGCCGGACTGTCCGATCCGGACACCGTGCTGCGGTCGATCGTCCGGCGGGCGCGGGCGCTGCTGAACGTCGACGTGTCGTACCTGTCGCTGAACCGCGAGGCCGAGAACAAGACGTACGTGCGGGTCAGCGACGGGTCCGTGTCGGCGGAGTTCCAGCAGATCGTGCTCGGCATGGGCGAGGGTCTCGGCGGGCTGGTCGCGCAGACCGCGCGGCCGTACGCGACGGCCGACTACTTCAACGACGACCGGTTCAAGCACACGCGGCACATCGACTCCGGCGTCAAGGACGAGGGCCTGACCGCGATCCTCGGCGTCCCGCTGGCCATCGGGCCGAAGGTGCTGGGCGTGCTCTTCGCGTCCGACCGCGCGACGCGGGAGTTCAGCCCCGACGAGGTGGCGCTGCTGTCGTCGCTGGCCGACCACGCGGCGATCGCCCTGGACAGCGCGAACCTGCTCGACCAGACACGCCGGGCCGTCGCCGAGCTCAACGAGGCCAACGCGACGATCCGCGCGCACACCGAGGCGATGGAACGCGCCCAGGACGCCCACGACCGGCTGACCGACCTGGTGCTGCGCGGCGGCGACCTGCCGGACGTCGCGGCGGCCGTCGCCGGGGTGCTGCACGGCGACCTCACGGTGTACGACGCCGACGGCACGCTCCTGGCCAGCTCGGCGGCGCCCGCCGCGCTCGACCCGGACGCGCTCGCCGCGGCCCGCGCCGCCGGCCGGGCGGTGTCCACAAAGGACACCTGGGTGTGCGGGGTGCAGGCCGGTCCCGAGCTGCTCGGCAGCCTGGTGCTGGCCGGTCCGGACGGGCTCAGCGACCCGGACCGGCGGCTGTTCGAACGCGCCGGCGTCGTGACGGCGTTGCTGCTGATGCTGCGGCGGTCGGTGGTCCGGGCCGAGGACGAGGTCCGCGGCGAGCTGCTGACCGACCTGCTCACCGCGCCGGACCGCAACCCGCGGGCGCTGCTCGCGCGGGGCCGCCGGCTGGGGATCGACCTGTCGGCACCGCACGCGGTCCTGGTCGCGCACGCGGACGGCGGTTCGCGGCGGCGGCTGGCGAGCGCGGCCGCCCGGCACGCGACGCTGGTGGGCGTGCACGCGGAGGAGGTCGTGCTGCTGGGCGCGGGCGACCCGGACGAGCTGGCGCGGCGAGTGGCGGCCGACCTCGGCGCGGCGACCGGCCGCCCGGTGACGGTGGGAGCGGCGGGCCCGGCGAGCGGCCCGACGGCGATCGCGTCGGCGCACAGCGAGGCGGCCCGGTGCGTCCGGGCACTGCTCGCGCTGGGCCGGACCGGCGAGGGCGCGGCGATGGCGGGGCTGGGGTTCCTCGGGCAGTTGCTGGGCGAGCACGCGGATCTGGACGGGTTCGTCCGGCAGACGCTGGGACCGGTGCTGGACTACGACGCGCGCCGCGGGACCGAGCTGGTGGCGACGCTGCGGGCGTACTTCGCGAGCGGGTCGCAGCTGGCGCGGACGAAGGACGTGCTGCACGTCCACGTGAACACGGTGGTGCAGCGGCTGGAGCGGGTGGCGTCGCTGCTGGGGGAGGACTGGCAGGCCCCGGACCGGGCGCTGGAGATCCAGCTGGCCTTGCGGGTGCACCGGCTGGGCGGCTGAGGCAGGCTGCTTCGGCGGAGCCCGGTCCGGCAAGATATCGGGATGCGCGAACTGGTCTACGTCTCCGACGCCAAACTGCGGCAAGTGCTGCCCGGCTTGCCGAAGGCGTCGGCGTTCAGGGGACTCGAAGGTTCGCTCGAGCTCAAGGGACCGGTGAGCACGGGCGCCAAATTCGAGAAGAAGGCTGCGAAGGAGATCGACCAGTCTCTCGGGAAGGCCGTCGACACCTTGGAGAAGTCCTCACGAGCGCCCTTGTGGTTCGCCGACCCTGAGGTCCGCCCCGGTACGTGGACGCATTTCGAGGCGCCGATGGCCTACCGCGTCATTTCCTTCCACGGGGGAGAAGCGCTGGTGTTCGTCGATGCCGATGCCGCGACCCCGGAGTATCCGACCGGCGGTCGGCTGCGACTGCTGCTGCACGGCTCCGCGCCCCATCTGCTCGAGACCCGATCTGGTCCGGATCGCGAATCCGGCGGACGACTCCGCGGCTCACGGTGGCACGAGTTCGCCGAGATGATGCGGCTGTTCCTGACGGACGACGCCGCGGCGAAGGATCCGGACGCCGCGAAAATCATCCAGGACTACAGCGAGTTCTACGCGAGCCGCATCTGGGAGGACGTCCAGAACCTGACCCGAACCCTGCAGCCCGAGTACACGGCGGCGTGGATGGCCGGCTACGCGCGAGTGACCGCGCGCATCCCGACTGCCGACGGCGTGGTCTTGGCTGCGTCCCCGCTCTATGTCGAACACATCGACTCGCCCGGCTCAGGCGGCTGAGGCGAACGCCTTCGACCGCCACACCACGAGTGCCGACGTCAGGCCGCCGACCGCCGCGATGAGGACCGCGACCGGCAACACCCCGTGGTCCAAGCCGAGCCCGCCCAGGGCGGCGCCCAGCGCGATGCCGATCTGGAACGCCACGATGTACACCGCCGACGCCAGGTCCGGGCGGTCCTTCGCCACCCGCAGGACCGCCGCCTGCAGCACCACGCCGATCCCCGCCGCCGGGCCCGCCCACGCCACGATCGCCGTCCCCGCGACGATCGGGCCCGGGGACACCAGCAGTGCCAGCATGCACGCCGCCAGGCCCGCCGTCGTGACCAGCGCCGTCGCGCGGGGGTGGTGGTCGATGTGCCGGCCGATCAGCACCAGGCCGAGCATGCCCACGGTGCCGTAGGCGAAGAGCAGGGCCGAAGTCGACGGGCCGGTCAGGTGGACGTACCGCGTGATCAGCGCCGTGACGTACGTGAACGCGGCGAAGTGGCCCGTCACGACCAAGAGCGTCGTCACGTTGACCGGGAACAGCGCTCGGTCGGCGACGATCCGGGAGCCGCGTACCGGCGCCGAAGCGGGCATCGGGCCGACCGTCACGCGGATGACCAGCGCCGTCACCGCCGCGACGGCCGCCACCGCCAGGACCGCGAGCCGCCAGCCGAGGGTCGTGCCGAGCCACGAACTCACCGACAGCCCGAACAGGAACGCCAGGGAGTTGCCCGCGAACGCCACCGCCGTCGCGCGGCCGCCCTGGCCCGGCCCGAGCAGGCGGGCGGCCATCGACGCGACGACCGACCAGAACACGCCGTGGCCCGCGGCCGCCACCAGCCGGGCCGCGATGGCGACGCCGTAGTTCGGCGCGACCGCCAGGACCACGTTGGACACCACGACCATGCCGAGCGTGACCAGCGCCGTCGTCCGGCGGTCCCAGCGGGACGTCAGCGCGACCAGCGGCACCACCGAGACCGCCACGACCAGCGCGTACCCGGTCATCAGCAGCCCGATGGCGGAGTCGCCGACCCGCAGCCCGGACGCGAGCTGCGGCAGCAGCGCCACGGGCAGGTTCTCCGAGGTCACGGACACGAAGCAGGCGGCGCTGAGCGCTCCGAGGGCCACCCTCGTCCGGGGTTCGACGAGCATTGTTTAACGATACACAGCTAGGGTGGCCCCATGTCCAGACCGACGATGGCCGACGTCGCGCGGCGGTGCGGGGTCTCGGCGATGACCGTGTCGTACTGCTACAACCAGCCCGACCGCGTCGCGCCCGAGACGCTGCGCCGCGTCCGCGAAGTCGCCGCCGAGCTGGGCTACCGCGGGCCGGACCCCACCGCGCGGTCGCTGCGCCGCCGGCACAACGGCGCCATCGGCGTCGTGCTCGGCGAGCACCTCGCCTACGCCTTCGAAGACCCGCAGGCCCGCCGGTTCCTCGCCGGCGTCGCCGAGGTCTGCCGCGAGCGCGGCAGCGGCCTCAACCTGATCCCGACGACCGGCGCGGAGGACGACGTCGAGCGCGTCCGGTCGGCGTCGGTCGACGGCTACATCGTGTGGACGACCGTCGACGACGACCCCGTGCTCGACGTCGTGAGCGGGCTCGGCAAGCCGGTCGCGATCCACGGCGGCCCCGCCTTCGCCGGAGCGCGGGTGGTCACCATCGACAACCGCGCGTCGGCGCGGGAACTCGCCGCACGCACCTTCGCCGGCGCGAGACGGCCCGCGGTGCTCAGCTTTCCGTTCGACCGCGACCGCCGGACCCGGCTGGAAACCGCGCCCGCACCGGAAACCATCGCGTTCCCCGTCACGCGGGAGCGGCTCCTCGGCATCTACGACCACCTCGGCGACCCGGGCGGCTTGGCGGTGGCGGTCGTCGCCCGCAACGACCGCGACGAAGCCGCGAAGCAGGCCGACGCGCTCCTCGACACCGAGCCCGACGCCGTGATCGCCATGAGCGACCAGCTCGCGTTCGCCGTCCTCGACGCCGCCCGCCGGCGCGGCCTGCGCGTGCCCGAGGACCTCGCGGTCGCCGGATGGGACGACGACCCGGACGCCGAGCGCGCCGGGCTCACGACCGTCGCGCAGTCGCTCTTCGACCAGGGCCGGGACTGTGCGTTGATCGCGTTGGGCTCGCGTGAGCCCGGCCGGCCGGCCGAGTGGACGACGATGGTCCGGGCGTCTACTCGCTGACCCGCACGACGAGCTTTCCCCGTCGTGGCCCGCGTTCGGCGGCGGCGTGCGCGGCGGCCGCGTCGGCGAAGACCGCCTCGACGGGCACGCGGAACCGGCCCTGCTCGAAGAGCTTCGCCGCCTCGGCGAGGCCGTGGCGACCGTCCGGTTCGCCGCCCAAAGCGCCGGTGGATACGCGAACCCCGTGGGACGGGCCGCTGAAGTCGGCGAGCGTGACCACCGACGACGGCGTCCCGGTCAGCTCGATCAGCTCCGGCAGCGAACCCTTCCCGGCGACGTCGAGAGCCGCGTCGACCGGGCCCGGAACCCGCGCCGGCAAGCAGGGCCCGTACGAAATCGGGGTCGCGCCCAGGCTTTCGACGAACTCGAGGTCGCCGGCCGTCCCGAACACCCGCGCGCCCCGGGCGAGCGCCAAGCCGACGACGAGGCTGCCGACGCCGCCGGACGCGCCGTCGACCAGCAGGGTCGTGCCGGCCCGGACGTCGAGGAGGTCGAGCGCGCGAGTGGCCGTCTCGATCCCGGAGGCCGCCGCTCCCGCCTGCTCCCACGGCATCGACGGCGGTTTGGGCGCCCAGAACGCCAGTACGGCGAACTCGGCGGTCGCCCCGCCGAGCCGGGCGACGTCGACCGCGCCGAACACCTCGTCGCCGACCGCCGCGCCCGGTCCCGCCTCGTCGACGATGCCCGCCGCGTCGACGCCGGGGATGTGCGGCAAGGCGATCGGCGAGCGCGACTTCCCCGCGCGGATCGCCAGGTCCACCGGGGATACCCCCGCCGTGCGCACGCGGATGCGCACCTCGCCCGGGCCCGCGTGCGGCTCCGGGAGCTCGCCCGCCGACAGGACTTCCGACGGGCCGAACCGCTCGAACCGGGTTGCGAACACGATCACTCCTCCACCACCGCTGACCACGCCTACGCTAGGAAAGATCAGCGGCGCCGAACGGGAAGTGAGAGCCGTGGCCGACGAACTGACCCGGAAACGCCGGGTGGACGCCGAACACAACCGCCGCCACCTCGTCGCGGTCGCGCACACGGCCTTCGCGCGCCACGGCCCGGACCTGCCGGTGCGGGAGATCGCGCGCCGCGCGGGCCTGGCCCCGGCGACCGTCCACCGGCACTTCCCGAGCCGCGCCGACCTCCTCGCCGCCGTGCTCGACGGCCAGGTCGACCGGTGCGAACGGCAGCTGCGGGCCGCGATGGCCGACCCGGACAGCCGTCGGGCCCTGACCCGCACGTTCCACCGCTTCGGCGAATGGCAGGCCGAGGAACCGGGGCTGACCCGTGTCCTTTCCGGACCGGAGTTCGCCGGCCGCCGTCGCGCGCACGCCGAGGCGTTCGCGCGGCTGGTGGAGCGGGCCCGCGCCGACGGCGTCCTCCGGCCCCGGGTGACGGTCGACGACGTGCGGCTCGCGTTGACGGCTTTGACGTCGGCGCGGACGGGCGAGTCGGCGCGGCGGCTGACCGCGGTGCTGCTGACCGGCCTGCTGAACTGATTCGCCCGTCCGGCCCTGGCGGAACCCGGCCGCCCGGATGAGGATGGCCCGACGAACCGACCAAGGAGGACTCGTGAACGAGTTCGAAAGCGCGCTGGCGGCGGCGTTCGGGACCGGGCCGCTCGAGGTGCCGGGCCTGTCGGTCGTCCCGCTCGACGGCCGCGCGACGGGCGGGACCCAGCTGCTGTCGGTGTGGGGCTCGGTCAGCCCGTGCCTGACCGACGGCCCGGAGCGGCGCACGACCACCGGGTGACCGACCCGGTCGGCTTCAAGCGGCACCTCACCACGGCGGTGGTGCCCGGGGACGCGGTCTACGCGCTGTCCGAAGACGGCACCACGGCGCTCAGCGGGCCGCACGTCGAAGCGCTGGTCCCGTTGCTCGACGGCACGCGGGACTTCGCCGCCCTCCGCCGTGACCTGCCCGAGGACGTCCCCGCCGAAGCAGCCGCCGGGGTGCTGAACCGGCTGGCCGGGGAAGGGCTGATCGGCCTGCGGAGGCCCCGCACGGCCTACTGGGACGCGGTCGGGGTCGAGCCGGCGGCCGGCACGGTCGCGGTCGTGGGCGCGGATCCCGCGGCTTTCCGTGCGGCCGGGCTGACGGTCGTCGACCGGGACGCCGACTTGACCGTGGTTCTGTGCCGGGACTACCTCGATCCGGCACTGTCCGAAGTGGACGCCGAGCACCGCGCGACCGGACGGCCGTGGCTGCTCGCCAAGACCGTCGGCACGCGGGTGTGGATCGGCCCGTTCTTCACCCCGGGCGACGGTCCCTGCCTGCACTGCCTGGCGACGCGGCTGTGGGGCAACCGGGCGGCCGAGGCCCACGTCCGGGACGCGCTCGGCTTGCCCGGCCCGCTACCGCGGCCCGAGGTCACGCTGCCGGCGCTGTCCGCCGCCGCGGTCGGCTTGGTCGCCCTGGAAGCGGTGAAGTGGCTGGCCGGGCAGCGATATCCGGGTCAGCGCGCGCTGTGGACGTTCGACAGCCGGGACCTGAGCGGGGAACGGCACGAGGTGCGCGTCCGACCGCAGTGCGCGTCCTGCGGGAACCCGGAACTGGTGCGCGAGCGGACCCGCCGGCCGGTGGTGCTCGACGGCCGGCGCGCGGTGCCGCCGGAGCAGGTGCTCGAGACGTATCGGCACCTGGTCAGCCCGCTGACCGGCGTGGTCAAGGAGCTGCGCCGGGACGGGCCGGCGTTCTTCAACTCCGTCCGGTCCGGGCCGAACGTCGTGCCGGGTCTGCGGGGCGCGGCCCGGCTCGCGTCGGCGTTGCGCGCGGAGAACGGTGGCAAGGGCGTTACGCCGCTCCAAGCCGAGGCCGGCGCGTTGTGCGAAGCGCTCGAACGGCACAGCGCCCGGTACGACGGTGACGAGGAACGGGTGCGCGCCGGCTTCCGTGCACTGGGCGACAAGGCCGTGCACCCCGACACCTGCCAGCTCTTCCACCCGCGGCAGTACGCCGACCGGGAACGCCGCAACGCGCGGCACGGCCCGTTCCAGTTCGTGTGCGACCCGTTCGACGAGGACGCCGAGCTGGATTGGACGCCGGTGTGGTCGCTCACCCGCGGCGAGCACCGGCTGTTCCCGACCGCCCTGCTGTACTTCGGCGCGCCCGGGCCGGCCTCCGTCGTCGCCGACTCGAACGGCAACGCGGCGGGCAGCACTCTCGAAGACGCGGTGTGGCGAGGGATGCTGGAGGTCGTGGAACGCGACGCCGTCGCGCTCTGGTGGTACAACCGCACCCGGCAGCCGGGCGTCGACCTGCCCGCCGACCCGTGGACCACCGAGCTGCGCGAGGTGTACGCGGGGCTGGGCCGCGAGGTGTGGGCGCTGGACGTGACGTCCGACCTCGGCGTGCCGGTGCGGGCCGCGGTGTCCCGGCGCACCGGGCCACCCGAAGAGATCATGCTCGGCTTCGGCGCGCACCCCGACCCGGCCGTCGCGCTGCGGCGCGCGTTGACCGAGCTGAACCAGCTCATGCCCGCGGTCCTCGACGGCCGGCTCGGCGACGACCCGGACGCGGCGCGCTGGCTGCGGGACGCGTCCGTGGCCGACCACCCCTACCTGCTCCCGGCGCCGTCCGCGGCCGGCGCGCCGACGGACGTCCTTCCGGTGCGGGCGAAGTTGGCGCGGGCCGGGCTGGAGGTGTTCGTGCTCGACCAGACGCGTCCGGACATCGGCCTGCCGGTGGTGAAGGTGCTCGTCCCGGGGATGCGCGGGCTCTGGGCGCGGTTCGCGCCCGGCCGGCTCTACGACGTGCCGGTGCGGCTCGGCCGGCTGGCCGAGCCGCGCGGCTACGACGACCTCAACCCCTTCCCGATCTTCCTCTAGCACTGCCCGTCGGCGAGGACCCAGTAACCCGGGGACGTCTCGCGCAGGGCGTGCGTGGTGAACGTGTTCCACAGGCCCATGGCCTGGTTGGAGCCGTTCGCGTACGTCTGGCCGCCGCTCTGGTGCGCGCGGCCCGCCTGCGTGTGGGCGTAGTTGCTGGCGTTCACGCACGTGCCCGGCGGCTGGGTGGGTGTCGTCGTCGTGGTCGTCGTGGGCGGCGGCGGAGTGGTCGTGGTGCCGCCGGAAGCCAGGCCCCAGAACACGCCCGTGTAGTAGCTGGAGCAGATGCCCGCGAGGAAGTACGCGCCGGTGCTGCCGCACTGCGTCGCGCCGGTGCCCGGGTCGACGGCCGTGCCGTGGCCCATGCCGGCGATCGAGTACAGCTGGACCTTGTCGGCGTAGTTCGTCAACGTCGTGCCGCCGGGCAGCGACTGGGTGCTCGTCGGGGTCTGGGAGACGCCGTGCACCGCCGTCCACTGGTCGCGCAGCTCGGTGCCGTTGACCGGGTAGACCGTGTAGTCGCCGGTGCCCTGCCAGATCGCGACGCGCGGCCACGGGCCGCTGTAGCCGGGGTACTGGGCTTTCGCGCGGGACGCCCACTGCGCCGGCGTCAGGTTCTGGTCGTTCTGCTGGCAGTTCGTCGCTTCGGTGACGCTCGTGGCGCACTGCGCGGGCAGCCCGGCGTCGATGCCGCCGCCGGCGAAGACGTCCGGGTAGGCCGCGAGCAGGTCCGCGGTCATGCCGCCGCCCGCCGAAAGCCCGGTGACGAAGACGCGCGAGCGGTCCGAGGAGTGGTCGGCGATCGCCTTGTCCACCATGGACTTGACGGACGCGGCCTCGCCGTTGCCGCGGGTGTCGTCGGCGGTCGAGAACCAGTTGAAGCACTTGAGCGAGTTGTTCGATGTCGACTGCTGCGGGAACACGACCTCGAAGCGCCACTTGTCCGCCAGCTCGGGCCAGCCGGAATGGGCGTAGTAGTCCGACGCGCTCTGCGTGCAGCCGTGCAGGGCGACGACGACCGGGCGGCCGGTTTCGAGGCCGGCCGGCGTGTAGGTGTACATCGCGAGGGCGCCCGGGTTGGCGCCGAAGTTCGCGACCTGGACCAGGGACGACGGCGGCGGGTCGGCGCTCGCCACCCCGACGGTGGTGAGCACGGCGGCGGTGATCGCGGCGAGTCCGGCGAAGGCGAGCTTGCGCATGGGGGAGTCCTTCTCGTCGTTGAGAGGGTTTCCAGCGACGCTAGGACGGTCTCGTGGCCTGGACCATGTGGCCGTCCACCACATCCGGGCGGCGATTCATGGTGACCGGCGGGGTGGCTCCCGCCGGGCGCACGCGCTTGGGTTCTGGGGCATCGAGACCGGAGGTGGACCGTGCGCAGATGGCTGGTTGTGGTTCTGGCGGGGGCGCTCGCGGCGGCGCTGCCCGCTTCGGCGTCGGCTTCGGCCGGGGGCTGCCGGGTGGACGTGCCCGGCGCCGAGAAGTCCGTTTCGGTGTGCCTGGACGACCTGACGACGACGGGCACGGTCGCGTCCGGCCACACGGTCGCGGCGGACTGGGCCGGGCTGACGTCGGCCGGGCTGCCCACCTACGGAAGCGTCCCCGGCGTCCAGGTCGACGGGTACTTCCCGGACACGTCGACGGCGAACACCAACAACGGCTGGAACCACGACTCCCAGTTCGTGCTGCGGCTGCCGGCGCACTGGAACGGCGGCCTCGTCGTCTCCGGCTCGCCGGGCGTGCGTCGCCAGTACGCGAACGACCGCGCGATCGGCGACCAGGCACTGGCCGAGGGCTACGCGTTCGCCGCGACCGACAAGGGCAACACCGGCGCGGCCTTCTACGAGGACGGCGTCCGGCCCGGTGACGCGCTGGCCGAGTGGAACACGCGCGTCACCCAGCTGACGCTGGCCGCGCGGGCCGCCGCGGTGTCCCACTACCGCCGTCCGGTGACGCGGACGCTGGCGGCCGGGCTGTCCAACGGCGGCTACCTCGTGCGGTGGCAGCTGGAGAACCGGCCGTGGCTCTACGACGGGGGCGTCGACTGGGAGGGGACGCTGTGGCGTGCCGATGGGCCGAACCTGCTGACGTTCCTGCCGCCGGCGCTTCGCGCGTACCCCGCTTACGCGGCGGGGTCGGCTTCGGCGCATCAGTCCATTTTGGACGCCGGGTTCGCGCCGGGGTCGGAGTTCCTGTGGGACTACCACTACCGCGTCTACTGGGACCTGACCCAGCGGATCTACCGCGAGGAGGTGGACCCGTCGTTCGACGGCGCGCTGTCGGCCGGAACCCCGTTCTGCGCCTCGGGAACGCCGTCGTGTGACGCCGACTACGAGTACGCGTCCCGGCCCGCTTCGGTGGCGCGGGCGGTGGAGCGGATCTCGCTGACCGGGCGGATCGGCAAGCCGCTGCTCACCCTGCACGGCACGCTCGACACGCTGCTGCCGATCACTCGCGATTCGGACGTGTACGACCGGATGATCACGGCGGCGGGGCGCGGGGCGCTGCACCGGTACTACCGGGTGGAGGGCGGCAACCACGTCGACGGGCTGGTGGACGCGTACCCGGACCGGCTGCGGCCGCTGGGCCCGTGCTTCCGCACGGCGTTCGACGCCCTGGGCGGCTGGCTGCGCGGGGTGCGTCCGCCGGCTTCCGGAACGATCCCGCTCCCGATGGGCGCGACCCCGGCGGACCTGGCCCGCAGCTGCTCTCTGGGCTGACCCCGCTGTTCGTGAAGGCCACCTCGCAGTTCGGCGAGGTGGCCTTCACGATTTTCCGCGGACTGCGCCGAACGAAAGTGAACCGGATCCCGCCGGGGGCCGTACTACCCAGTGAGGGGCTTGTTCCGGGCTACCCGAAAACCGGCCTTGACCTGCTGTTTCACCGCCGGACGGGGGAACCCGTCCGGCCGCTTGCGGGAGCGTTGCCCCTCGTTCATGATGGGGCTCCGGGGTCCGCGAAACATTCGTTCACGTCGAATATCCAGGTGTCGGCCATGCTTCGGAAGAACCGCAAGTCCGGAAGTGAACGCCATGCTGCTACCCGTCGCCGGGGCCTCCTGATGGCCGCGGATCTGTCCGGTTTCGCCATCGTCGCCGGCCTGCTGCTCCCGGCGCTCGCCGCCGCGGCGTGGGCCGTCGCGCTCGAACGCCGTCCCCGCCGCACCGTCCCGGACACCGATCCGGACTGGACGGTGGCCGGTATCCAGGCTCGTCTCCGGTTCGAACAGGTGGCCGAAGCGGGCACGATCGCGTTGCCGACCCTGCCGATCCCGCGGCAGACCGGCCGCGACTCGTCCCCGGACCAGTTGCCGTGGCGGGTCCCGCGCACGCTCCCGCCGCCACGGCCGCCATCGGGGCGCTTCCTCGCGCCGCGGCTGGCGTTCGCGGCGCCGGACACCGAGCTGATGCACCGCATCCTCGACGGCCTGCGCAACATGGACTGACCGCGCTGTCGATCCCCGGGTCCGCCGTTCGTACAGGAGGTGACACGAACGGAAGGACACCCGATGCGCTCGATCCACGTCACCATGAACGTCACCCTCGACGGCGTCGTGCAGGGCCTCGGCCGGCCCGACGAAGACACCCGCGGCGGCTTCGCCCACGGCGGCTGGGGCACCCGCTACCAGGACGACGTCCTGGCCCAGGAGATGGCCGCGGGCATGAGCCGCCCCGGTGACCTGCTCTTCGGCCGCCGGACCTGGGAAGACTTCATCGGCGCCTGGGCGCACCGCGAAGACGGCAACCCCTTCACCACCCACTTGAACGCCGCCACCAAGTACGTCGCCTCGACCACCCTCGACGACGCCGGCGCGTGGCAGAACTCGATCCTCCTGCCGGGCGAGGCCGAGAAGAGCGTCGCCGAGCTGAAGGCCGGACCCGGCCGCGACCTGTCCGTCATCGGCAGCGCGTCGCTCGTGCGCACCCTGCACGCCGCCGGCCTGGTCGACCGCTACACGCTGCTGATCTTCCCGCTCACCCTCGGCTCCGGCCACCGTCTGTTCGAAGGACCGGCGCCGCTCACCGAGTTCACGCTCACCCGCAGCGTCACGACCACGAAGGGCGTCATCATCGCCCACTACCGGCGTCAGTGAGCGTCGCCGGGGACTCGGCCTCCGGGATCAGCAGCCGGGGCGCGCCCGAGCCGTCGGCCGGGACCGACCAGACGTCCGCGTGGCCCGGGCCGCGGGGCACGCCGTAGCCGATCGTGTGGTCGTCGAGCCACGCCGGCTGGTCGTCGACGCTGCGGGTCTCGGCCAGCGGCGTCACCTTCGACGTAGCCAGGTCGAGCACCGACAGCCGCCACCCGCGAGCCGGGTCACCGTCCACAGCGGACTTGAACGCCACCCGCGTCTGGTCCGGCGAAAGGGACGGGCACTCGACGTTCTCCCGCAGCGTCCGGACCGTGTGCGCGGCGAAGTCGCCCGCGACGAGGTACCGGCGGCCGGCCGTCGACATCGTCGCGTAGAAGTGGCGGTCGTCGCGGGTGAAGGTGACGCCCCAGAAGTTGAGGTCCGCCGCCTGGTACGGCTTGCCGTCGAGCGTCACGGCGTAGTCCTCCAGGGTCCCGGCCAGGTCGCCGGTCGCCGTGTCGAGGATGCCGGCGCGGGTGGAGAACATGCCGCCGTTGTAGGAGTCGCCGGTGACGAACACCGTCCACGCGACCATCCGGCCGCTCGCCGACACCCGCGCCCGGTTCGGCAGCCCGACCAGCGGGATCTCGCGCTTCGACGTCAGCCCGGCGTCGAGCACCACCAGCTGGTAGGTGGTCAGGTCGCCGTCCGGGCGCAGGCAGAGCCCGGTGCCGCCGGCGGCGTAGACGCGGCTGCAGGACAGCGGCGACACCGTCCGCGCGCCGCCCGGGTCGGTGGCCGACACCGAGGCGACGTGCCCGCGGTCGGCGTCGGCGGTGCTGCGGAACAGCAGCCGCGGACCGGGGGAGAGGCTCACCACGCCGGTCGCCGAGACGTCGTGGCTGCGCGCGCTCGCGAAGCCGACGTACGCCACCGCCGCCCCGGCCAGCACGAGCACCCCGGCGACCGCGATCAGGATCCGGGTCTTCACGCGGCGACCTTCCGGGGCGAGAGGACCACGAACGTGACGGCGATCGCGACCACCGCCCCACCGGCGGCGACGCCGATCGCGAGCCCCGCGCCCCAGAACTGCCACGCGAGTCCGAAGAGGACGGACGAGGCGAAGTACGCAAGCGCTTGCGCCGTCTGCACCAGGGAAATCCCCGTGGTGCGCAACGACTCCGGCAGCAGCGGACCGGCCAGCGCCATCAGGACGCCGTCGGTCGCCGCGTAGAACGCGCCGTACAACGCCAGCGCCAGCACGAACAGCGGCCAGCCGGACACCGGCCCGGCCAGCAGCAGGTAGACGAGCGCGAGCGCGCCGTAGCCGCCGAGCACCACCGGGAGCCGGCCGACGCGGTCGGCCAGCGCGCCCAGCGGCGCGGCCAGCAGGAGGTAGCTCAGGTTGGTGCCGACGGCGAGCAGCGGGAACCAGCCGGTCGCGATGTCCTCCTTGTGCTGCAGCAACAGGTAGACGAACCCGTCCCCGACGGTCGCCAGCCCGAGCACGCTCGCGGCCACGAGCAGGCGCCGCACGCCCTTGCCGCGCAGCAGGGCCGCCGCGGCGCGGGGCGAGACCGGGTTCGCCGGCCTCGGCGTCCGGCGGTCGCGGACGAACAGCACCAGCAGCAGCACGCCGATCGCGGCGACGCAGAAGCTGACGACGAACACGGCGTTGAACGCTTCGGGGTTCGTCGCGCCGACCGCGGCCAGCACGGCGAGCGCGACCAGCGGCCCGGCGAACGCGCCCATGCTGTCCATCGCCCGGTGCACCCCGAAGGCGCGGCCGAGCAGCGGTTCGGGTGCCGACAGGGTGATCAGCGCGTCGCGCGGCGCCGTCCGCAGGCCCTTGCCGGTGCGGTCGAGCGTGATGACGGCGCCGATCGCGGCCGCCGAAGAGCCGGCGGCGAGCAGGCCGAGCTTCATCACCGCGGACAGCGCGTAGCCCGCGCCGGCGACGACCTTGCGGCGGCGGACCCGGTCGGCGACGTACCCGCCGACGATCCGCAGGAGCGCCGTCGCGCCGGTGTAGAGGCCGTCGACCAGGCCGTACGCGGCCGGGCCGAGGTGCAGCCCGAGCACGAGGTACACGGGCAGGACCGCGGTGACCATCTCGGAGGAGACGTCGGTGACCAGGCTGACGGCACCGAGCGCGAAGACGTTCGCGCCGACCGCCGAGAGCTTCCCCTTCGTGGTGTGCTCTCGGCGGCCGATGGTGGCGAGGTACACGCGGTTACTGCCAGACGTCGAGGATCGGCGACTTGCTCGCGGCGCCGCCGATGCCCGGCAGGCCGTAGGACGCCTCGATCGTGCGCAGCACGGTGTAGTGGTTGATCGATTCGCTGTAGCTGCCGACCTGGACGTGCGCGCCGGTGAAGCTGGTGAAGATCTGGTTCACCGACGTGCCGCTGTCCTCGTCGAACGTGGTGATCAGCAGGCTGTTGTGCGTCTTGGCCCACTGGGCGTAGGCGTCGAGGTGGTTCTTCAGCCAGGTGTCGCCGGTGCCGATGGAGCAGTCGTGCATGTCATTGCACATATCAGGCGTGACGAACGAAACGGTCGGCAGCTGGGTGAAGTCGGACGGGAAGCTCGAGTAGCGGAGGTTGCTCGTGGCCGGGACGTTCGAGAAGTCGACCCAGCTGTTGTGCTTGCGCCGGTAGGTGCCGCTGGAGCAGCCGGTGTAGCCGTCCGAGGGCATGGCCTCGGAGTAGCCCGTGAAGGACTTGCCCGCGTCGAGCAGCTGCCGGCCGAGGTTGGCCTTCGCGCCGAGGTCGGCCGGGCAGGTGTCGTCGGTGACGCCCTGAGTCGCGCCCGAGAAGAGGGCGACGTAGTTGGGCTGGCTCGGGTGGGTGATCGCGAAGGAGTTCGTGAACTTCGCGCTCTGCGAGGCGAGGGTGTTGAAGTAGGGCGCGCTGGAACTGCCGTTGATCGAGGAGTACTTCTTGTTCTCGAACATCACGAGGACGATGTGGTCGAACGCCGGCACGGTGGCCGCCGTCGGCTGCACCGCGGGCTCCTCCGTCCGGGTGACGACCGTGGTCGTGATCGCACCGGCCGTGACGAGGGCTGCGGCGGCGAACACGGCGAAGATCCGCTTGCGGATCATGGGTCCTCCAGCGTGTGGTGGGTGAGGGCGCCTCATGATGCCCAGGCCGGAGGTCCGGTGCGTGCCGTGTCGTGGTCCGGTTCGTGAACACCAGGGAACCTCCGGCGGACAAGGGAAAGAGTGGGTCAACGATTTTCCGGTGTCAACCTCCTTTGGTAGGTGTCCACTGTGGACAGCCAGGGACTTGACAGGTCGCTCCCAGGCCGTTCAAAGGAACGGCACCGAGACTCGATCGCATGGACCCCTACACGACAGGCGGCGCGGCCCGCCGCGAGCACGGCCGCCGCAAGGCCGCGCTGGTCACGGCGACGGTGGCGGTGCTCGGCGCGGCCACGGCCGGCGCGATCGGCTTCGGTCTCTCGACGGCTTCCGCGGACTCTTCGACCACGTCGACCACCACTTCGACCGGCTCCCAGGACCAGCTGCAGTCATCGGACAGCGGGCTGAGCTCGGGGTCGGGCAGCGCGCACACGGGCTCGGGTGCGTCGTGACGACGGCGGCTCGCGCGTTCCCGGCCCTGAGTACGACGGCGGAGGTGGTGGTCACCGACCCCGGCCGGCTCGGCACGGCGGTCGACCTGCTGGAGGCGGAGCTGGCCGCGATCGACCTGGCGTGCAGCCGGTTCCGGGCGGACTCGGAGATCTCGCGGCTGCACGAGACGGCCGGCCGGCAGGTCCGGGTGGGGGCGTTGCTGGCGGAAGCGCTGGCAGCGGCGCTGCGCGCGGCCCGGTTGACGGACGGGCTGGTCGATCCGACGGTCGGCGCGGCGGTCCGGGCGCTGGGTTACGACCGCGACTTCGCCCTGCTCACGGACGCGCTCGTGAGTGGGAAACAGCCTTCTAACCCTGTTTCACACTCACGACCGGTACCCGCGCCGGGCTGGCACCGCGTCCTCTTCGACCCCGCGCAGCGCCTCGTCGTCCTCCCGCGGGGCGTCCACCTCGACCTCGGCGCCACGGCGAAAGCCCTCGCCGCCGACCGCGCCGCGCGGCGGATCCACGCCTCGCTCGGCTGCGGGGTCCTCGTCAACCTCGGGGGTGACCTGCGCACCGCCGGCCCGGAACCCGCCGGCGGCTGGCAGATCGCGCTCGGCGACGACCACGCCGAGGCCGTCGTCCGGCCCGACACCACCGTCGCGCTGCACCGGGACGGCGCCCTCGCCAGCTCCGGCACCACCCGGCGGCGGTGGCGGCACGGCGGCCGGACCGTGCACCACATCGTCGACCCGCGCACCGGGGACGCCGCCGAACCCCGGTGGCGCACCGTCTCCGTCGCCGCCAAGTCCACTGTGGACGCCAACACCGCGAGCACCGCCGCCGTCGTCCTCGGTGAGGACGCGCCCGGCTGGCTCGCGCGGCGACGGCTGCCCGCGCGGCTCGTCGGCGTCGGCGGCGACGTCGTCACGACGCCCGGCTGGCCGTGCGAAAGGAAAGCCGCGTGATGTGGTACTTCAGCCGCGCGACCGGTCTCGTCTCGCTCATCCTGTTCACCGCTGTCGTCGTCCTCGGCGCGCTGGGGGCCGGCCGGTTCGCGACGCGGGCGTGGCCTCGCTTCACCGTCGCCGCCGTGCACCGGAACCTCGCGCTGACCAGCGTCGCGTTCCTCGTCGCGCACATCGCGACGGCGATCCTCGACGGCTACGTTTCGCTGAGCTGGCTGGACGTGCTCGTCCCGTTCGGCTCGGGCTACCGGCCGCTCTGGGTCGGGTTCGGCGCCGTCGCCGTCGACCTGCTGCTCGCGATCGTCGTCACCAGCCTGCTGCGCACGCGCATCCCGCCGCGGGCCTGGCGCGCCGTGCACTGGCTGGCCTACCTCTGCTGGCCGGTCGCGCTGGTGCACGGCTTCGGCATGGCCGAAGACGACGCCGCGTACGGCTGGATCGTCGCGCTCGACGTGGTGTGCGTGCTGGCCGTGCTCGGCGCCGTCGCCTACCGCGCCACCCGGCAGGACGCCGACACCGCGACCCGCAAGCTCTCGCCGCTCGGAGGCACCCGATGACCATCCTCCCGCCCCACCGCCTCGACCTGGCCGGGCACCGGCGCCGCAACGGCGTCGTCCCGTGGGTCGCCTACCACGGCGAAGACGGCCGCGACCGGCTGATCGAAGCCGTCGCCGCGGCGGACCTGCGCGGCCGCGGCGGCGCGGGCTTCCCGACCGCGCGCAAGCTGCGGGCCGCCCGGAAGCCGCGCTCGATCGTCGTCGCGAACGGGTGCGAAGGCGACCCGCTCAGCCACAAGGATGCCGCGCTGCTCACGCTGTCGCCGCACCTGGTCCTGGACGGCCTGCAGCTCGCCGCGCACGCCATCGGCGCCGGCGAGACTGTCCTTTGTGTACACCAGGGGAGCCCGGTGCTGCCGGGCGTCCGCGCGGCGCTCGCCGAACGCGACGACCGCGTGCCGGTGCGGGTCGAGGAGATCCCGCGCCGGTACGTCGCCAGCGAGGAGACCGCGCTCGTCCACCACCTGACGTCGGGCGACGCGCGGCCGCTCGGCAAGTCGCCGCGGCCCGACGAACGCGGGGTGCGCGGCCGGCCGACGCTCGTGGACAACGTCGACACGTTGGCGCAGCTGGCGTTGGTGATCCTGCAGGGCCCGCAGCACTACTGCGCGGCGCGGGTCGATCTGGTCACGGTGACCGGCGCGGTCCGGCGGCCGGGGGTCGTGGAGGTGCCGGCGGGAGCGTCGCTGTCGACGGCGCTGGCCGCGGCGGGCGGCGAGGCCGAGCCGCTGCAGGCTGTGTTGTCCGGTGGCTACGGCGGGACGTGGACGGCTGACTTCCGGTCCGGGCTTTCGGGGATCTCGGCGGTGTACGCGCTGCCCGCGCGGGCGTGCGGCCTCGAGTACACGGCGAAGGTGCTGGCGTTCCCGGCGGCGGAGTCGGCCCGGCAGTGCGGGCCGTGCATGTTCGGCCTCCCGGCGATCGCGGCGGACTTCGCGGAGCTGTTACGCGGCGGCGGTCCCGCGACGGCCCGGCTGGCCCGTCGGTTGCCGCTGCTGAGCGGTCGCGGGGCGTGCGCGCACCCGGACGGCGCGGCGCGGCTCGCGACGAGCGCGTTGCAGGTGTTCGGTCCCGACGTAGCGGCGCACTCGGCCGGCGGCCGGTGCCGGGTCCTGGAGCGTGTCGCGTGAGGGTGACAGTGGACCCGATCGGGTGCCGAGGGCACGGGCTGTGCGCGGATCTGCTGCCGGAGTCGGTCCGGTTGGACGAGTGGGGCTATCCGGTGGTGGCGCCGGGACCGGTGCCGCCGGAGCTGGTAGCCGAGGCCCGCCGAGCGGCGGCGGCCTGTCCGGCGCTGGCGTTGCGGCTGCGGAAGGACTGAGCGTCAGTCGACGATCTCCTCGGCGGAGAAAACGGGTCGTCGAAGCGCTCGGTGGTCGTTAACCTCCGTTGCATGGAGCTCATCGACCGGATCCGCGGTGCCCGGCTTGTCGGCGTGCTCACCGGCGCCGGGATCTCCACCGCCTCCGGCATCCCCGACTACCGCGGCCCCGATGGCGTCTGGACGCGCTCGCCGAGTGCCGTCAACGCCTTCACGCTCGAGAACTTCATGGCCGATGCCGAAACGCGCCGGGAATTCTGGCGCAGCTACCGCGGTCACGCGGCCTGGCGCGCCGAACCGAACGCCGCCCACCGTGCCCTAGCCGAGTTGGACGGGGATGGCGTCGCCGTGCGGGTGCTCACCCAGAACGTCGATGGCCTGCACCAGAAGGCCGGCCTCGCCGCGCGGAAGGTCCTCGAACTGCACGGCAGCATGCACACCACGCGCTGCACCGGCTGCGCGGCCCGGCTTCCGACCACCGACGTGCTGGAGCGCGGCGACGACGACCCGCGGTGCCCGCGGTGCGGCGGGATCCTGCAGCTCGACGTCGTCCTTTTCGGACAGAACCTGGACGGCGAAGTCCTCGGGCGGGCGCGGAACGTCGCCGCGGCGAGCGAGGTGTTCCTGGCCGTCGGCAGCTCGCTGCAGGTGGAGCCGGCCGCGTCGCTGTGCACGGTCGCCGTGCGGTCCGGGGCGACGCTGGTGATCGTCAACCG
Organism: Amycolatopsis sp. NPDC101161; assembly: GCF_044768185.1. NCBI lineage: Bacteria > Bacillati > Actinomycetota > Actinomycetes > Pseudonocardiales > Pseudonocardiaceae > Amycolatopsis > Amycolatopsis sp. NPDC101161. The sequence goes on from NZ_JBIWPI010000003.1 coordinate 107,078, forward strand.
GCAGCCCACACCGTACGACGAGGACGCCGCGTTCGTCCTGCGCGACGACATCGAGACGGTCGTGCCGGAGCTCTGCGCGGCGGTCCGCGAGGCTCGCGGGTCCGCCGGCCGCCTGGGGTGAGTCACACCAGCCGCGCGTCGCCGACCAGGCGGCAGCAGCCCGACCGGCAGTCGTCGAGGCTGTCCGCCGCCTTGCGCCTCAGCCGCTGCAACTGCGCTATCCGCTCGTCCAGCCGCGCGACGACCGCCTCCAGGCGCCAGCGTTCCGTCTCGCACGTCGCGTCGCCGGTGTCGTGCGCGCGCAACGCGTCGACGACCTCGTCGAGCGTGAAACCCAAGTCCTGCAACGCCTTCGCCGAACGGATCCGCCCGGCCGCCGACGCCGGGAACTCCCGGTAGCCCGACGGGCGGCGCTCCGCGGGCGGCAGCACGCCGCGGCGTTCGTAGAAGCGGACCGTGTCGACGCTGACCTCCGCCGCGCTGGCGACCTCGCCGATCTTCATGCCGGTTCTCCCTTGACTCTGGAGTCGAGTCCAGACTTTAGGGTCGGCATCCGAAGACCACAAGGAGGCCGTCATGCAGATCCCGCCCGCGTCGACCCCGATCGCCTGCGACATGTCGAACGCCCGCGACACGCCGGAGGAACGGCTGGCCGAGTACCGCCGGCTGTTCGCCGAAGCACTCGTCGCGCGGGAGCGGACCGCCGTCGGCATCCGGTTCCGGTTCCGCGCGGAGCCGGGCGTCGAGGAGTGGGTCCGCGACCTCGCCGCCCGCGAGAAGGCATGCTGCCCCTTCTTCGGCTTCGACATCGCCGCCGAAGAAGGGGAAATCCGCTGGGACGCGGCGGTTCCCGACACCGACGAGGCCCGCGCCGTCCTCGAGGACTTCTACGCGCTGAGCTAGGCGGACGCGAGCGGCACCGTCGTCAGCAGGTGGCGAGCCGCGACGCTCGCGCCGTCCCCGCGCACCCGGCCTGAGAACGCCTTCGCCCGCGCCGCCACTTCGGGCCGCAACGCCACTTCGAGCGCCGAGGTCAGCGAAGAAGCCGTCGGCACGCCCGGGTCCGTCGCCGCGCCGAGGCCGAGCGAATGGACCCGGCCCGCGAAGTAGTGCTGGTCGTACATCTGCGGCACGACCACCTGGGGCGCGCCCGCGCGGGCGGCGGCCGTCGTCGTGCCCGCGCCGCCGTGGTGGACGACCGCGGCCACGCGCCCGAACAGCGCCTGCTGGTTGATCTCGCCGATGCCGAGGCAGTCCGGTGCGTCGGCGGCGACGAGGTCCGCCCACCCGCGGGCGACGACCGCCCGGCGGCCGTGCGCCCGCGCCGCGGCGAGCGCGGCCTCCGCGACCTCGGCCGGTGCCCGCATGCTGCCGAACCCGAAGTACACCGGCGGGTCGCCCGCGTCGAGGAACGCCAGCAGCTCGGCCGGCAGCGGCCGCCGGTCCGGCCAGATCCACGCCCCCGTCTGGACGACCCGCGGGTCACCCGGCTCGGGCCACGGCGCCAGCGCGGCGTCGGCGGCGAGCCACGGCCGGTCCGTGAACACGTGTCCCGGCAGGTCGTCGACGGGCGCCTGGCCGGCGGCCGCGCGGTGTTCGTTGACCTTGCCGCCGAAGAAACTGTTCCAGCGCCGCGCGTCTTCGTCCCACAAAGCGCGGTTTTCCTTTTCCCCGGGCGTCCGCCACGGCATCGGCGGCGGCGCGTGCCGGTCGGACGGCAAGGTGATCGGGCAGAAACTCGTGTAGACGTAGGCGGCGCCGGTCCGCTCGGCGATCGAGCGGGTGGCGAACTGGAGGGCACCGCCGGCGACGAGGACGTCACAGCCCTCGGCGGCCACGGAGATCGTCTCGAACTGGGTCGTGACGGTGTCCTCAGTGGACTTCCGGATCTGCTCGGGTGTCGGCTTCACCCGGGGCGCCTTCGCCGTCGCGCGCACTTCGGGGCCGATCGGCACGACGTCGAAGCCCAGCTCGTCGAGCCAGTCCCGGAAGTCGGGCGGCACGCACAGGCGGACGTCCTGCCCGAGGGCCCTCAACTCCGAGGCCAGCGCCAGCACCGGCTGCACCTCGCCCCGCGACCCGATCGTGGACAGCAGCACACGCATGAGAATCCCCTCGGCGGAAAATGGTGAGCCCGAATTGTGGACCCGCCCCGGGGTCTTGCCGCAAGCCCCGGGGTCCGCTATATGTTGAAGTGGGGAGAGGGAATCACCCCAAGGTGCACGGGTCCCGGGTGCCGCCGGTCAGTTCGACCCACACCGCCTTGTCCTCCAGGTACTCGTCGATCGCGTGCACGCCGGTCTCGCGTCCGAGGCCCGAGTTCTTCACCCCGCCGAACGGCACCGACGGCGCCACCACCCGGTACGCGTTGATGCACACCGTTCCGGCCTTGAGCTTCGCCGCGACGCGGTGCGCGCGGTACGACCGTCGACGACGGCGTCACGCCGGTCAGCACCGTCGGCCGCACGAACAGGCCGCCGAGCGCCGGTTCCGCCCCGCCGCCGCAGACGACCGTCGCGCCTTCGGCCTTCGCGGTCTCCAGGGGGTGCAGCACCTTCTCGTACTGCGGCGCGTTGGCGACCGGGCCCATCTCGGTGCCCGGCTCGTTCGGGTCGCCCAGCCGGATCGCTTCCGCCCGCTCGGCGACCAGCCGGACCAGCTCGTCGTGGACGTCGGCGTGCACGATCAGCCGCGAACCGGCCATGCACGTCTGGCCCGCCGTTGGCCGCGGCGGCGAGGTCGGCGTCAAGGAACACCACCTGCGGCGACTTGCCGCCCAGCTCCAGCGTCACCTTGTTGAGGTTCTCGGCGGCCGCGAGCGCGACCGCGCGGCCGGTGGCGGTCGACCCGGTGAACGCGACCTTGTCGACGCCCGGGTGCCCGGCCGGTGATCAGCTCGGCCAGCCCGAGCGTCGATACGGGCGAGTGCTCCGACGGCTTCACCACGACCGTGCACCCGGCGGCCGGCGCGGGCGCGAGCTTCCAGGTGAGCAGCAGCAGCGGCGAGTTCCACGGCGTGATGGCCGCGACGACACCCACCGGTTCGCGGCGGGTGTAGACGAGGTAGTCCGGGTTCGGCGCCGGGATCTGGCGGCCTTCGATCTTGTCGGCCAGGCCCGCGAAGTAGTGGTACCAGCCGCCGAGCCCGGTGAGCTGGCCGATCATCGCGCGGTAGAGCTTGCCGGAGTCGTTCACCTCGAGCCGCGCGAGCCGCTCGGCGTGCTCGCCGATGAGGTCGCCGAGCCGGCGCAGCAGGGCGGCGCGCGCGAAGCCGGTGGTCGCGCCCCACTCGCCGTCGAGGACCGCGCGGGCCGCCGCCTTCGCCGCCGGGGTCCGCCGGGTCGTGGTGGACCTGACGACGGCCACGGCGGCCGGCTGCGCGGCCCGAGGCACGCACCTGATCATCGCGATGCCGCGCGGTGTCGAGGCCGAGATCAGGGACCCGGTGCAGGTCAGGCTGCTGTTGCGCAGCTTCGAACCTTGGCAGGACGCGGGCTGGCTGACCCGCACGGCCGCGCCGGCCAGCGATTTCGCCTGCGATTCCATCACCCGGGCTGTCATCCCTTTGCCGAGGAGCGGTTTTGTGGTGCGGGAAAGTCAGGAGATCTCGATGCTCTCGCCGGTTTCGGGAACCGTTTCCCGCGTCAGTTCTTCGGCGAAGATCGTATCGATCTTCCGGGACGCGGTCCGCAGTTTCGTCACGCTCGCGACGAGCAGCAGGAGCACGGCGGCGGGGACGACGAGCAGCACGGGCGGCCAGCCGGCCACGACGACCGCGCCGGTGGAGATCATTGCGAACGCGAGGAAGAGCGTCCTGGCGACGACTCGCGGCCACGCGGGGAGCGGCTTGGCGTGCCGCCCGCGACGTGTTCCGTAAACCGGCCGCGCGAGGGCAGCGTGGACGCTCATCAAGACCTCCGTGGAGTCGGGTTCGGGGTTTCCCGGCGGGAGTGCCGCGGCCGGAACGCGACCGGGCGGACACGTGGTGTTTGTCGGGCCGCGGCGGGTTCCGGTTACGGCTCGTTATTGGTTCGAGTCCGAATTCGGGAAAACAATTCCGCGCTATTCGCGGACGGTTTCCGGCACTAGGGCCGTTGGACCCGGATCAGGCCCGGCCGGAGGTCCCGGGGCCCTTGCCCTTGCCGTGGTTGCGGGTGCGCTGCGGGTTGGCGGGCTTCCCGGGCTTCGGCTTGTCGTCGTGGGTCACGGCGGCGGGTTCGAGGTCAGCGGACTCGGGGGCGCGGGGTCCCGGGGTCCCGGAGGCGGCGAGGGGTGCGGAGGACGGGGGAGCGGGCGCGGGCGAACTGGGTGCCGGCGGCTGGGCCGGGGTGGTGGTACCGGAGTCCGCAGAGGAGAGGACGAGAGCGGAAACGGCGACCACGGCGGCGGCGGTCAACCCGGCGGCAGCGGTGAACCGGCGGCGGTCCGCGGGTTCACTGGCCGGCGAAAGGCCGATTGCGGCGAGGACTTTCCGCGGGCCAGCCGGGAGAGGCGCGCTGGTGTCGCTCAGAGTGGGAGCGAACGGGCGGTGGTGGGGCGGGGTTCGGTGGCCGGAGCCGCTGGCCGTGGGGGCGAGTGGATCGTGGCCGGCGCCGGGAGCGCCGGAGTCGGTTCGGTGACCGGAGCCGCCGGCCGTGGGGGCGAGCGGGCCGTGGCCGGCGCCGGGAGCGCCGGAGTCGGTTCGGTGACCGGAGCCGCCGGCCGTGGGGGCGAGTGGATCGTGGCCGGCGCCGGGAGCGCCGGAGCCGCTGGGCGTGGAACCGAGCGAGCCCTGCCCGCCGGAGCCGTCCTCCGCGGCATTGAAACCACCGGCACCACTAGCCGCCGCGCCGAGCCGTTCGCGCTTGCCGCCTCCTGCCGGGGCCGCGCGGTGGCGTCTTCTCAACACCTCGCCCAACCTCCCCGAAGGCCACGGGAGCGCCGGGACCGGGGCGTGCAGCAGCTCGCGGACCTCCGCCGCCGTCGGGCGGTCGGCCGGCTCGCGCCTGGTCATGCGGCGCAACGTGTGCGCCAGCGAGGGCGGCAGCCCCTCCGGAATCCGGGGGGCCCGGGTCAGCCGGGCCATCGCCGCCTCGACCATCGTGCCCGAGTACTCGCGGCGGCCCGTCACGCACTCCAGGAGGATCAGCCCCAGCGCGTACACGTCCGCCGGCGGCCCCGCCCGCTCGCCGCCGACCTGCTCGGGCGCCAGGTACGCCGCCGTGCCGGGGACCACGCCCGTGCCCGTGATGTGCGTCGTGTCGAGGGCGTGCGCGATGCCGAAGTCCCCGATCAACGGGCCGTCCGCGGACAGGAACACGTTGGCGGGCTTGAGGTCCCGGTGCACGACGCGCCGCGCGTGCACGTGGGCGAGTGCCTCGGCCAGCCCGTCGGCCAGCGCCGTCACCTCGGCCACCGGCATCGGGCCGCCCAGCAGCCGTTCCGCCAGGTTCTCGCCCTCGACGAGCTGCATCACCAGGTACGTCCGGCCGTGCTCGGTGCCGCTGTCGAGCAGCGCGACCACGCCCGGGTGGGTGATGCTGCCCTGGATGCTCATCTCGCGCAGCCGGCGCCGCTGGTCTAGCGCGACGGTGTCCCGGTCGTAGATCTTGACGGCGACCTCGCGCTCGAGCCGCAGGTCGTAGGCCCGGTACACCCGCGCCGTCCCGCCGCTGCCGACCAGCCTGCCGACCTCGTACCGCCCGGCCAGCAAGCCGGGCGGACGGTCGTCGAGGGAACGCGGGGCGGCGGTGAACTCATCGATGGCGAAGCGCGCGCACGTCACGTCGTCCGCGTCGCCCATCGGCGCGTTCCCCGTTCTGCCGGCTTCGTCGGCCACGGCCGCGATGTACCCCGAACCGGTGGCCGGCAAACGTCAGAAGATCACGCGAAAGCGTCCACTCCGGTCAGCTCCGCCGACAACGTCCACAGGCGACGCGCCTCCTCGCGGTCGACGGCGTACCGGCGCACCCCCGACTCGGTCATGCCGACGGCGTCTGCGGGGGACAGCTCGGCGACGTCGCAGTCCTCGAGGTACAGCCCGCCCAGGTCCGCGAGCTGCGGGGACGTCGCGGCCCAGACCGTCGTCGCCGCGCCCTGCTCCGGCGTCTTGAACTTCACCAGGTAGTTCCCGGCCTCGTCGATCCAGCCGCGCTCGATCATCTCCTCCCGCGGGAGGTGCCGCTGCAGCGGCGTCATGATGCCGCCGGGGTGCAGCGCGAACGCGTGGACGCCCTTCTCCGCGCCCAGCTCGTCCAGCCGGACGGCGAAGAGGACGTTGGCCGTCTTGGCCTGCCCGTAGGCGGCCCACTTGTCGTAGCCGCGTTCGAACTGGACGTCGTCCCAGCGGATCGGCGAGTAGTGGTGGCCGCGCGAGGACAGGGCGACGACGCGGGCGCCGTCGGCGACGGCCGGCCAGAGGCGGTTGACCAGGGCGAAGTGGCCGAGGTGGTTGGTGGCGAACTGGGCTTCCCAGCCCGGACCGACGCGGGTCTCCGGGCAGGCCATCACGCCGGCGTTGTTGATCAGGAGGTCGATCGGCCGCCCGGTGGCGAGGAAGCGCTCGGCGAAGGCGCGGACGCTCTCGAGGTCGCCCAGGTCCAGCTCGTCGACCTCGACGTTCTCGAAGCCGGCGAGGGCTTCTTCGGCGGTCTCGCGGCGACGGGCCGGGACGACGACGTGCGCGCCGGCGCCCACCAGGGCGCGGGTGGTTTCGAGGCCGATCCCGGAGTACCCGCCGGTGACGACGGCGAGCTTGCCCGTGAGGTCGACGCCTGCGACGGCTTCGGCGGCCGTGGTGGTGGCGCCGAAACCCGAACCGATCTTGTGCTGTGCGGTGGTCATGCCCCGACGCTACGAGCTGGAGTGCACTCCAGCGCAAATCGCGGACGCGGCCGAAAGAGGGGACAATCGGGAGCGAGAGGCAGCCGACCCAGGAAGGCTCTGATGTCCGACTACTACGGGAACCAGCCCCAGGACGTCCGCCCGGGGATCGACGCGCGCCGGCTGTGGGCCGGCGGGGTGGCGACGGCGGTGATCGCGGCCCTGCTCGCGGTGGTCGGGTTGCTGATCGCGCGCGGCGTCTTCGAGGTAGAAGTGCTGGCCCCAAAAGGCGAGGGCGTCTGGGGCAACGCGAGCACCACGACGTACGCGCTGGTCGCCGCCGCGGTGGCCCTGCTCGCCACCGGGCTGATGCACCTGCTGAGCGTCGCCACGCCGGCGCCGTCCCAGTTCTTCGGCTGGATCATGGTGCTGGTGACGCTGATCGCGGTGGTCCTGCCGCTGACGTTGACGGTCGCGCCGAGCGCGAAGATCGCCACGGCCGCGATCAACCTCGTCATCGGGCTCGTCATCGCCGCGGTGGTGAACAGCATGGCGGCCAGCGCCCGGACGCTGCACCGGCGTCGCACCAGCCAGCAGAACGCGGCGCCGCCGCCGACCCGCCAGTACCCGCAACAGCAGCCCCCGCCGACCCGCTACTACGACCAGTGACCATGGACACGGTCGACGTGCGGGAGACGAACCGCCGCGTGATCGAGCAGTTCCGCGCGGGCGGCGAGGTGGACGGCATGCACCGCGAGCGGCTGGCGCTGCTCACGACCACGGGCCGCCGGTCGGGGAAGCCCCGCACGGTCCCGATGATGTACCACCGCGACGGCGACCGGCTGCTGGTGGTGGCGTCGAACATCGGGGCGCCCCGGCACCCGGATTGGTACTTGAACCTCGCGGAGGACTCGCGGGTGAAGGTGGAGGTGGACGGCCGCGAGTTCGCGGCGGAGGCGCTGCCGCTGCTGGGGGCGGATTACGTGCGGACCTGGGGGGAGCTGGAAAAGCAGTACCCGTTCTTGGCGGACCACCAGGCCAAGGCGCGGGAGGCCAAGCGGGTCATCCCGATCGTGGAGCTGTCCGAAGAGGACTGACCGCAGTCAGTCCTCTTCGGACGGTCCTACTTGCTCGCCACCCGGCGGTACTTCGCCGTCGCCAGGGGAGCGAACACCGCGATGATCGCCACGCAGCACAGGATCGCGTACAGCGCCGCGTTCTCCGCCGGCCACCCCGTCGGCGCCGGGCCGAAGCGGTTGCCGAACAGATCCCGCGTCGCGTTGATCACCGCCGTGAACGGGTTCCAGTCCGCGATCGCCTTCAAGAACGGCGGCAGCGTCTGGGTCGGGACGAACGCCGACGAGATGAAGCTCAGCGGGAACATCCAGATCAACCCGAGGCTCTGCGCCACCTCGACGCTGCGCGCCGCCAGGCCGATCAGCGCGCCCACCCAGGACAACGCCCACGCGAACATCAGCATCACCAGGTAGCCCAGCAGCGCGTCCCAGAAGCTGCCGCGGATGCGCCAGCCCACGATCAGCCCGCACGCCGACATCACGACCAGCGCCACCACGCTGACCACCAGGTCCGACGTCGTCCGGCCGAGGACCACCGCGATGCGGGACATCGGCAGCGAGCGGAACCGGTCGATGATGCCCTTCTGCAGGTCGTTGGCGAAGCCGATGACCGTGAACGCCGAGTTGAACGCCACCGTCTGGGCGAAGATCCCCGCGATGAGGAACTCGCGGTACGCCGCGCCGCCCGCTTCGCCGCCGATCGCGTTGCCGAAGACGTACGCGAACAGCAGCACGAACATGATCGGCTGCAGCGTCGCCGCCATCAGCCAGTCCGGGTTGCGGCGGACGTTCATCAGGTTGCGCCACGTGATGATGCCGCCGTCGGAAATGCCCTTCGCGAGCGCGTTCACTTGGCCACCTCCTCGGCCGCCGAAGCGCCGTGGCCGGTCAGGGACAGGAAGACGTCGTCGAGGGTCGGCCGGTGCAGGGCGACGTCCTGGACGGCGATGCCCTGGCCGTCGAGCCGGCGCAGGGCCTCGATGAGCGCCTTCGGGCCGGTGTCGACGAGGATCTCCGCGCGCCGCGTGTGGTCGTCGCCGGAGGGCTCGCCCGTCCCCACCTCGCGCAGCACCGCCAGCGTCGCCGGCAGGTCCGCGGCCGAGGCGACGACCAGCTCCAGCCGCTCGCCGCCGATCTGGGCCTTGAGCTCGTCGGCCGTGCCGCGCGCGATCACCCGGCCGTGGTCGATCACGACGATCGAGTCGGCGAGCTGGTCGGCCTCTTCGAGGTACTGCGTGGTCAGCAGCACGGTCGTGCCGTCCGCGACCAGCTGCTTGATGACCCCCCAGGTGTCGAGCCGCCCGCCCGGGTCCAGGCCGGTGGTCGGCTCGTCCAGGACGACGACGGCCGGCTCGGCGACCAGCGCGCCGGCCAGGTCGAGGCGCCGCCGCATGCCGCCCGAGTAGCCTTTCGCCGGCCGGTCGGCGGCGTCTTCGAGCGCGAACCGCGCCAGCAGCTCGCGGGCGCGCGAGCGGGCCGCGGACTTCCGCCGGCCGTACAGCCGCCCGACCATGTAGAGGTTCTCGAACCCGGTGAGGTTCTCGTCGACGGCCGCGTACTGCCCGGACAGCCCGATCCGCTGCCGCACCTCGTCGGGCTGGGTCAGGACGTCGTAACCGGCCACGCGCGCCGAGCCCGAGTCCGGCCGCAGCAGCGTCGTCAGGATGCGGACCGTCGTGGTCTTCCCGGCGCCGTTCGGGCCGAGCAGGCCGAGCACGCGCCCGGCCGGGATGTCGAGGTCGACGCCGTCGAGCGCGCGGGTCGACCCGTAGGTTTTGACGAGCCCGCGCACTTGGACGGCGCTGTCCGGTTCCGGCATGGCGGTTTCCCCTCTCGGTGACCCCGCCAAGCTAGGCCAGCGCGTCCGGTTTGTCCTCCGGGTTTCTCCCTGAGCCGGTCAGTTCGCCGAAAGCGTGACGGCGAACTCCGGCGGCGTCCGCAGCGTCTGGAAGACGACGCAGTAGCGCTCGGTCAGCTTCTTCAGCGTGGCGAGCTGGTCTTCGGAGGCGTCGGTGTCCAACGCGAACGACAGCCGGATCGCGCGGAAGCCCACCGGGGCGTCCTTGGCGACGGCGAGGGTGCCGCGGAAGTCCAGGTCGCCTTCGGCGCGCACGCGGCCGCCGCGCACCTCGAGACCCAGCGACGTCGCGACCGCCCGCAGCGTCACGCCCGCGCACGCGGCGAGCGCTTCCAGCAGCATGTCGCCCGAACAGGCCAGGCTGCCGTCGCCACCGGTCGCGGGGTGCAACCCGGCTTCGACGACCGCGCGGCCGGTCTCCACCTTGCAGGAGATCCCGAGGGCGTCGAGCTCGGCGTCGGCGTGCAGCGTGACGAGCGCGCTCTCCGGCTGCTCGCGGTACTTGTCCTTCAGCGGCGCCTGGGTCGCGCGCAGCTCTTCGGTGTCCATGGGGGGATTCTGCCCCGGAAAACGGAGAAGCGGGGAGACCGGAAGCCCGGTCTCCCCGCTTCAGCGGTTCAGTGCTTCAGCTTCAGCTCAGGGTGACGGCCACGTCGTCGATGACGAACGAGGTCTGCAGCGAGCTGTCTTCGGTGCCGCTGAAGTTCAGCGCCAGGGTGCTGCCGGCGGCCGACGAGACGTCGATCGTCTTGAGCGCGTACCCGGAGGCCTTGTTCAGGTTGGAGTAGCTGCCCAGCGTCGCGCTGCCGTTGGAGACGGTCAGCTTGTCGTAGGCGGTGGTGGTGGTCGTTTCCGCGGTGTCGATGTGCAGGTAGAACGTCAGGCTGGCGTGGCAGCCCGCCGGGATGCTCACCGACTGGGCGACGGACTCGGTGTGGGTCGAGCCGTAGCCGTCGAGCCAAGCGGAGTACGTGCCGCCGTGCGCGGCCTCACCCGAGGACGCCCACTGGCCGATCGCGCCGGTGGTGCCGGTCCAGCTGCCGCTGCCCGATTCGAAGCCGCCGTTGACGATCTTCTGGCCGGAGCAGCCGCCGGTGGTGCCGACGGTCCAGGTGAACGACGCCGTGCCGGTCTTGGCGGCCGCGTCCTTCGCCGTCACCGTGACGTTCGAGGTGCCCGCGGTGGTCGCGGTGCCCGAGATCGTGCCGGTGGAGGCGTTGATGGACAGGCCGGCCGGGAGGCCGGTGGCCGACCAGGTGTACGGCGCGGTGCCGCCGGAAGCCGACAGCGGGAGGTTGACCGAAGCGCCGGTCACGGTGGACTGGTTGCCCGGGTTCGAAACCGTGACGGTGCCGGTCGCCGAGCACGTCGGGTCACCCGACTGCGCCGGCACGCTGATCGCGTCCCACGCCGCCTTGACGGTGTTGAACTCGGTGCAGCTGCCCGGGAACAGGTTCTTCGCCGCGGTCAGCGTCCAGGTGCGGTACTTCAGGTACGAGGCGCCGCTGGTCTTGAGCAGCATCGCGTTGTAGAAGATCTTCACCGCGTTCTGGACGCCGATGCCGGTGATCGACGAGCTGTTGCAGGTGGTGCTGGTCGGCTGCCCGTTGGTCGGGTTGGTTCCTTCGGCCAGCAGGTAGAACCAGTGGTTGCCCGGCCCGGCCGCGGCGTGCACCTCGGTGCTCGGGATCGAGCTGTCGTAGCAGTTCTTGTCGCCCAGCGCCGACGGGTTGTACATGTTGCGGATCGGGCCGGAGCCGACCAGGTTGATCTGCTCGCCGACGAGGAAGTCCGGCACGTCGTAGGGAGAGGGCTCGTTCGCGAACCACTCGGTCGAGGCGCCGAAGACGTCCGCGACGAACTCCTGCGTGCCGTTGCCCGAGATGCCGCCCGGGGTGTGGTCGTCGATGCCGTGGCCGTGCTCGTGCGCGACGACGTCGATCGAGCCGATCCACTGGTTCTGCGAGTTGTGGCCGATCTGGACCTGGGTGCCGTCGTAGTAGGCGTTCTCGTCCGCCAGGCCGACGCGGATCGGCCAGCCGCCGCCGTTGCCGTCGAAGCTGTTGCGGCCCAGCCACTGCGAGAGCATCTTGTTCTCGGTCTGGGCGGCGAACAGGGCGTCGACGCAGCCGGTTTCCTTGTTCGTCGCGGTGCCGTTGCCCCAGCTGTCGGTCGTCTTGCTGAAGGTGGTGTTGTTCGCCGCGTCCTGGCAGGACGTGTTGGTGATCGTCGGGTCCTTCAGCGTGTAGGTCGAGCCCGAGTGCGTCGTGTCGAGGTGCACCGGGTTCGGGCCGTTCCACGCCGAGGTGCCGTCGCCGTGCAGGACGTGCTCCTGCGTGTGGAGCACCTTCCCGGTGGCGGCGTCGACGATGACGTCGAGCCGGCTCGGGCCTTCGGCGTCGCGGCCGACGACGGTGCTCTTCCACGCCAGCGTCGGCTTGCCCAGCGCGAAGACGACCTGCTGCGCGGGGCTGACGCTCTCCACCGCGGACAGCTGCTGCCGGGCGGTGGCCTCGGCCGCCGCCTTCGTCACCTTCCCGGAGGTGGTGGCCAGGTTGATGGTCTGGTCCTGTGCGACGGAGGTGCCGAGCACCTGGCCCGTCGAGTTGGTCGCGACGACGAAGTCGCCGCCGACCACCGGCAGGCCCTTGTAGCTGCGCTCGTACGGGATGTACTGCAGCCCGTTGGTGGCGGAAATCGCTTTCTGGGCCAGGAAGACGTCGTCCGCGCTGGCGTGCAGCGCGGCCGGCCTGCTCGCCACCAGGCCGGCGGCCGCGGTCGCGGCCTGGGCCACGGCGCTCGGGGCCGCGTTCGGGGTGGCGTTCGGGGTGGGTTGGGCCTGTGCGGTGCCGGTGATGCACAGCGCGCCGACGAGTACGCCGGTTGCTGCCAAGACGACAGGACGTCTCAGATCCATCGAGGAATTCCCTCCGGGCAGGGTGAACCAGGCCCGGGGTCGAGGCCGGGCCGGTCAAGGGGACGAGAGGTACTGCTGTGGAACGGAAATCAGAATCCGGTGCCGGAGCCTCGTGAACAAGCGACTAACGTACGGTCTTATCCACCGGACGCAATAACTCCCAAAAAGGACATTTCCCGCCATTGGGATTTCCGGTGTCGTCCGTCCACTCAGGACTGGACGGAGATCACCGCCGTTCGGGTGATCTTTCCCGCGTCCGAACGGCGAAGGCCCCTTCGCCGGGGTTCGGCGAAGGGGCCTTCTTGGTACGACTGTGTCAGGCGGTCGTCTCGCGCTTCGGGAGCTTCCAGCCGGGGCGCACGAAGTGGCACGTGTACCCGTTCGGAATGCGCTGCAGGTAATCCTGGTGCTCCGGCTCGGCCTCCCAGAAGTCGCCCACCGGGCTGACTTCGGTGACGACCTTGCCCGGCCACAGCCCGGACGCGTCGACGTCGGCGATGGTGTCTTCGGCGACGCGCTTCTGCTCGTCGTTTTCGAAGAAGATCGCCGACCGGTAGCTCAGGCCGATGTCGTTGCCCTGGCGGTTCTTCGTCGTCGGGTCGTGCACCTGGAAGAAGAACTCGAGCAGGTCGCGGAACGTCGTCCGCGCGGGGTCGTAGACCACCTCGATGGCCTCGGCGTGCGTGCCGTGGTTGCGGTAGGTGGCGTTCGGGACGTCGCCGCCGCTGTAACCGACCCGGGTCGAGATCACCCCGGGCTGACGGCGGAACAGCTCCTGCATGCCCCAGAAGCAGCCGCCGGCCAGGACGGCCCTTTCGGTTGACGTGGTCACGGCGTCACTCCTTCTCCTCGTGTGGTGCTGCCACCTGTACAACTTCGGTGGTCAGCCGATGATTCCACGAGGGTGTTACGGAAGCCTGACGTCACCCCGCCTGCAGCTTCGCGAGGGTGAGCACCTCCCCGCCGATGCCCCAGCCGCCGTCGGCGACCTCTTCGACCAGCACCATCGTGTTCGCGCGGGCGCGGTCGCCGTAGAGCTCGGCGTAGAGGTCGGTGACGCGGGTGACGACGAGCTCCTTCTGCTCGGCGGTGAGGGTGCCGGCGGGGACCTTGAAGTTGGCGAACGGCATGAGCGTGTCCTCCGGTATCGATGTTCTCGGGTTGACGAGAGCGACGTTAACACGACTGCCGGACCGTCGCTACCCTCATCTTGATATCGCTGGTATCCGCTGGTAGCGTCGTTGTCGTGGACGTGCGGACGCGGATCCTGGAGGCGGCGGCCGAGCTGCTGGCGCACTCGGGCGAGTTCTCCACGCGGGCGGTCTGCGAGGCCGCGGGGGTCGGCGCGCCGGCGCTGTACCGGCAGTTCGGCGACAAGGAGGGCCTGCTCGCCGCCGTCGTCGACCACGCCTTCGAGGCGTACCTCGCCGGGAAGCGGGCCGCGAGGCCGTCCGACGACCCGGTGCGCGACCTGCGCGACGGCTGGGACAACCACGTCGCCTTCGCGCTGGAGCACCCCAACCACTACCGCCTGCTGTACGCGGGTCTGTCGACCCCGCCGGGGGCGGCGGCCGAGGCGCACGGGCTGCTCCTCGCCGTCCTCGAGCGCTGCGCGGCGGCCGGGCGGTTGAAGGTGCCGCCCGCGCTGGCCGCGCAGATGGTGATGGCGGCCAACGCCGGCGTCGCGCTGTCGATGATCACGCGGCCGGAGCTGAACCCGGATCCGGAGTTTTCGTTGCGGGTGAGGGAAAGCGTACTCTCCGGCGTGCTGGCCGAGGCGCCGCCGGAGCCCGGCGACGTCGCGGTGACGGCGACGACGCTCGCCGCCCGGCTGAACGGGGAGACGCCGCTGTCCGCGGCCGAGCTGACGATGCTGCGGGAGTGGCTGGGGCGGTTGAGCGTCCACAGTGGACGCTGAGCCGGACGGCCCCGCCGGTTGGGCCGTTCGCTTGCGTCCCCGGCTTTCTTCGCTTTCTGCACGGCCCGTACCGGGCGGCGGTGGGACGATGAGCCGGGGCCGCCCCGATCCGGCCCCGGGGAGGCGCGCGATGCGTGAACACGACGGAGCCGTCTCGGAACGGACCAGCGGCGTGCTGGTCATCGAAATCCGCGGTGAACTGGACATCGACACCGTGCTGAGGTGGACGACGCTGATCGAAGCGGCCCTCTGCGAACTGCCCGCACCGCACTTGCTGGTGCTGGACCTGTCGACGCTCGAGTTCCTGACGGCGCGCGGCGCCCGAGGGCTGCTCGACGCGATGGACTCCTGCCGGGACCGTGGGATCACGGGCTGCTTGATCGTCAAGCCGGGGAGCGTGGCCGACCGGGTGGTGCGGCTGACGGGGTTGGGGGACCGGGTCCGGGTGTTCCCGAACCGCCTGTCGGCGATCGCGGCCAGCCAGCCGGTGGCGATGCGCTGGCTCCCAGGCTGACGCCGGCTGTCTGTAACGGGCGGCCGGTTGCGGTGGCTGGGCTGACCCCAGCCGCCGGTTGCGGTGGCCTGGCCGACCCCGGCCGCCGGGTGCGATGCCTGGACTGAGCTCGGCCGCCGGTTGCGGTGCGCGGTTGCGGTGCCCGGGCCGACCCCGGCCGCCGGTTGCGGTGCTCCGGTCGCCGGGCTCGTGCCGGCTGCTCGGTCGCCGCCGGCCGGCGATTGACCCGCGCCGCCGGTCAGGCCGGTTCGCGTACCAGCTCGGCCGCCGCCTCGGCGAACGCCTGCACCCGCGCCGTCGCAGCCCCTTCGCGCCAGACGAGACCCCACTCCAGCCGGGGCGCGTCGCTCAACGGCACGTACGCCACGTCGGGCCGTGGGTAGTAGCGCCGGAGGTGCGCGCCGACCGGGAGCACTCCCTCGCCGGCGCCCGCCAGCGTGAGCAGCTCCTGCAGTCCCGCTCGCGGCCGGGTCACCGCGGTGGGCGCGTGCTCGTCGAGCCACGGGTCCGGCAGCGCGCAGCGCAGCACCGTCACCCGTTCCAGTTCGGCGACAGGCACCGTGTCGCGCCGCGCGAACGGGTGAGTCGCCGCCATCGCCAGGAACCGCCGCTCGCGTACCAGCACCGGGCCGGTGACCAGGCCGGGACCGTCGAGCGGGAGCCCGGCGAGGACGACGTCCACCTCGCCTTCGCGCAGCCACGGCAGGACCTCGGCCGGGCGCACCTCGCGGAACTCGACCTCGCACCCGGGCGCTCGCCGCCGGAACAGCTCGGCGACCCCGGCCAGCAGCTGCCCGCCCGCGGCGTCGCCGAACGCGACGCGCAGCGTGCCGGTGACCCCGCGTCCGGCCTCGACCGCCCGGGCCAGCGCCGACGAGACCGCCGCCCAGGCCGGCCCGAGGTCGGCGAGCAGCTGCCGCCCCACCGGCGTCAGCTCGACGCGGCGGCTGGTCCGGGTGAACAGTGGCGCGCCGACCCGCCGTTCCAGCTTCCGGATCGTCTGGCTGACCTGCGCGGTCGACACGCGCAGCCGCTCCGCCGTGCGGCCGAAGTGCAGCTCGCCGGCCAGCGTCAGGAACGACTCGATCTCGCGCGTCTCGGCCATCCAGCCCCCAGCATCGTTAACCCTCGCTTCACGATCGTGGCACAGAAGCGCGTTGATCGGCTTCGCGGGCGCCGCGAGGCTGGCGGCATGGACTTCACCGACCGCACCGAAATCGTCGACGCGCTGTACCGCTTCGGCCTCGGCCAGGACCTCAAGGACCGCGAGCTGTTCGCGTCGTCGTTCGCCGCCGACGCCGAGCTGGACTTCCGGCCGGCGGCCGCCCGCTGGGGCGCCGAGCCGCCGCTGATGACGGGCCGCGACGCGATCGTCGACACGATCCTCGCGCTGTTCGAGGGCCGCGTCGACACGACGCACCAGGTGACCAACCCGCGCGTCAGCGTCGACGGCGACACCGCGCGGCTGACGGCCCTGGTCGAGGCCCAGCACCTGCTCAGCGCCGACCACGGCACGCACGCGCTGCTGAAGAACCGCTACGACGTCGACCTCGTCCGCGCCGGCGACCGCTGGCTCATGCGCCGGGTGGTGATCGAAAACGCCTGGTACACCGGCGATCCGGCCGCCATCTTCGGGTGAGCTATTCCCCGCGCATCGAGCGGCGGATCTCGGCCAGCCGGTCCTTGGCCGCCTGGTCGCGGTCGGCGATCTGCTTGTCGAGCGTCTCGGCGGTGGTGTCGGTGCCCAGCCCGGCCACCTCCACCGAGCCGACCGAGGTGTTGTAGCGGTTCTCGATCTTGTCCCGGACGAAGTCGAAGCTCGGGACGCCGCCCGTGCTGTAGTCCGGGTCGGGCAGTGGCGGCGAGGGGACCGCGATGGCCGCGGTGGGCGTCTCGTCGACGATCTCACCGTCCAGGACGTTCGGATCGTCTTCGGGTTTGGTCATCGTCGCCTCCTCGCCGCCGGCCGGCCCTTCCGACCTTAGCGCCGATGGCGGCCCGGCGGCTCGGCCAGCGACTCGCGGACGGCCCGTTCGACGAGGATCGGGACGAACGCGTGGATCCGGGCGTCGTCGAACCGGTGCCGCTCCCGTTCGACGAGGGAGTGGACCTCCACCCCCGTGTAGTCCTGCCGCAGCCGGTCTTCGACGATGTCCAGCTGCAGATCGAGCTGTTCGGACGCGATCGTGTCGAGCGTCTGGGTAGTCATGGCAGGTTGAGTACCGCACGAGAAGAACGACAGATGAACTGAAGATGAACGACAGGTGAGACTCGGCCAGTGGGTAATTCGGCCGTGGGGCGGCTCGGCCCGGGTGGGAAATGCTCTACGCGCACAGCCGGTGTCCGGAGGGAGCAGACCATGAGTGCCGGGGCCTACCGCGCCGAAACCACGGAAATGGGGACGGTCGCCAAGGCGGTCGAGGAAGTGGGGTCGTCGTTCCTGTCGACCACCCGCGACCTGGAGGGCCTGGTGCTGGACGCGTTGTCGTTCGCCGGCATCGGCAGCGGGGTGGCCGCCGCGAACTCGGCGTTGCACTCGACGCTGGGCAGCGCGCTGCAGAAGTTCCTGAGCCTGATCACGAACGTCAACCAGAACGTCCAGACGGCCGCGAACGCCTACAACGCGGCCGACTCCGACGTCGCCCAGGCCTACGGCGGCGGCCAGGCGCAGGGCGCGCAGGGCGGCGGGGGAGCGGCGGCCGCGGCGGCGCCGCAGCAGCTCGACCCGCGCGTCGTCGACTCGATCATGCGCTCCGAAGGCGCGACGGGCGAACAGGGCGGCGTGCCCGAGGCGTACGGCTTCCGGCAGAACATGCACAACGGCTACGACCGGATCATCGCCGCGCGCGAGCAGTACGGCATCGGCAGCGCGGAGGAACGCGCCGTCGTCTCGGACCTGATGACGGCGAACGCGCGCACCGCGGGCGCGCTGAACTTCACCGACCCCGGCACCCAGGCCGCGATCATGTCGGGCGCGCACATGCGCGGCGCCGGCGGCGTCCGCGCGATCCTCAACCACATGGCGGGCGACGACATCGTCCGCAGCTCGCGCACCCTCAGCGACACCGCGATCCAGCACGCGCAGGGCCTCACGCCCGAGCAGTTCCAGCAGGAGTTCCACGACGCGCGCATCGAGTACGACCGCCAGGTCTACGGCGACACGACCACCCGCCAGGGCGGGCACACCGCGAACTGGTGGGACCGCTACGGCAACGGGCTGACCCAGCGCTACGACCGCGAGCAGAACGAGTTCCTCGGGTTGTCGCAGCCGCGGGAGTGATCGCGGGTTCGAAGATCGGGAAACTGGGCACCCTACATCGCGTAGCCGAACGACAACGGGAGGCACGCGATGAACCGGAGGATGATCGCACTACTGGGCGGGGTCGCCGCGATGGCGGGGACCGTGGCGTTCGCGGGTACGGCCGAAGCGGCGTCGACGCCGTGCAGTGCCGAAGCGAAGGCCTGTGTCCAGCGCAGTTCGAATACGGCGTGGCTGACGGACGGCGCCGGGAACGTCACCTACGGCGGCGTCCCGATCACCGTCGGACTGCCTAAGTACCCAACGCCGCTGGGCAAGTTCCACGTCCAGTACAAGGACATCGACCACTACAGCAAGCAGTACAACGGGCCGATGCCGTACTCGGTGTTCTTCACGAACACCGGCGTGGCGTTCCACCAGGGCAGCCTGAAGGTGAAGTCCCACGGGTGCGTGCACCTTTCGCACGCCGACGCGGTGACGTTCTACAACTCGCTGCAGCCGGGTGACGTCGTCGAGGTCGTGCGCTGATCCGTCCCTTGTGGACGGTCGAGCAGCGCGCCGGCGACGGCGCCGAACACGAGGTGGTCGAGGACCTGCGGGGCGTGGGGAAGCGCCCGCACGGCCGGGTACGTCCGGCCGGCTACGCAGAGGTCCAGCGCCGCGATCGCGAGCCCGGCCGCCGCACCCCGGAGCGGTCGGAGGCGGTGGCGACGGGCGATCGCGGCGAGGACCCCGGTCCAGAAGGTGGACACCAGGACGTGCGCGACCAGTCCGGCGACGATGCCGGGCCGGTCGCGCCGGCCAGGTAGCAGGCTGCCCGCCGCGCGGGTCGCGGCCAGGACGTCGTGGCCTTCGAGTAGCGCGTGGGCGGTGGAGGGAACGCCGCTGACGATCGCGGCGACGGCTCCGGCGCGGGCGGCCCGGCGGAGCGGCTCTTTCACGTCGTTCCGGGGTGCGCGCTCGCCAAGTACGCGGCCATGCGGATCCGCAACCCGCGGACGTGCGGCAACGCGATCGTGAACTCCGTAGCGGGCCGGTAGCCCGGCCATCGATCTCCGTGCGTGCAGGGACCGGCGAAGTAGACGAAGCCGTCTTCGTCGTCGAAGCGGCCGGGGGACCAGCGCGCGGCGTCGCCCGCCCGGCGGTCCGCGCACGCGGCGCGGGCGATCCAGTACGTCTCGTGCTTCATGACGCGGCGCAGCTGCGCGGCGAACCCCGGCAGGTCGTCCTCCGGCAGGCCGAGACCGCGCGCGCTCCAGACCCGCGGGGCCCGGTCGGCGGAGCGCGCAGGGCAGCCGAACGTGACCTCACCACCCGCGTAAGCGCGGGTCCAGCGCATCTTTTCCGTTGCCAGTGCGGCGAATTCGAGTCCGCCGGCGATCTCCAGCGTCATGGGGGAACGATAGTCGATCACACGCGGACGGGTACCGCCGCGCGGGTGTCGATCACTGATCCCATGGTGTATACAGTATGCAGTAGGCTACCGTGGGCAGAGGAGACCGCCATGTACTCAGTCACCAACCCCGCCACCGGTGAACTCGTGGAGGAGATCCCGAACGCGACCGACGAGGAGGTCCGCGCCGCGATCGACCGCGTCCACGCCGGGTTCGCGGCCTGGCGCACCCGGCCGGTCGCCGAGCGGGCGGCGATCGTGCTGTGCGCGGCGGAGCTGTTCGCCGAACGCGCCGACGAGCTGGCCGCGATCATGACCCTCGAGATGGGGAAGCGGATCAACGAAGGCCGCGGCGAGGTCGGCGTGGTCGTCGACATCTTCCGGTACTACGGCGAGCGCGGGCCCGAGCTGCTGGCCGACGAGCCGCTCACCCTCCGCGGCGGCGAGGCCGTGCTGACGAAGGAGCCGATCGGGGCGCTGCTGGGCGTCATGCCATGGAACTTCCCGTGCTACCAGGTGGCCCGGTTCGTCGCGCCGAACCTGGTGCTGGGCAACACGATCCTGCTCAAGCACGCGTCGATCTGCCCGCGTTCGGCGGCGGCGATCGAGAGCGTGCTGCGCGATGCCGGTGTGCCTTCGGATGCGTATGTGAACGTGTTCGCGTCGAGCCGGCAGGTTCCATGGATGCTCGCGGATCCGCGTTTGGTCGGGGTCTCGCTCACCGGGAGTGAGCAGGCCGGGATCTCGGTGGCTGCGGAAGCGGGGCGGAACCTCAAGAAGTGCGTTCTGGAGCTTGGGGGGTCCGATCCGCTGATCGTGCTGGACACCGATGATCTCGACGAGACGGTCAAGGTGACGGCTACCGCCCGGATGCGCAACTGCGGCCAGTCGTGCAACGCGCCGAAGCGGATGATCGTGGTGGGCGAGTTGTACGACGAGTTCGTCGATCGGTTGGCCAAGCGGGTCGCGGAGTACTACGTGCCGGGTGATCCGGCTGATCCGGCTACGACTTTGCCGCCGTTGGCTTCAGTGGCGGCGGCGGATGAGGTGGCCGGTCAGGTGGAGACGGCGATCCGGGAGGGGGCGACGCTGCGCGCGGGCGGCCGTCGAGTACCGGGCGGCGGCGCTTATCTGGAGGCCACGGTGCTCACGGACGTGACCCCCGACATGGCGGCGTACCACGAGGAAATCTTTGGGCCGGTGGTGCTGGTCTTCCGGGCTGAGACCGAGGATGAGGCTGTTGCCTTGGCCAATGACACGCCGTTCGGGTTGGGGGCCAGCGTGTTCGGAACTGATCGGGAGCGCGCTGTTCGGGTGGCTCGGCGGATCGAGGCCGGGATGGTTTATCTCAACAAGTCGGGTGGGTCCGAGGCGGATTTGCCCTTTGGGGGGATCAAGCGGTCGGGGATCGGGCGGGAACTGGGGGCGTTGGGGATTGAGGAGTTCATGAACAAGAAGCCCATCCGCCTCTGACCTGCTGTTTTATTGCGTTTTGCTCCGCCAGGCCGTCGTCAGGCCGTCTCGGAATCCTGGGCCGTCTGCTGCGGCCGGCGGGGCTTGAACACCCGGTTGGTCGCCGCCCGAGCCCGCTTGTGGCTCGACGGGACGAGATGCGTGTAGATCTGGAGCGTGTAGCCGGGATCGTGGTGGCCGAGGTACTCGGCGACCTCCTTGATCGACACGCCGTTGGCGAGCATCGTGGACGCGAAGAAGTGGCGCATCGCGTGCATCCCGTCCCGGCGTTCGACGTAGTCGAGTCCCGCACCCGCGAAGGCTGGCCGCCAGACGTGGTACGTGAAATTGGCACCCTTGATCACGTTCCTGATCGGCTGCCCCGCGTAGACGCTGCGCTTGGTCGTCCGGGCGATCAGAACGCGCACGGTCTCCGGCCGGCCACCTGGTTCGAGCCAGGGGAGCGTCAGCGTGACCGGCTCGAAGGTGGCCATGTAGTCGTCGATGTCATCGAGCACGCCTTGTCCGAGCGGCACCACCCGCGTCTTGCCACCCTTGGGTGGGGAGAACACCGGCTGAGTGCCGATCCACCGGATCTGACGCTGAACGTTGACGATCATCTCTTCCCGGTCGACGTCGTCCGGGCTGAACCCGAAGATCTCCATCTGCCGGAGTCCGAGGCCGGCCCCGAGCGGCACGGTGACGGTGTACTCGGCGGGCAGCGCGAGCCGCACCGCGCGGACCCGACTGTCCGGCCACGGGATGACCTTCCGCTGGACGGGCTTGGGCCGCTTGACGCTCTTCGCCCGGCACGGGTTCGCCCGGATCTTCTTGTCGTCGTAGGCCGCCTGGAGGATGGCCGAGACGGTGTCGAACAGCACCGCACGCGTGGACGCCATCAGGCCGCGTCCGCCTTCGCTCTTCGGCCGTTCCAACCAGTCGAGCCAATCGCGAATGGTGTCGGTCTTCGCGGCCACCTTGAGTGGCTTGTCGCCGAGGAACGGGAAGATCCCGGTCTTGAGGTGGTTGCTCACGGTCTGCCGGGTCCCCGCGTCGGCGGACTGGCCCTTGCGCCACTGGGCCGTGTAGTCGCGGAACTTCTCTTCGCCGGACTCGGCCGAGATGTACTCACCGGCGAGCACGTCGTGTTGCATCTTGGTCAGGAAGGTCTTTGCTTTCGTGAGTTGCTTGTCCGGAAAGGACTTGCTTCGTTCGTTGCCCTCGGGCTCGTAGTACCGGACCTTGTACCGGTCGCCCTTGCCGAACAGTTCGGTCTTTCTCGCGGACCGGGTGACCCTTGGCGTTGACGACTGGCTTACCTGTCTCGTCCTTCTTCTGCCGCCACCATCGGTCCTGAACGTGGCCTTTCATGAACTCACTTTTCTCTTTGTTGACAGGAAAACTCGCCTACCCCATGCCTCTCGGTTGAGGCATGGGGTAGGTCCTCGTCGTGGGTTGTTGACCGCTATGCGGCTTCTGTCGAACCGTTCAGACTGTCGATCCACTGGCGCACCGTCTCCGGGTCGTACCGAACGTGCTTTCCCAGTCGCACCCACTGCGGGCCGTAGCCCTTGAAACGCCAGTCCCGCAGCGTTTTCACGGGAATGCCGAGGAATGTGCCCAGATCATCCGGAGTCCACAGTCCCTCGACGCTGACGACCTTCACCCGTGCTTCCATTGCTTCCCCCTTTGTCATGCAGCGAGTCCAGTTGCCGAAGTTTCGGGAGGTCTCTCCGCCGCCAGTAGCGCCCGGTCGTACTGGGCCTTCCACGTGATCCGCTCCGCGATCGCGCGCATCACCAGGTGCGGCCGGGGCGGTACCTGCGGGTCCCCGGGCTCGACCTTCCGCCAGACCTGCTGCGACCGGTCGACCTCCGGCTTCTCGATCCCGACCGCCGCGAGCGCCTGGAGCACGAAGGCCCGCCGGTCGGCCTTGTGGTCCACCAGCGTCTTGCCCGACCACTTCCGGGACACCAGGACACGGCGGCCGGGCAGCCCGAGCGTGGTCCGCCGGTGAGCGCGGCCCTTGCAGTGCCCCGGGGTGGTCTTGCCCGTGACGCCCTTGGGCTGGACGCCGTAGAGCAGCCAGACCGCGCAGCGCGGCGAACACGGCGTGACCGACAACTCGGCGTGCAACCGGTCGTGATGATCGGCCTGAGCTGCGCTGTCCGCCTCGACCACCTCACCGGTGGACTTGGTGAGGTACTTGGTTAGGTAGCCGATGTGGCGGCCGGCCTCTTCGGTGCCGCCGAGGATGCCCTTCGAGTGCACCTGGCGGCCGAACCGGACGACGTGCGCCGGCTGCTCGACTGCCTCCACCGCGTCGTCCCACCGGGTCAGCGGCTCACCCGTCTCGGGATCAACAAAGCCGGTATCCGGGCCGTCCCAGACCGGAGGGCGATCGGCGTAGACGATCTCGTCGTGGGAGGGCCACCAGACCTGGTGGTAGGTGGCTTCGGTGACCTGGCGGATCACGTCGTGCGGCACCGAGCCCCGGATAGCCGCGTGCAGGTGCGGGGCGGCCCGACGCTGCGGCTCGACGGTGGCGAAGTACTGCGCGTCCCAGCCGACAACCCGCCGGAGGTTCTGCCACCACCGATCCACCAGCGCCGAGAAGTGCACCGCATCCCGAGCCGCGCGTCGGTAGTCATAGCGGGACGGGTCGAGCGGCGAGCCATCACCACGAACTGGCCCGTAGGTGTCGCAGGTCAGGGTCACGAACATCGACGGCCGGAACTTCCCCGCGAATTCCCGACCGACCGTCGTCTTGCTGACCTTCCGCCGAGGCAGGTTCGGCGCGTCCTGCCGCCGCTTGGTTGACCGCTTCACGACCCGCTTGGTCGGCAGGTCGAGGGCGGGCAGCCGGCGACGCATCCCGAGTTGCCGAAGTTCCGCATCAACCCCGGCGACTTCCTCCCGCAGTTCCTCGGCCTCCGCCTGGTCGTGCTCGGCCACCTCCCGGTACGCGGCCACGAGGTCGGCCCGGTAGGTCAGCAGCTCCTTCTGATCCTCCGAGGGCGGAGCAGGCGTGAGGTCGGGCTCTTCGGTCATGTGCCAGCCTTCGCGGCACTGGGCCTGCCGAAGCGCCTTCGCCTTCCGAGCGCACGGCAGGCACACCGACTCGACCGTGGACCCGCACGGCACGGGCACGTATTGCAGTTCGCCGGTTTCCGTGTCGCCGACTTCCATCGTGAACGGGCGGACGCAGACGCCGTGCTTCTCCGCCGTCGCCCGGATCACGTCGGCCGCGAGCGGGGTCCGCATCCGCTCCGCGCGTGTCTCGCTCATCAGGCCGCCACCTCCCCTGGTGTCGACCAGCCACGCAGCAGGTAGACGGGCATGTCCTGCTTCGCTCCGGCCGGGAGGTCGGGGAACGTGCTCGGCTCGAACGGAACCACGCCGAAGACGCGGACGGGGATGCCGCAGGGTGTCCGGCCGGTGATCGACAGGTGCACCCACTTCCCGTCCCGCAGCCGCCACAACTGCGCCGAGACGTCCTCGGGCGTGTGCGCCCACACCACCAGCGCCCGGGCGACCTCGGACAGGCCATCGGCATCGACCTGGACCTTGATCGGGCTCGACCAGGCGTTGACGTCGACCGTGGCGACCGGCGGCAGCTGGTGGGAGTCCAGGTGATCGCGGATCGCGTCGAGGAAGATCATCAGCCGGTTCACGCGGCCACCCCTTCACCGCCGTGCCGCAGATCCGCGACACCCCCGTTAGTCACGTACGCCTCCAGCGCCTTCACGGTGCTGTCGGAGACCCACCCAGCCCGGATGCGCAGCGGCTCGCGAATGCCCTCGCCCCAGACGTAGCCCACACCGGCCTCCGAGTCGCCGATCCGGTTCGCCCACGCCCCGCGCTCGTACGCGCCGTCACCGAGGACCATCCCGACGTGCGTCTTGGACGTGACCCGCAGGCACACCCGGCGGGTGAACAACTCCCGCACAGGAACGGTGTCCTTGGTCGGCTCCTGCACGTAGCCACGGACCGAGATCCCCAACGCCCGCCCCTGCGTCGTCAGCAGCGCGACACGCTCCACAATGGCCTCACGGGTCTTGCGGTCGGTGTACTTGGTCAGCGCGCCGATCTCGTCGAACTCCAGCAGCTCCAACGGATACTCCGTCGACACCGGAACGGTCCGCAGCCGCCCGGCGAACGTGCGTTTGCGGGATTCCATCTCCTCCACCAGGCCGTCAAGTAGCTCGACCGCGTCCTTCCCTCCGACGGCGTAGCGGGTGAAGATCCCACGTCCGTATGCGAGTTCCATGCCCTTGGGGTCGATGCCGGACATGCGCACCACCCCGGCCCGGATCGCCGAGGCCGCCGCGACGAGCGGGCACCACATGACCGAGTTCTTGCTCGCCCCGGAGGCACCGGCGGTCAGGCAGCGCGCGCCGGAGCCCAGCAGCGGGACCCACCAGTCACGGCCGTACTCGGTCCGCCCGGCCCAGACGTTGCGCAGGTCCACCCCGGTCGAGTCGACGCCGTCCGGAACCTGGGGGCCGGCCACCCCGCCGCTGAGCAAGTCGCGCCGCTGGAAGTCGATCGAGACGACGTTCGGGGCTAGCTCGCGGACCTGGCAGCGAGCGACCTTCCGCGCGACGGCCAAGGCACGGGCGGCCTCGTCGAAGTCCTCCGGCTTCTGGCCGGCCACGAGTTCGACCCGCACCTCGTCCCAGGAGGCCCCGGAGCGGACGCTGAGCACCTTGGGCAGTCGGGTGCCGGAGCGGGTCGAGGTCGAGCGGGAGAGCGTGCGTCGGCGGCCGACGAGGTTCACGTTCACCACCACCGGCAGCGCCTCGTCCCGCGCCGACAGGCCGCAGGCGTGCAGCCACTCCGGCAGCTTCCGGCCGTAGACCGCCCACCGGGCCCACCATGAGCGCAGGGACCGCCAGCACCACTGGTCGAACGAGACGGCGTCGATCACCCACCACGTCAGCAAGACGGCTGTGAGGCCGCCGAGGGTGATCGCCAGGGAGAGCCAGCCGGCCAGCTCGCACCAGGCGTAGACCGCGACCACGACGAGGCTGGTCCGCCACCGGGTCACGACCTGCGCGAGCATCCAGACCACGGCCTTGCACAGCCACCACAGGGCCACGAACACCACGACCGCCGCAGCCAGGGCTTCCAGGATCGAGGCCAGGGCGCGGCCGATCTTGTGCAGTACCCACACACCCAGCCCGAGCCCGGCCAGGGCCACTACCGCGAATCCGGAAGTCATCACCGACCACCCCGCTTCACGTCGACGTTCAGCGTCAGCATCCCGAGGCAGGGGGCGCACTTGGTCTCGTCGGGCAGGAGTTTGGCGAATCGTTTGCAGGAGGCGCAGCGCGTTCGGGTGACCCCCGTTGACGCTCGCCGGTTGTCGTCGTTTAGCGTTGTCATTGTTCACTTCCGCTGGTTGTGGACAGCGCAGGAGCGGCAAGGTTGGTAGCCAGGTTCCGCTTCTGCGCCTTAACGGATCACACGCACCCGCAACAGGACGTGCTTCATCGCCGCACGTCATAGCGTGCGTTTCGCTACTACTGTTGACTTACTGGTCGTCTACATGCGACTAATCAGCGGGCGTCCCTTCCGCCTGAAGTTCCGCCGAGATCTCACCCGCCTTCCGCTCTTCGTATCCGGCCCAGTACAGCGCCTCGTGGTGATGGCCCCGGTCGACGTCCGCGACGGCCTTGTACAGCCGCGCGTTGCCGAGACGGAACGCCAGCCACACCGACGGGTTCGCATCGCTCGGTGGCCGGCGGTCCATCACGACCTCGTGGGCATCGCGCAGCGTCTTCGGCTCAACCTTCCGCACGGTCATGCCTCTCCGCGCGGGCTTCCAGCAGGGCCGCCAGGTCCTCGGCGTGGTCGCGGAGCCGGCGCAGGAACACCGCGCATCCCGTCCAGGCAGTCTGGTCCTCCGGCGGCACCAGCGTCACCACGCACAGCCCACCAGCCAGCACCAGGACCGGCGGATGTGCCGCGCCCGTCCCGGTCTCCTCCACCGTCACCTCGGTACCCGCGCCCACCGTCCAGCGCAGCCCCAGCCCCGCCCACGTTGCCGTCATGTCGTTCCCATTCCCGGGCCAGGTCGGCGAAGCCCTCGGCCGCCGACTCCAGCGCCGCCACGCACCACCACGGCAACCCGCGCACCTGTGCCAGCTCGTGCCACGCCCGAGACACCCGCCGAGCAGCGTTCGCCGTGTTTGTCGCACTCGCCGGCGACAGCACCGCACGGCCGTGCTCCCACGCGGCCATGTAGTCCCGATACGCCTGCTCCCACGCCTCGACCCGCTCGCGGAAGCCCACCACCGTCACGCTGCCTTCGCCGTCTCACCGGACCCACCGGACCGAGACGGCTTCGCGTTGCCGGCGGTCTGCTTGAACCCGGTCGCGCGGAACACGTACGACTGGTACTTGAACTCGCCCTGCCCCGCCACGCGCGGCTCAGCCGTCAGGCCGTCCAGCTCGATCGGCCGCATCCCAGGCAGCGCCTCCAAAGTGGTCGGCACCGGCTGGACGTCGGCGAGCAGCGTGATCTCGAACGAAGCCCGCTTCGCCCGCGTCTCGGCCGGGTCGGTGACCATCACCTTCCACTGCCGCTTACCCGTCACCTCGTCAACCCGCTGCCGCACCGGGCGATTGGCAGCCCGGTCCTCACGCGACTGATACTCGTTGTCCGGCGACACCTCACCCACCATCACCAAACCCTGCGGAAACGCGTCATCGAAGTCGATCCCGAACCGGTGCCCCTTGTCGATAGCCATGCTGAATTCCCTTTGCTCGTATGGATTTCTGGCGCTCAGTCGCGCTCTTCCGACCACTGGTCGCCGAGAGGAGAGGAGTAGGTGCGGGTGCGGTTCTGCGTCTCGCACCACTCGCCGAACTCGTTCGCGGCCACGGCGAGGCTCCGCGCGAACCGCGCGGTGTCCATCAGGCCGCCGATCCGAGCCGGTACCTGGATCATGATCGCGGTTTCATCGCCCCCGGCCACCAGCTGGCGGACTCCCGGGGAAGGTGACACGACGGCAGCGCCGTATCCGACGAGGGGCTGAATCACCACGTGAATGCCCATGTACTCTCCCGATGTCTCGGCTTCCGCGCGTCCGATTGGGCGCGCTGGGACCAGGAGACACCCGGGTGGGAGAGATCACCCGGACAAACTGTCCGGGTGGGTACTAGCGGTCGGCCGGAACGGCCTTCTCGATCGCGTCCAGCATGGCTGACCAGGGCAGATCCCGGCCAGGAGCGGACCGCGGTTCATGCAGCTGCCAGATGTCATCACCGTAGAGCAGGTCTACCCCGACGCGCCGCAGGTTCTCGATGTGCATGCTCCAGAACGGCTGACGCGCGTGGGCCGCGTTGACGCGCGGGAACACGATGACCGGCAGGTTCAGCGTCCCGATTGCTTCGTTGACCTGCGTCAATGCCTGGTTGTCGGCGATGCCGAGGGACATCTTCGCGACGAAGTTCGCCGAGGCCGGCGCCACCAGATAGCAGCTCGGGGCCGGATGCGGACTCTTCTGCGACGGCGACCGGGGCTCGACCCGCACCGGGTAGCCGGTGGCCTGCTCGATCTCGTCGAGCTGCCCGGTCTCAGCCAGCCACCGGCCGGCGGTGGGGGTCACGGTGACCGCGACCGTCCAGCCCGCTGCCTGCGAGGGCTTGATCAGGCACGGAAGCAGGTCTTCGACCCCGCCGGCCCCGGAGGCAACCAACCCAAGAACACGAGGCATGCAGCTACCTCACCGCGCCGCAGCGCTCAGCCAGCGCGAGCAGCGCCGAGGACTTGCCAGCCTTGGCCGGTGCGCGCCGGTACATGGACCGCACGACCTCCCGGACCATGGTGTTGTGCCGGACGATGGTCGGCGACTTCCGCTCGGCCTCCAGGAGTACTTGAAGGGCGTCGTCGTCCTTCGCGAGCAGGCTCAATGCCCGGGCGAAGTCGACTAGGTGCGTGACCTGGCGTTCCACGGGCAGGTGGTCGACGTTGACGCGCGGCGCGGTCTCGATCACCTGGTTGACGTCGCCGAGGTCCAGGGCAGCCGACAGCCGATGGAGCTCGACGTTGGCCGGCCCGAATCCGGTCTGCCAATAGTTGGCGTCCACGCCCAACTGGTCAGCAGCGGTTTTCGCATGACCGAGGAAGTCGTTCGCGGTGGTCCGGTCCTGGTGTCGCGCCGCCGCGACAGCGGTACGGAGGTAGAGCATCCCGTAGAGACTCAGCGCGGCCGGATCGCCCTTGGCCATCCTCGGCAGCAGCCACTTCGCCGCGACGTCGCCCAGCTCAAGCGCGTCGTCGAACCGGCCTACGGCCAGGAGTGCATGCGTGCCGGAGCGGGCGGCCGAGGCCAGAACTAGCGGATCATCGGAGTCGTCCGCCGCCTGCATGGCGCGTTCGGCCGCGATCCAGGCGAGGTCAGCCTCACCGATCTTGCTCAGCGTGGTCGCGGCCAGGTGGTGCACTCGCGCCGAGATGGCCGCGCAGGCCCGCTTGTATCCGGCATCGTCGGCGGAGGCTGGTTCCATCGCCTGCGTGGTCTTGATCAGCACAGGCAGTGCGGTGACGACCCGTCCCAGGTCGCCCTTCTGGTAGCTCGACCAGGCACCTTCCACCAGTTGCCGAACAGGCTGCGGGTCAATGTACTCGGGTGACATGGCCGAGGAGAACAGCGTCCGTGACAGTCGGCGGGGAGCCATCAGCGCATCCCGGATCGCCGGGACGTCGTCGTGTTTGTCCTGCTCTTCCATCAGCACAGGTTCGCCGAGCAGGTCACCCAGGGTCACCCGCAGCGCCCGCGCCAGGTCGGCCAGCACGTCCAACCTGCGGATGTCTCGCTCACCGCGCTCGATCTTGCTCAACCAGTCCTCAGTACGGCCCACCAGGTCAGCAAGCAACGCCTGCGACAGCCCACGCCGCCGCCGGTAGAACGCGATCCGCTCACCGATGCTGAGCTGGTCACCCGCACCACGCATGACACGATACTAACAGTGGGCGGAGTAACGTCTAGCTGCAACGGTCAAACCGATCTATCTAGCGAACTAGTCTCGCCCAACTACCTGAATGACGTGTTTCCGCCAACAGGGCATCGTCGACACGCCACCTGGCCGGCCACATCTCCGAGATATCCGTCCGTGGTAACCGTGCAATCGCACCGTCAAATCTTGGACCGGTCTCGAATTTTGCTTCAGCAAAGCTGATGCGCGAAGCAAAACTTGCGCCATTGAATCTAAGGCTCGACATGAATCTGCCTCCTTGGAAATTGGCGAGGCCATGGAAAAATGCATCATCAAATCTCGCGTCTGCTCGGAACGTCGCGCGTTCGAATCGGCATTCATGGTCACCAAATTCGACAAATCTGAACCAGCAGACCTGCCTGAAGGTTACGCCAGTGAAATGAACTTCTTTAAGGAAAACGACGCCGTCAAATCTGATCGATTCATGAAATGTTGCACCCATAAAGGAAGTTAGATTTGAGAAGAGGGTGCCCTCAAAAGTTATGGAAGACCAGAAAGTGGTGTCCCAAAACTTGCAAAAGTTGCCAAAATGGACGCCTTCAAATTTGGATGCAGCGTCGAAGGCGGCCGAGGTGAAGTCGCATTCGGATTCAAATGCGCAAGCATTGAACGTGGTTTCGCCTTTGAACTTCACGCTCTCGAAAGCGGTAGGTGCGATGAAGCGAGATTTCTCAAAGGATGCATTACCCTCAAAAATCGCGTTGTCAAAGGTGCAGGCATCTCTAAAGGTCGCATCGCCAAACTTGACTTCATCTATGAAATGGCATTCGGAGAAATTGACGCCGTCATCAAATCTAGAGGCCCAAAAGTGGGCAGAACTCTTGAATACCGCCTCGCTGAAGTCTGCGAGTCCCTGGATGTGTGCATCATCCAGCCATACATCCTCTTCGAAAACTGTTCCCGAGAAGTCTGCTAACCCGACGAACTGAGATCTTGTGAATGTTGCCTTTGATACATGGCAGGAACTAAGGTCAAAATCAACTAGTGTAGCTTCCGTCAGATCAAGCTCCATGCCGTCCCAGAATCTAATGTTTCGCGCCCTGCCAAATCTATTCTTGTCGGCATAAAGATGGTCGCTCAGTATGGCCTGGGCGGTTAGTCGAACTTGAAGCTCTTGGCGTTTGACTTTCAGACTTGAAGGATGGCGATCCCGACTAGGAAAAATTCTACGCCGCCGATTCACGATTTCTCTCGGGAGTCGATTCGGTACACTTGTAAGATTTGGCGGGCAAGTAAATGGCATGCGGAGATAGGCGCATATTATCTTGACGATTGTCTGCCTGTGCTCAGGATTGTCTTGGGCGAGACGCTCCAAAGAGTGAAGACTTGCCATTCTTACCACGGGATCCTTGTCGGCGCCGAGTTGCTCTGCCGCCTTGGTGTACAGTTCCGTTACTCGACGCTCAGTTGCATCTTGTTCTGTATGCTCTTGAGTTCTCTCGGTTAGCCATTGTCGTCGTGCATTCAAGCCAAGCGCGATAACTGCACCGGCGCCTGCGCCGACCGTAAGACCAGTCTTTATTGACTCAAGCTTTAGTGTCGGGTTACCGGCTCCGCCGGCTGGAGTCGAAACGTTTGCTAGTAACCAATTGATAGCAATCCATGTAACGCCAGCAACTACGACCACGCAAGCGGCAATAACCCACCATCTAATTGGTCGAACCGCGTTCCTTTTATCAATCGACGCTGACGGCGAAAAGACGCGACGTGCACCTGATATGCAGCTTAAAGTCGCTACAATAATGACACTGATGTACAAGATCCAGTGGCGGAACCAGTCGCCGGAAGGGAACCAATCGGAAGAAACATTTAGCGTGTACCAAGCGCCACAAAAAAGTATAACTCCAACCAGGAGAAGAATGAACCCTTCGCCTCTATAAGTACGCTGTCGCATCCGGCCATCCTCTGCCTCGACGCCTTAATAGCTGCCGAATTCCGCTCTATGGGATCAAGGCGCGCCGCCAGCGGCGGCGCGCACGTCACCACCCGTGCGGCGGGCCCGCCCTCATTCGACACGGACGGCCTGGCGCTCCGCTTCGGCCGCCGGTCGCCGGGCGGCCCGCCGGAAGGCTGGCCGCGTACGCGCGCCGCCGCAAGCTGGTTGATCCACTCGTCCCCATACGGCCAGAGACGTCGGCGAGTCGATCAGTGTTACGCCGGATCAGGCCACGATCGGGTGACCGCTCCCTCGTTAGCGATCGTTTAACACCGGCCGACCGCCATCAAGGGCGCCTACGGCGTCGCTGCGCGATGGGCGCAAGCACCCACCCTTGATACCGGCCCTCCGGCGCTAATGGCAGCGGGGACGAGGAAGACCGGGGAGGTCTGCCACCAGGCCAGACGAGCACATGGGCAGCGAGAAGCCAGGCCGTCTACAGGCCGTCAGACGTCCAGACAGGCCCGGACGCGACCGGACGCAAAAGAGCAGGTCAGAGGCGGTGTGCCCAAGTACGTCGCCAGGCCCGTTGACCGCCCGGATAGTTCATGAACAAGAAACCCATCCGCCTCTGAACGCCAGTCGCAGGCTCAGGGGATGATGCCCTTCGAGTTCAGTGCGTCCGTCAGCCGGTCGCGTAGTTCTTGTGCCGTTGCCTGGACGTCTATCTCCGCCGGGGGTGACAGCACCTTGGAAATCACCGTCGACAGGTTCTGGTATGCCGGGGTCAAGGGGCGGACCGCCGCGTCCGTCAACGCCGCCTGGATGTCGCCCTTCATCGGGTACTGGTCGGCCATGGTCGGGTTCTCCTTGGGGTCCGGCGGCTTTGCCGGGTCCAAGGGGGCGTTGTCCTGGTAGATCGAGGCGATGCTCGGCGGGATTCCGTCCACCAAGGCCTGGTACTTCTGCGAAGTCGCGTTTCGCAGGCACAGCGCCGCCTCGAACGCCTCCGGCTTGTGCTGCGAGTACGTCGATACCGCCAGGTTGAAGCCGCCGATCGTGACGCGGCTGGGCTGGCCCGGTGCCACCGAGGGGTACCTCGTCCACTTGAAGTGCGGCAGGTCCTGGGGCTTCTCCTTCGCGTAGGACGCGTACACGAACGGCCAGTTCAGCTCCGTCGCCGCCTGGCCGCGCTGGAACGCCTGGCGGATGTCGTCTTCCTTCTGGTTCGTCAGCGACGGGTCCGTGATGCCGGCCGTCGTGAGCTTCTTCAGCAGCTCCAACGCTCGCACCGCGCCGTCGTCCATCACCACGGACTTGCCGTCGTCGGACAGGATGTGGCCGCCCGACGAGGCGACCAGCGTGTTGTAGAAGACCACCAGGCCTTCGTACTGCGCGCCGGTGAACACCACCTGGTACGGCTTGCCGGCCGCCTTCAGCTGCTGCGCCTGCGTCATCAGCTCGTCGAACGACTTCGGCGGCGCCGGCGTGATCCGGTCGTCGTACCAGAGGAGCTGGACGTTCGTGTTCTTCGTCGCGCCGTACAGCTTTCCGTTCCACTTCGCGGTGGCCAGCGGCCCGGGCAGCACGTCGCGCGTGGCCGCCGCCGCGTTCGCGCCCGTCCACTCCTCGGCCCAGCCCGCTTCGGCGAACTCCGGCACCCACGTGACGTCGAGACCGAGCACGTCCAGCGAGGTGTCGCCCGCGGCGAGCCGGCGGACCATCTGCTCGCGCTGGCCGTCCGCGCCGCGCGGCAGCTTGTTGTAGACGATCTTGTACCGGCCCGCGGCCTCCTGCGTGCACCGGTCCACCACCGTCTGCAGGTGGTCCTCCGGCGAGATGTACAGGTTGATCGTCAGGCCGCTCGCCGACGAGCACGCGGCCAGCGCGCTGGCGGCCAGCAGGGTCGCAGCGGTGAGCGGGAGGAGCTGGCGCATGTCGGCCTCCTTGCGGACAGGCGACGCCATTGCAAGCGCTTGCATCGATGATTAGCCTTGATCAAGCCGGGTGTCAATGGCTGAGACGCGGATGGTTGCAAGCGCTTGCAACGAACGGGGCAGGAGATGCCGGACAAGCTCGACGACGTGGCGCGGCTCGCGGGCGTCTCGGCGGCGACCGTGTCGCGGGCCCTGCGCGGGGTGCCCGGGGTCGCCGAGCGGACCCGGACGCGGGTGCTCGCGGTCGCCGCCGAGCTCGGCTACGCCGTCTCGCCCGCCGCGTCGAGCCTGGCCACCGGGCGGACCGGGACGGTCGGCGTGATCGTGCCCTACGTCGACCGCTGGTACTTCGCGCGTCTCATCTCCGGGGTCGAGCGGGTGCTGCGCGAGGCCGGGATGAGCATGCTGCTCTACAACCTCGGCGACGACCCTGGCCGCGCGCGGTTCTTCGCCGGCCTGCCGCTGCGCCGCCGGGTCGACGCGGTCCTCGTGCTTTCGCTGCCGCTGCGGGAATCCGAACGCGAACTGCTGCAGGGGCTCGGCACGCCGGTCGTCACGATCGGCACCGAGGAGCCCGGCGCGGACTCCGTCGGGATCGACGACCACGGGGCGGCGGTCACCGCGATGCGCCACCTCGTCCAGCTCGGCCACCGCGAGATCGCGTTCATCGGCGAGAGCGCCCCGATCCCGCTCGGGTTCACGGCGCCGCTGCGGCGGCTGGCGGCCTACCGCGAGGTCTACCACGGCGTCTGCCGGGAGGACGGCCGCGTGCCGGACCCCGCGTTCGAGACCGGCGGCGGGTTCACCGTCGCGGGCGGGGAACGCGCGATGGGCGCGCTGCTCGGCCTGCGCCGCCGGCCGACCGCGGTGTTCGCCGCGTCGGACGAAATGGCGTTCGGAGCGCTGCGGACGCTGCGCCGGGCCGGGCTGCGGGTGCCGGCGGACGTCTCGGTGCTCGGGTTCGACAATCACGACCTCGCCGACCTGCTCGAGCTGAGCACGGTCGCGCAGCCCGTCGCCGAGCTGGGCGAGCGGGCCGGACGCCTGATCCTGGCGCGATTGTCCGGCGGAAAAATCGCGACATCGCCGTCGATTCTCGGGACACGACTAGTCCTTCGCGGCAGTACCGCCCCAC
The DNA here is from genome assembly GCF_044768185.1 of Amycolatopsis sp. NPDC101161. Lineage (NCBI taxonomy): Bacteria > Bacillati > Actinomycetota > Actinomycetes > Pseudonocardiales > Pseudonocardiaceae > Amycolatopsis > Amycolatopsis sp. NPDC101161. The sequence goes on from NZ_JBIWPI010000003.1 coordinate 142,220, forward strand.
CACCGGGGCGTTGACCTGCGCTTTTTCCGGCGTTGCTCTGTTCGGTCGATTGCGGCCTACTCGATCATTAGGTCAAATAATCGCCGACAAGGATTAATCGCCGTGAGGAGCTGGCTGTGCACTGGGGGTCCGTGCTCGAAGAAGGCGGGGCGGGGATGGTCCGCCCGTACTTCCGCACCCATGGCCGCACGCGTCCGACCCGGGACCTCCCGATCGAGACGCTCGTGTCGATCACCCAGCGGGGGCGGGCGGTCGTGCGGGGGAGCACGACGGAAGAGACGGAGATCTGCGCGCTGCTGCGGACCTCCCAGTCGGTCGCCGAGGTCGCGGCGCGGCGGCGGATCCCGCTGGGGGTGGCGCGGGTCCTGCTGTCGGACCTGGCCGATCGCGGGCTGGTCGCGGTGCACAGCGCGCGGCGCGGGTCGGGCAACCGGCCGAGCCTCGAACTGATGGAACGCATCCTCCACGGCCTCAGCCGGCTGTGAACTCCCGGACCAGCCGCGCGAACTCCGCCGGCTGGTCGAGCGGCAGCAGCGTGTAGCTGTCGGCCACCTCGGCGAGCTTTCCCTTCGGCAGCAAGGCGGTCAGCCGCTTCCCGTGCTCCGGGGGCATCACGCGGTCCTCGCTCGCCCAGGCGACCAGCACCGGCCGGTCGAACGACGGCAGCCGCTCGGCCACCTCCTGGAGAACCCCCGGGGTCGCGGCGAAAGCCCGCAGCATGCGAACCGTGTCCCGTCGGACGTCCGCCTGGCTCAGCACTGGCCGGAGCCAGCCCGCGGACACCGCGTCACCGCGTTTGGTCAGCCAGCCGAACGCGATCGGGAGCCGCCGGACCGCGCGCAGCCGCATCTGCTGCATGAACAGCCCGAACAGCGCCGGCGACAGCTTTCCCGTCAGGAACAGCGTCTTGCCGGTGAGCCCGGGCGGGAAGTTGTCGAACGCGTCGCACGACGCCAGCACGACCCGGCTCACCCGCGCGCAGCCGTCCGCCATGACCAGCTGGACCAGTGCTCCGCCGGTGTCGACGCCGACCAGCGTGACGTCCCGCAGGTCGAGGCGCTCGAGGAACTCGGTGAGCAACGCGGCGATCCCGGGCAGCGACAGGTCGGCCTCGGGCCGCATCGGGTGCCGGTGCGCGCCCAGCGGCAGCGTGGGGACGACGCACCGGTGGCCCGCCAGCGACACGACCGCGCTTTCCCACAACGTGCCGTCCATCAGCAGGCCGTGGACGAACACGAGCACGGGGCCCGGCCCGCCCGTGTCGGTGTACTCGACGGTTCCCGCCCCCAGCTCGATCTCCATGCCAGAAGTGAACCACGCGGTTCACAAAGTGTCGAGAGCTTCTTCGCGCTCGACCGCGCGCAGCAGCGCCTCGAACCCGGCGGCCGCGCCGGCGCCGTCCGAGCTGGTCAGCAGGTCGACGAGGAAGCCACGCAGGGTCGCCAGGATCATCGACGCGACCTCGAACTTCCGCCGCTCCGGCCAGTCCGCCGGGCAGAACGACACCAGCGTCGGCAGGTACTGCTGGGACGCGCCGTGCCCGAGCGCCGCGTACCGGCCGGGGTCGTACATCGCGAGGCCCATCGCCTGGTCCAGCACGCGCCGCAGCTGCGTCTCCTCGTCGCGCAGGCTCTCCCACGCCGCGCGGACGCGGTCGGTCAACGTGGCGGGGGAAGCGGCGATCGCCGTCAGCGCGTTGCCGATCCGCCGTTCCCGCAGCGCGAAGACCACCTGCCGGAGCAGGTCTTCGGCGCTTTCGAAGTGGTAGAGCAGCACCTTGTGCGTCGTCCCGGCCGCGCGGGCGGCACGCCGCAGCGAGAAGCCGACGAGACCGTTCTCGGCGACGTCGTCGGTGATCTTCGCCAGCAGCTCCCGGCGGCGCGCTTCACCCCGGGGTGACCCCGTCGATCGCCGGTAGCCGGCCCGTTCGCCGGTAGCGTTGTCCACGCGGGACAGCTTGGCACGGGGAAGGGAATTCGATGCGGGTGCTGGTGACCGGCGGCAACGCGGGAATCGGCTATTTCGTCGCGGAGCAGCTGGCTTCGGCCGGGACGGAAGTGGTGATCGGGAGCCGTGACCCGGCGAAGGCGGAGGTCGCGCGCACGGCGATCCGGTCGCGGGTCGCCGGCGCGCGCGTCGGCCACGTCCGGCTCGACCTCGCCGACCTGGCCCAGGTCGCGACCGTCGACCCCGGACCGCTCGACGCCGTCGTCTGCAACGCCGGGGTCATGCTCGACCACCCGCCGCGCCGCGAGACGCCGGCCGGCCACGAGCTGATGTTCGGCACGAACCACCTCGGTCACTTCGCGCTGGTCGCCCGGCTGCTGCCGGAGCTGGCGCCGGACGCGCGGATCGTCACCACCGGCAGCTTCGCGGCGAAGTCCGCGAAGCTCGACTTCGCCGACCTCCAGAGCGAACGCGACTACGTCCCGAAGCGCGCGTACGAACGCTCGAAGCTGGCCCAGATGCTCTTCGCGCTCGAACTCGACCGGCGGCTGCGCGAAACCGGCTCGAAGCGGCTGAGCGTCGTCGCTCACCCTGGTGGCGCGCTCGACTCGCTGACGCCGTCGCGCCCGCCGGTGCACGTCCGCACCCCCGGCCAGTGGCTGCGCGGCCTGCCGGCCCGGGCTCTCCTGCAGGGCAAGGACGCCGGCGCGCGGCCCGCCGTCCGCGCGGTCCTCGGCCCGGACGTCGCCGGCGGCCAGCTGTGGGGTCCGCGCGTGTTCGGCCTGCGCGGCCGGCCTCGCCTCGAAGAGCGCTGGGCGAACCTGACCGACGACGCCGCCCGGCGGCTTTGGGACGAGAGTGTCACGCTGACCGGGCTGGACCCACTGGTCTGAATGCACAGTGCCGAGGTCGTGGCTGTGCACATCGCACGGTGACGCCGCCGGGACCGCTGCTTACGGTGCGGGGAACCGTTCCCCTTCCCGGATTAGGAGGTCGGCGTGGCCTCAACAGTCGGTGTCGATGACTATGCCCTCACCAGAGTGCCGGACCACGCCCGGTACTCGTGGTGGTCGGTCGCCGTCCAGCGGTTCGGCCAGGTGTCCGCCCTGTCCCAGTTCCTGCTCGGAGCCACCGTCGGCTTCGGGATGAGCTTCTGGCCGGCGGTCCTGGCGTTCACGCTCGGCTCGGTCATCCTGGAGCTCATCACCATCCTCGTCGGCGTCATCGGCGTCCGCGAGGGCCTCTCGACGTCCATGATCGCCCGCTGGACCGGCTTCGGCCGCGGCGGCTCGGCGCTCATCGGGCTCGCCATCGGGATCAGCCTCATCGGCTGGTTCGGCATCCAGTCCGCGGTGTCCGCGCAGGGTCTCGTCTCGCTCATCGGCGGCCTGCCGGAGTGGGGTTGGGCGCTCGTCTTCGGCCTGCTCGTCACCGCGATCGTCGTCCGCGGCTTCCACTCCATGGCCTGGACGGCCTACCTGACCGTCCCGGCGTTCCTGATCCTCGTCGGCTGGTCGATCATCTCCGAGCTGACCCGCCACGACCTCGGCGCGCTCGTGTCGTCGGCCCCGCCCGGGCCGTCGCTGAGCCTGCTGCAGGGCACCACATTGGTGGCGGGTGGCTTCATCGTCGGCGCCGTCATCACGCCGGACATGACCCGCTTCAACCGGTCCACTTCGGACGTCGTCAAGCAGACGCTCGTCGGGATCACGCTCGGCGAGTACGTCATCGGCCTGTCCGGTGTCCTGCTCGCGCACGCCGTCGGCAGCGCCGGGATCACCACGATCGTGACGTCGTCGGTCGGCTGGGTCGGCCTGCTGATCGTCATCGCCGGCACGATCAAGATCAACGACTGGAACCTGTACTCGTCGGGTCTCGGCGTCGTGAACTTCATCGGCACGGTGTCCGGGCGCAAGGCCCACCGCGGTCTGGTGACCGCCGTGCTCGGCGTCGCGGGCAGCCTGCTCGCCGCGGCCGGGATCCTCGCGAAGTTCACCGACTTCCTCACCGTGCTGGGCGTCGCGTTCCCGCCGATCGCGGGGATCATGGTCGCCGAGTACTTCGTCGTGAAGAAGTGGCGCGGGGACCTGGAATCGGCGCGGGCGCGGGGAACCGTGCCCGAGGACGCGCCGGTGTGGGTGCCCGCCACGCTCGTCGTCTGGGTCGCCGCGGCGCTCTTCGGGAAGTTCGTCGAATGGGGCCTGCCGAGCATCAACTCGCTCGTCGTGGGCTTCGTCCTGTACGTCGTCGCCGGGAAGCTCGGCCTGGTGCGGGGGATCGGCAGCAGCCGGACCGCCGACGCCGCTCCCGCCGTCCAGTCTGCTTAAGGAGAATCTTCGTGCGCATCGGCATCGACGTCGGCGGCACCAACACCGACGCTGTCCTGCTCGACGGCCGTCAGGTGCTCGCCTCGGTCAAGACCAGCACGACCGCGGACGTCACCTCGGGCATCGTCGCCGCGATCGACGGCCTGCAGCGGCAACGCGCGTTCGACCCGGCGGCGGTGCGGGCGGTGATGATCGGCACCACGCACTTCATCAACGCCCTCGTCGAGGCCCACCGGCTCGCGCCGACCGCGGCCGTCCGGCTGAGCCTGCCGGCCGGGGCGTCGCTGCCGCCGATGGTCGACTGGCCGCAGCGGCTCGTCGACGCGGTGTCGGGGCGCAGCTACCTGGTCCACGGTGGACACGAGTTCGACGGCCGGCACATCGCGGAGCTCGACGAGAGCGAGCTGCGCAAGGCCGCCGACGACATGGGGGAGGCCGGGGTGCGCAGCGTCGCCATCACCTCGGTCTTCTCCCCGGTCAACGCCGAGTTCGAGGCCCGCGCGGCCGAGATCATCGGCGCGCAGCTGCCGGACGTGGCGATCTCGCTGTCCCACGAGATCGGCCGGATCGGCCTGCTGGAGCGGGAAAACGCGACGGTGATCAACGCGGCGCTGCGGGAGCTGGCCGCGCACATCGTCGACGGGCTGTCCGCGTCGGTCACCGGCGCGGGCATCACCGCGCCGCTGTACCTGAGCCAGAACGACGGCACGCTGATGGACGTCGACTTCGCCCGCCGCTACCCGGTGGCGACGTTCGCGTCCGGGCCGACGAACTCGATGCGCGGCGCGGCCGTGCTGTCCGGTTTGGACACCTGCGCGGTGGTCGACGTCGGCGGCACGACGTCGGACGTCGGCGTCCTGCGGCAAGGCTTTCCCCGTGAGGCGACGACGGACGTCAGCGTCGCGGGCATCCGCACCAACTTCCGGATGCCGGACGTCCTGTCGATCGGCATCGGCGGCGGCAGCCGGGTGCGCGGGAACGTCACGGTGGGGCCGGACTCGGTCGGCTACGAGCTGACGTCGAAGGCCCTGGTCTTCGGCGGGGACACGCTCACCGCGACCGACATCGCGGTCGCGGCGGGCCGCGCCGACATCGGGGACGCGTCACTCGTGTCGCATTTGGACCGCGCGCTGGTCCGGGCGGCGCTGGACCGGATCGCCGCGGACGTGTCCGATGTGGTCGAACGGATGCGGACGTCGGCCGAGCCGCTGCCGGTGGTCGCGGTCGGCGGTGGTTCGGTGCTGCTGCCGGACGAGCTGGCCGGCTGCGGCGAGGTGCACCGGCCGGAGAACTACGCCGTGGCCAACGCGATCGGCGCGGCCATCGCGCAGATCGGCGGCGAGGTCGACCGCGTCTACGTGATCGAGCCCGGCCGTCGTGAGTCCGTTGTGGACGAAGCCAAGCAGGAGGCCGTGGACCGGGCGGTTGCCGCGGGCGCGTCGCCGGCGTCGGTCGGCATCGTCGACTTCGACGAGGTGCCCATCCCGTACCTGCCCGGCAACGCCACGCGCATCCGCGTCAAGGCCGTCGGCGACCTGCAGCTGGGGGCGTGATGCGCGAGATCACCGAGCACGACCTCGACGACATCGCCCGCGGTGCCGCCATCCTCGGCACCGGGGGCGGTGGCGACCCGTACATCGGCCGGCTGCTGGCGGCCTCGGCGGTCCGCTCGCACGGGTCCGTGCCGCTGGTGCCGCTGGCGGAGGTGCCGGACGACGCCGTCGTCCTGCCGGTCGCCATGATGGGCGCGCCGACGGTCATGGTCGAGAAGCTGCCGTCGGCCGAGCAGGTCGGGCTCGCAGCCCGCACGCTCGCCGCGTACCTGGGCAAGGAGCTGACGCACATCGCGTGCGCCGAGGCGGGCGGGGTCAACTCGCTGATCCCGGTCGTCGCGGCCGCGCAGCTGGGCCTGCCGCTGGTCGACGCCGACGGCATGGGCCGGGCCTTCCCGGAGCTGCAAATGGTTTTGCCGACTTTGTACGGCATCCGCGCGACCCCGATGTCCATCGCGGACGAGAAGGGCAACCGCGGGGTACTGGACACTGTGGACAACCGGTGGGCCGAGCGGCTGGCCCGGTCGGCGACCATCGACATGGGCTGCTCGGCGATGATCAGCAACTACGCGATGTCCGGCTCGCAGTCCCGGGAGTCGCTGGTGCCCGGCACGCTCAGCCTGTGCGCCGAGCTGGGCGCGCTGGTGCGGGCCGCGCGCGCCGCGCACGAGGACCCCGTCGCGCGGGTCGTCTCCCGGCTGGGTGGGCGGCGGCTGTTCAGCGGCAAGGTCGTCGACGTCGCCCGCCGGACGGTCACCGGCTTCGCCCGCGGTGAGGCTCGACTGTCCGGAATGGACGGAGACACCGGTGCGGAACTGGTGCTGCGCTTCCAGAACGAGCACCTGGTGGCCGAGCGCGACGGCGTCGTCGAGGCGTCGGTGCCCGACCTGATCTGCACGCTGGAACGCGAGTCCGGCGAGGCCGTGACGACCGAGGGACTGCGGTACGGCCAGCGCGTCACGGTCATCGCCGCGCCCGCCGACCCGCGCTGGCACACGCCGGAGGGCATCGCGCTGGCCGGGCCGCGGTACTTCGGCTACGACATCGACCCGATCGGAGTCGCCGGGTGAGCTGGACCCTGACCGAAGCCGACCTGCCCGACCTCGCCCGCGGCGCCGCCGTGCTCGGCACCGGCGGCGGTGGCGACCCGTACGTCGGACGGCTGCTCGTGCGCGAGGCGATCCGCGAGCACGGGCCGATCACGATCCTCGACCCGTCCGAAGTGGACGACGACGCGCTGGTCGTGCCGACGGCGCAGATGGGCGCGCCGACCGTGGTGCACGAGAAGCTGCCCAACGGCGCCGAGCCGGTGCTGGCGCTGCGGACGCTGGAGCGGCACCTCGGCCGGTCGGCGGACGCGACCATGCCGATCGAGTGCGGCGGCATCAACTCGATGATCCCGCTGATCGTCGGCGCCCGGCTCGGGCTGCCGGTGGTCGACGCCGACGGCATGGGCCGGGCGTTCCCCGAGCTGCAGATGGAGACGTTCGGCGTCTACGGCGTCACCGGGTCGCCGATGGCCATCGGCGGCGAGCGCGGCGAGACGACGGTGATCGACACCGGCGCGGACAACAAGCGGATGGAGTGGCTGGCCCGCGGCGTCACCATCCGGCTCGGCGGGGTCGCGCACATCGCCGAGTACGCGATGAGCGGCGCCGACGTGAAGCGGACGGCGGTGCCGCAAACGCTTTCGCTGGCACTGACCGTGGGCCGGACGATCCGGGAAGCGCGGGAAGCCAACGAAGATCCCGTCGAGTGGCTGGCTTCGGCGTTGCGCTCGACGCCGTACCAGCACCTGCGCGTCCTCTTCCGCGGCAAGGTGTCCGATGTGGAGCGCCGGACCGAGGCGGGCTTCGCGCGGGGCCGTGCGGCGGCGGTGTCGTTCGACGGTTCGAGCAAGCTGGAGATCCTCTTCCAGAACGAGAACCTGCTGGCCACTGTGGACGGTACCGTGCGGTGTCTCGTGCCCGACCTGATCTGCGTGCTGGAGTCCGCGACGGCCGAGCCGATCACCACCGAGACGCTCCGGTTCGGCCAGCGCGTCACCGTCGTCGGCATCTCGACACCGCCGCTGATGCGGACGCCGGAAGCCCTGGACACGTTCGGCCCGGGGGCGTTCGGGTTGCCGCACCCGTTCGTGCCCGTCGAACAGATCGGCGCGGAGACGTAAGCGGCCGGCTCGTCTACTGTGGTCAGTCATGCGCATCACCGCCGGTGACGTGGCCGCCCTCGAACGCGGGGTGGCCCTGCTCGGGTCCGGCGGTGGCGGGGACACCGTCACCGCCGCTGTCCTGCTGCGCCGGCTGCTCGCCGACGGCCGGGCGCTCGACGTTTCGCCGGTGGCCGGCCTGGCGCCGTCGGCCCGGGTGGTGCCGATCGGCGTCGTCGGCGCGACGGCGGCGTTCACCGAGAAGCTGCCGGGCGGCGACGAGTTCGCGTCCGCGGTGGCGGCGATCGAACGGTGGACGGGCGAGCACGCCGACGCGCTGATGTCCATCGAGATCGGCGGCCTCAACGGGCTGCTGCCGCTGGTCGTGGCCGACCAGCTCGGGCTGGGGTACGTCGACGCGGACCTGTCCGGCCGCGGGCTGCCCCGGCTCGACCAGTTTTCGGTGGCCGCGACCGGCCGCGGGGTCGCGCCGGCGGCGCTGGCCGAGCCCGGCGGGCAGGTGGTGGTGCTGGCGGCCGGCTCGGACGTGGTGATCGAGCGGGGCACGCGGGCGTTCCTGGCCAGCTCGGGCGGGTGGGCGGCGTTCGCGCTGGCCCCGATCCCGGCGGGCGAGCTGGCGGCGTGTTCGGTGGGCGGGACGACGAGCGGGGCGCTGGCGCTCGGCCGCCGGGTGCTGGCGGTGGGTGAGAGCCCGCCGCGGGAGGCGCTCGAAGCGGCGTTGGCGGGCTCGGTGCTGGCGCGTGGCCGGGTCATCGAGGTGGCGCGGCACCCCGGCCCCGGCCGGCACGGCAGCCCGGGGTTCGGCCGCGGCAGCGTCACGCTGGCCGACCACCGCGACGGCGCGCTGCTGAGGGTGGAGATGGAGAACGAGTACCTGCTGGCGTTGCGCGACGGGGCACCGGTGGCTTCGACGCCGGACGTGCTGTCGGTGCTGGACCACCGGACGGGGGTCCCGGTGTCGTGCGACGCGATCCGCGCGGGGGTGGAGGTGGACGTGGTCCGCCTGGCGGCGGCCGAGTTCTGGACCGACCCGCGCCGGTTGCCGGTGCTGCAGCCGAGGGCGTACGGAATCGACTGCGACCCGGTGGGGTTCCCGTGAGCGCGCCGAGGCCGGCCCGGGCGTTGCCCCGGTGGGCCGAGTCCGGCTGCGGTGGGGCTCCCGTGAGCCGGCGGTGGAGGCCGGCCCCGGCGGCCGGGTCCGGCCGCGGTGGGTCTCCCGTGAGCCGGCTCCGGCGGGTGGGGCTCCCGTGAGCCGGCAGTGGACGTTGGCCCCGGCGACCGAGTCCGGCTGCGGTGAGGCTCCCTTGACCCGGCTCCGGCGGGTGGGGCTGCCGTGAGCCTGCGCCGAGTTCTTGCCCTTCCCGGCTGGTCCGAGCACGTTCGCGTGCTCGCCGGCGCCTCCGGGCTGGACCGTCCACTTGCGACCGTTCAAGCCACTTTGGACGCTTCCCACCTCCCCGCGGCCGGGGAACTCGCCGTGGTCGCCCGGCCGATCGCCGGGACCGACTGGCAGATCGATGCCCTTCTTCGCCGTTGCGCCGATGCCGGGGCGGCCGCCGTCCTGCTCTCCGGGACCGAGCCGCTCAGCGCGTCGCGGCTGCTTGCCGATCGGCTGGGCGTTCCGCTCCTCGTCACGTCCGCCTCGCCGCTCGACCTGCTCGTCGAGGCTCGGCTGCTGCTCGCCGCGCCCGAACTCGATCGGGCCGAGCTGCTCCTCGCCACCCACCGCGCGCTCGGGGATCGGCTGCGGCCGCCCGAAGAGGTCGTCGCCGTGCTGCGACGGCTGTTGCGCTCGCCCGTGGCCGTGCTCGACGACCGGGGGGTGCCGCTCGCCGGGGAGGTCGGCGGGCGCGTCCGGCTGGACGAAGCCGTGCCGCAGCGGACCGAGCTCGACGACGGCGTCCTGCTCGCCCACCCCGTCCTGCTGCAGCGGCCCGCGATGTGGCTGGCCGCCGAGCTGCGGGGGACCGAGGCCGCGCGGGCCGACGTCGTGCCGCCCGCGCTCGCCGTCGCCGCCGGGGCGCTGCAGCGGTGGCTGCTGGCCAACCGCCTGGAGCTGGAACGCGACGCGCGCTCGCGCACCGCGTTGCTCGGCGACCTGCTGCGCCTGGACACCGAACCCGGCGCCGACCTGCGCCGCCGCGTCGCCGACGCCGGCTGGCGGCTCGGCGGCCGGCACGTCGGGCTGCACCTGGGTGTCCCGGCGTCCGTCGACACCGTCGCGCGGACCCAGGAGGTGCTGCGGGCGCTGGACGTCGAGGCCGTCGTCGAGCACGGCGACGGCTGGACCGGCTGGGTCACCTTCGACCACGAACCCACGGCGGAGCGGGTGCGCGCGCTGGCGACCCGGCTCCAGGCGGCGCACCGGACGTTGCGCCTGGGCGCGCACATGGGCGTCGGACGGCCGCACCCGCGTCCGGAAGGGCTGGCCGCGACGGTCGCGGAAGCCCTCGACGCCGCCCGCCTCGCCGCGACCCGGCCCGAAACGGGCCACTTCCTGCACGTCGACCAGCTCGGCATGGCCCAATTGCTGCTGGAGTGGACGCGCACGGACACGTTCGAACCGGCCGCGCGAGCGCTGGTCGCGCCGCTGCGGTCGGCGCCGGGCGACCTCGTCCGGACGCTGGCCGCCTACCTGGACGCGGAGTCGTCGATCGCCGAGACCGCCACGGTGCTGGGCGTGCACCGCAACACCGTGGCGGCCCGGATCGCGCGGATCGAGCAGCTGCTCGGCGTGGACCTGTCCCGCCCGGACGAGCGGCTGGCGCTGCACCTCGCGTCCCGGGCGGTGATCCTTTCGGGCGAGTGACTAGTTGTCGTCCCCGCCGGTGACGTTCCCGATGCTGGCGGGCACGCCCTTGATCATGTCGACGACGGTCTTGCCCGCCAGGCCCGATTTACCGAACCACGGGTCGGTCATGATCTTGATGGCCGACTCGAACTTCTCGGCGCCTTCCTTGCCGAAGACCTTGCCGAGCTGTTCGACCGAGAAGTTGTTGATCTTGTCGAACTTCGCCAGGATCTCGGGCGTGACACCGTCCACTTTGGACAGCTTGTCCTTGATGACGGCGGTCATCTGGTCGGTGAACGGCTTGTGCGGCTTGGGATCCGCGGTGGGCGTGGGGTCCGGAGTGGACGAAGACGGCGCGGGGTCGGGCTTCGCCGGCTCCGGCTTGGGGTCGGGGGTGGCCGGCTCCGGCTTCGGCTCCGGGGTCGCCGAGGAGGGCTTGGGTTCCGGGGTCGCCGAGGAGGAAGAAGGTGCGGGCTCGGGTTTCGGTTCCGGCTTGGGTTCTGGAGTGGCCGAGGAGGGCTTGGGCTCCGGGGCCGCCGAGGACGACGGCGCCGGTTCCGGCTTGGGCTCGGGTTTCGGCTCGGGCTTGGGTTCCGGCTTCGGCTCGGGCTTCGGCTCAGGGGTCGCCGAAGACGATGACGGTGCGGGCTCCGGTTTCGGCTCGGGCGTGGGCTCGGGTTTCGGCTCCGGCTTGGGCTCGGGCTTGGGTTCCGGAGCGGCCGAGGAGGGCTTGGGCTCCGGCTCGGGCGTGGCCGAGGAAGACGACGGCGCCGGTTCCGGCTTCGGCTCGGGTTTGGGCTCAGGCTTGGGTTCGGGCTTGGGCTCCGGCTTCGGTTCCGGCGTGGCCGACGAGGGCTTGGGCTCCGGAGTCGGCGAGGAGGACGACGGCGCCGGTTCCGGCTTCGGCTCGGGTTTGGGCTCCGGTTTGGGCTCCGGAGTGGCCGACGACGGCTTCGGCCCCGGGGTCGCGTCCGGCTTCGGTGCCGCCGGCGGCTTGGGCGTCGGGGTCGGGGTCAAGCTGCTCGTCGGGGGCTTCGCCCCGGCGATCTCGTCCCCCGCCTTGCCCATCTTCGCCAGCGCCTTCACCAGGTCCGCCAGCTTCTTGCCCAGCTGCATCAGCTTCGTGCCGATCTTGCCCAGAGCCGTGGCTACCGTGCCGATCGTCGTCGTGATGAACAGCGCGATCGATGCGCCGAACGTCACCGGGGCGAGCGCCGCCGCGATCAGGGCGCCCTTGATGATCGTCGCCAGGAGCATCGCGATCAGGTCGCGCAGGATGCCGCGGAACGCGCCGACGATGCCGCCCGCGATCATCATGTTCTTGCCGGCCTGGTCGAGGTAGCCGCCGAGGGAGGTCAGCTGCTCGGTGACCGCGTCCATGTCCTTCTTGAACTGCTCCGCCGCGTTGCCGGACCAGTCCTTCATGAGCGTGGCGAGGGCTTCCTGGTGCTGCTGCGACCACCCTTCGAGCTTCTTCTTCTCGGCCTTGAGCGCCTCGCTGGCCGCCTGGATGCCGATCGGGTCGCCCATCAGGATGTCCAGCGGCCACCGCAGGATCGTGATGTGCTCGATGAGCCAGCCGATCCCGGCCGTCAGCAGGCTGCCGATCGGGTCCAGCACGAGACCGATGGTCTCCAGCGCCATGCCCGCCGCGCCGATGCCGATCGCGACCTTGTCGTTCTCCTTGACGGCCTTGTCCAGCCCGACCGCCGCTTCGAAGAACCCGGCCCCGGCGGCGGCGTTGTCCTTGTTGAAAAGGTCGGAGCCGTGGAGGCTGACGTCCTTGCTCTGGTAGTCGTCGCCCACTATTCGAACCTCACGATCGAGTCGACGGCGTCTTGTTCGCCCGCCTGGTAGCGCTTCGCGGCTTCGGCGACCTTGTCCGCGAACTCGCCGATGGTCTTGGCGTAGTCCCCGAACTGGTGGTGCGCCTTGTCGGTCCACGTGCTCGCGCCCGCCGCCATCAGCTGGCACGCCGGGTTGATGCCGAACATGCCCGGGTCGCAGGTCATGCCGCCGACCAGGTCCGCGGTGCTCTGCAGGTTGCTCTGCAGTTCGTCGAGGTGCTTGCCGAAGGTGGCCAGGGGCTCCGAGTCGACCCTGAACCCGCCGCCGCTCACCAGGGGTTCGATTCGTCGTCGAAGCGGTCGTCGGCCGGGGGACGGCGACGCGGGGCGGGGCCGGCGGCCGGCGGTGCGGGCGGCCGGGCCGGGGGAGCGGCGGGCGGCGGCGGAGGGGGCTCGACGGGGCTCTCCGGCGCCGCGAAGTCGCCGTCCGGCGGCGGGTCCGGCGGCAGGAACGACCGGACCATGTCGGTCGACTCGCCGTCGCCGTTGATGGTGGCGAAGGAGTCCGCGACGCTGCGGGCCGTCCGGCGCTGCGCTTCCCGCACGGTGCCCATGATCGCCGCGGTCAGCCGCGCCGGGCCCAGTTCGCACGCCCGGTGCCCGAGCTCGAGGTTCGTGAGCGCGCCGTTCGGCGCGAGCGTGACGGTGACCGCGCCGTCGCGGGAGCGGACCGTCGCACCGGCTGCGGAAAGCGCTTCACTCAGCGCGGCCGCCTTCGACTGCATGTCCCGGACCTGCCGCTCGAGCAGCAGCTGGAAGTCCTCGCCTGGCCCCAGGTTCGGTTGCACGAATTCGACTCCTCGCCACGCCGGGGTGCGGGGCGCCGGCCCCGTGATCGCGCCAGATTAGCGCACACCGGACATTCATCTGGTGATCGTGCGCAGTATGCCTGGATGACTCCCCGATGTTGCCCGCGAATGCCTCGATCGGGTTTGACCCGGACCACGCTCCGGGTTGCACGATCGGGTGCATGACACGATTGGACGACTACCGGGCGCTCGGCCGCTCCGGGCTGCGGGTGTCCCCGCTGGCCCTGGGCGCGATGACCTTCGGCACCGGACCCTTCTGCGCGGACGACGACACGGCGCGGAAGGTCTTCCGCGCCTACGTCGAGGGCGGCGGCAACTTCGTCGACACGGCGGACAACTACAGCGCCGGCCGCAGCGAGGAGCTGGTCGGGGAGTTCCTCCGCGACGTCGATCGCGACGACGTCGTGCTCGCCACCAAGTACTCCGGACCCGAGTTCCGGGACGGCGCCCCGTATTCGGACCCGCGCCGGCGCAGCAACGGCCGCAAGAACATGGTCGCCTCGCTGGAGGCGTCGCTGCGGCGGCTGCGCGTCGACCACGTCGACCTGTACTGGCTGCACGTCTGGGACGGCTGCACCCCGGCCGAGGAGGTCATGGCGGCGTTCGGCGACCTCGTGCGCGCCGGGAAGATCCGCGCCGCCGGGCTCAGCGACGTCCCGGCCTGGTACGCGACGAAGGCGGCGATGCTCGGCGGCCCGCCGGTGACCGCGCTGCAGCTGGAGCATTCGCTGCTCGAGCGGGCGATCGAAGCCGAATACGTGCCCCTGGCCCGTGAGTTCGGCATCGCGATCCAGCCTTGGGGCGCCATCGGCGGCGGGTTCCTGTCCGGCAAGTACACCCGCGAGGGCACGGGCACCGGCCGGCTCGCCGGCGGCGCGGCCTTCCGGTCGCTGCCCGAGGCGCGCTGGGCGATCCTCGACGTCGTCCGCGAGGTCGCGGCCGAGGCCGGCGCGACGCCCGCCCAGGTCGCCCTGCACTGGGTGACCCGCCGGCTGGGCATGCCCGCGCCGCTGATCGGCGCGCGATCCCCCGAGCAGCTCGCGGAGACGGTGGGCGCGCTCGCCCTCGACCTCACCGACGCCCAACTGGACCGGCTGACCGCGGTCAGCGCGCCGGAACTGCCGTTCCCGCACCGGATCCTGGCGCGCCTCAACGCCGGCCTGCCGGGCTAACCCCGGCCGTGGTGGCCTTCGTCGGCGACGGTGTCGGCGTGCGGCTCGCCGTCCTGGCACGTCACCACGACCACGTTCTCCGTGCCGCCGTTCTTGAACTTGACCGACGCCGTGGCGGCCGGGCCGCGCGAGACGTCGTCGGCGCGGAAGCCCGGGTCCGGGCTCCACGAGAGCAAGGTGACCCGGCCGCCCGCGCACGTGGCGACGATGGTGCCGCCGGGCACGGTCAGGCCGCGCGGCGCCGGGGCGGCGCTCGACGGCGCGGTCGTGACCGGTGGCGTCGACGTGGTGCTCGACGGCACGGTTTCCAGGGCGCGGGCGACGTCGTCGGCGGACAGCGGCTGGTTCTGCGGGCCGAGGATGCCGGCGCCGACGACGTCGAGGGCCACCGTGCCGGCGCCCGCGGTGACGGCGGCGGCCAGCAGCCAGCCGGCCGCCATCAGCACTCCGCGCCTGTTCACCCGTCCACTGTGCCATCCGGGCGGGTTAAGGCACGGCTAAGGCGGCCTTAGCGTTCGCCGGGAACCCGGCGAAGCGGCGTCGCGTGTGTAGCCTCCCGAGCATGGCGACCGTGCTGCTCGTCGAGGACGACCCGACCATCCGCACGGCCGTGCTGCGCGCGCTGACCGAGCGCGGGCACGCGGTGACGTCCGCGCCGACCGCGATGGCCGGGCTCCAGGCGGCCGTCACCGACCGGCCCGACGTCGTGCTGCTCGACCTGGGCTTGCCCGACCTCGACGGCCGCGAGGTGCTGCGGATGGTGCGGGCGGTCAGCGCGGTGCCGATCATCGTGGTCACCGCCCGCGGCGCGGAGGAGGAGATCGTCCGGCTGCTCGACGCGGGTGCCGACGACTACGTGGTCAAGCCGTTCGGCGGTGCCCAGCTCGACGCGCGGATCCGCGCGGTGCTGCGGCGCGCCGAGCCGGAGGAGACGACCGCGCCGGTGGTCGTCGGCGGCCTGTCGGTCGACGCGCGGACGCGCGAGGCGTCGCTCGACGGCGCGCCGCTCGACCTCACCCCGCGCGAGTTCGACCTGCTGCACTACCTGGCGAGCCGGGCCGGAACCGTGGTGAGCAAGCGCGAACTGCTCGCCGACGTGTGGAAGCTGCCCTACGCCGGCGCGGACAAGACCGTCGACGTCCACCTGTCGTGGCTGCGGCGCAAGCTCGGCGAAACCGCGCAGGAGCCGCGGTACCTGCACAGCGTGCGGCGCGTCGGCGTCCGGCTGGCCGAACCGGGGGCCGGGGCGTGAGGAAGCGGCTCGCGGTGCTGGTCGCGGCCGCGATGAGCCTGGTGCTCGTGGCGTTCCTGGTGCCGCTGGCGATCCTGCTGCGGTCGGTCACCGCGGACCGCGCGGTCACTGCCGCCACGGCGAAGGCGCAGTCCCTGACGTCCCTGGTGGCGACGGCCGACGCGGTGACGCTGCGGCCGGCCGTCGACCAGCTCAACACGACCGCCGGTCACCCGGTGACGGTGTTCTTGCCGGACGGCACGGTGCTCGGCGCGCCGACCCCGCGCACGCCCGGCGTCACGCTGGCCGCGGCGCAGGGCGCCAGCCTCACCGTCGACGACGACGCGGGCCGCGAAATCCTCGTCGCGGTCCAAGGGTTGCCGCGCGGGACCGCCGTCGTCCGGGCCTTCGTCGACCGCGCGGAGCTGACTCGCGGGCTGGGCGCGGCGTGGCTGGTGCTGGCCGGGCTCGGCGTGGTGCTGCTGGCGCTCGGCGTGGTCGTCGCCGACCGGCTGGCCCGGTCGATCGTGCGGCCGGTGCACGAGCTCGCGGCGGTGTCGCGGCGGCTGGCCGAGGGTGATCTGGACGCGCGGGCCGTGCCCGGCGGGCCGGGGGAGGTGCGGTCGGTGGCGGCCGCGCTCAACCTCCTCGCCGCGCGGATCCGCGACCTGGTCCGCCAGGAACGCGAGGCCGTGGCCGACATCTCGCACCGCTTGCGAACGCCGTTGACCGTGCTGCGGCTGGACGCCGAGTCGTTGCGCGACCCCGCCGAAGCCGACCGGATCACCGGGCACGCGGAGAGCCTGGAACGCCAGGTCACGGCGTTGATCGACCAGGCGAGGGCCCGGGACTCGGCGCCCGGCTCGTGCGACGCGGCTTCGGTGGTGGGCGAGCGGGCGGAGTTCTGGTCGGTGCTGGCGCAGGACCAGGACCGCGCGGTGACGGTCGAGGTCGCGCCGGGCCCGCTGCCGGTCGCGGCCGGGCCGGCCGAGCTGGCCGCGTGCCTGGACGCGTTGCTGGGCAACGTCTTCGCGCACACGCCGGAGGGAACCGCGTACGCGATCCGGTTGACGGGGACGCCCGAAGGGGCGCGTCTGGAGGTCTCGGACGAGGGGCCGGGGTTCGACCTCGACGACGTCGAGCGCGGCGCGAGCGGGGCCGGGTCGACGGGGCTCGGGCTCGACATCGCGCGGCAGACGGCCCGCGCGTCCGGCGGGACGTTCACGGTGACGCGCCGGCGGCCGCGCGGGGCGCGGATCGTGCTGGAACTCGGGACGCCGTTAGGGATGCCTTAAGCCCCGCGCAGCGCGCCGCTATCCGCCGGTGCGTGAAGCTTCTTTCGTTGGCAGGGAACGAAAAGGAGCAGACATGCGCAAGATTCTGGTGATCGCGGCGGCCGGCGCGGCGCTCGCGGTGGGCGGCACCACGGCGGCCCTCGCGCAGTCCGGCGCGGACGACGGCACGCGGGTGCCGACGACGGCGACCTCGGCCGCCACGGAGACCACGCGCGGCAGCGGAGCCACGGAAACGAGCGCGCCGAGCACGTCCCCGAGCGCGACGGCGCCGAGCACGTACCCGACGCGCACCCACGACCTCGGCGACGACCACGGCGGTCGCGGTGTCGAGCCGGGTGACGACCGTGGTGGTCGTGGGGTCGAGCCGGGCGACGATCACGGTGGTCGCATCGAGCCCGGCGACGACCACGGTGGCCGCGGGGTCGCGCCCGGTGACGATCGCGGCGGTCGCGGCGTCGAAACCGGCGACGACCACGGTGGCCGCGGGGTCGAGCCCGGCGATGACCACAGCGGTCGCGGCACCGAGCCGGGCGACGACCACGGCGGGCACCACGAGGGCGGCGACGACCACGGCGGCCGCCGCTGAGCCGGCTGTCCACACCGGACCGGGTGCGGCACTTCCCCGGGGAAGTGCCGCACCTTTCAGGACCCGGCGGCCTTCGCGACCCGCTCGATCTCCGCGTACCGCTCGGACCAGAACTCGCGGTCGCGGACCGGCGCGCTGGTCGCCCCGTCGAGCTGCTCTCGCAGGATGTCGGCGTGCCCGGCGTGCCGGGTCGTCTCGGTGAGCACGTGGACCAGGACGTTGAACAGCAGCACGTCCGGCCGCGGCCACCACGGCACGTGGCCGGGCGCGTCGACGGGCAGTGCCGCGATCGTCGCGTCGGAGTGCGCCGCGGCGCGGCGGTACCGGTCGACGATCTCCGCACGCGTCTCCTGCTCGGTGGCCCAGAAGTCCCGGCCACGCGCCTCGGTGTCGTCCCAGCGGGGCAGCGGCTCGGGGAACGGCCGGCCGAACACCTCGCCCAGGTACCGCGTCTCCCACAGCGCCAGGTGCTTCACCAGGCCGAGCAGGTTGGTCCCGGTCGCGGTCAGGGGACGGCGGACGTCGTACTCGCTCAGCCCGTCCAGCTTCCCCAGCACGGCCTCGCGGGCCTCGCGCAGATCGTCGTGCAGGTACTGCTTCGCGAATTCGCCGATCACCCGACCGGCACCCCGCGCACCGTGACCGGCCCCCGCGTCGGGTCCAGCTCCGCGGCCTGGTCCACTCCGGACGGCGTCAGCACGTCGACCGCCTTCGGGGCGGTCGCCGGGTCCGCCGCGCAGATCGGCGCGGTCCCGCCCGCGGCGCACAGGCCGAACGTGTACTGCCCCGCCGTCGGCGTGAACGGCCGCGCCTGGTCGGGGGAGTTGCCGTCCTGCCCGGTGAGCACGACCGCGAACGTCCAGCCGGCCGCCGGGGTCCCGAACGCGGACTTCGCGACGCTCACCGTGATGTACCGCGTGGCCTGCGAAGCCTGCACCGACGGCGTTGCCAGCGAAGCGCCCGAAGCGTCGACGAGCGCCGGATCCGCGAAGCCCTGGACCTCGATGCGCCGGCTCCAGGCATCGGAAGCCGCGATCGTGTACGCCCGGCTCGGGAACGGCGCCGCGGTCGACGTCACCGTCGCGGCCGGGTCGTGCGCGTAGATCGTCAGCAGCTGCGCGCCCAGCGGAGAGCCGAACGTCGGGGACAGGTCACGGATCTGCGTGCGGAACACCAGGTTGGTGCCCGAGTCGATGACCTGGAACCGCTGCAGGTCGAACGCGCCGGCGTGGAAGTCGCCGGCCGTCGGGTACGTATAGGTGCCCGGGCCGTTGTCGTCGCCGTCCGGGTCGGCCGCGTCGAGCAGGACCGTGCCGGTGACGAAGTCCGAGCTGATCGTCTTCTGCGCGTACCCGGTGCCGCCGCCGGCCGTGGCGGCCGCCGTGACGACGTTCGCGCCCAGCGGGGTCGGCACGGTCGCGCCGAACTTCCCGTCCGCGGCGGCCCGCACCGACAGCACCGAAGTCGTGCCGGCGTCGGTGTTCGAGACGGCCAGGTCGACCTGGCTGCCCGCGGGCGCGGTGCCGGTGACGGCCGCGGTCCCGGTGGACACCGACGCGGGCGCGTCGAGCGTGACCGCCAGCGCCGCGGGCGGCCCGTGCGTGACGTACCGGGCGCGGACGTCGGCGGGCTGCTCGGGCAGCCGGCCGTCGTCGAGGGCCCGGGCCAGCCGGACCGACTGCGACTGCGCCCAGCTCAGCGGCGCGACCGAGCCGGCGGGCTGCCCCGGCGCGAAGCCGATGGACGCCGTGCGCGGGTCCGAGCCGTAGGGCGACGCCGGGACCGCCGGGTTTTCCCACGTCTGCTCGGGAATCAGCCCGGTGCCGCCGGTCTGGGCCCGCATCGCGCGCAGCAGTGCCGCCGCGCCGGCGCGGTCGCCGGTCTGCACGGCCTGCTCGCCGCGTTCACCCGCGAGCACCGGCCAGAGGTGCCCGGACCCGGTGTTCGGCCCCGGCCACGGTGCCCCGGTCGGGGCGCAGTTCGTCGGGTCCGGCTCGTAGCAGTCGCCGTAGCCGTCTTCGCTGCCCGCCGCGGACGTCCCGTAGCGGTACCAGCCCGGGCCGGTCGGCGTGTCCCGCTTGATCACGCGGTCGACGACGCCGAGCGACGCGATGACGTCGGGATCGTTCGCCGGCAGCACGCCGAGGCGGGTCAGCTCGAGGAACCCGGCGTCGACGACCGCGCGCTGGTCGGCGTCGATCGAGCCGTTGCCGAGGTTGTAGATCCACTCGGAGTCCGGATTGCCGTTCTTGGTCAGGCGCAGGAAGTACCGGCCGCCGTACGGTCCGGTGGACGTCACGGTCCAGCCCTTGATGCCGCGCTGGAAGTGGTCGGCGGTGGCCCGGTAGACGCGGGCGCGCGCCGGGTCGCCGTTGCGGTCGGCGATCACCCCGGCCGCGACGAGCCCGGCGATCTCGGCCGCGATCGTCGAGGGGGAGTAGCCGCCCTGCTCTTCCCAGCGCTCGGAGCCGAACGCCGGCCCGTGCGCGACGACGAAGTCCGCGGCCGCGCGGATGTGGTCGGTGTACAGGGTCCGGTCGCGGTCGAGCCCGGCCTGCAGCGCCATCAGGATCGGGTACGCGCTCTCGTCGAGCTGGTCACCGCCGGAGTCCGGGGCTTTCTTGCCGTTCAGCATGGAGTTGCGCGGGAACCGGCCGTCGGGCTGCTGCTGGCGGGAGAACAACCACCGCACGCTCGCCCGCGCGGTTTCGCGGTCGCCGGCGGCGAGCAGGCCCGAGAAGCTTTCGTAGAGGTCGCGCGCGAAGATCTCGCGGTACGAACCGAAGTAGACGGGCTTGCCGCCGGGCGCGTCCCCGGCGGACACGGCCTGCCCCCACGGGCTGCCGAGCGACGCGACCACCGCGCCCGGGAACGTCTTGTCCTCACTGGCCTTCAGCACGTTGGCCGACTGGTAGTAGGAGTCGGAGTCCTTGCCGCGCACGGGAACCAGCCCGTTGTCGTAGTCACGCCAGCCGCGCGCGTACTCGCGGTAGCTCTCGTCGAACGGCGTGCGCAGGCTCGCGCCCGCGGTCCGGACCGCCGCGCTCGCGTCCGCGCCGAAGCCGAGCGCCAGCACGGCCGGGCGGCGCGGCTGCAGGTCCAGCTGCGCGGTCTGCACGACGTTGCCGTTGACCGCCGACGCCGTCTGATCGGTCAGCCGATGGTCGCGGTCGAGCTGGGCCAGCCCGTCGCCGGCCGTGCCGACGAACCCGCTGGACGTGCCGAGGAACCGGCGGTCGGCGCGCAGCGCGGCGGCCAGCGGGGTCGCGTAGTCGCGGGCCGGGGCGCTGGACACCGTGTTCGGGTCGGCGCTGACCAGCGCGGACGTCGCCGCGTCCACCGAAGCCGTGTCCCCGCCGCCGTTCGCCGGGCCGCCACCGCCGTTGCCGTTGACGCTCGCGTCGAACCGCACGTAGACCTTCAGATCGCGGCCGGACCCCTGGAGCGGGTCCAGCCGGGTCCGGATGAGCACGCCGGTGCGCGCGGGGTCGGTCAGGTACTCGGTGACCAGCCGGTACTTGCCGTTGCGCGGGGTCGAGGTCACCTCGCAGGCCATCCCGCCCGCGCTGGTGCGGACGGTGTAGGTCATGTCCCGCGCCTGCAGGTCGGTGAACGTGCGGCCGTCGGTGACGGCGAACTGCAGCGTCTCGACGTTCGTGTTGTCGATCACCGGCGCGTAGACGTCGGACAGCACGCCGCCCGCGACCGTGAACCACGCCTTGCTGGTGGTGTTCCGGGCGGTGCCCAGGCAGTCCTTGCGGGCCAGCCCGAAGTGCGAGACCGCGCCCGGTCCGGAGGCCGGGGCGGCGACCGCCGCCGGAGCGGGGAGGAGGGCGGCGGCCAGCGCCGCGCACAGCACCACGGACCACGTCGACCGAGTCATCCGCACATCCGATCACGCCCGCTCGCGGCGCACCAGGTCCGAAAGCAGCAGGGAATCCGTTACCCGTGATTGAGATACCGAACCGGTGGGTAGCAAACCCACAGTCCCCCGGGGAGGTGAACGTGGAAGAGCACGGAGCGGACGGGTGGCGGTACCGCGGCACGATTTCGCCACGGACTCTGCCGAGCTTGCGGCGGCACCTGGTTTCATGGCTGCGCAGACGCGCCGGCGACGAGGTCGGGCGGCAGGCCGACGACGTCGTCCTGGCCTGCTGGGAAGCGATGGCCAACGTGCTGGACCACGCCTACCACGGCCGGCCGGGGCTGATCGACGTGCGCGCGCGGATCGACGAGGACGTGCTGGTCGTGACGGTCGCCGACCAGGGGCGCTGGACGTCGGTCACCGAGCGCGCCGATCGGGGCCGCGGCCTGCGGCTGATCCAGGCGCTGGTCGACGGGCTCGACATGCGCTCGACGGACGACGGCACGGTGATCACGCTGACCTGGCCCTTCCCGGCCCGCCGCACCGCCTGAGCGTCAGTCCGCCGAGGACAGTCCTTCGACGAACCGGGTCGCGACCTCCCGCAGCTTCACGTTGGTGTGCTGCGACTCCGCGATCAGGCGTTTCATGGCGTCGTCGGCGCTCACCCGGTGCACGGCCATCAGGATGCCCTTGGCCTGCTCGATCACCGCCCGCGAGCTCATCGCCGTCTCGAGCTCGGCGACGCGGCGGCGGGCGTTCAGGTAGCGGCGCGTGGAGCGCAGGCCGAACGAGACGATCGTCGTGTAGAGCGCCAGCAGCCGCGAGTCGGTCTCGGCGAAGCCGTGGTCGCCGTAGCCGAAGAGGTTCAGCGCGCCGCCGAGGGAGTCGTCCACGCGCAGCGGCGCGGCGAGGTAGCTGCCGACGCCACGGCCGCGGGCGTAGCTGGTGAACTCGGGCCAGACCGCGCCGGCCGTGACGAGCGGCAGCCGGACGATCTCACCGGTCGCGGCCGCCCGCAGGCAGGGTCCCTCGCCCGCCGCGTACTGGACGCGGTCGATCTCGACGGCGCGCTCGTCGGTCGAGGCGGCGGTTTCCGGCTCACCGTCGCGGATCGCGGTGATGCTGGCCATGTCGGCCCCCGGCACGGCCCGGACGGCTTCGGCGCAGACCGCGCCGAGGATCTCGGTCTCGGACGGCTCGCTCTCGAGGGCGCTCGTGAGGTCCGCCATCGCCGCGGTCAGCTCGTCGAGGTGCTCGGGCGGGATCGGTTCACCGGTCACCGCAGTCACCTCCGTCCCGGCTCATGCGGCGAACGATACCCGCGCCGGCGGTTCGGGACGGAGCGGTGGCACCGGCCCGGCGCTCGCTGTTGAACGTCGTGGGTCGGACGCCGGGGCCACCTGGCGACGGCCGGCGACACAACCCACCGGCGACCGCCGCTCCCGCCCGCTTACCCCGTCGGCCGGTGACCAACCCTCAGCGGATCGTCACTTTCGCGACCTGGGTCAGGCCGGACACGCGCAGGACGCGGTCGAGCAGGCGGGGCGCGATCAGGCCCAGCTGGTGGTCGGCGGCCCGGTCGAACAGGGCGGCGATGCCGGCGCTGTCGAGGTAGGTCACCCCGGTCAGGTCGACGGTCAGCGGGGCCCCGGTCGCCAGTTCGCGCTCCAGCGCGGCGCTGAACTCCCCGGCGTTGCTCGTGTCGATCTCCCCGGTCGCGGTCAGGATCCGGTCTCCGTCGTCGCCCGCGGAGGCGACCAGCGTGAGTGCCGTGGTCACGAACCGATTCTCCATTCCAGCGTGACGGTGGTGCCGGTCGTGTCGTGCCGGACGGCGACCGCGTCGGCGAGTGCCTCCATCATCGGCATCCCGCGGCCGCGCAGCACGTGGTTGTCCGGCGGGGGTTGCTTCCAGTGCCCGCGGTCGGTCACCGTGACGACCAGGTGCGCGCCGGCGAAGCGGGCCGACAGGTGCGCGGTCCCCTCGGCGCCGGGGTAGGCGTGCTCGACGGCGTTCGCGCAGGCCTCGCCCGCGGCGACGAGGACGTCCTGCGCCAGCTCCTCCCCGAGCGAAGCGGTGCCCAGCCAGGCACGCAGCCACTGGCGGGTCGAGGCGAGGCTGTCCGGGTGCGCCGGGAAGTCCAGCTCCAGCGGCGGCACCGACCGGCGGTAGAGCAGCAGCGCGACGTCGTCCTCGTAGCCGTCCGCCGGCCGCAGCCGGCCCATCAGCGTGGTGGCCAGGTCGGCGAGGTCGGCGTCCCGCGCGCCGTGGGCGACCGACGTCGCCCGGTCGATGCCGTCGTCCAGCGCCTCGCGGCGGCGCTCGACGAGGCCGTCGGTGTAGAGCATCAGCAGCGAGCCGACCGGGACGACCGCCGTGGCCTCCGGGCGGTCGGCGGGGACGCGGACCGCGAGCGGCACGCTGCCGCCCGCGTCGAGGAACTCCGCCGAGCCGTCCTGGTGCACCAGCGTGGCGGGCGGGTGCCCGGCGCTGCTGTAGGTGAGCGTGCCGGTGGCGGGGTCGAGGACGCCGCAGAACACGGTGGTGCACAAGGCACCCGGCAGCCGGTCGGCGAAGCGGTCGAGCGTGGTCAGCGTGTGCGCCGGGCCGTTGGCCTCCAGCAGCAGCGCGCGGCAGGCGCTGCGCAGCTGGCCCATCACCGCGGCCGCCGCGAGCCCCCGGCCGACGCAGTCGCCGACGACGATGCCGATCCGGTCGCCCGACAGCGGGACGACGTCGTACCAGTCGCCGCCCACCTCCAGCGGCGGGTTCGCCGGTTCGTAGCGCACCGCGAAGCCGTCCGGCAGCAGGGCCGGGCCGAGGATCGAGCGCTGCAGGGCGATGGCGACCTCGCGCTGCCGGTCGTCGCGGTGGGCGCGGCGCAGCGCGTGCGCCAGCGTCCCGGCCAGCAACGCCAGCAGCGTCCGGTCCTCGATGCCGAGCGGGCGGGCCGGTTCCGGTTCCACCCAGAGCGTCAGCCGGCCACCGGGGTGGTCCAGCGTGGCGCCCGCGCCGCCTTCCGCGGGCGTCGCGTGCAACGCGGGGAGGGACCGGACTTCGCCGAGCTTCGCGCGCAGCGGCGCGGCCAGGTCGGTCCACCGCCGGTCGCCCGCGTCGGTGGACGCCAGCTCCGGTTCGCCGTCGGGCACCCAGGTCACGGCGAGCACGCGCTCGGCCTGCCACAGCTCGCGCAGCAGGTCCAGCGCCGTCCGGAGCACGTCGGGCACCCCGCTGACGCCGGCCAGGCGCTGGTTCATCGCGGCCAGCGCGGTTTCCCGCTGCACGGCGTAGCGCTCGGCCGTGACGTCGCGGATCGTGCCGACGAGCCGGCGGCGGCCCTCGTCGTCGTGCAGCTCGTTGTAGGCGATGGCGGCCCACACCCGGTGCCCGTCGCGGTGGCGCAGCGGCAGCACGAAGCTCCCCGACGGCTCGGTCCGCGACCGGCCCAGCGCCTCGGCGACCTGCTGGTGGGCGACCGGGTCGTCGTCCCGGGGCGGCACCCACGGGAACGGCGGGGAGTAGGGCAGCCCGGCGGGCCCGAAGCCGATCAGGTCGGTGCACGCGGCGTTCATCTCCACGATCCGCCCGTCGGCGTCGCAGACGAAGAAGCCCTCCTGCATCGACTCGATCATCGCCGCGCGCCACCGCGAATGCTGCGTCCGCAGGCGGGCCAGCCGGATGGTCGTGCGGACGCGGGCGAGCAGCTCGCGCGCGGAGAACGGCTTGACGAGGTAGTCGTCGGCCCCGGCGGCCAGCCCGTCGACGGCGGCCTCCTGCCCCGCGCGGGCGGACAGCAGCAGCACGGGCACCGCGGCGGTGCGCGGGTCCCGGCGCAGCTCGTCGAGCAGGCCGAGGCCGTCCAGCCGCGGCATCATCACGTCGCTGATGATCAGCTCGGGCGGCTCGGCGGACGCGGCGGCGAACGCCTCGACGCCGTCGCGGACCGCGGTGACCGCGTAGTCCTCGCGCAGCAGCCGGGTCAGGTAGTCGCGCATGTCCGCGTTGTCGTCGGCGATCAGCACCCGGGCCCCCGCGGCCGGGGCGGGGGCTTCCGCGGCCGTCGGTTCGGGTTCGCCGTCCGGCAGCCAGCGCAGCGCCTCCTGCACGTACGGCTCGACGGTCTCCGCGGCGAGCCCGCCCGCCGACGGCCCCGGGGCGAGGTGCTCGGCGGGCAGGTGCCGGGTGCCCAGCGGCAGCCGGATCCGGAACGTCGTGCCCTCGCCGGGGGTGCTCTCGACGGCGACCGAGCCGCCGTGCATGCCGACGAGCTCGCGCACCAGCGCCAGGCCGATCCCGCTGCCCTCGTTCGAGCGCGACCGCGCCGACGGGATCCGGTGGAACCGCTCGAACAGCCGGGGCAGCTCGGCGGCGTCGATCCCGATCCCGGTGTCGGACACGGTGATCGCGGCGTGCTCGCCGTCGAGCGCGGTGCGCACCCCGATCTCGCCGTCGAAGGTGTACTTCACCGCGTTGGACAGCAGGTTGAGGACGACCTTCTCCCACATTCCGCGGTCGACGTGCACCGGCGTGCCCAACGGCGGGCAGCTGACTTCGAACCGCAGCCCGGCCCGCTCGACGGCGGCGCGGAAGACGCTCGCCAGCTCCGCGGTGAACGCCGAGAGGTCGACCGGCTCGAAGCGCGCCTGCATCCGGCCCGCTTCGATCCGCGAGAAGTCGAGCAGGTTGTTCACCAGCCGGCCCAGCCGCAGCGCGTTGCGGTGGATGACGGCGACCTCTTCGCGGACGCGCTCGTCCGCGTCTTCCAGCGTCTTGTCCAGCTCGGCGACCGGGCCGAGGATCAGCGTGAGCGGGGTCCGGAACTCGTGGCTGATGTTGGCGAAGAACGTCGTCTTCGCCGCGTCCAGCGCGGTCAGCTCCTCGGCGCGCCGCTGCTGGGCCTGGTAGGCGAGCGCGCCGTTGACCAGCGCCGCCGTCTGCTGGGCGACCAGCCCGAGGAAGGTCCGGTAGGACTCGTCGAGCGCGCGTCCGGCGCTCGCGGCGAGCACGATCACGCCGACGGCCGCGGTGCCGGGGGCGCCCGCCAGCGGCAGGACCATCGCCTCGGTGGGCGGGGTGGACCAGTCGCCCGAAGGCAGCTCGCCGAACGTCGTCGTCAGGTCGGGGACGGTCCGCGGGGTGCCGTCGGCGAGCACCTCTTCGAGCGGCCAGCCGCCGGGGTGCCCGGTCCCGCCGGGCGTGGCGGCCGCGAGGGTGAGCTCGCCGTCGTCTTCGCGGACGTGGATCGCGGAGTACGGGACGTCGGCGCCGGCGCGCCCGAGCACCCCGGCGACCAGCTCGCAGGCCTCGCCGACGGTGCGGGCGATGCCGGCCTGGGCGCCGAGCTCGCGCAGCGCGGCCATCCGGCGTTCGCCGATCACGCGCTCGGTCGTGTCGGTGACCGCGGTGAACACCGCGCGCACGGCGCCTTCGTCGTCGTGGACCGGGCTGTAGGAGTAGGTCCAGTAGGTCTCTTCCCAGTAGCCGTGCCGGTTCATCGGCAGCAGCAGGTCCTCCGACCAGGTCGCCTCGCCGGTGGCCATCACGCTGTCGAGCATCGGGCCGATGATGTGCCAGATCTCGTCCCAGACCCGCGCGCCCGGCTTGTCCAGCGCGGGGTGCTTGGTGCCCAGCAGCGGCAGGTAGGCGTCGTTGTAGAGGAACCGGAGGTCCGGACCCCACCAGACGATCATCGGGAAGCGCGAGGTGAGGCAGATCCGCACGGCCGTCGTCAGGCTCGCCGGCCAGCCCGCCGGTTCCCCGAGGGGCGACGACGCCCAGTCGAACTCCCGCATCCGGGCGGCCATCTGGCTGGTACCCGGGAAGACGGCCCGCTGGCCGGATTCCTCGCCGACGGTCATCACACTCCCGATCACACGGCCCCGGCTGAGCCTACCCGTCCGGGATGGACGCCGCCGTGCGCGCGAACCCGCGCGCCCGGGGGACGCCTTGTCAGCCGAGCCAGGTCATCGTGACCGTCGTGCCGTCCTCGCGGTGCACCTGCGCGCTGTGGTCGGCGAGGCTGTCGATGAGCAGCAGGCCGCGGCCGCGCAGGCCGTTCGTCGCGGCGGGGGTGCGCCAGGCGCCGTAGTCGGTGACCGTCACCGTCAGCCGCCCGTTCAGCGCTTCGGCGCGGACGTCGACCTGGCCCGGTTCGCCGGTGCGGTAGGCGTGCTCGGCGGAGTTGGCCATCGCCTCGTAGCCCGCCAGGACGACGTCCTCGCGGCGTTCTTCGCTCAGGCTGAGAGTGCCCAGCCAGTCCGCCAGCGCTTCGCGCAGCTCCGGCAGCCGGTCGGCCACCGCGGCGATGCGCCGGTGGAACGACGTGGGCGGCGCGGGCGCGTCCGGCGGGAGGGGGTCCGTCATGCTGGGTCCTCTCCGCGGTGGCGCACGTGGATCAGGGCGATGTCGTCGTCGTGCCGGCCGAGGGTCAGCTCGGCCACGAGCTTGTCCCACGCCACGCCGAGATCGGCCGCGGCGAGGAGGGCGGGGATGCCGGCCAGCAGCCATTCCACCCCGAGGGTGAGGTCGCGCGTGCGGCTTTCGACCAGCCCGTCGGTGTAGAGCACCAGCTCCGCGCCGGGCGGGAACCCGGTGCTGCGCTGGGGGAACTCCGCGCCGACGCCGAGCGGTTGCGCCAGCGCCTCGCCGATCTGCTCCGGCCCGCCGTCCGGGCGGACCAGGATCGCCGGCAGGTGGCCGGCGTTGGCGAACGTCAGCGTGCCGTCGGCCGGGCGGTGGACCGCGTAGAAGCAGGTGACGAAGCTTTCGCCGAACAGCCCGCCGGTCAGCGCCGAGACGTTGCGCAGCACCTCCGACGGCGGCAGCTCGAGCAGCGCGTAGCAGCGGATGGCCGTGCGCACCTGGCCCATCACGGTCGCGGCCGTGACGCCGTGGCCGACGACGTCGCCGATGACGAACGCGGTCGCGCCGGACGGGAGCGCGATGACGTCGAACCAGTCGCCGCCCACCTTGCTCCCGGTCGCCGCGGGCAGGTACCGGGTGACGACGTCGAGGCCGGGGATCGGCGGCGCGACCGGCAGCATGCTGCGCGACAGCTCCGAAACGAGGGTGCGTTCGCGCTCGTACAGCCGGGCGTTGTCGAGCGCGATGGCCGAGTAGGCGGCGATGCCCTCGGCGAGGTACTCGTGCCGCGCGGTGAACCGGTCCGGCGCGGAGTGGCCGAAGAAGAACCCGCCCAGCACGTCCCCGCTGGTCGGGCTGATCGCCGACACGGCCAGGTAGCTGCACACCGGCAGGTGGCCGTCCGGCATCCCGTGGTGCGGCGAGTTCCGCCCGAACCGCGGGTCCTTCGTGATGTCGGGGCTGCGCACGGTGCCGGCGCCGTCGAAGGTCGGCGCGAACACGTCGGTGTTGCGCGGCATGGGAAAGCGCTCGAACACCTCCCGCGGCACGCCCGAAATCGTGTACAGCGTGTAGGACTCGCCGACCTCGTCGACGAGGTTGTAGAAGAACGCGCCGAACTCGGCGCCGGTCGCCTTGGTGGCGGCGTCGGTGGCGTCCTGCACGATCCGGTCGATGTCCAGCTGCGCGGTCAGCTCGCGGCCGGTGGAGTGCAGCGCGTCGAGCACCGCCGCTTCGCCGCGCATCCGGCGCAGGGAGCACACCAGGTGCGCGGTCGCGGCGTCGACCGCGGCGGCGAGGGCCGACGGTGCCCCGGCGACCTCGCCGGTGGTGTGGACCAAGGCGTCCCGGCCGTCGCCGGCGACGGCGATCGCGGCGGTGGTTTCCCGGCCCGGCACCAGCTCCGCGAGCAGCGCGGGGTCGGTCACGGCCGCCGCGACGCGGTCGCCGAGCACCGCGCGCGCTTCGGCGGGGTCCAGGAGCCGGACTTCGGTCGGGACCGGGGAGCCGGAGGCGTCGACGAAGGCCCGGCGCACGGCGTCGAGCAGTCCGTCGAACTCCGGGGCGGTCATCCGGCGGCCAGCGCCTCGGCCAGGGACGGGTAGATGGCCAGCTCGTCGGTCAGCCGGGTCAGCTCCAGCGGACGCAGGGTGATCCGGCCGGCGGCCACCACCCGCAGCGGCGCGGGCACCGTCCGCTTGCGGTGCGCCCGCACGAGCTCGGCCATCCCGGCCGAGGCCAGGAAGGTGACGCCGGTCAGGTCGATGACGAGCACCGCGGGCTCCAGTCGCGCGGCGCGCTCGGCGAGCTGCCGGAGCTTCGGTGCCAGGGCGAGGTCGAGTGCGCCGTCGACGCGCAGCACGGCGGTGCCGTCGCGGTGGTCCAGCGCCACCGTGCCCGCTGAGCTGGCGGCGTCTCCGAGGGTGTTCCCGGTCGCGTCCGTTTCGGCCATGCCGCCCATCCTGCCTGGTCCCGGACGGCGCGGAAAGCCGAAGGGGGTGCTGAGACGGCGGTGGCCGCGCGGTACGGGCATGATTGACACCGGTTGAGCAAACAGCCTTCGTGATCACGCGCGCCCGCCGGAAGTTCCGCGGCGCGGCCGAAGGCGAGGAGAAGAACACGATGACGGAGCACACCAACACTGAGGGCCCGGCCACCGCTGTGCCATTCGGCGAATTCCGGATCGCCCGAACGGAGCAGGGCGGCGCGGTCGTCGTCGAGGTGGCCGGAGACGTGGACACGACCACCGCGCCGGCTCTCGTGCAGGCCGCGGAAGAGGCGCTGGCGTCGGCACCGCCGCTGCTGGTCGTCGACCTGACCCGGGTGGAATTCCTCGCCTCACCCGGGCTGACGGCGTTGCTGACCATCCACCGCGACGCCGGTCCCGGCACCGTGGTGCGGATCGTCGCGTCCGGCCGGGCGACCCTGCGCCCGATCCAGCTGACCGGGCTCGAAGACAGCCTCTCGCTGTTCCCGACCCGCGAGGCGGCGCTGACCGCGTCCTGAGGTCAGTCCCGGCCGGGTCAGCAGCCGGCCGGGGCAGCCTGGCGCTGGATGGCGAGCAGGGCGACGTCGTCCTGGGCGGGCCGGTTGCCGATCATCGAGGCCATCAGCTGCGCGCAGACCCGTTCCGGGTCGCCGGCGCGCAGGGTTTCCGCCAGCTGCCGCATGCCGGTGTCCACCGGCCGGTCCCGGCGTTCGACCAGGCCGTCGGTGTAGAACGCCAGCACGCTTTCCGGCGGCAGGTCGATCACGGTCGTGTGCCGCTGCGGCCGGCCGATGGTCAACCCGATCGGGGGATCCGGCCGCACGCCCAGCAGCCGGCCCGGCTCACCCGGCAGGGCCTGCGCGGGCGGCAGGTGCCCGGCGAGCGACAGGGCGATCGCCTCCCGGCCCGGCCCGACGATCCCGTAGGCGACGGTGGCCATCGCGCCGTGCTCGAAGTGGTTGGCTTTGCGGTCGAGCTTGGCGAGCACCTCGTCGGGGCTTTCGCAGTCGAGGGCGTACGCGCGCAGGGCGCTGCGCAGCCGGCCCATGATCACGGCGGCCTCCAGCCCGTGGCCGGAGACGTCGCCCATCACGACGCCGAGCCGGTCGCCGGGCAGGACGAACAGGTCGTACCAGTCGCCGCCGAGCCCGGTTTCCGCGCCGGGGACGTACCGCGCGCCGAAAGCGAGGCCGGGCACCTCGGGCAGGCTGCTGGGCAGCAGGCTGCGCTGCAGCGCCATGGTGGCGGTGCGGTTCTCTTCCAGCGCTTCGACCTGGATCGCCATCGCGAGGCGGTCCGCGAGCAGCTGCATCGTCACCACTTCGGCTTCGCCGAACGCCCGCGGCTCGACGGACCCGACGTGCAGCACCCCGACGAGCTCGGGCCCGGCGACCATCGGCACGCCGAGCATCGAGCGCAGTCCCCGTTCCCACAGCAGGGAGTTCACGACCGTCGTCTCGTCGACGTGGTCGAGGACGACGGGCTGCCGCTCGAGGGCCACCCGGCCGGCGAACCCGCTGCCGACCGGCACCCGGACGCCCTGGTGGACCTCCTCTTCGATGCCGGCCGCGGCGAAGGCCACCAGCTGGCGGCCGCTGGGCTGGTACCGCAGCACGGTCGCGGTGTCGACGTCCATGACCTCGCGCAGGCGCTGCAGGGTCTCGGCGAGCAAGTCGGCCAGCCCCAGGTGTTCGGCGGGTACGCCGATGATCTTCTCCAGCTGCTGCAGCCGGTCGTGGGCGCCGAGACTCCGGGACATGGAAAGACCCTAGCCGGAACTCCTTTGCGCGCCTAACCATCCCGGGTTTCGACGGCGGGTCCCCGGGGGTAACCACCCGGGCGTGAGCGTCGACTTGGAGTGGGTGGCCGTGCTGCGCCACGGCCAGAGCACCGGGAACGTGGCCAGGGAAGAGGCGGAGTCGGCGGAGGCGGATGTGATCGACATCGCCGAGCGCGACGCCGACGTGCCGCTGACCGACCTCGGCCGCGAGCAGGCGAAGGCGGCGGGGGAGTTCCTCTCCGAGCGGCCGCCGGACCTGGTGGTCACCTCGACCTACCGCCGGGCCTGGGACACCGCGCTGCTGGCCGTGCCGGACGGCGTTCCCATCGTGCCCGACGAACGGCTGCGCGACCGCGAGCTCGGCGTGCTGGACCTGCTGACGTCGCACGGCGTCCGCGAACGCTGGCCCGACGAGCTGCGGCGCAAGCGGCGGCTGGGCAAGTTCTACTACCGCCCGCCGGGCGGGGAGTCCTGGGCGGACGTCGTGCTGCGGCTGCGGTCGCTGATGCGCGAGCTGAGCCAGGACCACGGCGGCAAGCGCGTGCTGCTGGCCGCGCACGAAATGACCGTCTTCGCCCTGCGCTACCTGCTCGAAGGCCTGCCGGAGCCCGATCTGCTGCGCGCGGCGAACACCACCGAGGTCCCGAACGGGTCGGTGACGGCGTGGGAGCGCGACCGCGACGGCGGCTTCACCATGGTGCTGGCCCAGGAGGTCGGCCACCTGCACGCCACCGGTACCCCGCCCACGGCGGACGACGATGCCGCCGAGCAGCTCTCCTGACCCGGCGCCGATCAGCCCCGCCCTGTTGCGGGAGGAGCGGATCGGCACCGAGGACCGCGGCACCGTGCTCGTGCTCGGGGGCGCCCGGACCGTCCCGGGAGCGCCGGCGCTGTCCGGGACCGCCGCCCTGCGCGCCGGCGCCGGGACACTTCAGCTCGCGGTGAGCGAACGGCACGCGGGCGCGCTCGGGGTGTCGGTGCCCGAGTCGTCGGTGTTCGGGCTGCCGGAAACGGACTCCGGAGCGATCGGCGGGGACGCCGTCGACCGGCTGGCCGACGTGCTTCCCGGCGCCGGCACGCTCGTGGTCGGCCCCGGGCTCACCGGCGCCGCCGAAACCGAGGACCTGTTGCGCCGCTTGGTACCCGCCGTCGCGCCGGACGCCCGCGTGGTGCTCGACGCCTTCGCGCTCGGCGCGCTGAGCCGGGCTCCGGAGCTGGCGAAGCCCTTGTCGGGCCGGCTCGTGCTGACGCCCAACCGCACCGAAGCCGCCTTCCTCGACGACTGCGCCGAAGAAGACGTCGACGACCTCGAGACCGCGGTCCGGATCGCCGGCCGGTACGACGCCGTCGTGCTGCTCTTCGGGGTGGTCGCCGAGCCCGGCGGGCGGACCTGGCGGGACGGCAGCGGCCACATCGGGCTGGCGACGTCCGGCAGCGGCGACGTCCTGGCCGGGTTGACCGGCGGCTTCCTCGCCCGCGGCGCGGACCTCGGCCAGGCCGCCCGCTGGGCGACGCACGTCCACGCCGTGGCGGGCCAGCGGCTGATCCCGGACACCGGCCGCACCGGCCTGCTGGCCCGCGAGCTGGTGGCCGAGATCCCGCGGGTGATCGCCGAGCTGGAGCGCTGACTACCGCTGGGCGGTGGGCCGCACGACGACCTCGTTGACGTCGACGCCCTCCGGCTGCCCGATCGCGTAGGAGATCGCCCCGGCGATGGTGTCCGCCGGCAGCGTCACCGCGCGGTAGGTCCGCATCGCTTCGCGCGCACCGGGTTCGGTGATGGAGTCGGCCAGTTCGGACTCGACGACGCCGGGCGAGACGGTCGTGACGCGGACGCCGGGGCCGGCCTCCAGGCGCAGGCCTTCGGTGATCGCGCGCGCGGCGTACTTCGTGCCGCAGTAGACCGCGGCCGTCGGCACGACCTCGTGCGCGCCGGTCGAGGCGATCGTCACGAAGTGCCCCGAACCCTGCCGCTCGAAGTGCGGCAGGACGGCCGCGATCCCGTGCAGCAGGCCGCGGACGTTGACGTCGATCATCCGGTCCCACTCCTCGACGTGCCGCGAGTCCAACCGCGACAACGGCATCACGCCGGCGTTGGCGACGAACACGTCGAGCCGGCCGTGCGCCTCGACGGCGGCGTCGGCGAAGGCGGCGACCTCCGCGCGGTCGGTGACGTCGAGGCGGTGCACGTCGGCGGTGCCGCCGGCGTCGTGGATCTCCTTCGCCAGCGCGGTCAGCCGGTCTTCCCGGCGGGCGCCGAGCACGACGTGGTGGCCTTCGCCGGCCAGCCGCAGCGCGGTGGCGTGGCCGATGCCGCTGCTGGCGCCGGTGATCAGGACGGTCTTCTTCACTGGGTTCCTTCCGGGAAGTCGGCGCCGAGGGTGGTCTCGCGCCAGGTGTCGAAGCCGGCCCGCAGGGTGTCGAGCCGGGCGGTCGCGATGTCGTAGGCGGCCTTGCCGAGCAGCAGCCGCAGCGGCGGTTCTTCGGCGTCGACGGCGGTGAGGATCGCTTCGGCCGCGCGGACCGGGTCGCCGGGCTGGTGGCCGTAGGTGGCGGTGGTCGCCGCGCGGCGCGCGCCGGCCGTCTCGGCGTAGTCGTCGATGCGGACCGCCGACTGCCGCATCGAGGGTCCGGACCAGTTGGTGCGGAACGCGGCGGGCTCGACGATCGTCACGTTGATGCCCAGCGGCGCCACCTCGGCGGCGAGGGATTCGGAAAGCCCTTCCACGGCGAACTTCGTCGCGTGGTAGTAGCCGGTGGCGCCGAAGGCGGCCAGGCCGCCGAGCGACGACACGTTCACGACGTGCCCGCTCCGCCGGGCGCGCATGCCCGGCAGCACCGCCCGGGTGACGTCGGCGAGGCCGAACACGTTGGCGTCGAACAGGTTCCGGACCTCGGCGTCCTCGCCTTCCTCGATCGCGGCGAGGTAGCCGTAGCCGGCGTTGTTGACCAGGACGTCGATCCGGCCGAACGCGCTTTCGGCGCGCTCGACCGCGTCGGTGACCTGCGCGTGGTCGGTGACGTCGAGCGGCAGGGCGAGCGCGCGGTCGCCGTGCTTCGCGACCAGGTCGGCGACGCTCGCCGGGTCGCGAGCCGTGACGGCGGCGCGCAGGCCGCGGTCGAGCACGGCTTCGGCCAGGGCGCGGCCGAGGCCGGTGGAGCAGCCGGTGATGAACCAGTTTTCGGGCACGACGAAGTACTCCGTCCATGGTGGATAGTCGGAAAAGGGGGTTCAGGAAGCGGCGAGGCTGCCCAGCAGGGCGAGCGCGGCTTCCGAGGAGCTACCGGGCTCGGCCTGGTAGACGATGAGCTGCTGGCCGGGCGCGCTGTTGACGGTCAGCGCCTCGTAGCTGAGCGTCAGCTCACCGACCTGCGGGTGGTGGAACCGCTTGGTTTCGTGCGTCTTCTGCCGGATGTCGTGGCGCGCCCACAGCCGGCGGAAGTCGGCGCTCTTGACCGACAGCTCACCGACCGTCTCGATGAGCCGCGGGTCGTCCGGGTCGATCCCGGCGGCCACCCGCAGGCCGCCGACGGTGTTGACCGCCACGCGCTCCCAGTCCGGGTAGAACTCGCGCGCGTCCGGGTCGAGGAACACCAGCCGGACGAGGTCATCGCTGTGGGTGTGCCCGGCGAACAGCGCCTCGCCCAGCGCGTTGTGCGCGAGCACCTCGAGGCAGCGACCGAGCACCAGCGCGGGCGTGTCCGGCCAGCCGTCCATCAGGCGCAGGAGGTTCGGGCTGACCTGCTCCCGGCGTCGCTGGCGGCGGCGTTTCGGAGCGGGCTGGGCCAGCCGGTGCAGGTGGGCGGTGGCGTCCTCGTCGAGGGCCAGCCCGTGGGCCAGCGCGTCGAGGACCTGCGGCGACGGGTTGCGCTCCCGGCCCTGCTCGAGCCGGACGTAGTAGTCGGTGCTGACGCCGGCCAGCACCGCGACCTCCTCGCGGCGCAGCCCGGCCACCCGGCGCGACCCGCCCGCGGGCAGGCCGAGCTCCTCGGGTCCCACCTGCTCGCGGCGGGCCCGGAGGAACTCCCCGAGCGCGTTTTCCCTGGCCATGATCCGAGGCTAACTCCGATCAGCGGGACTTGGGTGGCCGCGGCGCACCCACCCTCAGGCGAGCCGGATCGGCTCGCCTTGGTGGTCCGGCTGCAGCAGGGTGGCGGTGGCCTTGCGGCCGTCGACGTCGAGCGTCATCACGGCGTTCCCGAAGTGCGGCCCCGAGACGCAGCTCCAGGTCAGCGGCGCGGGCGGGACGCCGACGCGGCGCGCCAGCCCCTCGCTCAGCCGGGTCAGCCCGCGCGCCCAGCCGGCCCGGAACAGCCGGTTCATGTACCAGGGCACGGTGTTGTGCACCGGCGAGCAGGTGAGCTGGTGGACCGGCGCGCCCGGGAGGTCGGCGCGCGCGACGTACGCGTGGTGGACGTCGCCCGAGAGCACGTTCACCGACGCCGGGCCGTCGTCCGCGACCCGGGCGACGAGCCGGGTGAGCCGGTCGAACGAGTCGCGGAACGCCGGCCAGTGCTCGAGGTCGGCGAGCTGGCGGAACCACTCGGAGACCCGCCCGACGAGCCCCGGCCGCGCGCAGAGCCGCTCGTTGACCGACTGCGCGGCCGACAGCGCGGTCGGCAGCAGCCACGGCAGCGACGTGCCGATCAGCAGGTGGTCGAACCCGTCGGCGGTCTGCTCTTCGATCCAGCGGAACTCCTCGTCGCCGACCATCGAGCGCTCGCCGCCGCCGAGGATCCGCCCGGCGCGCGAGTCGATGACCAGCAGCCGGACCGGGCCGAAGTCCCGCCGGTAGGACCACCGGGTGCCCTTGGCGCCGTCGGCTTCCCGGTCGGCCCGGTCGGCGAACTCGCGCAGCAGCCCGGCGTTGTCGATCCCGGACTTCGTCACCTGCTGGAACGTCTCGTCCTCGGCCAGCTCGCGCGGGCCCAGGTTGCCCAGGTGCTGGTAGACCCAGTACGACACGAGCGCGCCGCGGATCCGCTCGGGCCACCACGACTTTCCTGCCATCTGCGCGCGCCACGCCTGCGAGGTGTTCCAGTCGTCGCGGACGTCGTGGTCGTCGAAGATCATCGACGTCGGCACGGTGGACAGCAGCCAGCGCACCGACGGCTCGCACCAGGCCTCGGAGTACAGGTGGCAGTACTCCTCGAAGTCGGCGACCTCCGTGCCGGGCGGTTCTTTCGGGTCGCGCCGGGCGGCGAGCCACTCCTGCGTCGCGTCGGTGGTTTCGTCGGCGTAGACCTGATCGCCCAGCAGGAGCAGCGATTCCGGCCATTCGGCCTCGTCGAGCCCGGCCATCCGGTGGGCGTAGGCGGCGAGCGCGTCCGGGCCGAGCGCGTCCTGCTCCCGCGGCTTGCGGCACGACCCGAACACCAGCCGGAACCGCGGATCGCCCGGCGTCAGCGTCCGGATCCGGCTGGGCGGCAGGTCGCTGCCCGGGTCGGGCCAGACGAGGTCGCCGTCGAGCCGGACTTCGTAGGGCGTGCTGCGTCCCGGCGCCAGCCCGGTGAGCACGACCAGCGCGTAGTGGTGCCCGGACACCTCGAACGTCCGCGCCGCCGCTTCCGCGACCCGGACTTCGCACGGTCCGGCCGTCTCGACCCAGATCGTCGCCGAGGTGGCGTCGACGTGCCGGAGGAGGGGTCCCAGGAGCAGCTCGGTCATGCCCGGATCCTTGCAGCAGCAAGCCAAGCCGGCAGTTCGAAAGGTCCCGAAACTTCCCGAAAATCGTTGACCGGTCCCGGGGGCCGAACGAACGATCGTCGCAGCTGCGCCCTGCTCCCGGAAAGGATGGACTCGAGTGCGAAGGCTCTTCACCGCCCTCCTCGCCGCCGCGCTGTCGATCGCCGCCGCGATCGTCCTGGTGGTCACGGCGCAGCCCGCGTCGGCGGCCACGCTGACCCGCGTGACCGGCTTCGGCACCAACCCCAGCAACCTGAACATGTACGCCTACGTCCCGGACCACGTCGCCGCCAAGCCGGCGCTGCTGGTCGCCCTCCACTACTGCACCGGCTCGGCCTCGGCGGTGTTCAACGGGTACGCGCACGACTACGTCACCGCGGCCGACCAGTACGGGTACGTCATCGTGTTCCCCGAAGCCACGCGCAGCGGGCAGTGCTTCGACGTCTCCTCACCGCAGGCGCTGACGCGGGGCGGCGGCAGCGACCCGGTCGGCATCCTCTCGATGGTCGACTACGCCAAGGCGCACTACAACGTCGACCCCGCGCGCGTGTTCGTCACCGGGTTCTCCTCCGGCGCGATGATGACCAACGTCCTCGCCGCGGAGTACCCGGACGTCTTCGCCGCCGGCTCGGCGTTCATGGGCGTGCCCGCCGGCTGCTTCGCCACGACCGACGGGTCGAGCTGGAACAGCCAGTGCTCGGGCGGCCAGCTCATCAAGACCGCCCAGCAGTGGGGCGACCAGGCCCGCCAGATGAGCGGCGGGCGCAGCGGCCCGTTCCCGCGGATGCAGCTGTGGCACGGCACCGCCGACGACACCCTGCGCTACCCGAACTTCGGGGAAGAGATCAAGCAGTGGACCGACTTGCGCGGCGTCAGCCAGACGCCGTCGTCGACCGACGCGCCGCAGTCGGGCTGGACCCGCACCCGCTACGGCGGCACCGGCGTGCAGGCGCCGGTCGAGGGGATCAGCGTCCAGGGCGCCGGGCACTCGCTGCCGCAGAACGGGATGGTGCCGTACGCGATCGCGTTCCTGGGCCTGAACAGCGGTTCGAGCACGACCACCACGACGACGCCGCCCCCGTCCGGCGGCACCACGCTGGGCGGCGCGGCGGCCGCGACCGGACGCTACTTCGGCACCGCCGTCTCGGCGAGCAAGCTCTCGGACAGTGTCTACACGGGCATCCTGAGCCGTGAGTTCTCCATGATCACGCCGGAGAACGAGATGAAGATGGACGCCACCGAGCCCTCGCAAGGCCAGTTCTCCTACGCCGGCGCCGACCGGATCGTCGCCCAAGCGGCGAGCCAGGGCGCCCGGATGCGCGGGCACACCCTGGCCTGGTACTCGCAGCAGCCCGGCTGGATGCAGGGCATGGAGGGCTCGGCGCTGCGCTCGGCGATGCTGAACCACGTCACCCAGGTCGCGAGCCACTACCGCGGCAAGATCTACGCCTGGGACGTCGTCAACGAGGCCTTCGCCGACGGCAGCTCCGGCGCGCGGCGCGATTCGAACCTGCAGCGCACCGGCGACGACTGGATCGAGGCGGCGTTCCGCGCCGCGCGGGCGGCCGACCCGGACGCGAAGCTCTGCTACAACGACTACAACACCGACGACTGGAGCCAGGCGAAGACCCAGGCCGTCTACCGGATGGTCCAGGACTTCAAGTCCCGCGGCGTGCCGATCGACTGCGTCGGCTTCCAGTCGCACTTCAACAGCAACAGCCCGGTGCCGGGCAACTACCGGACGACGCTGCAGAACTTCACCGACCTGGGCATCGACGTGCAGATCACCGAGCTGGACATCGAAGGGTCGGGCACGACGCAGGCGGACAACTACCGCACGGTCACGAACGCGTGCCTCGCGGTCGCGCGCTGCACCGGGATGACGGTGTGGGGCATCCGCGACACGGACTCGTGGCGGGCCTCGGCCACGCCGCTGCTGTTCGACGGCAACGGCCAGAAGAAGGCGGCCTACACCGCCGTGCTCGACGCGCTGAACGGCGGGACGACCCCGCCGCCGACCACCACGCCGACGACGCCCACCACTCCGCCACCTGATGGCTGCACGGGGACGTACGCCAAGACGGCGGAGTGGAACGTCGGCTTCAACGGCCAGGTGACGGTGACCGGGTCGAACAACTGGGTGCTCACGATCACCTTCCACGCACCGCAGAAGGTCATCGGCAGCTGGAACTACACCGGCACCTGGGACAGCACCGGGTACGTGCTGACCGCGCGGCCCAACGGCAGCGGCAACGTCATCGGCTTCACCGTCGAGCACGGCGGGAACCTGACGGACCCGGCCGTGACCTGCTCGGCGGCCTAGAACAACCGGCCGACCTCGTCCGCGGGCGGTTCCTCGAGGCTCAGCAGGAACCGCTTGCGGGCGAGGCCGCCGGCGTACCCGGTCAGGCCGCCGCTGGTGCCGACCACCCGGTGGCAGGGCACGATGACGCTGATCGGGTTCCAGCCGTTGGCGTTCCCGACGGCCTGCGCGGCGCCGGGGTCGCCCAGCTCGGCGGCCAGCTGCCCGTACGTGCGGGTCTCGCCGTACGGGATCTTCGTCAGCAGCGCCCAGACCTGCTTCTCGAACGCCGAGCCGCGCGGCGCGAGCTCGAGGTCGAACTCGCGCCGCGTGCCGGCGAAGTACTCGCCGAGCTGGGCTTTCGCGGCTTCGAAACCGTCGTCGTCGCGCGGCCCGAGGTCGGTGAGGCGGGGCGTCCGGAGGTGGCCGTCGAAGTACAGCCCGGCCAGCGCCTCGCCGTCGCCGACCAGGGTCAGCGGTCCGATCGGTGACGCGATGACGGCGTGCTTCATGGCGCCCAGCCTACGGGTCAGCCCTGGCTGGTCTTCACCGAGAGCGAGTCGATGCTCATCTCGGCGCCGGGCGTGATGTCCGCACTCGGGGAGGTGCAGCCGCACACCTTGTTCGGGTAGGAGCCGCCGATCGCGACGTCGAAGATGACGAAGAAGCCGTGGTCGACGGCGGCCTTCCAGGTCGCGTCCGACACCTGGTTCTGCTTGACCGAGAACGTCTGGGTGCCGTCGAGGGAGAAGCGCAGCTCCTCGGCGGCCGCGTCGCGGCGGTCCACGACGACGGAGTAGGTGTGGTAGCCGTCCTGGCAGCCGGCGCAGTCCTGCAGGTCGCTGGTGATGCCGTCCGGGTCGTGGCACTCGCCCTGCCACTGTCCACAGTGGAAGGTGGTGGAGTGCTTGCTCAGCGCGTTGACGTCTTCCATGACGTCGAGCTCGCCGATGCTCGGCCAGTTCGTCGCGCCGACCGGGCGGGCGTCCGCGCCCATCGCCCAGAACGCCGGCCAGTAGCCGAGGCCGTGTTCGGGGGAGGGCTGCTTGAGCGTCGCGCTGATCTCGAGCTGACCGCCCGCGGGGGCGGCGAAGTCGGTGCGCTGCGTTTCGATCCGGCCGGATGTCCACTGGCCGTTCGCGTCGCGCAGCGGCTTGATCGCCAGGTGACCTTGGCCGTCGTGGTAGACGTTTCCGGTCGAGTTCGTGGCGGTCTCGATCTCGCCGGTGCCCCAGTTCGCCGCGCCGCCGGGGTAGCCGGTTCCGGTGTCGTAGAGCCAGTCCTGGGCGTTCAGGCCGGTGCCGGCGGCGCCGTCGAAGTCGTCCTGGAAGACCGTGGTCCAGCCCGCTTCGGCGTGGGCCGGGGCGGCGGTCAGGGCGAAGGACAAGGTTGCCAAGACGGCGGTGATTCGTCGGGCGGTGCGCATGGGTTCTCGCTTCCTTGGGGGAATCCGGTCGTCCACGACCTGCGAGGCCGTCCACTTTCACCGCCGGTCCGCGGCGGCGTCAAGGGATGTGCCCGGAAGTACCCGGCACGCGGTACCCGTGGGCAGTCCCGGGGGAGTCCGGTTTGGAATTTCTCCTTTCGGGGCAACGCGCGGGCCGGGTGCTGCGGTGGTCTGGACCTTCTTTCGAAGGGTTGCCAGGTAACGAAATCGTGGTCATAGTTTGTTGGCGTCCACAACGAATCCTGCGAACCGCCCTCGGACGTCCTTTATGGACTCCGCCGTCTCCTCACCGTGGAGGACACCATGATCTCCCGTCGCTCGTTCCTCGGCCTCACGGCCGCGACGCTCGCCACGGCAGTGCCCCTGGCGCGGTCCGCCTACGCCGCGACGCCGGACACGTTCGGCCTCAAGCTGGTGAACAACTCCGGCTCCGGAACCGTGTACGCGTACGTGACCGGCACGACCCCGGACGGCCGGCTGGTGCTGCTGCGCGCCGACGGAACGCCGTACTACCCGGCGTCGCCGTCGGCGCCGACGACCCCGCTGCCGGAGGACTGCGCCATCCCGATCGCGTCGGGAGCGCAGGTTTCGGTGCCCAAGATGGGTGGCGCGCGCATCTACGTCGTCACGGACGCGAAGCTGGACTTCTTCCTCGACCCGGGACCGAACCTGGTGCACCCGAGCTTCCTGAACCCCGGCGACCCGAACTACGGCAAGAACTGGTCGTTCAGCGAGTTCACGTTCAACGACACGCAGCTGTTCGCGAACATCAGCTACGTCGACTTCGTGGGCATCCCGATGGGGCTGTCGCTGACGTCGGGGTCCGGCACGTCGACGGTCGACGGGCTGCCGGCGGGTGCGCTGGACCAGATCGCGTCTTCGCTCTCCGCCTTGGGTGGCGAGTGGGCGGGCCTGGTGCAGACGGGCGGGGGCGGGAACCTGCGGGTGCTCTCGCCGCACCACCACGCGGCGCAGTTCGGCGGGTACCTCGACGGCTACATCGACCAGGTGTGGCAGAAGTACGCGGGCGCGGACCTGGTCGTCGACTCGCAGAACCCGGGCCTGGGGAAGTTCACCGGCCGCGTTTCGGGCGACCGGCTGGTGTTCGGCGCGGAGTCGTTCGCCAAGCCGTCGACGGCGGACGTGTGGAGCTGCGACAGCGGGCCGTTCGCGCTGGCGGCGGGAGCGAGCGACGCGCGCAAGGCGATCGTCCCCCGCCTGGCGGCGGCGCTGAACCGCACGACGTTGCTGGACAACCCCAACCAGCCGACGGACGAGGACCCGTCCCGCTTCTACGGCGGCGACGCGACGAACCACTACGCGCGGATCGTCCACTCGAAACTGCCGGACAACCGGGGCTACGCGTTCCCGTACGACGACGTGAGCCCGGGGCCGGACTTCAGCGGAGCGGTCTTCGCGGGCGACCCGCAGGTGCTGACGATCACGATCAACCCGGCCCACACCTAGAGGCAGTGCGAAAACTGTCGGTGGTGACGGCTAGCCTCATGGGCATGAACAAGGACGACGCGACGGTCCCGGCGGACCAGCTGACGAAGGGCCAGTGGTTCTGGCACGAGCCGGCGCCGGGCCTCCCCGCGTGGCAGCTGCAGGTGACCTCGGCGGAGCTGCTGGGGGATTCTGTCGAGATCTTCACGACGGATGAGGAGAGGGAGCTGGTTTCCTACCCTCGGGGCCGGTTGGTGCGGTTGGCCGAGGTCGCTTGAGGGGGTTGTGAGGTAGGACACTCCGGGGGCCGGGGGCCGGGGGCCGGGGGCCGGGGGCCGGGGGCCAGGGGCCAGGGCCGAGGGCTGCGGGGCTGGGGTGAGGGCTGCGGGCCAAGCCGAGCCGGGGGAGAGCGGTGGCGGGGCGGGCCCG
Organism: Amycolatopsis sp. NPDC101161; assembly: GCF_044768185.1. Lineage (NCBI taxonomy): Bacteria > Bacillati > Actinomycetota > Actinomycetes > Pseudonocardiales > Pseudonocardiaceae > Amycolatopsis > Amycolatopsis sp. NPDC101161. The sequence goes on from NZ_JBIWPI010000003.1 coordinate 185,253, forward strand.
GGAGAGTCTTGGGTCGGCTGGGCCGCGCCGGAGTGTCTTGCGGAGCTCGCTCCCTGTGTAAACCCTCGCGGTTCCGAGGAATGTGCTCATCGCGGCTCGTGGCTGCGCGCCTGCTACTCCAGGCCAGCCTCCGCCGCCCCGCTCCGCGCTTCAGCGCGGGGCGGTCGCATGTCGGCTGGGATTTCGCCCGCCCCGGCGGTGACCTTCCCTGTCAAGCCTCTCCGCGAGTCTTCGCGTGAGCGTGTCCCCAGTGTGTTCCGTGCTCAGGCCGGGTTCTCGTCCCTCAGCGCCGCCGGGCGCCACGTCATGCGGACCGTTGTTCCGTTCTCTCCCGAGTCGATGTCGGTCTGGTCCGTCACCTTCTCGATCAGCACCAGGCCCCGGCCGCCCGAGGTGCGCAGTCCCGCCTGGTGGGGGCGCGTTGCCGCGATTCCGCAGCCGGTGTCCGTCACCGTCACCGTTACCGCGTCGCCTGCTCGCTTCGCCTCGAGGCGGGCCCAGCCGTTTCCCCGCGGGTACGCGTGCGTCGCCACGTTGGCCAGCGCCTCGTACGTCGCCAGCGTTATGTCGTGCGTGCTGCCCGGGTCGAGGGGCAGCTCGGCCAGCCACTGCGTCAGCTTGCGGCGCAACCCCGCCATCTCGTTCGGCAGGGCGGGCGCCAGTTCTTCGAACGTCGAGGTGACCACGGCTCCACCGCTCGTGCGCATCGGGGACGTGGTCCCGGTTTGGTCGGCGTCGGCGCTCTCGCCGGTATCGACGCCAGGTTCCGGGGTATGTCGATACACGATCCACTCCCATCGTCAGCCTCGGGTTCCCCCGCTTCACGGGCTTCTCTTCAGACCTACCCACCGCGACGACGTCTTACCCGTTGTGCTTTGCGTGATGTCGCGCTAACGTAAAGGTGCTCCTCACGGATGCCGGCCCCGCGGCCGCCCGGAGGAAGCTCTCGGATCCAGGCTGATCGGCCTTCTTCCTCATTTCACCGGTTCCGCCGTTCGCGCGGACCGGTCACCTCATCAGGAGACACCCATGTCTTTTCACGGAATCCTTGACACATCCGGAAAAACCCCGTTCGTCCGCACCGGCTACCGGCCGGCTCCGGACGACGTCGCACTGCCGCTTTCCCTTGTCCGCAAGCACAAACTCCGCCCGGGCGACGAAATCACCGGCACGCCAGAGGAAATCACCAGCGTCAACGGCGCCGACCCGGCGGAACCGCGCCCGCACTTCGCCGACCTGGTGCCGGTGCACCCGGACGAGCGCCTGCTGCTCGAAACCACCCCGGCGCGCCTGCTGCCGCGCGTCATCGACCTCGTCACGCCGCTCGGCAAAGGCCAGCGCGCGCTGGTCGTTTCGCCGCCGAAAGCCGGGAAGACGACCGTGCTGCGTGAGATCGGTCACGGCATCTCGGTCAACCACCCGGAATGCCGGCTGATGGTGCTGCTCGCCGACGAGCGGCCGGAGGAGGTCACCGAGCTGCGCCGGACCGTGCGCGGCGAGGTGATCGCGTCCACTTTCGACCGTCCGCCCGCGGAACACGTCGCGGTCGCGGAACTCGCGGTCGAGCGCGCGAAACGCCTGGTCGAGCGCGGCGAAGACGTCGTGCTGCTGCTCGATTCGCTGACGCGTCTCGGCCGCGCGTACAACCTTGCGGCCCGCCCGTCGGGGCGCACGCTGTCCGGCGGCGTCGACGCGGCCGCGTTGCAGCCGATGAAACGCATCCTCGGCGCGGCCCGCAACCTCGAAGGCGGCGGCTCGCTCACGATCGTCGCGTCGGCGCTGGTGGAGACCGGTTCGCTGGCCGACACGGTGTTCTTCGAGGAGCTGAAGAGCACGGGCAACGCGGAGCTGAAACTCGACCGCAAGGCGGCGGAGCGCCGCACCTTCCCGGCGGTCGACATCCCGGGCTCCGGCACCCGTCGCGAGGAACTCCTGGTCACGCCGGGAGAACTGGCCGCGATGCGCGAGGTGCGCCGCGCGCTGCAGGGTCCGCACGCGATCGAGCAGCTGCTCGACCAGCTCCGCAAGACGGGCTCCAACGCGGAGTTCCTCCTCCGCGTATCGGGCGCAGCACTGCCCGCGGCGGCTTGATTCAGCTGTCCCGGCGTTCCCGGAGCTCGCCAATTACCTTTTGTCCGACGCCACGGGCTTCATCGGCGCTCTCGGGCGGATCGCCTTCGCCGGTCTCGTAAAGGTTGTCGTCCGCCCGGCCGGGATCAGGAGTGCCGGGCCGCGCGATCTCGGGTTGTTCGTTCGGTTGGGACATTCCCGGCTGATACCCGCCGCACCGCGAGGCCAACCCATCACCGAGGCGGCTGATAGGGAGTGGCGCGTGGATAGGACGCCCGCGATTCAGAGCGGCAACGAGAAAGCCAAGCCCCACAACGACAATGATGAGCGGCCCAACACCCGGCGAAGAGACTCAGCGCCCACGCGGACCGCTCGCCGCCTGAGGACAAGACACGCGCGAGCTGACCTTGGTCACCGGTCGGATTACCCGCTGCCTGCCCATAAGCGCGCTGCGGATCACCGCGCGCGACCGAAATCGCAACAGCCGGTCGGACTGCTTACCCGCCGCTTGCAAGACGACCGGGCCCCAGCTGACCACCCAGCTGCTTCCTGCCTCGCGCGCCGCCGACCTGGCCTGGCCTGGCTCAGCCGACCGCCCCGGCTCCTTCCCGCGCCCGCAACCCGGCCCCGCCGCCCCCAGCCGGTCAGCTACCGCGCCCAGTGGCCTGCTGCAGCTCATCGATCCGCGCCGAGGCCTGCGCCTTCGTCAACCCCTCCGGCACTTCCTCCCCGGCCTCCTGCGCCAAAGTCTGCAGGTATGACTTCTGCGGCCCGGTCATCGGCTCGTCGCCGGTCGTCCAGTCGCTCGGGTCCTTCTCCGGGTTCGGTTCCACCTGATCGGTCACGACATCCTCCAATCGAACACCTGTTCGCCTGACTCCGACTCTAGCGCAGGGGTACGACAATCGCCGGTCACGAGCCGGTTGGTGGGGTCGACGGCGCGCCCGCCTCGTGGCCTGGCCTGCCGTGCGTGCGGCGGTCGGCCTTCATCTGCTGTTCGTGCAGGTGGCGGCGTCCGTCCGTCAACGACTCGAGCAGCGATCGCTCGAGGTCGCGGCACGCCTTGTAGTAGCCGTCGTCGTACTCCTCGACAACCTGGAACGTCCACCGATCGGGTAGCACGTTGAGCCCGATCAGCTCCTCCGAGATCCGCCGCGCCCAGTCCGCGTGGCCGGCCTTCTCGAGCTTTTCGACGGCTTCGCCGAGGGCCAGGTCCGCGCTTCCGGTCAGCTGGTGGAACGAGTAGAGGTGCCCGCGCGCCCGCTCGATCGTCTCGAGCGCTTCGGTGACTTTGCCGACGGCCTCGACCGTCGCGGCGTCGTAGTTGTCGACCATGCGCGGAAGGTGCCCCGTTCCGCGATTTCTACACCTCGCGGAACGGGGCAGCCGGTCACGCGGTGGGCCGCGTCGCGCCCGCGTACTCGCTCAGCAGCGGCGAGATCTTGACGACGTCGCCGCTGGTCGGGGCGTGCACCATCTTGCCGTCGCCGATGTACATCCCGATGTGGGACACGGGGGAGTAGTACGCGACCAGGTCGCCCGGCTGCAGCTGGCTGCGCGACACCGGGGTGCCGAAGCCCGCCTGCGCCGACGACGTCCGCGGCAGCGAGATCCCGGCCTGCTTGTACGCCCACTGCATCAGGCCCGAGCAGTCGAACGTGCTCGGTCCGGTGGCGCCCCACACGTACGCGCTGCCCAGCTTGCTCAGCGCCGCGTCGACCGCCTTCTGGGCCGCCGAGCTGGGCGCCTTCACGCTCGGGGGCGTGCCGCCGGTGTCCTTCTGCGCCGCCTTGTCGGCGGTGCTGAGGGTGCGGCTCTGGGCCTCGATCTGGTCGATCTGGGCCTGCAGGTTCTTCTTCTTGCCTTCGATGTCCGACGCGAGCTTGGCCGCGGCGTCCCGGGCGTCCTGCGCCCGCTTCGCCGCGTCCGTCGCGGCCTTGTCGGCGGCCGTGGCCTTGTCGGCCGCGCCGCTGAGGTTGTCCATCGCGGCGTTCTTGTCGGTCGCGATGACCTCGAGGGCCGCCGAGCGGTCCAGGAAGTCCTGCGTCGACGTGCCGGCCAGCAGCGCCGACAGCTTGTTCATCTGGACGCCGCTGGTGAACGACGCGCCGGCGAACTTGTCGACCTGCGTCTGGTACTTCCGCTTGGCCTCGATCGCCTGGGCACCGGCGTCCTTGGCGGCGGTGGCGTCGGCGTTGGCCTTGTCGAGCTGGCCTTGCTTGGCGGTCAGGTCGTCCTGCGCCTTGAGCAGGTCTTCGTTGAGCTTCTCGGCTTGCGCCGCGAGCTCGCGGTACTTGGCCAGCGCTTCGGAGCCGGTGGGCGGGGCCTGGAGGACGGGGATGGGGGCGGCGGTGGCCGTCGGCTGGGCCATGGTGACGACAGTGATCACCGAGGCCGCGGCGAGGGCACCTGACACCACGCGCTTGACGGGATGCGAACGCATTCTCGCGCGGGTCTCCTTTGCTGATCGGCCGCCGTCGGGCACCGGTGGCGAGTCGGGGGCCTCGCCCGTGTCCGGCGCGCGCTCGACCGCAACAGGTAGAGCCCGCGCTGGGGGTCCGGTACCCGGCAGGGGGTATCGGCGGCGATCTCGCGTCGCCGTCTCATCGACGACCGGGGGCCGCGAGATCTCGAACAGGTTACGAAAGGAACACGGGTACGTCCAGCGCCAGCCCCACGCAACTCTGTGTGACGGCAAGAAACACGGCTGGACCAGTGGAGAACGGATCGGCTGTGGCTGGGATTACACGTCGTGACGCCGAGCCGAATGCCGCTTTTGTACGTCCCTTGTATCCGGTGGGGTGATCCTCGGGGCCGTACTGATTCCGACCAGTGGAGGACAGGGATGTTCACGAAGGCCGCCGTGCTGACGGCACTCACCGCAGCGGCGTTCGCCGTGGCCGCACCGGCTCAGGCCGCGCCGGTGGCCACGACGGCGCTGCCCACGGCGAACATGGAGGCCGTGCTGAAGGCGGCCCAGATCGACCCGCGCCGCGCCGACGACACCCAGACGCCGGGCGCGCACGACAGCGTCCTGCTCGTCGAGCAGGCGCTGCAGGCGAAGGGGCTGCTGGCCTCGACCTACGTCGACGGCTACTTCGGCACCACCACGATCACCGCGTACTCGCAGTACCAGAAGTCGCTGGGCTACACCGGGATCGACGCGTCCGGGCTGCCGGGCAAGACGTCGCTGGAGAAGCTGGGCGAGGGCCGGTACACGGTGACGAACCCGGTTTCGGCGGGCAGCCACGTGACCTACCACGGCGTCACGCTCAACACGCGCACGAAGGCGATGCTCGTGGCCGCCGAGGGGATCTTCGGGTCGTCGGTCAGCCTGACGCAGGGGTCGTACAACCCCGGCGGCGTCGACGCTTCGGCCGGCACCCACGACGGCGGCGGCGCGATGGACATCTCGGTGTCCAGCCTGTCCTCGACGAGCCGGACGAACCTGCTGAAGGCGCTGCGCAAGGTCGGGTTCGCCGCCTGGCTGCGCACGCCGGACCAGGGTTTCGCCTACCACATCCACGCGATGGCGATCTCCGACCCGGACCTTTCGTCGGGGGCGCAGCACCAGACCGGTGACTACTACCTGGGCATGAACGGTCTCGCCGGCCGCGGCGCGGACGACGGTCCCGCGGTCACCAAGGTCACCTGGGAGGAGTACCAGCGCGGCTGACCGCACGGGAATTGGGGCGTGGGGGGGGGGGGCCCCCCACACCACAAAAAACTGGGGAGTTGTGGGGTGGTGGGGGGCCCATCACCCAAACACCAAACAG